>NZ_CP015208.1 GCF_001854225.1 Candidatus Rhodoluna planktonica | reverse complement strand
CTAACCCACCTCCTTTGGTCTTAGCGGTCACGGACGTTCCGTGACAGGAGGGTAATTGCATAGCGTTGTCGGGCGGAAACAGGCAAAAACCTGGGCCAAACGACAACCTTGTTAGTTTAGCGGGCTTTCCACCAGGCAAGCAAGCGTTTTTCTGCTTCAACTGCGCCCAGCTCACCCTCTTCGAGACGCAGTTCCATCAAGAACTTATAAGCCTCGCCAACTTCACGAGATGGTTTCAAATCTAGGATGCGCATAATGTCTTCACCGCTGAGGTCTGGGCGCAGCGCATCCAGTTGTTCTTGCTCACTAATTTGCTCGATGCGGCGCTCTAGGTCGTCGTAGGCAAAAGCTAGCCGGTCGGCTTTACGTTTATTTCGCGTGGTTACATCGGCCCGAGTCAATGCGTGCAGTCGCAGCAGTTGATCTCCGGCATCGCGCACATAACGGCGAATTGCCGAATCGGTCCAGGCAGCATCGCTGTAACCGAAAAAGCGAAGATGCAGTTCAATTAGACGGGCCACAGCCTTGGTGGTGTCGTTATCGAACCGAAGGGCTTTCATGCGTTTGGCTGCCAGTTTCGCTCCGACTACATCGTGGTGATAAAACGAAACCGCACCCCCGGGCTCTAATTTTCGGGTAGCTGGTTTACCGCAGTCGTGCAGCAGGGCGGCGAAGCGAAGCACAAAATCACCTTCGAGACCGTAATCGCGCTCGTAATCGATGGCTTGCTCGACCACGGTCAAAGTGTGCTGATAAACATCTTTGTGGTGGTGATGCTCATCGCTCTCTAGTTTCAAAGCAGGCAACTCGGGCAATACAAATGCAGCGATTCCCGAATCAACCAAGGCTTCGAGACCAGCACGCGGATGCTTACCCAGCATCAATTTGACCAACTCGGTTTGCACCCGCTCGGCGGAAATCATTTCGATTTTGTCAGCCATGTCGACCATCGCCTGAAAAGTTTCAGGTTCGATTTCAAAACCAAGCTGCGATGCGAACCGGGCGCCACGCATCATGCGCAGCGGGTCGTCGCCAAACGAATCTTGCGGCTTTCCGGGGGTTCGCAGCACTCCAGCTAGCAAATCGCGCAGACCGTTGAACGGGTCGACAAAAACTTTTTCGGGCAGGCGCAGTGCCATCGCGTTAACCGTAAAGTCGCGGCGGAACAGATCATCTTCGAGGTTGGTGCCAAAAGCTACCTGCGGTTTTCGCGTGATGTGATCGTACTTATCTGCTCGATAGGTGGTGATTTCAATAGTGTCGTCACCGATTCGAGCGCCGATAGTGCCAAACTCGCGGCCGATATCCCAGTGTGCATCCACGTGCGGCTTCAAAATCGCCAGGGTTTCATCCGGGGTTGCCGAAGTTGTGAAATCTAGATCGGGTGCTTGCCGACCCAAGAAAGCATCGCGCACCGGACCCCCAACCAACGAGAGTTCGTGGCCGGCATCCTGGAAAATTTTGCCGAGCAAATCAAACAGCAGGTTCTCAGTAGAACGCTCCAGATTCGCAATTGCTTCGGCTACGGTTTGCACGCTCTCAATCGTGCCACAGGGTTTAGAGTTCTCTTATGAATTCGGCTAAACCTAGGCACTACGCACGCAATCTGGTGCGGGTGTCTGAGACGTCGGCCGGTGGCTTTGTTTTAGCCGGTGACGGTAGTAACCGAATTGCCCTGATCGGTCGTGAAAACCGCAGCGGTCGCATTGATTGGTGTGTTCCAAAGGGTCACCCCGAAGGCGACGAAACCATTGAGCAGGCAGCCATTCGCGAAATTGCCGAAGAGACCGGCCTCGAAGTTGAAATTTTGCAGTCGCTGGGTTCGATCAATTACGAATTTGCGGCCGGCAACAAATTGATTTCCAAAACCGTTCACCACTTTCTGATGCGGCAACTCGGCGGTGACCTGACAGTTGAAAACGATCCGCAGCACGAGGCAGTCGATGTGCAGTGGTTTGCGTTAGAAAACCTGGTTGACACTTTGGCCCACGAGAACGAACGTCGGCTTGCGAAGACGGCAATTGAATGGATCGAGCAGCAGCGGTGAGATTCGGTGGCCGAATAATTGGGGGGATTGCTGCGGCTGTCCTCTCTATCGGACTGGCTGCTCCAGCAAATGCTGCGGTTCCAGAGATCAAGATTATTCCCGGATCAACAATCAACCTGGTAGCCCACGAATCGCTGGTTCCGGTGAGCATCAAAAACGAATTCAACGCCGATATTAGAGTTTTTGTGCACATGCGCCCCAGCAATGCCCGAGTTCGAGTACCCAGCGCTGTTGAGGTTGTGGTGCCAGCCCTAACCACCATTAATGCCCAAGTTCCGGTGCAGGCAGTTGCCAGCGGCAAAGTTTTTATGCGGGTTTGGCTGACCACATTTTCAGGCATAGTGCTCACCGATGAGATCGTGCTGCAGATGAACGTCGAACCCGATCTTGAAACCATAATCTTCGTCACCTTCGGTGGTTCAGTCGCAATTCTGCTGTCTCTAGGTGTTCTGCGCACTTTGCGCAAACGGCAACGGCGCTTGGCCGAAGAAGTTCAGGAGCTGAATTGAGCATCGCCCGCTCCTCGCTGATTATGGCCAGCGGAACCATAATTTCACGCATCCTGGGTTTTGTTAGAGCAGTTGTTTTAGCCGCCGCAATTGGTGTCACCACGGATGCCGCCGACGCATTTGGTGTTGCTAATCAACTGCCCAACAACGTCTACGCCATTATCGTCGGCGGTGTGCTGAACGCGGTTTTGGTGCCGCAGATTGTTAAAGCGCGACAAAACGATGATGACGGCAAAGGCTACGTCGATCGGCTGCTGACTTTTATCATTACGGTTTTCTTCGCGGTCACGGTGGTGACCACAATTTCAGCGCCGTTCCTGGTTAGCATTTACACCAGCGGCTGGGATAACAATCAGCTGGCCCTAGCCACGGCGTTTGCCTACTGGTGTTTGCCGCAGTTGTTTTTTTACGGGCTCTACTCGCTTTTGGGCGAAGTGCTAAACGCTCGCAGTGCTTTTGGACCATTCATGTGGGCTCCGGTGTTGAACAATCTGGTTTCACTCGCCGGTTTAGTGGCCTTCCTGGTGATTTTTGGAGCCGACCCTACCGGCAATCGCACGGTTGAACAGTGGTCAGGTGAGCAGGTGGCTTTGCTGGCTGGTTCGGCTACTGCCGGAGTGGTTTCGCAGGCCCTGATTCTTTTTGTTTTCTGGAAGCGCGTCGGGCTAAAACTCAACTTAAATTTCAAATGGCGCGGTTTTGGGCTGCGACCAGCACTAAAGGCAGCCAGTTGGTCGCTGGCCATGGTTTTGGTCACTCAAATTGGCGGTCTGGTGCAAACCGTAGTTGCCTCGGGCGCCGTAGCGGCACGAACCGAAGATGTTGCGGTTGCCTCGGTGGCCGCAGCCGCAATCGCCTGGCTGGTCTTTATGTTGCCGCACTCGGTGGCAACGGTTTCTATTGCCACCGCCTATTTCACCAAGATGGCCTCGCATGCCCATGAAAATCGCTTAGACCTGCTGAAGGCAGATTTACTGGCCGGCTTGCGCAGCATCATGCTGATTTCAGTTTTCGCAACCGCAGCCCTAATTGTCTTGGCCTATCCGGTAGCCCGCGTTTTTGTTGGTGAATATGGCGGTTTGGTCGCTTTGGGCAACGTGATCATCGCGCTGATGGTAGGTCTGGTTCCATTTAGCTTCGTCTACATGATGCAGCGGGCTTTTTACGCCATCGAAGATACCCGCAGCCCGTTTTGGTTCACCGTGGTGCAGATTTCGCTGCACATCATCGGATCGATCACCATGTCGTTCACCCTGCCCGGCCAATGGCTGGTGGTGGGCTTAGCAGCACTAACTAGTTTCACCATTTTGGTGCAGGGTTTGCTCGCCTACGCCATGCTGCGTCGCAAAATAGGTTCACTTGAGGGACGCAAAAACGCAGCAGCAGGTTCCAGCTTTATTATTTCCGGTCTGCTCTCTGGTTTATTTGGTTTTGTTACGCTACAGCTGCTTGGGGGAACAAAAGCTAACTCCTTTGCGGTTGATTCAATTGTGACGGCAATCCTGACCTCAATTTTGGTGGGCAGTGTCATGCTGGGCAGTTACGTAATCGCTCTGCGTTTACTCAGAGTTCCAGAAGTGGTCACCTTGTCGAGTAATTTGGCCACCCGGTTCCGCCGGTAAAATCGACAAGTATCAATACAAGGAGTTTTAGTGCGCGAAGTCATCATCATCGGTTCCGGTCCTGCCGGATTCACTGCAGGAATCTATACCGGTCGCGCCGGCTTAAACCCGCTGCTGATTGCCAGTTCGGTCGAAATCGGCGGCGAACTGATGAAAACCACCGAGGTTGAAAATTTCCCAGGTTTCCCTGAAGGAACCATGGGCCCTGAGTTGATGGCTAACCTGCAGGCCCAAGCCGAAAGATTCGGTACCGAAGTTTTATACGACGACGTCGTTGAAGTTGACCTAAAGGGCGATGTCAAAATCGTAAAAACCGGTTTGGGCGAGACCTATGAAGCCAAAACAGTTATTTTGGCAACCGGCGCCGCTTACCGCGAACTTGGTTTGCCGCGTGAAAAAGAGCTTTCCGGTCACGGTGTCTCTTGGTGTGCCACCTGCGACGGCTTTTTCTTCCGCGAAAAAACCATCGCCGTAGTTGGCGGTGGCGACTCGGCAATGGAAGAGGCCACCTTCCTGACCCGCTTTGCCAGCAAGGTTTACCTCATTCACCGCCGTGACAGCTTCAAAGCTTCGAAGATCATGGTTGACCGTGCACTGAACAACCCAAAAATCGAGGTTATTTACAACAGCACCGTCACCGAGCTGCACGGTGAGACGAACCTAACCGCGGTAACCCTCGAAAACACCGTCGACGGTTCGAAATCTGAACTGCCACTAGACGGACTATTTATCGCAATTGGAAATGACCCGCGCGTTTGGTTGGTTGAAGACCAGGTAGAACTAACCGCAGATCGTTTCATCAAGGTTGAAGGAAGGTCTTCAAAGACCAGCCTGCCTGGAGTTTTTGCCGCCGGTGATGTGATTGACCCGACCTATCGTCAGGCCATTACCGCTGCCGGCTCAGGATGTGTTGCCGCGCTAGATGCCGAGCACTACCTGACCGATCACGCATAGTTTCACGTAAAACAGAATTTGAAGGATAAAAAATGGCACAGGAAGTAACCACCGCAGAATTTCAGGGCGAAGTACTAAACAGCGAACGCCCCGTACTAGTTGATTTTTGGGCTGAGTGGTGTGGCCCATGCCGCATGGTCTCACCAATCGTTGATGAAATCGGAATCGAAAACGCAGCCAAGCTGAAGGTAGTCAAGGTAAACGTCGACAACGAACCTAAATTGGCAATGGATTACAACATCACTGGCATCCCAGCGCTGATTGTTTTCAAAGACGGTCAGGTTGTCAAAAACATCGTTGGCGCCAAGCCAAAGGCGGCGCTTTTGAACGATTTGGCTGATTTTTTGAACTAGTCTTATAGAAATTCTTTAGCGAAGACGGCTGCGAGGCCGTCTTTCGCGTATTTGGGAGATGAGACATGACAGAGAGCAGCCCGCAGGCCCACAACCTTGATCCTTGGTTGGATGCTTATGCGGCGCGCGCGGAAACCTTGGCGGTTTCTGAGGTTCGAGCTCTGTTTTCTGTGGTCTCGCGCCCTGAAGTTGTCTCACTGGCTGGGGGCATGCCCTATGTCGCGGCCTTGCCTAAAGAGACTTTGGCAAAGGCCTATGCCGACACCATGGCAAAACGCGGCCTGTTGGCGATTCAATACGGTGGCGGTCAAGGCGACCTAACCCTGCGCGATCAAATCCGCGAGTTGATGGCGCTTGAGGGCATTCACTCTTCGGTCGAAGATCTAGTGGTCACCACCGGATCCCAGCACGGCTTAGACATGCTTGCCGGTCTATTTTTAGATAAAGGCGACGTGGTTTTGGCTGAGGGTCCCAGCTATGTGGGTGCGATCGGCATCTTCAGACACTATGAAGCGCACATCGAACACGTGCACACCGATCACGACGGCATGAGCCCAGAAGCACTGCAAGAAAGCATCGACCGGATGAAGGCCGACGGTCGAACCATCAAGTTCCTTTACCTGGTGCCCAACTTCGCCAACCCATCAGGCGTAACTCTTTCCGCCGAACGTCGCCCAAAAATTCTCGAAATTTGTAAGCGCGAACACATTTTGATCATCGAAGACAACCCATACGGTTTGCTTTACTTTGATAAGCCATCACCGGCGGCGGTGCGCTCAATGGATGAAGACGGCGTCGTTTATCTGGGCTCGTTCTCAAAGATTTTGGCGCCCGGTTTCCGAGTGGGCTACGTTCTCGCCCCGCCGGCCATCCGCGACAAAATGGTGCTCGCTCAAGAGTCGGCGCTGCTGTGCCCATCATCTTTCACACAGATGATGATTAGCGAATTTTTGGCCAACGCCGACTGGAAGGGTCAGATCGACACTTTTCGCGGGGTTTATCGTGAACGGCGCGATGCTGCACTAAACGCGATGCACGAATACTTGCCAAATCTTGAAACTACCCGACCTGATGGCGGTTTTTACCTGTGGATTACTCTGCCCGAAGGTATTGATTCGAAGGCCATGTTGCCGCTTGCGGTTAAAGAATTGGTCGCCTACACACCGGGCACCGCGTTCTTTGGTGACGGTTCCGGTCAGCGTTACCTACGCGTTTGCTACTCGTTCCCCACCCCAGACCGCATTAATTTGGGAATCAAACGACTTGCAAATGTCATTAACCTTCAAACCGAGCTTCTAGATACCTTCCAGCAGAAGGGTAAATAACTGTGATTCCAAAGGGTAAGGGCGCAGCCAAGCTAAAAATTCAAGTTTTGGCCGGCGGTATTTCACACGAGCGCGACATTTCGCTTAAATCTGGGCGCCGAGTAGCAGATGCCCTCGCCGATTTTGGTGCCGAGGTCATCATCCGCGAACCAGATCACCAGCTACTGAAAAACATCAAAGCCGACAATCCCGATGTTATTTGGCCCTGTTTGCACGGTGCCAGCGGCGAAGACGGTGCACTGCGCGATGTTTTAGCCCTCTCCGGTGTGCCTTTTGTTGGCTCCGATGCGGCGTCCGCACGTTTGGCTTGGGATAAATCAATTGCTAAGGCGTTGGTAAGCAAAGTTGGCATTCAGACTCCGCCCTACGTGACCTTGCCGAAAGAAACCTTTCGCGAACTCGACGCTGAAGGCGTTTTGGCATCAATTACTCACTCGATGTCGTTGCCGGTGGTTGTTAAACCCGCGCGCAGCGGTTCGGCTCAGGGTGTCACCATCGTGCACAACCAGACTGAACTGGGCCGGGCCATGGTTGATGCCTATGTTTACTGCGAAGTTGCCATCATCGAAAAATACATCGAGGGCACCGAGTTGGCCATCTCGGTCATCGATTTAGGGGCCGGCCCAATTGCACTTCCGGCTGTTGAAATCGAGCCGCTAAACGGTCATTACGGCTATGACTCACGCTACACTGCCGGCGAAACCAACTATTACGTGCCAGCCAGATTGCCGGGTGTGGTGCTAGAAAAGGCTGCTCGCCAGGCCATTTTGGCCCATGAAACCCTTGGTTTGAGTCAAATTTCCAGAATCGACGTTATTGTCGATTCACAAGACACCGCCTGGTTCCTAGAGGCCAACGTGCTTCCCGGGCTTACCGAAACTTCGCTCCTGCCTCAGGCGATTATTGCCTCAGGCTATTCGCTGGGCGAGGTTTATCACTCGCTAGCCGAAGCTGCACTGCGCGGTCGCAAATAATCTATGACTCAGTTTTCAACTGTGCCTAGAAAATCGGCTTGACTTAATACCCCCCTGGGGTATTTAATTAGGCTTGTGAAGGCAGAAATAAAAAAACGAGCACTGCATCGTTCAAAAATCCTCGAAGGCCAAATGAAAGGCCTGCAAAAAATGATTGAAAACGAGGATTACTGCATGGACATAATCACCCAATCGCTAGCCATTCAGAAAAGTTTGGGGTCGCTGAACAAGCTAATTGTTGAAAATCACCTGCTCACTCACGTAAGTCACATGATGCATTCAGAAAGTCTGTCCGATAATCAGAAGGCGGTTGATGAAATGCTAAAGATCTTCGAAATAACCCAAAATCGAAGTAACCAAGGAGGTGCGAAATGACCGAAAACTCAGGATGCAACTGCGGTGGCAACTGCCAGTGCAAAGCAAAGTCTGAAGGCAGCAGCTGCAACTGCTAATTTCACCAAAAATCAGGGAGCTGGCTTCGGCCAGCTCCTTTTTTTATTGATCGCCGAGCTCTTTCAAAATTCGGTTTAGATCGGCAACGGTAGCGAAATCAATTATTAGCTGGCCTTTTTTCTTGCCCAAAACCACGCTTACTTTGGTGTTGAGTCGATCACCTAGGCGGTCGGCGATTTCTTTTAGCGCATCCTGGCGGCCACCCGGCAAAATCTTCGCTTTGCCTGGCTTGGGCTTATCAATTGCGACCAATTCTTCGAGCGATCGAACCGATAATCCTTCTTTGATTACCTTTTCGGCAAAATATGTCATTCGATCAGCATCTGGCAGCGCCAAAATCGCTCGTGCGTGACCGGCAGATAGTACTCCTGCGGCAACTTTCTGCTGAACCGGAATCGGCAGCTTCAAAAGTCGCAGGGTATTTGTAATTTGCGGGCGTGAGCGACCAATTTTCTCGGCTAGTTGCTCTTGAGTGATGCCGAAATCGCTGAGCAGCTGCTGATAAGCACTGGCTTCTTCAAGCGGATTCAGGTTGGCGCGGTGAATGTTTTCTAGCAGGGCGTCACGAAGCATGTTTTCGTCAGCGGTGTCTCTAATTACCGCTGGAATCTTGGCCAGCCCGGCTTCTTTTGAGGCACGAAGTCGGCGCTCACCCATAATCAGTTCGTACTGGTCTTGGCCATTTTGTTTACCAAGTGAACGAACCACGATTGGCTGCAAAACACCAAATTCTCTAACCGAGTGCACCAGTTCGGCAAAAGCCTCTGGTTCAAATACCGCTCTCGGTTGCTGGGCATTAGGCACAATTGCGTTTACATCAAGGTGCGCAAATCTGGCGCCAGGAACCGCAACCAGATTGTCCGTGTTAGTGCCAGCAGCAGCCGAGGGAGCTTCAGCGAGGGGCTGTCCCAGCGAGGTGCTGTTTCTGTCCTGGGTGGCACCACCAAAAAACACATCAATCGGACGCTCGCTATCTATCGGCGAGGTTGGGATTAGTGCACCAATTCCTCGGCCTAGACCGACTTTCTTTTCAGCCATTTGCTGCTCCTCGCTGGGCTATCTCGATTGCTGCCTCTAAATAAGAGATTGCCCCGATAGATGTTGGGTCGTGCGTAATTACTGTTTTACCAAAACTAGGAGCCTCGGAGACTCGCACATTTCTAGGAATGACAGTATTCAGGGTTTGCTGGGGGAAGTGGGCGCGAACATCGTCTACCACCTGACCGGCAAGTCTGGTTCTGGCATCAAACATGGTTAGCAAAATGGTGCTCAAGCGCAGTGCCGGATTCAAGGCAGCCTGAATTCGCTCGATATTCTTCAGCAGTTGCGAAAGCCCCTCTAGCGCGTAGTACTCGCACTGAATTGGCAAGAGCACCTCGTTGGCCGCGACAAAGGCATTCACCGTGAGCAAACCCAGGCTGGGTGGGCAGTCAATCAACACATAATCTGGCTGGTTGCCATCCCGGATGAAGGCATCCAGTGCATTCTTTAGCAGGGCATGCCAGTTTTGGCGTTCAATCGAGGTGACAATCTCAATTTCAGCACCGGCTAGATCAATGGTTGCCGGTACAACAAATAGGTTTGGGCTTTCTGGGCTTGGCTGGGCAACAGATTCAAGACTGGCCCCCTCGATTAGGACCTCATAGATGCCGACTACACCCTCACGGTGATCGATTCCTAGCGCGGTAGATGCGTTGCCCTGTGGGTCCAGGTCGATGACTAAAACTCGCAGGCCTTTGCTGGCTAAAGCAGCGGCTAAATTTACCGTGGATGTTGTCTTGCCCACGCCGCCTTTTTGGTTAGAAACCGAAATGATGCGAGTCTGTGCTGGGGCCGGTGCTTTAGCGGCAGAAACTGCCTGAAATCTGCGCGTCGTGTCAGCTAGTTCGCGAAGGAGCGGTGTGTCTGAACCGAAGTTTTGGTTCAGATCAGCCATTCTTCTGCTCCACTGCGGTGAATTCACCGGCTGACTGCAATGTTTCACGTGAAACAGTGATTTCGGCAGAAGATTGCGATGCGGTCCAACCGGTGCGGGTTGGGCTCACTTCATTACGACCTGCTGGGTAGCCCAAACCTGAAACAACCGAGGCTTTGGTCTCGGCAGTAAGCTCAGCCTGAATAGCCTTTTCGTTCATCGATCTCCCCGAAAGTTCTTGCTCAGACTAGCGTAGTTCGAACTACGGTAGTTGGCTCGGCTAAACGACCTTCGCCGGCACGCACAATTTCAAATCCAGCAATTTTCAGCTTTTTTTGAAGCTTTTTCGAATCTTCAATCTCGTCAGCGGCTTTAGAGCCCTTGAGCGCAATAATTTGTCCGCCATCCCGGGTAAGTGGCACGGTCATTTTCAAAAGCTTTGGCAGTGCTGATACCGCGCGTGCGGTAACCATGTCGAAAACCTCGCCGACCTCTTCAGCGCGGGCACGCAGCACACGCACGTTGTCTAACCCAAGCTCACTTACCTGTTGCTGCAACCAGGTCGAACGGCGCTCCATCGGCTCAATCAGCACAAATTGCGCCTGAGGTTGAGCAATCGCCATCGGGATTCCGGGCAGACCGGCACCCGAGCCAACATCGGCTACCTTTTTTCCGGGGGAGACCAGTTCAGCAACAACTGCCGAGTTCAGAATGTGCCTAGTCCAAAGTTTTGGCATTTCTCGTGGACCCAGTAGCCCCAATTCATCTCCGTCGCGCACCAGCGCAGCCGCATAGGCTCGGGCTTTTTCAATTCCAGCACCGAAAATTTCAACAGCAATTGCCGGCTCAGTCTCTGGCTGAAAGTTTTCGGGCGCCAAAGCCAGATCCGGTTTCTTAACGTCGTCAGATTTTGCAGAATTCATAACTTCAGACTCGGAATGTTTCACGTGAAACTATCGAAATTCGCCTGAGACCGAACTAGGCCGGCTTGATAACGATGTGGCGCTCTTTGCCTTCGCCTTCAGATTCTGAAACCAAACCGGCCTCAGAAATAAGATCATGCGCGATTTTGCGCTCGTAAGAAGACATAGGCTTCATTGCCAAAGGCTCGCCAGACTCTTGAACCTTTGCCACCAAGCGGTTTACCAACTTGGTTAGCTGGTCGACGCGGGCCTGACGTGAACCGCTAACATCCAAAATCAAGCGGCTAAAGCTCTGGGTTTTAGCCTGGACTGCCAAACGAGTCAGTTCTTGAAGCGCTTCGACGGTTTCTGGGTTAGAAAGTAGACGCAGGTCTCCTTCGCCCTCTTCAGAACTGATGGCCACATAGGCGCGACCCTGACGAACGTCGATGTCGATGTCGCCGTCTAGATCGAAAATGTCAAGCAGTTCTTCTAGGTAGTCAGCCGCGATGTCACCCTCTTCTTCAAGGGCCTTTACCGACTGAACTTCTGGTTCTTGGTTTGCTTCGGTCATGCTGAAAATCCTTACTTTGGTGACTTCTTGGCGCGTGCTTTAGATGCTGGCTGCTGGCGCTGACGAGGCTTTGGTGCTTCTTCAGGCGCTACTTCAACTTCTTCGGCCTTTGGCAACTTGCCCTTCTTGGCCAGACGTTCCTGCTGCTGGCGGTAGGCAATTGAGCCTGGGGTAGGCATGTTGCGAATAACGATGTACTGCTGGCCCATGGTCCAGAAGTTTGAGGTTAGCCAGTAAAGCATTACGCCGATAGGGAAAGAGATACCGGAAATCAAGAAGATGATTGGGAAAAGCCACAGCATGATCTTCTGAGTCTGCATGTACTGGCTGTTCATGACATCTGGGTTTTGGTTCTTCGAAATGATCTGCTTCTGAGTGATGAACTGCGAGGCGGTCATCGCGATGATCATTACGGCTGCCACCACCTTCACCGAAATAGAATCGCTGCTCAAGAAGGTGTCTTTAAGTGGCGCGGAAAAAATCTCAGAAATCGAGAACTGGGTAGCTAGGTCGATGTTTAGCAGACCAACTCCAGATTTACCGTGCTGGGCATCATTAAGAACAAAGAACAAGCTGGTGAAGATAGGCATTTGCAGCAACAGCGGCAAACATGAACTGAACGGGTTCGAGCCGGTTCGCTTGTAGAGCTCCATCTGCTCTTTAGCAAACTTTTCGCGTGATTCGCGGTCGTTTTTACCCTTGTACTTTTTCTGCAGCTTCATCAGCTCTGGCTGGGCGGCCATCATGTTGCGCTGACTCTTGATCTGTTTCACAAACACTGGAATCAGGGCAGAGCGAACAACGACTGTAAGTCCAGCAATCGAGAGCGCCCAAGTCCAGCCGTTAGCCGGATCCATTCCCAGCGTGGTAAATAGGGTGTGGAACCCAACCAGGATTAGTTCAATAACCCACTTAATTGGCCAAAGCAGATCCATCAGTCAACCTTTCTAAGGTTTGGTACTACATATCCGGTATCGGTGACCCGAAACCAGTTGAAACCGGGCTTTACCTCGTCGACGCCACCTTGCGACCACGGGTTACAGCGCAAAATTCGAAACGCGGTGAGAAAGCTGCCCACCAAAACGCCTCGCTGTTGAAATTGCCCCAGTCCGTATGCCGAACAGGATGGGTAATACCTGCAGACATCACCGTAGAGCGGCGAAATAACTCGCCGATACAGCTTTACTAAAGCAATTACTACATTTCTTGGTGCCAGTAAGACGAATAAAAGTGCCTTCATCTAGCTGACTGTCTTTGCTACCGAAATTTTAATCCCGGTAAAAAATTCTTCTCGAAGTCTATTCCAGCCAATCTCAGCTGCACCGGGTTGTGCCCTAACTACCACCTGAAAACTGGATGAGTTATCGGTTGGCAAAAAACTTATTTTCAAGCTTTCACGGGCAAGTTCTCGAAGCCTGCGCTTGACCAAGTTTCTATTCACTGCTCCGCCAACGGTTTTTGCGACAACAAAACCAAAGCGGGCATGAGGCTCTGCCTCATCCCGCTTTAGGTAGATGACTAAGTGTTCGGTTGCGACTTTACGGCCAGACTTCATTACTGCACGAAAGTCTTCGGCGCGATTCAGTCGGTTTTGCTTGGCCAACATAAGCCTGCCGACTGTCGCTTCGACTAAGCCGAAAGTTCTTGACGGCCCTTGCGACGACGTGCAGCCAGGATGGCGCGACCCGCACGGGTCTTCATACGCAAACGGAAACCGTGGGTCTTGGCACGACGACGGTTGTTCGGCTGGAAAGTACGCTTTGACATAATTTTTCTCCGTTAGGAAATAAAGCTTGATTTGGAAGTGCAAATCCGAAAATTCGGCTATTGCCGCCACTCCCGATGCAGGGCAACCTCTTAAACCTAAGCCCTAAGCGGCCACGGGTCAAGTTCCTGGGCGATCTTTTTCAAAAGCGCGCAGAAGTATCTCAAAGACAGCCAATATTTGGCCGTAAAGACACGCCGGCACGATTTGATTTTTTTTCGCCAGCGGAGTTGAATTTCGATTAATGGTTTGGGGGGGTCCAAACAACGACTATTCGGTTTTCCACAAGTTAGTCCACAAGTGTATATCTCTGTGGAAAAGCTGTGGAAAACTTACGTATCGTAATTAAGTCCATTGAGTTTGGAGCAAGCGTGTCTTCATCAGAATCGGTCACCGCGCTGTGGCACTCTGTTGTTGGCCAACTCAACTCTGATGACCGACTCAGCCCGCAACTCTTAGGCTTTCTTGCCTTGGCCGAACCAAAAGGCGTTTTGGGTGACACCCTGTATCTAGAGGTGCCGAATGATCTAACTCGCGAGATGATCAACCAAAAGGCAAGACCCGCGATTGTCGACGCAATTTCATCAACCCCAGAAAATGGCGGGGCGGTTAACTTTGCCGTAGTGGTCAACCCTGAAATCAACACGATTCCAGCGGCCGAGGTGGCGCCCGAACCTTTTCCAGAAACTGCTCCAATCACTCCGATTTATTTATCGTCCTCAAGTGACCGCGCAAATGATTCAAGACTGAATCCCAAATACACTTTCGACAGTTTCGTTATCGGCGGTTCAAACCGATTTGCCCACGCTGCTTCTTTCGCAGTAGCCGAGTCTCCGGCTAAGTCTTATAACCCACTTTTTATTTATGGAAACTCGGGCCTGGGAAAAACCCACCTGCTGCATGCAATTGGTCATTACGCCTTGAGCCTGTTCCCGCGAATTAAAGTTCGCTATGTTTCGAGCGAAGAATTCACTAACGACTTCATCAATGCGATTCAAAATAACCGAAGCGCTAGTTTTCAGGCCGAATATCGTGACATCGATATCTTGCTAATTGATGACATTCAGTTTTTGCAAGGTAAAGATCAAACTCAGGAAGCTTTTTTTCACACCTTTAACACCCTCCACGACCACAACAAACAGGTTGTAATTACCAGCGATGTGCCGCCAAAAGAATTGACCGGCTTTGAAGATCGTATGGTTTCACGTTTTGAATGGGGTTTGCTAACCGACATTCAGGCTCCAGAGCTTGAGACGCGAATTGCAATTTTGCGCAAAAAAGCACAAATCGAAAATCTTAAAGTTCCCGACGAAATCCTCGAATACATGGCGGCCCGTGTTTCTTCGAATATCCGCGAACTTGAGGGCACCCTTATACGTGTTACCGCGTTCGCCAATCTAAATCGTCAGCGCATCGACATGGATCTAGTTCAGAGTCTGCTGAAAGACATTGTGCCGCTGGGTCACGAAAGCGTTATTGCACCAATCGACATCATCAAAGCTGTAGCTGACTATTACAAAATCAGTGAGGATGACATTTATGGCAGCTCACGGGCCCAGGCGATTGCTTTAGCACGACAAATCGCAATGTACCTATGTCGCGAGCAAACCAACCTTTCGCTTCCTAAAATCGGGCAGCTCTTCGGCGGTAAAGATCACACCACAGTGATGTACGCCACTAAAAAGATTCAAGAATTTATGAACGAGCGTCGTTACGTTTACAACCAGGTCACTGAAATCATCGGACGCATTAAGTCTCAGAGTCGCTAAGAAGAACAAAAATCACAAAAACCTTCAAGTTAAACCTTAATTCTTAACAGGTGGATAACCCTGTGGATAACTTTCAAATTGCCTGATCTTTCGGTGTATTACTGATGCTTGGACTGTTGAAGAAAAAATCTCATTCCACAACCCGCCAAGTTATCCACAGATTTATTCACAGCTGTGTAAACAACTTACAAGTTTGTAATTCCCAATAATTTATTGGGCTGGCGTAACTTATCCACAGTTTCCACAGAGGTTAATAAGAAGATTATTTAAATTTAAATATTTGATAGCTAAATAACATTTCTTGGTTTTCACCAATACACCTATCAAGCTAATTTTGTAATTACAAAAACCCTCTGCGGTACTAATCTGTGCCAAGATTGAGCCAACAATCCTTTTGCCAACATTGGCTAGATTTGGGGACAATCTTGAAATTTCAAGTTAATCGCGATGTTCTAAACGAAGCTGTTTCGTTTGCTGTTCGCTTGCTACCGCAGCGCACAACTTTGCCTATCCTGGGCGGTATTTTGATCGAGGCCGACGCCAACGCCCTAAGACTTTCAGTTTTTGATTACGAAGTATCAGCTCAGGCAGAAATTGTTGCCAAAGTAGAAGACTCCGGCCGAGTTTTGGTGTCTGGTCGATTGCTATCAGACATCACATCAAAGTTGCCAAACGCTCCAGTTGAATTTGAAACCGATGGTGCCAAGGTCACCGTTTCCTGTGGAGCATCAAAATTCTCACTGCTCACTATGCCGGTTGATGAATATCCGACGCTTCCTGAGATTCCTGCGATTTCCGGAACCATCGCTGGTGAAGCATTTGCGGATGCCGTACATCAGGTTGCAGTTGCATCGTCGAAAGATGATGTAACTCCGGTACTAACCGGTGTTCAACTTGAAGCAAATGACAAAACATTGTCATTCGTAGCCACCGATCGCTACCGCGTTGCCATTCGTGATGCGGCTTGGTCAGCAAATGCCGGCGCTGCTGGGGCAGTGGCATTAGTTCCGGCAAGAACGCTTCAGGAAGTTGCTAAAACCTTCGGAAACCAGGGTGAAATTGCAATTTCTATCGCCAAAACTGATGATCGCGAAATGATTGCATTCAAAGCAAATAATCGCTCGGTCACATCGTTGCTGCTCAAGGGCAATTTCCCACCGGTCAAAAGCCTGTTCCCAGCCGAAGTTGAAAACTTTGCCATTGTTCAAACCTCAGATTTGGTTGAATCAACCCGTCGTGTTTCGCTGGTGCTAGAACGCGAAAGCCCACTGCGCTACAGCTTTGGCGAAGGTGAAGTAACCCTTGAGGCCACCGGCAACGAAACAGCTCAGGCATCTGAAACTATTTCGACTGAGCTCAACGGCAAAGAGATTGTTGTTTCGCTAAAACCACAATTTCTTCTAGATGGTCTGGCCGGCGTGCACTCAGAGTTTGTAAAGATCGCTTTCACCAGCAATGACAACCCAAACAAGCCCGGCCCGGTACTAATTTCGGCACACAGCTCAAAAGAAAAAGCCGCGCAAGACAGTTATCGCTATTTGCTTCAGCCAAACCTGCTAGTTCGTTAAAGAGTTGAGCCTCGGTGTATCTAAAACACCTATCGCTAGGCAATTTTCGTAATTACGAAACTGCGGAAATTTCCCTTTCTAGCGGCATAAACCTATTGGTTGGGCCTAATGGGCAGGGTAAGACAAATTTGGTCGAAGCCGTTCGTTATTTATCTAGCCTGTCTAGCCATCGCGTAGCTGGGTACTTGCCACTAATTCGACAATCCCAAAATCAAGCCGTAGTTAGGGCTTCGGTAGCTTTTGAAGATCGCGAAATCCAACTTGAACTAGAACTGAATCGCGACACTGCCAACAAGGCCCGAGTAAATAAAAGCCCGGTTACCAAGCTGCGCGATGTTTTGGGCTATCTAAACTCGGTCACCTTTGCTCCAGAAGACCTTGACATTGTGAAGCGCGACCCAAGCTCACGACGAGCTTTTATTGATGAACTTGTAATTCAGGTTTGGCCAAGATTTGTCGGCATTTACAGTGATTTTGACCGCGTGCTAAAACAGCGAAACACACTGCTAAAAACTGCACGCGCCACAAAAACCGTGGGCGGTGCTCTCAGCACGCTTGATGCCTGGGATGAGTCGCTGATCGAGTACGGCTCTGATATTGTTTCGGCTCGCATCAAACTGATCGACCAATTACGCCCCTTTCTAACCTCGGCCTACCAGAAAATCGCGATTGCCAATAATGAACCCCGCATTTTGGTGAAAAGTTCACTAATGGGCTCGGCAATCCCCGGAAATAACAAAAATTTTGCGGTTGGCCTAAGTCCGGCGGGTTTGCCAGGTGGGCTAGATGATGATGAAGACGGCTTGGAGTGGATCGAAACCAGTGATAAGGCCGAAATTGTTCAGCTTTACCGGCAAAAACTTGCCCTAACTCGCCAAAAAGAGCTTGAGCGAGGGATTTCGCTGGTTGGGCCGCACCGAGATGACCTGGTGTTGATGCTTGGCACACTACCGGCGAAGGGTTACGCCAGCCATGGCGAATCTTGGTCTTATGCCTTGGCGTTACGGTTGGCGTCAATTGAACTGCTTCGAAAAGAATCGCGGCTAGGCGATCCGGTGCTAATTCTGGATGATGTCTTTGCCGAATTGGATTCTGGTCGCCGCGAGCGATTGGCTGCTCTGATTAGTGACAACGAGCAGGTAATTATCACCGCAGCAGTAGCAGAGGATGTTCCGAAGTCACTGTTAGCCACTGTCTTTAATGTCAAAGCTGGGGTGATCACAAATGCAATCTAACGAAGAGCAGCCCGACATCGCAGTCGAGTTTTATCAAAAGATGAAAGCTGCAGTCACCGGTCGAATCAGCCGCGATGCCAAAAGAATGGCAGAAAAAGCTGCCCAAAAGGCAAGTAAACCTTTTAGCAAAGGTCGCGATCCGGTTCGAGCAGCCGATTCCATAGACGATTTGATGAAGGCATTTCACTGGGAAGGGCAACTTGCCGAGACCGAACTCTTTAGCAGTTGGGCCAAGATTGTTGGCGAAACCAACGCGGCCAATTCAAAACCTGAAACTTTAGTCAACGGGCTGCTCACGGTGCGTTGCAAATCTACGGCCTGGGCAACCCAACTGAGACTGATGCAAAATGACATTTTGGGGCGAATAAATCAGACTTACCCGCAATTAGAGGTGACCTCAATCAAATTCACCGGACCGGATGCTCCATCCTGGAAAAAAGGTTTTTATTCGGTGCCCGGTCGCGGACCGCGCGATACTTACGGATAACCGAAGAAACCGCGAAAATACTGGGTAAAACCGGCAAAAACATTTGCCAAAACACAGCCGATTAGCCAAATTTTGTCAGCCCTAAAGGCTAAAATTTCTAATAGTTAGCTACCCCGAATATCAGTCAATCACTGAGATTGCTTTTCACTGGGCCTAACCCACGCAAAAGGAGCCACAACCGAATATGTCTGTACCTGAAAATAATTACGATGCCGGAAATATCCAGGTCTTAGAGGGTCTCGAAGCTGTTCGAAAACGACCCGGTATGTACATCGGTTCAACTGGTCCGCGTGGGTTACACCACCTTGTTTACGAAATCGTCGACAACTCTGTCGATGAGGCGCTCGCCGGTTATTGCGACACCATCAAGGTAACCATCACCAAAGAAGGCTGGATCCGCGTAATTGATAACGGTCGCGGTATCCCGGTTTCTGTGCACCCAACCGAGGGCATTTCAACAGTTGAGGTTGTGCTCACAATTTTGCACGCCGGAGGTAAATTCGGTGGCGGCGGTTATGCCGTATCGGGTGGTTTGCACGGCGTGGGCGCATCCGTGGTTAACGCGCTATCGACCGAGCTTCGGGTGCAGGTTGCCCGCGAGGGTCACCTCTGGAACCAGAGTTACAAAATGGGTGTGCCAGATGCACCGCTGGCCAAGGGTGGCGAAGCCGACTACACCGGCACCACGATCGAGTTTTTAGCCAACCCCGACATTTTTGAAACCGTTGAATACGACTACGAAACTCTTCGCCAGCGTTTTCAGCAGATGTGTTTCTTGAACAAGGGCTTGCGCATCGAGCTATCAGATGAGCGAAACGGCCGCAGCGACAGCTATTTTTACGAAAACGGTCTGCGCGACTACGTTGAGTACCTCAACTTTTCGAAGAAATCAGAAATCGTCAACGAAGAGATCATCTCGTTCGAATCTGAGACCAAAGAAAAAAACATGTCGGTCGAAATTGCCATGCAGTGGACCAACGCCTACAACGAGAGCGTGCACACTTACGCCAACACCATCAACACCCATGAGGGTGGTACCCACGAAGAGGGTTTTAGGGCAGCACTAACCTCACTGCTCAACAAATATGCCCGCGAGAAAAATCTGCTCAAAGAAAAAGACGAAAACCTCACCGGTGACGACTGCCGCGAAGGTCTAACCGCAGTAATTTCAGTCAAGCTGTCTGAACCGCAGTTTGAAGGCCAGACCAAGACCAAACTTGGCAACACCGAGGCCAAAGCTTTTGTGCAGCGAGTGGTCAACGAAGAATTTGGCGACTGGATGGGCCGCAACCCAAACGTGGCAAAAGAAATTATTCGCAAAGCCATTCAGGCAGCAACTGCTCGTCACGCTGCTCGAAAAGCACGCGAAGCTACTCGCCGCAAGGGGTTGCTAGAGTCTGGCGGTATGCCGGGCAAGCTTCGCGACTGCTCGAGCCGCAACCCTGAAGTTTCAGAAATTTACCTGGTCGAGGGTGACTCGGCTGGTGGTTCGGCTGTTCGCGGTCGAAACCCAGAAACCCAAGCCATTTTGCCGCTGCGCGGAAAAGTTCTAAACGTTGAGAAGGCTCGCCTAGACCGAGCCCTGGGCAACGCCGAAGTTCAGGCAATCATCACCGCTTTCGGCACCGGTATTGGTGAAGATTTCGATGTGGCTAAGGCCCGCTACCACAAGTGCATCCTTATGGCCGATGCCGACGTCGACGGTCTGCACATCCGCACCCTAATTCTTACCCTGCTGTTCCGCTACATGCGCCCGCTAATCGAGCACGGCTATGTTTACTTGGCCCAGCCGCCGCTATTCAAAATCAAGTGGTCAAACTCAGATCACCAATACGTTTACTCCGACGCCGAACGCGACAAGGCTTTGGCCGAGGGCCAGGCAGCTGGCAAAAAGATTCCGAAAGAAAACGCAATCCAGCGTTACAAGGGTCTTGGTGAAATGGACTACGACGAACTCTGGGACACCACCATGGATCCAGACAAGCGCACCCTGTTGCAGGTAACCCTAGAAGATGCAGCTATCGCTGATGAAGTCTTCTCAACTCTCATGGGCGAAGACGTTGACGCCCGTCGCACCTTTATTCAGCAGAACGCGAAAGATGTGCGCTTCCTAGATATCTAGGCCGCACATCCAAAGATTTTAGAGAAGAGACATCATGGCTGACGAAACAACCAATGTTGAACCAATGCGCGACAACGTAGAGCAGGTCGACCTTCAGGTCGAAATGCAGCGCAGCTACCTTGACTACGCCATGAGCGTTATTGTCGGTCGCGCCCTGCCCGACGTTCGCGATGGCCTAAAGCCGGTACACCGCCGCGTAATTTATGCAATGTTCGATGGTGGCTACCGCCCCGACAAACAATTCAGCAAGTGCTCGCGCGTTGTTGGCGATGTCATGGGCCAGTTCCACCCGCACGGTGACAGTGCTATTTACGACACCATGGTTCGTCTAACCCAAGACTGGAACATGCGATATCCGCTAATTTCTGGACAGGGCAACTTTGGCTCACCGGGTAACGACCCAGCCGCTGCGCCACGTTACACCGAGTGCCGTATGGCTCAGTTGGCACTTGAAATGGTGCGCGATATCGACGAAGACACTGTCGATTTCCAAGACAACTACGATGGCCGCACTCAAGAACCAACCGTGCTGCCAAGCCGCATCCCTAACCTACTTATCAACGGCTCAATCGGTATTGCTGTTGGTATGGCTACCAACATCCCGCCACACAACCTGCGGGAAGTTGCTGCCGGTGCCCAGTGGTATTTGCAAAACCCAGAAGCTACCAACGAAGAGTTGCTGGAAGCCCTAATTGAGCGAATCAAGGGCCCAGACTTTCCAACCGGAGCACACATCCTTGGCCGCAAAGGCATCGAAGATGCTTACCGCACTGGTCGCGGTTCGGTTACTATGCGGGCAATCATCAACGTCGAAGAAATTCACGGCCGCACCTGCCTAGTTGTCACCGAGTTGCCCTACCAGGTAAACCCTGACAACCTGGCCGAAAAAATCGCCGGCCTGGTAAAAGAGGGTCGACTAACCGGCATCGCCGATATTCGAGATGAAACCTCCGGTCGAACCGGTCAGCGTTTGGTCATCGTTCTTAAGAAAGATGCGGTTGCCCGCGTTGTTTTAAACAACCTTTACAAACTCACCCCGCTGCAAGAAAACTTCAGCGCAAACATGTTGGCCTTGGTCGACGGTGTGCCACGAACCCTAAGCCTCGACGGTTTTATCACCAACTGGGTTGCTCACCAGATCGAAGTTATTGTTCGCCGAACCCAGTTCAGATTGCGCAAGGCCGAAGAGCGCGCACACATTTTGCGCGGTTACCTCAAAGCACTCGATGCACTCGACGCGGTAATTGCCCTAATCCGTAAGAGCCAAAGCGTTGAAGATGCGCGTGACGGGCTAATCAAACTGCTCGACATCGATGAGTTGCAGGCTCGTGCAATTTTGAACATGCAGTTGCGTCAGCTTGCCGCACTCGAGCGTCAAAAAATCATTGATGAAGCAGCCGAACTAGAGGCTCAGATTCTCGATTACAAGGCGATCATTGCCGACCCAAGCCGCCAGCGCTCAATCATCAGCGAAGAACTAGACGAGGTGGTTGCCAAACACGGAGATGACCGACGCAGTCAGATCATTGCTGGTTTCGATGGCGATGTTTCGGTTGAAGACCTTATTCCTGAAGAGGAAATGGTTATCTCACTAACCCGCGGCGGCTACATCAAGCGCACTCGCAGCGACAACTATCGTTCGCAGCACCGCGGTGGCAAGGGTGTCAAGGGTGCTTCACTTCGTGCCGACGATGTGGTTGAACACTTCTTTGTAACTACCACTCACCACTGGTTGTTGTTCTTCACTAATAAGGGCCGCGTATATCGCACCAAGGCATACGAGGTGCTTGAGGCCGGTCGCGACACCAAGGGCCAGCACGTAGCAAACCTTTTGGCGCTGCAACCAGACGAGCAGGTCGCTCAGGTTCTCGACATCAAAGACTATGAGCAGGCACCTTATCTGGTGCTAGCTACCAAGTCGGGCTTGGTCAAAAAGACCGCACTGCAGGCTTACGACACAGCACGCACAGGTGGCATCATCGCCATCAAGTTGCGCGAGGGAGACGAACTGGTTTCGGCCATGTTGGCTTCGGAAACCGACGATCTGCTGCTGGTTTCGCACAAGGGAATGTCAATTCGCTTCAGCAACTCGGATGCCAGCCTTCGCCCTATGGGCCGCGACACCAGCGGAAACATCGGTATGAACTTCAGACCTGGCGATTACCTGCTGAGCGCTTCGGTTATCAACGATGTAGACGATGCTTTTGTCTTTGTGGTTACCGAGGGTGGCTATGCCAAACGCACCCAGGTTTCTCAATATCGCGACCAAAACCGTGGCGGGCTTGGCATCAAGGTAGCCAAACTCGAAGAGAAGCGCGGCGATTTGGTTGGCGCCATCATCGTCGCGGAAGACGACGAAGTTTTGGTTGTGCTTTCCAGCGGTAAAGTTGTTCGAAGCGCGGTTTCTGAAGTGCCAGCCAAGGGCCGCGACACCATGGGTGTTGTCTTCGCTCGATTCGACGAAGAAGACAGCATCATCGGTCTTGCTAAAAACACCGAGCGAAACCTAGAGTCAAACGAGGCTTTGGTTGAGGCCGGCGTTGATGAGGCCGAAGCAGAAGCTAGTGCACAAGAAGGAGCAGCTGAGTGAAAGAGAAACTAGCCAGAATGGCCAAGAAAAATCTTCCTCCGGTAAAGCAGGTAAAGCTCAAGCTGGTTCACATTGACATCTGGTCTGCTATCAAAGCCGGTTTTTTGGTCACTCTAGCCATGGGAATTGCCACAATCGTTGGCTTTATTTTCCTGTGGTTGGTAATCAACTCAACTGGCCTGTTCGGTTCGCTAACTAATTTGCTGAACAGCGTTATTGGTGGCGGTGGCTCTGATGGTGTTGATGTTGCCGCCGAACTAAGTTTGCCTCGAGTGCTTTCCTTCGCATTCACCTTGTCGATTTTCAACGTAGTTCTTGGCACCGCACTAACCGCAATTTCGGCAGCTATTTTCAATGTGATCGGTCGACTAACCGGCGGCATTAGCGTAGGTTTCACGAACAACTAAGGTTCAGTTTGAACCTTTCTGAAAATTGATGTAATGTAGCAAAGGTTCTACGGGCCTATAGCTCAGGTGGTTAGAGCGCTTCACTGATAATGAAGAGGTCGGAGGTTCAAGTCCTCCTAGGCCCACCAGGAAGCATCATCTGAGAAGATGAGGTTCCGAACCAAAAGTCGCAAGACTAATGGGGACTTAGCTCAGTTGGTAGAGCACCTGCTTTGCAAGCAGGGGGTCAGGGGTTCGACCCCCCTAGTCTCCACAAATGAAATGCCTCCTTCGGGAGGCATTTTTCTTTAACCAAACAAGCCCTAATCTGTTCTGATGGAAGAAAAAGTTAAAGGTCCGCAAAGCTACTTTCCTTCGATTGAAAAAAAGTATGGCCAGCCGATTCAACACTGGCTCGATCTGCTAGCAACCCTTGATGGCAAGGCGCATATGGAGATGGTGGCAGAGTTGAAAAATACACATGGCCTGGGCCACGGCCACGCTAACGCGCTGGTTGCCTACTATCGCAGCAAGCACTAACGATTAGTTTTTGGTAGCTCGTTTATTACCGGCAGCTGAGCTGAAAATAAACGCGGTGGCCAACAGGCCGGCAACGACAAAGTACATGTTCAAGATGCCCCAGGCTTCACCTAAGAAACCGAGCAGTGCTGGGCCAGCTAAGAACGCACCGTAACCCCAGGCGGCGACAAAACTCACGCGCTTCGCCGGGTGTTCGGCCTCGCCAGCAGCCGATAGCAAAAGTGGAAAACCTAAAGCTACTCCGGCTGCCCACAACGCAGCACCAATCCAGGCAAACCAAACATTAGGCGCACCAAAGATAATCATCAAAATACCCAAAACCCCGGTGGCAACTAGGGCCTGAATGGTGCGAGCTTTGCCGAAGCGATCGGCTAGATTGCCACCGAAGAACCGGGTTAGGGTCATCGAAAGATTGAAAATAGTAAACGCAATACCGGCATTAGCCGCTGATTCGTTATAGCCCTCGACTACACCTAGAGCTAGCCAGTCAATCGCCGAACCCTCACCGATGGTGATGGCCAAAATCGAAATGCTCAAGAACCAAACTGCCGGAGTGAGCCAGTGGTGGCGCTCGACCTTGACCGATTCTTCGTGAGCCACCTCTTGACCAATTCCGGCCGGAATTGTTTTGAAACGAAGTGCAACCACACCCAGGTGAAACGCTGCCAAAATTGCAATTTGGGCTAGCAGTGAAAATTCAGCGGCAGCGGCAACCGTGCCAATGCCGGCACCTGACAGAGCGCCGAGTGAATATGCGGCGTGCATTCGCGGCATCAGGCTCTTTTGCTTGCGGCGCTCAATCGCGGTGCCATCGACGTTGATTGCCACATCGGCGAAACCGTAAGAGGCAGCAGTGAGAGCGCCGGCGATCATGTAACCAACCCAGTTGCCAGCTATCGCAAATGAAGCCTGAACTGTCACACCAAAGGCCATTGCAATTAGGCCGGCCAAGATAGCTGGGCGGGTGCCAATGCGTTCAATTACCCGACCCGAAATATTCAGCGCGATTACTGCCCCGATGGCGCCGACGAAAATAATGATGCCCAGGTGCGAGGTGCTTACTTCTAGCAATTCTTTGACTAACGGCAAACGCACGGTGAGCGAGGTGGTAACCATGCCCAAAATCGCAAAAAACATCAGGATGGTTCGATGCCAGGAATCAACTTGGGCAACCGGCATTGCGGCAATTTTTTCGTCAGTCATAGTTGCGAGTCTAAGCCCGGTTAGCTAGGCCAGCGGCTGCTTCCAAAATGAGAAGAGCAGCGAGTCGCACGGTGCGCTGATCGGCAGCATCCACGGTTGCATCGATTTCGGTAATGTCTACCGAGACCACGTTTTGGCTGTTACCGGCAAGGTAAGCAAATTGGCGTAATTCATCAGCAGAAATTCCGCCCGGTGCCGCTGCTGGGCAAGCTGGCACAACGGCTCGATCGCAAACATCAACGTCGAAATCAACGTGGATTTTTGCACCGTCGCGCCCGGCAATTTTGATTGCCTGCTGCCAAATTTCTTTGGGGCTGCGCGAGCGCAACTCAGAACGGCTAATCACGGTTATGCCCAGCTCTTTTGCGAGATCCGCATATTCGGGGGAGTTTGAAAAGTCGGCAATCCCGATTTGCACAATCTTGGTTGGGTCGACACCCAACTCAACTAGGCGACGAATTGGCGATCCGTTGCTTACCCCATCGCGAAGATCGTGGTGTGCATCCAAGGTAATTACACCGAGCTTTGAAATGTCACCCAGAAAATCGGCTGCACCTTTGGCTACGGCATAGGTGATTGAGTTGTCGCCACCTAGAGCAATTGCCAACTTGGATGCCTCTAGTGCGCGAGCAGTTAACTGGGCGGTTTCGGCCTCACCCTCGGGTGAATCGGGGTTTTCGACATCGCCAAAATCAGCGGCAACCAGTGTGCTCAGGTCGGTGTCGTGCTGCCATGACCAAAGTGAATAGCGCTGCAGTGCTGCGCGAATTGCCGCCGGTGTTTCGTGAGCATTGGTTGCCGAAATTGAAGTTAGGTGAGCTTTGACTCCGAAAACCGCTAGGTCAAACCCTGATGATTTGCCCAATTCTTGGGTGCTTTGCGCATCCGCAAATTGTTCGGCGACCGGCTTTAGCCAAGCGCTCGCTCTAGGCCACTTTGCGTCTTCACTCATTTGGCACCCATCCGCTTTGAAAGTTTGCTTGCCGCCGCCATCAGCAGTCGCGCGATTTCTAACCTATCGCTCTCGCTGGCATCTTCGCTTCTGAAGGTCAAAGTCAGTGCCGCCGTGGGCAAATTCAGGTGGTTTACGGCGGCCACCGAAACCGAGCAGTAGCCGGTGGAAATTTGACCATCTTCGATGGCATAGCCCAGTCGCCTATCGATTTCGAGTTGTTTTTTCAATTCAGCTAAGCGATTTGGTCCTAAGCCAGTTCGATTGGTCAGGGCGTCGGTTGAACGCGTTTCACTGTAGGTGGCTCTTAGTTGTTTTTGATCAAGCCGCGAGAGCATGGCTCGACCAGAGGCGGTTAGGTGTGCGGGCAGACGCACCCCGATATCTGAAACTACGGTTACCGGGTGCAGCGGCAACTCTTTCAAAAGGTAAAGCACTTCATCACCAACCAGGATGCCCAACTGGCCAACGGCCGGAACCTGGGCTTCGGTGGCGCCAACTAACTCTTTTAACAGGGGCCGGGCAAATCTTTCAATTGGATCGTGACGCAAATAAGCGTTGCCCAACTCGAATGCGACAACACCCAGACCCCAGCGCGATTCATTTTCAAAATGGACTACAAAGTCTTCGGCTACCAGTGCCTCCAAAAGTTGGTAGGTGCTCGATCTGGGCAGATCAAGTTCTTTAGCAATTGCTGCTGCGGTAATCGGCTGTCCGTGTTTAGCCAAGACGCGAAGTATCGCTAGGGCACGCGAAGCAGCCGGCACTAACGACATAATTCTCCTGTCTGGTATTTCAGACACTTTTGGTTAAACCTATCTGGTTTTGCCAACCTCGAAGCGGTGAAATTACTGCATGACTACTCGATCAGCACTTCACGCAGCAACCGGTTCAACCCTCACTGCCCGCGGCTGGCAGCAAGAGGCAGCATTGCGAATGCTGCACAACAACCTAGATCCGGCAGTTGCCGAGCATCCAGAAAATCTGATTGTTTACGGTGGCAGCGGCAAGGCTGCCCGAAACTGGCAGAGCTTTGATGCCATTGTGAAAACTTTGACCAACCTCAAAAACGATGAAACCATGCTGGTGCAGTCGGGTAAGCCGGTTGGTGTTTTTCAAACTCACGAGTGGGCACCGCGTGTGCTACTGGCCAACTCAAACTTAGTTGGCGACTGGGCTAACTGGCCAGAATTTCGTCGCCTAGAGCACCTTGGTCTAACCATGTATGGCCAGATGACAGCTGGCTCATGGATTTACATCGGAACCCAGGGAATCCTGCAGGGAACCTACGAAACTTTTGCCGCGGTTGCCGAGCAGTCATTTGGCGGCACCCTAGCCGGAACCCTAACCTTGACCGGTGGTTGCGGTGGCATGGGTGGAGCCCAGCCACTGGCCGTAACCATGAATGAGGGCACCTGTCTAATCGTTGACGTTGACCGTCGCTCACTTGAGATGCGCGTTCGCGATCGCTACCTGGATGAAATCGCCGACAACCTAGATGACGCCATTGATCGGGTAATCAAGTACAAGAATGCCCGAATCGCAAAGAGCGTCGGCCTAGTCGGCAATGCGGCCACCATATTCACCGAGTTGCTCAAGCGCGAAGTACCGATTGATGTAATCACCGACCAAACTTCAGCGCACGATCCGCTCTACTACATCCCTGAGGGCATGGATCTTGACACCGCTAACGAGTATCGCGAGAGCAACCCAGAAGATTTCACCAAGCGCTCACAAGAATCGATGGCCAAACATGTTCAGGCCATGGTTGGGTTCATGGATAAAGGTGCTGTGGTTTTCGATTACGGAAACTCAATTCGCGATGAAGCACGCAAGGGTGGCTACGAGCGACCATTTGCCTTCCCCGGTTTTGTGCCAGCCTACATTCGCCCACTGTTCTGCGAGGGTAAGGGTCCGTTCCGCTGGGTCGCGCTTTCGGGCGATAAGAAAGACATCTACCGCACCGACCAGGCGATTCTTGAGCTGTTCCCAGAGAACAAGCACCTGCACCGCTGGATCAACATGGCCCAAGAGCGCGTTCAGTTCCAGGGCCTTCCTGCCCGCATCTGCTGGTTGGGTTATGGCGAACGCGACAAAGCCGGTGCGGTCTTCAACGACTTGGTTAAGCGTGGCGAAGTCAGCGCGCCAATCGTAATTGGTCGTGACCACCTCGACTGTGGTTCGGTTGCCTCGCCTTACCGCGAAACCGAAGCGATGCTCGATGGTTCAGACGCAATTGCCGACTGGCCAATTTTGAACGCGATGCTAAACGTCGCCTCGGGTGCCAGCTGGGTAAGTCTGCACCACGGAGGTGGAGTTGGCATGGGTCGTTCAATTCACTCCGGCCAGGTTTCTGTTGCCGACGGAACTGAACTTGCCGCCCAGAAACTCCAGCGGGTGCTAACTAACGACCCGGGTATGGGCGTTATTCGCCACACCGACGCCGGTTACGAGAAGGCCATCGATGTCGCTCGCCACAAGCATGTGCACGTGCCGATGCTCGACACCGAATAGTTTTAGAGCATGACTTCAACCCTGGTTACCGATATTGGCCTGCTGGTTACCAACTCATCCGAGTTTGGTGATTTAACCGATGGAGCCTTTGTCGTTGACCGGGGCAAAATCAGCTGGATTGGTAAGAAGGATGCAGCACCGCAGTGTGATGAGCAGTATTCAGTCGCTGGTCGCACCGTAATTCCAGGTTTTGTTGACTCACACGCGCACCTAATTTTTACCGGGGATCGCGCCGCCGAATTTGAAGCCCGGATGAGTGGCACGCACTATTCGGCCGGGGGAATTTCGACAACCGTGGCTGCTACTCGAGCTGCCTCAGATGAGGAGCTTCAGGCTAATTGCTCAAGACTGGTTGCCGAACTCCAGGCATCGGGGATAACAACTTTTGAAATCAAGAGCGGTTACGGTTTGACCGTCGAGGATGAGTTGCGTTCGCTGCGCATTGCTCGCGACTTCACCGAAGAGGTTACCTTTTTGGGTGCGCACGTGGTGCCCAAGGAATATGCCGATCGACGAGCAGATTATGTCGACTTGGTGATTGGCATGATTCCGGAAGCAGCGAAGTTTGCCAAATGGATCGATGTATTTTGCGATCGAGGCGCATTCACGGTTGCCGAGGCCAAACAAATTATGTCTGCCGGAATCGAGCATGGATTGCTTCCTCGAATGCATGCCAATCAACTTGAAGCGGGCGAGGCAGTCCAGTTGGCTGTCGAACTTGATTGTGCCTCAGCCGATCACTGCACCCACTTGAGTGACCACGACGTTCAGGCGCTCGCGGCTAGCAACACCGTAGCAACGCTGTTGCCAGGGGCAGAGTTTTCCACTCGAGCCGTTTATCCAGATGCCCGACGACTTATCGATGCCGGTGTTTCGATTGCTATCGCCACCGATTGCAACCCTGGTAGCAGCTACACCACAAGCATGCCTTTTTGTATCGCGGTTGCGGTTCGAGAAATGGGTCTGTCGGTACGCGAGGCTCTCGAAGCGGCCACACTCGGTGGCGCCAGAGCTTTACGCCGAGACGATGTTGGTCACTTAGGTCTTGGTGCCAAGGCAGATTTTGTTGAACTGGATGCACCTTCTTTTATTCACCTGGCATATCGTCCCGGTGTGAACCTGATTTACAAAACCCATCGAGCAGAGAATTAGCTTTGTTTAGAAAGAGAGCGACCTTTGAATAGTCAGCGCAAAGCCGAAGTTGTCATTTCAACCCACGGGATGACGGCCGACGATGTAATTGCCATCGCCCGCTACGGTGCCAAGGTCATCATTTCTGCCGAGAGTCTTGCCGCCATGCAGCAGTCTCGCGAGCACATCGAAAAACTCGCCGTTGCCGAAACCCCGGTCTACGGAATTTCAACCGGATTTGGTGCGTTGGCCAACCGACACATTGCCACCGAAGATCGCGTGCAGTTGCAGAAGTCGCTCATTCGATCGCACGCCGCCGGAATGGGGCCGGTTGTTGAGGTTGAAGTAGTTCGTGCATTGATGACGCTGCGATTGAAAACCATGTGCTCGGGCAAAACCGGAGTTCGACCAATTTTGGCGCAAACCTATGCGCAAATGTTGAACGCGAACATCACTCCGGTAGTGCACGAATATGGCTCACTAGGTTGCAGTGGTGATTTGGCTCCGCTAGCGCACTGCGCCTTGGCGCTGATGGGCGAAGGTCGAGCCTTCGGACCAGACGGTATCGAAGCTCCGGTAGCTGAACTTTTGGCGGCGGCACAAATTAAACCGGTCGAGCTTCGAGAAAAAGAGGGACTCGCTCTCATCAATGGCACCGACGGAATGCTGGGCATGCTGATTTTGGCGCTGGCTGACCTTTCGGTTTTGGCCGACCATGCCGACGTTATTGCTGCGATGAGCGTTGAAGGTTTGATGGGTACCGACCAGGTATTCCGGCCTGAATTACACGAACCGCTGCGGCCACATCCAGGTCAGACAAAAAGCGCAGCCAACATGTTTGCAGCCCTAAGCGGTTCAGAGATTGTCGCTTCGCACCGCCATGGCGACGATCGTGTTCAAGATGCCTACAGTTTGCGCTGCGCCCCACAGGTAGCTGGCGGACTTCGCGACACAATCAATTACGTTTCAACAGTTGCCGATCGCGAACTTGCTGCGGTCATCGACAACCCGGTTGTTTTAGATTCCGGTGAGGTTACCTCCAACGGTAATTTCCACGGTGCGCCAATCGCTTATGTCCTAGATTTCTTGGCCATCCCGGCAACCGATTTGGGTTCAATTTCTGAGCGCCGCACCGACCGGGCGTTGGACAAGTTTCGCAGTCACGGCCTGAACCCATTTTTGGCCGAGGATGCCGGAGTCGATTCTGGTTTGATGATTGCCCAGTACACCCAGGCTGCACTGGTTAGCGAAAATAAGCGGTTAGCTGCTCCAGCTTCGGTAGATAGCATCCCTTCTTCTGCGATGCAGGAAGACCACGTTTCGATGGGTTGGCATGCGGCTCGCAAGTTGCGTCAGATTGTCAGCAACCTGCGTCGAATTTTGGCGATTGAGTACGTGACTGCTGCTAGAGCAATCGAGATGCGCGCCCCGTTATCACCGGCTGCGGCAACCGGTCGAGCCGTGGCTAAATTGCGTGCCGCTGGTGTTGCCGGTGTTGGCCCCGATCGCTTTTTGGCACCCGAGTTGGCATTGGCCGAAGGCGTTTTGGCTAGCGAATCATCCTTGATTGATTAGCCGGCCAGTTACCCTGGCCCGAGTGTCATAATCGTCACATGGAAGATTTAGCGCAGATCGTCACTTGGACACTTTTTATCGGTTGGAGTTTAGGACTGGTCTCGGTGGTGTTGGCACTGCTGGCTAAATTTGGCAAGGTTAAGCCTCGGTTTGCCTGGTATCCAACCGCTTTCACGCTTTCGGCTTCAATCTATTTCTTTTTCGCGGCTAACGATCGATTGGGCCTAATTCTTGGTGCGCTGCCTTTGGTTGCCTTCATCATTTTGGTTTGGAAGAAAAAGGCATGAGCGAAGAAGAGTTGATGATCAACTTCGCGGCGTTGAGTTTTTCAACGCTCAGTATTGGTGCGGTCGCGCTAGCCTGGCTTACTCTCTACGGTAAAGGCCACCGATTTTTCGCGATTTTTTTGGCTGTGGTTAGTTTGGGCATGGGAGTGTATTTCGTGCTCAACTTTGCTGCTGCCGGCTGGGTGCCAACCGGGTTGGGTGCGTTAGCGCTTTTGCTATCTGTGCTGCCGGGCAAGCGAGATTCAAACAATGCGGGCTAGACCCAGCTCGCTAATTGCAGCAATCGCTATTGGCACTTTGGTTCTATCGGGCTGTTCTTCTTCAATCGCGGATGCCGATTTCGAACTGTGCAGTCTGCTCGATGAAGTAGAGCAACCTAAATACTCTTTCGCTGAGGCTTCAACACAATATGAGACGGCCCATGCCGAGCAGGCGCACATGTGGCAGCAGGCTGGCCAACAACACATGAGCGTTTTGGGGTCGTTGGTTTACGTCTATTCCAGCAAGTTGCAACACTTTATTGCCGACGGGGATGGCGATTGGTCGCAGCGAGAGCGTGACGAGTTTTCATCCCAGTTTTCGAAAATTCAAATGAGTTGTGCTTCAGTGGGAATTGAATTGGGGACTTCAAAATAGACCCACATTTTCTTTGCGTTTTACTTAGGTAATCGGGGCGAGCCAAAGAATTTCGCCGATGTTTTACCTACCTAATTTGCGCACCAATCAAGCGAATGACTTCGGCACAAACCTCTAAGTTTGCAATCGAATCAGCGTGTGATTCGTAAGGCGATTCGAGCAAGCCCTCATCGATGAATTTGGCCATAGCGGTCGCCTGGTAACTCAAACCCTCGTGACGTTGGACCGCAGACGAATCGTGCCACTCAACTGAATCCGAGTAAAAATCCGCACCAAAAAGTTCAAGTTTTGAGGGTACAAAAAACTCCGGCCCAACATTCAATTTGGCCTTGGTTCCGCCGACTGCGCCAATGCCTGGAATAGCGGCTCGACCCGAAACCAAAACGTAGGCTCTTGCCCCACTGGCATAGCGCAACTGCACCGAAACCTCTTCGTCGATGCCTTCGTCATTCAAAACTGCCTGGGCCGTAATGCTGGTCGGGTTGCCCAAAAAGGTCTGCACGAAACTGACCGGATAGATTCCCATATCGAAAAGCGGGTCGCCATGGTTCTTTTTCCAAAGTCGTGGAACCTCGAGGTTGGCCTGACACATCGACACTGAAACCATCTCAATATCGCCGAGTTCATTTTTGGCCAACAACTGGCGGATGATGTCGTATTGCGGCAGGTACCTAGTCCACATCGCTTCCATCGCCAAAACCCCAGCAGCTTTAGCCGCTGCAAAGATTTCGGCAGCTTCGGCAGGATCTAGGGTGACCGGTTTTTCAATCAGAACATGTTTACCGGCCGCAATTGCCTGTAATGCGTGATCGCGATGCTGACTAGGCAGAGTTGGGATGTAGACAATGTCGATGTCTTCGCGAGCCAGCAAATCTTCGTAGTTGTCGTGCGCTTCAATACCAAATTGCCGGGCGAAAATTTCGGCCTTGCCCGGTGTGCGCGATGCGACAGCAACAATGTTTTGTCGGGTGTGCTTCTGCACAGCGGCGACAAACGTTTCGGCAATCGCTGCCGCCCCCATGACTCCCCAGCGAAAGCTAGTTACTGAAGCTGGATCAATGATGTTTGGGGTCGGCAGCGACTTTGTCATGACTGGATTCTATGGCTGCTCGATTGTCGATTTAGTCGAAATCAAGAAACTCGCTGAGGAAGCTTTTCTTTTTGCGGTACTGACCCTGTTGCGGATAAGGGGTGCGCTGGTATTGCGGAGTGTGAGTGCCGTAATTCACTGGCGGAGCCGCTGGTGCTGCCGGTGCCGAATTGCCGCCACCGTAGAAGTTTCCTTCAGCGTCAATTAGGTGCTCGAGCTCTCCGCGGTCTAGAAAGATTCCGCGACAGCCGGTGCATTGATCGATTGTGATTCCGTTGCGCTCATAATTGCGCATGTCAGCTTGACACTTCGGACAGGTAAGCATGAGACTCCGTTCGGTTTCGGGGTGGCTCGGCAGGTGCCTCCACTTTCAGACGACAACCTGACCGGTTGTTGAAATCATCCAAATATTTGCTGAAAAAATTCTGGGAGTTATGGCGCGTGCGAGAATAGTCGCTATGACAATTCACACTTCAGTTGCAACTTTGCACACCAATCACGGTGCCATCAAAATCAACCTCTTTGGCAACCACGCACCTAAGACCGTCGAGAACTTCGAAGGCCTAGCCACCGGTTCAATCGAATGGCGCGACCCCCGCACCGGTGCAGTGCAGACCAACAAGCCGCTGTACAACGGTGTTATTTTTCACCGCATCATTCAGCAGTTCATGATTCAGGGTGGTGACCCAACCGGCACCGGCATGGGCGGCCCAGGTTACCAATTTGGCGACGAAATTCACCCAGAACTAAACTTCAACGAGCCTTTCAAACTTGCAATGGCAAATGCCGGCCCAGGCACCAACGGCTCACAGTTCTTCATCACCACTGCGCCAACCACTTGGTTGTTTGGCAAGCACACCATCTTCGGTGAGGTTGCTGATGAGGTTTCAAAGAAGGTTGTCTTGCAAATCGAGGGCGTCGACACCGATGGCCGCGACAAGCCGCTAGACGACGTGATCATCGAGTCGATCACAATCGAAAAGGCCTAGTCAAACTTGAAATTGCGTCAGGCTAGGGCAACCATTGCTCTAATCGCAATTAATGCGGTGCTGTGGGTCGGGCAAATTCTGCCCGGCTCACAGCTCACGCAATTTTTATTTTTTGCCCCGCTCCTAACCGAGGCTGAGCCTTGGCGAATGTTGACCGCGGGGTTTGTGCACGATCCTTCTGGGCCAATGCACATTTTGCTCAACATGTATTCAATTTTTGTTTTCGGTTCGGTGCTTGAGCCGATGTTGGGTAAGGCCCGCTTCATCGCCCTATACCTAATCTCAATTTTTGGTGGATCAGTTGCCGTGCTTTACTTGGCCGACCCATTCTCACCGGTCGTCGGAGCCTCCGGCGGTTTCTTTGGTCTAATGGGCGCATACTTTGTTGTCATGCGGTCAATTGGCGCAAGCTCTACTCAGATGGTTGGCCTGATCGCAATCAACCTCGTATTCGGTTTCATCATCCCCGGAATTTCTTGGCAGGGTCATGTCGGTGGCTTGCTTGCCGGCGGCGCAATCGCATCGGTCTACGCCAACACCCGCAAATCAAGCCAGCAGTTATCTCAAAAACTGGGTGTGCTGCTCGTCCTGGCTGTGTTCGTTGCGCTCACCTTCTATCGAATCAACACCTGGCAATACGCAGGTTATTAGGCCTCCGGTAGCGGCAAGTTTCAGACAAGCAAAAACCCCGGCCAATTGACCGGGGTTTTTGCATCTAAGTTTTTTGTTATTTCCAGCGAGTTGACATCATGAAGCCAACCATCGAGATTCCGAAACCAATCAGGATGTTCCAGTTCTCAAGATTCCACGGAGTGGCAGCACCCAATGGATACTGTGCGCTGGTCACGTAATAGGTGATGATCCAGATTAGACCGAGCAGCATGAAGCCGAACATAACGGGTTTGAACCAGACCGGGTTTGGGGCCTCTTCCGCGGATACAGGCCTTGAAACTTTCGGTGCTTTTGGCTTAACCGCTTTGGCCGGTTTTTTTGAGCTGTTTGATTCAGACATGCTGCAATTCTAGTCGCGTGGATGGAGCAAAGTAGGCTAGTTGCACAATGGTCAAAATTCTGGTTCTCGATAATTACGACAGTTTCGTTTACACCATCAACGGCTATCTTCAGCAGTTGGGTGCCGAAACCGAGGTTCTGCGCAACGACATCGTCGATGAAGACCAACTGCCAGGCCTCTTAGCAAAGTATGATGCAGTGCTAATTAGCCCAGGCCCAGGCACCCCTGAGTCGGCTGGTCTTTCAATCCCAACGGTGAAACTTGCGCTTCAAACTGGACAACCGGTTTTTGGTGTTTGCCTTGGCCATCAGGCAATTGCCGAAGCCATGGGTGCCACAGTGACCAGCGCCGAAGAGCTCATGCACGGCAAAACTTCAAGGGTTGAACACGACAATTCGCTGGTTTATCAAAATGTTCCGCAAAACTTTAATGCCACCCGCTACCACTCTCTGGCAGTCGTCGATTCAACTGTGCCCGAAGATTTAGTGGTAACCAGCCGCACCGCAGCGACCGAAAGTTCACCGGGTGGCGTGATCATGGGTTTGCAACATAAATATTTGCCAATTTACGGGGTGCAATTTCACCCCGAATCGGTTTTGACCGAGGGTGGCTACCAAATGTTTGGCAATTGGCTTGAATCGATTGGTCTAAAGGGCGCGGCCGAAAAAGCCAAGAAGCTCAGCCCGCTGGTTAAGTTCTAGTTGCTACTGAACCTGGCAAGCCACAGTCAAAACGATGTTTGAACGCTGCGCCGCTGGGCCAGGCATAATCGACTGATTCAAAACGATGGTTCCAGGTGTGCCGCTGCAAGGCTCGGCATCGGTCACAATCGAAACGGTGAACCCAACTTCTGGGCTGGTCAAAATAGCCCGCGCATCATTGGTTGAAAGATTTCGAACATCGGGCACGTCAACCATTCCGTTTGAAATGATCAAGTTCACCGCACTGCCGGCTTCAACTTGTGAGTTCAGCCCTGGCAGCGATTCAATAACTTTACCGTCGGGCACAGTTGCACTGTTAGCTTGCTCGATAGTGCCTAAGGTCAGTTTTGCGGTGATGATCGCTGCAGCTGCTTCGGCCTCGGTCATCCCAGCTAAATTCGGCACCAGCACTGTGTCTTTGCCGCTTGAAACATAAACCGTAATCAGCGTATTTTTCGGTACCGATGTTCCGGCTACCGGATCGGTGCGAATTACCGCATCTTTAGCAACCGTCTCACTCACTTCAAATACTTTGCTAACTAGCAAACCCTGATCGGTAAGCGTGGTTACCGCTTGATCATATGGCTGGTTCGCGATGTCGGCTACCTTGATGCCGTTATCGGTGTTGATGTTCAGATTTAGATTTCCTAAGCTGCCCAACCAAATAAATAAACCAACGATGATTACTGCGGCAGCCGAACCGATTATCCAAACAATATTGGTAGTTGGCTTTTCTACCCTGGCAAAGACCGGCTTCGGTGTTGAGTCGGTTTGAATTGGTAATTCGATACCTAAAGTATTGAACGGGTTGGTGTTGGTTGAAACCGAGGATGCTGCTGCAGGAGTAGGAGTAGGAGTAGGAGCGGGGCGTGAAATGACTTCGGTCGGTTCAGCAGCCGATACGGCGGATTGAGCACTTTGCTGCTCAACCGATGCAACCGGACTAGCTGGCTCTACCGGTGCCGACGAAACTGGGGCGGCCGGCATCACCGTAGTTTTATCGGTTGCGTCAGCAAGTAGCGCTTCAAAATCATCCCAGTCTGAAGACGGAACAGGCTTGTCGCTTTGCTCTTCGGAACTTTCTGGTTCGATTATCGAACTGGGTGCAGCATCGATGCTGCCGGTGACCGCAGCCAGCGGAGATTCAATGGTGGCCGGCGAACCGGTTGAGGCCGCCAGCAAGTTTTCACGAAATTCTTCGGCACTTTGAAAACGTTCAGCGCGGTCTTTAGCTAGAGCGCGTAACACTACGGCATCGAGTTCGGCTGAAATTTCTGGATTGTGTGCCGACGGCGGGATGACAGCTTCGGAAACGTGCTGGTAGGCAACCGAAACCGCTGTTTCACCCTTGAACGGGGCCCTGCCGGCCAGCATTTCATAGAGAATTACTCCCGCTGAATATAGGTCGGTTCGGTGATCAACCGTTTCACCCTTAGCCTGTTCGGGCGAGAAGTACTGAGCGGTACCTACGATGCCCTGAGTGTGAGCCATGGTTGCCGAAGACTCAGAAACAGCGCGAGCAATGCCAAAATCCATCACCTTAACCTGGCCGGTTGGCGTGATCATCACGTTTGCAGCTTTGATGTCGCGGTGCACTACGCCGGCTCGGTGCGAGAATTCAAGTGCCGTAAGAATACCGGTGGCATAGTTGACCGACTCTTCAATGGTTAGTCGACGCTCGTGCAGCAAATCTCGCAGCAGTTTTCCGGTAACCAGTTCCATGACAATGAACGGGTACTTGTGCTCGTTGCCGTGTACATCGACGGTGATTTCTTCGCCGGCATCGTAGGTTCGCACGATAGTTGGGTGCGCAATGCGAGCCGAGGCTTGCGCCTCTTGACGAAAGCGAGCCTCAAAGGCTGGGTCGTTGGCCAAATCTGACTTGAGCAACTTGATTGCCACGGTGCGGCCTAGTCGAGTGTCGACACCCTCGTAAACATCGGCCATGCCGCCGCGTCCGATAAGTGCTCCGACCTCATAGCGACCTGCAATCACGCGCTTCTCAGTCAATCTCTACTCCACTCACTTAGTCATTCTCAAGTCTAAAGGTTTGGTTTTTTTCTGGCCTTTGTTTCACTGGGCCGGTTCGGTACTGGGTGATTCTGATGGTGTTGGCTCAACCGAACTGGATGGAGTTGGGCTTGGGGTAGCGTTAGCGTCACCAATCCAGTAGATCAGCTCAATTGGGTCTCCAGATTTCAATTGGCCAAGTGGTTTGGCGTCGTAGACCTGCATCACTCTTGGATCATCAACCGGAACCAACTCGCCCGGAGTTTGAATTACCAGTAGGCCTTTGCCGAGCAACTCAGCTGCAACTTCGGCTACATTTCTACCTTCGATTTCAGATAGCAGTACAGTCACCGAAGTGGGGCTAGCGCTCGGTGTCGGCGAAGCCGAACCCGAGGCTGTTGCCGTTGGGCTTGGGCTTATTACCTGGCCGGGCATGAGTGATGTGGTGATAATTGCGACCACGACCGAAATTGCGGTCAGACCAAGCACCACAATTAATGCGATCCATGGCCAAACTACTGCCGGTTTGCTCGGTTGAAGCGCGGGCTGCTGGATTGGTGCAGTTCGAATGGCAGTGGTTGCTTCACTCACTCTTACCTGAGAAAGTATTTGGGTTGCGGCCTCATCCTTGGCGGCGGTCGGCATCATGGCCTCGGCTCGCTTCGCTAAAGCCAACGCACTCTCTGGTCGCTGGTTTGGCTTTTTAGCAAGGCAAGACATCACCAGGTTGGCAACTCGCGGATCGACGTCGTCTGGCAGTGCCGGAGGTGCCTCGTTGATTTGTGCCATGGCAATTGCCATTTGCGATTCGCCGGTGAATGGTCGTTTCCCGGCTAGAGCTTCATATGCCACGATGCCCAGCGAGTAAATATCGGTTGATGGGGTGGCTGGCTTTCCGGTGGCCTGTTCTGGCGCCAAATATTGCACGGTACCCATCACCTGCCCGGTAGCGGTTAGCGAAACCTGGTCGGCAACGCGAGCAATTCCAAAGTCGGTTATCTTTACGTGTCCATCCGGCGTGATCAGTAGGTTGCCTGGCTTAATGTCACGGTGCACCAATCCAGCCTCGTGAGCCGCATAGAGTGCACGTGCGGTTTGGGCAATAATTTCGAGCACCTTGACGCCGTCGAGTTTTTTCTCTTTTTCTAAAATTCGGGCTAGCGAGTCACCCGGAACCAGTTCCATAACTAGGTAGGCTGAGCCGCTGTCTTCGCCATAGTCAAAAACGTTTGCGATTCCCTCGTGGTTCACCATCGCCGCGTGTTTCGCTTCGGTTCTGAAGCGTTCTAAAAATCCTGGGTCACCCATGAATTCTTGCTTCAAAATTTTGATAGCAACCTCACGCAGAATGATTTCATCTTGGGCCTGCCAAACCTCGCCCATACCGCCGATTGCGATTCTGCTAATTAATTTGTAGCGGCCGCCATAAACTTTGCCTACTTCTGGAATCACTTCCGCAACACCGCCTCCATCACCTTGCGCGCCACGGGGGCTGCGAGTGAATTACCTCGACCGTTTTGACCCTTACCGCCGCCATCGGCAATGACCACAGCCACTGCAACTTGGGGATTATCGGCTGGGGCAAAGCCGGTGAACCAAAGGGTATAGGGGGCATCTTCTCCGTTCTGCGCGGTGCCGGTTTTACCAGCCACCGAGATTCCGGAAATTTGTGCATTTGATGAAACACCGTTTGCTACGGCGTCAACCATCATCTGGTTGACCAATGCTGCAGTGCCAGCAGACATGGTTTGCGAGGCAATCTCATCACTTGGCTGGTAGAGCACGGCTAGGTTTGATGACTGCACCAATTCGATAATGTTCGGCTTCATTAGAACCCCACCGTTGGCAACTGCCGCACTGACCATAGCCATCTGCGTAACCGTGGCACGGTCATCGAACTGACCGAATGCTGACAGAGCGGTTTGTGGTTCATCCATGCCTTTCGGATAAACACTTGGAGTCAGAGCCATTGGAATTTCGAACTCTTTACCAAAGCCAAACAACTCAGCCTGAGCGCGAATTCGATCTTGGCCCAAAGCCAGGCCGAGTTGAGCAAACGGGACGTTGCAGCTGAGTTTTAGGGCATCGGCCAGCGAAACAGTTGCCTTGCCGCCACACTTGCCCTCACCTGAGTTTTGGATGAAAACGTCGGTGCCCGGCAACTGAAACTTAACCGGATTGGGTATTTGGCTATCGGGTGTGTACTGACCGCTTTCGAGAGCAGCGGTGGCAACAATCACTTTGAAGGTTGATCCGGGGGCATAAAGTTCGGTAAGCGCTCGGTTGAGTAGCGGACCATTTTCGTTCGCCAGAAGCTCTTGATAGTTGGCGTTTGAGGTCTCGCCCGAGTGCACTGCCAGCAAGTTGGCGTCAAAGCCGGGCTTGGAAACCATGGCCAGAATCTTGCCGGTTTTGGGTTCGATCGCAACTACCGCACCCTTCATCTTGCCGAGCGCATCCCAGGCCGCTTTTTGTGCCTTGGGGTCGATGGTCAGTTCAACCGAACCACCCTGAACCGGGTTGCCACTTAGCAGGGCACTGATTTGCTCAAAAAATTGCGAAGAGTTCTGCCCAGTTAGGTAACTGTTCATCGCAGATTCGAGACCGGTTGCGCCCTGGTAGATGCTGAAAAATCCGGTAATCGCCGAATACATTGGGCTTTCGTAGATTCGCAGATAACGGTAGACATCATCGGCTGGCTCAGAGTAGGCAATCGGCTGGCCATCGACCAAAATTGCGCCGCGCTGCGTTTTATAACTGTCGTAAACGGCACGCACATTTCGCTGATCTTTAGCCAACTCTTCGGTGTTCACAGCTTGAATCGAAGTTGCCGAAAGGAACAGGCTTAGGAACATCACGAAGATTACTAGGCTGACGCGTTTCAGTTCGCGCTTCATGCGCTCACCTGCCTTGAACCGCCACCGATACTGTCAGAGACCCGCAGCATCAAACCGATGATTATCCAGTTGGCCAGTAGTGACGAACCGCCAGCGGCAAGAAGCGGAGTGGTCAATCCGGTCAATGGCACAACTCGGGTAACCCCGCCAATGACGATAAAAGTTTGCAGAGCAATCACAAAAGCCATACCGGTTGCCAACAACTTAGAAAAATCATCGGGGTGATTGAAACCGATACGCAGGATGCGGGCAATCAAAAGCAGGTAAAGCATCAAAACTGCAAAAAGCCCGGCTAGACCCAACTCTTCGCCAATTGCAGCGATGATGAAGTCACTTTCGGCAAGCGGAACCAGGTGAGGGATTCCTCCGCCAAGCCCGGTGCCAAAAATGCCACCGTGTGCCAATCCAAAAATGCCCTGCACCAACTGGTAGCTGCCACCGACGGCATCATAATTTTCTTGGCTGAACGGGTTCAACCAGGCATCAAAGCGACCACTTACGTATGACATCAATTGGCCGGCAACTAGCGCCCCAGTCACGAACATTCCGATTCCAACGACAACGTAAATTGCCCGACCGGTAGCAACGTAGACCAGCACTATGAAAATGCCGAAGTAGAGCAGCGAGGTTCCTAAATCGCGCTGCGCAATCAGAACCAGCAAACTTGCTGCCCAAATGACCAGGATGGGGCCAAGCTCTCGAGCCCTTGGAACTTGAACTCCCAAAATTTTGCGACCCACAAGCGCTAGTGAATCTTTGCGCTGCACCAGGTAACCGGCAAAGAAAATCGTCAAAGCGATCTTGGCCAACTCACCGGGTTGAAAGGTCAGGCCAAAAATACCGATCCAAAGCTGAGCACCATTGATGTTCAAACCGATAAACGGAAGCATCGGCGCAATTAACAGCGCAATGCCAATCACCATTGAAAGGTAAACATAGCGACGCAAAAATAGGTGGCTGGGAACATAGAGCAGCACGGCAGCTGCAGCTGCCAGAGCAACTACTGTCCATATCACCTGTTTGCTGGCAAATACTTCGCTTCCACCGTTGGCTAGGGTGCCCAGATCGAGACGATAAATCATTGAAATGCCCAGAGTGTTAATTACCGTCGCAATCGGCAAAATTAAAGCGTCAGCCTCGGATGCCCGCAGTCGCAAAATAAGGTGCAGAATGCCGACCAGTGCTGCTACCGGAAACCAGTAAAGGAAAAACTCTGGGGTTAGTTTTTCAAGAACTGCGAGTTGAACCTGAGCCAGTTCAAAGGCATAAAGCCCAAGGGCAAAAATTAGCAGCGTTGCTTCGATGTTTCGGTTGCGCGGCACCACTCGCAAAATTTTGGGCAGCGACTGGGTTAAGTCACTCATCAGGCATCGTCTCCTGAATTTTTTGCACAATGCGACGCGCATCTTGCAGGTCGGTTGCGGTAATGGTGCGTTCAAGCAACTGAATTTGATAAGGGTTCAAGTCGCTGGTTTTGATTGCAGTTTTGATGTAAATATCGCTGAACTTCAGTGGACCAAGTGATTCGCTGATGCCCTTGAAAATTGTTACGTTGCCATCTTGCAGGCCAACATAGAAACGCCCCTGGGTGTATTCGTATGCCTTTATTAGCCCAAAGACTACAAAGGCAATCAGCAGCAGAACCGTCACAACCTGTCGAATTTTGCGCCAGCGAATTCTACGTTTAGTTTCACGCAGAATCTTCTCGAGGTAGGCGTCAGACTCAGGCACGTAACCCGAGGTTTCTTCGGGTTTGCGCAGCAACTCGAGAATATTAATCGAGTTGAATACACGGATAAATTTGCCGCCGCGGCGTTCCTCGATAACTACCTCGTTGGCGCTAGAACCAACAAAATTTGGCGTTGGAACAAAGTCGGTGGCCAGGGCTGCGTCTACGACGTCAACCACAACAACGGTCACATTATCTGGGGCACCGTGCTCAAGGGCTTCACCAACGAGCAACTCGGCAGCCTCGGTTGCAGGAATCTTTGAAATCAGAATGCTTTTTATGATTTCTATCGGAACCACGCCAGAAAGGCCGTCCGAGCACAGTAGCCATCGGTCGCCGGGTGTGCTCTCGATTATTTCGGTATCCACCTCGGGGTAAGACTGCACATCGCCCAAAACTCTCATCAACACATTTCGACGCGGATGAACTGCGGCTTCCTCTTCGGTGATGCGGCCGGTATCGACAAGTTTTTGCACAAAGGTGTGGTCGGTGGTTACCTGACGAACCACCCCTTCGCGGGCCAAATAAATTCGAGAGTCACCGATGTGAGCCACGCTGACTTGATTGCCGGTGAACGTGATTCCACTAAAGGTAGTGCCCATCCCGGCAAGTTCGGGGTGCTCTTTTACGGTGGCGCCGAGGCTGGCATTTGCACGCCAGATGGTGTCGAGTAGGGCTTGGCTGGCAGATTCTGCATCTGGGTAAAGGCTGTCGGCTAAGGCAATTTTTTGGGCACAGATTGCTGAAGCGATATCTCCGCCAGCGTGGCCACCCATTCCATCTGCGACGAAGAACAACTGGTATCCGGCGTAGCCAGAATCTTGGTTGCTCGAACGCACCCGACCGATGTCGGATAGCGCTGCGCTGATGGTTTTGATTGCCAATTTAAGCTCTCAGCTCGAAAACTGTTTTGCCCACTCGAACGGGGGTGTTTAGCTTCACTACTGCGGGCGTGCCAACCTTTGAGCCATCGAGGAATGTGCCGTTAGTCGAATTTAGGTCTTGAATCAGCCAGTCGTTATTAATCAGAACAAGTTTCGCGTGAAGTGTAGAGGCGTATTCATCATCGACAACCAAATCGTTCGATTCAGAGCGGCCGATAGTAATTTCTCGACGATCTAATTTGATGGTTTGGCCGCTGCGGTCGCCCTCTATGACGACTAGTTTTGTTGCGCTTGAGCCTGATGGTTCTGAGATTAGGCCAGCCGGTGCTGCGGGCGTGATGGGTGCCGAGACTACCTGAGGTGCGTTGGCATCGACCACACGTGACACAACTCGTTGGCCGAAGAGGTCGCTGCGAATTACCGAAATAATGCTGAAGACGAAAATCCAGAGCACAGCTAAAAAGCCGGTACGAACAATAAATAGGGCTAATTCACTCAACGATTACCGCCATCTACTGCCCGAGCAGTTAGTCCAAAAATAAACTGTGAGCGACCGGCCTGAATTACCGAGTCTGAGGTGATACCTGACTCGGCAATGGGTCGGCCGTTTAGTTTGGTGCCGTTCGTTGATTTCAAATCACGTACCATGGCAGCTTTGCCATCCCAGATAATCGAAAAGTGCACTCGACTAAGACCCGAGTCGTTTACCTGGATGTCAGCCGAAACATCGCGACCAATGGTAGTTTCACCTTTTTTTAGAACGTATCGTTGACCGCTTAGATCAAGAGTGGCCAACCACTCGATGTCTAATTCAGCACTGGATGAACGCACCAAAATCTGACCCAGATTTAGCGTGGCATCTTCGGTGACTTTGATGGCCAGCGCCGCACCAAATTGGTAGCCCTGTTTTTTTGCGTGTCGAGTTACTAAATCGGTGAGCTCGCTGATCAGCGATGAACCTAATGTTTCCATGCGACGAAAATCGGCCACTGATAGATGAACCTGAAAACTGTTAGGTGCCAGGATGCGCTCACGCGAAAGGATGCTCGCTTTCGAGTCCATTTCCGATTTGATCGCCGCTGCGATTTCAACCGGCTGCAATTCAGATTTGAAAGTCTTCGAGAATGCGCCATTCACCAGGCGCTCTAAGCCCTTTTCAAAATTGTCTAAAAAGCCCACGAATCCTCATCTACTAGCCCCTCAAGTTTATTGTTATGTACCTCTTTATTAGGTGACCTCGAGAAAACTGGGAAATCCCTCGGAAAAACTGCACAGCATCCTGAAATTGCCACTTTCAATTTTCGGCTTTCCCTAGCCTCAAATTGTCACCGATAGATAGGAAAGACATGAATAAGAACCTAAAGCGCGGCGTAATTGTGGCAGCCGGTGCAGCAACCGTTTTGTCAATGGTTGTCGCAACCCCTTCTTTCGCTCACCAGCGCAACAGCTCAGTAGCTTCAACCGCAACCTCAACACCACGGGTTGCCCACGTGCATGCAACCGCTGCCGTAACCATCACCGGTGTGCCAGCTACGGTCACCGACAGCAAACTGATTGCTCGCGGAGCGAAGTTTGTTGCTTACGCACTTGCTGCCGATGCCACCGCAATTCCGGCAGCCCAGCCAACCACCGGTGGTAAACCGGTTCGTGTTGAGGCAGTGACGGCAGCAGATGGCACCGTAACCTATCAGGCAAAATTGCCTGCGGGCACCGCTGGAAGCACCACCAACTATGCAATTTATAACGCTGCCGGTGTTGGCACCTTTGTGACAGTAACTGTTGCTGCCGACGGAACCACGGCTACCGCTTCGGTGAATTCGCTAACTACCAACTATGTCGAGCCAACTGCGCCGGCCTATGGTGAAGGCAAAGGCATCAAGTCAAAGTCTGAGGGTCGTCACGGCCACATAGGCAAGCGTCGCTAGTTTCTCTCTATAACTCGTCCTCGAGTTTCCTCCCTGAAAGCAAAAATCCCGACCATCTGGTCGGGATTTTTGTTTAGGTTGTTCTAGCCAACTTGGTCGGCCATGCGGCGACCGCGAGTATGGGTTTCGTTGTGGGCCAGGTTTGCCGGGTCTTTGAAGCACTCATCGCAGAGCAGCACCAAATCTTTGCAGCCCTCAAAGGCACAGTTTCTGAACTCGTTGGTTCCTCCGCCGCACACTTCGCATTCGCCTATTACTTTGGCCTCGTCGCTGAAGTTGTGCACCATGCGGTCGTCAAAAATGTAAAGCGAACCCTCCCAGAGCCCAGCATCTTTGAATTTCTCGCCATAGCGAACAATGCCGCCTTCAATTTGATAAACCTCTTTGAAGCCGCGATTGAGCATCACGGCAGACAAAATTTCACAGCGGATGCCTCCGGTGCAATAGGTGACAATTGGCTTGTCTTTGAGGTGGTCGTATTTTCCACTCTCTAACTCGCGAACAAAATCGTGCGAGGTTTGCACATCGGGGACGATGGCGTTTTTGAATTTTCCAATTTTTGCCTCGAAGGCATTGCGGCCATCAAAGAAGACCACTTCATCGCCGCGCTCTTCAACCAGTTTGTTTACCTGGGCTGGCTTCAGGTGCTTACCGCCGTTGGTGATACCTGACTTTGCAACTTCGATTTCATCCGGTGTTGTGAAGGCAACTAATTCGTTGCGGTTTTTTACCGAAAGGCGAGGAAACTCATCGCCGCGGCCGTCTGACCATTTGAAATCGATTTTGCCAAACCCTGGATATTCTTTCGTGGCACGAACGTACTTCTTCAGATCTTCCATGTTGCCGCCGAGGGTGCCGTTGATGCCGTGCTTCGACACAATGATTCGGCCTTTTAGGTTGAGCGACTGGCACAGAGTTTTTTGCCACAGCTTTAGAGCGACAGGGTCGGCAACCGGAGCGAAACCGTAATACAAGATAACTTTTTGAAGATCCACAAGCCCAATTCTACGCAGTTGGGCAACTTAGGATAAAGGGATGAGTATGAAGCCAGGCATCGACCATGACGCATTCGACAAGACAATTCGCCCACAGGATGACCTGTTTCGGCACGTCAACGGAAAGTGGTTTGCTGAGACTGAGATTCCGGCCGACAAGGCGATCTACGGCAGCTTTCACATGTTGGCTGACGACAGCGAAGAAGCTGTCAAAGAGATTTTGCTTGAGGCTGCGGCCAAGGCCGATGATCCTGCTGCCACGCGAAGTGCTGCCGAGCAGCAAATTGGCGATCTTTATATGTCTTTCATGGATGAGCAGCGAGCAAACGAGTTAGGTGCTGCTCCAATTCGGGAAGAGCTGAAGCAAATTGAGCATCTTTCCAGCATCGCCGAGGCAACCAAATTGCTCGGACGCTTCAGTAAATTCGGCATCGCTGGCTTGTTTGGCAGCTACGTCGATAACGATCCGGGCAACCCAGAGCGATACCTGGTGAATCTCTACAACGGTGGTTTAGGTCTGCCCGATGAGGCCTACTACCGCGAGGAAAAGCATGCTGAAATCCGCGAGGCTTACGTGGTGCACATTGCTCGGATGTTGCAGTATGCCGGCTGGCAGCCAGAGCAAGCCGACCGCGATTCGAAAGTAATTTACGAGTTTGAAGCTGCCCTTGCTTCGATTCACTGGAACCTAGTTGATTCGCGCGATGCCGAAAAAACTTACAACCTGCACTCTTTCAACGAACTCGAAAAAATAGCGCCTGCTTTTGATTTCAACCTTTGGCTTCACGCTGCCGACCTTGACCAAAAGATTTTGGCCGAGTCGGTTGTCATGATGCCTTCTTTCTTTGCCGGTCTAGGAGAGCACTTCAATGAAGCCAACTTGCCGGCCATCAAACTTTGGCTATCTTGGTCGGTGATTCGCTCGATGGCGTCTTATCTGAGCGATGATTTCGTCAACGAGAAATTCAACTTTTACGGCACCAAACTTTCTGGAACCCCGCAGTTGCGAGCTCGATGGAAGCGCGCAGTAGGTCTAGTCGAGGGTGCTCTGGGCGAGGTTATTGGCCAGGTTTATGTCGAGAAATACTTTGGTCCTGCCGCAAAGCACCAGATGGATCGACTTGTCGATTACCTGATCGCCGCCTATCGCGACAGCATTGAAAACCTTGACTGGATGACCGATGCGACCAAGAAAAAGGCGCTCACCAAACTGTCAAAGTTCACCCCGAAAATTGGTTATCCGGCCAAGTGGCGCGACTATTCGTCTTTGCACATTGATCGACACGATTTGGTCGGCAACGTTCGTCGGGCAAATGAATTCGAACACCGTCGCGAGGCTGCCAAAATCGGCTCGCCCATCGATCGCGACGAGTGGTTTATGACACCGCAAACAGTCAACGCCTATTACAACCCCGGCTTCAACGAGATTGTTTTTCCAGCTGCAATTCTGCAACCACCATTCTTCAGCGAGGATGCCGACGCGGCCGTCAATTTCGGTGCCATCGGTGCTGTCATCGGTCATGAAATCGGCCACGGTTTTGACGATCAGGGTTCTAAATATGATGGTGACGGTGCTCTGAAATCTTGGTGGAGCGACGAGGACCGCGCAGCATTTGAGGAACGCACCAAAGCACTTATCGAACAGTACAACCAGCTTTCGCCGGCTCAGTTGGATGATTCGCATCGCGTGAATGGCGAGTTGACCATCGGTGAAAACATCGGTGATTTGGGTGGTCTCAGCATCGCCTGGAAAGCATATTTGCTTAGCTTGGATGGCCAGGAACCACCGGTGATTGAGGGCATGACTGCAGCCGAGCGTTTCTTCTTCAGTTGGGCACAGTCTTGGCGAACCATCGGTCGCGATGAGATGGTAATTCAGCGCTTGGCTACCGACCCGCACTCACCACCCGAGTTCCGCTGCAATCAAATTGTTCGAAACCTTGATGTGTTTCACCGAGCATTTGGCACCAAGCCCGGCGACGCACTTTGGCTAGAGCCAGAGCAGCGTGTCTCGATTTGGTAGGTAGAAGATGAATCTTTGGCTTCGACTGATTTACGAAAAACTAACCTGGCGTTTTCGCACCCGTCTGCACTGGAGTGATGTTGGGCGCCGTACCTTTAGGGTTTGGCCTTCAGACCTAGACGTTTTCAAGCACATGAACAACGGGGTATTTCTAACTCTGATGGACATCAGTCGTTATGACTTGGCTCTTCGCTCTGGAACCTGGAAAAAGTGGAAAAAGCTTGGCTGGTATCCGGTTGTAGTGGCCGAGACCATCACCTTTAGAAAATCACTTTTGCCTTGGCAGGCGTTTGACATGGAATCGCGAGTGGTTGGCTGGGATGACCAGGCGTTCTACTTCGAACAGCGTTTCGTGGTCGCCGGTGAAATTTACACTCGGGCAGTTGTGCGCATCCGCTTTTTGAAGCGACCAAAAGGTATTTTGTCGCCGCGAGAAGTTTCTGAGGGCACCGGTGGCTGGCAGGGACCAGAACCGCAACTACCTGAATTCATAAAGCATTGGGCCGCCGAAACCGGCTTACCAAAAGGCAAAGAACCCGCGCCTTCGCACTGGGATTAGTTTGGCTTAGCAAAAAGATTTAGTAGGCCATCCGTGGCTGCAAGCTCACCCATTGGCCTAACAAAAAGGGCTTCAAGATTTGCCTGCCGGTTTAGCAACTCAGGCGCTCGCAGGCCTGCCGCCATTGCCGCGGTTGCCCAAACATCGGCGCGAACCAGGTCGTCAGCGACAACCGAGACCTGAACCCAATCTTCGTTCGCGGCTTTGAGGCTAGCCTTTGGGTTCCAAATGTGTTTGCCTCGCTCGGCATAGCCCGAGGTGGCCACCGCTCGAAACTCGGTGTTGTTTAAATCAAGCACCGTCAAAATTGAGTGAGCTTCGGCAATTGAAATGGGTTGATGAATCGCAATTCGGCCACTGCGTTGATCGGAGAGTTTTTTACTTAGGTAAACATCGCCGCCGGCATTCATAGTGAAATCATCAATGCCCGCATTTTCTAAAACCGCGCAGGCGTTTTTTGCGGCCCAGGTTTTGACCAGTCCCGAAGGGTCAAATGTGTGTTCGGGAGTCATTGCGCTAAACCAGCCCTCGGTAGTGACCTCCCATTCGTCGCAGGCATCCCAGATTTCAGCCACAACCGCGGGCAACCGGTCAAGACTTGCTTCGCCTCGGTAGAGCCGCGACAAAGGCGAATGCGGCTTATAAAGGCTGAAAGTAAGGTCAGCATCGTGCAAGATCTGCCAAGCTTCGGCAATGACCTGGTCTAATTCTTGGCTAGATAGTTCGGTTCGACCGCTCAGCGTGAATGCCGTGCCCATGCATAATTCGGTGCGGTCAAATTCGATCACTTTATTTTGCCAATCGCGTTCGCCAACGCTTCTTTGAATGCCTTTGAACTAAACGTTGCCCCAGAAATATTTTGAAAATCGGTGCCCTGGGCAGCCAGTGCAGCTTCTTGAAGCAGCTGAAACGCAGGTTCATAACCGGGGGATGCGGTCGCGGTAAGAAGATTCACCGCAGTCAACTTGCCAGCCTCGGTCACTGCCTCCAACTGAACTTCTCCGTAACGGTATTGCACTAAATCTGATGATGCCTTCGCGTTAGCATTTGCGCTCAGGTTTGAGTTTTGCGTTGGCGGATTCAGCCAAAGATTTACCAAAACACCGCCACCGATGCTGAGCAAAGCCGTGATGGATGCTCCCAGCCGCCAACCATTTCTTTTGGCGGTATTTTTTGGCGCGATTTTTTGCCAATTAGAACTTTGCAAGGGCGTCATCCAATGCTTGCTTAAATGCGTTTGTCACAAACGTGGCTCTCGAGATGTTGCCGAAGTTGCTGCCCTGCGCAGCCAGAGCAGCCTGCACCAAGATAGGCGGAACCTGGGCATATTCTCGTCCCTCGGTCGTCGCTTGAATCAGATTGATGTCTTTAATCGTCGATCCCGATTTCACCACTTCTAACTGAATGGTTCCGTATTTGTAGTTGACCGCGGTCGATGTTTTCGAAACCGTTTTGGCTGCAGGTGCTTTCGTCGTCGGCTCAGCCGTTTTCGGTTTCGTTGCAGTTGAACTTGCTGACGACTGCGAGGTGCCAGCCGCAGCTGAGGTTGCTGCACCTTGGTCGGTTGTGGCGGGTGCGGTGGAGGCTGCGGTGCTGCCACTCTCTGAAGTGGTGGTACCACTCTCGGGTGCCGGGCTGCCGCTGCCGGTTGCGGTTGTGCTAGCCACGGTTTCGCCGATTGGTTGGTTGGCATGCGCCCCCAACTGATATGAGGCGGCAATTACACCGATCGAAAGCAAGCCCACGGCCGATTTAGTCTGACTTCTCACCAGGCATACTCCTCTGAGTGAATTTGCTCGGCAGGAACTCCGGCTTTCTGGGCAGACTTTGCTACCAGGTGTGTCCATTTTTCGGGGCCGCAGATAAAAATGTCGGCATCGGCAACATCTGGCACCATCCCAACAAGTCGAGCTTGGTCTGGCTTGCCGCTGGCATCAAAATTCAACCAAGAATTTTTGCTACCCCTTGGGCCAGCAATAACGTGCAAGTCGAAGTTGCGTTTTTCGCAAATTACTCGAACCTCATTTAGCAATGCCGCATCACCCTCATCGCGCATTCGATAGATGACGGTGACATCGCCGGGCCGAGCTGCCATCGATTCGGCTAAGGCACGAACCGGAGGAATTCCGATTCCGGAGGCAATCAGAACAACTTTTTCTTTGGTGCGACGCTCTTCAGTGAAAACGCCATAGGGTCCTTCAAGCAACACCTTGGTACCCGGTTTTACCGATGCCATCTGACCGGTAAAGTCTCCGCGGTGACCGATGCTAAATCGAATGACCTGGTCGTTTGGCGCGGTTGAAATTGAAAAAGGATGAGGCCGCCACCACTTGGTCTTGGTTAGCAGGCGAATCATGTAGAACTGCCCGGCTTGACCACCCAGTGCCGCTAAATTCTTGCCGCTGATGTAGAGCGAGACGGTGTCTTTAGATTCTGGTACCACGGATACGATGCGGGTCTTAGATCTGAAGTAGCGAACCAGCGGCTGCAAAACCCGATACCAAATAAGGTTTACCGCTACGAAAAGGTAAAGGGTAACCCAAAAGATTGTGGCAACTGGTTTGCCAGCAACATCAGAGCCGGTGGTAAAAATGTGGGGCACTGCCAGCAAAACCGAGGCATAGCTCAGCAAGTGGACGATGAACCAGGCCTCATAACTCATTTTCTTGCGAGCAAAATTTAGCGAGGTTATGACTACGGCTATCATCAGCAGCAACGAAACCGTGGCGGCAAGCATGTTTTCAATGCTGGTGGTTAGCCACCACCAGGTGGCCAAAACGTTTTCGCGGTTACTAATGCTGAATTCGATAAGCGATGCGGCAAAGTGGGCAACGACAAAATAGAGCACCGGTTTACCCAGTTTCTTGTGAGCCAGGGTGGCTTTGTCGTGACCGTAAAATTTGTCAATCCAGGGCACGCGTGCAATCAAAAGCATGTGGATGAGCAGCAGATCTGTGCCTAAGAGTGCGGTTAGTCTGGAGATGCTGTTGAACAAAGATGCAGCATCGTTCACCTGGGAAATTCCGCCATCAATGAGGAACATTGTGGTCACTGCCACCACAGTGCTCCAGGCAATTGTTTCGATGGTGTCTTGAGCGCGTTTTAAATCGCGGGTTTTTGCTGAACCAATGCGCAAACGCTTGGTCGGTTCGACCAGCAGTAATTCGTTTGCGTTTTTGTTCACTTTGTCAGTTTGGCCACCAAGTCTGGATGTTTTCTGGGAATGGCCCGGGATAAATCTGAAAAAGTTTTAAGGCGTATTCTGTTGGCATGACAGCGCTGCCATTGGTTAGAAGTTTCAACGATTCTTTCAACGTGCCAATCACTTTTTATGAGTGGCCGGTTACTAATCCCAAAGCCATCGTTCAAATTGCGCACGGGCTTGGCGAACACGCTCGACGCTACGATCACGTCGCCGCTGCATTTAATCGCGCCGGTTTCAGCGTCTACGCCGATGATCACCGCGGCCACGGTGAAACTGGTTTACAGATGATCCAAGCCGGCACCACCAAGAACAAGGGCAACCTTGGCCCCGGCGGTATGACTGCAGTTTTCAAGCAGGTGCATCAGCTTGGCCAACTTATCAAAGATGAAAACCCGAACCTGCCGATTATTTTTATTGGGCACAGTTGGGGGTCAATGATTGGCCAGCGCATCCTAGATCGTTGGCCAAGCGACTATGCCGCGGTGGTTCTAAGCGGATCAACACTCTTGTTACCCGGTGTTTTACCCAGCGGCAATTTCAATAAGAAATATGCTGCGCAGCGAAAGGCAGCTGGGTTGCCAATTAGCGGTGGCGAGTGGTTGAGTCGCGATCTCAAAGTGGGCGAACGTTTCGCAGTTGACCCTAGAAATTTTGTTGAGAGCGCACTCCAGGTCTTTGGGGCAGTGAACGCCGCAAAACTCTATGGAGTACCGAAGCGAACTGTTCCGAACGCTCTACCTATTTTGCTGATTGCCGGCAGCGACGATGTAATCGGTGGTGAAAAAGGAAATTTGAAGCTAGCTAATGCTTTTGCCAAAGCCGGCGTTAAAGACTTAGAGACCATCATTTACCAAGATGGCCGGCACGAACTTTTCAATGAAATCAACCAGGATGAGGTTATCGCCGACGTGATCGATTGGATCAACGAGCGACTCTAGCGGGCTTCGTTTGAACTAAACCACCCGGCGAGGTAGTCGACAGGCTGCCGCGGCTTCTTCGATGGGGATGCCAAGCAGATCGTGCAGTTCTGGGTGGCGCTGCATGTAAAGAACCACATATGAGCAAACTGGGATGACCTTCACCTCGCCCAAATCGCCCGCTCGAATTCCCTCAAAGGTTGCTTTCATTAGGTCGGCAGCATAAGACTTGCCTCGTAGGCTGGGGGTAATTTCGGTGTGCACAAATCGGGCCACGCCATCGTTGAGCTCGTAATCGGCCAGCCCAATCATTTTGTCGTCGAGAAAAATCTCGTAGCGAGATTCAGCAGGGTTGTGGCTCACTCTTGCAGTCATAGACCCATTATGAACCGTGAAAAGGGTTAAAAACGAACCTTGGTTTATCAAACCGTTACCAAAACTGGCTAGTTCACCTTTTGTTAAGGAGTAGTTTGAATCTCACTGGGGGAGTATCCCAAAGCAAGTGCAGCGACATACCCGGCCATTTGGCCCGGGCACTTGGCCACCGCGAGGTGGTGGAGAGACTCAGTCTTCGGTCAACGTAGAGGTTGACAGGTAAGACTGCCAGCCCCGAAGTTCTCCGAAGTGGTTTTCACCAGAAGACCCCCCTATTTCATTAACGGAGGACATAGTGAAGAAATTCGCAATCGCAGCAACGGCGCTGGCTCTAGCAGCCTCAACGCTTACTGCTGTACCAGCAAACGCGGCAGCAGTGCCGGCAAGCAAGGCAGTAGTACTTTCTGAGTGTTCAACTCTCAACCAGGTAGCCAAAGGCAAGGGTGCCGACGGCTCAGATCTCAAATGTTTGACCGCCAAGGTCGGCTCAATGAAGGGCAAGAAGATTTGGCAGTACCCAACCCTGCCGGTGCTTTCTCGCCTTGAGATGATTATTCCAAACAACCTGACTTCAGGTTTTGGTGGTTTTGGTAAGGCTGTGGTTGATGCGCTAAAAGCTGAGGGCCTAGCAAAAACTGAGCCTGTGCTAACTGCTAAGCCTGGCCCTGGTAACACCACCGGTCTTCTATACATGATCAAGGACATGGCAGGCAAGGCTGGCAAGATTGCTGTTACCGGCTTCGCTCAGGTTGGTGGCGCTTACACCGCAAAGGTCGCATACCGCGTTTCAGATGCTAACCCAATCTCGCGAATGATGGCGGAGTACAGCGCCATCGCGGTTAAGGCCGATTCAAAGTACAAGACTCTTGCCGACCTAGTGGCTGACCTCAAGAAGGATGCCAAGGCTATGGCCATTGTTGGTGGAACTGTCGGAGGTGTTGACTACTACCTATCAGCAAACTTCTTCGATGCCCTAGGCCTACCACTTTCTTCGATGAACTACACCGCCAACAACGGTGGACAGGCATCTTCACTTTTGAGTGACGCCAAGTACGCCTTCGGTATCTCGGGTTATGCAGACTTCGCACCTTATGTAGCCTCTGGCGACCTTCGTCTATTGGCTGTATCTGCACCATCCCGACTTCCTGGTGTTGCAACAAAGACCATGAAAGAACAGGGCGTAAACGTTGTTGTTGAAAACTGGCGCGGATTGATTCTGCCTCCTAACACCAGCGCCGCTGGTAAGGCGACAGTTATTCGCGCTCTCGACATCGTTACCAAGTCGAAGTCATTCAAGGACTACCTAGCATCTCAAAAAGCCGTGGGTCGTTTCTTGCCAGGCAACCAGTTCGTTTCTTGGTTGAAGACTGAAGAGAACAAGATCCGCAAGCTCTACTCGGATCTAGGTCTATGACGCAAGAAAAAAGCGAATCGCAAAGGGGGAGCTGGTTTTTACCAGCTTCCTCTTTCTTGCGGGCTTAGTTGTTTTGTGGGATGCTAGCCAACTTCCAGAGCTAGCACTAGCCGATTTCGTTGGAACTCGCATGTTTCCTAGCATCATCGGCTGGCTACTGATTGTCTTTGCTGGCATTCAGGTTTTGTTGGTGCTGCGTGGCGATCGTGGTGAACCCGAGGGCATTGAGGGCGGCGTAGCCGACCAAAAATTGCACCTCAAAAAGTTTTTGTTAGTCGCCGGGGGCCTGTTATTTTTTGCTCTTTTTGTCAGCATTCTTGGCTTTATCGTTTCTGCAACGGTGCTTTTCAGCATGGTTGTATTTGCGTTGAATCCCAAGAAAAGCAAATTGTGGCTCGTGGTTCCAATTGCCTTAGCAGTCTCACTGGTTATCTACTTTGGTTTCACTGAAGGTCTACAAATTTCGCTGCCTTGGGGCTTCGACTTTGACTTCAGTAACGAAGTTGTCGTAGAAGAGGAGTGGTAATGGACCTCGCGCATTTTCTAGAGGGGTTTGCCAACTCGCTAACCATCACCAACCTTGGTTTTGGTCTGCTCGGTTCACTACTTGGAACCCTAGTCGGTGTTCTGCCTGGAATTGGCCCGGCTCTTGCAATTTCGCTATTGCTTCCGGTTACCTTCGGGCTTGAACCGCAAAGCGCACTAATCATGTTCGCCGCTATTTACTATGGCGCCATGTTTGGTGGTTCGACAACCTCGATTCTGCTAAATGCACCTGGAGAATCTGGTTCGGTAATGACTGCCATCGAAGGTAACAAGATGGCGCGTGCCGGTAAAGCTGGCGCCGCTTTGGCTACAGCTGCAATCGGCTCATTTATCGCTGGGGCCATTGGCACCGGCATACTTGCCGTGGCTGCTCCGACAATCGCAGATCTTGGCCTAAAGATGACACCACCAGACTTTTTTGCTCTGATGGTTCTGGCATTTGCCACAGTTAGTTCGCTAATGGGGAAATCGCTCAACCGTGGTTTGGTTGCCTTGAGTGTCGGTCTTGTTATCGGAATGGTTGGAACTGATCCCAACTCCGGTGCATCACGTCTCGCTTTTGGTAATGCCGACGCTATGGAGGGCTTTTCAACAGTTATCGTGATTGTCTCTCTTTTCGCAGTGGCTGAAGCTTTGCACATTGCCCTATCTGGGCACCTCGAGAACGGTTCGCTAAACCGGTTTAGGGGCGCTGCCAAGATGACTCGAGAAGATTGGGCACGGTCTTGGAAGCCTTGGCTTCGTGGCACCGCAATCGGCTTTCCAACCGGTGTTTTGCCTGCCGGTGGCTCAGAGCTACCAACTTTCTTGAGCTACAGCCTTGAGAAGCGTTTGTCAAAAAAGAAAGATGAGTTCGGCAACGGTGCAATTGAAGGCGTTGCTGGCCCTGAAGCGGCTAACAATGCGAATGCTGCTGGAGCTTTGGTTCCATTGCTCGCATTGGGTATCCCAACATCCGGAACAGCCGCCGTCATGTTGGCAGCTTTTGATCAGTTCAGAATTTCAGCCGGACCGATGTTATTCGCCGAACAGCCGGTTCTAATCTGGACGCTAATCGCATCGCTTTTCATTGGAAACTTTTTGCTATTGGTAATCAACTTGCCGCTGATACGAGTTTGGGTTCAGGTACTTCGAATCCCAGCGCCTTATCTTTTCGGCGGCATTCTGGTTTTCGCAATGGTGGGCGCCTATTCGCTCAAGAACTCTACCTTTGACTTGTTAGTTGCCTTGGGCATCGGAATTCTTGGAATGCTTTTGCGTCGCTTCGGCTACCCGGTTACGCCGCTGATTCTTGGGGCAATCTTAGGGCCGATGGCGGAAACCCAATTTAAGCGTTCGATGCAATTGTCTGAGGGTGACCCGGGTATTTTCATTAGCACTCCGTTTACCATCATCACCTATACGCTGATGTTTATTGCCTTGGGCTGGCCACAAATCTGGAAGTTCGCAAAGCGATACATTCTGAAGAAGTAGCCCTAATCAAATGAAGTTAAGAGACGCGAGTAGCAGCCGTTGGCTGCTACTCGTTCTTCTTAACAGCCTCTTTATTCAGGCCGCGATCTATGTGGTTCGACCGATGGTCACCTATCGATTGATTGACTTGGGGGCTGAGTCTGCACTGGTTGGTGTCGTTGGTGCAACGTTCGCCTTGGCACCGTTGATTTTTGCCATCAAACTTGGTCGTTGGGTTGATAAAGGGCGCGATGGCTCGGCGCTATTTGTTGGTGGACTGGTTTCAACCGGAACCTCAGTTGCCCTGCTATTCATTAACTCAATTCCACTCTTAGCGATTGCTATGCCACTGATGGGTATCGGCCACCTGCTCACCATGATTGGTGGGCAAACCATAATCGCCAACCGATCACAGAGCGCCAAATATGAAAAGAACTTTGGGCTGCTAACTTTTTATGCCTCACTCGGTCAGGCGATTGGCCCACTAGTTGGTGGAGCACTGGCCGACCGTGGCGTCTACATCGACACCAATTCAGCCATCCTGTTCGCCTGTTTTTTATTTGTCGCTTCAACCTTGGTGACCATACCTATCGCCTCCAACTCGAAAAAAGGCAAAGAGAAGCAACAGGCTCAAATCTCGGCTGAATCGTTGCGCAAGGTTATGTCGGCGCCAACTTTCAAATCGGCGATATTCGTTTCCGGATCAATCACCGCTGTGGTTGACGTGGTTCTTATCTTTTTGCCGCTCCTTGGCCGGGAGCTGGGATTATCGGCAACCGAAATCGGTATTCTGTTGGCCGTTCGTTCAGTTTCTTCGATGGCAATTCGTTTGGTGCTCGGGCCAGTTACAGGCAAAATCGGCATGCGTGCCGTGATGAATCTTGGTTCGTCAGTCACCATGCTTAGCTGCATCGCGATTGCGCTGGCGACCAATTTTTGGCTGCTTTTCATCATCATGTTGGTTTCTGGCCTTTCAATGGCTATTGGGCAACCGGCAAGCATGGCTTGGGTTTCTCGAATTGCCAGCCCCGAAACCCGCGGACTCGCCATTTCAATTCGCCTAACTTCAAACCGTTTGGGTCAGGTCGTGGTTCCGAGTATCGCCGGTCTGATTGCTGCCACCGGAGTCGGGGCAGTTTTCTATCTGCTAGCCGCTCTACAAGCGGCTTCAATAGTGGTCACCTCACGTGCTTTACCAAAGGGAGAGTAAGCGGCTTGCATTGCCCAGAGGCGAATAGCCCAAGCGACAGCTCAAAGGCCATTAAACTCTGACCATGGTCTCTAACGCGCCGAGCAATCTGCTCATCCATGGAGACAATCTCAAATTTTTGGCAAAATTGCCAGACGAATCAGTTCAGTTGATTTACATCGACCCTCCGTTCAATACCGGTCGAGTGCAAAAGCGCGGTGACCAGGTAACCAGGCGCAGTGAAAGCGGAAACCGAGTTGGTTTCAAAGGTCAGCGCTATGAAACCATCAAAACCACCGTGCTCAGTTACGACGACGAATTTGCCGATTACTGGAGTTTTCTAGAGCCAAGACTGGAGCAAGCCTGGCGCCTGCTTGGCGAAACAGGCACGCTCTATTTGCACCTCGATTATCGCGAGGCGCACTATGCCAAAGTGCTGCTCGATGCGCTTTTCGGCCGTGAGTGTTTTTTGAACGAGATCATTTGGGCTTACGACTACGGGGCCAAAAGTAAGACTCGCTGGCCAGCGAAGCACGACACTATTTTGGTTTATGTCAAGGACCCTAAGGCTTACTTCTTCGACTCGAAGTCGGTTGACCGCGAGCCTTATATGGCGCCCGGATTGGTTACTGAGGCGAAAGCCAAGCTTGGCAAACTACCAACCGATGTTTGGTGGCACACCATTGTTTCGCCAACCGGCAAAGAAAAAACCGGCTATCCGACCCAAAAGCCAAAAGGCATTTTGCGGCGAATAATTCAGGCTTCGTCGAAACCGGGCGATTTAGTGCTCGACTTTTTTGGCGGATCGGGAACTACCGGAGTGGTTGCCGCCGAGTTGGGCCGCAGGTTCATCCTGGTTGATAAAAACCCCGAATCAATTCAGGTGATTACGAAGCGCCTGAGCGACGCCAAGATTGCTTTCGAGCTGCAAGTGCAATCAAACTAAAACTCACCAGCAAAATCAAAGATGCGGTGGCCATGGCCATGCCAAAGTTTTGACCGCCCGGTCTGCTTATCAACTGATACAACACGGTTGGCAAAGTAGCCTGATCGCCAAAGGTTAGCAAGGTGGCCGCCCCGAATTCACCTAGCGAAACAATCATCGTGAATGCGACTGCGGTGATCACCGCCTGCCGCACGATGCCGAGTTCAATCAAGCTAAAGCGCAGCCAGGCCGAAGCGCCATCAAGTTCCGCCGACTCGAGTTGTTGGCGATCAATGCCGATTAGCGCCGGGTAAACAACTCGAATAATTAGCGGGACGGCCATCAGCGCTTGCACCAAAGGTAAAACTAACCAGGATGATCGTAAGGCGATCGGCGGAGTTGAGAATGTGACTAGATAACCCAGACCCAACACCACCGCAGAAACACCGACAGGAAGCAGCAGGGCAAAATCTAGCGACCGGGTTAGCCAGGGGCTGTCAGCCTCGCGACCTGTTCGGCTAAGTAAATACGCAGCTATGAAGCCAATGATTAGTGCCAGCATCGTGGCAACTAAAAGGTTGCGCAGCGAATTGCCCGCGGCTGCAACAACGCTGATGTTCAGTAACTGGCGCTCGCCGCGACCGAGCAGGTTGATGAAATTTTGCAGGCTCACCGAACCGTCAACGAGAAAGGCTCGACCTACCAAACCCAGCATGGGCACCAAAATTAAGGCAATGGCCACTATTGCGGTTGGCCAGGTAGCGGCCCAGTCTCGGCTGGTTATTTTCGGTCGCTGCTGATCTGCATCGATGCTTTCTAGTGATACTTGACCGCTGCCAAATCGAGTACTGACCAAAAAAGCGATTAGTGAAATCACGGTCTGAAGCAGAGCCAGAGTTGCCGCTTTTTCCAAATCTAAAAACTGCAGCGCAGCGGTAGCAATCTCGGTTTCGATTGAGTGCACCAGCCCGTCACCCAGAACCAAAACGATTCCGAAACTGGTGGTGCAGTAAAGAAAAACAAGCGCTGCTACCGAAAAAATTGCGGTTCGCAATTGCGGTAGAGAAATTTGCAGCAGCACCCTAAATCGGCCTGCACCGTCAAGTTCAGCGGCATTTTCGATGTCCTGTTCAACGCTGCTCCAAGCCGAGCCGATAGCTCGAAGTGCTAGCGAAAAGTTGAAGAAAATATGGGCTGCAACAATCCAGTAATGCGGATTTTCGTAGAACCATCCAAAACCCAGCTGCTGATAAACCTGATGAAATTCGCGGTGACTGGCAAACATGATGGCAACCACGATGCTTGGTAGCACCATGGGCAAAGTGAGCAAGGCCAACCAGAATTTTTGCCCGGCAAAACTGCGCCGATAAAAAATTAGCGCTGCCGGAATAGCCAATGCGATGCTGATCGCGGTCGATAACGCAGCCTGCCAAACAGTGAACCAGGCCGCTGCCAGAGTTTTTGGTTCGGCCAGGACCGACCACATTTCACCGCCGGTACCTAGTGAAACCAGTCTGACTGCAGGCCAATAAAAAAACACCGCAACGAAGCACAGCGGCACTGCCCAGAGTGCGACCCGGGGCAGCCGTAAACGGTTAGTTAGCCAAAGATTTCTGACCACTGGGCCAGCCACTTTTCACGATTAGCTGCAATATCAAGTTCGCCGCCTACCGGGTTCGGGGCAACAGTTGCCCACTTGGCCCAATCGGTCGGCAAAGCAACGCCCATCACGGCAGGGTAGACATACATGGTTTCAGGCAGGGTTTCTTGAAACTCGACACTCTGCATAAATTTGATGAACTGCCAAGCGCCAGCTTTATTTTTTGTACCTTTCAAAATTGCCGCTGATTCATACTGTCTGAAGCAACCGTCAAGAATTGAGGCACTGCCCGACTCACCGTTTTCGCGAATTTCAAAAGCTGGCGAAGATGAGTAACTCAACACGATTGGATAATTTCCAGCACCACTCGAACCAGAAAAATCTGTGAAGTAGGCATCTTCCCAACCGCCTGAAACTTTAACCCCGTTTGCTTTCATCTGCTGCCACCAGGTTTGTGATCCCGACTCACCAAACTTTGAAATTGTTGCCGCCAGCAAAGCCAAACCCGGAGATGAAGTGTTCGGATTTGTCACCACTGTGAGCCCACGGTACTGGGGTTGGACCAACTGATCGATTGAACTTGGTGGTGTGATGGAACGTTCGGCAAACCAGGCTTTGTCATAGTTGAAGCAAACATCGCCAAAGTTAATTTCATGCAGCGGCGAATCGGTCTCGAAGCCGTAATCGTCAAAAATTCCGGCACCTACCGCTAACGATTCAAAGGTGTTGTCCACTCCGTAGACTAGGTCGCCGATTGGCTCATCCTTGGTGAGAATGAGTTTGTTAACCATCGAACCGGTGTCGCCGGCTTTTAGCTGAGTTACTGTGATGCCGGTGTCGGCTTTAAATTTGGCCAGCAATTCCTCGCTGAAAACCGCAGAATCGTGGGTGACCACCACAAGTTCTTTACCGGCCCGGTTGAAAACCCCACCACCAAAATTGGCCAGCGCAATAGTAAGTGAAACCGCAATCGCCAAACCGGCCGCGATACCTAAAATAAGTTTCTTTCGCACTTTCGTGCCCTCCTGATGCAATCAAATGGGCACGGGTTAGAGAATCTCCCTGCGCTGGCATTACCCAGATCAGGTTGACGGTCGAAAACTACTTAGTTTTCCTCTCAGCCCGGTTTACCGAGCTCCCGTGTAATAAAAGCATAAAGCGAAACCCCCGCCGAAGCGAGGGTCTCATCTCTTGTAGCTGAGGAAGCAAGCAGTAAAATCCGCCGAGTTCGGTTTTTAGTGCATCGCGGCAGCGGCATTTGATTCGGCCTGCTGCTGCATTCCAGATTTCGAACTGAGCTCAAGTTCTGGCAAGAAGAACGAGAGAGCAAAAGCAATAGCCGAAATAACGGCTGCAATGCCAAACACCAAAACTGCCGATTCGGTAAAGGCCACCAAAATTGGTTGAGCAATCTCGGGTGAAATTACCTGAAGGAATGAAGAATCGGTGTTCACCAATTCGCCCAAACCTTCTGGGCCAGCCTGAGCCAAAATAGCGTTTCGAGGGTCGGCCATTAATTCAGGGTTTGCCGTGATCACGGTCTTGATCTGCTCACCGATTTGGGCACCCTTGTCAGCAAGTGCGCTGAAAAGCACCGACATAAATACTGCTACACCAGCAGTTCCACCCATCTGCCTGAAGAAGGTCTGTGATGAGGTAGCCACACCGATATCTTTTGGTTGAACTGAAGCCTGCGTGGCTAGCATCAAAGTCTGCATCAACTGACCTAGACCCAAACCGAGGATCACCATGCCGATTGAAATTTGCCAGATTTGCCAATCGGCTTTCATCTGAGACAGATAGGCATATGCAATCGTCATCAGGGCGGTGCCGATAATTACAAAAATCTTGTATTTTCCGGTTCGACTGGTGATCTGCCCAGAAGTCACAGTTGCAGTCATGATTCCAGCAACCATCGGCAACATCAAGAAGCCCGCCTCAGTTGGCGTTGCACCCTGAACAATCTGAAGTATGAGCGGCAGGGTGAGCATGCCACCGAACATGCCAACACCGATAACGATGCCCACGATGATGCTCATGCTGAATGCTTTGCTGCTAAATAGTTTGAGCGGTAACAGCGCTGCATCACCCATTCGTCGTTCGATTGATATGAACGAGGCGATTCCAACGATGGCAAGCGCCAACATCGAGAGCGCCAAAGGTGATGCCCACCCCCACTCTCGACCCTGTTCTGCCAAAAGCAGCAACGGAACAACACCGACGATGATTGTCACCGCACCCCACCAGTCGATTCGAGCTTTCACCGGGGTGTGAGGCACGTGCAGAAATGCGACAACTGCGAGCAGTGCCAAAATGCCAATCGGGAGATTGATAAGGAACACCCAGCGCCAGCCGTCGATGAACAAAAGTTGATCGATACCGGCAAACAAGCCTCCCACGAGCGGGCCAACTACCGAAGATGTTCCGAACACGGCCAAAAACATGCCCTGATAGCGAGCACGTTCACGAGGTGGAACGATGTCGGCCAAGATTGTCAAAGCAAGCGAGAACAAACCGCCGGCACCCAAACCTTGAATTGCACGCCAGGCGGCAAGTTCAAACATGCTTGCCGCGAAACCGGCGCCAACCGATCCAGCGATAAAGATTGCAATGGCCGAGATAAATAGCACCCGGCGACCAAAGATGTCACCGAGCTTGCCGTAAATAGGTGTGGTGACGGTTGATGTGATGAGGTAGGCAGTGGTGGCCCAAGCCTGCAACTCAAGACCTTTAAGGTCGTCGGCTATGGTGCGCATTGCACTGCCAACCACGCTTTGGTCAAGTGCCGATAGGAACATTCCGGCCATTAGGCCAACTAAAACTAGTTTGATTTGGGCCGGGGTCATAACTCCGGTTTTGGCAGACTCAGCTGCTGCCGCTTTGCGTTTTTCACGCGACATAAGAGCTCTCTTTGATTTTGAAAGTTAGGCTGTAATTCGTGTATCAGCCTAAACCCTTAAATTGGAAAGTCTTTCTAACTATTCCAGCGGTTTTTGTGCTGCTTTTTGTTTCAAATTCTGCAAGTGCAGTTGATGCGACCCCTTCAGCCTCACCCAGTGCTAGCCCGAGCGTTGGGGTAAGCCCGTCGGCTTCACCATCACCATCAAACTCGCCCAACCCATCGACATCGGCAAGCCCCCAGCCTCTTCCTACCACCCCATCAATACCGGGACGCGGATTAGACCTTTCCACTCCCTCATCGGTGACCTTGCTGGTGAACAAACAAACCCCACTCACCATCATTGATTGGCTCGATAACCCAGCCGATCGTGCGACTTGGCTACGCAATATTCCCGGGGGTCGAATGCATAAAGCGGCTGCTCCAAACTTCATCAAATTAGCCAAGGCTATGAAAGCTGCCGGCGCCGGCACCTTGCTGGTGAACAGTAGTTTCCGCGCCTACTCAACTCAGGTTTTTATTCATCGCAATCAAGTTGCCCGACTTGGGTTAGTTGCGGGTGAGGCGCTCGCCGCTCGTCCGGGTTATTCAGAACATCAGACTGGACTGGCGGTCGACGTTAGTGCGGCTGGCCAAGGTTGCGTAATTCAAATCTGCTTTGCCAATACCAAAGCCGGCAAATGGCTCGCGGCAAACGCTTGGCAGTACGGCTTCATCATTAGATACCCAAAGGGGCAGACCGACTATACCGGTTACCAATTTGAGCCTTGGCATCTGCGCTATGTTGGCGTACAAATTGCCGCCGAGATGAAAAACTTGCGGGTAGCGGTTTATGAACGCTACCTAAGGTTGCCAGCTGCGCCTACGTACTAGGCTCGGCCACGCCGCACTAAGTTCGCTGTCGCCGAAGTAGGCCGGGGTCAACGTGACCGACTTTAGTGTGCAGTGAGCCGTCGTCTAACCAAGCACCGAATCAACAAGGTCTTTCGCCTCGGCCTGAACTTGTCGAAGGTGAGCGTCGCCCCTAAACGATTCGCCGTAAATTTTGTAGACGTTTTCGGTGCCCGAAGGTCTCGCGGCAAACCACGCATTTTCGGTCTCCACTTTCAAACCGCCGAGTGCGGCTCCGTTGCCCGGGGCATGAGTAAGAATCGCGGTGATTTTTTCACCCGCTAATTCGCTGGCGTTCACAGCATCGGCTGCTAGTTTTGCCAACTTCGCCTTCTGCTCTAGGGTTGCGGCCGCATCAATACGCTCGTAAGCCGGCGCACCATATTTCTCGGTGAGGTCAACATAGTGCTGGCTTGGGGTTTTTCCGGTGACAGCGGTAATTTCAGAGGCGAGCAGTGCCAAAATCAAACCATCTTTGTCGGTCGACCAGGCATTGCCATCCATTCGCAAGAATGATGCCCCGGCGGATTCTTCACCGCCGAAACCAACCGAGCCATCGATGAGCCCAGGCACAAACCACTTGAATCCAACCGGAACCTCGATCAGTTTGCGATTCAGATCTTTCACAACGCGGTTGATGATTGATGAAGAGACCATGGTTTTTCCAACAGCTGCGTCAGGCGACCAGTTTGGGCGGTGACGGAAGAGGTAGTCAATTGAAACTGCCAAGAAATGGTTTGGGTTCATCAAACCGCCATCACGAGTGACAATTCCGTGGCGATCGGCATCGGCATCATTGCCGGTCGATATGTCGTAGCGGTTGCGACCCTCGATTAGCGAGGCCATCGAGTATGGGCTCGAGCAGTCCATACGAATTTTTTCATCCCAGTCGAGAGTCATGAAACCAAACTGAAAATCGACCTCGGGGTTTACCACGGTGAGTTGCAGGGCATAGCGCTCAGCTATTGCACCCCAGTAGTCAACCGAGGCGCCACCCATCGGGTCGGCACCGATGGTAACTCCGGCATCGCGAATCGCATCCAAGTTCAACACCTCGGCCAATTGCGAAACATAGTTATCGCGGAAGTGGAATTTTGTGGTTGCTGGCTTTGCCCTTCGCACCTCGGTTGAGCTGTTCAAAATTATTTGGTTAGCACGTTCGGCAATCCAGTTGGTGGCATCAGAATCTGCCGGGCCACCGTGTGGTGGGTTGTATTTGATTCCACCATCGGTTGGTGGGTTGTGGCTCGGGGTAATCACCAGACCGTCGGCCAAATGCGAATCGCCTACTGGCTTGCCTGCATTGTGATTGATGATTGCTACCGAGACGGCGGGAGTTGGCACATAACGGTCTTCAGCATCGACCATCGCAATGATGTTGTTGCCGGCAAGAACCTCGAGCACGGTTTGTTCGGCCGGCCCCGAAAGCGCATGCGTATCTTTACCCACATAGATTGGCCCGTGAATATTTTGCGTCGCACGGTATTCCACAACCGCTTGAGTGATAGCCGCAATATGCACTTCGTTAAAACTGCCATTTAAAGCGGTGCCGCGGTGCCCCGAAGTACCAAAGGTAACTTTTTGCTCGGCGACGGTCACATCCGGCGTAATTTCGAAATAGGCGGCCAACAACTTGTCGATGTTTACCAAATCAGATTGTTGGGCTTTTTGGCCTGCGCGCTCACTCATAAACCCATTTTGGTCGTTAACCTTTACTTATGTCACCTCGAGCGAGTAACACTTCAGCAAAGAAGACCTATTCATACCTGGGCCCAGAAGGTACCTTCACCGAACTTGCCCTTGCTCAGGTCGCTGAAGCTAAGGGAGCAAACCACCGTTCGGTAGCCCACGTGCAAGAGGCAATCGACGATGTGATTTCTGGGCGAGCTTTTCGCGCGATTATCCCGGTTGAAAATTCGGTTGAGGGTGGAGTTTCAGCCACCGCTGATGCTTTAGCAATTACAGAAAATGTTCGAATCTACGGCGAATATTTAGTGCCGGTAACTTTCGACCTGGTTGCCCGCCCGGGCACCGTGCTCAAAGATGTTCGCACAGTCTCGACGCATCCGGTTGCTTACGCTCAAACGAGAGCCTGGCTAAGCGCTAACCTCAGCCAGCACGCACATCTGCCGGCTACATCAACCGCGGCCGCTGCTGCTGCCTTGCTGGACAATGATTTTGCCGATGCTGCGGTAGCTGCCCCCACCATCGTCAAGCATTATGGGCTTAAAACTCTGGCTCGAAATATCGGCGAGAACAAGAACGCTCAAACTCGCTTCATTCAAATCGGTTTGGCTGGGCCAATGCCTGAGCCAACCGGAAGAGATAAGACCTCGGTAATTGTTGAATTGCCTACTGATCGCCCTGGTGCATTGCTTGAAATGCTCGAGCAGTTTGCCGCCCGCGGTGTCAACCTTTCGCGAATTGAGTCGCGCCCGATTGGTGATCGCCTCGGTCGCTACCGTTTCAACATCGATGCCCAGGGTCACATCGCTGATTCAGCAGTTTCTGAGGCGTTGATGGGTCTGCATCGTTTCAGCCCCAAGGTATTGTTCTTGGGTTCATACCCTCGAGCTGACAAACAAAAATCAGTGCACGAGGGTAATAACTCAAATGTCGAGTTCGCCGACGCAGCCTCCTGGCTGAAGCAGCTGAAGGCCGGCAAATAGCACCTAACTGCGGATGACGACCGCCCGCGGAACTACCTCGAATTCAACTTCACTGATCTCTCCAAAAGGATCGCCGTCGAGTTGCATGTAAATCGGTGATTCGGGGGTAACCCTAATTTTTGCGCCGCGCATGTTTTCTAAAGTCTTCACATTTGCGGTGGCATCTAGCAGTTGCCGGCCAACACGATTTGGTCGCACATACTTATTGGCAAAACCCACGCGCGACCAAAAGTCGACCCACTCCCACGCGCGTCGCGGGGCGATAGCCGCTACGTCGAGCCGACCATCGTCAAGTGAAGCATCGGGCATTAGCCCAAGGTTGCCGGGCAACCAACCGGCATTGCCCACCAGCAGCGTTAGCACTCGCAGCGTTTTTGGCTCGTTGGCATCGCATCTGATTCGCAATTTTGCGTACTGCAATGGCAGCGACTTGAATCCACCTTCGATGTAGGCGACCCAACCGTATTTTCGTTTTTTTGCGGTGTCGGTGCGCTGCATAATTTTGGCGTCTAAACCCACTCCGGCCATCACGGCAAAAAGCATTTCGGTTCTGACCCCATCAGCTCCGATGATGCGGGCGAGGCCCATATCCATCGGGTGTCGATTGCCTAAAAGACCCCGTCGCACCGCGGTCGCCAGATCATTCAGTTCGAGCCTAAGGTTGCGCGCCAACACGTTACCGGTGCCGCTGGGCAAAATTCCGACTGTGACTTTTTCTGCCGAACCCGAATTAGCCACGGCCTCGAGCACCTCACGAACTGTGCCGTCACCACCGGCTACCAAAATGTGTGTGACGTTTTGCGCAATTGCTCGCTGGGCTTGAACCCCGCCATGTTCTTGGGGAGTAGTTCGAAACCAGAGCGTTGGTTCCCATCCAGCCGGCAACAGATTTGCGTGAATCAGGCCCATCAATCGTCTTCGATCGATGCGACCCGGATAATAAATAACCGCCGCACGCTTGTTGGCCATACCCTTCAGCGTAATTCGAAAAGGTAGGCTTAAGCGCGTGATTGACCTAAATCTGCTTAGAGAAAACCCGGATGCCATCAAGGCGTCACAGCGCGCCCGTTTGGCCGACGAAACATTGGTCGACCAGGCAGTTGCTGCCGACAATGCATGGCGCAAGGCGCTGCAAGATTTTGAGGCGTTGCGAGCCGAGCAGAATGCGTTCGGAAAATTAGTTGCCGCAGCACCAAAAGAAGAGAAGCAGGCTCTAGTTACCCAAGCACAAGAGTTAGCGGCCAAGGTAAAAGCAGCCGACGCTGCTGCCAACGATGCTTCAGCTGTACTCGATGCCATCCTTTGGAAAATTGAAAACGTCGTTATCGAGGGTGTGCCAACCGGGGGTGAAGACGACTATGTAGTTGTCAAAGAAGTTGGTTCTAAACCCAAATTCGATTTTGAGGCTCGCGATCACGTTGCTCTAGGTGAGCTACTCGACATCATCGACATAGAGCGCGGCGCCAAAATCTCTGGTTCCCGTTTCTACTTTTTGAAAGGCTGGGGCGCCCGTCTCGAGTTGGCCTTGATGAACATGGCCCTCGATTACGCCACCAAGCACAACTTCACGGCGTTGATCACCCCAACTCTGGTTCGCCCAGAGGTTATGGCCGGCACCGGTTTCTTAGGCGCTCACGCCGATGAGATTTACTACCTGCCAGCCGATGAACTGTATTTGACCGGCACCTCAGAGGTTGCCCTAGCCGGCTACCACCGCGATGAAATCATCGACCTATCGAATGGGCCATTGCGTTACGCCGGATGGAGCACCTGCTATCGACGCGAGGCTGGCAGCCATGGAAAAGACACCCGAGGTATTTTGCGCGTGCACCAGTTCAATAAGCTCGAAATGTTTAGCTACATTGATCCGGCCGATTCTGAAGCAGAGCACGAGAAGCTGTTGAGTTTTCAAGAGGCCATGTTGCAGGCTTGCGAACTGCCTTACCGGGTGATCGATACCGCTGCCGGTGATTTGGGTTCCAGCGCTGCTCGCAAATTTGATGCTGAGGCCTGGGTGCCAACCCAGGGAACCTATCGCGAACTAACTTCGACCTCGAACTGCACGACATTCCAGGGTCGTCGCCTAAACGTTCGTTATCGCAAAGCCGATGGCAAAACCGGTGTTGCTGCAACCCTAAACGGAACTTTGGCGACCACCCGCTGGTTGGTGGCCATCCTGGAAAATCATCAGCAGGCAGATGGTTCGGTTCGCATTCCAGAGGCGTTGCGACCTTACCTTGGCGGCGCAGAGGTAATCAATGCCCCTAGCCGCTGACGATCGCTGGCTGATTGCCATCGATATCGATGGCACGCTGGTGCACGACAACGGCTATTTGGCTCCGCGCGTGGTCAGTGAAGTTCAACGAATTCGATCGCTTGGCCACGAGGTGATCATTGCCACCGGTCGCAGTGCAGCGAATGCTTTTCCGGTGGTGCGTGAAGTAGGTATCAACCAGGGGTTTGCCGTTTGCTCTAACGGCGCTGTAACTATCGAGTTGGCCGATCATCACGAACGAGGATTTAAACCGCACGAGGTAATTACTTTCGACCCAACCGAAATTCTCGATCAACTCATCGAGCATCTTCCCGACGCGCATTTTGCCGTTGAAGATGTTGATGGCTCGTATCGTTTTCACCGACCTTTTCCCGAATACGCACTTGGCGATATCAATAACGAAACCGACTTGCACGACCTAAAAAGTCATCCGGTTTCTCGCGTTGTGGTCTTGTCGCCTGGTCACGATGTTGAATCTTTTAGCGATGTCATCAGTCGAGTTGGGTTGCAGTCGGTTTCATATGCAATCGGCTATACCGCCTGGCTCGACATTGCCCCTAAGGGTGTTACTAAAGCTTCGGGTCTCGAGAAGCAAAGGCAGCAACTTGGCATCCGGGCCGATCAAGTTATTGTCATGGGTGATGGACATAACGACATCCCAATGTTTGATTGGGCTCGCGAGCGCGGCGGTTTGGCTTTTGCCATGGGGCAAGCGCCCGAGGCGGTCAAACTGGCGGCAACCGCAATTACCTCGTCGGTCGAAGATGAGGGAGTAGCTAATGTGCTGGCCGATTTCGAGGGCATTTTGTTCTCGCGCGGCTAGCCACTAAACTCTTACGCGGAGGTCTGTCCGAGTGGCCGATGGAGCTGGTCTTGAAAACCAGTGGGCAGCAATGTCTCGTGGGTTCGAATCCCACGGCCTCCGCCAGCAAAAAGAAACCCGTCGAAACTTCGGCGGGTTTTTGCTTTTGTATGCGACAAGTTGTTAGTTTCTCGATAGCCGATCGCCCCATTTCCAATTCCTGACAATTCTTTGAGAGCTCTATCGCATCCAGGTTCTGTCTCTTAAACTTAGAAACTAATGTCTGAAAATCCGTTACCGCTTGAAACTTCGCGTCGCGATAAGCGCAAACCAAAACGAAAAGGTTTCGCCAGGCACGGTCGCATCAAAGTTCAGACTAAAGCTCAAGGGTTTTGGGGTTTATTCTTCAAACTGGTTGGTGCGATTACCGGTGCAGCAATTGCCGTGGTCGGCGTTTCCGCCTGGGAACTTAGCAACTCGATTAAAGCCAATGGAATCACCTTGGCTGGCGCAAAACCTATTACTGCCGAAGACCTAAAGGGCCCGCTAAACATGCTGTTGGTTGGCAGTGACACCCGAAAAGGTCAGGGTGGCGGCTATGGCAACGACACATCAGAACTGGCTGACGTAATCATCTTGCTGCACGTTTCTGAAGATCGTAAAAACGCAGTTGCCCTTAGTTTTCCGCGAGACCTGCTAGTCGAGTGGCCTGCTTGCCCAAGCACTTCCGGCGGCCCAGGTTATCTTCCGCAGAGCCTTGGCCAAATAAATGCGACTATCGCGAATGGCGGCCCAGGATGCACCCTGCTGACTGTTGAAAAACTCACCGGCGTCGACATCCCCTATTTGGCCATGATTGATTTCAAAGGTGTCATCGAGATGTCAACGGCCATCGGCGGAGTCGATGTTTGTGTGGCCGAGCCAATTTCTGACCCTTACACCAAGCTTTACTTAGAGCCCGGTGAATACAGTTTGCAGGGCAAACAAGCACTTCAGTACCTGCGCACCCGACACGGTGTTGGCGATGGCTCAGACCTCAGTCGCATTTCAAACCAGCAAACGTTTCTAACCTCACTGGTGCGAAAAGTGAAATCTGAAGGTGTTCTAACAGACCCAGTAAGGCTCTACTCTTTGGCAAATGCTGCTGCACGAAACATGAAGCTCAGCGAGAGTCTGACCGACCTTAACGTGATGGTGGCAATAGCTTCTGCTCTGCGAAACGTTGACCTCGACAAAATAACTTTCTTGCAGGTTCCTGCGCGTGGCGGTTTGCCGGCACCATATTCGGGTCGCGTTGCTCCTATTTATGAGCAGGCCAACATCCTGTTTGAAAAGATTCGAAATGACGAGCCGCTTATTTTGGCAAAAGCTAACACCGGCTCTGGTGCAATTGTGAAAGATGGCGAAACACCTTCGCCTTCACCTTCAGTTTCGGCAGATGCCGAGAGCGATGTTTTGCCAGAGTGGGCTCGAGGCACAAACGCAGCAACAACAACTTGCTCCAGCTAAAAACCACAACTAGCTCGAGTTAGAACTGACACCCCACCACATAGATAGAATTCTCGGATGAGCGAATACACCTTCCTAACAGGGCCTGCCGATTGGTGGCGTCAAGCAGTTGTCTACCAGATTTATCCGCGCAGTTTTGCTGATGAAAACGGCGATGGAATTGGTGACCTAAAAGGAATCATCAGCCGCATTCCTTATTTGAAAAAACTAGGTGTTGACGCTGTTTGGCTTTCACCTTTTTATCCTTCGGCTCTCGCCGATGGCGGCTATGACGTTGCTGACTATCGCGACGTTGACCCGCGGATCGGAACCCTCACCGAATTCGACGAGATGGTCAACGAATTGCACCGCAACGAAATTCGTATTTTTGTCGACATAGTGCCTAATCATTCTTCCGACCTGCACCCTTGGTTTCAGGCTGCCCTAAAAGCCGCACCGGGTTCGACCGAGCGCGAGCGTTACATTTTTAGAGACGGCAAAGGCGAGCATGGTGAGATTAGGCCCTCAGAACTGGTAAGCCATTTCGGCCCCACCGGCTGGACCCGCATCACTGAACCAGATGGTAAACCTGGGCAATGGTACATGCATCTTTTTGCCAAGGAACAGCCAGATTTCAATTGGGATAACCCTGAGGTGCGCGAAGACTTTTTGAAAACTTTGCGCTTCTGGTCAGACCGTGGTGTCGACGGCTATCGAGTAGACGTGGCGCACGCGCTGGTTAAGAACCTTAAAGGCGGGCACTTGCCAAACCGTTTAGCCTTTGACCTCGAGGTTATGAAAAACGATGGCACCGATGACTTATTCGACCGTGATGAGGTTCACGAAATCTATGCCGAATGGCGAAAAGTTTTCAATCAGTATGACCCACCGCGAGTTGCTGTAGCCGAGGCCTGGGTGCACGCAAATCGACGAGCTGCCTACGCCAGCGAAAAGGGGTTGGGTCAGGCTTTCAGTTTTGATTTGTTGGGCGCACCTTGGCGGGCCAAAAAGTTCAAAGAGATTATCGATTACAACTTAAAATCGGCTAAATCTTATGGTTCATCAACAACCTGGGTTTTTTCGAATCACGATGTAATCCGTCACGCCACACGTTTCGGTCTGCCAAATGGCACAAATCTGACCGAATGGTTTTTGAGCCCAGATCGCGAATCTAAAATCAACTTCAAGCAAGGGCTTGAGCGGGCACGCGCCGCTACCATGTTGATTTTGGCTTTGCCCGGGTCTACCTACTTGTACCAAGGTGAAGAACTTGGTTTGCACGAGCCACTCAATATTCCAAGTGAGCGCATGCAAGATCCGCAATGGTTTAGAAACCCAGGCAAAGCACTAAGCCGCGATGGTTGCCGCGTGCCTCTGCCTTGGTCTGCCTCTGGCACCTCGTTTGGCTTCGGACCCGGCGGTTCGCACTTGCCGCAGCCATCCTGGTTTGCTGATGTTGCAGTTGACAAGCAAGACGGAGTCGAAGGTTCAACTCTCGAACTGTATCGACAGGCATTGAGCTTGCGTCGCAAGCTGCAAACTGTTGAAGAACTTCGTTGGGTCAACCACATTTTCAACAACAAGGTTGTGCATTTTGTTCGACCAAACGGATGGCAGTCAATTACAAACTTTGGAGAGAAGTTGGTGAAGTTACCGGCCGGAAATGTTGTTCTTACCAGCCAGCCGCTAGTCGATGGCAAAATTGGGCCAAACACCACCGTTTGGCTTACCAAATAGTTTTCGCCTAGACTATTCAAGTCCGTGGAGTCGTCGCATAGCCCGGTCGAGTGCGCCCGCCTGCTAAGTGGGTAGGGAGGTTAAATCTCCCTCGAGGGTTCAAATCCCTCCGACTCCGCCACGGATGCCCGGTGCTAGCAGCACCGCCGGTTTACAACCTCACCGCAGTCGGCTAGACTGTCAAAGTTGTCTGGGCCTTTGGTTCAGAAACCTGCGCTTGAATCTCAACGCAATGCGCTTGTAGCTCAACGGATAGAGCATCTGACTACGGATCAGAAGGTTGGGGGTTCGAGTCCCTCCAAGCGCGCCAACTAAGAAGCCCCGCAATCGCGGGGCTTTTTTGCGCTTGTCGGGACTCTTCGGTCGGTCGACTCGCTTGTTCGCGAGCCGCCTTTGACCTCACCCGTTCAAGCACACCAAATGAAAAGAGACCCAGAAATGGGTCTCTTTTCATTTATAGATATGCGGTTTAGATAGCGGCTTCGATGCCCGCAATCACAAACTTCTCGAGAGTTGCTGCCTCATGAATAAAAGATTTGCCCGAGTAGATTCTCTGGGCCGCACTGTTCACAGCACCAAAAATCATGCTTCCTAGAGACGTGGGGTCAGAAACTCCAAGTTGAATTAGCGGTGAGTGCAGAGTCGTCAAGAAGAACCCGTGCATAGCCATTAGTTCGCCACGCTGCTCTTCTCGAAGGTGGGTCATCGAAATTTCACGCACTACTAGGTGGTCTGCACTCGCAAGGTGGGCGAGTGAATAGTGAATCCAGATTCGAATTTGCTCCATTGGATCATTGACGGACGCCACAATCCGGTCTATTTCATTACTTAGATCTGCCATGTCATCGATCAATAGTTCACCCAAGACGTGATCTTTGGATTCAAAATATTGATAGATGGCAGAGCGAGATAAGCCCGTAGCCTCACCTATTCGAGCCATGGTCAGCCATTCGGCTCCATGCTCTGAAACAAGGTCTATGGATGCGCGCAAAATCGCCTTTCGGCGCTCATCGGATTTTGCTGTGACCATAACCAATAAAGGTTACATCGGCGATCGCGAATCGGCAATGAATCTAACGTGAGTTAGCTTGCGGCAACTTTTGCAGCTATCGCAGCAGCCTCGATAATTCTTTCAACATCGAGGTCTGTGATCGCGCCAGAGACAAACCATGCCTCATAGGCAGAAGGAGGAACTGAGACGCCCTGATCTAGCAAGGAATGGAAGAACTTTGCGAATACCTCGGTATTTTGCAACTGAGCCTCAGAGAAATTTCTAACACGATTTGGAGTGAAGAAGAAAGAGAACAGGTTTCCGCCGGTCTGATAACTGTGGCCGACACCTGCTCGCGTCAAAGCATCAGATATGCCCTCACCTACCTGACGAGCCCTCAAGTCAAGAGTGTCGTAAAGGCTTTCGTCACAAAGTTCTAGCGTCGCTAATCCGGCTGCCGTTGCAACCGGGTTTCCACTGAGAGTTCCCGCTTGATAGACCGAACCAGTCGGGGCCAAGAGCTCCATTATTTTGGCTGAGCCACCAAGCGCAGCCAGGGGCATGCCTCCGCCAATAACCTTTCCAAATGTGAAGATGTCGGGAGTCCAGTCTTCAGTGGCAGCAAACTTGCCCCACCATCCACCTTTTGAAACTCTAAAACCGGTCATAACCTCATCGAGAATCATCAACGCGCCATATTTGTGAGCGGTATCGGCAATCAGTTTGTTGAAACCTTGTTCCGGAGGAACAACTCCCATGTTGGCTGGCGTTGGCTCGGTAATAACTGCAGCAATCTGCTCACCGCGTTCAGTAAAAAGTTCCTCCAACTGCAGCGCATTGTTGTATTCCAAAACGACGGTGTCTTGCGCCTGACCCGCGGTCACGCCAGGTGAATTTGGCAGGCCGAGTGTCGCAATTCCTGATCCGGCCTGAACCAACAAGGCATCGCTGTGGCCGTGGTAGCAGCCAGCAAACTTGACTATCAAATTCCTATGCGTCGCGGCCCTCGCCAGGCGAACGGCCGTCATAACCGCCTCGGTGCCGCTTGAAACAAATCGCACACGTTCACAAGCCGGCACTCGAAGACTGATTTCCTCAGCAAGCAAAACCTCGCCTGGCCCAGGAGCTCCGAATGAAAATGAATTTTCTACGGCTTGCGACACCTTCGAGACAACCTGAGGGTGTGCATGTCCAAGAATCATGGGTCCCCAAGAGTTGACAAGGTCGACGTACTCGTTTCCATCGATGTCCCAAATTTTTGAACCCTCGCCGCGAACGTAGTATCGAGGAGTTCCGCCAACTGACGTAAATGCTCTGACTGGCGAGCTCACACCGCCTGGAATAAGTTTCTTGGCACGCTCGTGCCACTGCTCAGATCCAAGAGTGTTGCTCATCGTTGCTCTTTCAGTTTTTTAGCGAATTCAAGTGCCCAGTATGTGCAAATGATCTGAGCCCCAGCCCGTCGAATGGAATATAGGATTTCGAAAATCGCTAACTCTCTGTCAATGACTCCAGCCTTGGCGGAAGCTTCTACCATCGCGTATTCACCAGAAACCAGGTAGGCCGCAACCGGCCTATTGCTTACAGCGGCTGCCTTTGCGATTACATCTAGGTAAACCAGCGCTGGCTTGACCATGATGAGATCCGCCCCCTCTGCTAAATCGAGTTCCACTTCAGCCAGACCCTCGCGAGTGCGTCGGTAATCCTGCTGATACGTCTTTCGATCACCATCGAGTGCAGATTCAACCGCATTTCGAAATGGACCATAAAAACCCGAGGCGTATTTGGCCGAGTAGGCGAGAATGCCGGTGTTCTCAAAGCCGCGCAAGTCAAGGGCTTTACGAATTGAAGCAACCTGTCCATCCATCATGCCGCTGGTGCCGAGCAGATCGGCCCCCGCAGCTGCTAAAACTAGGCCCATATCGGCATAGCGAATCAGTGTTGAATCGTTGTCAATTAAGCCCTGATTATCAAGCACACCGCAGTGCCCATGATCGGTAAATTCATCTAGACATAGATCTGCAACTAGAACCAAATCATTACCCACGTGTGCACGAGCTGATCTAATTACTCGGCTCAAGATCCCATTCTCTGCTGTTGCTTGGCTGCCTTTGGCATCTCTAATTTTTGGCACGGCAAAAAACATGACCGACTTAATGCCTGCACCAATAGCGTCATCGAGAACGTCCAAAAATGATTGTTCTGTATGTTGCAGAACATCTGCCATGCCTTCAATGGATCGAGGTGCCTCGAGACCTTCCTTTACAAAAATCGGTAACATCAAGTTCTTTGGCTCGAGGGTTACATCGGCAACAAGATCTCTCATCGCTTCGTTGACTCTCAGTCTGCGTGGGCGTTCAATCACTTTTGACTTCCTATTACTTTTGCGATTGTTTGGGCAACTAATTGCGGGTCTGGCCCGGCAGAAACAGCCGCCACGTTTAGTCCAAGCTTTTGGGCTTGAATGGCCGTCGCCTCACCAGCGCAAATTACTTTCACCGAAGCATTTGGGTTGAATTGTTCGAATGCACGTGCTGCACTAGGCGACCTCAACAAGACAGCGTCGAACATGCCGTCACGAACTTCGTCAACCGAGACTGGGGATTCAGATACAAAACTCGTCTCATAAACGACCTCGGATACGATCTTGAATCCGCTATCCGCTAAACGATTAGCAAGGGTTTCCATAGCTATTGAGCCGCTGGGAATAACGACCGTACCCGCCGTGCCTTTGCACATTAGGTCTGCCAGAGACTCTGAATTCGCATTAACAGGCTGCAAAACCTCGGTTGCACCTCTAGCAATCAACTGTGAGCTGGTTTGGTTGCCAATCGCAGCAAACTTCACATTGCTGTTTTTATCAAAGATTCGATCAAGCTCGTGTTCCGGCAACAGGTCATCAAAATAAGACAGCGCATTCGTGGAGGTAATTGCTAGCCAAGTTGGTCGCGCGGTTGATTTCTTAGCATCGTCGAGCTCACTGAGCATGCGCATCGCACCGGCTATGTTCTTGACCGATGAGATTCGAAGGTATGGGTCGACTCGCGAACTAATTCCCAGGGCAGCCAAATGTTGAGCATCAATGTCATTCCTATTTGCGCGAATCAATAGGACGGTCATTTCCAGGCCGCTTTCCTTGCCAAGTCGCCGCCTAGCAATTCCTTCGCCGCCTCATGTCCAAGCCTCGTTGCTGCTTCAATATCGTCAAGTGACGAGTGGGCACTTCTTTTAACAAGTTGAGATTCGCCAGTGCTCTCGACGGCTAGTTCTGTCATCAGGATTAAGGTGCCATCAACATATTTAGCGCTCGCGCCAATGGCCGTTGCGCAGCCTGCCTCTAGCCCACTCAGAACCGATCGTTCAGCAGTTGTGACTAGACGTGTCTCTGCGTCATCAAGCTCTGCGAGAAGCGATATCAAGTCTGAATCGCCCCATCGACATTCAATTGATAGGGCCCCCTGACCAGCGGCAGGCACAAAATTCTCGGTCTCAAATATTTCGCAGACAGCATCAGATTTGTCGATCCGGTTCAGGCCGGCCATAGCAAGCAGCGTGGCATCATATTCTCCGCCCTGAACCTTGGCGATTCGGGTGTCGATGTTTCCGCGAATATCGGCAATGACTAGGTCGGGCCGACTCTGACGGATGCTTGCCGCGCGCCTAGGGGATGAGGTGCCAACAATTGCGCCCGATGGGAGCTCGTCTAATCGAAGATTGTTTTTGCTAACTAAACCGTCACGAGAATCTTGACGACTTGGCACGCACGCAGTGGCAATCGCCGGATGCGGATTTGCCGGAAGGTCTTTCATTGAATGGACTATGAAATCAACTTGGAAATTTAACAATGCGTCTCGCAGCGCATTGACAAACACACCGGGAGTTTTGGACTCACTAAGTGGTTCAGTGCTCAAATCGCCATGAGTTTGAATAAGAACCTCTTCAATCTCAATCTCTGGGTGAAGTCGCGTTAGCTCGCCAGTAAAAATTCGCGTTTGGGTTAGGGCCAGCAGGCTGCCTCGAGTTCCTACACGCAATTTAGTTTTCTTCATCTGACCGATCACCAATCTGAATGTCAAAGAGCAATTTCACTGCGCGAATGTAGTCCTCATGGTTGCCCGCCATAGCCAACTCTTTGGCCTTGACTGAAGGGGCGTGAAGCAGAGCGTTGGCCACTCTTCGAAGTGATTTCTCAACATCCACAGCTGCATCATCTCCAGATTTTCTGCGGACGGCGTCAACTTCTCGGTCCACCCAAATCCCTACGTGAGCATGCAGTGCGGCCAAGACTAGGTCGACGGAATTCGACGCCGACTGTTCTTCGAATTCAGCCGCAGCAGCATTCACAATTGCCTCCGCGCTCTTTATGGTTTCGCGATGTTCCTTGGGTGCATGTTGCTTTAGTTCCTCAAGGTCGATGACAAACATCCCGGCTACTGACCCGACCAAGGGCTCTACATCGCGACTTAAGGCCACATCGATCAAAATTAGATCTTGCCTGATCCCTCTTCTGGCACGAAGGTCGGCCACCTCTTTCGAAAGTTGCAAATCTATAGCGGGATCAGTGTTTCCGCTCGCACAAACAACGAGATCAACCTTTGCCATAGTTTCGACCAAATCAGCCTTCGATATCGGCTGCGTGTGGTGAGTCTCGGCAAATTTTTCAGCACGCCCAGCTCTCGAGAAAACATAAATTTTCTCAACACCTTGTCGTTCCATAGCGGCTAGCGAAACTCGAGAATAGGCTCCGGTGCCAACCAACAAAGCGGTTTTGCCTGAAAGTCCTTGCAATTTTTTGTCGGCAAGCTCTAGCGCAGTTGTGATAACTGAACGACCAGAGGCCCCTAAGTTCGTTGTGTTAGTAACAAGTTTTGCCACTGACGAAGCCTTTTGAAACAGTTGATTTAAAGCCTTAGACGAAAAACCCAAGCGGTGAGCTTTTCCAAGCGAGCGTTTTACCTGCCCTGCTATTTCTTGTTCGCCGACAATCATCGAGCTAAGGCCGGCTGCCACAGAAAACAAATGCTTTGGCACAGCATCTGCATACAGAACTTTGAGAGTGCCTTTAATCTCGTCAGTAGTCTTATTCAATTTATTGGCGATTACTTCGCTAGCGAAATCAACGGATGAATGAAACTCTGAGGCTTCGAAATAGACTTCAAAGCGGTTGCAGGTAGCCAGAACTGCGACACCATCCAGGGGAGAGCCATCAGATTTGAGGGCTACGAGGATCTCATCAGCTGAACGCTCGAAATGCTCGAGGCTGGCTAAAGCGGTGTCGCGAAAATCTGTTCCTAGGTAAACAAGAGCCACACTCAAAAAATAACAAGTGCCTACCTGACACTGTGTCAGTTTTTTGACTGTAGTTCTTTTGATAATTGTGTCGTGACTCTAAGCCCTCTGCATCCATTGAACGCTGGACTGACCGATAATTCGGCGTTGATTTCAAACCTTCGTGGGCGCCGAACATCACCGCTGCCAATTTGGTTTATGCGCCAGGCCGGCAGATCGCTGCCCGAGTATCGCAAGCTCCGTGAGGGAATCCCGATGTTGGATAGCTGCCTAAATCCTGACCTGGTAGTGGAAATTACCTTGCAGCCGGTGAGACGCCACAATGTAGATGCAGCGATTTTCTTTTCTGACATTGTTATCCCGCTAAAACTGGCTGGCATCGATGTCGATATCAAAGCTGGCGTTGGTCCAGTAATAACTCGGCCAATTGCAACCAAGGCTCAGGTTGAGGAACTCCGACTAATTCCTGTCGAGGCATTCTCGCCAATCGTCAAATCTGTAGAGCGTCTAGTCGCGGAACTTGGCAAAACGCCACTTATTGCGTTTGGCGGCGCGCCATTTACGCTGGCCTCCTACCTAATTGAAGGCGGCCCGTCGAAAGACTTGCCAAAGTCTCGGAGCATGATGCGCAACGAGCCCGAACTCTGGGCAAGAATCTTGAAATGGTGTGCCGACGTAACGGCGCAGTTCATAGTGGCGCAGGTTGAGGCTGGTGCGAGCGCCCTTCAAGTATTTGATAGCTGGGCAGGCCGCCTGACCGAAGCTGAATACCGAGAGTTCGCAATGCCATATTCCCAGCGTCTTTTCGACCAGCTTCAGCAGCTCGTTGACTCGACCGGGCAGCCGGTTCCGCGCATCCATTTTGGTGTTGGAACTAAGTCGATTCTGAAGGACATGCATCAAGTAGGTGCGACTGTAATTGGCGTGGACAGCGCCACTTCGCTAGCCGAGGCAAGCGAACTTCTGGGTGGCGAGGTGGCAGTTCAGGGGAACATCGACACAGATAGATTGACCGACGATTGGATTGATCTTGAGCAGCACCTTCGTGAAGTGATAGCGGATGGCGAATCTGCTATTGGTCACGTTGTGAACCTCGGGCACGGAGTGCCAGCCGAAACCAACCCAGAAGTGCTCACAAAAATCGTCGAATTTGTTCACGCTCACACATCTTGATTCCATGAATAAATTCGATCGCGTTGTAATCGGTGCCGGGTTCTCGGGTTTGCTCGCCGCCTTTCGTGCAGTGGGTCGCGGTGAAACAGTCGCAGTTTTTGATTCGGCAACTAGTGCCGGCGGGCTAATTCAGCAAGTCGAAATGCCAATCAACAAAGGATCGATCAAGGTTGACTCGGGTGCCGAATCTTTTTCGATTGCGGGTGCTGGCTTCGAGCGACTCGTCAACGATCTGGGCGTTGGTGACAAGGTCGCCTATCCGTCTAGAAATGATGCTCGAATTGTGAATTCCAGCGAGCAAAAATACAAAATTCCACACGGATACTTCGGAATTCCAGCCTCATTGAACGATGTTGAATTGGACGAAATAATCTCGAAAGCGGCACTAGATCTCGCCAGAAAACTAGACTCAGTGAGCCCGCCTAAGTCAGATGAATTAGCGGCAATGACCATAGCTCAATTGGTAGAACTGCGACTGGGTTCAGAATTTGTTGACAAGCTTGTTGACCCAGTTATAGCTGGGATTCACGGATCTTCAGCCCGTGATCTCAATGTTCGTGCAACCTTGCCGGCACTGATTGCCAGTTTTCAAGAAACCGGTTCGCTTACTGAAGCTGCCTCTGCATTGCGCGGCAATGTTGATAGGCCCGGTTCGGCTGTCGCCGGTTATGAAGGCGGCGTTTTCCGATTGGTTGAAGAAATGACCAACCGCCTAAAACAGATGGGCGTTCACTTCGAATTCGATCGAGTGGTCTCAGATCTCGATGAGTTCTCAAATCAGAAAATCACTTTGGCGACATCACTTGTTGCTGCCCAAAAGTTGTTCAAATTGCCATCTGACGATTCTCTCGAAGCTCAGGTTGATTCGACTCTCGTCATCGCTTCGGTTGAATCAAATCAATTAAATGGATTGCCACTGGGTAGCGGCGCCCTAGTCAGCGCAAGCAGCGGCTATATGACCAAGGCGACAACCCACTTAAATGCAAAATGGAAATGGATTTCGAACGACTTGGCGAGCAACGAACATCTCATTCGCTTCAGTCTCGGCAGGGCTCGACGCGAATCGGCGATTGGCGTGGCCGATGAGGAATTGTTCGAACGTGTGAGGCTCGAGGCCTCAGATATTTATGGCGTCTCAGACATCAGATTCAAATCGATGCGCACTGTCCGATGGCCGAGCGCACTCTATCGACCAAGCGAAGAAGTCAAAAACTTTTCAGCACAACTCCAGACCCATGCGGAGAATCTCGGGGTTGAGGTGTGCGGCAGCTTCATCAGCGGCAACGGGCTTTTAGGCATCATCAGAGATCACCACGAGAGGATGGGCAATGAATCAGTCAAAATTTGACGCAATCAACCACACGATTCGATATACAAATTGGAGCGCATTCAAATTAATCGAAACTCCCGACGCGGGTGAGCAGGCGGCCAACGAATACCAGGATTGGCTTGCAAGTCTCGAGAAGAGAGACATCACCTTTCGCGGGGCCTATGACATCCGTGGCTTTAGGGGCGACAGCGAACTATTGCTTTGGCTGCACGCCAGTGAAGCTGAGTTGGTTCAACAGGCACTTCGAGAATTCAGCCAGCTGAAATTCGGCACCGCCTTCAAGTCTCACTGGGCAGGAATGGGTTTGCACAGGCCAGCTGAGTTCAATCGGCAGCACGTTCCCGGATTCATGCTTGGCAAAGAGCCTAAAAAGTGGCTTTGCATGTATCCGTTTGTTCGCTCATATGACTGGTATCTAATTCCAGAGCAAGAGCGACGGGAAATGCTGATTGAGCACGGAGTGGCTGGTCACAAATACGAGGGAATCACCTCAAGCACCGTTGCGGCATTTGCCCTCGGTGATTATGAATGGCTCTTGGCGCTCGAATCAAACGAACTTCACGAAATCGTCGACATGATGCGCGACCTTAGATATACAAAAGCTCGCATGCACGTGCGCGAGGAACTTCCATTTTTCACCGGCCGACTAATTGACACAGCAAACCTAATTAAGGATTTCTAATGACATACGACGCAATTCTCCTAACCTCTTTCGGTGGCCCAGAAGGGCCAGAAGAGGTGATGCCATATCTTGAGCGAGTCACTGCCGGTCGCGGCGTGCCCCGCGAAAGACTCGAAGAGGTTTCGCACCACTATCTGGCTCTAGGTGGAGTGAGCCCAATCAACGAACAGAACCGAGCTCTGTTGGCTGCGATGCGTGAGCACTTTCCAAAGCGCGGAATCGACGTTCCGATTTATTGGGGCAACAGAAATTCACATCCGTTTTTTGCTGACGTTGTGAAACAAATGTATGAAGACGGCCACCGCAATGTGCTTGCTTGGGTCACCAGCGCATACTCCTCATATTCGGGTTGCCGCCAGTATCGAGAGAATCTTGCGGGTGCGCTTGAAGAGACTGGCTTGGTCGGCAAACTGAACATTGACAAAGTTCGTCACTATTTCGACCACCCTGGATTCATCGCCCCAATTGCCGATGATCTTGCAGACCAGATTCGCAAAATGCGCGAAAGTGGCCTGGGCACCTCAGACATAAAGATTATGTTTGCGACACACTCAATCCCGACTGCAATGGGCACAACTTCAGGCCCAGAATCTCGACGAGAAGAGTTTGCCAAAATCGACGCAGAAGGCGGTGCCTATGCGGCCCAACACTTAGCAGCTGCTGAGGTGACGATGAATATTGTCGAACTGAAGCTGGGCGAGACCCTGCCAGACTGGTCGCTTGTCTATCAGTCACGTTCTGGTTCGCCATCAGTGCCTTGGCTTGAGCCAGACGTAAATGATGCAATTAACGATGCTGCTGATGCTGGGGCAAAAGGTGTGATTGTTGTTCCAATTGGTTTCGTGAGTGACCACGTCGAGGTTATTTGGGATCTCGACAACGAAGCCAAAGAAACGGCGGATGAACGCGAACTAAAGTTCGCTCGTGTTGTAACTTCAGGCGTTGCTCCGGAGTTCGTCGATGGCATTGCAGATTTGGTTCTTGAGCGCCTCGCGGGTGGAGAAAAAGCTGCACTTTCGGCACTTGGCCCGTGGTCAGACAAATGTGCGATGAATTGCTGCCCAAACCTGCGCAGGGAGTTACCTGTTATTGGATAAACCCTCAAGGTTCCGTTTATATTCCGTTCAATGGACGGAAACGGACGGAAATGGGCATATATGCAAAGGGTGGCTTGACTAATAAAATACTGGGGCACATTGCCACTCAGGCTTTATATAGAGGTATTACAACATAACTGAGGATCAGAAGGTTGGGGGTTCGATTCCCTCCAAGCGCGCCAACCCCGGTTCTCAATTGAGAGTGCCGGGTTTTTCTTTGCACAAATTTAACTTCGAAGAAAACTGATTTTCTTAGCAGCCATAATTTGCCGAATGCGAGCAATCGAAGATTTGCCTAAGCCATGCATCGATTGAAGTTCTTCAAGAGTAATTTTGCGCAGGTCTGAAACTTTATAAAGCTTGGCGTCTACTAGTGCTCTTCTGGCGGGGCCGCTAAGCCCAATCTTGCGCCACTCACTGTCGAACTTTTCGTAGTCGATCATCGGCTTTTTCTCGATCTGGCATTTTGACGCCAACGCTTCATCCAGATTGCCAGCAGTGTCATGAAGGTGAGAATCGCAACCAGTTGCGCAAGGGCAACCGACCACGGCACGTTGACATACCACCAGTCAATTGGTGGCAAGACCACGACAGCAAGAATCAGAAGGTGCAAAATGTAGAGCGCAAGAGCGTTCTCACCCCACCAGCATAGAAAACCGCGTTTGTCCGGATAGTTTTGTGAGATCAATTCGGAAATTAGTAATGCGGCTGCACTGATTGCCAAAGTGAGCAAAACAAAACTAAGCGAAACTCGATGTTTGCTTACCGGAACAACAACCGATGAAACGATTGCCGCCACAGTCAAAGTTGAGATTGCCACAAGGTATTGCTTTTGATCCTTGCGCCAAATGTCAGCAACCGCGGTTGAAAGCACCAACAGTGCGGCCCACGAAATTGCACCGAACGGGCCACCGTGTGATCCTTCCAGCACACTTTGCAACATGGACGCATCCAAGAGAATTTGATAGCCGATCAGCATGATTGTGCCAATAACTAAGCGGCCCCAAGTGGGGATGCGGATAAAAATCAAATTGATTAGGCCTGCAACACCTAGTGAGAGCAGGACACCCCAGCCTGGAGTGTCACCCACCACTAGGGAACCGATCGAGATGATTGCACCAATGCCCACCAGGGAGAGGTAGCGCACAATGAAATGCCGGTAAGCAGCTACTGGGTCGTGGGCGAATCTTCGATTAAAGGATGTGCCGTAATTCAAGCCGATCACAAAAACGAACGCTGGTGCGACTGTGTCGGCAATCGTAAACCCGACATCGGGCGCATGTTTTAGAAAAGCTGGAACCCACTGGATGCCACTGAGATAGTCGCCGATCACCATCATGATGACCAGCACCCCCCTGAACCTGTCGATTGACAGGCTGCGCTCTGCCAATGCAGTTCTTGCCACACGCGTCTTGTGGGAAGGACCGCTTGTCTCGTTCAACTGGTTCACCAATCTGCTTTTTCTTCACTTTAGCCTCAGGCACTTTGGTTCTAAGGGTAACTATCGAGCACGTAAAAATCTCTTGGTCTATTTGAAAGAAAAAGGCCCCCAACATTGGGGGCCTTTTCAATTCCGCGAGTGTGTGATTTCTAGTACACGAGGTTGACCAGCACTCGACGGTATTTGCTGCTATTCACTTTTGTAGTTTTGCCAACGGCCTTAATTGAAACGGCCTCGCCAGCTCTGGCAGCAATATAGTTGCAAACTTCTGTTGCTCGCCTTGTTGCCAAATTACGGTCTACCTTTAGCACTGTTGGACCCATAGTGTTTCCCACGCAGGAAATTGCCGTGGCATTTTTGGTCAGTAAAGCATCAAGCAAACGCTTGCCGCTCTTGGTGAGTTTCCAAGAGCCTCCGGCAAATCCATTGATTATCAAAGTCTTTTTGGCTTTCACCACAGGAGTTTGTTCACTAACCGGAACCGGAACCGGAGTTGCGTTATTTGTTGCCGGAGGTGCAGTAGAAATTGACGCTCCGGTTACACGTCCAGTTTGGTAAACGCCGCTCAGCAGAGTGCGCTGCGTGATGGTTGCTGATTGTCCATCGCCTAGCCCGGTGACTAACAACTTTCGAATAGACCCAGTTGTGCTAACGATCGTCACAGCTCCTGCTGAAACAGTGGGGGTCTCCCATGTCACGTTTGCATCATAGTTTGTGATGTTTACTTCAAAGCCATCAGCGGTTGACACTGGGGCGCTGAAGGTTGGTGTTGGTGGCACATTTGCGGCGGTGATTACCGGGTCTTCGGTGAAACGAAGTATCAGTTCTCCGGCTCGCTCAGCCTTGCCAATTTCCCGAACCGAATCACCAACAATTTGCCAAGCTGTAGCGCCGGCAACAATGGATGAGTTCATTAGCGTCAAAACAATAGGCGTGCTCGCATCTTCGACTATTTTTGGCGTACTGACATCGTCGCCCTTTGACCAGGTTACGGCAAGGTTTACGAAGTAATCACGCTGATTATCGATTTTTGATTTAGCCAATTGGTCATCGAGTAAACGCCAGAAAATAACCTCGGTTCCGGCCGCCAATGCGCCTTGCGGAATTTGGATCCGAACCGAGTTGTCACTACCAGCGGCCACCGTCAGGTCAATACTTTGACCATCAACAATATTCCAGGTAAGCACCTTCGATCTGCTTCCAGGCGTGACGCCAAGAAGTGAGTTTTGAACCCACTGAGCTGTAAGAGTTGGGTTGGTTGCACCTACGGTGTAAGTGGCACCGGGCGCATACGAGGTGTTCCCCTCTTTCCACCCGGTGAAAGTGAAGTTATGTCTGGCCGGACCAGGGGGAACGGTGAATGTCGCCCCGGCGGTAAGCGTTGCTCCAGACGGCATGCCCGTAACCGGGGCTAAAGTACCCGCTTCGTAGGTGAGGGTTCGCTCTTGAACGATTCCTGCTTTTACCGTGATTGGCAAAGATGCCGATCCGGCACCGAATGGATTAATCGCGCGCAGCTTCACCTGATAGGTAACCCCATTTGTTAATCCTGGAATGGTGATTGGTGAGGCCGTTGAGGCTGGGTTGCGGGTGATCCAGGTAACCCCGTCATTGATGGTGTAGGCGTAGTTGGTTACCGCGGCACCGCCATCATTTTCTGGCGGACTGAAATTGATTGAAACCGACCCGTCACCAGCAGCATAACTTTGGTTTGATGGCCGATCCGGTGTTCCAGTAGGAACCACCGATCGACCGTACGATGAGGCAGAGCCAGCGCTGTTATTTGCGGTAACCCGCAACGTATACGCGGTTCCATTGGTTAGACCTGTAACTGTTGAGGTTCTTGAGGTGCCAGGCACGGTGCCGAAAACTTTATAAGAAGAGTCGGGCTGACTGGTTTCTTTGTACTCAATTAGGTAATTGTCAACTGCTCCGCCTGCCGCCGGATCCTTCCAGGTGACAGTTACTGAGCGGTCTCCAGGTGAGACCGGTAGGTTGGCGTTGGTCAGTGGATACCTAAACATGGCCGCTGTCGCGTCTGGGATATCCCAAGCTCCGTCAGGTATTGCAGGCGAGAATCTTGAGCCAGAGCAAGAGACTGAACAGGCGGGTTTGGGGTTTGGAATCAGTGGATGATCGTTTCTGGTTGCCGCACTCCAGACCAAGTTTTGGCTCGCTGCTTGCGCGTCTGCTAGTGAGACAGAATATGTTCCCGAAGCAATCGCATTTGCAGAAGTTTCGTAGTTGGCAAAGTGTTTGTGAAATACCAGGTAGCCAGAGTGGTAAATGTCACGGGCATCATTAACACTTCGACCGACTGCTACTTGCCCCCCAGGGTAGTCAAGTAGGGGGATGTTGTTGAGCACACCATTCCAGTCTTCCTCTCCACCCATGTTTCCGCTTGCCTGTGTGTAGAAGGGAGAGTTACCACCCATCGGGATGATGTAGATGAAAGTCTCACCGGCTAGCGGATACACATCCAGGGTCTGAATGTTGTTTACTTGGCTGGGCCAGTCGACGTTGTTTTGATAAAAGAGACGGGTAATCTCCTGGTCGTTACCCATAAAAACAGCGAAGTCGTTGTCGGCCAAAACTTTTAGTTGAACCTGATTAAAAACCGGACCGGCTGGCGGTTGTGGGGCACTAGCAGTTGCCGCAGTCGGCACCAGCGCTTGCAATAAAGCCAAAACTAGAGCGGTAATAATTGCCTTGAATTTCATCTCTACCCCTGAAATCATCTGCAAATCCGAAACCTTCGGTTAGGCGAATGGTAGGCAGAATCAGGGGAAATTTGGTTTGGAGCATTCAACTGTTCATTGTCCGGACATACATGTGTATATCCGAACATTTTGAATTAAAAGCGCAGGGTCACCGCAAGAACTGTTTGATTCTCTGCACTGCTAAGAGACCAGGTGCCATCAAACTGGCCGACCCAGTCTTCGATAATCGCAAACCCTGCCCCGGCCACCGGATTTGGCTGGAGCAGAACGCCATTATTTTTTACCAGAATTTCAAGCTGGTTCGAATTCTCAATCACTGTTATCGATACCTGATCTGCGGCGGCGTGTTTCGCAGCGTTCAAAAGGCCCTGTTCGACAATTCGGTAGCAGGCCAACTTCAACTGTGGGGTCAGATTGCCGTGCTCGCTTAGCTTCAGTTGCACCTCGATGACATTCAAGTAGCTGGAAAGCAAATCTTCTAGGGCCGGTCGCAAAAACGGGCCGGTAAGTTCGGGAGCTAATTGCTTTGAGACACTACGCACATCAAACTGGCGAATGCGCTCTATTTCTTCAATGTATGCCTGAGCCACAGAGCGATCTTTGTCACTTAGTTTTTCGATAAACCGCTGCATCTGAATACCCAAAAGAACTAAATCAGATTGCAGTCGATCATGCAGGAAATCGGCAATCTGGCGGCGAACATCCTCCTGCGCCGAAATTAGTTTTCCGCGCTGCACCTCAAGAGAGGCCTTAGCTGCCTCCGCGACTGCTACCTGTTCAGCCAGTCGAGCATTAGAAACACCCAGGCTCACTTGCACCGTTAGGAAAAGCATTGATGCACCGATAAAAACTCGAACCGCCGTCGCCGGGTCTTTCCAATACTCGGGAGTTAGGTCACTGATTGAAAGTATTCTCGCCAGTGACATTGCCGCACCAAAAAAGGCACCACCCAGCCAATACAGAGCAGTGCTTTGTTGAGGAAATTTCTCGGTGAGACGTTTGAAAATACTGAGAACAACTAGCCCGAAGATAAAACCCAGCAGAACTGAAGGCCCTGTGACTAAAAGTTGAATTAATTTTACGGTTGTTCCTTGGGCTCGAGCAGCTGCAGCCAACACCGCAAAATTCACCAGAATTTGAAAAATGGTTAGCACAATTACCGTTGGCATTGGCCGAATTGGCCACGATTGAAATGCCAAATTGAAGCCGGGCCAAATTTTACTCATGGGCTAAAGTTCGCGAGTTTCTCGTAGGTAACGCAAGACCGCTGCGGTTCTAAGGTCGGTGCCCGGTTTAGGGTTTGGGATCAAAATCTTGTAGCACTTTGATAATTCTTGGCGAACCGTCACGGGCGCTAGTGAGAGTTGTTTGGCAATTTCTGTAGCATCAAGACCGGTGGCAGCTAGCCCAATTACTTGTCGCTGTCGGGTGCTCAATTTACTACTCAGGTTGTCACTTTCCAAAGCTTCGATGTGCGTATTCGAGTCAGATACGGTCAGTCCTTTGGCCGTCGCCTTCAAAACCTCGACCAAATAATCAATTGATAACGTTGCAGATTTTTGGATAGCTGCCCAACCGTAATCGAACTGCCCGGGAAGATTGCTGAGGTAGTTTTTGGTGATGTTTTGTGAGAGCAAAACAATGCCCAGGTGTTCGTTTCTTTCACGAAGTCGAATCGCTAATTCAACACCGGATATTGACTCTGGCCCCAGAGAGATGTCGACAAGGGCTGCGTCAAATTGTTGTTCTCCGGCTATTTTGAATGCTTGGTTTGATGAACTGGCTTTAGCCAAGATCTCAATTTCGGGATGCACCGAGAGCGAGTTGCCGAGTAAGCCCAATAGTGCTTCGTCATTCTCGATATAGAGAATCCTCAAACCCCTGGCCATGCTTCCTCCCTCATCAAGAACTTAGCAGCCAGAACACAAGTTCATTGAGTCACGAACATCTGTTACACGCTTGCCAGCGATGCTTATTTCGAAGCTTTGTCAACTTTTTTGCTTGACCCAATTCGTTCCCAGATGAACATAGTCAGCGTTACCAGGGCGAACCCGAAAAATAAGTCTTCAATTGGTGCGAAGGCAATCCTCGTGCCGGTAATCACCTCGGGATTGTAGGTCACAATCTCTTGACTGGTCAGGTAACCGTTCGTTAGCAACTGGAAGAACACCACGATTGAATAAGCAATCCAGAATTTGCTCGAAGAGAAAAGTTCGGTTTTCAAAACGGCTACTCCAAAAACAAAAACTGCAATTAGAACAACTGCCGAAAGCAGAGTGTAGGTAATCACGCTTCATTCCTCTTCAAATATCTGAGCCAGCGTTTCACTGTAGGCAAAAAGTTACTAACGCCTTCGAGGGTTAGCAGCCCGGCAATAGGTACGACGATGAAAAATAAATACTCTTCAAGAGGGATGCCGAATGGCCCAAAGATACCGATGGTTTGCTCTTTCGAAAAGAACCAGTGGTCATTGGCAATCGCATACGCATCCCAGGCGATGAACAGTGGAATGGTTAGCACCAAAGTTTTTAGCAGCCTTTTTGGGTCACGAAGCACTCGAAGTCTGAAGGCAAATTCAAGCCAAAAAGAGGCGACAACAACGAAGCCCAGCATCACCAAGTAAGACCAGTGACCAAACAACTGAAAACTCCTTAGGTCTAGACTCAAAAGCATGGTACTTTCTGAGACCAAGCTGCTAAATAACCTCAGAGCAATCTCACGCTACTGCATACTGTTCGGGGTAGTTGTCGCTTTGGTCTTTTTACCATTTGGCGGCATCGCACTCGAGTTGCAGATTGTCTTGGCCCTCGCTGCACTAACTATAGGTATTCCGCACGGTGCAGTTGATCATCTAATTACCGTTCCCAAACTTGCTTCGCTGAAGATGGCTCTTTTTCTCACCGCATACCTCGGTGTTGTTGGTGTAGCAATTTGGGCAATCCTGAGTGCAAATTTGATTGGCTTTCAGGCAGTGGTTCTGATGAGCGCCATCCATTTTGGTTTGGGTGATGCGGCCTTTATCTCAGAATTGGATGCCCGCCAGCTGGGTGTCAAAAAGTTTCCAAAGGCCGCTTACATTGTGGCGTCCGGCTTTACACCGGTGGTAATTCCGTTGGTCTCGCAGCAAAGCACCGAGGCGCTCGCCGCAGTGAACCCAAAATTAATCGACTGGGCAGGGGCATTTGCGCCGGCTCTCTTTGCTTTGATGATTGTGGTTGCCGCCGCGTCAATAATCTGGATGTTGATTACCCAGCGAATTCAAGAAGCAATTGATTTAGCACTTTTACTCACTCTGGTTTTGAGCGCCCCACCACTGGTCGCTTTTGCTTTTTACTTCGGACTTTGGCATGCGCTTCGCCACACTGGTCGTCTAAGTTTGGAATTTGAAAAAGCACAGGTGCAACACCGCAAAGACAAAAGCTGGAATGCATTTGGCGTTTCAGTTTTGGCTGGTGCCCCGGCACTTGCAGCAGTTTTGGCATTCACTATATTTTTGGGCATAAGTCGAGGCTTTGACCTAAGTCAACAATTGCTTTGGTACCTTTTGGTAGTTATTTGGGCGCTTACTGTGCCCCACATGGCGCTCACTTTGCGACTCGACCTGAAAGCGCTGAGGCTCTAGTGGTGCATCGCATTTACTCGACACCTTTTGCAGATGTTTACGTCTTGTATGTCGCCAAACTCGAACGCAAAAGTAGAGATGTCGCTCAACTCGATCAGGCTATTGAATGGCTGACCGGGTTTGATAAAAAACAATTGGCCGCGCATCTGGCAAATAAAACGAATTTTGCCGACTTCTTTAATTCAGCTGACATAAACCCTTTGGCCGAAAGAATTACCGGAGTCATTTGCGGTGTTCGAATTGAAGAGATTGCTGATCCCTTAATGAAGAAAATCCGCTATCTCGACAAACTCGTTGACGAACTTGCTAAGGGAAGGCCTTTAGAGAAGGTTCTGCGCAGGTAAATCTGTAGTTTCGAATTTACTCAGCCGCTACCTGTTTGAACGCATCCAGTAGCACCATTGAATCTTGCGCGCCTGAAATTCCGTATTTTTGGTTGATCACAAAGAACGGAACACCGGTAATGCCCATGTCTTTGGCAGCGCTGATGTCATTTTCGACGGCTTGCTGGTAGGCGTTTGATTCAAGGGCAGAGACAACATCGCCGCGACTAAGTCCAACTTCGGCAGCAAGGTCGGCCAGCGATTCGATTGTGCCAACGTGTTTTGCTTCAACAAAGTGTGCAGCCATTAGGCGCTCTTTCATTTGGTGCTGTAAGCCCTGTTCTTTGGCAAGGTGTAACAGTCGATGCGCCATTGTCGTGTTGGTCATGATTTGGTTTTCAAAGTCGTATTTCAAACCAACCGATGCGGCAATCTGCGTTATGCGTTCGCTCATCTGTGAAACCTGGGCTAGCGGTAAGCCTTTGTGTTTCGAAAGATATTCAGCCTGGCCCCCTTGGTAGTCGACCGGCATGTCGGGGTTCAGCAAAAAGCTGTGATATTCGACTTCAACTTCACCGCCACTCGCCTGAAACTCGCCAACAGCAGCTTCCAGTTTTCGCTTTCCGATGTAGCACCAAGGGCAGGCGATGTCTGACCAGACATCAACTTTTATTTTTTGCATTTCACATCCGTTGTCTGTATGCCACTTTCAACTGCGCTAACCGTGAAAATCGTCCCAAGGCAAAAGATAATCTTGAGCCATGCTAACTGCCGGCCTAGATTTAGCCGCCCAACCCGCTGCCACTTCCTTGGCAGTCATCGATTGGCAACCTAACAGCGCAAGGCTGCTAAGTCTTGAGTTAGGGGTTGCCGATACACGAGTGATTGAACTTTCGAATCTAGTGGACAAACTGGGTATCGATTGTGCGCTTGGCTGGCCAGTAGAGTTCATCGAGTTTCTCAATAGATACGCCCAGCTAGTCGAGGCGAAACCGATAATTGATGGTGGCATTGATTGGCGACGGCAGATTAGCTTTCGAGAATCAGATCGCGAAGTCCGAAGAATTACCGGTCGGTGGCCGTTGAGCGTGGCAACTGATCGACTTGGATTAACAGCAATGCGGGCTGCTGGGCTGCTTTCGAAGCTACAAGAGCAAGGCATAGATATCGATCGCGCTGGTTTTGGCAAGATAGTCGAAATCTACCCGGGGGCGAGCCTTCGATTGTGGCAGTTTGAAACTGCCGGCTACCGAACCTCGGCGCAGATTAGGCAAAAACTCATTGCTAGGTTGCAGCAAAACTTGCCTGGCCTCGATCTGGCAAATTTCATCGAAATGATGGTTTCGTCCTGTGATGCCTTTGACGCTGTAATTGCTTCGTTAGCTGCCAGGGCATCAGCTATGGGGCAATCAACTGCGCCCAGTGCCAGCCAAGTTGCGGTTGCGAAAATTGAAGGCTGGATTCATCTACCGAAAAACCCAATCACCCAGTTGTTGGAATTTTGAATGGTTGAAAGTCGGTTGGGCTAAGGGTGATCAAACTAGACCTAAAAGGTGAGGCCGAAGATTTAGTCAAGCGGCATTTTGAGGGCTTACATTCGGGTGGCGGTCGCAGTTCAATCAGTGGCGGTCAAACCGCAGCCGATGCCGCGCTGGCTCAATTAGACATCACTGGCTATGCCAAGAATCGCTCTGAAGTTTTGCCACTTGATAAACGCGGTGCATCAGTTTTGTCGCCTTACATTAGGCACAATTTGCTATCCCTGCAGAGGGTTTGGAATCACGTTTCAAAAGCCCATTTTCAAGATCGAGAAAAGTTTCGTGACGAGTTGCTGTGGCAAGAATATGCCCGTCACCTGTATGCCCGAATCGGCACACGACTGTTTCAAAATCTTCGATTTGAACAAGTCTGGGATAGGCCTGGCGATGGCTGGCCTGAGGGTCTGGCCTGCACCGATTTTGTTCTCGACGAACTTACTCAAGATGGCTGGTTAGTTAACCAAACGCGGATGTGGCTCGCCTCGCATTGGACTGTGCGAAATGGAATGGGCTGGTTGCACGGTCAAGAGCGAATGTACCGAGAACTGCTAGACGGATCGCGTGCGGCCAACTTGCTCGGCTGGCAATGGACTGTCGGAACCGGCACCGGTAAACCTTACGGTTTCGCTCGTTGGCAAGTAGAGAAACGCGCCCCGCAACTATGCCGAAGCTGCCCGCTCGCCAAAAACTGCCCAATTGAGAATTTTCCTGCCGAAGTCGAACTTCGCGAAAAAACACCCGATCTGCTGCTGCTTGCCGATCCCGATGTCGCCAAAACCACCGGACCCACCGAGGTGATTAGCAAACGCAAACCAGCTCAGGTTTTGCTAACTATCGATTCGCTTGGCGATGCTGATCCGGCGCTGGCGGCGCATCCAGATTTGCCGGCTGTATTTGTTTTCAACGGCCCCGCGCTACAAAAACTCCAGCTCTCGTCGAAGCGAATTTATTTTTACCTGGAGACTTTGCAAGATTTGGCCCAGCGTCGCGACCTTCAGGTTTACCTAGGTAATCCGGTTGATTTCGCGCGCCAAAACGACGTGGCAGTTACCTATGCCCCGGTGCCAAGTTTCAAAAAGTTTGAAAACCTGGCCGAGGTGCACCCTTACCCGTGGCTCAGAAAGCCGCATGCGAAGTCGGTTAAATCATTTAGTTCTTGGCGCAATGCGGGTGAGCGCAAGTAGCAGCATTCCCAGAACAATCAAGAAAACAGTAATTGCTCCGATGTAGGTGAGCATGCCAGAGACGCCACCGTCTCCGGTTGGGTCAATAAACCAGTATGGCCACCAGCCGGTGAGGGTGCCGCGCACAACCGAAAAACCCAGCCACAGCAGCGGGTAAACGGCTACCCAAAATGCGGCCCGAATCTTTAGTCGAATATCTCCCTGAATCAGCAGCCAACCAAGGGCTACCGCGATTGGCCCCCAGACGTGAATAATCTCATTCGGCAAAACCGGCCAATCATAATCGCCATCGCGCACATCGTTTGGTTCCCCGCGCAACAGTAGGTTGTAGGCCAGCGAAACCAGGATGTAGTAGGCCGTCACGCTAAGTCGAGCAATGACGTGGAATTTAGATTCGGCTATACCGTGCCAAGCGGTGTGGGCGCTCCAGAGCAAAACCGCGCCCACCAAAATCGAGCTTTGAATACTGAAGTACGAGAAGTACTCATCAGGTCTAAAAACGTTGTTCGCAATGCGGTCGGTAACTTGCCAAACAATGCTGCCCAAAACTGCGGCTGCAACCAAGAGGCGCAACACCGAAACAATCTTCATCAAACTCATAGCCACACTTTACTTTCCGGTGATTTTCTAACGACTGATTTTGGCCCAAAGGTAAGCCAGTGAGAAAGCGAATCCGATTAGTGCATAACCGATTGAAAACCAGGTGAGTTGTGCCGGAATCACCAGGGTCAGTACCCCGAGCGCAAATGCGGAAACCAGCATGACCCAACCCGAAAAATCGGCCGATTTGTCGGTGCCTCTGCTCGCCACGGAAAACATGTTGCCGGCAAGGGCGACCAGGGTTATGCCGATCATTCGCATGGCCCATTCCAGCGATGGCGTGGTCGCCAGTCCAAGTAGCTCGTTAAAAAATGCTGGGGCAACAAGCAGTAGTAGAGCGCTAAGCCCAAAGATTAGAGAACCGGTCTTCAACACCATTCGGGTGCGCTTTATTGATTTTGAGCTGCTCACTGATTCATCCTCGTCACCGTTGACTGTATTGATACCCTTCGAGTATGGCTGAAGAATTACCGTTTGAAGTGGTTCGGCAATTCGGCGATTTTGAATTGCGTCAATACCCCGACCATGTTTTGGCTCAGGTTTCGACCGATGGTGATTTCACCTCGGTCACCAACAGTGGTTTCTATCCGCTGTTCAACTACATCTCGGGTGGCAACTCTCAGTCGAAGCAAATTGCCATGACCGCTCCGGTGCTGCAGGAATCTGTTTCAACCAATCGCCATCTGGTTTCTTTTGTAATGCCGCAGAACTTTCGTCTCGAAGATTTGCCAAACCCAACCAATTCGCCGGTAACTATCAAGGCAGTGCCCGGTCACTTGGCTGCAGTAATAAAGTTCAGCGGATCATGGAGTCAGCAACTTCTCAATAAAAAAGCCGAGCTGCTACTCGCTGCGGTTAAACGTGAAGGTTTGCAACCGATCGGTGAACCGTATTTTGCGAGGTTCGACCCACCCTGGAAGCCTGGGTTTTTGAGGCGCAACGAAGTGCTGCTGATGGTCGAGAGCGGTTTACGCTAAGAACATGGATGGCCGCACTGGAACCCTTATTTTTGATGGCGATTGCGGCTTCTGCACTTCGACAGCAAACTTCATCGCTCAACGTTCTTCAAGCCCAATCGAAATTCACGCCTGGCAGCTAACCGACGTCACTCGTTTCGGTCTGACCGAAAAGCAAACTGCGAGTCAGGTTTATTTTGTGTCCGGCGGTAAGTCGTTCGGTGGCCACGAAGCATTTGCCCAGATCCTGATCGCTCAGAAAAGCCGGGTTTTGCGCGCAATCGGTGTTGCGCTCATGTATCCGCCACTAAGTTGGTTGGCTGCGCCGAGCTATCGACTAGTTGCCAAATATCGCCATCGCTTGCCCGGCGGAACACCAGCCTGCAAATTGCCGCGCTAAATCTTTTTCTTCAGTAACTTTCGAAGCGAAAGTAAAGTGCCTCCGAGCACAGCCGGAATGCCGCCACCGGGGTGGACTGATGCGCCAACTCGCCAGAGCCATGGTCTAAAAATATTGTGATGTTGCGGAACATGGAATGGGCCAGATTGCCAAAGTGGTCGAGTCTTGCCGTAGAGAGCACCGAGCGCTGCGCCCCACTCACCAAAGTATTCGGGGGTCAGCACGATGTGGTCTTCGAACAGTTCATCAATAGGCGAATCAAGTTTCATTACTTTTGAAATTCGATTGATTTCAGCGCGCACCCAGTCGCTGTTGATGTCATATTTTTTGCCATCTGCCGGAGCAGTTAGCAGCACTGCGACTGTGGGTTTTTCATTCGGGTAAATTTCACCGGCTCGGTAATAGTTCACAAACGCCATGGTTTGTTGCGGCGGAACCCCAGCTTCTAGAGATCGATAAAGTTCTTCGGGCTCGTCTGGCATCACTACCGAATGGGTGACAGTACCCACGGGCAAGGGCTTCTTCAGTACTGCATAAATCGCGACCCCCGAGCATGAACGAGCACCGGGTGCCGGCTTTGCAGGTTTGCCCATCAATCGGCCCAGCACTTCGGGGTCGAGCGAGCTGACCACAACATCTGCGGCGAAGCTTTCAGTTTCAGTTTGCACCAAACCTTTGCGAACCGAAACAACTTTTTCACCGAGGCGAATTTCGGCCCCCGCAGCCTGGGCTAGTTTAGCCAGCGCCTGCGGCAATTCATTTACGCCACCAACTGGAACCGAGATTCCCTGCGAGGCCATAGCCGCGGTCATTGACGCGTAAATAGCCAAGGTACGACGTGGTGAAACTCCAGCATTCAAAGTGTGAATCGCAATCACTTCGCGCAAACCTTGGGGCATCCAGGTAAGTGAGTTCATGTAGCTCGATGTAGTTATACGAAATCCGTAAACCTTGAGCATGTTGGTTAGAGCCGGCATGGCTTTTGGATCAAATGGATGAGCTGTGAGCAAGGTAGAAATCGACTTTGTAACCTGGTCGTGCTGTGCTTTGAATTTGGACCAAGCTTCATACCAGTGGTGGTTTTCCAACACCGGCAAAACGGTTTCGTGGTTCTTATAAAAGTAGCGACCAATTTCAGCCAACTGAGTGAACTCAACTTTGGCAACCTCAGCTGACTTGACTGAACCGAGCGAATCATAAGTTTGCAAATACTGTTGCCAGACCTCAGGAAAAGTTACCAGCGCAGGTCCGGTATCCATGCGTTGCCCAGCAACTTCGACGCGTCGACTCTTACCGCCAATCCAAGTATTTCGCTCAAGCACAGTCACCTGATAGCCCGCTTGAGCTAGCAACCCTGCACTGGCTAGACCCGAAATCCCAGCTCCTAAAACGACCGCTTTTTTCATTCGGTAACTGTCCTAGTAAATTCCGAAAACGATCGCGGCGACTAGTTGCACACCCGCGACTGCTCCGGCTACATAAGGAAACAAAATCGAGTAGATGTAAAGGTCGTGGGCCACTTTTGGCTCGGGTTTTTGCCAAACTTTTACAACTAGGAAACCGGCGATAAGTAGGTTGACGATCGCCACCGGAATATTTACCAGGGCAAAAAGCACTGTCGAAACTAGCCACCAGAAACCTGACCAAACCAGGGTTTTGCGAACTCCGAGGTGAACCGCGGTGGTGACAATTCCGGTGTCTGAATCTTCGGGAATATCTTGGATTGCGTCGTAGGCATGCTTCGCAATCGACCAGGCCATTAGCGCAAAAACCGCCAGCCAGACCGGCTCTTTACCAAGTGCCAACGGCACGAAGGCGAGCGGAAAGGCATAGTCGGTGTTTGAAAAGCTGTCGAGATAGGCACGTGCTTTTAGGCGAAGCGGAGGTGCCGAATAGAAAGTGAAAAACAGGCTGTAGGCAATCATCCAAGCCACCGCTTGCCAGGGCAGCGTGATCGCAAAATAAATCAAGAACGGGATGTTGGTTAGCGCCACACCCCACCAAATAGGTTTGACCTCATTCGGGTAGATGTGTGCGCCTTCATAGCCACCCTTGCGAGCGTTAATGTTGTCGGTCTCTTGATCGAAAATGTCGTTGATGCCGTAAATCAGCAAATTGAATGGAAAAGTAACCCAGATCAAAATGGGGATGATTCGCCAGTCAAAAAGGTATCCGGCCAACCACATGCCCATCACTGTCGTGCCGATGGTGTTAATCCACAGCACAGGGCGAGAGATGATAAGCAGTCGGCGCAACATGCAACCAGCCTAATGGCCTATTATTGGCGTGTTTATCTCATGCACTAGGAGTCGCAAATGGCCTTGAAATTACCTGATCGTTGGATCTGGGACAGTTGGTATGTAAAAGACGGTGACACCTATCATGCTTTTTATCTTTGTGCGTCAAGGGGACTGGTCGACCCTAACCGCCGCCATCGCAACCCATACGTCGGCCATGCAGTTTCTAAAGATTTAGTGAACTGGACGGTATTGCCTGACGCCTTGGCGCCATCCGAAGAGAATGCCTTTGATTCTTGGACCACTTGGACCGGCAGCGTAATCAAAGATGATGCTGGCAAATGGTGGATGTTTTATACCGGCTCAGCGCGCGAGGATGGTGGTCTGACGCAGCGCATCGGTGCGGCTCGCTCGGATGACCTAATCAACTGGGAAAAAGTTTCAACCGAAGCTTTAGTTGAAGCAGATGGTGAGTGGTATGAAAAACTCGACCTAACGGTTTGGGGCGATGAGGCCTGGCGTGATCCTTGGGTTTTTCGCTTTCCTGGCGAAACCACCTGGCAAATGCTGATTACAGCGCGCAGCAAAAGCGGCAACCCCAAAACCCGAGGCGTAATTGGCCACGCGACATCAGCCGATCTAATCACCTGGTCGGTGCAACAGCCACTTTCGCAACCTGATCAGGGTTTTGGCCAAATGGAAGTGTTTCAGTACGAAATTGTCGACGGTGTTCCTATTTTGCTGTTCTGTTGTGGTTGGCGAGAACTAGGTGAGGAAAACGTTGCCAAGTTCGGCAAAATCGACACCACATATTCGCTGCCGGTTACATCTGGAATAAAGGACGTTGATTTCAGAAAAGCGCAAGCGTTTACAGAAAAAATTGTTTACGCCGGTCGCCTGATTTTCGGGCCGGACGAAAAGTGGTATTTGATGGGATTTATCAATGAAATAGAGGGCAAGTTTGTTGGTGAGCTCTCTGATCCCATCCCAGTAACCGCCGATCCAATCCTTGGAATAGTGCCTCGGTAAATTCGTTTTATTCCAAATTGGCAACAATAAATGTAATCGCTACCAAAACGACAAACCCTTATGTATGTTTCTACATGAGACAAATAGGCAGCAATGCCTTTGGCTTACACAACTCGAGGTTGCTGGGGTGCCATCCACACTTCATAACAGCCTCCAGAAGTTATAGGAGAAAAATTGATCAAAAAGCTAATGGCTGCTGTTGTTGCAGCAGGTTTGGCAACATCGCTTGCAGCTTGTGCACCAGCTGAAAACAACGCTGGCGGCGAATGTGCAACCCCAACTACCGTTACCTGGCTAGGTACCATCAAGGTAGAAATCCAAGACCAGTTCTTGGCTGCTGTAGACGACTACAACGCCTCACAGAACTGCTACGTTATCGAGTCAATCGCCGGCGAAGGCGACTCGCTACTCGCTAACCTAACCACTCTTTACGCAGCAGGTAACGCACCTGTTGTAATGACCATGCTTCAGGAACTTCCTGACATGGCCGACAAGCTATACGACTGGACCGGCTCAGACCTTGCAGGTCTAGCAGCAGAGGGCACCCTAACCGCAGGTAACATCGGCGGCAAGCAGGTTGGTATCCCAGTAACCGCTGAAGCTTTCGGTTTGCTATACAACAAGGCAGTTCTAGACGAGGCTGGCGTTGACCCTAAGGCAATCGCAACCCGTTCAGACCTTGAGGCTGCATTCAAGAAGATTGAGGCAACCGGCAAAAAGGCTGTTCACTTCTCAGGTCTATGGTGGTCACTTGGTGCTCACTTGACCAACAAGTACTTCGCTACCGTTTCTGAAGACCGCGAGGCTCGCCTAGCAGTATTCGACGGCCTAGCCGACGGCACTCTAGACCTAGACAAAGACGCAACCTGGAACAACTGGCTAGACACCTTCGACCTTCTAAAGAAGTACGACAAGAACGCTGGCGCACCATTGCTAGACAACTACGATGACGCAGTTCTTGACCTATCTTCAGGTGAAGTTGGTTTCTGGTTCATGGGTAACTGGGCAGAGCCTAACCTTCTACAGAACGACCCAGAAGGTTCATACGGTGTAATGCCTCTACCAATCAGCAACGAGGCCGGTGCCTACGGTAACGACCGCATCTCTGTTGGTGTTCCTTTCTACTTCACCATCGACACCGAGCAGTCAACCGAAGAAGAGCGCGCTGGCGCAATCGACTTCCTAACCTGGTTGATCACCACTCCTGAGGGTCAGTTGCACTACGCCGGCAGCATTGCCGACGACAACATGAGCTTCATCCCTGTCTACAAGGACTTCACCGTCGCGCCAACCACTTACATGGCTAACGAGATCGCTGAGTACATTTCAGCAGGTAAGACCCTTGAGTGGATGAACAGCTACTACCCAGCTGGTGGCCAGAACCTATACGGTGACGCTGCTCAGAAGTACCTAACCGGCAAGTCAGATCGTGCAGCTTTCTCAGCTGAATTCGAGAAGGCTTGGAACGGCGTTGAGAAGACCTGGCGCTAGTCGCTAGTCAACTCGACTAACTGATTGAATCTTGTGGCCCAAGCCAACTAGGCTTGGGCCACAAGACTCTCAATGAATCACCAAGAAACTTGAGAAAGCTGGAGCTCATGAATCTCAGGGAACTAAAGAAATTCGCGATTTTCGCCCTTTTCCCTCTCGGCGCCTTTGTTGCGGTGCTTATCATCCCGTTCATCCAAGGTTTGATGAACACCTTCACAGACTGGGACGGCTTTGAGTCAACCAAGTTTGTCGGTCTAGACAACTACATCGCTTCTTTTCAAGATGAGCGTTTTTGGCAGACCCTGTTATTCACCTTCGGTTTCGTAATCGTCTCGGTTATTTTGGTCAACCTTGTTGGCTTCGGTCTGGCGCTGCTAGTCACCGTCAAAATGCGCGGCGCAAACATTTTTAGAACTATCTTTTTCGTACCGAACCTAATCGGTGGCGTAATCCTTGGTGTTATCTGGCAGTTCATCTTTGAACGTGCCCTCACCAACATGAACAAAACTTTCGAGTGGGGCGATGTCTTCAAGACCTCGTGGCTCACCGACCCTGGCACTGCATTTTGGGCTCTAATCATCGTTACCGTTTGGCAGTCTTCGGGCTACGTGATGATCATTTACATCACTGGTTTGATGAGCATCGAACAGGATGTTCTAGAGGCCGCAAAAATTGATGGAGCGTCGGCTTTCCGCACTTTGTGGGCCATTAAACTTCCGTTGATGGCTCAAGCTTTCACCATTTCGCTGTTCTTGACATTGCGAAATGCATTCATGGCTTACGACGTAAACCTAGCTTTGACCGGTGGTGGACCATACCGTTCAACCGAGCTAATCTCGATGCACGTTTACACAGAAGCCTTCGATTTCGGCTACTTCGCGACCGGTCAGGCCAAAGCAGTAGTTATGTTCTTGGTTGTTGCTTTAGCGGCGTTAACTCAAGTGGCAATTAGCAAGCGCTTGGAGGTCCAGCGATGATCGCGGTAAAGGTTTGGCGCAAAGTCGCCTTCGTAACAGCGGCACTCCTTGCTGCGCTTTACATCTTTCCGTTTTTCTTGGTTGCAATTAACTCTTTCAAACCAAAGAGCGCAATCCTAAAGAATGCACTTTCGCTGCCGGTTGAGTTCGATCTTGACAACTTCGAGCAAGCCATCAAAAAGATGGACTACTTCCAGGCACTCACTAACTCGATCATCATCACCGTGTTCAGTGTTTTGGCTATCATCGTTACCTCGTCGATGCTTGCCTACTACCTGGCACGCAAAAAGACCAAGCTGTCTAAGGCGATTTTCTTGGTTCTAGTTGCTTCGATGATTGTTCCGTTCCAGTCCCTAATGATTCCTTTCATTGGTCTATACGGAAACAAGGGTCCGGTAGCTGCGCTAGACATGCTCAGTGCGCACGGCCTGGTCTTCTTCTATGTCGGTTTCGGTGTGGCCATGTGTACCTTCCTGTACCACGGCTTTATCTCGAACATTCCTTTTGAACTGGATGAAGCAGCCATGATTGACGGCGCCAGCGACTTCACCGTTTTCCGACGCATCATCTTCCCGATGTTGACTCCGGTAACGGCAACCGTAGCCATTTTGCAAGCCTTGTGGATTTGGAATGACTTCTTGCTGCCATCTCTGGTTTTGGTTCAAGAGTCTCGCACTTTGCCGCTTTCGACCTACATCTTCTACGGAATGTACTCGTCGAACTACGGTCAAGCTATGGCGGGTCTACTGCTATCAGTTGTGCCAATCATCATCTTCTACTTCGCAATGCAAAAGCACATTATTGCCGGTATCTCTGCCGGTGCGGTGAAATAGCAAGCGATTCTGAAGGGGCTCCCGGCGCTGGCGGGAGCCCCTTTTTCATTTGTCATGAGTGCGCGACTGTATCGATCAGACCCGGGCGTTATCAAACTCGCACCGTCGGCAGAGTAAGCGTTTTCAATCGCTTGAGTTTTTTGTCAAATAACAAACGTAAAACCCTGAAAAATAAGGGTGCCCAGCCCTGTTCTGAAAACTTTTGTTCAAAAATGTTATTTTGTGATAAATCTGTTATCGCTTTTGTGCTTTTTGTTACCAAGGGCGGTCTATTCTTTGGGTATCAATCCATTTATTAGGAGGATGAATTGCTAGAGAAAATCTCGGGTAAAGAATTTGACCGTCGTGCAGTACTCAAAGGTGCTTCTGCCGCTGGTCTAGGTATCGCAGGTGCCTCAATGCTTGCGGGCTGTGCTCCAGCCGCATCAACCAACACCGGTCCGGTCGCTTTCGGTGCCCGCACCGTTGACGAATCACCAACCAAGCAGCTAAAGGGTCTTGTTGACGCTTACACCAAGAAGACCGGCGTTGAGGTTACCTACAACGCAACCGAATCAAACGCTTTCCAGAACAACTTGTCACAGTACCTACAGGGAACCCCAGACGACGTATTCCAGTGGATGGCTGGATACCGTATGCAGTTCTTCGCTCAGCAGGGTCTACTAGTAGACATCTCTGACGTCTGGGATGAAATTGGCGACCAGTACAACGAGTCATACAAGATCGCTGCAACCGGTCTAGATGGCAAGCAGTACTTCGTGCCACAGAGCTGGTACCCATGGGGTCTTCACTTCCGCAAGTCAATGATGGCTGACATCGGCATGGACCCAGAAAGCATCACCACCTGGGACCAGTTCCTTGCAGCACTTGAAGAGCTAAAGGCAAAGGGCCTAATTGGTCTAGCTGCAGCTGACAAGGGTGGCTGGGAAGCTATGGGAACCTTCGACATCTTGAACGCACGTATCAACGGTTACCAGTTCCACGTCGACCTACTAGGTGGTCGTGAGAAGTGGACCGACGCACGCGTGAAGGACGTCTTCGCTCACTGGGAGAAGCTACTTCCATACATGAACAACAACGTCAACGACCTTGAGTGGGACGGCGCTATGCAGCTGCTTCTCAAGAAGGAAGCTGGCTTCTTCTTCAACGGTTCATGGTTCGGCGCTAACTTCAAAGAGCAGAGCGACGCAGACTACGAAGACCTCTGGATTGTTCCATTCCCAGAGATCAACCCAGAGCACGGTCGCGACACCATCGACGCTCCAATCGACGGCTTCTGTGTAGCCAAGAACGGTGCAAACAACGAAGGTGGCAAGGGCCTAATCAAGTTCGCTGGTGACATCGAGGGTGTAAACGCAATGCTTGCGACCGGCATCCCAATGACCTCAGCAAACAAGGGTCAAGATGTCTCAACCTACGATGCCTTCCAGACTCAACAGCTTGCTGTTATGAACGAAGCAAAGTACATCACTCAGTTCCTAGACCGCGACACCCGCCCAGACTTCGCTGGCCCAGTAGTTGGCCCAGCTCTTCAGGGCTGGTTCAAAGACCCAAGCAGCGTAGACAGCATGCTTGAGTCTCTACAGTCAGCATGGGATGCACTTCCTCCACTGGCTTAATTCGCAACAACTGAGTAACAAACTAGAGGTATAAAAATGAAGACGACGGCGACGAACCAGGAGACGGCTCGTCGCCGTCGTACTTTCTCTGCCAAAGACAGACTCACACTGGGTGTGTTTATTGGCATCCCAACTTTCTTCCACTTGCTTTTGGTCTGGATTCCAGCGATCCTTACCATCGCTCTTTCGTTCACCTTCTGGACCGGTATTCGAATTGAAGACATTAAGTGGGCAGGTCTAGACAACTACTACAACATCTTCTTTGAGACGCCCCGTTTCTGGCAGGCACTGGGAGTCAACGTAGCTTGGCTTTTGTGGTTTGGCTTGATTGCTACCCCGCTGGGCATCTTGCTTGCTTATCAAATCGACCGACAAATTCGCGGTCACCAATTTTACCAATCGGCCTACTACCTTCCGGTAGTTCTTTCGATGGCAGTTATCGGTATCATCTGGAACTTCCTACTTCGCCCAGATGGCTTCATCAACGGTTTGTTGGGCTTGCCAATATCTGAGGCTATTTCATTCTTCGGTGACGACAAATACAACCTTTGGGTACTGCTCATCATGGGTTCATGGCGTCACATCGGCTACATCATGTTGCTTTACTTAGCAGGACTAAAGGCCATTGATGCAGCGCTTCGCGAAGCAGCGTCAATCGATGGCGCCACCGAGTGGCAGACATTTAGAAAAGTGATTTTCCCGGCCATGGCTCCGGTGAACATCATCGTGATTGTTATCACCATCATCGAATCGCTTCGAGCATTCGACATGATTTACATCATCTACGGTGGCCGTGGTGGCGTGCCGATCTTGGGTGTATTGGTATTCGAGAACATTGCCGGTGAAGGCGCATCTATGAAGGGTGCAGCCTACGCGGTAATCCTCTTCTTGCTATCGATCATTCCGATCATTGCCTACCTCCGTCAGCAGTTTAAGGAGGACGTACGATGAGCACTATCGATTCAGAAAAAGCTCAAAAGTTCCGCGACCGTCAAAAAGTCAAAGACAACATCATCTCAATCTTTATCGGCATATTTGCGCTGGTCTGGCTATTTCCAATTGTCTGGACCCTGTTTTCATCGCTTCGCCCATACAAGGAAATACGTCTAAACGGTTTGCTTTCGTGGCCACAGCAGTTGAACCTCGACAACTACGGCGAGGCGATCAGCCGCATGGAGCTGCCAACTTACTTCTGGAACACCGCGATGATTACTGTGCCTGCGGTATTCCTGACTTTGCTATTTGGTTCGCTAATGGCATTCGTTGTAACTCGCTACAGCTTCAAGTTCAACGTAGCCATGTTGCTATTGTTCACCGCCGGCAACATGCTTCCTGCGCAGCTGGTCTTCATCCCAGTGTTCAAGATGTATTTAGCCTTCGGTGACTTGGTTGGCGACCGTCGAGTTCTCTACGACAACCCTTGGGGTGTTGTGCTAATCCACGTGGCCTTCCAGATGGGTTTCGCAACCTTCGTGCTTTCTTCATACATGAAGACCATCCCGAAAGAGATTTCTGAGTCGGCGCAGGTAGACGGCGCATCGGTTTTCACCCACTTCTTCCGGGTGATGTTGCCACTACTTCGCCCACCGCTAGCATCGCTCGGTGTGCTAATGACCACCTGGATTTACAACGACTTCTTCTGGGCTTTGGTGCTTATGTCGACAGACAGTAAGCGACCAATCACCTCGGCTCTGGGTCGATTGCAGGGTGAATTCGTCACCGACTACAACCTGTTAGCGGCCGGTGCGATGATCGCGGCAATCCCGACCCTGGTGGTGTTCTTCATCTTGCGCAAGCAGTTCGTTTCAGGTCTAACCTTGGGCGCAACCAAGGGCTAGCTTTCTCCTAGTTGGTGCGACAAAAAGCCCCTGTCGACAGACAGGGGCTTTTTACTTCCTAATTTTTTGGCTGAATCAGCAGTTCTTCGACCGGCATACGATGTGCGCCAAAATTGTTGATTTTAGCTTCGGCCGGATAACCAATGGCTAAACCCCAGAGCAGCTCATACTCGTCTGGAACATCAAACTTTTCGCGAACGGCATCTTCCCAACCCGAAACTGCTCCCTGCGGGCAGGTGCCTAGGCCATGGGCATGAGCACTGAGCATCACGTTCTGCGACCACAGAGCTGCGTCGGTTGCCGAAAATTTGCCCAGCGATTTGTGGTTAAACAGAAAGAGTTCAACTGGGGCGCCGAAGAATCGATAATTTTCAGCCCAGGCCTCATCACGCGCTTTTGCATCACCCCGTTCAACGCCAATATAGCCGTAGAGTTCACGGCCAACACGTTGCGCTCTGGGCAGCAGATCAGGAGTGTAAGTTTTTCCGACAACCTTGTTGCTGGTTGGTATTCCGTAGCGCTTTAGCCAAAGTTTGAATAGGCCCCATTTACCCTGGGCTCGAGCTCGGCTAACCGCATCCCAGCGTCGCAAAAATTCTTCACTCAGCTCATCTCGCACTTTGCCTTGGGCGACTGCAACCACAAACGGTCGAGTATTTGACCAGGATGGGGCACTCATACCGTCGGCCAACACCTGTTGCAATACCGCTTCAGGAATTTGCTTCTCACTGAAGGCACGCGTTACGCGGCGCGAAGCGGCAAATGCAGAAAACTTTTCGGGGGTTATTGCTGAAAATTTAGCCATAGGTAAAGACTAAAAGAGCTTTGACTAGAACTTAGCCAGCTCTTCAACCGAACAGAACTCGCGCGCTACCGAATCTTCGGTCACTTTGATGCAAAGCGAGGGAGCATCGACCGCGGTATTGATTTCAAGCGAGGCAGTGTCTGAACCGTTGGTCCACTTGAGCATGATGCTTGAGTCTCCGGTAACTTGCCAGTCAAAAGAGCCGCCGAAAGCCTTTGCTTTGCGAACTCTAGCCAGCGCAATAATCGCTTGGGTGACGGGCTGCTGTAGAGCGGCAGAAATCTCGGCGGGGGTGTAGTTGTGGCGGTTGACATCACGGCCCTGCCCAGTTTGCCTAAAGAGTTCCTGGTCATCCATGCCGTTGAAAAGCCCCACGTAGTAAACCTGAGGCTCACCGGGTAAGAAGAATTGCACCGCGCGCATACCAACATATGCGGTGTCGTTGGCCACAATGTTTGGCAGTGTTGCGTTGATTTGGTGCGGCAACGAGAACCACTGCGGAATAACCGAGGCGACAGCACTGTGGCCATTGGTGTTCTTTTCGGCCACCCTGAAGATGTTGGCCATTTCATCCTGGGTAATTAGGCCGGGGCGCTCGCCGATTGGACCGCCGTCGATGACGCCGTAGCCATCGTGGGTGTCGAGCACATTTAGGCAATTGTTGGGTCGAATTGCGAACCATTTGTCTAGGCGATCAACACTGCCGGTGAAGTATGAGTGCAGCAGCAGTGGAGCCGTCTGAAAGTCGTAAATGAGGTCGACCAGTGGAGCGATGTCGAGTTGTTGAGTGTAGTGAGCGTGAACCTCAACTAAGACCCTCATGCCATAACTGTGGATAAGTTCGGTAATTTCTTCGACGAACTTTAGGGTTTCTGCGGTCATGAACGAATCGGTGCCAGGAGTCTTTACCGCGTAGCCAACAGCATCGAGGCGAACAACCTTAACCCCGCCGGATGCCAATGCATCTAGCACCGAACGCAGGTAAGCCTGACCCTGCGGATGCTTTATGTCGATGTCGACCTGGGATGGCATAAATGTTGTCCAGACCAAGCGGCGTTTGCCATCAACTTCGTAGGCGGTGAAGGGCATTCCTGGCCTTGGACGATAAAAAGATGTGATGCCCTCTTCAGTTGCTCCATTTGGGAAGACCACATCAAAGGTCAGAAAAAGGCCGTCGTAATCGGATGCTGCGCCTTTAGCTTGCCAGTCAAGAAATTCGGGTGAAAGGTTTGATGCGTGGTTGACGATTAGATCGGCAGTGAGTTCGTGGGTTTCTGAGATTCGCTTGAAATCAGCCCAGGTGCCTAGTCGTGGGTCAACAATCTTGTGATCGATTGGGTCGAAGCCGGCATCATCGCCATCGTAGGGGTGAAAGAACGGCAAAACATGGATGCCGTCGAAGTCAGACAGCGGGCCATGCAGCAACTTCTCAATTTCGCCTAGATTACCGCCAACACGCTCTGCGTAAACGAGAATGCTTGAACCCAAAACTGCCTCCGAAAATTATGCAAACCCTCGAGTTACTGAGAGTCTGAAACCTTTACAAGGCTAATGGATTCTGGCTGTAACCGATTACAGGTTTTCATTTCGTTATTGAATTTTTGCCATTCGGTGTTGAGCCAAAAACTTTTTCGATTTGGCAATAGAAAAAGACCCCCGATTTCTCGAGGGTCTTTTTCTGTAGGAGTTGCCTCGTTTAGTCGCGGAACTCGTTCTTAGCGAATTCTGCGTCATCTTCGGCCGACTTGATACGTGCGATCGAGAAGATGATTAGACCGAATAGACACTTAGCAAGGATGTCGGCGATGCTGTAACCAACTTCGCGAGCGACGAAACCTGCTGGGTCGAATCCGGTTGAGTTCATGTTGAAGATGAACGAGATTGGGTAGACACCCCAGGTTGCTAGAAGCACTAGACGTAGAGTCGAGATCTTCTTGCGAACCTCTGCTGACTGACGCTCAAGGCTCTTGCCAAGCTCGATGAACAGCACGTAAAGGATGTAAAGGAATGGCAAGGTCGAAAGTAGACCCCAAACCGAAGGTGCAATGCCAAAGATGTCTAGCTTTGCGTCACCTGGGTAACCAAGTGCAATCATGGCTGCAGCTGCTGGAACCAAGCGGTTCAACATTGAACGCTGGGCTGCGCGTGCCAAAGCCAAAACGGCGACGGTCTCAACCAATAGCAGTGGCACTGTGAGGAACCAGTCAACGTAGCGGTAGCCAACGTTGTATAGGTCTGGGTTACCTTCGGCGCCGGCGAATGCGTGGTTGAACGAGTCAAACATTCTGAAGTAGTGGTAGGCGGCGATTGCGGTAACTGTGCCCGAAATCATTACCGCCATGCGGTAACGAGGTGCAACTCGCTCGCGGGCAACGAACAAGAAGATTGAGGTGAAAACCATGCTTGCAATACCCAAGGAGAGGATGTTGTAAACAAGGTTGAACTGGTTGTTGTCCAAGATGGACGAAAGAGAATTCATTTGTAGCCTTTCAAACGTTTGGATATCTCATCGCTGTGCCGTCGTCGGCCAGATTGTGGCCGGCGGCGGATGGTTCATAAACGCAGCAGGTGAGGCTTACAGAGAGACAAACCTTAGAAAGTCCTGTGAATGTTCCGAGTTTTGATAACGAATCAGTAACAAGCGAGTCATTTTGCGTTCAGCGAACTGCAACTGCTGGTTTTTCCGGCAAAAGGTAGCCAAAACACCCCAAATAAAAATGTGCGGTTAGCCCCAACATTCGTAGTTACGAACTAAATAGTTCTGCTTGACTTGGGTCAGATTTTGCACAGGAGGATTACATGCGTGCCAAGAAAACACTGAAGAAAATTGTCAGCGGTGCAACCACTGCTTTGTTTGCGATCACAGGCGTCGTTGGTATGCAGACACCAGCTCAAGCAGCAGCTTGTGGCGGCGGCGTATTGCCTTCGGTCGATCTAGTTTCGGATCCGGTGTTTTACTCTGGCCTCGGCGATGGTTATGACGCGAATTACATCGCCTACAAAGTCACCGGTGGATCAACGGCAATCGGCAATATGAACGTAAAGTTAGAGAATTTTTCCGGCGGCCGCATCACGCTAGCTTCAGCCCAGCCCGCAACCCAAAACTTCGGTTCCGTAAACTCCGGAGATGTAAAGCACTCCTACTTCCTGGCTAAAATGACCGGAACGGCCACAACTCCGCAGACTCACGAGTATGTAGTATTCGACGGAACGAATGAACGATGTCGTGGAACCACTACTTTGAACGCTTCAGCTGCAAACCCAGCAGCCGGCCGCAACAATTCAAACAAAGTTGACTCGATAACTATCGGTACTGCGCCCACGAATGTCGGTGACACGATTACAGCAACTGTCAAGGGGCAAACTGGAACGATTGGTAACGCAGGAACGCTTTCCTTTGCACCAATCTCTAACTCAGCATTTCCTGCTGATAACTGGGCCCTCACCGGCGTCGCTATCAAGTTAAAACAGGATGCTTCGTGGGCTGACGTTGCTGGAACAGTGTCATTGGCGAACAGTCTCTTCTACACAGGCCAGGCCTCGAATGATGGTTACTACACTGCAACCTACACATTTACTTTGAAGGCAACGACCACTGCGACTACGCAGATAAAACCGATTCAGTATGTTGCTTCGGGCGCCAACATTGTCTACACCGGAACTATGCCAACTGCAAGTGCCTCGATTGCAACCACAACCGCAACACCTGTTTCGCCTAGTATCAGCCCGGCAAGCCAGACCATTTCGGCAACCACCAATTCAGCCATTACTGATTCACCCGCATTTACCTATGCTGCTTTCAACAGCGCACCGACATATACGGTCTCACCAGCACTCCCGACAGGCCTGACGATTAATTCAGCCACAGGAGTGATTAGCGGAACACCTACCTCTGCTTCTGCTTCTAGCCCTTATACCGTTACGGCAACTAGTGGGGGTCAAACGGCAACTGCAACCGTAACTATTTCGGTAACTGACCCAGTGCAACAGCAGAACAACTCAACCCCAGAGCTGGACCGAAAGGTTACTATCTGCCACCGTACCCACGCCACCACCAACCCTTATGTGCGAATCACTGTTGACTACAACTCGGTGAACAAGACCAAGGGTCACATGCACCACGATGAAATTTTCCAAGACCAGCACGTTTACACTCCTGGTATTTACAAGCGCGCTAAGGACAAACTCTGGGGCGACATCATTCCACCAGACCGCGCAGCGATTAACGCTGGTGTGACACCTCGTTGGCAGCCATTGAACTGGAACACACCAGGTCAGGCTATTTACAACGGAACCGCAGCTGGTTGCCCCGACAAATTCGATGCCAAGGCCTACTACAACGCTTTGCGCGAATCAGGTGTTCCGGTGAAGGACATCAAGGCTGAAATTGCTGAACTTGAGGCTGAGCAAGAAGCAGCAAACCCAACCATTACTAAGACCAACACCAACGAGCTCAAGTACGACGGTACGAACGCTAAAGTGCTAGAGGAAGAGAACGACAAAGTCACAATTTGTCACCGCACAAACTCGACCACTAACCCATATCGTCGAATCACCGTTGCTGCATCGTCGATTTATAAAAACGCCGGTCACTATGGCCACGATGAGATCTATGACGGCAACCACGTCTTTGACTCAACTGTTAACTATCCAGCCAACCGTAAAGACTGGGGTGACATCATCCCAGCGGACCCAACCGGTAAAAATCGCTGGAAGGCGTTGAACTGGACAACTCTCGGCCAAGCAATCTACAACGGAACCGTTGCGGGCTGTGCCGAACAAGATTCGCAAGTTGTCTACAACCTACTTCGCGAAGAGGGTAAGTCCAAGAAGGAAATCAAGGCTGACCTCGAGAAGCAAAAGAATGTCGACGATGATCCTAAAGAAATCGATGAAATCAAATACACCGGAACCGACCCTGAGGTAGAGAAGAAAGAACCAAAGGAGCCGGTAACGCCGCCAAATGTGGTTATTCCCGACCAATCACTTTCAGGCATTGTTTGGCTTGACCTAAACCGTGATGGTTTGAAAGATCCTGAAGAGCCGCTGATGAAGGGTGTCACGCTAACGGTCCTGCAGTTGACCAGTGTTCAAGCAACACCAACTCCAGCTAGCTTTAGGGCCTCGGTGGGCGAAACCTTCAAACGTGCCGCAACCGTTGTGGTGCAGACCGATGCAAATGGTTTCTACATCTTCCCAAGTTTGGGTGCCGGTGACTGGAAAGTAGTCACCACCGTTCCTGAAAAACTCGAAGTTACCTATGACAGCCAAGGCAGTGCCGAAGGTGAGGTAGTTTCCACCGTTCCAGTAGCGTCGCATGCATTCACCTGGGTTGGTCTTGTGCCAGATGACCCCAAGTTGAACGAAATAATCGAAAAGGCGATTGAGGATGCTGGCGAGGACGGTACTGTAACCATCAGCCCGAACGGTACTGTCACAGTTTCGAAGGGCAGTGTCGTGACTACTATCTCACCAAGTGGCAAAGTGACTACCAAGGTTGCCGGCGCCAGTTCAGGTGAGTTGGCTGCAACCGGTTCTGATCAGTTGGCCTGGATGATTTTCGGATTATTACTGGCCTCGCTTGGTGCTGCTGTATTTATTTGGCAGCGACAGCAATCTGTTCGAACCAGACGATGAGACGCTCGGTATTGACATAAATAGGAGTGCAGGTGGTCAAGGTTAGAAACTTGTCTGCCGATGTGATGGCCGTCAACCCCTCGGGGTTGGCGGCTATTACATTTATGGCATCTGGCGCAACCACTGCAGTTTGCAAATATCGATAGGTATAGGTTGCAGTCGTCGTCTCGACATAAACCAAATCGCCAGCTTGAAATTTATCAATATCCCTGAACGGTCCACCATTTCCGGCGCGGTGGGCGGCCAGAGCAAAATTACCAACCTCACCTGGCATCGCAGTTGAAATGTAGTGACCAACACCTATGGTGTTTAAGACTTTTTCGACACTGGTACCTTGCGCTATTTGCCGCACATAGTCTGAACCGAGTCGAGGAGCAATAAGTTTGGCGAAGACGTCCCCGGTTCTCAAAGTGTCGCCAACTTCATCCGTGTTTTTTATGACTACTAGCGGTTCAACCTCGGCAGCCTTTCGTTGTGACGTCGCCGCCAAGTCTTCGACCGCAAACATTTGCCATGCAGCTGATGCGGCGATGGTTAGACCGCCGACAATAGCCACACTCGCCAACAAATTTGCCGGCCTGAAAAATGCTTGGCGTTTCGTAGGAAAACTCACATGGCAATCCTAATCAGGCTGGTTTACGCTTGACCTGAAGCAAAAAGGAGCCGCAATTGGTTGAGTCACGCCCGCAAGTTCGCCCGGTCACAGAAGGCTGGACTCAAAAGCGCGACGCTGCAGGTAAGCCGCTGCTTGATTTCACCGAGAAGAAAAAAGGGCTGCCACCACAGCATCTTGCCGACCTCACTGCTGAAGAGCGCGCATCCTGGGTAAAAGAGCTTGGTTTGCCTGGTTTTAGGGCAAAACAAATTGCCACCCACTACTTCAGTCATTACACATCTGATCCGGCAGAGATGACTGATCTGCCAGCCGAAGGCCGAGCCGAATTGGTGGCGAGGATTTTGCCACCGTTGATGACCGAGGTTCGTCGGTTGAAAACCGATAAAAGTGACACCATCAAGTTTTTGTGGCGTCTGCATGACGGTGCGTTGGTCGAATCGGTTCTTATGAAGTATCCGAACCGCATAACGTTATGTGTTTCTTCGCAGGCTGGCTGCGGAATGAACTGCCCATTTTGCGCCACCGGTCAAGCTGGCCTAACTCGCAACATGTCGGCGGCCGAAATTGTTGAACAGGTAGTTCGCGCGAATCAGGCAATCTCCAAAGGAGAGTTGGGTGGTAAAACTACTCACCCTGACGGCAGCCCGATTCGCGTCAACAACATTGTTTTCATGGGGATGGGTGAGCCTTTGGCCAACTACAACCGTCTAATGCAGGCGGTTCGCACCATGGTTGAGCCACAGCCAAATGGCCTGGGAATGTCGGCGCGCAACATCACCGTCTCTACAGTTGGTTTGGTGCCATCCATCAAAAAGCTAGCCGATGAAGAAATCCCGGTGACTTTTGCTCTGTCTTTACACGCTCCCGATGACGAACTTCGTGACGAGCTCATTCCGATCAATTCGAAGTGGAAGGTCGATGAGGCGCTTGATGCGGCTCGGGAATATTATGAAAAAACTGGTCGACGCGTTTCCATCGAGTACGCGCTGATTAAAGACATGAACGATCACGGCTGGCGAGCCGATTTGCTTGCCGAAAAATTGAATGCTCGCGGCAAGGGTTGGGTGCACGTCAATCCAATTCCCTTGAATCCAACCCCAGGATCTATTTGGACTGCTTCAGAACCCGTGGTGCAAAACGAGTTTGTTCGCCGTCTCGAAAAAGCGGGTATCCCCACCACGCTTCGTGACACTCGCGGCAAAGAAATTGACGGCGCTTGCGGTCAGTTGGCGGCGGCCGAATAAAGAATTTCAAATAAGTAAAGCCCCACTTGACAAAATCAAGTTGGGGTTTTACTTTTTAAGCATGACAAACCCAGCAGACATCAAATTTGGCCTCGACACTTTCGGCGACATGACCGTTGATGACAATGGCAACCCAGAATCAGCCGGCCAAGTAATTCGAAACATGATCGAGCAGGCCAAGTTGGCCGATGAGCTGGGCATTTACGGAATCAACGTTGGCGAACATCACCGTGACGACTTTGCCGTGAGCTCTCCAGACACGGTTCTCGCCGGTATGGCCACGGTCACCAAAAACATCAAACTTGGCTCTGGTGTAACTGTGCTTTCAAGTGAAGACCCGGTTCGGGTTTACCAAGCCTTTGCAACCATCGATGGCCTGTCTAACGGCCGTGCAGAAATCACCGCTGGCCGCGGCTCGTTTATCGAATCTTTTCCACTTTTCGGCTACGAACTTAGCGACTACAACGCCCTCTTTGAAGAGAAACTTGAGCTTTTAGTTGAGTTGCTCAAAGAGCAACCGGTTACCTGGTCCGGAAGCGTTCGCGCTGGCCTGACCAACCAGCAGGTCTACCCTAAGACCGAGGGAGGGGCCATCCCGTTGCGCGTTGGCGTTGGTGGCAGCCCAGAATCGGTTGTTCGAGCGGCACGTCTGGGAGCAAACCTAGCACTGGCAATTATCGGTGGCGACCCGGCAAGATTTGCGCCATTTGCAAAGTTGTATCGCGACTACTTGAACGAGTTGGGTAAGCCGCAGTTGCCGGTTTCCATCCACTCGCCAGGCCACATTGCTGAAACCGATCACGATGCAGTTGAGGCGCAATGGCCACACTACGAGACTATGTTTGGTCGCATCGGTCGTGAACGCGGATGGGGCCCAACCACCAAAAACCACTATCTGCAAGAGGTGAAGTACGGCTCGCTCTACGTTGGTTCACCAGAAACCGTCGCGCAAAAAATTGCCTACGCAATTACCGCGGTGGGTGCACAACGTTTCGATCTAAAGTATGCCAACGGCCCAATGCCGCACAGCAAACTAATGAAGAGCATTGAACTCTACGGCACTGTGGTAATTCCACGTGTTCGTGAATTGCTGGCCGAACAGCCAGCCGTTGCTGTTGCTTAGTTGCCGAGGCTGGCCTCGATAGCGGCAACAATTGCCGGGTCATCTGGCTTCATGTTTGGGCGAAAGCGCTGGATCTTGCCGTTTGGGCTGACTAAGAATTTCTCAAAATTCCACATCACTGGCCCGGCTAGCCCCATGCCATCTTTGGCTTTGACCAGTTCTTTGAACAGCGGATGACGGTTGCGCCCATTCACCTTGGCAAGTTTAGTTAGCGGGAAAGTTACCCCGTAGTTCAGGCTGCAGAATTCAGCAATCGACGCATCGTCTTTAAACTCTTGCTTGAAAGTGTCTGAAGGCACGCCGACTATAACAAGACCACGATCGGCATACTTTTTATAAAGCGCCTCAAGCGCTTCGTACTGCGGAGTCAGACCGCATTTTGAGGCGACATTTACAACTAATACGGTTTTGCCAGCGAATTCGCCAAAGTTGGTTAGGCGTCCATCTTGCATTTCGAGTTCAATCAGATTCAGGCTCATGCCTGTTTGAACGGTTAACTTGGCAAACTAATTCCCGGCTAACAAAGTTCTAAGTGATGCTGGCAAGTGAATTGCGTATCGCTGCAGCCGAACGCTCAAACAACGCGAGTTCGCCATCGGTCATTGGCACCTCAATTGCGCGGGCGGCACCGTTTCGATTTACCAGGGTAGGCACCGACATCGCGATGCCTGAAATGCCGTGATAATTTTGCAAAACTGAACTCACTGGCAAAATGGCGTTTTCGTCGGAGAGCACTGCCTCGACAATTCGCGCACCAGAAAGCCCAATCGCATAGTTCGTTGCTCCTTTGCCTTCTATTACCTGATACGCAGCGTTTCGAACCGAGTGCGCAATTTCATCCAATTCGAGTTCGCTCAGGCCACGACCATTTTCGTCACGCCAATTCATCAGCGGTACTGGGCCGATTGCAGCTTGCGACCATAGACCAAATTCGCTGTCACCGTGCTCGCCAATAATCATCGCGTGGATGCTTGATGCGTTTACTCCGAGGCGCTCGCCGAGTAACCATCGAAGTCTCGAAGAATCAAGCACCGTGCCTGAAGAGAAAACTCTGTTTGCCGGCAGTCCTGAAATTTGCTGCGCCACGGTAGCTAAAACGTCGCATGGGTTGGTCACCAGAATGATGATTGCTTCGGGTGAATGTTCAAGCAGCTGGGGGATGAGTGAGCGGGTGATTGCGGCATTCACACCAACTAGCTCTAGTCGGGTTTGCCCAGGTTTTTGTTTGGCTCCGGCAGTAACCACAATTACGTCAGAATTTGCAGTGACCGATATGTCGGCGCCGCCGCTGACCGAGGTGGCCCCAGTGAATTGAGTGCCGTGCGCTAGGTCTAAAACTTCTGCCCGCACTTTGGGTTCATTGGTGTCGTAAAGCACTACCTCGCGCGCTGATTCGCGAATCAACATCGCGTATGCCATTGATGCGCCGACGGCTCCGGCACCGATAATCGAAACCTTGCTGTGTGCTGTGCTGCTCATAAAGCAATCATGGCACTAACGCAGTTAGGGTTTTTGTATGGGTAAAAAATCAATGGCAATTATTCTCGTCGCGCTCATTTCGGTTTCGGCTGCCGGTTGCAGCACCGGCGCAGCCGAGCGGCAAGAGCCATCTAGTAGTGCTAGCGAAACAACTCAAGCCGATGTTGCGGTCAAAAACATTGACGAGGCCAAGTCGATCGTTGCGGCAAGTTTTGACCAGCTTCAAACCCAGGGATGCATCGAGACGGTAACCACCCCAACCGATAATTTCGTGCTCTACTTTGACCCAACGCAAGCAGACAACCAATCGGCCAGCATCAACCTAACCGACACCGCAAAAAGCGAATTGATTGCCGATGTGAATTACTTTGCGGTGGGTTCGGCAAAAATGCTTATTGAAGATGCCACCACCGAATTCGCACTAATTGACGGCGGTTTTTCACTTACCGCACCCGAGTGGCTACCAATGAATTTTTATGTTGAAAATGGCTTGATTGTGCGAGCCGATGGCGGCACTGAAACAGATTTCTGGAAAGCCGAAATCGATTATCGAACTGATGCTGCTTATACCGAAATTTTGTTGGGACTAAAGTGAGGCAAGCGCCTCTAGGGCAACTGCCTTAGCTTCTTCAGCCGAACGAGCAGCAAGCACCTTATTCGCAACTTCTTTGGCAGCACCCAAATCGAGCGAGGCCAAGGCGTTGCGCACCGCGTTGACCTGTGACTTCGAAACGCTGACTGAGTTGATGCCCAATCCGGCTAGCACTACTGCAAAGGTCGGGTCGGATGCTGACTCGCCGCAAACACCAACCGAGAATCCGCCTTGTGCACCGCCGGCAGCAATTCGGGCAAGGGTTCTAATCAGTGCTGGCTGCCAGTGGTTTAGCAGTGCACCCAAAGATGGATTCATGCGGTCAGCAGCAAACAGGTACTGCGACAAATCGTTGGTGCCAATCGACACAAAGTCGACTATGCCTTCAAGCTGTTCAATTACGGTTGCGATAGAAGGTGTCTCAACCATCACACCGACTTTGTAGCCGCCAATAGAACGAGCAAGATCACAGAACTGCGCTGCTTCGGCAACGGTTGCAATCATCGGAGCCATCACCCAGACTTCGCGCCCCGTGGCCACGCGAGCTTGTTCGATTGAACGCAGCTGACTCTCGATGAATTCGCGGTGCTCTTCAATTAGGCGGAATCCGCGAACACCCAGCGATGGGTTTTCTTCGTGCGGCATGTTCAAAAACGGAACTGGCTTATCTGATCCGGCATCGATTGTGCGAACTACTATTGGGCCATCTGGTGCCGCCGCCAAGATTGCAGAGTATTCGGCAACCTGTTGCTCAATTGTCGGCGCTGTAGCTGCCGAAAGGTACAGCAATTCTGTTCTAAACAGACCAACGCCAACCGCGGCGGTTTGGGCAGCGGACTCGGCATCGCCGAGGGTGCCAATGTTTGCGCGAACCGGAATCACCGGCTCATCATTGACTGCAACAAATTGGATGGCCTTGGTGGCCAAAGTGTCGTCGCCGCCAAAGACGACTCGGTCACCGACCGGGTCGACCAAAACCTGATCGCCGTTTTTCAATTCGGCGGCACCGGCACAAGAGACCACGGCGGCAATGCTCTTTGAGCGGCAGATGATTGCGGTGTGCGAGGTTGGCCCACCCTTGATGGTGACCACACCAATTACTGCATCGGTAAATTGTGCGGTATCGGCTGGTGAAAAATCTTCGCCCACCAAAATGATTCGACCGTTGGTTGGCAAGGTCAAGCCCATGTCGATTCCGGCTAGTCGCGCCTGAACTCGCTTTGAAAGATCTTGTAGGTCGGCAACGCGCTCGGCAAAAGTTGGGTCGCCGCCCATCAATTCGGCAAAAGTGTCTACGGCTTTGCCATAGGCTGCGGCCGCACCCCATCCGTCATTGATGTGTTCGACCGACATGTCAAACAGTTCATCGTCTTCAAGGAACATCTTCAGAGCTTCAAAAATCTCGGCTGAAGTTCCGCCGGCGCGTTCACCTAACTCGTCGAGATGTGCCGAAACGAATGCGATCGCATCTTTGAGTTCGGCAGTTTCAACCTCGGCTCCGCGCGTTGATTTGCTGAAAGCGGGCAGTGGTGCCTGTGGCTTGACCACAAAAACTTCGCCGGTTGCCGAGGCCAGGCCTACGCCCAAGCCGCTTAGAACTGTTCCTTGAGTAAGTGTCACGAAGTAGAACCTAGCCCTTTAGAAATTCCTGAATCTGGATGATGATTTCGTTGCCGCGGCCCTCGTCATCGGTAGCGACTGTGACAATCAGCTTTTCGTTTGGCTTGATTTGCAGTGACATTAGACGCAGTGCCGAGTTTGCTTTCACGAAATCTTCGCCCTCGCGACCGATTTCGATTTCGAGTTCAGACTCTTTTACTAACTTCACAATTTGGCTGGCTGGGCGGGCGTGCAAACCGATTGGGTCGAGAACTTCTACTTCACCTTTAATTACTGACATCTTTACTCCGGTGGGAAAGGGCTTTCGGGAAAATTCGATGTACTAAAGATACACCCCGGCAAATTGTGGAATTAGAACAAAACATCGTTATTTTTTTGTTTTATTTACTGGGCTATTTTGTGGGAAATCTACTGCAAGCGGTTGTAATCTGATTTCACTCATTGAAGGTAAGAGCTTAGGAAGTATCAGTTGACCAAAGTCGTAACGTCGCCAGAAATCGTAATCGTTGGTCTCGAAGCCGACACCAAAGAGCAGGCGACCCGCCAGTTGGCTGAACTTTTGTTAGCAGACGAACGACTTACTTCAATCGACGGATACCTCGAAGCTGTTGCGAAACGAGAAGAACACTTTCCAACGGGTATTGAGGGCGGTATTGCAATTCCCCACGCTCAAAGCGATTTAGTGGTCACCCCTTCGGTCGCGGTTGGCATCTCGCCAACCGGTGTTGACTTTGGCGCCGACGATGGCAAGTCAGACCTGATTTTCCTAATCGCCGCTCCGGCATCTGGTGGCAACGCGCATCTCGAAATTTTGTCGAAACTCGCTCGCAAAGTTATGAACGAAGAATTTCGCGAATCACTTCGCGCTGAAAAAGACCCCGCTGCAGTTGCAGCGATCATTACCCGAGAGGTTCAGTAATCATGGCCAAAATTGTTTGCGTCACTTCATGCATCACCGGCATCGCCCACACCTACATGGCAGCCGAAGCACTAGAGCAGGCTGGCAAAAAGCTAGGTCACGAAGTGCTTGTTGAGACTCAGGGCTCAGCTGGCTCGAACCCTTTCAAGCAAGATGTCATCGACTCAGCCGATGCAGTAATTTTCGCCGTTGACCTAGAGGTCATCGGTCGCGACCGGTTCGCCGGCAAGCCATACATCCAGGTTGGTGTGGCTAAAGCCATCAAGAGCGCAACCGAACTGGTCGAACAGGTTCTCGAAGCTGCTGCCAACGGCACTGCAGCCAAGGTTGGCGAAGCAGCACCAAAGGCCGAAGCGCCTGCGGCTGCAGAAAAGCCAAGCAGCGGCGAGAAAAAAGGTCTCTTCGGCGGCCTTTTTGGCAAAAAGTAATTAGCTGAAACAACTAACGAGTTCTACAGGTTTGGATCGCAATCCGCGATTCCAATTTCACTAAAAAGAGCAGTAGGAGGCTCATAGTGTCAAACGCAAGTACAGGAACACGCATCCGCCAGTGGCTGATGACCGGTGTTTCATACATGATCCCATTCGTTGCTGCGGGTGGTATTTTGATCGCCCTTGGATTCCTTCTAGGTGCAGCTGCTGCTGGTACCGACGGTATCCACGCATATGATGCAGCAAAGATGAACGTACCAACCAACGAAAGCGGAGCCGTTACCGGTTTCGACTTGCTAAACATTGGTAACTGGGCATTCATCATTTTCTGGTTCGGTAAGGCTGCTTTTGCATTCTTCGTACCAGTTCTCGCTGCCTACATCGCATTCGCGATTGCTGACCGCCCAGGTCTAGTTCCAGGTTTCGTCGCCGGTGCTCTTGCTACCGGTCTTGACGGCAACCCACTAGGCACCGGCACCGGCTTCCTTGGCGCAATTCTCGGTGGTTTCATCGGTGGTTTCGTTGCTCTATGGATCAGCCGCTGGAAGGTTGCCAACTGGATCAAGCCAGTTATGCCAGTTGTAGTTATCCCACTTTTGGGCTCGCTAATCACTGGTCTAGCAATGGTTCTAGTTCTAAAGGTTCCAGTATCTGCTTTGGTAAACGGTCTAACCGCTTGGCTAGGCAGCCTATCGGGTGCTGGTCTTGCAGTTCTAGGTCTAGTGCTTGGTCTAATGATGGCCTTCGACATGGGTGGCCCAGTTAACAAGGTTGCTTACACCTTTGCTGTTACCGGTCTTGCCACCGCTGGCGCTGCTGCATCGGCAACTGAGTTCCAGGTAATGGCTATCGTTATGGCTGCTGGTATGACACCTCCACTAGGTCTAGCGCTTGCTACCAACCTACGTAAGTCTGCATTCTCTGAGTCTGAGGTAGAAAACGGTAAGGCTGCATGGCTTCTAGGTGCATCATTCATCTCAGAAGGTGCAATCCCATTCGCTGCTGCTGATCCAGCTCGCGTTATCCCATCAATCATGGTTGGTTCTGGTGTAACCGGTGCTCTAGTTGCCCTATTCGGCAACGAGCTTCGCGCACCGCACGGTGGAATCTTCGTGTTCCCACTAGTGACCAACTGGCTAACCTATGTGCTAGCAATTGCTATCGGTACCGTTGTAACCGCACTTCTAGTGCTTGTTGCAAAGAACATTGGTGCCAAGAAGTAACAACTTCTAGCTGAGAAAAGGCCCGGGCTTCGGCTCGGGCCTTTTTTGCTACTTTTTTGGGTAGGTCAGCATTCGCTTGGGCGAATAAAAAAGTGGGGTAAGCCGAACATCCATGCGGTGAAACGAATCTTTTCAAATACCATTAGAAACATATTCGCTTCTACGAACTAAGGCAAAAAACATTGGCTGGTAAGCACCTCACCTTGAAAGCAAAGGCTTTCCGTTTTTTTATGGCTGCAACAGTCGCCTTCAGTTCATCGATTGTCGCAGCGGTCGCACCAATCGAGACCGAAGCAGCTAATGCGGCGACAAATGGTGGAACCTGTCTGGCAGCTGGTGCTTCAACCCCAGCCACGCCGACCGACTACGTAGTTCAGGCTAGCCACGGAAAAGTCTTCTATATCGACACCGGCCAGGGGCAGCGCATTGATGCCTCATATGCTGGTTACCGAGTCACTAGGGGATCGGGAAATACCAGCAATGCCGATGTCTGGGTCAAGGTTGACGGATTTGATTCAACTGAGGTAGTTCAACTTGCGAACCAAAATGATGCCACTTACCAGTTGGGGTCTCTTAATTCAGGCACCAAGGCATCCTATTTTTTGTTGAAAGCGCCCAAGCCGACTACCGCAAAGCAATCGCACGTAGTTCGCATTTATGAAGGAAACCCGAATGCCGGTGGCGTTGAAAAGTACTTTTGCGAGTTCAGTTTCGACAAGGTTAAAGAAACAATCAAAGCGGCTGCTAACAAAGTTGATTCGGTAACTTCTATCTCATCGTCATTTATTGGCGGTGAGCTTGTCGTTACACATAAAGGCCTCACCGGAACGATTGGTGCTGGCAGTGCCCCAGACTTAGATGTGATCTGGATTTCTCCAGCGTCGAGTTCGAGTTGGCCCACTCGTGCCTATCGATTGACAAAAGTTTCCGTAACTTACTACGACAACAAGGCTTTTAGCGGCACGGCAGTCACAAAAGACAACGAACTGATTTTGAAACCGGCTATCAACAGCATCAGTAGCAACAAGACCCCCGGTTCCTACACGGCGACTTACACCTTCAAAATCATTGGGCAGGGTTCGGGCGCTATCGCTCCGGTTGCGCAAATCAGTTCTGGCACACAAATCAAACACACCGATATGGGTGGTTACTACAACACCGATGGTTCAGCAAAGTACACAGCGTCATCGGCCACTTTGCCAATTTCACTTACCGCTGCAAAGAGCGGCACCGGAGTGTCAGTCTCGGGTACAAACGCTGAAATTGGTTATCGAGTTGTTTTGACTAACTCGAGTTCTTCGCCTCTTGTTGTCGACTCAGTAGTCGACACAGCTTCAAACAACATGAGCTTCAAGTCTTTGTCTGCATCAACTGGGTCTGGTAGCACAACCGCCATTGCTGACCCAGGTCTTTCAGTTGGACCAGCAGGCTTCAACAACTACACATTTAGTGGCCCATTCACTGTGCCGGCCAATGGCACTCTGCAAATCAACTACAAAATGGTTGCTGCTTGTTCTGCTGGTACATCTACTTACACAAACTCGGTGCAAGCAAAACTTGGCGATCTGAATATTGGTTCGACCGCCTACCAGTACGACCAGGTGAACACCACAATGGACCAGGCACTTGCCTCTGGCAGTTGTTCGGTTTCGAACGTGCTGCAGCCAGCAGCCACGAAGGTAAGCCAACCTATTGAAGTAATTACAGGCTCGGCATCATCGGTTAACACGACCATCGATGGAAACGGAAATTCGAAATCAACGGCGACGTTAGCGGGAACTGTTGATCCAAACGGTACAGCCAACCAGTTGATTCAATGTGAGTACTCAACAGACCCTAATCTCGCCGGATCATCTTTGGTGTCTGCAGCCACACCTGCCGGAGGACTAACTACAGCGTCAAGTGATCCGGTAGCCGTTAGCTGTAACCTGAGTGATCTGCAGCCGGGTACCACCTACTATTACCGTGTCAAAGTAGGAGATAACTTTGGGCAGATTCTTAGCTTTACAACCCCAATGCCAACCTTTGATAGCCCCACTGCGGTAACAAACTCGGTTTCTAATCTTTCAAAAACCTCAAACACTATCAATGCAACTTTCAATGCAACTGTAAATGCGCGGGGCAACCCTAGCCGTGTTGCCTTTGAATACAAATTGGCTGACTCTTCTGGTAGCGCTTACACGTGCACTGCAGACGTTACACCGACACAGGAACTCTTTTTAGATCTAAACGCAGCCGATGCAAAAATCAACCTCGTTCTAACAGGTTTATACGAAACTTCAGTTTCTTACTCAGTCACTGGTCTAACGTCTGGCAAGAGATACTGCTATCGGGTTTTTGCGAACTACGACTGGACCATCACAGGTGAAACCACTGGCACGGCGTCTGTCGCAACACCTGTAACTGGCGCATGGGTCAATTTTGCTGCGACGGACGTAAACCCGGCTGAGGCCATTACAAATCCAGCAACATCAGTTCAAGCAAACTCAGCCACACTAAATGGAAGCGTCAAGGCGGGCACGAACAATGCTTCGGTCAAGTTTTGCTACACAACCACCAAGCCGACCACCGGCACTCTGACTAACTGCCTCGGTGCTGGAGCACCTCAAACGGCAACAGTTGGCGCTACCGTGTCGGCGGGGATTACTACTGCCAATTCGCTGGATATAAGTGGTTTGACCGCAGGCGCAACATACTATTTTCAAGTCATTGCAACAGATGCAACAACGGCAGAGGTTATCTACGCAAACATTGAGTCATTTACCACGCCGGGCCCGCCACTAGCGACTACTAGCGCAGCGACAAATGTGCTGAGCACTTCAGCAACTATCAACGGAAATGTTTCAGCCAATGGTGCGAGCACGACCGTTTATTTCTGTTTCTCGAAAACTGCTGACTTCGCTGATGCTAACTCAGACGGCTACATGGATAACTGTCACGACGGTTCGGGCTTCACAGCCGGCAAGACAGACCCGACAATAACGGCCGCCATTGCTGCGCCCGAAAGCGCCAATCGCAGCGCAAACCTCACAGGTTTATCGGCAAACACCGAATACAAGTTCCAGATTTTGGCAAGTAGTACAAATGGTTTCGCCAAAGGTGCAATTCTGACCTTTGTCACCGATCCGCTACCACCTGTGGCAACAACTAACGATGCAACAAACATCAGTTATACCTCGGCCACGCTCAACGGTAGTGTGACAACCGAAACCTATGGGGCAACAGTGACTTTCTGCTTGTCTGCGACGGGGAGTGTCGTATCGAACACCATTGGTGAGTGTTTGACAGGCAAAGTTGGCGCTGTCACCGGCGGAACCATGCTTGCCAATTCAAGCTCAACCCCCAGTGCTGGAGCGGCGGGGCTGAGTACGAATACGGTTTACTACTTTAGGGTTATAGTCACGCCAACCACAGGCTCGGCGGTTAGCGGAGCTGTTAAGACCTTCACCACTTTGACCCAAGGGCCTACTCCGACAACTCAAGCGGCCACTCAAGTTTCATACACTTCGGCGGTTTTGAACGGTTCAGTGACTTCGCACACCTACAGCACAACCCACACTTTTTGTATCTCACAGACTTTCGATGTGAATGCAAACACACTTGGCTCATGTCTATCCGGTGTTCAAGGTTCAGTGATCAATGCCTCGCAATCGGCAAATTCGAATTCGAATGTCGCGGTTTCAGTCACCGGTCTTAGCGACAACACCACCTACTATTTCCGAGTAATTGCTACCCCGAGCAGCGGTGCTGTTGTTGAGGGCAACGTGCTCAGTTTTACGACGTTGACAATTATCGACCCGACTCCGGTTACCGTTGCGGCAAGTTCTGTATCCGGAACCGGTGCAACGTTGAACTCAAGCATTACTTCAGGAACCTATTCACTGAACACAATAAGTTTCTGCCTCTCGACAACTGGTGATACTGTTGCTGACACAATTGGTACCTGTGGCTCGGGTACTGCTTCGGCAATTTCTGCCGGCAGCCTGAATGCCAACGCCTCGGCAACACCAAGTCAGGCCATAACAGGGTTGGCTAGCAATACAACCTATTACTTCAGAGTAAAAGTCATAACTTCGACCAATCAGACTTTCCAAGGTGAAGTTCTTTCCTTCACTACGCCAGTCATCTTGGCGACTGCCAGTACAACCGCAGCTTCACCGGTGACTGCGAACGATGCTCACCTCAACGGCTCTACAACCACAGGCACTTATGGCGGCACGGTTAGTTTTTGCTTATCGCTGACAGGCAATACAGCCTCGAACACGATAGGAAACTGCGATCAGGGCACTTTTGCGCCGGTTTCAAATGCCACACCAGGGGCCGGAGCAAGCAACAATCACACGGTTGAAGTTTCGGGTTTGACTCCGAGCACTCAGTACTTCTTCAGAATTATCATCAACCCAGCAACCGGTTCTCAAGTGTACGGGTCAGTTCTGACCTTCACGACTAACGCTCTGGGTGCGCCGACTGCACAAACTAATCCAGCTTCAAATGTTGGTGAAGAATCAGCAACCTTGAACAGTCAGATAGACGGCGGTGCAACTGGTGCAACCGGAACCTTCTGTCTTTCAAGTACTGGCAACACTGCGGCAAACACCATTGGTTCCTGCAATGTAGGAACCGTTGGAGTTGTAGTGAATGGAAATGCGGGTGCAAACTCGCCAGCATCACCTGAAGTTTTAGTGACTGGGCTTAACCCAGGAACCACTTACTATTTCCGTGTAATCGCCACCCCAACCTCAGGCGGTTCTGCAGTTAGCGGTGTAGTTCTTAGTTTCACCACCGACTCTCCACCAAGTGCAACTACTCAATCTGTGAGCACGCTAACAGACACCACGGCAACCCTGCCAGGGCAGGTAGTTTCGAGAACACATGCGGTAACCGTCACCTTCTGTATTTCGACCACCGGTAACACGAACTCGAATACCCTCGGTAACTGCTTGACCGGAGTGCTTGGAAGTGTAACGAATGGTTCAATTTCGCCGAACTCAACCCAGGCCGTATCGGTTGCTGCAAGTGGATTAACTCCTTCGACCGATTACTACTATCGAGTAATCGCAACCCCAACCACTGGTACCACTGCCAACGGTGCCGTGCGCACTTTTAAAACTGCCGCAGCAGCGGTGAACAATAATGGTGGCAACAACGGCAACAATGGTGGCAATAACGGCAACAACAACCCGGTGGTTCAGCCAACGCCGACACCAAGTCCAACCGCCGCTTCGCCGACACCGACTCCAAGCCGACCAGTGGTTAGACCAACTCCGCGTCCGTCGGTTACAGCAAACGCACCGGTGGCATTGCCTACGCCTGAGAACACTACCTCACCTGCGCCTCGAGTCACTCCGAAGCCGCAGCAGTCGGCAATACCCGCGCCAACGGCAACGCCGGATGCCCCACTGGTGAAAAACATCACTGGTTTGCTAAACCAGCTTTCGAAGATTGTTGAAAATGTTGTCGCGCCAACCTCTGCTCCGCAACGAAACAACAGCGCGGCCACACCGGCACCATCTCAATCACCCGCAGCACCAGCAAACAACGCGGCCGATAAAGTAACCAAAGTTCAGATTCCTGAAACTCAAACCACTGTGGTAACTACCGAAAAAGCGGATGGCACCAAAGATGTGCTCAGTGCGGCGACCAGAACTGTTGCTGCTGTGGCTGCTGAGAAAATCAGCGGTTTCGCTCCGAGCGCGGGTATTCGTATTGAGGTAATCGGTTCAAGAATTGCCGGCCAGTTTGTGGTAACTCCGGGCCAAGCCGCTGATCCGGTGGCAATTGCTGCAGCCATCGAAGAGTCGACTGCTCGTCAGCGCACTAACTTCGCTTCAATCGACAAGGTTGTGCAGACCACTCCGCCAGCCAGCACTCAAATTTTCAGCACTGAAATCGAGCAACCTGAAATTGAGTTGTTTGCTGCCTCGGGCTTGGCCAAGCCAATTTCACTAAAAGACCTCAACGTGGCAGACGCCGCCAAATGGATCAAAGTTGATGCTTCAGCCGACACCTATTTGCCGGGCACCTTGGTCTACCTAACCGTAACCACTCAGCCAATTATTTTTGGTGAGGCCGTAGTCGACAAGTTTGGTAAAGCCCAACTCTCTGGTTCGTTGCCTATCGACCTGCTTGAAGCTGGCGGTCACGCTATTCGTCTGGTCGGAATTCGCTCACTTGAGGGTGTATCAACCGATGCGAACGGCGAAATTGTGTTGAGTGAAGAAGCTGTCAACGAAATTCAAAAATTTGACGACGGCACCCAGGCAACAGTCATCATCAGCGGGGCTTCGCAATCTGGCGGGTCACAAACGGTTATCCGAGAGATTCCACTCGAGCGAGAAGTGGCTTGGTGGACAGTTTGGTTTGCCTTGATCTTGGGGCTGCTCACACTGGTTGCTCGACTAATTAGACGCCCAGTTGGTAACGTCCGCCGCACTGTATTGCTTGTGACTGCCTTTGCCAGCGCCCTGCCAGCGGCGATCATTGGCTGGGTTAGTGTGACCTATGAAATCTGGATTGGTGTTGCAATTGCCGCCGCCTTCGGAGTGGTGAACCTGCTAATGGGAAGAGACAAGAAGGGCAAGGCTAAATAGTTGTAAAGGCCCGGGCAAAAGCTCGGGTCTTTTTGTTTAGCACTTTTTTGCTGGTTGAGATTTAGTGCCTAGCGACTTGGTCGCACCGCATTGCTGCGAGCTGATTCAGCAAAGCCACCGGCATTATTGGCAACCACGCTAAAGCTGTATGAGGTATTGGTGCGCAATTTAGTTACCTGCAGCGAGGTTTCTGTTGCCGAAACGGTGAAGGTTCTAACCAATTGATTGCCAGCCCAAAGCTTTACGGTTTGTGAGGTTAGCGGGCCAGCGGTGTTGTCGGCCAGCACCCAAGTTGCGGTTGCCGATCGGCTGCCCGCAGTTGCCGAAACCGAAATTGCGGCCAATGGTTTTGCGGCAGCCGGGATGCTCACGCCGCTTGGGTTTCCGTAGATGAACGCGTTTGCAGTTCCGGTAGGAACCGCTGAAATGGTGTCGGCCACGCTAACTGCAGCAAGGCTCTCGCTAATTTTTGCTGGAAGTTGGGCACCTAGAGTTTGCATGCGAGCCACAATTCCGGCGACATGCGGGGTAGCCATTGAAGTGCCCGAGATGGTAGCGGTTGCCGAAGTAGAGGTGAACCAGGCACCTGTGATGCTGCTTCCAGGAGCGATTATGTCTACGCAAGACCCAAAGTTGCTGTAGCTGGCAAAAGCGTCGGTTGCCGAGCTAGCCGCCACTGTAATTGCTCTCGGCACTCGCGCTGGTGAGGCGGTACAGGCATCTGCAGTGTTATTGCCCGCTGCAACTACAACTGTGATGCCGCGGTCGATGAGATTGTTTACGGCCGCGTCAAGTGTGCTGTTAGCGCCACCGCCCAAACTCATGTTGACTACTGCGGCTTTGCTGCTGTCATGGTTGGCTGCAATCCAGTCGAGGCCAGCAATTACGCCTGAAATGGTTCCGGAACCGTCGCACCCTAAGACACGAACGGGGGCGATGGTTACACCTTTAGCAACACCGTAGATTGTGCCGCCGATAGTTGAAGCCACGTGGGTTCCGTGCCCGTTGCAGTCGATTGTGCCATTGCCGTCGCTGATGGCACTAAAGCCAGCTGCTGTGCGCCCAGTGAATTCGCTGTGAGTGGTTAGAACACCAGTGTCGACAACGTATGCGGTTACACCGACGCCAGTCTCTGCGTAACTAAATGAGGCATCGAGCGGCATATCGATCTGGTCGATTCGGTCGAGGCCCCAACTTGGCGAACTCTGTGTTTCTGATGTTGAGACGTCGCCGTCGGGCACGATGGAGAGCACATTCGCGCGTTTTGCAACATTTTCTTTCTGTTTCTCTGTCATGCGCACCAGAGCGCCGCGGATTACAGTTTTGAACTTCTTTGAAACTGTGGTCTTCAATGAGGCGATCGCGGTTGATTCGCTGTCTACATCGGTGCCTTCAGCGAAACGAACAATATAGTTTGAACGCACACCCGTATCGACAGCGGGTTTTGCTCCGTTTGTTTTTGTGGTGCCCGTTGTCTTTGTGCCAGTGGAGCTTGGGGTTTTGCCTGAGTTTCCGTTGGTCTTGGTGTCGTTGGTGTTGTTGTTTTCGGCAGTCTTGCCCCCAGCATTGCTGTTGCCAGATGCCCCGGGCTTAGAGGTTGTTGACTCGGTTGCGGTAGTGCCGGTTGTGGTATTCGCATCAGTGCCATTAGTTTTTGGCGTCGTGACCGGTTTTTTGCTGTTTGCCGAAGGGGTAGCGCTGGGTTTGGCACCATATGTCGCCGGCGCAGCCATTGCCGCACCACCGAGGACCAACGAGCCAATGAGCGCGGCAGAAACAAAAACAAACTTCTTCATAAATCAATGAAAGCACAGCAACCAGAGAATCTAAACTGAGCGCATGAGGTTGGGTAAAACTTTTGCGGCTTGGCCGGCAACTATCGTTTCAATTGCTCTATTTACCGGATGTGCCAGCGCACCAGTCGGCGAACCGAGCCCGAGTGCATCCCCGTCGGAATCACCGACCCCAACGTATGTAACTGCGCCGCTCACCGGGCGGCAATATGACTCGACTACCAGAGAGGCTTTGGTGCTCTCTCGGCCTTCGGTTGCCTGCAAAATCGACAACGGATCAGATGCCGCCAGGCCGCAGCTGGGTCTGAACTCAACCGACATCGTATTTGATGAAATGGTCGAAGGTGGTCTAACCCGACTTGTAGCCGTGTGGCACTCAAATCGACCTAGCGCGGTTGGTCCGGTGCGCTCGATTCGGCCCATGGATCCTGACATTTTGACCCCGTTTGGCGGCATTGTTTGCTATTCGGGAGGGCAATATGTCTTTGTCAAAATGATGGAAAAGACCCCGCTCTACAACGCCAGCGAAACTTCGCAACAGGGCCTTGGCACCTTCAGTCGCAGCAAAGATCGCGTTGCCCCGCACAACGTAATTGCCAACGCCCAACTGCTCTCTGCCCAGCACGCCAAGCTTGGTCCGCCACCGGCCCAGTTCAGCTACAGCGCCGATTCAGCAACATCTTCGGCAGCAATTTCAGGTGTTGCGGTCACCGGTTTCGACGTTAAATTTCCGCAGGCAATTGCCGGCTGGACCGCCGATTCAGCCGGTGTTTGGTTGCGCATGCAAGATGGCAAAAAGCACATGGATGCTGCTGATAAATCGCAGTTGAAAGCGACAAACGTAGTGGTGATGCAGGTCAAAATTGATCGCAGCTACCTCGATCGCCGCTACGGCAACATTCCAAAAACCGTGATGGTTGACTCAGGTTCGGCTTGGGTTTTCAGTGCTGGCAAAGTGCTTGAGGGTACTTGGACTAAGTCTGCGGCTAACGCCCCAATTGCTCTTGCCGATAAGGCCGGAGCCCCAATTTTGCTAGCTCCGGGAAACACTTGGGTAGAGCTTATGCCGAAGGCGCCAGAGGGTTCGCTGACTATCAATGAATAGCCCTAAGTTTCAGAAACTGGGGGCAATCATCCTGATTTTGGCCCTAGTTCTAACCGCTCTCGCCGGTGCAATTTCTGCCTCACCACCTTCGGCCAGCGCTCAGGGTTTGTCGGCAATTTCTGCCATCACTGCGGTTGATACCGATCTTGACGGCATCGAAAATAACCTTGACCCAGACATCGATGGTGATGGTGTGGTTAATGCCGAAGACGAAGATATCGATGGCGATGGGGTGACTAATTTTGATGATCCCGACCCTGCGGGAACCAACGGTGTTGACACGCAGAATCCAAATCAACCGGGTGAAAAAACCGATGAAGACAGTGGTTTTGTAGACATTTTTGATGTTGAAAACAACCAAAATTCTGCGATTTTTTGGTCGATAACCGGGGTAATTCTGGTCACGATTTTCAGCACGATTTTTGCTATTTGGTACCGCCGGCGAACATCAAAAAAATAGGACACGCTGCGCTTAGAAATATGTTCGGAATAACCGAATAATTACATCTTTGTAATTATTTTCGATTGTTAGCCTCAAATTGCCCCCGGGTTTGCTTTGCCATGCCCGAAAATACAGGGATTTCGCCGGCGAGAGAGGAGTGAGTTTTGATAGCAGCGGCTAAGCAATTCTCGCGTCCACTTTCGCGCAAAATTTTCATGGGTGTTGTGGCTTTTGTTTTGTCGCTGCTGACCGTGTTTTTGGGTTCGCAGCAGCAGGCCAACGCGTACATCATCCAAGCTCGCGCCGACTACAACGTCTGGTTGGCTGCCGGTGGTGGCACCCAGCAGGGGTGGGTGCGCTGTGATGACGGCTATGTTGTCACCAGCGTTCAGGTCACTCGCACAACCGGAATTGTCTCCGGCGGAATTATCAATGGTTTGAGTTTTACCTGTTCGCAATTGAAGAGCGACCTTACCGGCTTCACCGGTCTAACCCAGCCCAGAAGTGTTTTCGGTACGGGAGCTAACACCTCCGCCTGCCCAGCCGGATATGTCGCGGATGGTCTAAACGGTTACCAGCAGCCCTACGGTTTTCAATTTGACCTGGGCGTCAAGTGTGAACAGCTTGGTGGCTCGGGAGTCAGCGACCCAAACCAGGCTTACGGCTCAACTAAAAACAGAACGTTTAGCTGCCCAGCTGGCTACTGGCTAACCGGTATGGCAGTTGCCTCGGGCGGTGGTGTCGACAAGATCACTCACGAAAGCTGTGTTCAATACCGGTATAACCTCTACACACCAAACTCGGTAACTGTTTCAACTGTTTCAAACTCGACCACGAAACTTTCGGTCAGCTGGAATAACCCAGACTCGGCAACTTCATCGAACACCGTCCTGGTGCGAAACAGTGCCGGCACTACAGTTCAGACCATCAATAATGCTCGCAGCCCGCTAACCATTAGCAATCTGACCGGCGGCACCACCTACAGCATTTTGGTTCAAGCTAAGGGTGACGGGGTTACCTATGGTGACTCGACCTGGTCGACACCGGTGAGCGGAACTCCGATTGCTCAAATGCTGCGCATTCAGACGCGCGGTATTGCCTCGATTGCCGGCACTCCTTGGGCGCAGCAGCCAATAATTCAAGCAATTGGCCCCGATGACCAGGTTGCCAATGTGACCGTGCCGGTAACCGCAACCCTTACCGGAGGCCCAGTGCTCACCGGAACCAAGGTGGTTAACACGTCGGCAGGTCGGGCAACCTACACCGATTTGAACTGGACCGGCCCAGCAGTTGGTGGAATTTACACACTCACTTACTCTTCGCCCGGATATCAAAGCGTTTCACATCGCGTCTATCTGAAGAACATTCCGGCCAACATCAACGTCACCACCGGTGCCACCAGCAACGAGTGTGGCATCGACAACGGTTATGTTTACGCGATTGGTGCCAACGTCAGCTGTGTAATCAACAACGCTGAAGTAAATGCTGAACTGAATGATTTCGATGTTTTGATGCAAACCTCTTCGGGTTCGGTGAGCATCAATGCGCCAATTACTAGCGCTGCAACAAGTTCACACAGCCTCACTATCGATTCGGGTTTCTCTGCATCAATCGCAAGCAGCATTCAGCTAGGAACCTTGGGTGAGACCCTCACAGTCAAAGCGAAGCAATACATTGTCACTGCGACCAATATTCGACTGATTACCAACAAAGGTCGACAAATTTACTGGGCCGACACCGATGCTGCAACCGCGCTGGGCGGCTATTTCTTGCTGCACTCTTCATCGGAAATCAATACCGCTAACGGAGTTGCGCTGCCCACAAACAAAGCTCAGACTCAAGCAATCAGTGATGGTGGCGACGTGATTATTGCCGGTGGTGTGGCAGATTCGAGCGGCGAATTACCGGCAGGTTATGCCACCTCAAACACCACAACCTGGGGTGTGCACTTGGCGCCTGCATCAAAGATCTACTCGGGTGGTGGCGACATCACAATTCGTGGTCGCTCGATTGCCGGAACCTCGACCTGGCATGCCGCTGTTGGTATCCGCGACAACGTAGAAATCAACTCCGGTCCGGGAAAGATCTACATAGAGGGTGACGCAGCCTCGACAACTGCTTCTTACGCTTCTGGCATCCAGTTCAACTACGCCTCATATAACACTCGCACCAGCATCACATCAGCAAGCAACGATGTGACTGCCATCAACCTGATTGGTCGAGGTAGCCCAAATGCTGCCGGTATCGACAATTACTATTCGGGCAGCAGCGGAACCGACATCACTGTTCAGTCTTTGGGTTCAGGCGCTATTAACCTGACTGGTTCGACCACCAACCTTGGTTGGTATGGCCTCGACTTAAACAGCTTCGACATTCTTTCTGCCGGCGGCAAAATCACACTAAACGGCGGCGCTGCCGGTGTGGCCCTTAGCCGCTGGTATTACGCGGGTATTGGTCGAGTGGTTATTGGTGACTGTGATCAAAACGACTGTGGCACTCAGAACTTTGGTTACACCGCAACCCCAACTGCCGCCGACATTGACATTTTTGGCGACAAACTCTACTTCTACGGCGACAACTCAAAGCTTCGTATTTCAACCACCGGTAACTTACGCATTTTGCCGGTGAGCGCAAACAAACTTTTCACCAGTACCATCGACCTTTTTGCTACCTTCCCAAGAACGCTTGCCAGTTTCACTCTCGGCTACGACCTTGGCCAGGGTGCTCAAGCGCAGATGTTCCGCTTCCGCGGCAACATCAATTCGGTTGGAAATATTGAGGCTTATGCCCAGAACATCGATGTAATTGCTGACCTTCGCACCACCGGTGAGGGTTCGGGAATTAAGCTCAAAACTGCCGGTTACATCTACGTTTACCCCAACGAAACCCTTCGCACCAACTATGGTCCCATAACGCTCTGGGCCGATTCCGATCAGGCAACCCAACTGGGCGGAATGGTGGTTTTGAACAGCGGAAACGTGCTGAACTCGGCTAACGGCACTTCGGTGCCGACCAGCACAGCCGCTGTGGTTGCTGCGAACAACCCGAACGGCGACATCACGATTGGTGGTGGCTCTAACGCGGGCGATGTGCCGCTTGGTTATGCCCAGGGCTGGAACAACTGGTGGGGTGCGCGAGTAGGTATTGCCAACACGATTTACTCGGGTGGCGGCGACATCACTATTCGCGGTCGTCAGCAAAACGGCGTTAGTGCATCCTGGCGAGGTGGCGTTTCAATCGGCGCGCAGTCGAGGGTAAATGCCGGTGCGGGCCGCATCGTTATTGAAGGTGACTCAACCTATAACAACGCCTACAACTACTACGATAACTATGCCTATGGCGCAGGTGTCGAACTTGGTCATGCCGATGACATGAGCCAGGCAACCGGAACCTGGATTACCGCAGCCGGCGGTTCGGCCAACGAACCAGCGATCACCATTAACGGCAACGGCGGTATGCACGAAAACGGTATTGCAACCTATTACACCAACTCGCAAGATGATGTGGTTGTCGAGGCGCTTGGTGCCGGTGGTGTCAGCCTGACTGGAAACAGCAGTCACGTCACTAACGACTACTGGCAGGGTATCGACATCGGTGGCGCATCGATTTTGTCGAAGAGCGGCGACATCACACTAAACGGTGGTGTCAACGGTATTCGCCTAAGCAGTTGGCAAAGCACGGTTTCGTCAACCTATTTTGGCGCTTGTGCCACTGGTACCTGTGAGGGAACCGACAGTGCCAACACATCGAATGCGAACATAAAATTTGTCACTGGCCGACTAACTACTCGCGGCAACAACATTTACCAGCAGTTCAAGACCACCGGTACTTTTGAAATTTTGCCTTTTGCCTCAAACAACTTGTTCACCAACACAGTTGATTTTTATGCCGATGTAACCGGCCCGGTTGCTTCGGCGCAAATCGGTAAAAATGTTGGCGCCACCGCCATGGTGCAGTCGGTTTACGTGCGAGCCGCAATTAGCAGCGTTGACGACATCGAAATCAACGGTTCCTACGTGGTAACCAATGGCAACCTAGCCACCACCGGTGCAAACGGGGACATTCGAATTCGTTCAAACGGTAACCAAGACATTTATTCACCGAACATCAGCACAGCTGGCGGCAATATCGTGTTCTGGGCCGACACCGACGCTGCAACCGGTTTGGGCGGTCGCGTTTATTTTGGTGGCGGTCAGGTTATTAAGTCGACCGCAGCCGCAGTGCCAACCACTGCCACCACTACTGCTTCGCAAACCGGTGGTGGCGACATCATCGTTGCCGGTGGCGCTGCCCAGACAGATAACCCCAATCTTCCGGCCGGTGACTCTTACGGTTCAGGTACGCACGGTATTTTCTTGGGTTACGATGCCACCTTCTATTCAGCCGGTGGCGATGTGACAATGCGCGGCCGGGCCAGCAACGGAGGTTGGGCTGCCGGTGTGACTATGGGTTACGGCGTTCAGATCAACTCTGGCCCTGGGCAGGTATTTATCGAGGGTGATGCCACTGCTGGTCAGTCTTACTATCAGCCGGGTATCCAGTTGCACTACGGTAGCAACGGCGGAAATAACCTGCGCATTCGTTCGGCTTCGAACACTCACCCGGCGATCACCCTAATTGGTGAAGCCAACAATTACTCGTCAGGTATAGAAAGTTATTACGCTGACAGCGCCGATGACACCTTGATTGAAGCGATGGGTGTCGGTGGAATTACTATGACCGGGCGCACCAACAGCGCTGGCTACTTTGGTCTGAACATTGACGGTGTCGGCGTGCTTTCGCGCAGCGGAAAAATCACTCTGGACGCCGGTCAGTTCGGTATGGCTCCCGGTTATGAAACTCATACCAACACCTACCCTTACGGTGTTGGCCCAAATACTTTCGGCGACTGCCGCCCAAGTAGCGCGTTGAACGGTTTCAACTGTTCGTCGGCTTTCAACTTCAGCGGCACCCAGCGTTCGAGTGCATCGGTTGAAATCATCACCGGCCGATTCAACGTAAACAATGGTGGCAGCACGCTGCTAAGTAACAGCGCCTATGTTGTTTTCAACACCGACGGTCATGTCAAGTTCATTCCAACTGCGGCAAACGGATTGTTCACCGGAACTCTAGACATTTTTGCCAACACCGATTTGCAGGCAGCTGCTTCAGGCTATGTGCCTGCTCGCCTGGCAAGTTTCATCGTTGGAACCGATAAAGGTGAAGCTGTAAACGCTCAAATTGTGCGCTTGCGCGGAAACCTTCAAACCACCGGACCGGTCGAGGTATATGCCGACGACTTGCAGGTTTATGGCCAAGTAAGAGTATTTGGTGAAAATAACGACATTCTTTACAAATCGTCGGGCAGCATTTACATCGGCACCTATGCCCACCAAACCACCGATTTGGGCGATGTCATTATCTGGTCGAACAGCGATAACGGCACCACAACGGGTCGAATCACAGTTGACAACTACACCAACATCAACACCTTTGATGGGGTTGCCGGCAGCAATACTCAAACCGGTGGCGGTGACATTATCATCGCCGGTGGTGCCGGAGCGAATGGCGTTCCAACTGGGGCCGCAGTTTCCTTGAACACTGGTAACCACGGTGTTTCGATTGGAAGTTCTGCACATTCGGCCACGTATTACACCGGTGGCGGCGATTTGATTGTTCGCGGTTTCTATCACCACCCATCTAGCATCTGGGGCGGAACCGCAATTTATCCGGGGCTTACCGCGCGCACCGGTGCCGGAAAGATTTACCTTGAAGGTAAGGCAACCGGTGTTGGTCGCGGTATGGAAATGTCGTGGGGTGCAAACGGAAACATCAACCTAGTTTCAGCTGCCGGAAATTCAACTTCGGATGATGCAATCACCGTGGTCACCAGTACGGCTAACTCGGCCGATACTGGCTTGCTCGCTCAGTACTGGGCAACCACGCCAGCCAACCTGTTGGTCCAGGCGATTGGTGAAGGTGGAATCCACTTCGAGGCAACTGCCCCAGCTAACGGTAGCCGTTACGCCATGGAACTAAACGGCCTTGCCCTGCTTTCAGCCAAGGGAGACATCACGGTGGACGGAGGTGTCAGCGGAATCCGTTTTGGTAACTTCACTTATTACGGTGAGCGCCAATCTATTTTTGGTTTCTGCGGCACAACAACTTGTGGCGGAAATAGCTTGGTCAATGGCAGTTCAACCGCGAAAATTACGTTTGTTGGCGACCGCATCATTTCACCTGCCTCAGGTTCAAACCTGAACCTTAACACTTCCGCAGCGGTTGTAATTGAGCCGAAGAGCGACAGTTTCGCTGCGGCTACCAGCTTAAATGCGGTTACCTCATCAATTGCGAGTTTGCGCCTTGGTAAAGACAACAACTTGGCAACCGTGCCGGTTACTTTAGCCGGAAGCTACAGCGTTGTTGGTGACATTGAAGCGCACGGTCTCGATGTTTACTCTTCCGGTACCATCATGTCGACCGGCACCGGTGCGCAGTCGAACAAGGGTATTTTGCTCAAGGCTCGCCGCTCGGTGTTCATTAACTCAATTTCTTACTACCGCACTAACGGCAACCCAATTACCTTCTGGTCCGACTCGGATGAAAACCTAGAGGGTGCTATTGCGATTGCGAATGGCACCCAGTTGTGCAGCAACTTTGCTGCGGTAAACCCAACCGCTTGTGAAACCACCGGTGGTGGCGACATCACTTTGGGTGGTGGCGCAGCTGACACCGGCACCAAGCAGTATCGCCCAGCCGGTTACGCTACCGGTTCGGGAACCGTGAACCCTTCTGGTCACATGTCGGCCACCACATCGGGAGCAGTTCCGCTTAGCGGTGTTGGCTTGGGTTACACCAGCGGGTCTTACACCGCGACCAAACTTCTGAGCTCAGGTGGAGACATTGTGGTTCGCGGTCAAACCACGGCTTCAACGCCGGGTGCTGGTCAATTTGCTTTTGGCGTGGTGACCATCGCGGGTTACCCAGGCTACACCTCTGAGATCAACTCAAACGGTGGCGAAATTTTGATTTCTGGTAAGTCGCGATGCGCCACATTGGGCAGCGCGGCGCTTTGCACGCCTCTACAGTTGGGTGCCTGGTCGGGCGGTAACACAACTGGTTCAGCAATAACCAGCACCAATGCCGGTGACGATGCAATTCGTCTCGAGGCAATAATTGCCGATGGCACCACCGGCAATGATGGTTTCCGCGCCCTCGATTATGGCAACATCACCTCATCCGGCGACCTAACTATTACCGCCAGCTCAATCAACATGCCTGCCCCAGTGCGCGTTAGCGTTGCCGGTGATCTAACCATCGAACCGGTGAGTGCCAGCTTCATTGCTCCGGTCAACCTGAACTCGGCATGGAGCATTCTGGCGCCAATCCCGCAGTCAATCACTATCGGTAAATCAGGCGGCGGCGACGGCGCTGCACAAAATAGCGCGGCACTAACTTTGGGCCGTGGCCTAACCGCGAAAGACTTCATCAAGATTTATGCCGGCAACATTGAACTTTCGTCTGGCAACTTTGAAACCACCACCGCAGGCGCGCCAATCTTGATTAAGGGCACCGGCTTTGTGCGCACGAACGATGCGACTGCGGCTGCATTCAAAACTTTCAGAACCAACGACGGCGATATCACGTTGTGGGCCGACGCCGAAAACAATGGCAGCGGGCACATTCGAGTTGGTTACTACAACGGTTTCTATTCAACCGGTGGCCATGTAACTATTGCCGGTGGTGCCGACGATGGCGGCACTTCGGCCGGTATCACTTCATCTATCGCAGTTGCTAATGATGGCCGACCAGACGGCTATTCGCGCGCCGAAAATGGAAACACTTCAGTCTGGACTCCAGGAAACTATCTTGGCCCTCGCACCACAATTCAAACTGCAGGTGGTGACATTTTTGTAGCTGGTCGCGGTTCACAAAATGCTTCGACCTCGCAGGCTGAGCAGGGCGTTATTGGTTACAACATTCAGTTTGATTCTGGTGTTGGCAAGATTGGCGTATTCGGTAAAACCAGCTCAACTGCATATGGCTGGGCCTATGGAGTTTTCTTCAATATTTTCTCAGCAGATAGTTTTATCAACCAGCTAACCTCGGCAAACACTTCGGCTGATGCCATCACAATTGTTGGTGATTCTGGGGCAAGCACCCAAGCGCGCGCTGCCGGAATTTTGACCTACTATCCAAAGGCTGGCACAACTGCCGAGACCGGTGTTCGAATTGCGGCAACTGGTAACGGTGGCGGAATTAAACTCGTGGGCATTGGCGGCAGTGCGCCAACCGCGGGAGCCGAAATTGGTGCCGGAGTTGAACTAAACCACACCGACATTTTGGCTAAGAGTGGCCCAATCGTTATTGAGGGCAGCACCACCAACTCGACTAAGGCTGGCATTGCCACCTCGATGCTAAACAACGGCTGGGTAACCATCGGCGCCAAGGCGGGCGTCACAGTAAATGGTGTTGATCTAAGTGTGAGTGAATCTGATGTCACTCTTTCGGCAGACATCATTCAGCAGGCGGTTGCCTATAAGGCCGCGATTAACACCAAGGGTGATGTGTTAATTCAGCCGCTAACGCAGAGTTTCGTGCCTTCGTATAACACCGGTGGTTTGAGTGTTGCCAGCACAGCGAGCTCGCTGACCATTGGTAAAGATGGCAACACTGGTGGAATTTCGATTGACACCGCGATTCAAGTTGGCACTGTAACCCTCAAGGGTGGTGTGGTTAATGTCGCACAAAACATCTTGACTAACTCGATTGTTCCGCGGGCTGGTCCTATTTCGATAACAGCGACAAGTGCATTGACTCTCAATGCAAATCTCACAACCGCGCTCGATTCAGACATTCTGATTTCGACCGACACCCTGACCTTGAGTTCAACCGCAACTCTATTGGTCAATGTTCCTTCGACCGGTGCAGCAAATGCCATCGGTGCGATTGAAATTTCAAACTTTAGCGCCAACCGTGGTATTCGTGTTGGTGCTACCGCCAGCGGTTTCTTGTCAGTAGCCGCCGGCGAACTATCTCGCTTGCAATCGAAGTTCTTGCGAATCGGTTCGGCTAATGCCGGTGCGATTGTGGTCAACGCTGACATCGCTCGAAACACCACTTCTGGTTCACCGGCACGAGACACTTTGAAGCTAATTACCGGTTCAACCGTTGGTAGCACCGGGGCTCTCAGTGTGACCAACTTGGCTGTTCAGGCCACCGGAACAATTACGCTGAACAACCAAAACACCGTTTCTAACTTGGCTCTAAATTCAGCAGCTACCGGCAACACCGCTGTTGTTTACGTGGCCAAAATTGGCACCCCGCTTTATAAGCCAACAACTGTGGATGGTGTCTCGCCAACCTATGGTGTGGCCACCCAATTCACTCTTGAAAACACACCAACCGATTCAAGTTTCAACGCAATCCAGAACGCGATTCTGACTCCAAACCCAGCTATTTCTCTGCGCGATGCCTACGGTATAAAACTTGAAACCGCTAACTTCTGGGCTAATAAATATCAGGCCACGGTCGCTGCAAAATCAGTTGATGCTAGACTCGCCGGAACCCTAACCAAAGAAACTTTTGCCGCCGCCAGCACCTTCAACGACACCAAGTTTGTCACCGGCACCGGTGATCAAAAACTAGTTGTTTCGATTGCCCCAATTGCAGCTTCGGGTGCACCAGAACTGCTTACCGCATCGCAAGAAACCGGAATTTACAAGGTTGCTAGCCCAGACCCAACCAGTATTCGAGTTAGCTGGCCAATGCTTACCACCAAGGCTGGCACCCCATTTGGTTCAGGCACGGTTAGCCCAGTAACCTTGCCAACCGTCACTCTTTACGATGTTGGTGGCAACAAGGTTTCAGCTGGAGATTATCGGACCGCAACTGTTACTGCCGAGTTGGTTTCGGGAGTCGGTGTCGGTGGTGAGATTGTCGCTGGTGCCACTGAAACCGCGTCAGATGCGGTCGCCGTATTCGACCAACTTGCCTTGGGCGGAAAAGTTGGTGAAAGCTACTCGGTTCGTTTCAGCGTTTTGGTTACCCCAAGCGATGGCGGAGCTCAGCGCACCTTGACCGCAACCGTAAACGGTGTTTCGATCACTGCTGGTGAACCTTACAAGATCCACCTAACCCGCGAACCGGTGAACATTATTGCCGGTCAGGCGTTCAGCCCGGCTGCCAAGTTTGAAATTCAAGACCGCTGGGGCAACCTCGTTATCGATGTCACCGATGGCGCCCAGGCGGTAAATCTCTCGCTGGTCGACGCGACCAACACAGCTAATGTGCTTGCCGCTAACACGGCCAGCGTCACATCGGCTAACGGTGTGGGCATCATTGACAACCCGAACTTCACCTTGGCCGGCACACACAAGATGCGCCTCAGTTCAGGTTCGCTGCAGAGTGAGATTTCTGAGTCGTTTAGCGTTGTGGCAGCGAACCCTGCCAAAGCAGTTTGGGTTGATGGAGATACTGTCGCCGGTGGCGTAAGCCGAGTTGCGTTGAGCAACCAGCCGCAGGTTGAAATTCAAGACCAGTATGGAAACCGAGCGCTAACCGATAACTCAACTACGGTGACCCTAACCGCAGTTGCTGAAGACGCCCAAGTTGGCCAGGTCAATGTCATTTCGAACAACGTTTTGAAAGTAGCTTCGGGACGGGCAATTTTCACTGATTTGACCGTTGGTGCGCGAGCCGCCGACTACCGATTGAGTATTTCGTCTGCCAGCAACAGCAATGGCTTCACGGTCACCCCGACCGCCACAAAGTCGAATGTTTTCAGCATCGTCAATGGCCCTTCAGCCTCGCTTGAAATTGGCCGAAATGCAGCGGTTGCCAAGGCTGGTAAGGCCTTCAGCACAGCGCCAATTATCCGCGTTCTTGACGCTGATGGCAGCCTGGTGTTAGACAGCACCGAGAACGTAAAGCTCACCGCAACTGGCTTCAATACCGTAGGCACGACAACAGTAAATGTGGTCAATGGTGTCGCTGATTTCACCAATAGCGGTGTTGGTATTTCGGGTGTTGAGGGTGCTGCCACTTTGCGGTTCTCGCTATTAGATGGCGCAACGGCAACCGGAACTTTTGTAAACCAGTCGATTAATTTGGGCAACGGTGACCCGTTCAAACTATTTGTTGCCTCGCAACCAAACTCATCGGTTGTTGCCGGTGTCAACCTAAACACTCAAACTGTTCAGGTTCAGGATGAGTGGGGCAACCTAGTTGACGATGTCGCGGTTGCGATTATGCCTTATCTGGTGAATGCGACCACCGGTGCTGAGGTTGATGCCAGTGCTCGCACCACACGTAACACCTCGGCTGGCCAAGTTGTTTACAACCAAGGCGACTCAACTGGCCTTAAGTGGACTAAGGCGGGGAACTACCGAGTTGCCTACAAGGCTGCCTCATTGGCAGGAGCAAACCAGGTTGCTACTTCGTCGGCGTTCTCAATTGTGCCCGGTGCAGCAGCAAAACTGTCCTGGACTACGCAGCCGAGCAGCCAGGTGAACAACCGTGCAGTTTTCGCCACGGCCCCGGTACTAACCGTTCAAGACCAATACGGCAACCGTCTCACCAACGACAACACCACTGTTGCAACAGTTACGGTAAATGCCGATTCTGCTAACGCCAACGCCGGCGTTACCGCGGGGGCATCGGTTGGCCTAACCCGCACCGCGGTTGGTGGTTTGATCACCTTCAGCACCATGGCTCCGGCCGGTAAAGCTACCACCGGTTATTACCTCACTGCATCTTCAGGTTCGCTAACTGCACCGGGCAATTCATCCTCGTTTGAGATCAAACCAGGATCTGCCACCGCGATTACGGTTAGCCCAAGCTCGATTAGTGCCCAAGCTGGCGTTGCTTTGGGCTCGGCGGTCACCGTTTCGGTTCGCGACGTGGATGGCAACGTGGTCACCTCTGTTGGCTCGATATCTGCCTCCGCTTCGGTGGCTAGCCCACTTTCGATGACCGGTCTTTCTGGTGGCGCAACCACAGCTAGTGCTTCGGTATCGAGCGGTGTAGCGACCTTCGCTTCGGGTAGCTTCGGTGTTGGTGGTGCAACTGGCGACCACAACATCAGCTATCGAATTACGGTTGGTAACCAAACTTTCTTCACTAACCAAACCATTACTTTGACCCCTGGTTTGCCAAGTCGAATCGCCGTGGTCACACAGCCAGAAAACGTTGTCTCAAATCAGTTCTTTGCGTCTGACAAGAAACCTGCGGCTAGCGTTGTCGACGCTTATGGCAACGTAATCGCCAACTCAACCGCATCGATTAGAGCTGAGTTGGCCACCACTTCTGGCAGTGTGATTGGCTCTGTTGCCGCCAAAGATCAAGCCACGGCAAACGGAATCGCCACCTTCGCCGGTGCAACCGATTTGAAGTTTGTCACCGTTGGCAACTACAAGTTGCGCTTTAGTTATGTGTCAGCCGCTGGGGACAATAGCTCAGTCAGCGAAGCCCTGTCGAACACCTTCGCGGTTACCTCGGCACAGCCTGCGCAGGTTGCGTTCACCGTTGACCCAACCGATGTTAAATCGCGTGCTGCTTTCGCCAGTGCTCCAGTTTTGCAAGTTCAAGATGCCAGTGGCAACCCGGTAACCGGCTCAACCGCGACCACGGTAACCCTCGAAGCTGTGCCGACTGACCCAAACAACACCAGCCCGATCTACATCACTGGAAACACCGCAACTTCCGCCGGTGGTTTGATTACTTTTAGTAGCCTGCGCGTCGGTGCCAAAGTTGGCGAATACAAGCTACGGGTAGCTTCAATTAGCAATGCCAACACCGACTTGGACATGACCGGTGGTCAAGAGTCAGCAGCCTTCGACATCGATTTCGGCTCAGTTGCCGGCCTTGCGATTACAACTTCTGCGGGCACTGGAAGCGGCGTAAGTGCAACCACCGCAGTGAAAGCCGGCATCACTTTTGATCGCCAGCCAGTGGTCGCGATTGTCGACGCGGATGGCAACACCGTAACCAGTTCGACCGCGAGTGTGGTTGCCGCAATCTCGTCTCCTGCTTCGCTGACGGTTGCCTCTCAATTGCAGTCGACTACAGTTGCGGCCACTGCCGGTGTGGTCAATTTTGCCGGTCTTCGCGCATCGGGAGTATCGGGTAGCTATGACCTAACCTTTACTCTGGTTGGCAACAATGCGATTACCGCAACTCAAACTGCACTTGATTTGCAGGGTGGATCGGCCACCAAGTTAGCTGTGACAACTCAGCCGCAGGCAACGGTTACAGCTGGTGCAACCATGAGCTCGGTACGGGTAACCCTTCAAGACGCTTGGGGTAATACCGCGACCGAGGCTACCAACGGCATCACTGCAACGTTGGTTGACTCGTCTACCGGGGCCATTTTGCAGTCTGGTGGTAATGCCGTTTCGGCAGTTGCAGGCGTCGCAACTTTCAGTGAGCTGGCTTTCACAAAGTCAGGCTCGGTCAAGATTTTGTTCACCGGTACTGGCCTAACTTCAGCAACCACAAACGTGTTTACCATCAACCCAGCAGCGGTTTACCAGCTGGGTTGGATCGTTGACCCAGGTGCCGCGCTAGTCAACACCGAATTAAGGTCTGGCGCGGAGATTTCGGTTGATCCGGTGCTTGAGATGCTTGATGTTTATGGCAACCGTGTCACCGCCGATCAATACGATGTGACCTTGCAGGCAGTGTTGACTGATGCAAACGGCGACCCAACCAGCACCACAATTTCGGCTGCCGTAGGTGGCACAGAGCGTAGCACCGCGGGTGTTGTCACCTTTAGCAATCTGGTTTTTGAAGCCCCAGCAGGAACCTACCGACTCAAGGTGTCGGGCTTTACCAAAGTGACCCTTGCTCGCTCGCTGTTTAGAATCACAACCTTCAGCTCAACACCAGATGTCACGGCAAACTCAGACCCGTCTTCACCGTTTGTGTTCACCTATGGAGCGGCCGACCACGTTAGCATCGATGGCGGTTTGGCAGCTGGAGCCGCTGCGGGCCAACCTTTCACCTCCATGCCAATCGCCACTGTTCGCGATGCGGCCGATAACGTGGTGCAGAGTTTTACCGGATCAATTCAGGTTTCAGCAGTCGGTGCGACGCTGACTGGTAACACAATCTGTGAGATTAAGTCAGATGACTTTGGCATCGCCGACTTTGACGAAGCCGACTGTGCCGCAAGCTACGCGGCAAACATGGCTTTGGCCGGCAAGGCTGGCACCGTAACTTTGAACTACCGGGTGGTTGGTAATTCGGCTATCACTGCCGCAACCCAGAACATCACACTGGCTGCAGGCGCGCCGACCAAGATCGCCATCATCGACCAGCCAACTAACATCGTGGCCGGCACTAACTTCGCCACCGCAGCTACTACCCAGGTGCAGGATGCCTTCGGCAACCTGGTTACTTCTGGCGTCTACACCACTTCAGTTAAGCGCGTAATTGTTGACACTGTTGCCGGTACCGAAGATGCGTCGCAGGCGGCAGTTAACAACACCACCGGCTCACACAGCTGGTCGAACGCCGGCACTGACCAGGCCGGCACTTATCGCATCCGCTTTGTGGGTACAGCCACCCCAACGGCTGGCGGTTCGGCCGCTAACCTGACCGCGGTTGAGTCAGACATCTTTGAGATTTCGCCCGCCGCTGCAAACAAGTTGGTGTTCAAGAATCTTGCTGCCTCGGTTGCCGCTCGCACCAATTTTGCCACCGCGCCGGTAGTTCAAATTCAGGATGAGTTTGGCAATCTAGTTCGCGACGACAACACCGTGACCGGGCTGACCATTGTTGGTGTGGCCGCCGATGGCAGCACTTTGGTTGACGGAAATGCTGCCGGCAACTTTATTAGCGGCAATACCGCAACAGCTATCGGCGGTGAGTTTAGGTTCAGTAACCTCAAGCTAGGTGCTGCTACAGCAAGCGGTTATAGGTTGAAGATCGCTTCGGTTACCCAATCTCAGGGCAGCAACATTGATGCCAGCGCACTGTCAAGCGCTTTTGCCATAACTTACGGTTCGCCGGCAAAACTTGAGCTGACCACCTCAGCCGCCGGTGCCGCAGCTGGCAAGCCATTTACTACTTCGCCAAAGGTTACCGTTCAAGACCTTGATGGCAACACCGTAATTTCTGACGCGTTGCAGGTTGAACTAACCAGCGCCGATGCCGAAGTCTTCAACACCGCAACGATTACCACCGCAAACGGTATTGCTGATTTTGCAACCGCTACCAACAAAGTTGGTTTGAAGGGTTCAGCCGGAGCTAAGACGTTGCGTTACAGCTTGGTGAGCGACAAGACAATTTATGTTGAGCAGACTGCCTTGTCACTTACTGCCGGTGATGCCAGCAAGCTAACCGTGACCTCACAGCCGGCAGATATTTTGGCCGGTGAGCAGTTTGGTACCACCGTAAAGGTGAAGGTAACCGATGAGTGGAACAACCCGGTCACTAGCGCCAATACTTTGACAGCATCTTTGGTTGATGCGATTTCGCGTGGCGACATTGCTTCATCGGGCATCACCGGAGCGATCGCAACCGCCGACGCGGTAACCGGTATTGCTGAATTTGGCAGCCTCACGTTTACCAAGGCGACAAACGCAAGAATCAAATTTGTTACCGGTTCACTGGTTGCCTATTCTGATGCGTTTGTGATTTCGGCGAATGTGCCGCATCACCTAACTTTCAGCACCCAACCACAGCCCGAGGCTGTCAGCCGTGTCACTATGACAACCGCACCTGTAGTCGAACTTCGCGACCAGTATGAAAACCTAGTTTCGACCGGCTACAGCGCAACGGTAACTTTGGGCACCAACGGTTCGGGTAACGCGGTCAAGTCGATCACAAACGCAACCCGTGCGGCAATTGCGGGCAAGGCTACTTTCACCAACCTTGCCGTGGGTGCATCGGTTGGCAACTACCGCTTCAACATCGCTTCAGTTGCGGTCACCAGAAACTCTGATTCTTCGGCTGTGACGCTAAACAGCAGTGCCGCTGAATCTGATGAATTTAGAATCACCTCGGGTGTTGCCGCAAAGCTAACTTTGGTTACCCCTGCTGCCACCGCTAAGTCTGGTGCCGAGTTTGTTACCCAGCCGGTTCTTGAAATCCAAGACGAGGATGGCAACCGGGTGACTGCCGGCGATGCCGCAACTGCAACTATCACTGTTGCTGCCACCGGCGCAGATCTCACTCCGGTTAGCACCACCCTGAGCGCTGTCGCTGGTGTTGCCTCTTATCAGGGGGTAAGTGCACCGAAACTTGCCCTCACCGGTTTGGTTGGCAGCAAGACCATCACCTATTCGGCAACCTTTGGTGCAGCGGGTAATGTGACAACCTTCACGACTTCGCAAACTATCGATTTGGTCGCAGGTACGGCAACCAAGTTGGGCTTCCGAAGTGCGACTGGCGGTACTGTTCAGCCCGGTACAGTTCGTTCGGGCCAAGCTTTTGCTTCCGCTCCGAGTGTTGAAATTCAGGATGCCCAGGGCAACCGAGTTACTTCATCAAACGCATCGGTGACCGCCGTGCTTACAAAGGGTCTAGCCGGAGCAACCGGGCTAACCGCCACCGCAACTGCGGTCAACGGTTTGGCAACATTTACTGGGGCCAGCTTTGCCGCTTTGATTGGCAGCGACTACACGTTGGTCTACCAGGCCACCAACCTGACCAGCGCCACCTCAAACCAGTTTGAAATCAAGAGCGGTGTCGCAGCCGAGGTTCGTTTTGTCGATAACCCGATTGCGATTGGTGCCGGCATTGCGTTTAACACTTATGTAGCAAACACTTCGGCAAGCGATGTCGTGCCAAGTGTTGAAGTTGTTGACGCAGCTGGAAACCGCATTACCGATGCAACTCAGCCGGTGGTTACCGCAACCTTGCTAACCTCTGCCGGTGCCGAGGTTACCGCGATGCCGGCTGGCGTTACCGCAACCAACCTGCTCAGTGGCAAGTCGATTACCACCATCAACGGATATGCGACATTCAACTCGCTCACTGCTCGTGCGCTGGCAAACACATATAAGTTGCGTGTTTCGGCAACCGTCGGTGGGGTAGCGGTACCAACTTCAGCTACCGCCGACTTCACCGTGCGCAATGGTTTGTTGTCGAAGGCGGTTGTTGAAGCTGCGGGTGCAAATGCAAGTTCGGGTTCGGCATTTGCTACCCAGCCGGCAATTATTCTGCAAGACGCGTTCGGAAATGCATACTCATTCCGTTACGACGGTGCTAGCACAGCAACTTATGGTTCGTCATCAAATGGTCTCTCGATGAACTCGGCTATCACGACGGTGGCACCAGCAGATACCCAAACACTGACTCACACTTGGTCGGCTCTTTTATCGGGAAAGACAACGGCTTCGGGCTTAGGCCTTCGCGGCTTGGTTAACGTAGCAGCAGTAGTTACATATGAAATCGGATCGCCATTCGCTTCAACTTACTCGGTTACCCAAACTTGGAATCTGCAGGCTGGCGCCCCGACTACGATCAAGTTGACCCAGCAGCCGCTGGGTGGCAAGAGTGCCTCAACCTTGACTCAGTCGCCGATCATTGCGCTGTCTGATGCAGAAGGAAACACCGCAACTTCGACTCTTGGTTCTGCAGTAAACATCACAATTTCTTCGGGCACCGGTTCAATCACCAGTGGAACAACTAGCCTGCAGATTCCTGCGGGTCAGCTGTCGGTTAGCGCCGGAACAATTGGCTTCACGGGTACGGTCACGATTCCACATACCCTAACTTTTGCTACCACGGGGGCCTTCAGCAAGAGCATCACATCAGAACCATTCTTCTTGGCCCATGGTGCACCTGCAAAACTCGAATTTGCTCCGGCGGTTTCGACTTATGCGGGATTGCGTGAAACCGTGATTGATTCTGATTCTTACTGGGGCAATGACCCGAACTACTTCGACAAAAACTTGCCGACTAGAGCAACTAAAAACTTGACCTCAATTTTGAACTATGCCGGCGGCGGCTATGACTCAACACTGAATAGAACTTTCGACGCTAATGTCACTTCGATTGCCTATCAGTTCCGCGGTTATTTCAAGGCGCCCAGCACCGGCAACTACAAGTTCAGAATTCGCGGAGACGATGGAAACTACCTCTGGGTTGGCTCAGAGGCCCTTGGTAACCCATCGCCTTACACCGGTTATTCGGTCATGGGTAATGCTGCTTCGAGTTCTCAATTTGGCGGCGTCAGCAACGCCGATGCCGATAACCCAACATGGGATCCGGATGGCGACAACGGTGTTACGACCTCTGACATTTACCTAACTGCGGGTGACATTGTTCCTATTCGTATTCAGCAGGGTAATGGCGATGGCCCAGGTTACATATCGTTCTGGTGGAGTTTCAATGGCGGCTCTGAGAGCACCGACTTGAGCCAGCATTTCTTCAATAACTGTCAACCCGACGTCTACTGTGTGCTGCCAAACCAGTCGGCCACAGGTATTGCCGAGGGCACCCCGTCAACCACTGTGAGTGCCGGCGTCTACACCAACTCAGGTGCTTTATTTGCGAAGCAACCTCGCATTGTGATCAAGGATGCTGCTGACAACATTGCAACCAGTGACAGCAGTACCCGAGTCACTGCGCGCGTTGTCGGCACTGGTGGCAAGTTGCTAGGAACCGTAACTAGAACTGCAAAGAACGGTTACGTCACTTTCGATGACCTAAAGCTTGCCGGTCTAGAGAACACCAACTACACCCTTGAGTTCTCGACTGCCACAATTACCGCAAGCGACAAGATTGCCAAGGCAACTAACCTGCAAGTCAAGCACGGTAAGGCCACCAAGTTGGCTTTCGCCAGCGCACCGGCAACCAGTGTTCAATCGGGGGTTACCCTTGCCAATTTCAGCGTCAATGTGCTTGATGCTGAAGGCAACATCATCACCGATAACGACTTCAACGCTGACGGGGTGACTGGCGACAGCCTCAATCTCGTGCTTAGCGGATCAACCGGTGCTGCCGTGAATGGCGCTGGCAACTCGGCAACCGCAGCGGTTACCAACGGTGTGGCCACCTTTACCGGAGTGAAACTGAATGCGGCAATTGGCGACTACACAATCAGCGTCGATTCGGCCACTGCAATCGATGGCTCAACCGGTGATGCCAGCCCAATCACCGCTGATATTTCAGTAACTGCAGGTGCGCCAGCCAAGGTTGTCGCGGTCGAGCAGCCTGCCAAAGTTGCCGCGGGTGTCAACCTAACAACTGCACCAACGGTGCGCATCCTCGATGTGAATGACAACTGGATTAGCGACGACTCGACCACCAAAGTTACCGTCAAGCTAAAGAAGTCAAACGGCACCGCAGACAGCAACTTCAGCGCGATTGAGCAGCAGGCGGTCAACGGTGTTGCCACCTTCAGTGGCTTGCACTTCGACACGCTTGCCGCTACCGGCTACACCCTCGAGTACCAAATCACCGAGGTTGCCGGCACCGATGTGTCTGGTGCAACCACCGCTGCATCGAGCGCATTTGAAATTACCCCAGGTTCCGCAGCCAAGTTTGAGTGGGTCGCCGAGCCTGCATCGACCATGGCCAACAACACGATTTTGACTGGTGAAAGCGGTGCTGCCAGCCCAGTAATTCAGGTCAAGGATGCCTTCGGCAACAACACCGCTACCAGCAATGACGTGACCTTTACTGTCAGTGCAGCCGCTCAAGGATCAGCGGAACTCACCTCAATTTCTGGTGCAACTGCAAGTTCGGTCAACGGTTTGATCACCTTCGACGCGCTCAAACTTCGTGGCAAGGTTGGCGATTACGATCTAACCTTCAGTGCCAAGGATGCGGCCGGCAACACCATCACCGACCTGGTCTTCAATGCTGGTGCAACCAAGCGCGTGACTCTCACCTTTGGTGCACTTGACCACATTGAATTGGCAACTGCCGCTTCAGGAACCCGAAATGACCTGATGTTCACCACCCAGCCGATTGTGCGTGTGCTCGACATCGACAACAACGTAATCTCTAATGCCACCGGCGCTGTTTCAGTTGCGGTTTCAGCTGCACCAAACGGCGGATCAATCGCATTCAAGTCGGCAAGCCAGATGAACGCGGCCGATGGTATTGCTGACTTCGGTCTGATTTCCGGAACCAAGTTGGGCTTAGTTGGAACTGCCGGTGACTACACCCTCACCTACTCATATAGCGGAGTGGGTTCGGTCACCCAGCAGGTTACTTTGCTACCGGGCACCCCTGCTGCAATCAATGTTGTAAACCAGCCACAGGCATCGGTGGTTACCGGTGAAGCCATGACCGGCGCAGTCAAGGTTGAAATCACTGATGCCAGCGGCAACCGCGTCACTCAGGAAGATGCACTCTCAGCGACCACTTTGACCCTGGTTAAGAGCGATGATCTAAGTGCAGTTGCCGATGTGCCAAGTGTTACTCGCTCAGCCGTAAGCGGCTTTGTCGAGTTTGCCGGCCTAAACTTCACTGCCGCCCCAGGCTATTACAAGCTCAAGTTTGTGATGAACGGCGACACTGAATATTCCGACAGTTTCAGCATTGTTAAGGGCAACGCTCACCACTTCGAAATTGAATTTGCACCCGCTGCGAACAGCATCCAAAGTGGTGTTGTCTTTGGCACTCAGCCTCGAATCGTGATTTATGACGCCAAGGGCAACCGCCTAGATTCACTTGGAATTACCGTTACCGCAAGTGTTGTGGCTGCCCCTGCCGGCAGCGTATTCGATGCCGGCAACGCGGCAAGCTCGGCAGATTCAACCGACAATTCGCTTAACAACATCCAATTCGATGGCATGAAGCTGGAAGCACCGGTTGGTCAATACAGGTTGCGCTTCACCGCTACCGCAACCAACACTGCGCTGCCAATTCATAACACTTCGGTCGACAGCCAGTTGTTCTCGCTGTCGCACGGTTTGGCTAACAAACTCGCTATTTCTACCCCGGCTGCAAGTGCTAAATCTCGCTTGGCACTTGGCACTCAGCCGGTTATTACCGTGCAAGACTCTGCTGGTAACACCATCACTTCGAGCAACTCGCGAGTTCGCGTAACCTTGGCAGATTCAAACGGCCAGGCCACCAACGCCGTCAACTTCTTCAACACTTCAACCCAGGCAACCAGCACCGAAGTAATTGCCGATACCGCTAATGGTGTGGTCAACTTCAGCGACATCGCGCTAAAAGGATCGGCGGGAAACTACCGTTTGGTCTACAGCATTGTTGATACCGCTGGCAACCAAGTTTCCGGTACCAGCAGCACTTTCCAAACCATTACTTTGGCTGCCGGTGCTGCGGCAAAACTTGCCATCACCCAGCAGCCTTCGGTCACCATTGGCGCCGGAGTGGTCTTCAGCAACGCACCGAAGGTGCAGTTGCAAGATGCCGATGGCAACAACATCACCGACAACAACACTTCGACCGTGACTGTCTCACTGGTCACTAACGACGGCCAAACTCCGGCAACCTACAGCTCAGCTATTGCCAATACCAGCAGCACCGTAACCATGATCAACGGTGTTGCAACCTTCTCCGGTCTCAAATTTGGCAACGCGCTAGCTAACAACTACAACCTTTCATTCCAGTTCAACGACCTAACCGCGCCGGCCGGCAGCGTAGTTTCAAACGACTTTGAGATCATCCCAGGCAAGCCACACAGCATTTCGTTTGTTACTGCCGACACCAAGCCAAAGACAACTGCGGTCAACAACGTTGTTTTGAAGTCTGCAGTTGACGCAGAAATTCGATTGGTTATCAAGGATGCCTTCGGCAACATTGTTACCGCCGATGACAGCACTGTTGTTACCGCCAAAGTTAAAACCGCTGGCGGCACCGTTACTTCGCTAACCAACTTCACCGAGACAGCTGTCGATGGCGTGGTGGTTTTCGATGAGCTCACTTTGCGAGCCAAGGCTGCAAACTATGTGCTCAGCTTCACCGCGGCCAACGCTGACAATGCTGTTGATGGCAAGTCGGTAGACAGCGATTCAATTACTCTTACCGCTGGCTCGGCTCACCAACTAGCCCTTACTCGCCAGGCGGCTGGCGCCAAGAGCGGCGCGGCGTTTACCACCCAGCCTGAAGTTGCCTTGCAAGACATTGACGGCAACACCATTACTGCAGGTGCAAACAGCACAGTTGAAATCACCGCGACCGTGACCCCAGTCAATGCTGATGGAACAGCACGCACCGTGGCAACCGACCCAACTTTCACCGGTGTTTCAAAAATGAATGCAGCATCGGGTGTTGCAAACTTTGGCGGCATCGCAGCAAATAACCTCGGCCTAAATGCACTGGTCGGCAACTACCGAATCACCTTCGGGGCGACCGGACTAACCCTGGCCCAGGTGCCAAGCCAAATTATCTTGGTGACCCCTGGTGCTGCCTCGGCGATCACTATCGAAACTTCGATGCAGTCCAAGCTAAATGCCGGCGACACCTTGGCCACAGCGCCACAACTATATGTGCGTGATGCCATGGGTAACCACATCACCGATGACAACACCACCACTGCCCGAGTCAGCTTGATTAAGCCGGCCGCACTTTTGGCCAACGGCGAGAACGAGGTCGTCACAACTTCTGCGGCAATTGCGGCGGTGAACGGTGTGATTACCTTCAACAACCTCAACTACGCATCAACCCCGGGCGCCGACTACAAGTTGCGTTTCACCAGAACCGGTGCAGCCACTGGTGTATTCAGCGAATCGGCCGTATTCGAAATCGGTCACGCCGTTGCCGACCATTTCGAAATTGCGCAGGCACCTTCCAGAGCTGCCAGCGGATTCGACCTGACTACCCAGCCGGTACTTCGTTTGGTCGACCGATTCGGTTACACGGTTTATGGGGTTAGCGATGTTTCGGTTAAGGCTGAACTGGTTAACAAAGCCAGCACCGATGTCTTTACCGCCAGCGATGTGAATGTAGATGCATTAACCGGTTTGGCCACTTTCACCGATGTTCGAATTGCTGCCAAGAAGGGCAACTATCAGTTGCGCTTTACCGCGACCGATGCTGCCGCCACCAAGCGTCCGGTTGATCAGAAGATACTAACTTCGGCGACCTTTGCTCTTACTCACGGTGCTGCGGCCGACATCCGTTTGGTTACTGCGGCAGCAACCGCTAAGGCCGGCGCTGTTTTTGGCACCCAGCCAGTGATTGAAATTGTCGATGACCAAGGCAACCGCGTTGACACCGGTGCGCAGGCAGCAACAGCCCTGACTGTGGCAACCAGTTACACCGGCAGCCGGGCAATTCCGGCCACCTTCTACCTAAACCGCAACTCGGTAACTACAAGCGCCGGACTGTCGCAGTTTGGTGACGATGCCAAAAAACTTGGTCTTGAAGGTACCGAGGGTGCTTACACGCTCAGCTATTCGGCAACCTTCTTGGCCGGTACCGCCGACGAATTTACTAAGACCGTAAGTCAGAGCATCACGCTAACTCCGGGTGCTGCATACAAGTTGGCCGAGTCGGTTGCGCCAAACAGCACCAATGTCACCGGTGCCAACTTTGCTACCGCGCCTGCGGTTAAGGTTCTTGACCAGTGGAACAACCACATCACCACCGAGAACTCGGCCACCGCGACCGTAAGTTTGGTCAAGCCAAACTCGTTGCTGGCTCAAAGTGAAGTTCAGGTCAAGACTGCGTCGGCTGCGGTTGCCGCGGTCAACGGTGTTATCACCTTCAATGGTTTGAAGTACACCGATAAGCCAGGCGAGGGCTATGTCTTGCGCTACACCTTGGTCAACGGTGTCACCACCGCTGATTCGAGCTCATTCGAATTATTGCCGGCGGCACCAGCCAAGCTCGCTTGGGTTACCCAGCCCTCGGGCGCTCGCAGCGACATCAACCTAACTCAGCAGCCGGTTATTCAGGTGCTTGATGAATTTGATAACCCGGTCAAGGATGCCAACACCTCGATTGTGGCAACTGTGGATAGTGCCCCAGCCGGTTTGCAAGTTTCGGCCTCTTCGGTAGCTTCTTCGGCAACAACGGGCCGAGCAACCTTCAGTGACTTGAAGCTAACCGGTGAGGCTGCCAGCTACACCGTTCGATTCACCGCTAATAACCCGGGCACGGCCGTGAACGGTCTTTCACTGACCGCCTCGGTTCAGCTAATGCACGGTGTTGCCAGCAAGCTAAGCCTTACCTCAGCCAGTGGCGCCTACGCCGGAACCGCGATGAGCAGTGCGGCCGAGGTGCGCATCCTCGATGCTCAAAACAACTTAGTCACCGATGATTTCTATCTCGCCGGTGGCACTGCTCGCGCCGACTCGCGTCTAACTGTTTCGGCCAGTGTCACCAGCACCGACATCAACTGGTTGGGCCGCACGGTTGCCACCAGCAACCGCACTGTGACAATTGACGCGGTTAACGGTGTTGCCGACTTTGCCTACCTGGCTACCGGCTTTGGTCTAAACGGAAAAGTTGGCACCTATCAGATCAACTTTGCTGCCACCAACAGCGCCAGCGAATCGATGACCGCCAGCCAGTCGATTCGACTAAACCACGGTGCCGCTGCCAGTGTGACAATCAAGTCGGGCAAGCAGCCGCAGACCAGCATCGCCGCCGGTGATGTTTTTGCGCCGGTGCCAGAACTTGCCCTGTTCGATGCCTTCGGCAATGCGGTTGACACCAACTCGACTAGCCGCGTCAAAGTTCAGCTAATCAAGGCCAGCGACGAAACCGTGGTCTCAACATTCGGTCAAAACTTCCAGGCGGTGTCGGGTGAAGTTGCGCTCTCCGGTCTAAAGTTTGAAGATCAGCCGGGCGACTACAAGTTGCGCATTTCGTTGCTTGCCACCGATAACGCTGAGCTCAGCACCGTTATTTCGAACACCTTTACTATCACTCCGGCAGCACCTGCTCAGTTTGTGCTAATCAGCAACGCGCTAGGTTCGGTGCCAACCGGCGTGGCGATTGCTCCGAACCCAACTTTCGAGATTCGCGATCGCTTCGGCTACAAGGTGCCGACCGATAACTCAACCGTGATTACCGCGCGTTTGAGCACCGGCTCAGGCACACTAACCGGCACCATCGAAACTGCCGCCAACGGTGTGGCCAGCTTCGATGCGCTAGTGCTTTCATCAACTCCGGGCAGCTATGAGCTTTCGTTCAGCGCCGTGTCAAACGGTGTGACGCTGACCGCGCCAAACGCAATGCAGTTCACCCTCACTGCCGGTGCACCGCATCGACTCGTTATCAACCAGGATGCCGCCGGCGCTCGCTCGCGCATGGCGGTTGCCACCGCACCGATCATCCATGTTGTTGACAGTGCAAACAACCTGGTTGTTGCCGAACCGGTTGTTACCGTAAGCCTCACCGACATGGCCGGTAACCCAGTTTCTTCGAACGTTGCAACCCTTCAGGGCGATGTCACTCGCGTGACCACCAACGGTGTTGCCAACTTCGGTTTGAGTGACACTCTTACTTCGGTTGGTGTCGAGGCCCTCAAGATTCAGGGTGTGGCCGGCGATTACAAGTTGGTTTACAGCATCGCTGCTGGCGACAACTACTCGGCCACATCGATAAGCCAGACTGTTACTTTGGCTGCCGGTGAAGCCACCAAGATTTTGATGGCCACCGAGCCGGTTGCCGCGAAGACCGGTAATGTGCTGATCACTCAGCCTGCTGTGCAGTTGCGTGACGCCGACAACAACCCGGTTCAGTCTGATAGCAGCACCGTGGTTAGTGCCGAAGTTATCGGTGTTGAGGTAAATGGCGTTACCCCAACCGATGGTCGCTTTATCGATTCAAGTTTTGCTACTTTGCTCGCGGCACCAACCCAGGTTGCCAGCAACGGTGTGGCACGTTTCGATGGTTTGCGAGTTAAGGGTGAGCCGGGTAAAACCTATGCAATTCGTTTTACCTCTGGTTCGCTGACTGCAACCGTTTCGGCCGGTTTGGTCTTCACCGCCAACGACCCGCACAACATCGAAATTACCCAGCAACCGGTTGGTGGCGTCAATGGTGCCGTCTTGCCAACCGGTCCTATCGTTCGAATCGTTGACCGCTTCGGTTATGTTTTGACCAACGACTCAACCACCTATGTCACCGCGGTGATTGACTCGGGAACCTCGGGTGAGCTGGGCGGCGATGTCACCGTGCAGGTCAGCCAAGGTATTGCCAACTTCAATGGCTTGAGACTTTCTGGTTTGGTTTATGAGGGCAACACCACCAACCGCATGAACTACAAGTTGAAGTTCAAGATTGGTTCGACGGTCACCTCGACGGCAGCAACCGAAAGCATCAACCTAACTCCGGCTAAGGCTTCAAACATTGAGGTTGTCACCTTTGCCGATGGTGCACGCGTTGACCAACCTTTTACTCAGGCGCCGGTCATCAAGATCACCGACTTCAAGGGCAACTTTGTCGACACCTCAGGCACGGTCGAGTTCACCGCGGTTCGAACTGATGGCGCCAACGGTGCCATTATCGGCGGCCCATTCACGGTACCTAACGGTTATGCTCAGCTAAGCGCTGCGGGAATGACTGGTCTGATTGGCGACTACACCCTGAGCTACAAGGTCACTATTGCCCGCGCCGGCGACGCCGACCTAGTGCTCAATACCAGCCACAGCATCAGCCTGGCGCACGGTGATTTGAACCGCATTGCAGTAACCACTCAGCCAAACTCAGGAACCGCAACCGGTGAAACCCTGCTCACTGGCCCAGTGGTTAAGTTGCAAGATGTCAGCCTGAACACGGTTACCGGATATGCCGCAACTAGCATGACCGCAACCTTGGTTGATGCCAGCACTTTGGCTCCAATCGCCGGTACCGAAGGTTATGTTGTTGACGGCACTCAAACAGTCACCACCGCATCCGGTGTCGCCGATTTCGGCAACATCAAGGTGGTTGGTTTGCCAGCTAAGGCCTACAAGCTCAAGTTCACTTTGAACAACGGTGCGCAAACCTTGCCAACCGCATTCTCGAACAGCTTCACCGTCACGCACGCCGCCCCGGCTTCGATTGTGATTAGCCAAGAGCCGGTTATCGGCGCTAAGAAGGCTGGCGAAACCTTTACTACCGCGCCGATTATCACAATCAAGGATGCCTTCGGCAACACCGTCACCAGCGCCAACAGCGACTTCGTGGTTGCTTCGATTGCTGCCGGCACGGATGGTGAATTGAATGATGCGGCTCGCATCCAAGTGGCTAATGGTGTGGCGATCTTCAGCGACCTAACCTTGGGCGGTCTGGTTTACGAGACCGGCACCATCAACCCAATGGACTACCGCCTAAAGTTTGCTCTCGAGGGTTCTTCGTTTGAGGTAACCAGCACCACTGACTTGAACCTAAACCCTGGCGCACCTTTTGCCTTGGTGATGCTAACTCAACCGGTGTCAAGCGAAACTGGTGTTCCACTAACCACCATGCCGAAGCTTGGTTTGGTCGATAAATGGAACAACCGAATCACCAGCCACACCCCATTTGATGTGACTATGACTGTGGCACCGAACAACGGTGCGCTAAGTTTCGTGCAGCCGCTGCCCGATGCCAACAACCCGGCCGATCCAAATGCTCCGGTTGTCGATCGGGCAACCCGCACCATGGTTAACGGTGAACTTGAATTTACCGATGCCATTCTTACCGGTTTGCCAGGCCAGGCTTATGCCTTTACCTTCCAGTCAGGCGCGGGCACATCGGTTCGTTCGGTTTCAAGCACCGCAATTCAGGTTTCTGCTGGTGCTCCGGCCCGAATTGCCATAACAACGCCGATTATCGGTGGTGTGACCGGTGAGGTTTTGGCGCAGCAGCCAATCATCACGGTTTACGACGCCTTCAATAACGTTGTCGATAACGCCGGATCTATCTGTGTCACCGCCTCACCAAACAACTCGGCCATCACTTCGATTTCGGCTGTGAATTCTCCGGTGCGCCTCAACCCGCTAATGGTTTGCGCCACCGACGGCACCATCGAGTTCACCGATCTTATTGCCGGTGGCTCACCTGATGCCGCGCACAAATTCAACTTCACCGCTGAGGTTCCACAGACCTCAGTTCGCCAAAGCTACAGCTTGGTTACCACCTCGGCTGAGTTCAACTTGGTCAACGACGATGCGGTTGGCTTTGCGATTGTGAACCAGCCGGTTGCATTGCGCACCGGCGATGAGTTCAGCACCATGCCGACTCTGAAGATTGTTGACCAATACGGCTACCTGGTAAAGAACGACAACAGCACCGAGATCGAGGTCACCTCGAGTAACCCAGCCGATGCCGTGCTTTCGGGCACCACCACGGTGACTGCAACCGGCGGTTTGGTTCGCTTCAACGACCTTTCAGTTGTGGCAAGACCCGGTGTTGAATACACCCTGTTCTTCAACGAGTTAAACCCGAACGTTACCTGGGCTCAGGTTCAGTCAAACGCCTATTCGGTTTTGCCTGGTGTGCCGGCAAAGCTTGTGGTGCGCACCTCGGCGGTTACCTCGCTTACCGGTGAAGTGCTGACCGTTCAGCCGGTTATTGAGGTACTTGACCGATTTAACAACCTAACTACCGACAACGACTCAACCGTGGTTTCCGCCTCGATTAGCACCGATGATCAAATCGGCGCGATGACCGGAAACGTAACTGCTCGAGCTGTCGACGGTGTTGCCAGCTTCGAAGGTTTGGCTATGGTCGGTTATCCGGGCACTGTCTACACAATCGACTATGAAGCTGGTACTTCGATTGTTGCGGCCGAAGACACCAACAAGATTGTGAAGAAGGTCACCGAGCTCGAGTTGGCTTACGCCGATGTCACCTATGTTCGCAACCTGTTGGTTGAACCGGACACCAACAGCATCGAAGACCCTAACGGTGTGCCAACCTATACGGTCGCTGCAGATTCGGCGGCTGTGTGTAGCGTCAGCAATGCCGGTGACGTCACCGTTACCGGTGCCGGTGAGTGTGAAATAACTCTTTCGGTGCCAACTCGCGACTACTGGTTAGCCAACAGCGTGACCACCAGCTTCACCGTGGCCAAAGCCGATCAGCCGGCACTAGTTTTCACGAACGCAAGCAGCATCCAGTTTGGAAACAGCTTGAAGCTTGAAATTACTCAGGCTGCCGGTAACATCACCGATTTGCCAACCACCCCGCTGGTTTACACCACCACCGGCACCTGTGAAGAGCTTGGTGGCAAGTTGTTCTTAGGTGATGCTGGCACCGCCTGCACCGTGACCGCCACCCGAGCCGGAAACAGTAACTTCAACCCGGTCTCGGCAACCCAATCAGTTACCGTGACCAAAGCTGAACAGCCTGCACTTGAAATCTCGACCGCTCGCACCTTGCAAATCGATCAGGTTGTTGAATTGCACACCTACGGTGGGGCCGGCGAAGGCGCGGTGAGCTACCAACTTGCTAGCGGTGAAGAGTTCTGTGAAGTTTATGAAGAAGAAGGTGTTTGGTGGTTGAAGGCGCTCGCCGCCAAGACCGTTAACGGCAACATCGCTATCGCCTGTAGCGTCGATGCCCAAAAGGCTGACTCGACCAACTACATCGCGGGTGACCTAACTAGCGCCTCGTTCACGGTCAACAAGCAAGAGCAATTCTTGACCTTCGCTTCGGTTGTGCCAATGTATCCGGTTGCGCAAAGTGACGCCCCGGTAGTTGACCCTGCCGCTCCTGCTGCCCCAGCAAACAACAATGTTTACAGCTACCAGGTAAGTGCGGTCAGCAACGCTGAGGCCGAGGTTATTTACACCCTTGCCGCCGATTCAATCGACAACTGTTCGATTACCGGTAACACGGTAACGTTTATCGCGGCCGGCGATTGTGTGGTTTACGCCGACTCTGGTGCTACCGAGTCGCACCTGGCCGCGCCTAGAATTTCGCAGACTATTGTGGTTGGTTCGCTAAACCAGACCATCACCATGGCTGCTATCGCAGACGCATTTGTCGGCGACGCCAACATAGTTTTGAAAGCCACTTCAAACTCGGGTGCCGCAGTCGGTTTCACAACTGCCAACAGCAGCATCTGTTCGATTGACAACAACGACACCGCCAACGACCCAAGTGACGACACTTTGGCGATAAACATGGCGGGTATCTGCACCGTTTACGCCAACGCTGCCGCCGGCACCAACTACACCGCGGCATCAACTGTTGCGCGCAGTTTCAAGATTTTCGCCGCCAAGGCTGGCGCACCGTTTATTACCTCGATTTCACCTTCGAACCGCACCGTGACCGCATCGTTCACTACGCCGTCGTTCAACGGTGGTGCTGAAATTACCGCATACCGAATGGTGGCAACCCCGGTTGAGGGCGATCCGATCGAGACCTCAGACTGTGCGGTCAGCCAATCAGGTTTGAACACCTGTACCTTGTATGGCCTCACTAACCGCGTGGTTTACACCCTCACTGTTCAGGCAATCACTTTTGTTGGCTACGGTGAAGAGTCGCCGGTATCACCAGAGTTCACTCCGGCTCCAAGTTTGATGGCGGTAACTAGCCTGATTGCGATCGCCACCCCAGATGGCGACATTGATCTTGTCTGGCGCGAACCAGACGCCATCCTTGGTGAGCTTCAGTCTTACGACATTTATGCCAAGTTGCGCGGGGGCGACTATGAAGAAGATTCGCTTGATGCCGTAGCTGCCGGCGAGGTAATTAGCTACAAGGATGCGCAGACCGGTGAAATCACCTTTACCGTGCCGGTTGAGCAGTTGCCAGGTTACGTGGCGCCTGAACCCGAGGTTCCACCAACCGATCCAAACACCACACCGGTTGATAATGGCTCTGGTGGCAACGTTGCACCGGCAACTTTCTCGAGCGCAAGTTTCGGTGGATACTCGGTTGGCAGCTTCAGAATGGCGTCGATGACCGGTTATCCGTTCTCGTCGCCTGCGGTTGCGGCGCCGGCTGCCAACGTAGTTCGTGTCAACAATACGACTGCGACGACTAACAACACCACGCCAACTAGCACCGACGCCGCATCTTACGAATTCAAGATTGTGACCATCACCGATGAGGCTTCGGCTGAGTCTGAAGTTAACACCGCAAACGCGGTGCAGACTCCGAAGACTGCACCTGGTGCACCAAGCAAGTTGGTCGCCGAGGCCGAGGGAATTGCGGCTCTGAACATTACCTGGGGTGCTTCAACCTTCGACGGTGGTTCGCAAATTCTTGAATACAAGTTGTCGGTCGATGGTGTCGAACTGCGCACGTTCAGACGTGCCAACACTTATGTGATGCCTTCGCTTCGCTACTCGACCACCTACGCGGTAACTGTTACTGCCCGTAACGCCGTGGGTGTTTCGCAGGCTGCAACCGTTTCGGTGACCACGATGGCTAACCCGACTCCGCCGGCGCCACCGGTAGTGCCTTCGCCACAGCCCACGGTGAAGCCAACACCTAAGCCAACCGTTAAGCCAAGCCCTGGCGCCAACAATGGTGGTTCGACTGTTGCGCCGACGCCAACACCAAGCGCCTCACCAAGTGTTGAACCAAGTGAAGAGCCAAACGAGCCGATCGCTGCACCTGAAGAAGAGAACGAAGGCCCATTTGCTGGCTTGGATGACTTCTTCAGCGACCCGGGTGCGGCTGTTGCCGACCTGCTTGAAAATCTTTTTGGTATCGAGTTCGGTGGCCCAGTAGCGAACCCAGGAATTGGTGCAACCGGTGATGATGATGCTCCACCAGCACCGTTCGACCCGCTTGCCTCAGAAGAGGGTGTTGCGGCGATGGCCGAAATTGTCTCAGACGCTTTGGTTTTGGTTGCCGGTATTGCTGCTGCAGCCGCGGCCGCAGCCGGTGCTGCCGGTTCGATGGGTTCGATGGGTTCAGGTACTGGGTCAAGCAACACCGGATCAAACTCATCTGAAGCTGGTCGCCGCCCTGAAGAAGAAGGTGAAGAGGGCGAAGTTTCAGAGCTTGAGGTTTCGCAGGATCACCTAACTTTGGTCAAGAAGGCCTGGGGTGACAAGCTGGCGATGTTCACCATCCCGTTGATCACATTCTTAGACAAACGCAGCCACAATGCTGCCGAGCGAATCGGCAATATTTCGCCGCTGATTGCCAAACTCATCAACGATGCCGCTTACCTTCGCGCGATGCTCGGTTCAATCAGCTTGGTTGGCCCAATCGCTGCGGCAATTCTTGGTATAGCCGGTGTCATCGACAACAATGCCGCAATGGCAGCCGGTGAATTCGATGCCATCATCACACCGCCTTGGTTGATTTTGCTGGGCATCGCGGTGCTTGGTGCGTTTGATGCTTCTGCCGGTTTTGTTGGCGCTGCAACCTACATTCTCGGCAGCCTGCTAACCGCCGGCCACCTGCCTTCAACCAGTGAGGTTCAAACCATGATGGGCATTATGGTTTTGGCGATGGGTCCAGCCATTTTGACCACCGGTTTCCGCGTGTTGCGCAAGTTCCCAGCAACCGACGGAAACATGATTTGGGAACGTATTGTCGACTTTGCAATTGCTCCATTCATTGCCGGTTGGTCGACGATTGCCATGGTTAGCGCGATGCCTGCGCTTGCCGGTTTGACCTTGGATGTGGCCAACCACGTAAGCGACTTTGCCTGGGCGATTGCGATTGCTATTGCGATTCGTGTTGTGCTTGAAGAGTTCGTGGCGCGAGCTTTCCCATATCGACTAAATGAAATCAACCCAGATGAGATTCCTGATCCATCACTGATTCAACGGGCGATTGTGTTGGGCATCAAGTATTTGATTTGGGTATTCATCGGTGGTGCCCTAGTTGGCCCAGGATGGCAGGTTTGGGTGGGTTCAGCTTTGTTCTTGCTGCCTGCAATTGGTGGTTGGTTTGCCGACCGTTTGCCTAACTCGCCGCTTATCTGGCGCATTTTGCCAACCGGTTTGCCAGGCCTGGCCTTCAACCTATTTATTGCCTCAGCTTCGAGCCTGCTTATCACCGAGTGGTTCGGGCGCGAGCCGGCTTTCGCTCAGTTCACTTTTGTGCTGTTGCCGCTGCCGCTATTAGCGCTGAGTGTTTTGGGCATGTTTGGTCGCGAGGGTGCCACCGAGGATGAAGACCGCCCGGTCAAGGCATACAAGTGGCTTTACCGAATTGGTGGAGTTGTGATGCTAATCATTACGTTGCGCCTTGCCGGAATTATTTAGACCACGCGTGTTTAGACCGGGGCGTTGAGCTAGTTCAAAAGTTCAATCTCTTGATCACCGAATTTTGCAGTGATGCGGAGATTGCCGCCCAAGGCTTCAACGTATTTCTTTATCGTTGAAATTTGGGCCTTCTCTATCTCATTACCCTCAATTAGGGAAACGCGGTTTTGGCTCACACCCAATTTTTTTGCCAGTTGAATCTGAGTTTTCTTTGTTGCTTTGCGAATCTCTTTTAGACGAAAGGTCGCAAGCTTTTCTCTGAGATCATCGACGCCTGCGTTTAGTTGAGAACTCGAAACTGCTAGTTGAGAAATAGCTTCTTCGAATTCAATCCAGTTAGTTTTTCCCATCAGTCCATTCCTTCCACATCAGAATACAACTCTTAGATTGTAAAACTCAAGTATTTTATTCATCTACCCATGATGGAGCTTCAAGGCTGCCAAGCAGGGGTCTTTCTAAAAATTGGGGATAACTAATCGTTGATTGGTTCGCGCCCGGGTTGGCGCTCCCACGCAGTTTCGGTAACCAAGCTTGGGTCTACCAACGGCGAAGGACCAAGACCGTTTCCGGCCGCATCAATGCCCGCACCGCGCTCAAAATCGGCAGCCACAATTTCAACAATTTTTGGAGCTGATCCGCCCGCGCCAAACGGCATCGCCGCTTCGCGCAACGCGGCAATTTCTGCGCTGCGATCGGGCAGACCAGCCTCGAGGATGTAATCAAACCCGGCAACAAACTCATCAAAGTTGCGTAACCTCACATTTGCCTCAGCGGCTATTTCACCTATCGGTGAAAGCGGCCAGTGCCCCGAGTTTTCGATGAATACAGCAGGTTTTCCGGTTGCCAAGGGGTATTCGGCCAAGAACGAAATTCCGTCGGTGAGTAGCAAATCGGCCCGTGCCAAAATTTGCCCAGCCGAAGATTCGCTATCGATGCTGGTGTTGGGCAATTCGGCCCAGGCAGTTTGCCATTCGGCCAATTCGGTGGCGGTTAGCACCCCGCGATCAACCAGGGTGCCAAATAAAAACGGATGCGGCCGCATGACAACATCTAGCTCTTGATGATCGCGTGCCCAAGCCAACATTTTTATGTGCATCTGGGCAAAAACACCAAAGTTTAGCCAATGTGGAGAATAGCTGTGGTGCGGCGCCCAAACTAACTGCAAGCGCTCACCCTTTGTGTGGCCAGCATGCCCAGCGTGACCAACTTGCCCAGCCTGACCGTCGGCGGCAGCCAGCAGCGCATCAATTTTGGGCGAACCAACAAAGTGCACGCGCTTATTGCCGCGCGATGTCTTGGCATACGCTGCGCGCACGAATTCATCCTGGGTGAAAATCAGCGAAGCTAGCTGATGCGAGCGCTGGGTGTAAAGATGCGAGGCAACCCCATTGCCATCGGCCGGCTCGTTGGTAAGCGGCAGCGAATAGTAGGGCACATAGGCCACGCGAGTAAACGAAACCAGACTGTCAACGCGATAGGCGGGTTGATAGTTGCGCTGCCAGGGGTAGTTGATAAAGGTGTAGTCGGGTGCCCAGTCGCGCAGCACCTTTAGCCCATCATTCGAGTCTTCAAAATTCAGCACCGTGTGTTCGATGCCGGCCTGCGTAAAAAAGGTGTGTGCCCCAGAAGCATCGTCATAGCGCAAATCGCCTGTTAATCGACGGGGGATGGCGAACACTGCAACTTCAAACCTTTCGTCGGCTCGCATCAGCGAGTGCACGCTCGCCAGTGCATCCCACGCTTCGTAATAGAAGGTGAGAAAAGCCACCCGAATTTTGGTCAAAGTTACTCCTGCTTATAGGTCTAAGAGAATAACCGTGGCAAGCGGGTTTTTCATCCGAATTGATCAGTGATGTGTAAAACTCGAAACGTGCGCGGTGTAAAAAAACAAGATCTGCCAGAGAAGCCCTGCCAGCGTTGCGGACGGCCGATGGTGTGGCGCAAAGCTTGGGCTAAAAACTGGGATGAAGTGAAATACTGCAGCGAAAAGTGCAAACGCACCAAAGCTTTGAGTTAGCGCAAGACCGGCCTAGGCGAAAGCTAGGGTTTCGCAACTCTTCGGTTAAACAAAAAGCCCCGAGGCTGCGAATTCATCAGTCCCGAGGCTTTGTGTAGTGATTGCAGAAGGCTTGGTTTCAACTGCGGTTACTACATTACTAAATAGCGCCGACACACCTTTTTTATTACGGTGCATGACGAACATTTAGCAAATATGTTTGCCAATTTGCCGTGTAGTCCGCTTGGCCAACCATTCGGCTCAAAGCCAAAAAATAATTAACTCCGAATCAGCCCACGAAGGTCTTTCATCAGAATCATCATTTGGCGTTCAGCAATTGGTGACTCAACAAAGCCGAACCGACTATAGAACTTGGCCGCGTCTTCGTCTTTGGCGTGTGTTACTAGTGCTCGCACCCCAACCTGTTCGCGAATGTTCCCCACACGAATCGCACAATCTTTCAGTAACCCTGCGCCAACCCCGAAGCCCTGAAAACGCAAATCAACTGCCAGTCGGGCTAAGACAATTACCGGGATGGAGTGCTGCCCAACCCCTTTGCAAACCCGTTCGGTTGCTTCGGCGTGGTTAATTTGCCCGGTAGCGATGCTGTAAAAACCGGCAATTTCGCCCTCGCTTGTGCAAACTACGAAAGTTTTTGCAGTGCCTGCCGATTGCGCAATTAACGAGTATTTGTGAAACCATGCGTCAATTAGTTCTGAGCCTGAGTCAAAACCATCAACCTGATCGGTTGCGTTCAGCAGCCGAGGTTGTTTGAGACTTACTCCCAAGGGGCTTTTCGACTTAGCAACTCAATCAAGCCAGCAGGTGTATGTGCCGGCCGTGCCAAATCTTCTTCGAGCGCCGCGAAGGCATCAGCATCGGCCCAAAAAATTCGTTGATCAAGCAAGGTGTTGGTAGCTTCGCGCAGAGCACTTTCAAGCATGAAAGCCGACACGTCTTGATGCTGCGCCTTGGCGGCGGAAGCAATCATGCGTTTTTCTAGTGGCGTCACCCTGGTGTAGATGCGCTCACCTTTTGTTTGTGATTCTGCCATTTTCACTCCTTGCGTACATTGTGCGTACAACTTCGAAACTATGTCAACCACAAAACCAGAATGACCTAGCAATAACCCCAAACCCTAGCCGTACACAAAATCTGTGGATAACGACAGAAAACCGTAATAGACGGCGCTCGCCGACGTATATAAAGTTGTTAGTGGGGAACAGGCCCGGTCGGCCGTCATCCTCCAACAACAAACCCCAGCACCAACCAGCGACGCCCAAAACCTACAAAACCTACAAAACCTAAAGGATTCTGATGACCGAGCCAATCGAACCGCGCATCCCAACTGATGCCGAACTCGAGGCGTTGCTCGATGAAGAATCAGATCTTGAGTTTGGCGAATCAGAAGTTCAGGCCGCATCGGCCGAACCACGCGCAGTTCTCAAAGAGTGGAGCGCCCAAGACTTCGCCAACATCTACACTCGCTTTCGCCCACACCTCGAGCGTCACGCTCGACGTTTCCTCAGAAACCCAAGCCAGGTTGATGAGGTTGTTCAAGACGCGTTCCTTTATCTAATGGTCACTTTGCCCGAGCTCGACAGCGAGCTTGGCGTGCTGCGCTTCCTGAAGTGGAAAGTGCGCCTGTTGTGTCTCGATGTGATTCGCGCGCAAAGCCGTGCCCAAATCAGTGACATCGATGCGCATCCTGAATTTGAATCAAGCGACCCCGAGGTTGGCTCTATTGTCGAGCAGGCCGAAGATGCCGCCATCGTGCGTTTGGCCCTGAGCAAACTGAACCCTCGTCACCGCGAGGTGCTGTTGGCCAGCATGTATGAAGAGAAGTCGACTCGTGAAATTGCTGAGCAGGTTGGCCTTAGCGAAAACGCTACCTTGCAGCTTCTGCACCGTGCTCGCGCCGCCTTCAAGAAAGCACTTATCGGCGAGGTTGAAACTGCCGGCATGACTCTCAGCCAGATTCTCTCGGTTGCGGCCCGCAAGGCTGCCGCCGATGCCAAGAATGTTGGCGCTAAGGCCATGGTTTTTGTTTTGTTCTTGATGCTCGGATTAGGTTCGGTGCTCACCTTCACCCGAAACAATGACACCAACAACATCGCTGAGGCTCCGGCCCCTGCAGCTTCGCAAAGCGCAGCGCCAGCCGATTCTTCAAACAGCAATTCAGCCGCAGCGACCGAAACCACCGAGGCAACCACCAACGATGCCACTCAGCCGGTTATCCAGACCATTGCTGCATCAGTTTCAAACGTGGTCGCAATTCCAGATTCTGCACCTTCGCCCAGCGCGAGCCCGTTTGATGTCAAAGATCTTGTCCAGGTTTTCGATAACAGCGTTCAGTCTGATTATTTAGTGCTTGCTAAAAATGGCAATAGCTTCGATGCACTGCCTTATGTTGTTGAGTCATCAAATGGCTTGATCGCCGACTTTATTTTTGACGCGGATGACCTACATCCATTCCAAAACTTGACGCTCACAATTCAGCTTGAAAAGAAGACTTACAACGTCTACGGCCGCAAATCGGACTATGTCGTCGCACGCGATTCGAAGGGTTTAGATCACTACGTTTATTTTGGTGAAGCAAGTCACGTTCAGGATGCTAAAACTGGCGACGTTTATACAGATTCAGAAATTTCAAATGGAGAAATTCGTCTTGAGTTGATTGTTGACCCTAATGTTGCCCAGGTTGTCGGCTCATCACTGACATTCGTGTATAAATAAACTTTTCTGGCCCTCTAAGAAAAACCCCTGAGAGATCAGGGGTTTTCACTATTCGACATAAAAGTTTTAACCAGACAAACCGTAATAGACCGGACAATTGTCCGTTAGTCTGTATGTAAGTCTTGCCCGGGTTCTGCTTGGTTGCTCCCGGAAAGGGCTTATTTAGCCATGTATTTCACGTGGATACATGGATTTAAACCAAGAAAAGAAAGAGACATAATGTCTAAAAACCTAACCCGTAAGGGCGTGGCATTTGGTGCATTGGTTGCTCTGGGCTCATCGGTTATCACTGGCGCTCCGGCGTTCGCGGTTGACAACGTTGCCTTGACTCCAAACACCGGTACCTCGTACCTGACCACCTTGGCTGGCGCATTCGTGCTAAAGGCCGAATTCGGTGGCGCAGTTGCAACCTCGCAGCTTGGTGACCTACGCTTCAAGATCGACCAGACTGGCGACAAGGTTGTATCTGCTGCAATTGGTTCTGACCTAACTGGCGGCGGAGCATCGTACACATTCGCTACTGCAAACAGCTCTACAGCCAACGCATCATTCGTAACCGATAAGCTACCTGCACGCAGCACCCCTGCTGTTGACGGTGAGCAGATTGCTGCTTACACCGAAACCGCTGCAGTTAAGCTAACCGTTTCGGGTACCGCTACTGTTTCGGCGAACGTAACCGCATGGCTTGACCTTGACAACGATGGTGTAATCGACACCACCGAGTACTCGTCGCCAACCCGCACTGTTACCTTCCACAAGGTTGCAGACCTAACCGCAGTTACTACTCTTACCGCTCCTGTAGCTGGCGCAGCCTCATTGGCCGCATCTTCTGTAATTACCCCAGAACTAAACTCAGCAATGCTTGCAAACAACGCAGTGACAGTTGACTTTGCTGGTGGCAACGCTCAGGATGGCAACGCATCATTTGCAGACGCAAAGTGGTCAGCAACTGGAACCACCACTGTGGCTGGCGGCACCACCTACACCGCACAACTTAAGGTTGATGGCACTGCTGTTGGTAACGTTGCTTCTCAGAGCGTTGCTGCAGTAACTGTTTCAAGCATCACTGCTGCAGTAACTGACACCACCGACACTGAAGTAATTGCTCCTGCAAACCAGGCCGCAACCCTGAAGCAGGACAAGGTTCGCACTGGGGTAAAGTCAGCCGAGGTCGTTCTTACTCTTAAGAAGTCGGATGGCAAAGCAGTTGCAGCAGGCATCCCTGCCGTTGTAACTGTTGCATCTACTGCGATCACCACCCCTGCAACCGCATTGGTAAAGATCAATGGCACCGCAGCGGCGGCCGTTGGACAGACCGTGAACCTAAACGTCGTAACTGACGCAAATGGTCAGGTCAAGCTAGCAGTTACCAACCAGCTTGGTACTGCCGGCGACAAGCTAACCTTCACCGCTACCTCTGAGGGCGTCGCACTAGACACCAACACCGGTAACCTTGCAACTGGTGCACAGGGCCTAGAGCTTCTATGGGCTAACGCTGCCTACACCATTGTTCGCGCAGATGACTTTGCAGATGCTGGACAGCGTTCAATCGCTTCAGGCGCAGCTGCATCGCTTTCCTTCTACGTTCGTGACAACTACGGTGCACCTATCTCTGGCGCTGCTCGTATTTACGCGACCACCCCAGCTGGCGATGCAACTGTTGACACCCACATCGCGACCATCACTAACGGAACTGGAACCATCACCGTTACTGACAAGAGCGATGATGCAACTTCACCAGTTGTTGTAACTGCTGAGGTACAGACTCAGAATGCGACCACTCTTAACTGGTCACAACTTGATGTAACCAACGGTAGCGAGCAGATCGTAACCAACCTAACCGTTACTGCATCAGCTGACACCATCGACACTGACCCATCAGCAACTTACTCAGGTTCAATTACTGACCAGGCACTTACCACCTACAACGCTGTTGTCGGCGGAACTGCTCCTACCCACTCGAACGCTGTTGCAATCACTGCTTCAGCTAACGTCGGTGGCAAGGTCACTGTTTCGGCTCCTGGTCTGATGATCAAGGTTGGCGGAAGCTACTTCAAGGACTCAGCAGTAGTACTTGGTGCAGCATCAAACGGTGACGTTGCATTCTCGGTATTCAGCACCTCAACTGGTGAGAAGACTGTAACTGTAACTGCCGGCACCACCGTTAAGACCACCAAGGTGACCTTCGCCAACGCAAGCACCTCAGGTGCTTCATGGTCATGGGAGACCACTCCTTCGTCAATCGGTGCAGGTAAGACCCTTGTGGTTGTTGCCAAGCTAGTTGACAAGTTTGGTAACGCTGTTGACGCAGACGCCTCTAAGGTATCTGTTGTTTACGACGGCCCAGGTCTACTAATTGGTTCATTGCCTGCAACTACCGAGGCTGACGGAACCCTAACCTTCCGTTACCTACTAGGTGCGAATGAACTAGGTTCTGCAAGCATCAAGCTAACCTACGCAGGTGCTAACGGTACCCTTGCAGAGGCGTCAAACAACGACGACGTAGTTGCAACCAAGACCATCAAGATTGGTTCACTACCAGTAGCAGCTGCTGTTGCTGGTGTGACCAAGGCTGTGAACGTAACTGTTCGCAACGCTGCTGGTCAGGGTGTTGTAATCACTGTAAACGGCAAGGTAGTAATCGCTCGTCGCGCTGCTGCTGATGTTCAGCCTTTCTCAGCTAAGACCACCGCAGGTAAGAAGACTGTGGTTGTCAAGGTTGCAGGTAAGACTGTTGCAACTCGCACCGTTACCGTAAAGTAAGTAACGCAAAGATCTATCCGCTAGCCCCCTAGCGGTAGAAGCAGAAAATCCCTCCGGCTTCGGCCGGGGGGATTTTCGTTTAAGCCAACTGCTTAGACTGCTCGCTCAATCGCGGGGGGGGGGGGCGCTTAATCAGACCAAGTGCCCTGGCTTTCTTTGCTGCCTCGGTGCGGTTTGGCACATCGAGTGCGCGATAGATGCGCACGGTTTCTTGGCGAACAGTTGATTCGCTAACCAAAAGCTCGCGCGCGATTTCTGCATTCACATAGCCTTCAGCCATAAATTCGATGATGCGAATTTGGCGCTGGGTTAGATCGTCTGGGCTGCCTGCCGAGTCGCGACGTGATTGGTGTCTGAAACCCGAGTTTTGGTTCACCAAATAGGCGGCAATTTTGCCAACTAGCGGCACAAGCTCTTCTTCAAACGGAACATGTTTAGCGCTGTTGTCGATAACCAAAGCCAGGCAACCTAGCGGCATCGATTCGCGCAGCAGCGGGATGCAGGCCAAACCTTTACCAAAGGCAAACTCGTGGCTGCTATCAAAGGTCATTGATTTAGAGCGGATGGCTTCGCCCAACGGGTTGTTATCCCAGATGGAGATGGCCTCGCCGTTGCCACACGGCAAACCATAACTGGCGGCATTGGCCAACTGTGATTGTTGGTCGAGTGTGAACAGGTGAGCACCTTGGGTTTCTTGACCCATGTAGTCGCTGTGCACCAGTGCTCGACAAAATTCGCTTGGTGTTGCGCTTTTCAATAACGAGTCAAGCAAGTCTTCAAGAACCGACATTTTCGTTTCGGTTAGAGCGATTGAGTTCATGTATCCCCCGAACGTAGAACTTGTCTCTACGGTAAACCGTACATCCGACGTATGTCCATGCGTAACCGTTCACGTTTCATCTATGTCCGTTTAGACATCGACTCTGAACCGTGATGTTCTTCTCGGCCTCTAGTTATCTAGGTTGTGAACCCTTGTGTTCGGTCTGCTTGGTGATCGAAATGCGGGGCTTCACAATCCATACATTTCACGTGACTGTATGGCTAATAAACCAAGAAAAGAAAGAGACTAAATGTCTAAGAACCTAATCAAAAAGGGTTTGGCGTTCGGTACTGTTCTAGCTCTAGGTGTAACAGGTCTAACCTCAGTTGCTGCTAACGCAGCAGCTGGCGATGTGACCTTGGCGCCAACTGCAGGTACAAAGTACGGTTCGCTTACAACAGATTCATTTTCTGTAAAAACAACTGTTTCAGGTCTGGTCAACCCATCGACTTTGGCCTACGAAATCTCTAACCCTGACAAAACAAATCTCTACTTCAAGGTGGCTGATGGTTCGCTAACTAATGGCCAATCAGTGACTCTTGAGGGTTTTAACTCTCTAGGTGCAAGAGTAGATATGGACTCTTTGGACACTTCTTCGACTGACGATGATGTCGCAGTCGTAGTGGTTGAAGACCATGGAACGACCAGTGGCTTTGGTACCGCTGCAGGCGATACCGATGAAGTTCGCGGCGAATTCGAGGTAGATTTTGCGAAGTTTGGAATTACCAAACTTGTAATCAGGTCGATCTCCTCTGCGTCTAGAGCTGCTGAACTTGTCGTACAACCTATTGACGACAAGACAACGAACAATGACTCAGGCCGTATTTCTGGCGCAATCACTTCTGGCACCAACACATGGGGTCCGTCGGATGCGTTTGAACTTGGAGATGGTGGCGCTTCAATCACAATCCGCTCGTGGGTTGAAACAGAGGCAACTGCAGACTACTCAACAGTAGATGCCGCCTATGCCTCAGATGCCCAGCAAATCACTTTTGTCGATCCAAAAGCGGTAACAATTATTCCTCGCGTCGAGAATTTTGTGAAGGCAGACAACACAGCACTGCTTAACGAGGCTGGTGCAGTCATTGCGGGATCGCTAGAACTACCTTCTAACATCAACCTAGACCAGGTAGATGTGTCGAAGATTGTATTGAAAAACGGTTCGACAGCCCTAACTGAGACTTATGCTGCCCCTGCGGGCTTTTCATCTCTAGATGCTGCCGGCCGCTTGTATTTCACAGCGACAGAAACCAGCACTCTAGACACTGCAATTAGTTTGAATGTTGCCTACAATGATGCAGCTGCGACTACCTTTACTGGCGTTTCATACACTCCAGTTGCGGGTACCTCTGATGCAACCGTTGTGAAAATTAAGGCCACTGTCACGGATTCAGCAAACGCAATTCAAACAGCCCACACTGATGGTTCTATTGAATTACGCCCAGCGACAAAGTCATTTACATTCAAATCTCAGGTGACTGAGACCACAATTGCGAATGATAAAGCAGTGTCGAGCGTCCGCGTTTTTGCCGTTGTTCAGGCAACTTCATACCTTTCAGCAACAGGCAACTACACAGTCAGTGGCGCTAACGGCTCGATTGCCAAGGTTAATCGCGCTTCAATCGTGTCGGGTCTGACCGATGCGAAGGGGCAGTTCTCAGTTACTGTAACTTCAGCTACCGCGCTAGAGGGCGAAGCCTTTAAGGTCACCTTCTACGTGATTAAGAGTGACGGCACCAAGGTTGCATCTACCGCTTACACTGGCACCTATACTGCTGCAGCCGTAAGCACTTTGTCTGCAGACAATGATGTTCTTTCAGGATCCACCGTCACTGTAAAGTTCACAGTTAAAGACACCTATTCACAGGCGACTGCTAAGTCTGGTGCCGACTCTCTCTTCATCCGAGTACAAGCCTCAAACACTTCAAAGCTTGACAAAGATGTAGTGGTTGGTGCGGATGGAACTGCAACATTGACGTTCACCAACTATGTGACAACTGGCGGTTCGGACAACATCACTGCAAATGTTTACAAAGGCACCGCCTCGGTTCCGGGTACTGTTCTAGCAACCAAGGTCTTGACATTGTTCAACCCTGCAGCAGTAGCATCTGTAAACGCCCCAGCAACAATCACAACTAACATCACTTACGACGACTTTGTTACAGGCGCTGAAAGTGCAACTGTTGTCGGCCCTAACGATGGAAACGTTGCTTTGGCTGGCACAGTGGTTGACGCTGCAAGTGTAGGCGTTCCTGGCGCAGTTGTTACTGTCGCGGGCAAGGGCCTCCAGTTCAAGAAGACCGGCGAAAGCACCTGGTACCAGGACAGCATCACTCTAAACGCTGATGCTGGTGGTAACTACAGTGTGACACTCTACTCACACGTTGTGAACACAACTGGTGTGGCTGTAACAGTTACTTCGGGTGGCAAGTCAGCTTCGACAACTTTGAAGACGTATCTCCCAGAGAACTTGTCAGGGTCAAACCTAGCTTTCTCATGGTCGCTACCTTCATACATGGTTAAGAACACTACCTACGCAGTTACTGCAAAGCTAACTGACAAGTGGGGCAACCCAGTCTCGACTAAGTCCGCAGCCGCACCATACGGTGTTTCATTCCAAGGTAACGGATCTGTTGAAATCAACAGTTCAGCTAATGCAGTGACCAAGAACTTCGACAAGAACGGTCTAGCAACTGTCTTTGTGCGTTCAATCAAGGACATTGCTGGCCCAGGTTCAATCACTGCAACTCTTGGTGCTGCTGACTACACATTCGGCGCAGCTGGAACTGACCAACTTGCGGTTGCTGCTGTAACTACAGACGACACTGCAACAAAGTGGGACGAGACTAAGTTCGCAAACGAACTGAGTGCAAACGTCAATGTTCTTGAATCTGCACCAGTTGTTAGCGCAACTGTTGCTGGAACCACTGGTTCGGTTAACGTCACCGTACGTAACGCTGCAGGCAAGGCTGTAACTGTGACCATCAACGGTCGCGTTTACACCCCTCGCCTACCATCAGCAGCTGCACAGTGGTACACCTTCCGTGGCTTCTCAGCTGGCGCAAAGTCAGTGGTTGTCAAGGTTGCCGGTAAGACTGTTGCAACTCGCACCGTTACCGTAAAGTAACTGGCTAAACAGGGTTTATCTCTGTAACGCAAAAGAAATCCCCTCGGTTTTACCGGGGGGATTTCTTTATTCTCTGCCGCCAACAACTAACCTTGAAATATGCGCTTCGACTACCAACAGCATCCACACACCACCACACGACAGCACACGGCAACGCATGCCGGCATCCGCGGTTTCAACAATCGTCTCGGCTTGTTTATCACCAAAAAGGTGGGCACCATGTGGGCGGCTTATGCCTTTGCTGCCTTAGCGCTAATCAGCTTTCCGGCTGCTATCGCCACCGGTGATGTGCGGGTAATAGTCGACTGGATAGCCCAAACCTTTTTGCAACTGGTCTTAGTTTCTGTAATTATCGTTGGCCAAAACCAGCAAACCGCCCAGGCCGAAGCCAGGGCCGAGGCCACCTATAAAGACGCCACCGCCCTGCTGCACGAGGTGCAGCAGTTGCAACAGCACCTCGATCACCAAGATGCCCAAATCGCCGAACTGCGTAAGGCACTGGCTGCAAAATAAAGTTTTACCCAAGCCTGTTATTACAACTTTATTTTGCTAAAGTTGTAGAAGATTTCTTTAGGCAAACTTTAGGAGGGCGCCATGGGTTACTTCATCAAACGCCAGTGGCAGCCTGAGCCTTTGTTTGGCTATAGCAAACAAGATCTAAAACCAGGCATCTATCGGGCTTATGTTCCCGACGAACTTGAACTAACACTGCCGGCTTTGGGCCCCGCCGCCAGCGAGGCCGCCGAACGCGCACTGCGAGTGCTTATTCGGGCCGATGAAAAAATTGCTGGCCACGGCAGTTATCTGAATCATCTGCTTATTCGTTCAGAGAGCATTTCATCATCATGGATTGAAGGAAACCAGATCTCGCCAAAAAAACTGGCGATAGCCGAATTGACCAGTTGGGGCAGCCAAACGGCACTCGACGTGATTGCAAACGTAAAGGCAACCGAGGCGGCCATCAGCCAGCTTGCTGAGGCGAAAACAATTTCGGTTGCCAACATTGAACAGCTGCAACACATTATCGAGCCCGGCTACCAGCTGGGCATCAGACGTGAACAAAACTTTGTTGGCGGGGTTGGCTTTAGCCCACTGCGTGCCGAGTTCGTGCCGCCGCCTGAAACTGAGGTTTTGCGATTGCTAAAAAACCTTGCGTTATTTGTTAGCCAAGCTTCTGGCAATGCCGTGGTCAAGGCTGCCATAGCCCATGCGCAGTTTGAAACAATTCACCCATTTATTGATGGCAATGGGCGCACCGGCCGAGCACTTATTCACACTGTGCTCAAGCGCTCGGGTGTGGTGCAAAACACCTTGATTCCGATTAGCACAGTTTTTGCTACCAACACCAACAGCTACATCAGCGGCCTATCTGGGTTTAGGGCTTCGCCGCCACAACTTGATAATTGGATAATTGGCTTCTCGGAAGCCTGCGAGTTGGCGGCAAATGTTGCTGTCAATCTTGCCAACCAGGTCGGCAAACTCGATGCCCAGGTGTTAGAGCAACTGATTGCTTTTCGAGCAGCCAACGGGGTAAATCCTTCGCTACCCCGCGCCGATGCGGTCACCCTCAAGATTTTGCGGCAGTTGGCTGGGCATCCGGTCTTAACAGTTGACGATGTGGCAAATCGGTTTGCAATTTCAAAAACAGCTGCTCAACGGGCACTCACCGAGTTGGCCGACGCCAAAATTTTGGCTAAAACCAAAGATCAAAAAGGTCGTTTAGTTTGTTATAGCGCCGACCAATATCTGGCATTAGCCGCATTGGCCGAACGAAACAATCGAGCCGGTGGGCACGATACCGCAGTGGTAAAACCTAAAGGTGGGCCAGGGCGGCCGGCGCCGTCGGTGCAACCGGCGCGGCCAGCGCAACCAGCGCAACCAGCGCAACCGACAGTTTCATCCGAGGCGGAAGATTAGATAATGCGCTTAGTTATCGCCGAATGCACCATCAACTATTCTGGGCGCCTCACCGCGCACCTGCCCCAGGCCACCAGGCTGCTGGTGCTAAAAAACGATGGCTCAATTTTGGTGCACAGCGATTCGGGTTCTTATAAACCCCTCAACTGGATGAACCCGCCCTGCACCATCACCGTGCTTGAACCGGGTGAAGAACATGCCGGGCTCGATGTGGCCGAGGTTTGGCAGGTCGCCCAAACCAAGACCGCCGATGTGCTCACGGTGCTGATTCACCGGGTGCTCAGCGACGTATCCCACGAGTTGGGCGATGCCACCGGGGCCGAACCCGGTTTGGTCAAGGATGGCGTCGAGGCCGCCCTTCAAGAGCTGCTTGCCGAACAGATTGAGTTGCTGGGCGAGGGTTTCAGCTTGATTCGCCGCGAATACATGACCGCGATTGGCCCGGTAGATATTTTGGCCAGGGATGCCTCCGGCGCGGCAGTTGCCGTTGAGCTAAAGCGTCGCGGAGACATCGACGGTGTTGAACAACTAACCCGCTATCTCGAGTTGCTAAATCGCGACCCGCTATTGGCTCCGGTGCGCGGTGTTTTTGCGGCCCAAGAGATTAAGCCCCAGGCGCGCAAGTTGGCTGAAGATCGCGGCATCGAATGTTTGCTGCTCGATTACGAAGCTATGCGCGGGGTTGAATCTGGTGCGCCAAAACTGTTTTAGTTTTTCGCTCGAATAATTAGTTAGGTATTTCCCCGCCGCTTTACCTAGGTAATGTTCATTTACTTAACTAGAAGTTCACTAGATTACGCAGGTAAACGGAAGGCAAAATTTTAGGTATGACCACTGCTAAACCTGCGGCCAAAGCCGCCCCAAAAACCTCTGTAAAACCTGTTCGAATTCCTGCGGCCGCAACCGCAGCCGCTCGCGCCGCCAAGGCTGCTGCAACATCGAAGCCAGCCGGCAAAGCAGCTGCCAAAGCTGTGGCTCAGCCCGTTGTTGCCGAAAAGGCATCCGCTGAAAAGCAAGCGCCAAAGGCATACCGTCTGCTTACCGGAATCGACGATGAAAACTTTTGCGCCCGAGTTTCAGAAGCACTGGCCAACGGATACGAGCTTTATGGCTCGCCATCAATCACCGCCAACGGTGGCAAAATTTACGCCGCTCAGGCAATTTTGTTGAAACCGGTTGCGAAAAAGAAAAAGAAGAAGTAGTTTGTTTGTTACCGAAAGACCTGAGTCGTCCCCCTACTCAGGTCTTTCGGTTTTAACGGACACCAAATCGCCCATCTCACCTTGGCAAGCCAAACTACCGCAACACCGATACTTATCCACAGGCTGGTTGCGCGCACCCCTCGATTTTTTGCCCGCTCGCTAGACTTGCCACATGTCTAAAAGCGCTCTTCTAGTTGGCTGTGGCTCAATCGGCAAAAAGCATTTTCAAGAAATGTTGCCCAAGTTCGATCACATCATGGTGGTCGACATTTCCACCGAGGCACTCGCTTGGGCGCAGTCCGAAGCGCAGAATGCGGCGCCAGCCGCAGCGCCAGCCGCAGGCGAGAGCGCAACGGGCACCGCAGCAACCATTAGCGTCGCGCAAACCCTCGACGAAGCAATCGCCCACGTCGAAACCAACGGCCCCTTCGACACAGCCACTGTGGCCAACTGGGGCCCCGATCACGTGCCAACCATTCGAGCGCTGCAGGCGGTTGGTCAAAAAAACTTTGTAGTCGAAAAACCGCTATCCGATTCAATCGCCGACGCCCGCGATATTTTGGCCGAAGTGCAACGCGCTGGTGGCAAACTTTTCATCAACCTAACTCGCCGCTATTCGGGTTTACCGGCCGGCATTTTGGCTAAAGCAGCCGAGTTCAACCTGGGAGAATTGCAGGGCGTCACAGTTACTGGCGGCGCTCGATGCATCGCCACCAACGGCATCCACTATCTCGACCTTGCCACCGTTTTGTTTGGTGCTTCACCTGTTTCGGTAACCGCCGACTTGGCCACCCAAAACATCAATCCTCGCCACGAATCTTTGGCCTTCTACGAGGGCTCGGTCAACTACAACTATCCCGGTGGCAAACGCTTCAGCTGTGTCTTTCTAAACCAGTCAGCGGTCACCGAAAACGTTCGGTTCTATTGGCGCAATGCCGAAGGCGAAATGCAGCCAAACGGCGATTTCCAGCTTCGTCTGCGCAACCAGAGCGAAATCGACACCTACCCCGCAGTTACCCGCACCGGCTATGCGCAAGATGTTGCTTTCAGTGGCAACCTTTGGCTCACCGCCGATGGCCGCACCGGCATGACCGCACTCTACGACATCGTTTCAAACCTTGATGCTGCCCAAGGCTCAGCCGCCGAAACTGTTGGTGGTCGCACCGCCGAAGATCTGCTGGCCGCCCTACACGCCAGCGAGCTTGGCCAGCGGCTAACATTGCCAGTCGACGAAACCCAAGTCGACATCACCAAACACTGGAGCATCTCATGACCGATGCAGAAAAAAAGAGTTACGACCTCACCGATTTTGAAGCCGCACTCTATGCCGAAATAGCCGAAGGCCTGCGCGGCATTTACCGCCTGGGCGTAATCGGTTCGGGTTCAATTGTTCCGTTTCACCTAGATGCTGCCATTGCTGCCGGCTTTGAAATCGTTGGCATCGGTTCACGCGCGGGCAGCGAAAAAACCGCTGCTCTAGCCCAGCGCTATCAGGCCAAAGTTTACGAAGATTGGCGCGCAGTGTTGCAAGCCGGCCGCGACGGCGAAATCGATGCGCTGCTAATTGCCCCAGAAACCTCGGTAACCCGAAGTATTCTGGCCGAGGCTATGAACATGGCGCTGCCAATTTTGGTAGAAAAGCCAGCCGCCTATTCATCTTTCGAGCTCGAACCCCTACTCAACAAAGTCACCGTTGAACTGGTTCTAGTGGGCTACAACCGGCGCCACTACTCTTCGGTTGCTGCCGCTAAAGCGTTCATCCAGCAAAACGAAAACATCGTCTTCCACGCAGCCATCCCAGAAGCCTCGTGGTCAACCGAAACCACTGCCGAAAAACGCCAGCAGATTTTGCTTTCGAACACCGTGCACGTGCTCGATCTGCTCAACTACCTGTTCGACGATTTGCAGCCTCAGCTAAGCGCCGGCATCGACGACGAAGTCGGCTATTTCTCGCGCAACAGCATCATGGTCAGCCCCGATGGTCACAATGGCACCGTCATGATTACCTTCGGTTCGCCATCAAACTATTTCATCGACCTGCACACCCAAGGTCGTTCGGCCAGCCTTCGGCCAATCGAAATTTATAAAGAATTTGATGGGGTAGAGGTGTTCGACCCAACCGCCGAGGTTCCATTGCGCCACTATCAACCAACCGAAGCTCAGGTTTATCTCAACGGCCAACCGGGGTTCACTCTTAGCCAAGCCGATCTCGATTTCAAACCGGGCTTTCTCTCACAATTCATCGAGTTGCGCGCCATGGTCGATGCCATTCGCACCGGCAATCTCGACGTAATCAGCGAAACTCGCGCTTCGCTAAAATCTGCTTCGCTGTTCGATGCGGTTCGGGTTTTGAAATTAGCCGAAGGCCTGCGCTAGTTCAGCTGCAACTTCTACCCAACTCGAAGAAGCCAATTTTTATATACGTTTGTTCGAATATTCGGTTAACACCTATTCGAATTTGTCCGGATTTGCGTAAATATACGGGTAACCCTACATTTGACCGGACAATTAATGTCATTATGTTCGCATGGTCTGGTTTAACCGCAAAGTTTTACTCGTTGAAAACGAGTCACTTTTGCGCAGCCTTATAGCCTCAACCCTTCAGTTTGAACAGTTCGATGTTGCCGCAACCACTTCTGCCGAAGCTAGAGAAGTTGCAGCCTATTTCAATCCGCACATTGCTCTGCTCAATGTCGATTTGGGTAACGACGAAGTGGCCACCAAATTAGCCACTTCATTGCGTCGCAAATATCCAAAAATTGCTCTGGTTTTTCTGTCCCGCTTCGGTGACTGCGGTGCAGTCGACTTTGAAGCTCATCCCGTATTAAAAAATGCAGTTTGCATCGACCGAGCCGATTTGGCGAAGCCAGGTGTTCTGCGAGCGGCATTAGAAACCGCAGACGCGGCCCGCGCCGCCTAACATTCACCAAGACGAACATTAGGGTTCCCAGCAAAGCGCGCTACTGCCAAACTATGGTTATGGCTTGGTTTAATCGCAAAATCTTGCTCGTCGAAGATGAGCCGCTGCTGCGCGGACTAATCGCCGCCAACCTAGAGCTCGAGCAATTCGAGGTGGCTACCGCAAGCAACGCGGCCGAGGCGCGCAAAATCGCAGAAACTTTTGACCCCGACATTGCCGTACTCGACATCGAGTTGGGCGCTGGCCCAAACGGAGTCGATTTGGCAATCGTGCTGCGGCGGCAGTTTCCCGAAATCGCTTTGGTCTTTCTGACCCATATTCCAGAACCGCGCATCACCGGAATCGACAACCGCAGTATTCCAAAAAATGCTGCCTATCTGGTGAAAGATCGCATGGCTGATCCCGGTGTACTGCGTGAGGCAATCGAGGCAGCAGTGCGCAATCGAGTATCCGAAGATTTTCGTGACGACAAGCGCACCGACCACCGTTTCACCGAGCTTTCAAAGGCACAGCTGGGCGCACTAAAGATGATTGCTCTGGGTATGAGCAATCACCAAATTGCTGCTGAACGCGGCACCACAGTGCGCGCAGTTGAAAACCTAGTAAAACGTGCATTTGAAGCCGCCGGCATTGCTGATGAATCTGGTGTAAACCAACGCGTGGCAGCTGCTCGAGAATTTATAAAGGTTGCCGGTCTGCCACTGGCCAAATAGCAAGCGCGATCGGGGGGCTGCGTCTTGAAAAAACAATTTGAGCTTATTCGCGCCCGCGCTGCCTCGAAAGCCGTGTTCAATCGAACTCTTGCCTTAGTGGCAGCCATCGTATGGGGAATTGCCAGTTTGGCTTTTGATGCTGTCAAGCTAGAAGTTTTCTCTGCCATTTGGGTTGGCTATTTCTTCATCAGTTTCGGCCTGACCTTGCTAACTACAGCGGGACTGCTAGTTGTCTTCAGAAACCGGTATGAGCAAAAACCGCAGTTGCCGCTGAACATCACCATTGCGTTCATCGCCGGTGCTACTAAAAACCTCAGTGTCGGTCTGCTGCTCGAGATTTTTGGCCCGGTGCAAGATTTACTGCTCGGGGTTCGAGTTATAGGCGGTGGCCTCATGGGTTTGGCTATCTTTTTTGTCTATGCCATGCTTTCGGCTAACCGAGCCAATCACCTTGAGGCAGTAGGCCAGCTCAACAATCGAAGATCAGAACTTTTGGCCTTGCGCGCGGCCGCCCCCAAAGCACTAGCCGAAGCGAACCAAAACCTTTTGGCCAGCACACGCGATAATCTTGCTCGCCAAATTGAAACCATCGGCCAGTTGCTGTCATCGGCCACCACCGAAAATAGTTCGCTGCTGCAGGTCGGTCGTGAGGCTGTGGCTGAATTGCGCAATTTAGTAGTCAATAAGGTTCGGCCACTGAGCGAGCAGTTGCGCCGCAGCGCCGATGCCATTTCATTGCGCGAAAATACGGAGGCTATTCAAACCAAGTCGGTTTTGCCCAGCAAAGTGAAGCTAATGCAACTCATACACCTGCCAAGTTTGGCTGGGGTTGTCTTTCCATTCACCGTCGGTGTGCTATTTATTTCGTCACTCGAAACGGCAACGCTGGTTTCGTCAATTGCCTCGGTTGGTTACTTTCTGGTTTTCGCTACCGCCAGGATGTTGACCGCTAAATTGCCGCCGCTAAAAATACGACGCGCCATTTTTGCCCTGGTATTAGTTTCATCAATTGCCTCAGCGGTAAGCGTTTGGTTGCTGGCTTACATTCTCGAAAACAGTGCCCGGCTAAACGCCACCCTAATCGCCACCGCCATTTCCGGAATCGCTATCCCGGTAATCATCGCCACCCAGCGACTTTACTTTTTGCAGCAAAACAAACTTGAGCGTGATTTAGCGAAAAGTAACGCAAAACTTGCCCATGAACTGGCCTTGTTTGAGCAGCAGCTTTGGTTAGCGAGGCGCAACTGGCAGTTTGTCGTGCACGGCACGGTGCAGGCGGCACTAACGGCGGCTATTGCCCGTTTGGTCGCTGCCGAGACCCGCGGTCAACTTGAGCCCTATGAAATTCGGTTAGTTCGCGAAGACCTCGATCGAGCAATTGCAGCTTTATCAACCACACCCGAAAACAAGATCGACTTCACTTCGGCGATGCAAAACCTGATCACCACCTGGGGTGGTGTCGCCCAAATCGACCTAACGCTTTCAGCTCGGGCGAAAACGGCGTTAACCAGCAATCAGGCAGCGGCAATTTGCGTGGTCGAAATCTGTAAAGAAGCAGTTTCGAATGCTGTTCGACACGGCGCAGCATCCAAGTGTGAAATTTCGTTTGATCGTATCGCTGACGAAATTATCGAGTTGCAAATTGTGAACAACGGCAAACCGCCTAAATCGGCAAGTCGGGCTGGTTATGGCAGTCAAATGTTTGATGAACTAACCGTGCGCTGGAGTCGCGAGCGAGATCGCAGCGGACGCACAGTGCTATCGGCGCAAGTGCCGCTCAACTACGCCCAGAGTTTGACGCTTAGTCGGTAAACTTGACCGCTATGAAGGTCTTTCTAACTGGCGCCGACGGTTTTATCGGTTCACACCTGGCAGAAGAATTGGTTCGCAGCGGCCACCAGGTTCGGGCACTGTGCATTTACAACTCAATTGGTTCACACGGTTGGCTCGACACCATCGATAAAGACGTGAAAGCCAACATGGAAATTGTGATGGGCGACATTCGCGACCCATATCACATGGCGCAGTTGGCCAAGGGCCAACAGGCCATCATGCACTTGGCGGCGCTAATCGCCATCCCGTTTAGTTATGTAGCCCCTGATCTTTATGTGCAGACCAACATTCAGGGCACGCTAAATCTTTTGAATGCGGCTCGCGATGCCGGCATCGAGCGCTTTATTCACACTTCAACCAGTGAGGTTTACGGCACCGCCCAATACGTGCCAATGGATGAAGGTCACGTGCTGCAGGGCCAGAGCCCCTATTCGGCTTCGAAAATTGGCGCCGACATGATGGTGAAAAGCTTCTACACCTCGTTTGAACTACCAACCTTGACGATTCGCCCGTTCAACACATATGGCCCGCGCCAGTCTGCTCGTGCGGTGATTCCGACCATCATCAGCCAGTTGGCTGCTGGTAAGAAAGAAATCAACCTGGGTTCGTTAACCCCAACCCGCGATTTCACCTATGTCACCGACACCGCCAAAGGTTTTGAGCGTGCGCTGCATGCCAGCACCGGTTTCGGTGAGGTAACCAACCTGGGTGTTGGTTTCGAGGTAACCATTGGTCAAACCTTCGACATCATCAACGAGCTAATGGGTGCTGGGGCAGTGGCCACTGAAGACCCAAACCGCATTCGCCCGGCAAACAGCGAAGTTGAGCGCCTGTTCAGCAACAACGAAAAGGCTAAGACCGTGTTGGGCTGGGAGCCTGAAATCAAGGGGGTTGAGGGTTTCCGAGCCGGTTTGGCTAAAACCATCGACTGGTTCACCAATCCGGTCAACCTGGCCAAATACCGTCCCGACGAATACACCGTTTAGTGAGCGGCCATGAGTGCGCTAGCTAAAGATTTTGTCGACCGCATCCGTTCGGTTATTGGTTCGCCAATTCCCGGTGGTTCAATCGGTCTGCACGAACCTGAAATCGACGACCTCGAGCAGCGCTACCTAGCCGAGTGCCTAGACTCAACTTTCGTTTCATCGGTCGGTGCTTTCATTCCGCAACTTGAACAGCGGATGGCCCAAATCACCGGCGCTAAACATGCCATCGCAGTTTCAAACGGAACTGTAGGTTTGCAGGTAGCACTGTTTTTGGCAGGAGTGCAGCCCGGCGATGAAGTGATCGTGCCAACCCTTTCATTTGTGGCAACCGCGAATGCGGTATCGCACACCGGTGCGAACCCTCACTTTATCGACAGCGAGTTCGGCACCCTGGGCATGAGCCCCGAGGCGCTTCGTGAAACCCTTGGCTCAATGTCTGTCGAAGCAGATGCCAGCCTGCCATCGGGTAAGCGCGTCACTAACCCGGCGACCGGCCGCCGCATCGCTGCTATTTCGCCGATGCACACTCTGGGGCATCCGGTTCGTATTGAAGAAATTGCCGAGATCGCCGAAGAATTTGGCGTGCCACTGGTTGAAGATGCCGCAGAATCGTTTGGTTCATTTGTCACCACTCGCTCGGGTGAAAAAAAGCACACCGGCACATTTGGTGTTACCGGCATGATTTCGTTCAACGGCAACAAAATTGTCACCACCGGTGGTGGCGGCGTTATTTTGACCAACGATGATGAACTTGGTCGTCGCGCCAAGCACCTCACCACCACGGCAAAACTGCCGCACAAGTGGGAATTCGAGCATGATGAGGTCGCCTGGAACTATCGCATGCCCAACCTAAATGCTGCCCTTGGCATGGCCCAGCTCGACAAGTTTGATCGCTTCATTGAGCAAAAACGACGCTTGGCTCTTGCTTATGGTGAGGCTTTTGCCGATGCCCAAGGCATGCGCTTTGTATTTGAGCCAGAGCGAACCACTTCAAATTACTGGTTGTGTGCCGTGCAACTAGATGAACCTTCACTTGCGGTGCGCGACGAGCTAATGCAGGCGGCCCACGATGCTGGCTTTTTGGTGCGTCCGATGTGGAACCTGCTGCACAAGCAACGCATGTACACCGGCGCACAAACCGCTTCGGTAAAAACCGCTGAGGCGCTGCACGCATCACTGATTTGCATTCCATCAACCCCGCGACTGGCGAATCACATTCGTTAGTCGACTCACCGCCCACCGACCACCCGACCAGAAAGCAGCAGATGCGCAAAATCGCAATCATGACCGGCACCCGTGCCGACTATGGTTTACTGCGCAATCTGATCGCCCAGGTCGCTGCCGAACCTAAAGCAACCCTGCAACTAATCGTTACCGGCACTCATCTTTCGGCCGCGCACGGTTCAACCGTCAGTGAAATTTACGCGGATGGTTTCGAACCGGCAGCCGAGGTTGCCATCTGGGGTGAATCGTCGGCATCAATCGATGCGGCTATTGAAACCGGCGAAGCGGTTGCCGCTTTTGCCCGCGTACTCAACGACCTAAAACCCGATGTGGTTGTGGTTCTCGGCGATCGTCTCGAGGCGTTTGCAATGGCCACTGCCGCGACCGTATTGCTGATTCCTGTGGCGCACATTCACGGTGGTGAGCTCACCTTGGGGGCCATGGATGACGCCTTGCGCCACTCGATTACCAAACTTTCGTACCTGCACTTTGTTACCACCGAAGAGCACCGCGACCGAGTGCTGCAGTTGGGTGAAGAGCCGCAGCGAGTGTTCAATTTTGGTGCTCCGGTTCTTGATGCAATTGCCAATTTGCAACTGCTTAGTCGCGAAGAACTTGAGCATAAATTTGGGGTGCGCTTCGGTGAAAAAACCGTCATGATGACTTTCCACCCGGCCGCCTTCGATGTGGCACCGGCTCAGGTTCTAATCGACGAGCTGCTGGCCGCACTCGAAGCAGTGAGTGCTGCCGGTCCCGCCGGCGCGGGGGTATCAACCGCTTCGGGTACCACCGGCGCCCCCACCGCCACAGGCACAGTCCAACTGATCATTACCGGCACCAACAACGACATCGGCTCGGCCGAAGTGCGCGCCGCCATCGCCAAATTCGTAACCACCCATGCCGACCGCGTTTCGTATGTTGAATCATTCGGCCAACTCGGTTATCTCTCGATGATGAAGCAGGTCGACGTGGTTGCCGGCAATTCTTCATCCACGGTTTTGGAAGCCCCAATTTTTGGCGTGCCCAGTGTTTTGATCGGAAACCGCCAAGAAGGCCGCCCCATGGGTGACTCGGTGCTAAAGCCCGAGGCTCAGCGAGCAGAAATTTTGGCAGCCCTGCAGCAAGCATTGAGCGATGAATTTAGAGCTCGAGCCGCCGCCGCAAAATCGCCTTTTGGCGAGCCGGGTTTTGCCGCCAAAGCCACCAAAGTTTTGGTCGAAATCGACCTGCCGCAACCGCCGAAGAAAAAGTTTTGGGAGAACAAATGAGCGCCAACCAGGTTTTGATAATCGCTGAAGCCGGGGTCAACCACAACGGTTCACTGCAGCGGGCGCTCGAGATGTGTGATCTTGCCAAAGAGGTGGGCGCCGACATCGTCAAGTTTCAAACCTTCTCGGCCGATAAGTTGGCTCGCAAAGATGCCCAGTTGGCCGAATACCAAAAGAAGGGTGACGGCGACACTCGTTCACAGTGGGATCTGCTCAAAGGCCTCGAGCTAAGCCACGAAGAGTTCACCGCAATTCGCGACCACTGCAAAAAGATTGGCATCGGTTTTCTATCCACCGGTTTCGACCTCGACGAGCTGCGTTTTCTAATTGACGAGCTGCACATCCCGTTGGTGAAGGTTGCCTCGGGTGATCTAACTTTTGCCCCGATGCTGGTTGAGGCGGGTCTATCAAATCTGCCGGTCATTTTGTCAACCGGCATGGCCAACCTCGATGAAATCGAGCATTCGCTGAAGTTCATCGCCTTCGGTTTTGCTCAGGCCAATAACATTGTGGCGGCCGATGCTGTGCCAACCAATGCGGTTATCGATGCTGTCTGGATGGTTCGCGAAGTACAAGATTTGATGCGCGAAAAATGCACCATTCTGCACTGCACCACGCAGTATCCGGCTGAGCTAGACATTTTGAACCTGAAGGCTATCTCGGTTATCGCCGACCGTTTTGGTTTACCGGTTGGTTACAGCGACCACTCGGCCGGAGTGCTCGCCTCAGTTCTCTCAGTTGCTCTTGGCGCCACGGTTATCGAAAAGCATTTCACCCTAGACAAGTCGCTCGAGGGCCCAGACCACGAGGCTTCGCTAGACCCAATCGAGTTGGCTACTCTGGTGCGCGAAATACGCCAAGCCACGGTAGCTCTGGGCCAGCCGGTCAAAGAGTGTCAGCCCATTGAAGTTTCTAACCGTGCTGCGGTTCGTCGCAGCTTGGTTGCCAAGCGGCCAATCGTTGCCGGGCAACTTATCACCGAGGATGACCTTGAGTGTCGCCGTCCCGGTGCCGGCCGCACCTCATTCGATTTTTATCAGGTGGTTGGCACGCTAGCCGAAACCAGTTATGAAATTGGCGACTACGTTGACTAGGTTGATTCCACAAGGCGTTAGCGAGGTAGTCGATGGCTGATCTAAAACTGGTGATGCTCGGTTCTGGCGGGCATGCGCGTGTGCTGCAGAGCATCCTTAGTGAAGTTGGGTTTGATTTGCACGGCTATGTCGCCCCGCGCGATGTTGATTCAATTTTGGGCTTACGCGCCGACGGCAGCGATGTGCCCTGGTTGGGTTACGACGCCAACCTCATGGAGTTTTCTACCGAAGAGTTTCTACTGGTCAATGGTTTGGGTTCAACCTCGAGTTTGCGAGGTCGTGCATCGGTGTTTGCCAAATTCAAGGCTGCCGGTTTCAACTTTTTGCAGGTTGAGGCACCAAGTGCGATTGTGGCCGATTCGGCCAGCATGCTCGAGGGTGTGCAGGTGCTCAATGGCGCAATAATCGGCCCGGATGTGTTTATCGACGACAACACCATTGTGAACACCGGCGCAATCATCGAGCACGGTTCGAACATCGAAAAAAGCGTGCACGTTTCGGTTGGTGCTCGAATTTGCGGTGATGTCAGCATTGGTGCCAACACCCACATTGGTGCCGGGGCAACCGTAATTCAAGGCATCTCAATCGGTGAAAACTGTATTATTGGCGCAGGTGCCGTGGTTATCCGCGACATCCCAGACAACCACATCGCGATCGGTGTTCCGGCTCAGGCCAGCCCAATCGAAGAGCAATAGGAGGCTAAGTGCTAAAAAACCTAGCCGACCTCACTGTGGCTCCAGCCGCCACTTTGCTCGACACCATTTCGGCAATCAACAAGGGTGCCAAGCAAATCGCTTTGGTCATTGATGCCGACGGTCGCTTGTTAGGCACCGTGACCGATGGCGACATTCGACGCGGGTTACTTCGCGGTTTACTACTCGAAACGCCAATCACCGAGGTGATGAACTCACGACCACACGTTGCTCGACTTGAAGAAGATGGGCAAGAGGTAATGACGCGTGAGATTCCGCAGCTCATTCATAATGTGCCGGTGGTTGATGCCGATGGCCGCGTGGTTGGAATGTACACCGATGAAGATCTGGTCACTCCGCTTGAAATCAGCACCCCGGTAGTGTTGATGGCCGGTGGTAAAGGTGTGCGCCTTTATCCACTAACTAAGGATGTGCCCAAGCCGATGCTCAAAATTGGCGATACACCCATCCTTGAAATTATTTTGCGCAAGCTAAAGTCGCAGGGTTTCAAAAACGTGTTTATTTCGGTCAACTATTTGGCCGATGTGATTATCGACCACGTCAAAGATGGTGCCTGGTTGGGTCTCAACGTGACATACCTGCACGAAGATAAACCGCTCGGCACAGCCGGTGCTTTAGGGCAGTTGCAGGGTTCGGTCAACGAGCCGTTTATTGTCATGAATTCTGATTTGCTCACCAACGTTGATTTTCGTTCGGTGGTTCGCTTTCACAAAAAGCATCAGGCCAAAGCCACTTTGGGCGTGCGCGAATACACATTCCAAATTCCTTACGGTGTGGTGAATATTGAGGGCACCGAGGTTGAGTCAATTTCAGAGAAGCCAATTCACCGCTCAATGGTGTCGGCCGGTATTTACGCGCTTGATCCGTGGGTTCTGGGTTTGATTCCGCAGGGTGAGTATTGCGATATGCCAACTTTGCTCGACATGATTAAGTCGAATGGCCAGAAAGTTTCGGCGTTTCCAATTCACGAGTCTTGGTTAGACATCGGTCGTCACGATGACCTAAACGATGCTCGCAATAACCTCGAACACTGGCTTGATTACTAGGGGGAAATCATGCTCAACGATGAGTTAGTTATCGCCTTCATCCCGGCTCGGGGTGGTTCAAAGGGTTTACCCGGCAAAAACATGATGAAGATCAGCGACAAAACTTTGATTGAGCGCGCCATTGATTCTTCTAAAGGGTTTTTACTGGGCACCCCAGTTGATGTGGTTGTGGTCTCTTCTGACGATGATGAGATTCTCGATGAGGCCCGTCGTCTTGGTGCGGTTGATTTTAGGCGCTCAACTTTTGCATCCAGCGATGAAGCTTCGGCCTACGATGCACTGCACGATTATTTCAACAATCCTGAAACATTGGTTTCGCTTGAAGATAGCGACCCTTGGATTGTGTATTTGCAGCCCACTTCGCCGGGGCGCAAGGGTCGTCACGTTGAAGAGGCTTTTCACCTGCTAGGCCCCGGAGTTGATTCGGTTGTTTCAGTCGTTGAGCCAGACAAAAGCCCTTATTGGGCCCTAACCGTTGGGCCAACCGGTCGTGTTTCGACGATGTTCCCTGAAGCTTATGGGCAGAATCGCCAGGCCTTGCCGAAGGCGTATTTGCCTAACGGTGCGATTTACATTTTCAAGTTGAGTGCATTGATGGCGGCTAAGAAGGTGCCGGTTGAGGGCGCGGCTGCTTACGTGATGGATTCGGTTTCAAGCATCGACATTGATTCGCGTGAAGATTTTGAGCGAGCAAAGCGTTTGATTGAAACCATCGAAGAGGTTACCGGTGCCGATGAGTTTCCGATTCAAGACAACGGGGACGATAGCTGATCGCTGAGCAAGTTGGGTCTGCTTCACCTGCCTCGCTCGATGATGTTTGGCGGGTTTTCGAGCGCATCGAGGCCGAGTTTGATTTGGTCAACTGGAAGATTGCCGGTGTTTATTTTTGGCCGGTGTTGCGCGAACGGATGATGCGTGAGGTGCTCGAGCAGTTGGGCATCTATGAGCGTCGTGTTGAGCAGCCTAAGGTTGCGCGTAAGGCGCCAAGTGAATTTCAAATCCCGCAGAGTAAGTATGCGGTTATTCCGTTTTTGCGTCGCGATGCTGCCGGGGTTGATCCTTTTTCTGCAGATATTTTGCGAATCTTGGATGAGGCGGATGCCCGCCCGTTGATTTTCGGCATGGGCGATGCTGATTTGGTTTCTGATAATCCGCAGGTTGCCAAGCGACCGCACGTGGAGGAGTTGGAAGCTGAATTCGCGCACCGTTACCGTCGCCGCGCACAGTTGCGTGTCTTGCCCGCGTATTTGAATAAACGTTCAGTTGATCGCTCACGTTGGAAAAACTTTATTGTTTCGCTGAATGCTGCCCTAAGCGGATTGGTTGCTGATGCTTCTGTTGAGGGTGCGCATGCCGCCGCGGGCACCGAGTCCGTGCGAGCGGCGACCTCCGCGCGCACTGCTCAGTCGTTGACGTCAAAATACGCCGCTTTCCCAACTTGGTTGATTGTTGATTTCATCGCCAAGCGCATCGGCTGGAAAAAGCTTTTTCGGCAAACTTCAGTGCAGAAACTTTTTGTCGTGAACGCTTGGAAGCGCCCGCTGATTGCTGGTGCCCAAGATGCGGGCGTGTGGGTGGTTGAACCCCAGCACGGCTTGTTGAGTGAGTTTCATCCGCTGTTCAGTTTTTCTGGCCGAGTTGCCGAGTCGAGACAAGTTGAAGCTGCCTTGGTTGAGTCGGCAGAACCTCTCGAAGCTGTCGCTTATTTGCCTAATGAGTTGTATACCTGGGGCGAGTTTTGGGGCGAAAACCTAGGGGCGCCAAAGTCTTTGCAAATTTCGGTGGTCGGTGCACCAAGTTCTATGGCCGAGCGAATGGGTAAAGGTTTGGCTTCGGCGGTTCGGCTGCCCGGGTCTGTGTTGATTGCCTCACAGGCTCAGCAGACTTCGAAGCTGTTTGAGCTCGCTGTTCGCGCGGCGAAGGCGAACCCAGATTTGCAAATTACACTCAAGCCGCATCCGCAAGAAACACGTGAGCAATACCGCCAGTTGATTATTGATTTCGCACAGGCCGAGGCCGATGCTACGACCGCCGCTACGGGCCCTGCCGCTGGCCCCGACGGTTCCGCAGGCGCTTCTGGCCCCGACGGTGCCGCCGCGGCACCATCTTTCACACCGCGCGACACCGAAACCACTTCCATCAAGGTCGCCTATTCGTATTTACCCAGCAACTTCAAATTAGCTAACCCGGATGAGCCCGCACTTCCACTGATTGCCAAAAGTGAGTTCGTTGTTGGAGTGCACTCGATGGCGCTGGTTGAAGCCATTGCTTTAGGCGCCAAAGTCATCGCGCTAAAACTGCCAGGCTTCGAGCACGTGCGAGCTATAGCCGAACGTGGAGACTTGCTTTTGGCTGAGGCAGATTCTGATCTCTCGGCCGAGTTTGCGGCTGCTCGAATTGCCGGAAACCCGCTCAAGTACTTTGCTAAACCGCTGTCTCCCGAACAGTACTCGTCTTTAGTCCTCAGTCTTCAGCCCTAATTTCCCGGCCTCTCTAAGAAATATCGACTCTGGTTTAGGGCATCAGTAAATCAGCGCACGGGGGATAATTGCCTTAGCAACTAAACAAACAAAGGCCTTAATGTCTCAGCAATCAAATCTAGAACCGCAAAAAATCGCCAGCGTGCGCGAAGTTTGTGAAGCCTTCTGGCAGATTGAAAAAGAAGAAGACCTTTACAGCTGGGATGTCCTCGGCGTTCGCATCTGGCCACTGGTGCGTTTTCGAATTTTTTACAACCTCACCAAAAACTCTGGTGTTTACGCTTGGAAGGCCTCAACTAAATTTCAGTTGCCCGAAGGGTATCCGCGCTTTGAAGGTAAAAAAGGCCACAAAGTCTTATGGAAAGGTGTCACCGGTTGGCGCTGGTATTTGCGCAAACTGATTCCCGACTCAATGCGTGACGAACGCCTCGTGAAGTGGCTAAAAGCCAGCGACATGATCGCCCCATTCTCAAACCGCAACGCGCAAGGCATCGATCGCTTCAGCCAACCAATTGAAGATTTGCTCGGCGATGACGCCATTCGATTCGGCGTTGGCTCATACGATCGCGAACGGCACTGGCCCCACCTCGACAATCTGCAAGGGCACTTCAGAAAACGTTGGGGGCTGTTGGCCTCGCTCTATGTTCGGCTTCGGTTGAGTAAAGCCGACTACGCAAAATATGCCCGAGTAATAAAATTTCTTGAGCAGGCGGCAGGTGCCTCGGCCGGAAATTACAAGAATTTTCCACGCTGGGCGGTGCGCAACTTTTTAGCTGAGGGCCGCGGTTATCGCATCCTGTTCAAGCGCCTAAACCTTAAGCGTCTTTTTATCGTCAACGCCAGTCGCATGAATTTTATGGGTGCAGCCCAAGCTGCCGGCATCAAAGTTATCGAACTGCAGTGCGGCGTATTCAGCAAATACAACATGCAATTCTCTTGGCCAACTCGCCCAGAGGTGCCATACATTCCAAACGAAATCTGGACTTGGGGGGAGTACTGGACAGCAGGCATCGAAAACTCGGGCAGCCAAGAAATTGTTGTTTCTGGAGCCACCGAAGAATTTGAAGCGGTGCGCAAACGCGCCGAGGCGGCCGGTTATCGGCGCCCGCCAAAAACAGTGGTGGTTATGTCCCAACCTCTAATCGGCCTCGAGCTCTATAAAAATGCCATCGAATTAGCCAAACTCGAACCCGAATACAAAGTTGTTTTCAAACCACATCCCAAGGATGAACTCAGCGAATTTACCGATGTTGGCCCGTCGAATTTCTCTATTGCCGATGAGAGCGCATCATCACTAGAACTTCTGCTCGAGAACGAAATTTGTGTCGGAGTATTCTCGGCAACTTTGATCGAAGCCGCCGGACTAAAAAACCGCATCGCAATTTTGAAGTTAGCAGGCTGGGAGCACCTGTCTCCACTGATTGACGGCGGTCATGCCCGAGCCTTTGACACAATCGAAGAACTTTCAGTGCACCTGGGCAACCTGCCAGAAATTACCGACGGATACTTCTTCTACGGAAAGCGCGTTCCCTACGCCGAACTGCTAAAGACGCGCTAGAGCGCAGCTAACTCCAAAATCCTCGCTAGAGCGCAGCGTCTAACCTTTTACAGCGTGCTTTTTGCTGGCGAAATACGAACCGATTAGCACCATCGGGAACCCGATCAAAATTCCGGTGGTAAGCGGTTCTGCCAAAAACAAAATACCCAGCACGATTGCAACCGCGGTGTTTAGGTAGGTAATCAACGTCGCACGAGCAGAGCCAATCTGCTCAATCAGCGCAAAGAAGATTACGAAAGCTAGCGCTGAACAAACCACACCAAGAACCACGAGCGAAATCCAAGATTCGGTCGAAGGCCCAGCTGCAATTTCAGCCGGCAAGTTCGCCAACGCAAATGGCGCATAAACAATCGAAACAATCACCATCGACAGTGAAATCACTCCGATCGTCGGCACCTCACCCGCTTTTTGAGAAACCATCATCGGGGCAATTGCATACCCAATCGATGCACCAATCATCATCAAAACCGCCACCGGGTCGATGTGACCGGCAAAACTGTCAATTCCGACGAGCAGAACTACGCCGGCAAAGCCAATCACCAAACCCAGGATGGTTTTTGGATGCAAAACTGACCGATCTTTCAACCACACCAGCGCTAGCAAAATCGCAAAAAATGGGACGGTGGCAACCAGCAATCCGGCCAAACCACTGGTGATGCTGCGCTCAGCTTCGGTAATCAACCACCAAGGGCCAACCATTTCAATGAAGGCGAAAGCAAGCACCCAAGGCCATGCTTTCAAGGCCGGGCGTATAGCGTTACGTCGAATCGCAAGGGGCAGCAAAACCGCTGCGCCAACCACAACGCGAGCAAAAATAATTGTCGGAGTAGAGAAGTCTTCAACGGCAATTCGGATGAAGAAATAAGGCAAACCCCAGGCAACCCCCGCGGCAATAAACAGAAAAAGACCCTTGCGTGACATACTTTCGAGCCTATCGGGGAATTTGACCCCCCAATGTTGTGGTTGGCTATTTTCATGTCACATGAAATCCACACCTCAACCCCAATTCTTTCGGCTCTAGAAACTCGCTTTTCAACCCGTGCCTACGACACCGAATACCAGCTTTCAAAAGATGAGCTAACCGCTGTTCTTGAAGCAGCGCGCTGGGCACCTTCGGGCAACAACGGTCAGCCTTGGCGCTACTCGGTGCTTCAGCGCGGCACCGACCTGCACACCAAAGTTTCTGAGGGGTTGTCAGGTTTCAACCGTTCATGGGCACCGATGGCCTCAAACCTAATCGTGGTTTCAACCCAGAAATTCAAAGCGGATGGCAGCGCCTATGGCAGCGCCAAATTTGACGCCGGTCTATCGGTTGGTCACCTGATTGCTCAGGCATCCTCGATGGGTCTAGCAACTCGAATTATGGGTGGAATCAACCACACCGCGATTCACGAAACCCTGGGGCTCGAAGATTCACTCGAGGTTCTAGTTGTAATTGCTCTTGGCAAACCAGCTGCTTCACTCGATGGTCTCGAGCAAGGTTTGGTCGAACGCGAGCACGCACCTCGGGAGCGTCACACCCTTGACGAAATCGTGCTGCACGGTCGCCCTTAGACTAATAGCGTGACCCCCATTGTTTACGCCGCCATCTCGGATGAGATCAGCGGTTGGTACGACTCAATCGGCCCTTGGCTCTTCTATGCAGCGGTTTGGGGTTTGGTTTTTGCCGGCACCGGTCTATTTATCGGAGCCTTTGTTCCGTTTATCACCGGTGACTCACTGGTCTTTGCCGCCGGTCTAGTTTCTTCAAATCACCCCGATGTGAACATCATCCCGATGGCCATTGGCGTGGGCATTGCCGCTTGGTTGGGCGATCAGGTCGGCTATACCCTCGGTCGTCACTACGGCCGACCCTACCTCGATAAACGCAAAGGCGATTGGCTGCAAAATGCAATTGCCAAGTCTGAAAAGTTCTATGCTGCCTGGGGTTGGTGGGCCGTTGTTATTGCTCGGTTTATGCCGTGGGCGCGAGTACTCATTCCGGCTATTGCAGGTATTTCAAAAATGAACTACTACAAGTTTTTTACCGCTAATTTGGTGGGTGCGATTGCTTGGGGAACCGGGCTAACTTTGGCCGGATACTATGCGGCAACCATTCCGGCGGTAAAAAATGCTTCGTATGCGATTGCAATTTTCTTCATCACCGCATCGGTGATTGCTGGGTTGCGCACCTGGATGAAAAACCGTCGCGCTTCGCAGGTTTAAGGCCTAGCCGCGCGGCGTGCCCGGCCAACCGGGCGTCTCGCCAACCGGGCGGCCCATCCGGCGGCGCCCACCGGGCGGCGCCCACCGGACGGCGCCCACCGGCGCTAGGCACCAACTAGTTCAGCAATTTCGGCAGATTTTTCGCGGGCGTAAAACTCGAGTTCTTGCGCCGCCCAGCGACCGAAAAATTCATCGTTTCCTTCGCGGTTCACCCAGCGCTGGTAGCGCGTGGGTTCATCAACTTCGAGCCAGACGGTCAGGTTAGCAAGTTCGGCATTGGCTGTCGAAAGCGAACCGCAGCCTTCAACAATTAGGGGAGTACCGCCACGAAACTCTCTCCAATTTCCGGTGCGGGCATTTTCCGCCCAATCAAATTCTTGCCATTCAGCCTGCCGCTGACGTTTGCCGAGCTCGTCGAATTTTCCGTTTACTAGCGGTCGCAAAATCATCCGATGCAAATAATCGCTGCCCGCTTCGAGGCCATCCCAGCCTTCGTAGAGGTCATCCATGTGGATGATTCGCGGAGCTGACTCACCTTTGCGAAATAGTTCGTTTTGCAGTTTTTCGGCAAGGGTTGATTTACCTGAGCCGGCGCGGCCATCGATCAGCACAATCGGGGTGGGTGTGCCTTCATCCACCAGTTCTAAAACTCGATCGGTGATTAGTGCGGCGAGTTCGTCGATTGGTTTGATGTTGGTTTTAGGCACCCTCAGATTATGCCTCGATAAGCACGTCTGGGTGCGAGTCGAAACGGTAGCCGCCACCGCGCACGGTGCGAATGATGTCTTCGTAGCCGGCAATTTTTGAACGCAAACGGCGGATGTGTACGTCGATGGTGCGCTCGTTAGGGGTGGTTTCTGCGGCTTCGTCGGCCCAAACGGTTTCGACGATTTCTTGGCGGCTGATGGTTTCGCCAGTGTTTTCGATCAGGTAGGAAAGCAGTTCAAATTCTTTTGCGGTGAAGTCGGCGTTTTCGCCGTTCACGTAAACGCGCTTGCGTAGCAGGTCAACGGTTACGCCTTCAGCTGGCTGGTTGCTGTCGCCTTGGTTTTTGATGGTCAACTCGTCGAGTGCGCGTGGGTCACGCAGGGCTAGGCGGGTGGCGTCGATGTTGCGGCCGCCAGCATTTTTTGGAGCTAGGGCAACAGCAGCGTAGGTTTCGTTGGCTGCCTGTGGCACAAGTTCGGCAACGGTTTTGCGAAGTGCGCTTACCAATTCGGTGAGTGAGACGCCGGCTGCTGCCGCGGTTGCCTCGTCGATTCCGACGTATAGTGCGAATCCGCGGGCTTCGGTTTCGGCTGGGACTGCTTTGATTGCCGCAGCGGTAGGAGCGGTTGGTGCGGTTTTGATTGCGGTGTTGGTGCGGTAGCTGTTTAGGTGTGCGATTGCCATTTTTCAAAGTCCTTGATGTGTGTTGTGTTTGCGATTTTTTGGAGTTGTTCTGAACTCGAACCGAGTACTCGAATCACGAGTGTTTGTCGGGTGGGGGCTGTGTCGGCTAACAAAAAAGCCGGGATCTTTCGATCGCCGGCTCCATCGGAAAATGCTGTTCCGTGGGTTAGCGACACATTCGCATACACATACACATAACAGCCATCATCTGGGTGCGCGAAACTTCGCGGACTGCAGTGATTTCAAAGTTGCTGTTAGACATGTGTAAAAAATTACGTTGTGTTTTTCTTTTTGTCAAATATTCCGGGGTCCCGCTGGGAATGGTTTTCCACAAATTTTCAGATTGCCATTCGTGGATTTTTGTACGGCCTCACTCTCGATGTATGAACACTTTCTTTTCCAGGTCAACGGAACCTGTTTCCCCCGGGTCCACTCAGTCGATTTCCTCTGGGTCCACTCAGTCGATTTCCCCTGGGTCCACTCAACCTATTTCCCCTGGGTCCACTCAGCCGATGATTGATGCGGAAATTTTGGAACTCTTAGTTGGTGAGTCGGATCGATTGGCGTCGGAGGTCTGCGGTTTTGTTTCTGGCCCTTCGAGAGACTACCTCTTTCAAACCGAAGGATTACCTACCTATTTACCGATTACCTCGGTAAAAACCTGGCTATTTTTCTTAGGTAGAGTTCGGGGTTCATCAGGTGGCTCTTCAATTGATCCCTACGGATACCGGGAAGCGGCAGCACTTCGCCGAGCTAAAAAATACCTAGGTAATCCTTCTCAGCTATCAGACACAAGAGATGCAGGGCTCACGGCACTTAGGGCGACCAATTCAGTTTTGTTAGCGGTACCAGCTAAACGCCGACAGGAATTACTTAGGTATTTTTGTGTCCACCCAACAACGACGATTCCCCTGCTCGCTCAATCGATGCGTGTGACCCAGGCGACAGCCCGACGCTGGCTTGAAACCTTGGCTCAATCCAGAGATTTTTCTTGTGAGCTTCGGGGGAGTCGACTCTGGTTTACTTGCGAAATATTGATGCGGCTTCACGAAGCACACTTCATCAGAAAGGTTGAGTTTTACTTAGGTAAAAATAAAAGTTTTGAGTTGGCAAAAACTCTTGAGAAATACCTACTTAACACCGAAATACTTAGGTAAAAGTTGCTTGGTTTTGTTCATGGATTTGGAAGGAAAAAAAGAGAGCTAAGCCGGCTATGGTGAGCAATCCACCCTTGGAGTGAACAAACTCACTCATCTACAAAAAATTACTGCGCAGTCCCGTAAAGACGATCGCCCGCATCGCCCAGTCCGGGCACGATGTACCCAACTTCGTTCAGCTTCTCATCCAGTGCTCCAAGCACCAACTTCACTGCGCGACCGGCAACGTGCGCCTCGACCGCGGCCAAACCTTCCGGAGAACCAATCAGGCAAACCGCAGTCACATCAGTCGCCCCGCGCTCGAACACATAATCGATCGAATCAATCAAGGTGCCACCAGTGGCCAACATCGGGTCGATGATGTACACCTGGCGTCCAGTCAAATCATCCGGTAGGCGGTTTGCATAGGTGAAAGGCTGCAAAGTTTCTTCATCTCGCTTGATGCCCAAAAAACCAACCTCTGCGGTAGGCAGCAATTTGGTCATACCTTCAAGCATGCCTAAACCTGCTCGTAGAATCGGCACGATAATCGGTCGAGGATGCGCCAACTGCACACCAAAAGTCTTTGCGACCGGTGTCTCAACTTCGATTTTCTCGACCCTCACGTCGCGCGTTGCTTCATAGGCCAGCAAGGTAACCAACTCTTCAACCAACTGGCGAAAAACCGGCGATGGTGTGTTTTTATCACGCAGCACGCTGAGTTTGTGAGTAATTAGAGGATGGTCGGCAATGTGAACTCGCATAGGCTAATGCTATGGATTTATCAGCCCTGATGGAAATTGCTATCAATGAGGCCGAACAATCCGGTGACGATGTTCCAGTCGGGGCGCTAATCATCAACCAGCAGGGCGAGATTATTGCCCAAGCCCACAACACTCGCGAGCACCTGGATGACCCAACCGGTCACGCTGAAATCAATGCAATCCGCCAAGCCGCAGAGAAAATCGGTGACTGGCGCCTAGAAAACTGCACGCTGATAGTCACCCTAGAGCCCTGCGTGATGTGTGCCGGCGCCATTGTGGCGGCAAGAATTCCAAAAGTTGTTTTCGGCGCCTGGGATGAACGGGTCGGCGCATCAGGCTCGCTTTACGACCTACTGCGCGATTCTCGACTGGGCGCACCAGTTGAAGTCATCCCCGGAGTTTTAGAAGAAAAATGTGCTGAACAGCTGCGTCAGTTTTTCGCAGCAACGCGCAACAAATCAGGTTCTAAATAAATCACTCGGGCCGCAGGCACAGCCTCGCGAACCGCAACCTCAGCTCGGTCAATAATTTCAGCAATCTCGGCACCCGAAGAATTTTCGGCAATCGCAATCTTTGCGCCCAGCATCAACTCTTCTGGCCCAAGGTAAAGAGTCTTCATGTGAATCACCGATTGCACCCCAGCACTTGCGACAAGCGCTTCGCGAATGCGAGCCGTGTCACCGGTCGATGCGCCCTCGCCCACCAGAAGCGAAGAGGTCTCGAGACCCAAAATGATGGCCACCAAAACCAGCAATCCACCAATGGCCAAAGTTCCGATAGCATCCCAAATTGGGTCGCCGGTCACAACCGAAAGACCGACTCCACCGAAAGCCAAAACTAGTCCGGTAAGTGCGGCAAGATCCTCAAGCAAAATCACCGGCAATTCTGGTGCTTTAGCGTGGCGAACGAATTCGACCCAGTTCTGGTTGCCGCGAATGTGGTTCGACTCTTTTACTGCGGTGCGCAGCGAGAAGCTTTCCATGACAATGGCAACGGCCAAAACCGTCAGCGGCAACCAAACCATTTCCAGTTCGTGCGGGTGGCTTAGCTTGTTGATGCCTTCGATGATCGAAAACATTCCACCGATTGCGAACAGCACGATCGAAACCATAAAAGCGTAAATGTAGCGTGAGCGACCGTAACCAAACGGATGCGACTCTGTCGCCGCACGGCGAGCGCGCTTGCCACCGATAATTAGCAAAACCTGATTTCCAGAATCAGCTACCGAGTGAATACCTTCGGCGAACATCGATGCCGAGCCAGAAAATGCTGCGGCAATAAATTTTGTGATGGCAATTCCAATGTTTGCCATCAGTGCGGCAATGATTGCGCGCATCGAACCTTCGGTGCTCATGAATTTCCTACTTCGCTTTATGGTGCTTACCCGATGTAGTAGCCTATTCCACGGTGACGTGTCCGAGCGGCCGAAGGTGCAACACTCGAAATGTTGTGTACGTTAACGCGTACCGTGGGTTCAAATCCCACCGTCACCGCGAGGTCTGGCGTATGGCGAATCTGTGATTCGACAGCCGAGACCGAGACCGCCTTTGGTCTTGAGTGTTTGAGAAAATATTCTGCAGGCCGAAGGCGGTTTCGTTTTAACCGGCGAAAGCTCACCTATCTCAATCGAGCTGCGAACACTTCATCCATTGATCGCGAAAAGGTTGCACTGATGTGATCGGCGTTGCGGTAAACGTAAACCCCGCCGACGCTTGCCGTACACATGCCGCCTGGGCAATACACATCGGTGAAATCAAGGATGCGAATCTGCTTTGCATACGGACCGGTAGAGCCCCCGGTGGAAGCAGCGCCGGCGACAAGTTCGGCACCTAAACTGACTGCTGCGCTAACCGCAGCATCACCAACAAATGCGTTAGTCACATTCATCGAACACATCGTGGCGTCACGCACCGCGGTTTCGAAACACTCTTTCATCGCGGCATCCATCTCGGGATTATCGCGAATCACATAAAGTTTCGAACCGCGTTCAAGCAGCGAAGTGTATGCAGCCGCAAATCCTCGGGCCAAAACCTCATCGGTGACACCGGGCAAATCAGCCAGGCGGTTGCGCGCATATGAGGCGGTGAACACAATGTCGTAAGGGTCGGCTGCAGCCAGTTGCGCACTTACCAATTCGTTCCATTTGGCGCAAGCCACACCGCGCTCTTCGCTATTGCGCTCGACCAGGCTGAACGAACAGCCGGCGTGATAGCTCAGATCAAGTGCCCAGCCGCGCTCTTCAGCCAAAATCTTTAGCGCACCCAGATGAGTTGCCGCATGTGAGTCGCCGATAAGCAAGACTCGAACCTCGCCCTCGGTGATGCGGCAAAAATTTGGTTCGGTTTCAAGAGCCTTAACCATGCAAACACTGCCGGCATCCGCCGCATCGCGTTTCGCAAAATCGAGAGTCGGCACCACATCTTGGTTTGCTACGGGGGAGCAATCGGCTTTGCCAACCGAGCGGGCGCCAAAACATTCACTTGCCTCTGCAGTGACAAGTTTCTGCTGTTGTTCGGCCACCGAAGCTTGGGCTGCCAAACCGGCCCCAAGTGCCGCCCCGGCGCAAAGCACACTTGCCGCAACTGCGACCGCAAATTGCCGAGAGATTGGCAGTTCCCTAATTTTTTGCGAGTGTCGAATGCGATCTTCAACCAAACGTTTTGAAGCCCAAGCCAAACCCAAGCAAAGCACCAGCACCGCAACCAACTCATAATTGCTAAGTTCGCGCCCAAGCGCATAACCGGCAAGGATAATCACCGGCCAGTGCCATAGATAAAGCGAATAAGAAATGTCGCCGAGCCAAATGACTGTCCGAGAGAAAAAGCGACTAACCGCACCTGCTGGCCCGGGCCAATCGGAAGCAAAAGACAAATCGGCTTTCGCCCAGATAACTGCCCCGGCCCCCAAAGTTGGCAGCAGCGCCTGCCAGCCTGGAAACGGCAAACTCTCATCAAGCCAAAATGTGCTCAGAACAATGGCAGCAAAACCAACTGTGGCAACGCCTACACGCGCACTCGGTGAAAGCAGCCGGTCTGAGGTGCGCATCGCACCGACCTTGCTCAGCGTCGTGGCGACTCCATTGGTGCCTAGCGCCCCAACCGCCAACAGTGCACCCAACCCAAACTGCCAAACCCGGGTGAGGGTATTGAAGTATGCAAAAGTTGCATCGGTGTGTGATTGCCAAATCGAAAAGGCGAACGAGGCGGCGACGACCACACCCTGCACCGCAACCGAAAAGCGTTTCTTGCCCGCAAAAAACAGCGCCCCCAACAGTACCGGCCAAACCAGATAGAACTGTTCCTCAACTGCCAAAGACCAATAGTGCTGAAACGGATTCGCCGCACTGGCCGCAAAATAGTCGGCCTGACTCAAAGCCAATTTGAAGTTTTCAAAATAGAAAATGCTGGCAAGCGCATCTCCGGTAAATTCGCTTCGGGCCGCAGCCGGAACAATTAGCCATGAACCAATAACAGTTGCAAAAATAACCAGCAGCGCCATCGGCAACAAACGCCTAATGCGCCGCAACCAAAATGCGCTAAGTGCCGATGACTTAGATTCACGAAACGCTTCAAGCCACTTGTCTGATAGCAGCGAGCCAGTAATTAGAAACCCTGAGATTACGAAAAAAACATCGACTCCACCAAAGCCGCCAGCGAATCGATGCGGCCAAAGATGAAAAGCCAGCACCATCGCAACAGCGGCGGCGCGCAGGGCTTGAATGTCTGCTCGCACCTTCATCGCCTAGAGTTTATCGAGAAGGTAGGCAGCGTGAAATACAGCACAATCCTCTGGGATTTAGATGGCACAATCATTGACTCATCAGAGGGCATATTCGAATCTTTTCGGCACACCTTTGCATCAAACGGCCTCGAGATTCCGACCGATGCCCAACTGCGCAGCTGTGTTGGTCCGCCGCTAGTTGAAACTTTCAACAAATTTGCCAACGGGGATGCCGCACTTGCCGAAAAACTGCTCGCCAGCTATCGCGAATTTTATGTCGGGCAAAAGGCTGGACTTCGAGCAAAACTTTTTCCCGGTGTTGTCGAAACTATTGCCGCCGCTCGCGAAGCAGGTTTCACAAATTCGCTAGCAACTTCTAAAGCATTGTCCGGTACCCAACTTGTTGGCGAACATTTCGGTTTTCTTGACCTTTTTGATTTTCTCGGAACCGCTTCAAACGATGCCACTCGCACCTCAAAAATAGATGTCATGACCTACGCGCTCACCTGTCTGCGCGAGCTGGGTCACGACATCGAGCGCACCGTACTGGTCGGCGATCGCATCCACGATGTCGAAGGCGCTCGCCATCACGGGGTGGATGTGGTTTTGGTCAAGTGGGGATTTGGCAATGAAAATGAGTGGGCTCAAGCTGATGCTGCGGTGGCAACCCCGGCGGAGTTAGCCCAATACCTGGGAATAAGGTAGAACCATGCCCAAAGTCGAGTTCAGCACAACTCACCTGCAGATCAAACTAACCCCGGGTGAAAAAATTTGGGGCATGCACGGCGACTTCAAAATTCCGGGCGGTGCAATTCGCGGCGCTGAACCGCTCGACAAAACTTTCTGGCGCACCCTGGGATTGCGAATTCCAGGAACCGCGTTTCCCGGCCTAATCATTGCTGGCACCTATCTTTGGCGCAAAGATCGAGCTTGGGTCTACTGGTTGCGTGGACAAGAAGTTGTGCAAATAAATCTGGCTCCGGGATTTGGCTACACCCGAATTCTTATCGGTACTGAAAACGCTCAGGCGCTCGCCGATGAAATTAACGATGCCCTCACTGCCTGCTAAGGCAACCAACCCAAATAGGCAACCAACATGACCGATAATCAGCAAGCAACACCGGTGAGACTCATCGGTGTTTATAAAGCGGACGGCGGCTTCATAGGCGAACTTAAATATGTGTTCGGCCATCTTTTAGGGCTTGCCGATTGCAAACTGTGCGACATCACGCACTCGCCAATTCGCAAAAAACCAAGCTGGAAAGCCATGGAGAAGCGAATTCGAACGGATTACGGCCTCGACTTCCAGCTGCTGCACATGAATGAGCGCGATGCAATCGTGCAAGCGGCAACCACCGGGCGCGAACCCTGCGTGCTGGCCCAGTATGACGATGGCACTGTGACCATGCTGCTCGATTCGGTCGATTTGAAGGCCGTTGCCGGTTCGGTCGAAAAGTTTGAAAAAACTCTGCGCGCTCGGCTAATCCTGTTCTTTTAAAAAATGTCAAATACCTGTTTACAGGTGTGGCGAAATCGTTATAGACTGAGTTTTTGCTCCCAAACACCCCGCATGCATATTTTGGCTGCGCGCGTGACGCAAATTGTGGCGTCACTGGTTCTAGGTTGCGATTTTTCACCCAAATCCACGAACTAATTCGCGATTAGCTCGAGGCACTATTCCTTGGAGGAACAGCATTGGCTGCGAAGAACGCAAAAACTACTAAGAACGATCGATTGGCAAAGCGTCTTTCCTTTGCGAAAAACCCTGAACCAATCGAATTACCAGATCTGCTCCAGCTGCAGACCGAAAGCTTTGATTGGCTAATCGGTGCACCTGCTTGGCGCGAAAAAGAAGGCCCAGCCGCTAAGACCGGTCTAGAAGAGATCTTTGAAGAAATCTCACCAATCGAAGACTCAGCAAACCCTTCGCAAGATGCCAAGATGGGCCTTGCCTTTGCCGAGCCGATGCTTTACGACCCTTCATACACGCCAGAAGAGTGTAAAGAAAAGGGCAAGAGCTACACCCAGCCGCTCTACATCAAAGCCGAGTTCACCAACTACCTAACCGGTGAAATCAAATCACAGACCGTTTTCATGGGTGACTTCCCAGTCATGACCGAAAAAGGCACCTTCGTTATCAACGGAACCGAGCGTGTTGTAGTTTCACAGCTAGTTCGTTCACCCGGTGTCTACTTCTCGGTTTCGACAAACACCACGGGTAACCTCGATGTGCGCAACAACAAGGCGCAGATCATCCCAAGCCGTGGTTCATACCTAGAGTTCCTGACCGAGTGGGTTCGCGACGAGCGCAAGCCAATCGCCCGCTTCGGCCAGCCAATCGTTCAGGTTCAGGTAGACCGCAAGACCAAAGTCTCGGCAACCATCTTCCTAAAGGCCCTAGGTCTAACCGAAGACCAGATTCGCGATGAGTTCAAAGACCTCGAATCAGCAGTTAAGGCGGGAGCACCTAACTGGACTTTCGATATCAACATCATCGAGAACACCCTGGCTTACGACCGCTCAAAGGTTTTTGCCACCCCAATCGTCACCAAAGAAGATGCACTTCGCGAGCTTTACCGCAAGGTTCGTGGCGAGGCAGCCGGTGCCGAAGTTTCAGAGGCTTGGCTAAAGTCGACCTACTTTGAATCAAAGCGCTATAACCTTGCCAAGGTCGGTCGCCACAAGCTAAACCGCAAGCTCGGTCTAAGCGTTGATGCCAACGTCAACACCCTCACCGTCGAAGACGTTGTAGCTACCCTCAAGTACCTACTTTTGTTCGACCTACAGATTGCAAACGCTTCTGCCGTCTCAACCGGTGCTCGTCTTGAGTTCCCAATCAAGATGGGTGGCAAGAACGTCAAGATCGCTGTTTCATCAGACGACATCGACGACTTCTCAAACCGTCGCATCCGTTCGGTTGGCGAGCTAATTCAGAACCAGGTGCGCATCGGTCTAAGCCGCATGGAGCGCGTGGTTCGTGAGCGCATGTCGACCCAAGACATCGAGGCAATTACTCCGCAGACCCTGATCAACCTGCGTCCAGTTGTCAGCGCCATCAAAGAATTCTTTGGTGCTTCGCAGCTTTCACAGTTCATGGACCAAAACAACCCACTTGCCGGGTTGGCGCACAAGCGTCGTCTATCGGCTCTTGGTCCTGGTGGTATCGCTCGTGAGCGTGCCCAGATGGAGGTTCGTGACGTTCACCCATCGCACTACGGCCGTATGTGTCCAGTAGAAACCCCTGAAGGTCCAAACATCGGTCTAATCGGTTCGCTAACCGCCTACGCCCGCATCAATGCCTTCGGTTTCATCGAGACTCCTTACAACAAGGTCGTCAACGGCAAGGTTTCAGGCAAGATCGAGTACCTAGACGCCGCTGCCGAGCAGGGCAAGGCCATCGGTGCAGCCGACACCCCACTAAACGCCGACAAAACCTTTGCCAACAAAAAGGTTTTCGCACGTTTCCAGGGTGACGTTGTTGAGGTCGACGCAGAAGACGTCGACTACCTAGACATCTCGCCTCGTCAGTTGGCTTCGGTTTCAACCTCGTTGATTCCGTTCCTCGAGCACGACGACTCTTCTCGTGCGCTTATGGGTGCCAACATGCAGCGTCAGGCTGTTCCACTGCTTCGTTCTGACTCACCATTTGTCGGAACCGGTATGGAGCGCGTTGCTGCAATTGACTCGGGTGCAGTTATTGTCAACGAGACCGCTGGTGTTGTAACCGAGGTAAACGCCGACACCATCACCGTTACCCAAGACAAGGGTGGCGACAAGATTTACGTGCTTCGCAAGTTCGACCGTTCAAACCAGGGCACCGCTATCAACCAGCGCGTCATCGTTTCTGAAGGTCAGCGCGTTGAGGCCGGCGAAGTTCTAGCTGATGGTCCATCAACCGAAAACGGTGAATTGGCATTAGGTAAAAACTTGCTCGTGGCATTCATGCCTTGGGAAGGTCACAACTTCGAAGACGCCATCATTCTTAGCCAGAACTTGGTCAAAGACGACACCCTTTCTTCGATTCACATCGAAGAGTACGAGGTTGACGCTCGCGACACCAAGCTAGGTAAAGAAGAAATCACCGCCGACCTACCAAACGTTTCGCAAGAGGCTTTGGCTCAGCTTGACGAGCGCGGCATCATCCGCATTGGTGCTGAGGTTCGCCCAGGCGACATCCTGGTCGGAAAAGTTACCCCTAAGGGTGAAACCGAGCTTTCAGCTGAAGAGCGCTTGCTACGCGCAATCTTCAACGAGAAGAGCCGCGAAGTTCGCGACACCTCGTTGAAGGTGCCACACGGCGAGCAAGGTACCGTCATCGGCGTTAAGGTCTTCGACATCGAAGCTGGCGACGACGAGCTAGGTGCCGGTGTAAACCAACGCGTAGTCGTTCACATCGCTCAGAAGCGCAAGATTACCGAAGGTGACAAGCTTGCTGGTCGCCACGGAAACAAGGGTGTTATCTCGAAGATCCTTCCGGTCGAAGACATGCCATTCCTTGAAGACGGAACCCCGGTTGACGTAGTTCTAAACCCACTTGGTATTCCAGGTCGTATGAACTTCGGTCAGGTTCTTGAGACCCACCTTGGTTGGATCTCAAAGCAGGGTTGGAAGGTTGAAGGCGTTGCCAAGTGGGCCGACCAGATGGTTGCCGAGATGCGCGAAGGCGCACCGGGCACCAAGGTTGCTACCCCAATCTTCGACGGCGCTTCTAAAGACGAAATCGTGGGTCTGCTCAAGTCGACCCTGCCAAACCGTGACGGTCAGCGTCTAGTTGACGAGACCGGTAAGGCAACTCTGTTCGATGGCCGTTCAGGTGAGCCGTTCCCAGAGAAGATTTCGGTCGGTTACATGTACATCTTGAAGCTGCACCACCTAGTTGACGACAAGATTCACGCTCGTTCAACCGGTCCTTACTCAATGATTACCCAGCAGCCATTGGGTGGTAAGGCTCAGTTCGGTGGTCAGCGCTTTGGTGAGATGGAGGTGTGGGCACTGCAAGCTTATGGTGCAGCGCACACCCTGCAAGAGTTGCTCACTATCAAGTCAGACGACATCACCGGTCGTGTCAAGACCTACGAGGCAATCGTCAAGGGCGAGAACATCCAGGCTCCTGGTATCCCAGAGTCATTCCGAGTTCTAGCGAAAGAAATGCAGTCACTGGCACTCAACGTTGAGGTTCTCAACGAACAGGGTCAGGCAGTTGCTCTGAAAGAAGAGGACACCTTCGAATCAGACCGTGCTGCTGAAGAGCTCGGCATCAACCTTTCGCGCAACGAAGCATCAATCGTTGACGTTGAATTCGATCAATTCAACAACGGTTACTAAGAGATTTAGGGAATAAGGAAAATCATGGAAGTTCAGAACTTCAGTGCGCTACGCGTCGGCCTAGCAACCTCGGATGACATCCGCTCTTGGTCTAACGGTGAAGTAAAGAAGCCAGAGACCATCAACTACCGAACCCTGAAGCCAGAAAAGGACGGCCTTTTCTGTGAGAAGATCTTCGGTCCAACCAAGGACTGGGAATGTTCTTGTGGAAAGTACAAGCGTGTTCGCTTCAAGGGCATTGTTTGTGAGCGCTGTGGCGTCGAGGTAACCAAGTCTTCAGTTCGTCGTGAGCGCATGGGTCACATCGAGCTTGCAGCGCCGGTTACTCACATCTGGTACTTCAAGGGTGTGCCTTCACGTTTGGGTTACTTGCTCAACATGGCACCAAAAGACCTTGAGAAGATCATCTACTTCGCTGCTTACCGAGTAATGTCGGTTCACCACGAAGACAAGACTCTAGATGCTGCGCTAATCAAAGAAGACTACGTCTCTCGTGTGCGCACCCTGCTAGACAGCCGCCTAGAAGAGATGCTTTCTGTTGCTCAGGCAGAGTACGACGCGCTAACCGCCAAGGGCCTAGCTCTTGAGCCAGCAGTCAAGCTCTGGGAAGCACCTCAGTGGGTTGAATCATCCTTCGCTAAGTCAATCGAGCAGTTGGTTGACGCCGAAGAGAAGAACCCAGAAGGTTTCTGGAACAAGAAGGCTCTTGCCGCTCTAGAAGAAGACAGCGATGTTGTCGACGAGACCGAAGTCACCCGCAGTGTGGCCGAAGAAAAAGAGCTCAAGAAGCTAAAAGAAGAGTTCCGCAAGAAGACCGACAAGATCGTCAAAGAATACGCACGCGTCGAGCGTCCAGCCAACCTGCAGAAAGAGCAGTTGGCCTGGCGTCTATTCCTGTCACTTGAGGCAGGCGCACTTATTCAGAACGACGTCATCTTCGACCACTTCGACTACAGCTTCGGCGAATACTTCGACACCGCAATCGGTGCCGAGGCAGTTCAGCGCGTGCTAGCCGAGTTCGACCTTGATGCAGCAGCTGCTGAACTACGCGAGCAGATTGCTACCACCAAGGGTTCAAAGCAGACTCAGGCAATCAAGCGTCTGAAGGTTGTTCAGTCGTTCATCAACTCAAGCACCCCTCCGACTTCAATGGTTCTAGACGTACTTCCAGTACTTCCACCAGAGATCCGTCCGATGGTTCAGCTTGACGGTGGCCGTTTTGCTACCTCAGACCTAAACGACCTATACCGTCGTGTCATCAACCGCAACAACCGTCTAAAGCGCTTCATCGACCTTGGTGCTGTGCCAAAGACCATCTTGAACAACGAAAAACGCATGCTTCAAGAGGCTGTTGACGCACTGTTCGACAATGGACGTCGCGGTCGTGCCGTGACCGGAACCGGTAACCGCGCTCTCAAGTCGCTATCTGACTTGCTAAAGGGTAAGCAGGGTCGTTTCCGTCAGAACCTTCTAGGTAAGCGCGTCGACTACTCAGGTCGTTCGGTTATCGTTGTTGGTCCTCAGCTGAAGCTGCACCAGTGTGGTCTGCCAAAGCTTATGGCTCTAGAGCTCTTCAAGCCTTTCGTAATGAAGCGTCTAGTCGACCTTGGTCTAGCTCAGAACATCAAGAGCGCCAAGCGCATGGTTGAGCGTTCACGTCCACAGGTTTGGGGTGTTCTCGAAGAGGTAATTCGCGAGCGTCCGGTGCTACTAAACCGTGCACCAACCCTGCACCGTTTGGGTATCCAGGCCTTCGAACCACAGTTGGTTGAAGGTAAGGCTATTCAGCTTCACCCACTTGTTTGTGCTGCGTTCAACGCAGACTTCGACGGTGACCAGATGGCTGTTCACCTACCGCTATCGGTAGAGGCTCAGGCTGAGGCTCGCATCTTGATGCTTGCTTCGAACAACATCTTGAAGCCTTCAGACGGCCGCCCAGTTGCAGTACCTACCCAGGACATGATCATTGGTCTGTACCACATGACCGGTCTAAAAGAGGGTGCTACCGGCGAAGGAACCGCTTTCGGTTCGATTGCTGAAGCACAGATGGCTTTCGACAACCGCACTCTAGACCTTCAGGCCAAAATCAAGCTTCGTTTGATTCGCAGCGGTGAGGTTGAGCTTCGCGAGACCACTTTGGGTCGCGCACTGTTCAACGAAACCTTGCCAGAGGGTTATGAGTATTACGAAGGTCAGGTTGGCAAGAAAGAAATCGGTCGCATCGTGACCGAGCTTGTCGAGAAGTTCACCCGCGTTGACGTGGCTCAGGCTCTAGACCGCATCAAGGATGCTGGTTTCTACTGGGCGACTCGTTCGGGTGTCTCGATGTCAATCGCCGACGCAAACTTCGACGCTTCGGGTGCATTCGACAAGGCTCGCGCTAAGGCAATTGCCGACGCTGAAAAAGAGCACACCAAGATCCAGGAAGCGTTCGACAACGGTCTAAAGTCAGACCTCGAGCGTCGTGACGAGCTGGGTGCGCTTTGGTTCAAGAAGACCAACGAGATCCAGAACATGCTGCAAGAGTCGATTCCTGCAGACAACGCAATCTTCAAGATGGTTACCTCGGGTGCCCGCGGTAACTGGCTACAGATTCGTTCGATTGTTGGTATGCGTGGTCCGGTGGCAACATCATCCGGTGACTTCGCACCGATGCCGGTCAAGGGTAACTACCTGCTAGGTCTTACCGCCAACGAGTACTTCATCAACGCAACCGGTGCCCGTAAGGGTAACGCCGACACCGCGATGAAGACTGCGGCTGCCGGCTACCTAACCCGTCGTCTAGTCGACGTTGCTCAAGACGTTATCGTTCGCGAGGCCGACTGTGAGACCACTAAGGGTCTTGAGAAGTCTTTGAAAGATGCAGACGGCAACTGGGATGAGCAGACCATCGAACTTTCGGTGCTGCACCGTACCCTGAACCAGGATGTTGTTGTCGGCAAAGAGACTCTTGCTAAGGCTGGCCAGTCGGTCGACCAGAAGCTAGTAGATGCTTTCAAGGCTGCCAACGTCGAGGCTGTCAATGTTCGTTCGGTGCTTACCTGTGAGGCAGAGCAGGGTGTTTGTGCACTTTGCTACGGCATCTCACTGGCAACCGGCGACGCTGTCGAGCTTGGTGAGGCAATCGGTATCATCGCTGCACAGTCAATCGGTGAGCCTGGAACCCAGCTAACCATGCGTACCTTCCACACCGGTGGTGCTGCATCTTCAGCGAAGAAGCAGACCATTCTTAAGTCAATCGGTGGTCAGAAGGTTCGTGTTGAGCGTCTGATCTCTTACGACATCACCCAGGGTCTAAACGGTGTAACCGACTTGCTTGAAGCCCGTGTTGGTTGGCGTCAGCAGGGCAAGGTTGCCGTTATGGCATTCTGGCCTGGTGTGGTCGACATCGTCGAGGTTCCTACGTCGGGTGGCACCAAGAAGTTTGACATCTACGTTCGCCCACAGGGTGAAGCCGCTGAAAAAGAGGCTGAGGCGCTAGCTAACCAGTACTCATTCAGCCGCACCACCTCAAAGACCTTCAAGAAGTTGTCACCGTTCGCTCCGATCACCTCGGTTAGCAACATCGACGACCTTTTGGTCGAAAAGGGTGAAGTTGTCAAAGCTGGAGACTACCTAGTTGACGGAACTCCAATTCCTCACGAGGTTTTGATGGTGAAGGGTGCTCGTGAAGCAGCAGCCGAAATCATCCGTGGTGTTCAGGCCATCTATGGTTCACAGGGTGTACCACTGCACGACAAGCACCTCGAGGTTATTGTTCGTCAGATGCTTGGCAAGGTAACCGTGATCGACTCGGGCGACACCGAAATGCTGCCTGGTGAAATTGTTGACCGCAACAAGTTCGTTCACATCAACCGCGCCGCGCTAGCTTCGGGCAAGAAGCCTGCTTCTGCTCGCCAAGAAGTTATGGGTATGACCCGTGCTTCGCTAGCTGCTCAGTCATGGCTATCGGCCGCTTCGTTCCAGGAGACTACCCGAGTTCTAACTCAGGCAGCTCTAGACCGTCGCGAAGACCCACTAGTTGGTCTAAAAGAGAACGTCATCATCGGAAAGCTCATCCCAGCCGGAACCGGTCTGCCTGTTTACCGCAACATCAAGGTAGAGGCAACCGAAGAGGCAAAGGCCGAGCGTTACCCGAACCGCATGTGGGCTGCAGGCGCTGAGAACAACGATTTCTCAGACGACTTCAACGCCACAGACCTCAGCTTCACCTCGATCGAGTCTTACTCGACCGAGGAGTAGTAAAAAACTATTTGACCCGCCGGAGCATCTTCGATAGTCTTGGACAGGCGTGTGCTAGTGCACATGCTTGCCCTTGCTAGCAGATAAATGCTCCGGTGGGCTCAAAGAATCTTTAGTAGCACCAATCTGGTGCGCCAAAGAAGTTGTTATCAACACAAGCTCTGGCTAAAAGTCGGCCAGATTTAACAAGGAGAAGTAGTGCCAACAATTCAGCAGTTGGTCCGCAAGGGTCGCACCCCTAAGGTCACCAAGACCAAAGCGCCTGCTCTAAAGCAGAGCCCACAGCGTCGCGGCGTTTGCACCCGTGTTTACACCACCACACCAAAGAAGCCAAACTCGGCGCTGCGTAAAGTAGCTCGTGTCAAGCTAAGCAACGGCATCGAAGTAACCGCCTACATCCCGGGTGAAGGCCACAACCTTCAAGAGCACTCAATGGTGCTTGTCCGCGGTGGTCGTGTGAAAGACCTACCAGGTGTTCGCTACAAGATCGTTCGTGGTGCGCTAGACACCCAGGGCGTTAAGAACCGTAAGCAGGCTCGCAGCCAATACGGTGTCAAGAAGGGTAAGTAATTTAAATGCCTCGTAAAGGTCCAGTTTCAAAGCGTCCAGTAGTAGCCGACCCGGTTTACGGTTCGCCAGTAGTTTCACAACTAGTCAACAAAATCTTGCTTGATGGCAAGAAGTCACTAGCTGAAGCAATTGTTTACGGTGCTCTAGAGGGCGCCAAAGACAAGTCAGGTGCCGAGGCTGTTGCAGTGCTCAAGAAGGCTCTAGACAACATCCGCCCAACGGTTGAGGTTCGCTCACGTCGCGTCGGTGGTTCGACCTACCAGGTGCCAGTTGAGGTTAAGGCACACCGTGCCAACACCCTAGCTATGCGCTGGTTGGTTAGCTACGCAAAGGCTCGTCGCGAAAAGACCATGACCGACCGCCTGATGAACGAGATCCTCGACGCATCAAACGGTCTTGGCGCAGCTGTAAAGCGTCGCGAAGACACCCACAAGATGGCCGAGTCAAACAAGGCTTTCGCTCACTACCGCTGGTAAGAGCGCGCATCCGCTCGATTGCAAAGAGGTTGTTCACCTCGGGTTAATCGGGCGGATGTACTTTTTCAAACAGTTAATAAAACAAACTTTCGGAGGACCCCGTGGCACAAGACGTGCTTACCGACCTAAACAAGGTTCGCAACATCGGCATCATGGCTCACATCGATGCTGGTAAAACCACCACAACCGAGCGAATCCTGTTCTACACCGGTGTAAACCACAAGATCGGTGAGACCCACGATGGTGCCTCAACCATGGACTGGATGGAGCAGGAGCAGGAGCGCGGTATCACCATTACCTCGGCTGCAACCACCTGTTTCTGGAACAACAACCAGATCAACATCATCGACACCCCAGGACACGTTGACTTCACCGTTGAGGTTGAGCGTTCACTTCGCGTGCTCGACGGTGCAGTTGCTGTATTCGACGCTAAAGAGGGTGTTGAGCCTCAGTCTGAGACCGTATGGCGTCAGGCCGACAAGTACGACGTTCCTCGTATCTGCTTCGTCAACAAGATGGACAAGCTAGGTGCAGACTTTTACTTCACCGTCAAGACCATCATCGAACGCCTTGGTGCTAAGCCTCTAGTTATTCAGATTCCAATCGGTGCCGAGTCAACCTTCGAAGGTGTTGTCGACATCGTAGAGATGAAGGCTCTAACCTGGCGCGGAGACGTCGAGATGGGTGCCAAGTACGACATCGAAGAGATCCCAGCCGACCTCAAGGCCAAAGCCGAAGAGTACCGCACCGCGCTACTCGAGACCGTTGCCGAGACCGACGAAGCTCTCATGGAGAAGTACTTCGGTGGCGAAGAGCTAACCGTTGCTGAAATCAAGGCAGCCATCCGTAAGCTAACCGTCAGCTCAGAGATTTACCCAGTTCTTTGTGGCTCTGCCTTCAAGAACAAAGGTGTTCAGCCGATGCTCGACGCAGTTATCGACTACCTACCTTCACCGCTAGACGTTCCTTCAATCGAAGGTGGCGACCCTCGCGACGAAGAGAAGCGTCTAACCCGCGAAGCCAAGGCTTCAGCTCCATTTGCTGCCCTTGCTTTCAAGGTAGTTTCGCACCCATTCTTCGGCCGCCTAACCTACATCCGTGTTTACTCGGGTGCAGCTAACTCGGGCGACCAGGTTGTTAACTCAACCAAGGGCAAGAAAGAGCGCATCGGAAAGCTTTTCCAGATGCACGCCAACAAAGAAAACCCGGTTGATTCGGTTACCGCTGGCCACATCTATGCAGCCATCGGTCTAAAAGATGTCACCACCGGAGACACCCTTTGCGACCCAGACAACCAGATTGTTCTAGAGTCGATGACCTTCCCTGAGCCTGTTATCTCGGTTGCTATCGAGCCAAAAACCAAGGGCGACCAAGAGAAGCTCGGTATCGCAATTCAGAAGCTTTCTGAAGAAGACCCAACCTTCCGTGTTGAGCACGACCACGAGACCGGCCAGACCGTTATCTCGGGTATGGGTGAGCTTCACCTCGACATCCTTGTCGACCGTATGCGTCGTGAATTCAAAGTTGAGGCCAACGTCGGTAAGCCACAGGTTGCCTACCGCGAGACTCTAAAGAAGAAGGTCGACAAGTACGACTACACCCACAAGAAGCAGACCGGTGGTTCTGGTCAGTTCGCTAAGGTTCAGATCTCTCTTGAGCCAATGGATGTAGAAGGCGACAAGATCTACGAATTCGTTAACGCTGTCACCGGTGGTCGTGTTCCTCGTGAATACATTCCTTCGGTTGACGCTGGTATCCAAGACGCCATGCTGGTCGGAACCCTTGCCGGTTACCCAGTAGTGGGCGTAAAGGCTACCTTGCTAGATGGTCAGTACCACGATGTTGACTCGTCAGAAATGGCGTTCAAGATTGCTGGTTCGATGGCTTATAAAGAAGCTGCACGTCTAGCTGCTCCAACTTTGCTCGAGCCGATCATGTCGGTCGAAGTACGTACCCCAGAAGAGTACATGGGTGACGTAATCGGCGACTTGAACTCTCGACGCGGTCAGATTCAGTCGATGGATGACGCCTCTGGCGTCAAGGTCGTTCGCGCCCTAGTTCCACTGTCTGAAATGTTCGGTTATGTCGGTGACCTACGCTCGAAGACTTCGGGTCGTGCGGTTTACTCGATGACCTTCGAAACCTACAACGAGGTTCCAAAGGCTGTCGCCGACGAGATCGTTCAGAAGAGCAAGGGCGAGTAGTAGTTTCGCAACTGCTGCAAGACCAACTAAGATTAAAAGTCTGTAAACCCCAAAAACTCTTCGGGCAAAACCTGTCCGATGAATAACGACGAGTCCTGAGGAGGACCCATAATGGCTAAGGCGAAATTCGAGCGCACCAAGCCGCACGTCAACATTGGTACCATCGGTCACGTCGACCACGGTAAGACCACTTTGACCGCTGCGATCACCAAAGTACTTCACGACAAGTACCCAAACCTAAACGCTTCTTACGCGTTCGACCAGATCGACAACTCTCCTGAAGAGAAGCAGCGCGGTATTACCATCAACATCTCACACGTTGAGTACCAGACTGAGAAGCGTCACTACGCACACGTAGACGCTCCAGGTCACGCTGACTACATCAAGAACATGATCACCGGTGCAGCTCAGATGGATGGTGCCATCCTTGTAGTAGCAGCAACCGACGGTCCTATGCCTCAGACCAAGGAGCACGTACTTCTTGCTCGTCAGGTTGGCGTTCCTTACATCGTTGTTGCTCTGAACAAGTCAGACATGGTTGACGACGAGGAAATCCTAGAGTTGGTTGAGGTTGAAATCCGCGACCTTCTAAACCAGTACGAGTTCCCTGGCGACGACGCTCCTGTTGTTCGCGTTTCAGGTCTAAAGGCTCTAGAGGGCGACGCAACATGGGGCGAAGCAGTTCTAAAGCTTATGGACGCCTGTGACGAGTTCATCCCAGAGCCTCAGCGCGACCTAGACAAGCCATTCCTAATGCCAGTTGAAGACGTTTTCACCATCACTGGTCGTGGAACCGTTATCACCGGCAAGATCGAGCGTGGCCAGATCAACGTGAACGACGAAGTTGAGATCGTTGGTATCCGCGAGAAGCAGAAGACCACCGTTACCGGTATCGAAATGTTCCGCAAGCTTCTCGACTACGCAGAGGCCGGCGAGAACGTAGGTCTATTGCTACGTGGAACCAAGCGTGAAGACGTAGAGCGTGGCCAGGTTGTTGTTAAGCCTGGTTCGATCACTCCTCACACCGGCTTTGACGCAAACGTCTACATCCTTTCAAAGGATGAGGGTGGCCGTCACAACCCGTTCTACTCAAACTACCGTCCACAGTTCTACTTCCGTACTACTGACGTAACCGGTGTAATCACCCTTCCAGCAGGAACCGAAATGGTTATGCCTGGTGACACCACCGAGATGGCAGTTGAGCTAATCCAGCCAATCGCTATGGAAGAGGGTCTACGTTTCGCTATCCGTGAGGGTGGCCGCACCGTTGGTGCAGGAACCGTGACCAAGATCACCAAGTAGTTTCTGTAAAAACTCTAAAAAGACCCGGGCTTCGGCTCGGGTCTTTTTTTATGCGGGTTAGGCTAAACGGGTGATTATCGAACCTCGCCCAGTCAAGCTCACGACTCGAACCGGGGTCGAGGTTCGACGAACCCTGCCGCATCGAGATCTGAAAATGGTTGGGGCTTGGTGTTTTGTCGATCATTTTGGGCCAACCGAGCAGACCGACGGCATGGTCGTGGCTGCCCACCCGCACACCGGCTTGCAGACCGTTACCTGGCTGCTGGAGGGCGCGATTGAACATCGAGACTCGATTGGTTCAATCCAGCACATTCATCCCGGTCAACTAAATTTAATGACCGCTGGGCGCGGAATTGCACACAGTGAGCTTTCACTTCGTGGCCCAGAGCGTTTGCACGCGGTGCAGCTCTGGGTGGCACTGCCGAGTTCGGCACTTGATGTTGCCCCCGAATTTGAGCACCAGGCCAACCTACCAAAAGTTACTCTGAATAATTCAGCCGCGGAGGTCGCTGGTGAGGCTACCGTGCTGGCAGGCAGTTTCGGGGGAGTGTCAGCCCCAACCAAAATCTTTAGCCCGATGATGGGCGCTGAGCTGCGCCTTGAACCGAATCAAACAGTTAGTTTGTCGCTTGCCGAAAATTTTGAACACGGATTACTTTCGGTCGAAGGTGGCGTAACTGTTGACGGCCATCCACTTAACATCTCGGCCATGGAGTTTTTTGAGGTGGGTGCTGGGCAAATCGAGTTGCAAACCGGTGCCGAGCCAGCCACGCTGCTGCTATTAGGCGGTGAACCTTTCGGTGAGCGAATCCTGATGTGGTGGAACTTTATCGGTCGAACCCACGAGGATATCGCTCAAGCGCGTCGCGAGTGGAATGTTCGCGACGGCCAGTCAGACGAGCAGTTGACCGCGGCAGGTTTGACCAGGTTTGCCGAGTTTGATGACCTTGTTGGCGGGTGGATCCCGGCACCTGAGTTACCCTCGGTTCGGTTGAACCCGCGCTAGCCGCAGCTATCTCGGCTGAGTAAAGCAGATCTTGGTTAAAAAAGTGTGGGCACCGAAAATCGGCACCCACACTTTTTGGTTTTGGCTTACGAAAGAATGTCGCGAACCAGTTCTTCGTTTTCCTTCTTGTTGATTGCAGCCCAGATGAATCCGATGGCCGCAGCGATGAATGGCGACAGCACCAAAATCCAACCGAAGGTGCTCAATTGGAATGCACTTTCAGGGAGGCTAGGGTCCACACCTTCCGGCACCAAGCCAGATAGCAAGTTGAAGCGTGACATCAGCAGATATTCGCCGATGGCAAGCAGAATTGCTGCACCAATTGGCGCAACCTTGGCTTTCCAGACATTAGCGCCACCCTCTTTCATGAAGTGAGCGACAACGGCGATTGAAACCAAAATCTCAATAAAAATGATGGCAATAGCGGTCACCGAGCTCATCCAGAAGAAGAGGTTGAGAATTGGGTCTAGGGCAGCAATTGCGAAGTAGACCATTACCAACAAGGCCAAAACCGAGGTGACAATCACACCGCCAGCAGGAGCACCCTTTTTGTTGGTGTTGCCAAGGCGAGCTGGCAAGACGCCACCGCGACCCATGGCAAAGAAGTAGCGTGAGGTAGCGTTCTGGAAGGCTAGCAAACCAGCGAACAGCGACGAGACAACTAGCCAGCTCATGATAGTCACCATCCACGAACCTACGTACTGGTCGGTAAGGCTGAACAGCACGGCCGCTGGGTCGGCTAGTGGAACACCGTCGATTGATGAACGGGCAATAACCTCATCGAAAATCTTGCTAGCACCCATACCGGTCACCATCGCAAACGAGGTGATGGCAAATAGCGCAGCGATGATTCCAATTGACCAATAGGTTGCCTTTGGCACAGAACGCTTAGGGTCAACAGACTCTTCACCGTAAATAGCTGTGGCTTCGAAACCAATAAATGAGGCGACAGCAAACGCTAGGGCAATACCAGCAGTTCCGGCAAAACCGCCGGCAAAGATCAAGTCGGGGCTAAATGATGCTCCCAGGTTCCAGCCCTCAGGTCCACCGTTGGCCAAGATGGCAACCGCGGTAATAATCAGAGAGAGCAGCTCGAGAACCATCAGAACTCCGAGTACTTTGGCGCCGATGTCAACGCTCAGTAGCGATAGCGCAGTAACCAACACCCAGGCCAAAATTGACCATACATACCAAGGCAGGTCAAGGCCTAATCCGGCAATCTGAATCGACATTAGGCCACCGAAGAAGCCATAGATGGCCAACTGGATGGTTACATAACCGACGATTGAGGCAAAGGCTGAAGCAACACCGGCGTTCTTACCGAGACCGCGTCCAACATAAGCAAAAAACGCACCTGTGTTGGTGACGCGCGAGGACATCGCAGCATAACCAACGCTGAAAAGTAGCAGGGTTAGACCAACTGCTAGGTAGGCGCCCGGTGTTGCAGCACCGTTACCAGCAAGCATGGCAACCGGCACAGCTCCGGTCATACCAACCAGTGGAGCCGAAGCTGCGACTACGAAAAATACAATTCCAAGAACACCGAGCTTGCCTTTTTTCAGCGAGCCGGTTTTTTGCTCAGAAGTCATCAAATTCTCCTCATTGAGTAACGAATCGTTCTTATCCGAACGACCTGTTCTAAGCGTGGCGAAACTCCCGTTTCATTTCAACTTTGCAGGCTGTTTTTGGCCAGGCTTTGCCTAATTGTTATAAAGCCGAAATCCCATCTTTCGTTCGTGTCCTAATGATTAGCTATTCTTAACTACTATGAGTGAACTTAAAGGATTTTTAGCCCCAAAGACCCCAACCGGTAAGAGTGCGATTGCACCAGAGATGCCCTGGTACTACTCGGGTACCCTACTAACCGTTGAATACTTGACCGACCCCGCCAACGTTAAGGCCCTGCTGCCTGAGGGCATCGAGTTGGCTGACGAGCACCCGGGCGCTGTGGCAATCATTTGGGCTGACTGGCAGTCCTGTGGTGTAACCAAAGAAGAACTTCTAGACCCAAGCCGCGCTCAGTACATGGAGGCCTTCGTGGTTGTTCGCTGCAAGTATGAGGGCAAGACCTACTCTCGCTGCGTTGCTATCTGGGTTACCAGTGGTTTCGCTTTGGCTCGCGGTTTCTTCCAGGGTTACCCAAAGAAACTCGGATCGGTTTACTCAACTCGCGTTTACAACCGGGGTGTCGCCACCCCACGCCTCGAAGCCGGTTCAAAGTTTGGTGCCAGCATTTCGGCCTACGACCACCGCCTAGCTAGCGCAGTGGTTACTCTGCGTAAGCCAAGCGACGGCAACGGCTTCGTCAACGGTCACCCAATGCTACACAGCCGCTGGATGCCATCAATTACCCCAGGTTTGGGCAACTCGATGGACCAGCTAATCACCATGAGCAGCCAGGATGCAGATTTGGGCCAGGCTTGGGAAGGCGATGCTGAGCTAGATTTGTTCGATTCACAGTGGGACGAGCTTGCCTCGATTTTGCCGGTCGAAAAGATCTTGGGCGGTTACTTCCGCGAGGTCGGCGTTACCTTCAACGGCGGCACCTTGGTCAAAGACAACTCAAACCCGAACATCTAAGACCTAAAAACCTCACACTAAAAACTCCTACTAAAACTAAACCCTCGTCCCTTGGGCGAGGGTTTAGTTTTTGAGTATTTAGAAAACTCGGGTTTTTGAAGACTTAGAAGTCTTCCATGTATTCGTCGATCTCCCACTGGGTTACAGTACGACCGTGTAGTGGGCCAACCTCGGCGTTGTAGCGTTCGATTTCATCGCGCTTCATGACTAGGAAGACATCGATTAGTTCGTCTGACATGTTCTCGCGAAGACGCTCGTTCTTCTCAAGCTCATCGAGGGCCTCGGTAAAGGTGCCTGGCAAGATTGCTGCAGCCTCGTTGTCGTAGGCCATGCCTACTGCATCGTCTGGGCACTCAAGGTTGCGCTTGATTCCATCTAGACCAGCTGCCAAAATTCCAGCAATCACCAGGTATGGGTTTGCAGCGCCATCGCCCACGCGAACCTCTAGACGAGTTCCGCCGCCACGTTCTGGCGGAATGCGCACCATGCAGCTGCGGTTGTCGTAACCCCAGTTTGCGCGATACGGAGCAAGGGTGTCTGGGCCCAAGCGCTTGAAAGCGTTGACCGTTGGGTTGGTGAATGCAACCAAGCCGCCTGCGTTTTCAACCAAACCGGCAATTAGCTTGCGAGCAGTTTCGGAGAGGTTTCCCAAACCGTCGTGCATCACGTTGTTGTCATTCATGTCAGTGACCGAGAAGTGCAGGTGGAAACCGCTGCCACTCTCGTCGCTCCAAGGCTTGCCCAAGAAGGTTGCGTGCTGGCCGGTGCGAGCCACGATGTCCTTGATTGCGGTCTTGAACATGAAGGTACGGTCGGCACCGTTGAGGGCGTCGCCGTGCCAAAGGTTGATTTCATACTGGCTTGGGCTGAATTCGTGGTTTCCAGCGAAGACACCGATGTTCATCTGGTCAAGCATTCGCATTAGGTGCAGGAACGTGCCGTTAGGGTCAACCATTGCTCCAGTGGTGTAAACGCGACCGGTCTGCTTTAGCGAACGTTTGAAGCCACCCTCAGGGGTACGGTCGGCGATATAGAACTCTAGTTCTGGGCCAACCACAGGCTTAAGGCCGATGGCGTTGTATTCTTCGACAATTTTGCGCAAGACGCCGCGAGGTGAGAACAGGTTCTTGGTGCCGTCTGGGTTTTTGGCATCGACCACAACATAGGCAACGCCCGGTTCCCAAGGCATTGGGGTAATTGTGTCTGGGTCAAGCTGACTGACCATGTCTTGAAGGCCATCGGTGGCAATATTGCCGCCGTCTAGCACACCACCGCGGGTTGTGGTTACCCAAACGCCTTGGCAAAATGCTGGGCCGTTGTGGGCGGCTTTATCTAACTGAGAGACAAGCACATCTTTCGATCTTGTGACGCCGATGACGTCTGAATAGATAAACCGAAGAACATCGATTCCACGGCTTTTTAGGTCTTCACGCAAGGCGACCAGGTCTTGCTTCATTGCAACTCCTTGATAACGATAAGTGCTAACAAAATCGTTAGGACTCAAACGAAATACTAATATTTGGAAACAGGCGAAAGAGCGAATTACGCAAAGCGTTACATTTGCGTAATCAAATGAAAAGAGGCATGACTGTGAAGGCACTGTTCATTCAGCACGACCATGTGAGTCCCACCGGGCCAGTTTCTGAAAGACTGCGTAACCACGGTTATGACACTATCGAGGCTTTGGTCGTACCGGAAGAAAAATTTCGCACCCCAAACGAGGCTGAATTTGTTTTTCCATCGCTGGATGACTACGACCTGATTGTGCCAATGGGGGCCCCTTGGGGCGCCTGGGATGATGCCTGCATCGGCAACTGGTTGCAGCCAGAATTGGCCTGGATCCGCGAGGCTGTCTCGTCTAACAAGCCGGTACTCGGAATTTGCTTTGGCGGACAACTTATTGCGCGAGCGATGGGTGGGTCGGTGGCAAAGGGGCCGCAGTGCGAAATTGGCTGGAAGACAATTTGGAGCGACCGCCCAGATTTGGTTTCAAACGGTCCGTGGTTCCAGTTTCACTATGACCGTTGGCAGTTGCCACCGGGTGCCGTTGAAATTGCTCGTAACCCAATCGCTTCGCAAGCTTTTATTTTGAACCGTGCTTTGGCCGTGCAGTTTCACCCCGAGGTGACTGCGGCTTCGCTGCGCGATTGGCTCGACTGGGGTGGCACCAAAAACGTGATCGCTGACGGCCAAGACCCTGAAATCATGATTGCCCAAACGCTAGCCGAAGAGAAGGCCGCGACCGCTAGAACCTATGAATTGGTCGACGCTTTCATCGAGCAGGTTGTCAAGGCTTAGCTTTCAGACCCTTCGCTGATGCTGCCCGCTAGGCGCAGTATCAAAAAAGTGGCGACCCAAATTGGGTCGCCACTTTTCTTTCTCGCGATTAGCGAAGATTTACCTTCACCGGCATGCGCTTGATGCCGTGCACAAAGTTTGAGCGCAAGAAGTCCATTTCGCCGACCTTCTCCATGCTCGAGATGCGACCGATCAAGTCTTCGAACATTACGCGAAGTTCGATGCGGGCTAAGGCGTTACCCAAGCACATGTGAGGTCCGCCACGACCGAAGGTCATGTGCTCATTTGGATTACGAGTGACATCCATCTTGTTTGGGTTCTCGAACACCTTCTCGTCGCGGTTTCCCGAAGCGAACCAGGTGACCACTTTTTGACCGGCCTTGATCTTGGTGCCGTTTAGTTCAACATCCTTGGTGGCGGTTCTTCTGAAGTGGTAAACCGGGCTGGCATAGCGCAAGAATTCTTCAACCGCCCAAGGAATCATGTCTGGGTTTTCTTGCAGGTAAGCAAGCTGATCTGGGTTGTTGATCAGGTTGTTCATGGTGTGAGTGATGGTGTGACGAGTGGTCTCGTTTCCGGCCACAACCAAAAGCAAGAAGTTGGTGTGGAAATCGCGCTCTGAAAGCGGGATGCCGTCAGACATTGGTGAGTTCACCAGGACTGAAACCAAGTCGGTGCCGTCTTTGCCTCTTCGCTGACGAGCTAGCTCGTCGCCGTAGGCAAAAACCTCTAGAGCGGCAGGAGAGCGGAATGGCACTAGGCGGTATTTTTCGCTCTCTGGGTCGCTGATCAAAATGTCAGCGTGTTCTGGGTCGTCGAAACCGATCATGCGGTTTCCCCATTCAATTAGCTGACCGGTGTCACCCTCTGGGACGTCGAGTAATTTAGCCAAAACCTGAATTGGGAAGTCGGCAGCGACATCGCTGACGAAGTCGAATGTACCCTTGGCAAATGCGTTGTCCAGGGTGGTGGCGGTGAGGCCACGCAAGAAGGTCTCGTAAACAGCAACTGCTTGAGGGGTGAACTGGCCCTGCAGTAGACGTCGAAGTGCGCGGTGACGGTTACCGTCGGTCTCCAGCAGTGAGCGTCGAGCTTCTTCTTGCTCGGCATCTACTTCTTCAAGGTTGGTGAAGTGAGAACTGGTGAAAGTTTCTGGGTCGCGAAGAACCTTGACGATGTCGTGGTAGCCGGTTACAGACCAGAAGCCGCTGTTGGGAGCTTCCTCTTCAGACCAGTGCACTGGTGCTTCGTTTCGCAGCTGGGCAAAGGTCTCCCAGGGGGCGCCTTTTTCAAAAAGGTCTAAATTGGTGAGGTTGATACTCGACGCTGAGGTCATCTCGGCTCCTGAATCGTTCGGATGCTAACAATCTCACAATAGTGAGTTTTGAGCACTTCCCAGAAGAACTTCACTAAAAAGTTATATTTAGAACGATGATTTTTTGAACCGCTGGTTCAGACTGTAACGATATAGAGCAACTCACAAACGCATAGAGGGGTCGAATTGGCAGGAACTCATACCTTGGCCGAGACCGAACGTCAGGTTACCGAACGTCTCTCCAGCAAAACACTCGACTTTGAATCTATGGCAGTAGTTTCTAACCTGTTTCGCGCCGCCAGCGCTGCCAGAAACCATTTTGAACGCACAGTGTTGCACCAGCACGAACTTTCCTGGACTGCATTTGTTGTGCTTTGGGTGGTCTGGATCTGGGAGCCAATCGAAACTCGGCAGATCGCCGAAGAGGGCGGATTTTCCAAGGCGACTTTGACCGGAGTGTTGCAGACCCTCGAAGGGCGCAAATTGCTTACCCGCGAAAAGAGTCAGGTTGACGGCCGTTTGGTTTTGGTGAAGCTAACCACCAAGGGTCGCAAGATGATGGACACCCTGTTTCCAGAATTTAACGAGCAAGAAAGCAGCCTGGCCTCGGTCTTGCCATCGAAGCGAAAAAAAGAAGTTGCTGAAGCACTGCGCCTAATCACCGAGTACGCGGCTTCGAACTAGCCCGCTAGAAGGTTGGGTGTTTAGTTCTTTTGTGCCTCGCGCACCAGCGCTTGAAATAATTCCAGCTGTTGCGGGTTGGTGTCGAAATTGTCTTCTGGGTGCCACTGCACGCCGAATGCCCAGCCCTTTGACGGGTAGCGCACCGCTTCGATGTGGCCCTCGGCCGAACGGGCAATAACCTCAACCCCCGGTGCCACCTGATCAATTACCTGGTGGTGATAACAGGATGCCTCGACGGTCGGCGATGAAAGCCCGAGTTCGGTCAGGTACTTCTCTATCGTCACCGGCGCAACATGGTGTCGGTGGTGCACTTCCATATCTTGAACCAGTGTTCCGCCCAAGGCTACATTGGTGATTTGGAAACCCCGACAAATGCTCAGCAGCGGAATTCCGGTTTCAAGGGCGTACTTCACCAGGCTAAGGTCAACCTCGTCTTGCAGGTCATCGATGCCGTAAAGCTCGTCGCTTTGTGGCTTTTGACCGTATCTCTCGGGGTTCACGTCCGAACCGCCAGGCATCACAATCGCGTCTATGCCCTCGAGTCGGCTAGCCCAATCGGATCCCGAAACTGGCAACAAAGTTAGTGGTTCACCGCCGGCTGCCCAGATTCCTTCGACCAGTCTTCTGGCATTTACCAGGCCGGCATAGCGGGTTACTGAGGTGCTGTCGGCAAAGCGACCCAAAATCGCAATGCGTGGTCGATTAGCGGAAATGATTGCCTCCAAAATTGTTATAAATCCTGGCTTTACTGTTACATACTATGGCGTAATGTAATTCATTAGCATCCGAATGAACTCATAGGAGAGTATCGAGATATGACAACTGTCAATGTTTTTGGTGTTGACATCGACACGCGCCATTACATCAATGGTCAGCGAGTTGCCGCTAAAGATACCTACAAGAACACTTCACCAATTGATGGCTCCTTTCTGGGTGAATTTGCTCGCGGTGATGCTGCCGACGCCGACTTGGCCGTGAAAGCAGCAAAGGCTGCCTTCCCGGAATGGGCCAACATGGGCCCACAAAAGCGCGGCGAGCTACTTTTCAAGCTTGCCGACCTGATCGAAGAAAACATCGAAGTTTTAGCCAACATCGAAACCTTAGACAACGGTTCTCTGTTGCGTTCGCACCGTCGTGGCGTGATGCCTCGCGTGGCTATGAACATTCGTTTCTTTGCCGACTGGGCAATCAACCAGTTGCACCACGAGCCTTTTGAAACCCGCGGCCACACCAACAACGTTTCTTGGGATCCATCGGGTGTTGCTGTGCTGATCACTCCTTGGAACGCACCGCTAATGTTGGCCACCTGGAAAATTGGCCCTGCCCTTGCCGCCGGTGACACAGTAGTTTTGAAGCCGGCCGAGTGGACCCCACTTACCGCTAGCTTCTTTGCAGACCTAACCAAGAAGGCCGGAATTCCCGACGGAGTTTTCAACGTGGTCTTTGGTTTCGGTCGTGAGGCTGGGGCAGCACTGACCGCGCATCCAGAGATTTCACGAATTTCATTTACCGGTTCGGTACCAACTGCGAAGATCATCGCCCACGCCGCAGCCGATAACCTCACCCCGGTTAGTTTTGAGTTGGGTGGCAAGAGCCCACTGGTCGTGCTTGAAGACGCAGACCTTGATTTGGCAGCCACTTTGGCAGTTGAGCAGTATGACAACGCCGGCCAGGTGTGCTTATCCGGCACAAGAATATTGGTTCACGAGTCAGTTGCCGATGAGTTCGCTCAAAAATTCGCCGAAAAGGCAGCAGCTCTAAAGCAGGGTGACCCCCGCGATGAAGACACCGATATCGGTCCTCAGATTCACCAGGTTCACTTCGACCGCATCAAAGGCTTCGTCGACCGCGCTAAAGATGAGGGCGCCAACATTGTCATGGGTGGTGGCCCAAACTCAGATTTGGGTGGCCTCTACTTCAAGCCAACTTTGGTGAAAGACCCAACTCCGGGCAGCGAAATCGTTACTCAAGAAATCTTTGGTCCGGTATTGGCCATGCAGACCTTTAGCAATGATGAACAAGCCCTCGAGATGGCTAACGGTACCGAATTTGGCCTCGCCGCAGTGGTTGTTTCGGGCGACCGCGAGCACGCTAAAAAAATTACCGACAAATTGGTTGCCGGAACCATCTGGGTCAACTGCTTCTTTGTTCGTGATCTTCGAGCACCATTCGGTGGTTCTCGCAAGTCAGGTATTGGCCGCGATGGCGGAACCTGGTCATTTGATTTCTACGCTGATGTAAAGAACACGGTGTTTTCACCAAACGGATGGAAGGAATAAAAAATGGGTGAAGTAGTAGGTGCAGCAATCCTTGCCCACGTCCCAACGATTATGTTGCCTGAGGCAGTTCGTAAAGATCTGAACGATGGCAAAGAAATCAGTTTGGTGCCAGGGCTCAAGAAACTCCGCAAGGATGTCTTCGAAACCCTCGATTACGACACAGTTATTGTGCTCGACTCACACTGGGCAACCACCGTCGAATTCGTCATCACCTCGGCTGCCGAGCGTTCAGGTTTGTTTACCTCGGAAGAGCTTCCTCGCGGCATGACCCAAATCCCTTATTCAATCAAGGGTGACCCTGAGCTAGCTCAGGCAATCGCCTCAAAGGATGAGAAGAACGGCACCTGGATCACCCCAATTGCCGACCCTCACCTGCCAATTTTCTACGCCACGATAAACCTTTGGCACTACCTAGGTCGTGGGCTAGATGAAAAGCGCTGGATCAGCATGTCTGTTTGCCAAACCGCAACCCCAGAAGACTTCATTCGCGCTGGTCGAGCCATTGGTGAAGCAATTCGCGAAACCGACCGCAAAGTTTTGATCGTTGGTTCGGGTGCACTGTCGCACACCTTCCACAAATTGCGTGACCTACGCAAGCACGAGGCCAGCGACCCAATTCACATTTACTCGCCAGAGGCTTACGCCTACGATCTGCAGGTACTCGAGTGGATGAAGAACGGCGACCACGCCGCAATTCTTGACGACTTCGAAAACTTCAGAAAGTACAAGCCTGAAGCGGGATTCTTCCACTACCTAGCCATGGCTGGTGCGTTGGGCGAAGAGGCACTCACCGCAAAGGGAGAGCTTTACAGCGAGTATGAAAACTCGGTGGGCACCGGTCAGGTGCACGTCTGGTTCCCCAAGCCAGAAGGTGGCTTCCCTCAGCCTAAGGATTTGGTGCTTTCTCGTGACTGAATATCGTCGGATTTTGCTTGACGGCTACCCGGTGCAGGTAGTTCGCCGTGGTGAAGAACTTATTGCCCCGGACGGTCGCGTGGTTGCCATTTCAGATGCGCACCACCTGCCACCCGCAGAGCCAACCAAAATCATCGCCGTGCATTTGAACTACGACTCTCGCACCAAAGAGTTCATGACCAAGTTGCCGCCAGCACCTACCTATTTCATGAAGCCGGTTACCGCGCTCAACTCGCACAACGGTGCAGTTGTTCGCCCAGATGGTTGCAAGTGGTTGAACTACGAAGGCGAAATCGTAATTGTGATCGGCAAAACCTGCCGCAACATTTCACCAGAAGAAGCTGGCGACTACATTGCCGGTTACTCGGTGGGCAATGACTTTGGCTTGCACGACTTCAGAGACACCGATGCCGGTTCGATGTTGCGCGTGAAAGGCTCAGACACTTTGGCGCCGGTTGGTCCAGGCCTGGTTACCGACTGGGATTTCCGCAACAAAACCATTCGCACCTATGTAAACGGTGAAGTCCGTCAAGAAGACAACACCGACAACATGGAGTGGAACATGCACTACCTAGTCGCCGACATCGCTCGCACCATCACTTTGCTGCCTGGCGACATGCTCTATTCAGGAACCCCCGCCAACTCTCGCCCGGTATTTCCAGGTGATGTTGTCGAGGTTGAAGTTGAAGGCCTAGGTCGATTGACCAACCGCATTGTTGTGGGTCCAACCGGTATTCGAGCCGACGTTGGTGCCCAGCCAACCGAGAGCGAAGAGGTTATCTCTACGGCGCTCGGTGGCGACTGGGAATTCCGCGGAATCCGCACCCCATCCAAAGACCTATACCCATCGACTGTAGAGGAAAAGTAAATGATCAAAATCAATGTTGATATGACCAAGTGCCAGCACTATGGCCAGTGTGTATTCGAAGCTCCAGAAGTATTCCGCCTCAACGAGGATGACAAGCTCGAGTACACCGCGACCGCTGACGATTCAGAGCGCGCCAACATCGAGGCAGCAATTGACGTCTGCCCAATGCAGGCAATTTTTATCGTCGACTAATTTTTCACGGGTAGTTATAAATGTCTAAGCCAGTTGTAATCGTTGGCGCCTCTATGGGAGGGCTGCGAACAGCAGAATCACTGCGACGTTTTGGCTACCTCGGAGAAATTGTTGCCATCGGTGACGAGCCCTACGCACCCTACAACCGCCCGCCCCTTTCTAAAGAGGTGCTGGCCGCAGAGGTAAGCCACGAAGCGGTGGCTTTTCCGATTCGGCCTGCGGTTGAAGATGTGGTCTGGAAGCTGGGCAAAAAAGTAATTTCAGCCGATCTCGAAGCTCAAACCGTCACCATCGACGGTGGCGAAAAAGTTGAGTATTCGGCTTTGGTTATTGCCACCGGATTGCGTCCGAAGCGACAAAAATATCCCAACGATATTGAAATCGGTCGCCACGTAATCCGCTCGCTCGATGACGCCCTAGCACTGCGCTCCGAATTGCAGCCCGGCACCAAAGTGGTTGTTCTCGGAGCCGGTTTTATCGGCTGCGAAACCGCTGCGACCGCGCGCAAACTCGGTTGCGAAGTTACCGTGGTAGCACCCGGAAAACTGCCAATTCGTCGTCCGCTAGGGGAGGCGCTCGCCGCTGAGGTGAAGCGTCGTCAAGAAGAAAACGGTGTTCGTTTTCTGATGGAAACCGAGGTCGATGACTTGGTCGGTACCGATCGGGTGACTGCGGTGCAGTTGGGCAGTGGCGAAACCTTAGTGTGCGATGTTTTTATCGAGGCGATTGGCTCGAACACCAATGCCGAATGGCTTGATGGCAACGACATCGTGAACAGCGACGGTATCGAGACCGACTCTTCACTTAGAGCTTTGAAAGAGTCGGGTAGCAGCTGGGAAAACGTTTTCGTGGTCGGCGACATCGCGAAGTTTCCAAATCCGATTTTTGATTCAACCCCGAGACGGGTTGAGCACTGGAATATTCCGACCGAGTGCGCCAAGCATGTTGGCCAGATCATTGCTGCGCAGAGCAAGAACGATGAAAGCCTGGCTGACTTGCTGGCTAAACCGTTCAAACCGATTCCATCGTTCTGGAGCGATCAGTTCGACATGCACATTCTGGCCTTTGGCTTACTTGGGTTGGCCGATGACATCCAACTGGTTCAGGGTGAGATTAGCGGCGACTGCGTGTTTGAATATCGCCGCAATAATGTTCTTGTCGGCGTAGCCGGCATTGGTCTTCGTTCGGTAGTTCAGGGTTACCGTAAAGAGTTTGAGAGATAGGTAAAACAATGGCGAATTCATTTTTCGATTTAGACATTTCGTTTGAAGACGAAGAAACCCCCGACCTTTCCAAACTGCCTGCTGCCGATGTAAAGGCTGCAATCGAAACTCTGCCACCAGCACTTCGCGACGTGGCCATGGGCATCCTTTACGAAAAGCGCACCATGTCAGATGTTTCGCAGGCGCTTGGCATCCGACAGGGTGAACTGGTAACTCGGCTACACCGTGCCCAGTTGGCCATTGGAATGGCTTTGATGAATAAACGAGCTCGCTAATGACCGAACAGGTACTGAAAAACTTCATCAACGGCAGCTACGTCGAATCAAAAAGCGATTCGGCAAGCGAGATCTTCGAACCGGCTACGGGTCTGGCCTACACCAGTGCGCCTAACTCAAATGAGCAAGATGTAGCTGATGCCTATAAAGCAGCTGAAAAAGCTTTTGAGCAGTGGCGTTTGACCACTCCGGGTGAACGCCAGTTGGCGCTTCTAAAAATCGCTGATGCCTTTGAGAAGCGTGCCGACGAAATTGCTGCGGTCGAGTCTCGAGATACCGGTAAGCCACTGAATATGGCTCGCGGCGAGGTTCGCGGATCAGTTAACCAGATTAGGTTTTTTGCCGGTGCCGCTCGAAACCTTGAAGGCCGCGCCAGTGCCGAATACGTTCGCAACCACACCTCATCGATTCGACGCGAACCGATCGGTGTAATCGGTCAAATCACACCGTGGAACTATCCGCTGGTAATGGCTACCTGGAAATTTGCGCCGGCAATTGCCGCTGGAAACACCATCGTGCTAAAGCCTTCAGACACCACCCCCGCTGTAACCCTGCTGATTGCTGAAATTGCAGCCGAGTTTTTGCCAGCCGGTGTTTTCAACGTGGTTACCGGAGATCGCAATACCGGTCGCGCCATCGTGGAAAATGAGATTCCTCAGATGATCGCCATCACCGGTTCGGTACGAGCCGGAATGGAAGTTGCCAAGTCGGCAGCTGCTGACGTCAAGCGAGTTCACCTCGAACTTGGTGGCAAGGCTCCGGTGCTCATTTTTGCCGATGCTGATTTGCAGCGTGCAGCTAACAACCTAGTTGAAGCATCGTTCTACAACGGTGGTCAAGACTGCACCGCAGCAACCCGCTACCTGGTGCACGAAAGCGTCAAGGATGAATTCCTGGCTCTGTTCAAAGAGGCAGTCATCAAAAACGGTAAGACCGGCACTCCAGAACGTGAAGATATTCTGTTCGGCGCCGTCAACAATGCCAGCCAGCTCGAGCGAGTGCGCGGTTTCGTAGATCGCCTACCTGACTACGCCGAAGTGGTTTTGGGTGGCAACGACCCAATCGGTAACGGTGGCTACTTCCACGCGGCAACAATTTTGTCGGGCCTAAAGCAGACCGACGAGCACGTTCAAGATGAAATTTTTGGTCCGGTTGTTACCGTGCAGACCTTCAAGGATGACGAAGAGGCTTTGCGCAACGCAAACGATGTGAAGTACGCACTCGCCTCATCGGTCTGGACTAACGACCACACTCGCGCGATGCGCTTCTCTAGAGACTTGAACTTCGGTTGTGTTTGGATCAATAACCATGGCCCGCTTGCTGCCGAAATGCCACACGGTGGTTTCAAGCACTCGGGATACGGCAAAGATCTGTCGCAGTACGGTTTCGAAGATTACACGCGCATCAAGCACGTGATGAGTTGGCTAGGCGAGTAGTTTCGCACTCAACTCTTCGATTACCTCGAACATGATTTCAATGTCGCGTTCGCTGGTCCGGAAATTGGTGTAGCAGGGGCGCAACCAGACTTCGCCATCAATGACCGCTGGCGAAATATAGATGCGGCCATCCTTAACAATTTCTAGGCAAAGCGCTTTGTTGTGTGCGCTGACATCTGCCACGCCGGGTGGGCAGTATTGAATCGGCACAATCGACAACTGCGGGGCATTGGGCAAGACTCTAAAGTTTGGATCGGCCTTGGCTCTGGCATAGGTTGCCTGGGCAAGCTGCAGGTTCCCGGTTATTGCTGCTCGAAATTCCTCAGCTCCGTGAGCGTAGAAGCCCATCCACATCTTTAGGGCGCGCAGCGGGCGGGAATACTCAAGAGTCAGATCGACCGGGTTGTAGTTTTCACTGTCGTGGGGCATGTAAGCCTCATCATGGCTGAAAGTGTGGTGCAGGTGACGCAACTCTTTCACCAGCAAAATGCTGCAGGCCTTCGGAACAAATAACCACTTGTGAGCATCGATGGTCACCGAATCGGCAAGATCAATGCCGTCAAACAGATCACCAACGAATTCTGTGCTGGCAGCTGGGGCACCGTAGGCGCCATCGACATGTAGCCAAATGTTGTGAGCCTTGGCTAGCTGAGCAATCTCACGCAGCGGGTCAACAGCTCCGGTCAGGGTTGTGCCGGCCGAGGCAATAATTGCGATTGGCACGATGCCGGCGGCAATGTCGCTGCTGATCGCAGACTCCAAAGCGTCAACCCGCATTTTGCGGCTTTCATCAATCGGAATCGAACGAATAGAGTCGGCCCCCAGGCCGAGCAGTTCAACCGCTCGCACATTTGAATAGTGTGCCTCTGCCGAGCAGTAGATGGCCACCGGCGTGGCTACCCCAGATTTTCTTGAATCGGGGAGTGCCCTGGTTCGGGCAGCGGCCAGTGCAGTGATGTTGCTGATTGTCCCACCGCTGGCAAATAGTCCTTTGGCATTTTTATAGCCGATGAAGTCACCGACCCAGGCGGCGGTCTGATACTCGAGCATGCTGGCTGCGCCCGAATCGACCGCCAAATTTATGTCGTAGGAAGATGCCAGAAAATCTGCGATTGCACCTATCTCAAGGCCAGATGAACCGATGTAGGCGAAGAATCTTGGTCGTGATTGGGCAGTTGACTGATCTAGCAGCGACAGTGCCTGGTCAATCGATTGACCTTCGCCCAGCCCGACTTCGGGCAATGCCAGCGCTAGCAGCTGCCGCGATTTTTCATCCAGTTCGGGCTCAGAGTCTCGTGCCTCATCAAAGCCGGCCCAGATGTGCCCTACTTGATCGGCTAAATTTGCCAGAATTTGGTCGCGTGATTCAGAGAACCGCAACCCCTTTGTCTCGGTCATATCGCAATACTACAAATTAGATTTGCATTGACACGGGCGAATGTGGCAAGATTGACAAGTTCGTGAGTTGTCGCGCTTTCTGGCGCGATCCACTGCAGGCGAAGTGAACCACCGGTTTAGGTGGGGCCGGCCGCAGCTGAACAACAAACTTTACCGACTCATTTTTTCGAGTTTGAAAGCGCTAGTAGCGCGACACGCCCGGGAGCGTGGGTCGGAGCCTTGATAAAAAAACAGTGGTGCAACATTCGTAGTGCTACTAAGCCTTTCGCGTAATACTGCGCGAAAAGAACGAGAGCGAGTCAAGATGGCCGGACAGAAAATCCGCATTCGACTTAAGTCATACGACCACGAGGTCATTGACACTTCGGCACGCAAGATCGTCGACACAGTTACTCGTGCCGGCGCGACTGTGGTGGGCCCTGTTCCACTGCCGACCGAGAAAAACGTGGTCTGTGTGATCCGTTCACCTCACAAGTACAAGGACAGCCGCGAGCACTTCGAAATGCGCACCCACAAGCGTGTTATCGACATCATCGACCCAACTCCTAAGGCAGTTGACTCGTTGATGCGTCTCGACCTTCCTGCAGACGTCAACATCGAGATCAAGCTCTAAGGAAAAAGATGTCTACCGTAAACAAGACTGTTAAGGGACTACTGGGCCGCAAGCTCGGCATGACTCAGGTCTGGGACGAGAACAACCTGCTTGTTCCTGTCACCGTGATCGAGGCTGGCTCAAACGTAGTTACCCAAATCAAAAACATTGAGACCGATGGCTACGAAGCCATCCAGGTCGCCTATGGCGCAATTGACCCACGCAAAGTAACCAAGCCAGAAGCTGGCCACTTTGCCAAGGCAAACGTCAACCCTCGCCGTCACATAGCAGAAATTCGCACCGCCGATGCAGCTGACTACACCGTTGGCCAAGAACTTGGCGTAGACCTCCTAGAGGTTGGCGCAAAGGTTGACGTAGTTGGCACCTCGAAGGGTAAGGGTTTCGCAGGTCACATGAAGCGCCACGGCTTTGCCGGTGTAGGCGCCTCACACGGTCAGCACCGCAACCACCGTAAGCCTGGTTCGATCGGTATGTCTTCGACACCGGGTCGCGTTTTCAAGGGCAAGAAGATGGCTGGTCGCATGGGTTCTGACCGCGTCACCACACTAAACCTCACCTTGCACTCAGTCGACGCAGAGCGCGGCTTGCTTTTGGTAAAGGGTGCAGTTCCAGGGCCTAAGGGTTCTCTAGTATTCGTCCGCAACGCAGTGAAGGGAGCGTAACCCAAATGGCAGAAACCACAAAGGTTGACGTTCTCGACGTCACTGGCAAGAAGGCTGGCTCAGCTGAACTTCCTGCCGACATGTTCGACGTCGTAACTAACGTTCCGCTAATCCACCAGGTAGTTGTTGCACAGTTGGCTGCAGCTCGTCAGGGCACCCAGTCGACCAAGCGTCACGGTGAAGTTTCCGGAACCGGTAAGAAGCCGTTCAAGCAAAAAGGAACCGGTCGCGCCCGTCAGGGTTCGCTTCGCGCTCCACAGATGCGTGGCGGTTACATCACCCACGGTCCAAAGCCTCGCACCTACGAGCAGCGCACTCCTAAAAAGATGATCGCAGCTGCAGTTCGCGGAGCCCTATCAGACCGCGCACGTAACGGTCGTCTACACGTGATCTCAGAGTTCGCTATTGGTTCATCACCATCAACCAAGGCAGCTTCAGCAATCATCAACCAGCTCACCTCACGTCGCAACGTTCTAGTAGTTCTAGACCGTGCCGACGAGGTCAGCTACAAGAGCTTGCGCAACCTTCAGCAGCTACACGTGCTGCCGGTTGACCAGATCAACGCTTACGACATCATGCTTGCCGACGACGTGATTTTCACCAAGTCAGCTCTAGACGCATTTATTGCAGGTCCAGCAAAGGGCTCAGCTAAGGCTGTAGCTACTTCTGTTGAGGCCGCCGAGGAGGCATAAGAATGGCTGCGATCAACAAAGACCCACGCGAGGTCATCATCAAGCCGATTGTCTCTGAAAAGAGCTACAACTTGATCGACAATGGCAAGTACACCTTCGAAGTTGACCCTCGTTCAAACAAGACCGAGATCAAGCAGGCCATCGAAGTTATCTTCGGTGTCAAGGTTGCTTCGGTCAACACCCTTAACCGCGTTGGCAAGACCCGCCGAACCAAGTTCGGTTTGGGCAAGCGCAAAGACACTAAGCGTGCCATCGTGACCCTTAAGTCCGGCTCTATCGACATCTTCGGCAACGTCGGTTAGGCGAGAGGAACCTAGAAAATGGCAATCCGTAAATACAAGCCAACGACCCCAGGTCGTCGTGGTGCATCGGTTTCAGATTTTGCTGAAATCACTCGCTCGACTCCTGAGAAGTCGCTACTTCGTCCACTGTCAAAGACCGGTGGTCGTAACTCAGCTGGTCGCGTGACCACTCGCCACATCGGTGGCGGTCACAAGCGTCAGTACCGCGTTATCGACTTCCGTCGCAACGACAAAGATGGCGTTCCAGCAACCGTTGCACACATCGAGTACGACCCAAACCGTACCGCGCGCATCGCTTTGCTGCACTACATCGACGGCACCAAGCGTTACATCATCGCTCCTAACAAGCTAAAGCAGGGCGACCGCATCGAGCAGGGTCCAGGCGCAGACATCAAGCCTGGAAACGCTCTACCACTGAAGAACATCCCAGTTGGTACCGTGGTTCACGCCATCGAGCTAAAGCCAGGCGGCGGTGCAAAGCTAGGTCGTTCGGCCGGTGCATCAATCCGTCTAGTTGCAAAAGATGGTCCTTACGCACAGCTTCGTCTACCTTCGGGCGAAATCCGTAACGTAGATGCTCGTTGCCGCGCCACCGTTGGTGAAGTAGGTAACGCCGAGCAGTCAAACATTAACTGGGGTAAAGCAGGCCGCATGCGTTGGAAGGGCGTTCGCCCAACCGTTCGTGGTGTTGTTATGAACCCAGTCGACCACCCGCACGGTGGTGGTGAAGGCCGTACCTCTGGTGGTCGTCACCCAGTTAGCCCATGGGGTCAGGCCGAGGGCCGCACCCGTAAGCCAAACCTTCCAAGCGACAAGATGATTGTTCGTCGTCGTCCAAACGGCAAGCAGCGTTAGTAGGAGTCTGAAGAATGCCACGTAGTTTGAAGAAAGGTCCATTCGTTGACGACCACCTGTTCCAGAAGGTCGCCAAGCAGAATGAGGCCAACACCAAGAACGTGATCAAGACCTGGTCACGCCGCTCAATGATCGTTCCGGCAATGTTGGGTCACACCATCGCCGTACACGACGGTCGCAAGCACATCCCAGTTTTCGTCACTGAGACCATGGTCGGTCACAAGCTTGGCGAATTCGCACCTACCCGCACCTTCCGTGGTCACGTGAAGGACGACAAGAAGGGTCGCCGCAAGTAAGCGGCGCCTGAGAGAAAGAGGAGAAGACAATGGAAGCAGTCGCACGTGTGCGTCACATCCGCGTCACCCCGATGAAGGCTCGTCGCGTCGTCAACTTGATCCGCGGAAAGCAGGCTACCGAGGCTATGGCGATCTTGAAGTTCGCCCCTCAGGCAGCTAGCGAGCCGGTATACAAGTTGGTTCAGGCAGCTATTGCTAACGCTAAGGTCAAGGCCGATGCAAGCAACACCTACCTAAACGAGGATGACCTATTCGTTTCAGCAGCTTTTGTTGACGAGGGAACCACCCTAAAGCGTTTCATGCCTCGTGCACAGGGACGCGCATTCCGCATCAACAAGCGCACCAGCCACATCACCGTTGTGGTTGCAACCCCAGATGAGCTAGCTGCTAAAAAGGCTGGCGCCGCAAAGAAGGGTGGTAACTAATGGGTCAGAAAGTCAATCCATTCGGTTTCCGTCTAGGAATCACTACCGACCACGTTTCACGTTGGTTCACCGACTCAACCAAGCCAGGTCAGCGCTATGCAGACTACGTTGCCGAAGACACCAAGCTTCGCAACCTGCTAACTACCCGCCTAGACCGTGCTGGTGTTTCACGAGTTGAGATCGAGCGCACCCGTGACCGTGTTCGCGTTGACATCCACACCGCACGCCCAGGTCTAGTAATTGGTCGTCGTGGAGCCGAGGCTGAACTAATCCGTGCCGAGCTTGAGAAGCTAACCGGCAAGCAGATTCAGCTAAACATCCTCGAGGTCAAGAACCCAGATCTAGACGCTCAGCTTGTTGCTCAGGGCATCGCCGAGCAGTTAAACGCCCGTGTTGCATTCCGTCGCGCTATGCGAAAAGGAATGCAGGGTGCCCTACGTCAGGGTGCCAAGGGTGTTCGTGTACAGACCTCTGGTCGTCTTGGCGGCGCTGAAATGTCACGCACCGAGTTCTACCGTGAAGGCCGTGTTCCACTACACACTCTTCGTGCCAACATCGACTACGGCTTCTACGAGGCCAAGACCGTTTTCGGTCGCATCGGTGTAAAGGTATGGATCTACAAGGGTGACATCACCAACAAAGATCTAGCCGCACAGCAGGCAGCAGCGCCAAAGCGTTCAGACCGTTCTGACCGCCCACGTCGCCAGCCAGCAGCTGCACCAGCAGCAGCGGCAGCAGAAGTTGCAGCACCAGCTGCAGAGAAGGTTGAGGCATAACCATGTTGATTCCTCGTCGCGTAAAGCACCGCAAGCAGCACCACCCAAAGCGCACAGGTGCAGCTTCTGGTGGAACCACCGTTGCATTCGGTGAGTTCGGCATCCAGGCACTAACCCCTGCTTACGTAACCAACCGCCAGATTGAGTCAGCGCGTATTGCAATGACTCGTCACATCAAGCGTGGTGGAAAGGTTTGGATCAACATTTATCCAGACCGTCCACTAACCAAGAAGCCTGCTGAAACCCGCATGGGTTCAGGTAAGGGTTCACCTGAGTGGTGGGTAGCTAACGTAAAGCCAGGCCGCGTGCTATTCGAAGTTTCGGGTGTTAGCGAAGAGCTAGCTCGTGAAGCAATGACCCGCGCGATCCACAAGCTTCCGCTAAAGGCTCGCATCATCAAGCGTGAAGAAGGTGACGCATAATGGCGATCGGTTCAAAGAACCTAACCCCAGCTGAACTCGACAAGATTGAAGATTCAGTTTTGGTAGAAGAGCTAAAGAAGGCTCGCGAAGAGCTTTTCAACCTACGCTTCCAGTCGGCCACCGGCCAGCTAGAAAGCCACGGTCGTCTACGTGCGGTAAAGCGTGACATCGCTCGCATCTACACAATCATTCGTGAGCGTGAGCTCGGCATCCGCGCAGTTCCTGCAGCTGCTGCCAAGGCTGCTCCAAAGGCAAAGAAAGCAGCGGCTGAAGCTGCTGCCACCGAGGAGGCATAAACATGGCTGAGAAGAACACTGCAGCTGAAGCAACCACCGAGGCTCGCGGCTACCGCAAGACTCGTCGTGGCTACGTTGTCAGCGACAAGATGAACAAGACCATCGTTGTTGAGGTAGAAGACCGCGTAAAGCACCCGCTTTACGGCAAGGTGCTTACCCGCTCAAAGAAGGTCAAGGCTCACGATGAGCTAAACACCGCAGGTATCGGCGACCTCGTGCTAATCAGCGAGACCCGTCCACTATCAGCAACTAAGAACTGGCGCCTAGTCGAAATCATCGAAAAGGCCAAGTAACAAACCCCTTGGGCATTCGTCGGAATGAAGGCCCAAATAACAAGGAGTAAAAAATGCTTCAGCAGGAGTCCAGACTCAAGGTAGCCGACAACACCGGCGCCAAAGAGCTCTTGGTTATCCGTGTTCTCGGCGGTTCAAAGCGTCGTTACGCGGGACTAGGTGACCAAATTGTCGCCACCGTGAAAGACGCAATCCCAGGTGGAAACGTCAAGAAGGGTGATGTCGTCAAGGCCGTTGTAGTTCGCACTGTGAAAGAGACCCGTCGTCCAGATGGCTCTTACATCAAGTTCGACGAGAACGCAGCCGTAATCATCAAAAAAGATGGTGAGCCACAGGGAACGCGTATTTTCGGTCCAGTTGGCCGTGAGCTTCGCGACAAGAAGTTCATGAAGATCATCTCGCTAGCACCGGAGGTGTTGTAAGAATGGCGACCATCAAAAAGGGCGACCTAGTTCAGGTAATCACCGGACGCAAGCAAGACAAAGGCGGCGACCGCGGCAAGCAGGGCACCGTTCTTGCTGTTGACCGTGAGAAGAACCGCGTAATCGTTCAGGGTGTAAACCTTGTCAAGAAGCACACCCGCGTCGGCCAGACCGAGAAGGGTGCTCCAACCGGCGGCATTGAGACCGTTGAGGCACCAATCCACGTTTCAAACGTTGCTTTGGTAGACCCATCATCGAAAAAGCCAACTCGTATCGGTGTTCGTTTTGAAACCAAGACCGTAAACGGTGTTAAGAAGACTGTTCGTGTTCGCGTTGCGAAGAAGTCAGGTAAGGACATCTAATGGCAGCACAGACTGTAAAAGCACAGCCACGCCTAAAGGCAAAGTACAAGGCTGACATCCAGGCTGCTCTAGTGGCAGAGTTTGGTTTTACCAACCCACACCAGGTGCCTAACCTAACCAAGATTGTTGTCAACATGGGTGTTGGTGAAGCAGCTAAAGATGGCAAGCTCATCGAAGCCGCAATTCGCGACCTAACCGCAATCACCGGTCAGAAGCCTCAGGTAAACCTAGCTCGCAAGTCAATTGCGCAGTTCAAGCTTCGCGAAGGCCAGGCCATCGGTGCACACGTAACTCTTCGTGGCGACCGCATGTGGGAGTTCCTAGACCGCCTACTAAACCTTGCTCTTCCTCGTGTTCGCGACTTCCGCGGACTAAGCGACAAGCAGTTTGACGGCAACGGAAACTACACCTTCGGTCTTCAGGAGCAGACTCTGTTCCACGAAATCGACCAGGACAAGATCGACCGTCCACGCGGTATGGACATCACTGTTGTGACCACCGCAAAGACCAACGACGAGGGCCGCGCGCTGCTAAAGGCGCTTGGCTTCCCTTTCAAGACCAACTAATAAAATCGGCAAGGTCCAGCCGCTTGTAAACGGCCTGGATACCTCCGAAGAAATGGAATCACCATGACAATGACAGATCCGGTAGCAGACTTTCTGACCCGGCTGCGCAACGCAAACTCGGCGTACCACGAGTCAATTAGCCTGCCTTACAGCAAGCTAAAGGCTGGTATCGCAGAGATCCTCAAGTCTGAGGGTTATGTTGCATCAGTAAAGGTCGAAGATGCTGAGGTCGGTAAGACCCTGAGCGTCGAGCTAAAGTACGGCCCAAACCGCGAGCGTTCAATCGCTGGCATCAAGCGTGTCTCTAAGCCAGGTCTTCGCGTTTACGCAAAGAGCACCGAACTTCCACGAGTTCTAGGTGGCCTAGGTATCGCTATCCTGTCAACTTCATCCGGTCTACTAACCGACCGTCAGGCTGCCAAGAAGGGAGTAGGCGGAGAAGTCCTCGCCTACGTTTGGTAATCACAGATGTCACGTATTGGTAAGTTACCGATCCCGGTTCCAGCCGGTGTCGAGGTCAAAATTGATGGCGCCACCATTGAGGTTAAGGGTCCAAAAGGCACCCTCTCACACGAGGTTCCAGCTCCGATCAGCGTAGTTCTAGAAGACGGCAACCTAGTTGTCTCTCGTCCAGACGATGAGCGCAACTCACGTTCGCTCCACGGTCTAACTCGCACCCTGATCGCCAACAACATCCAAGGTGTAACCCAGGGTTTCACCAAGGGCATTGAAATTGTAGGTACCGGTTACCGCGTAACCGCTAAGGGCGCCGACATCGAGTTCGCACTCGGTTATTCGCACCCCATCCTGGTCAAGGCCCCAGAGGGTATCAAGTTCGAAGTAGAAGGCAACACCAAGCTAACCGTTTCGGGTATCTCGAAGCAGGCTGTTGGTGAAGTTGCTGCCAACCTACGCAAGCTACGCAAGCCAGAGCCTTACAAGGGCAAGGGTGTCCGTTACGCCGGCGAGGTTGTTCGTCGCAAGGCCGGAAAGTCAGGTAAGTAATTATGGGTCTGGTATCTCGCACCCGCGGTAAGAGCAAGAGCGCTGCACGTACTCGTCGCCACCTTCGTCTTCGCAAGAAGATTGCCGGTGACGCGCTTCGTCCACGTCTAGTAGTAACTCGCTCGGCCCGCCACGTATTCGTTCAGGTTGTCGATGACACCAAGGGTGTAACCCTGGTTTCAGCTTCGACCATGGAAGCCGACCTTCGCAAGGCGACCGGCACCAAGTCAGACAAGTCGAAGGCTGTCGGTCTGCTAATTGCAGAGCGCGCCAAGAAGGCTGGCATCGCTGAGGTTGTTTTTGACCGCGGTGGAAACAAGTACGCAGGTCGTATCGCAGCAATTGCAGACGGCGCACGCGAAGGAGGGTTGGTCCTCTAATGGCTGAGAACAAGGAGCAAACGGTGGCAACTGAGTCAACCGAAACTGCAGCACCAGTGGTAGACGCTAACGAGCGTGAAGCCCGTCGTGGTTCACGTGAGCGCGGCCCACGCAACGACCGTCGCGAACGCGAAACCGAGAAGAGCCCATTCCTAGAGCGTGTTGTAACAATCAACCGCGTTTCTAAGGTGGTCAAGGGTGGTCGTCGCTTCAGCTTCACCGCTTTGGTTGTTGTCGGTGACGGCAACGGTCTAGTTGGCGTTGGCTACGGCAAGTCAAAAGAAGTTCCAAGCGCAATCGCAAAGGGTGTTGAAGAAGCCAAGAAGAACTTCTTCCGCGTTCCTCGCGTGGCCAGCACCATTCCTCACCCGGTTCAGGGTGAGGCTGCTGCCGGTGTAGTGCTACTTCGCCCAGCTGCCGCTGGTACCGGTGTTATCGCCGGTGGTCCAGTTCGTGCAGTTCTTGAGTGTGCCGGTATCCACGACGTGCTAAGCAAGTCGCTCGGATCCTCAAACACCATCAACATCGTTCACGCGACCGTTGAGGCACTGCGTCAGCTCGAAGAGCCAGCAGCAGTTGCAGCACGTCGTGGTCTATCGCTTGAAGAAGTTGCTCCTAAGGGTCTTCTTCGTCAGCAGAAGGCAGGTGCCTAATGGCTAACCGTCTAAAGGTGACCCAGATCAAGAGCTCAGTTGGCAACAAGCCAAATCAGCGCGAAACCCTTCGCACCCTAGGACTGAAGCGAATCGGCGACATCATCGTCAAAGAAGATTCTCAGTCGGTGCGCGGCATGGTTCGCACTGTTGCTCACCTAGTAAAGGTTGAGGAGATTAACTAATGGCCGAAGAGAAGAAGCCAGCTGCGAAAGCAGCTGCACCGAAGGCTGCTGCCGCTAAGGCTGCACCAAAAGCCGCTGCCGAAAAGGCTGCCGCACCGAAGGCTGCTGCTAAGCCAGCTGCTAAGGCTGCTGCACCGAAGGCTGCTGCCGCCAAGGCCGCACCTAAGGCTGCTGCTGAAGAAAAGGTTGCTGACGCAAAGCCAGCAGCAAAGAAGCCAGCCGCTAAAAAGGCTGCTCCTGCTGTTGAGAAGTCAAACATCGTCAAGTTGCACCACCTTCGTCCAGCACCGGGCTCAAAAACTGAGCGCACCCGTGTTGGTCGTGGTGAAGGTTCTAAGGGTAAGACCGCGGGCCGTGGTACCAAGGGTACTAAGGCTCGTTACCAGGTTCGCCCAGGCTTCGAGGGTGGTGGCGTGCGTCTAGTAATGCGTACTCCAAAACTTCGCGGTTTCAAGAACCCATTCCGTGTTGAGTACCAGGTAGTCAACATTGAGAAGCTAGCTGAGCTATACCCAGCTGGTGGAAACGTAACCGTTGCTGATCTAGTTGCCAAGGGCGCCGTTCGTAACAACGAGCTCGTCAAGGTACTGGGCAACGGGGACATTTCGGTTAAACTCAATGTCAGCGTCGACAAAGTCTCTGCATCTGCAAAGGCCAAAATCGTTGCCGCTGGTGGCTCGGTAAACGAGTAGTCACCGACTATTCGTAAACCAGGGGAGGCTTAAGTTGATTAGCGCCATTGTTCGTGCATTCCGCACACCGGACCTACGAAACAAGCTTGCATTCACGCTCGCTATCGTTGCCATTTTCCGTTTGGGCTCGTTCATTCCAGCACCATTCGTCGACTATGGAAACGTGCAGCTCTGTCTTGCACAGACCCAGAACACTTCAGGTCTTTACGAACTCGTAAACCTGTTTTCTGGTGGCGCTCTTCTTCAGCTCTCGATCTTTGCGCTTGGCATCATGCCTTACATCACCGCATCGATCATCACCCAGCTGCTTCGCGTGGTAATTCCGCGCTTTGAGACTCTCTACAAAGAGGGCCAGTCTGGTCAGGCAACTCTTACCCAGTACACCCGCTACCTAACCATTGCGCTAGGTGTGTTGCAGTCAACCACTCTTATTGCGGTTGCTCGTCAGGGCGCACTTTTCGGTGCCGACTGTGTGTTGCCAATCCTTACCGACTCTTCGCCTTGGGCGGTTGCGCTGATGGTCATCACCATGACCGCGGGCACCGGACTAATCATGTGGCTCGGTGAGCTAATCACCGAACGCGGCGTTGGCAACGGTATGTCATTGCTTATCTTTGCCTCAATTGCTGCAACTTTCCCTGCATCGCTATGGGGCATAGCCGAAAGCCGCGACATCGAAACCCTATTGCTAGTGCTAGCAGTTGGTGTGGTCGTGGTTGGCTTGGTTATCTTGGTCGAGCAGTCACAGCGCCGCATCCCGGTTCAGTATGCCAAGCGCATGGTGGGCAAGCGCACCTACGGTGGCCAGAGCACCTACATCCCAATCAAGGTCAACATGGCCGGTGTGGTACCAGTTATCTTTGCCTCGTCTTTGCTTTACTTGCCTGCTCTAATCGCGCAGTTCAACCAGCCAGACGCAAACGGTCAGGTTGCCGACTGGGTTACTTGGGTTTCGACCTACCTAACCAGCGGAGACCACCCGCTTTACATGGCTCTGTACTTCCTACTAATTTTGGGCTTCACCTACTTCTACGTAGCAATCACCTTCAACCCTGAAGAGGTTAGCGACAACATGAAGAAGTACGGCGGCTTCATCCCAGGTATCCGCGCTGGTCGCCCGACCACCGAATACCTCGAGTATGTGCTCAGCCGCATCACCTTCCCGGGCGCAATTTACCTAGGATTGATTGCTCTTATTCCGCTTGTGGCATTCTCGCTAATCGGCGCCAACCAGAACTTCCCATTCGGTGGTACTTCGATTTTGATCATCGTTGGTGTTGGTCTTGAGACTGTCAAGCAGATTTCTGCTCAGATGCAACAGCGAAACTATGAAGGTCTATTGAAGTGAGCCGTTTCCTCCTAATCGGCGCCCCAGGTGCCGGTAAGGGCACCCAAGCTGAACGCTTGGCGCAAGCTTTTTCGATTCCAGCCATCTCGACCGGAGACATTTTTCGCTACAACGTGAAGAATGAAACCGAGTTGGGCAAACTGGCTAAATCTTTCATGGACCGCGGCGAATACGTTCCAGACAGCGTTACCAACGATTTGGTTAGAGACCGCCTCAGCCAAGAAGATGCCCAGCCTGGTTTTCTTCTTGATGGCTACCCTCGCACCGCCGATCAGGTAAAAGAACTAGACGACATCCTTGCCGCTGCCGGTTCAAAACTCGACGCTGTGGTCTTACTGACCGCCGACACCGATGAGGTCGTGCGCCGCTTGCTAAACCGTGCTCAAGAGCAGGGTCGCGCCGATGACACCGAAGAGGTTATTCGTCGCAGACTTGAGGTTTACGAAGAGCAAACCGCCCCGCTCATCGACATCTATGCAGCTCGCGACATTGTCATCACCATTGACGGTCTGGGCGAAGTTGCCGAGGTTACAGGTCGCATCCTTGACGCGCTAGCCGCTCGCGGCATCAAGCCCCTTAGTTAATTTCAAATGTCGCGCGAGGCTTACGAGCTTAAAACCAATGCCGAAATTGTGCTGATGCGCAAGGCTGGTCTCGCTACGGCAGCAGCGCTAGCTGCAGTTAGAAAAGCCGTACGTCCGGGCATCACCACCCTCGAGCTAAACAATGTTGCCGATGAGGCTATAGTTCGTCTCGGTGGTCGATCAAACTTTCAATTAGTGCCGGGATACTTCCACACCATTTGTTCGTCAGTGAATGACGAGGTTGTGCACGGTATCCCCGGCGACCGAGTGCTTCAGCCGGGCGACTTAGTTTCAATCGACTGTGGTGCCGAAATGGGCGAGTGGAACGGCGACAGTGCGATCAGTGTTGTGGTGCCTAACGCCGAAGGTTTCGCACCGGCAGATCTGGATGTGGTGGCTCGTCGTCAAAAACTTAGTGATGTCACTGAGCAGTCGCTATGGGTGGGCATTGCTGCTTTAGCCAAAGCCGAATTCTTAAATGAGGTAGGCACCGCCATCGAAGATTACATTCGCTCTCAGGGGCGCTACGGCATACTTGAGGATTACGTCGGTCACGGTATCGGTCGCTCGATGCACGAAGACCCACCGGTGTTCAATTACCGCACCAAATTTAAGGGCCCTAAGGTTCAGCCTGGGTTGTGTGTTGCCATTGAGCCGATGGTTACCGACGGCAAACCAAACGTGAAAATTTTGCCGGATGGTTGGACGGTGTCGACCAAAGACAAGTCGGATGCCTCGCACTGGGAGCATTCAATTGCGGTGCACGATCGAGGCATTTGGGTGCTTACCGAACCCGATGGCGGTACGGCGAAGCTGGCCCAATTCGGCATAACTCCAGTAGCGCTTTAAATCTCGACTACCAATATTCTAGGTTTTCCCCTAGGATTGAACTTCGGTGTGTTTTGCACAAAGTCCCAAACTTTTTTGGTGATTTTTTGCGTGCCCACCAAATCCCTGAAGTAGATAAGTGAGGCTATGGCCAGCAAAGACGGTGTCATCGAAATTGAAGGCACAGTAGTTGAAGCTCTTCCGAACGCAATGTTCCGTGTCGAGCTAGATAACGGGCACAAAGTCTTGGCTCACATTTCGGGCAAGATGCGTCAGCACTACATCCGAATCCTCCCTGAGGACAAGGTCATCGTAGAGTTGAGCACCTATGACCTGACTCGTGGCCGAATCATTTATCGCTACAAATAAAGAAAGTAATACCCATGAAGGTAAACCCAAGCGTCAAGAAGATCTGCGACAAGTGCAAGGTCATCCGTCGTCACGGTCGAGTCATGGTGATCTGCGAGAACCCACGTCACAAGCAGCGCCAGGGCTAGTCCTAGAGCTTCTTCACAACTAAATAAATACAAGGCAACGCAACGAACTGTAAGTTCGTCACCTCCGGAGAAGGCCGGAGCCCAATCGTGAGATTCGGAAGCGCTGCTGCAGACCTTCAACAAACAAGGAGAAATCCCTATGGCACGTGTTGCCGGAGCCGATATTCCAGACGCGAAACGCGTCGAAATCGCACTAACCTACATCTACGGCATTGGCCGTACTCGCTCAGTTGAGATTCTTGCTGAGACCAAAGTCAACAAAGACATCCGCGTAAAAGACCTAACCGACGAGCAGTTGGTCGCAATTCGTGACTACATCGAAGGTAACTACAAGGTTGAGGGTGACCTCCGCCGTGATGTTGCAGCCGACATTCGCCGCAAAGTTGAAATCGGTTCATACGAGGGTATTCGCCACCGCAAGGGCCTACCAGTTCGTGGTCAGCGCACCAAAACCAACGCTCGTACTCGCAAGGGTCCAAAGCGCACCGTAGCCGGCAAGAAGAAGGCTACCCGCTAAGCCTTTGGCTAAGTGAAGCCCCAAAGATTTAAGAATTTAGGAGAATTTCATGGCAGCACCAAAGGCATCGGCCGCTCGTAAGCCACGCAAAAAAGACAAGAAGAACATTGCTGTGGGTCAAGCTCACATCAAGTCAACCTTCAACAACACCATCGTTTCGATTACCGACACCACCGGTGCCGTAATCTCTTGGTCATCATCGGGTGACGTCGGTTACAAGGGTTCACGTAAGTCAACCCCGTTCGCCGCACAGCTAGCCGCTGAGGCAGCTGCCCGTAAGGCTCAAGAGCACGGCCTAAAGAAGGTTGACGTTTTCGTGAAGGGTCCAGGTTCAGGCCGCGAGACCGCAATCCGTTCGCTTCAGGCAGCAGGTCTAGAGGTTGGTTCAATCTCAGACGTAACTCCTCAGGCTCACAACGGTTGCCGCCCACCAAAGCGTCGTCGCGTCTAACTAGCTTCCTTTGCCCCGAAACTGTGTAAACAGTTTTCTGTGGCAAGAACTGGTCTTGCTCTGCAACCAGTCAGACAACTAAAAAGTTTTATCCGCTCAGTGGCCACTGTGCGGCTCCAACAAATAGGCATCAAATAGCGGATGCCTAGCTGAAAGGAACCAATAGTGCTAATTGCACAACGTCCAACTCTTCACGAAGAAGTTCTATCACCGAATCGCTCACGTTTCTCGCTAGAGCCACTTGAGCCAGGTTTCGGTTACACCCTAGGAAACTCTCTCCGTCGTACCCTGCTTTCATCTATCCCAGGTGCAGCAGTTACCAACATTCGCATCGATGGTGTCAGCCACGAGTTCAGCACCATCCAGGGTGTAAAAGAAGATGTCACCGAGATCATCTTGAACATCAAAGATCTAGTTGTTTCTTCAGAGCACGACGCACCGGTTGTTGCTCATCTGCGCAAGCAGACTGCTGGTCAGGTTACCGCCGCTGACATTCAGGCTCCTGCCGGTGTCGAGATTCACAACCCAGAGTTGGTAATCGCGACCCTAAATGCAAAGGGCAAGTTTGAGGTTGAGCTAACCATCGAGCGCGGCCGTGGCTATGTACAGGCTTCGCAGAACCGCAACCCAGATGCAGACGCTGGCGTCATCCCGATCGATTCGATCTACTCGCCAGTGCTAAAGGTTTCTTACCGCGTTGAGGCAACTCGTGCCGGTGAGTACACCAACTTCGACAAGCTAATCGTCGACGTCGAGACCAAGCCTTCAATCAGCCCACGCGATGCAGTTGCATCAGCTGGTCACACTTTGGTTGAGCTATTCGGTCTTGCACGCGAACTAAACAACGCAGCCGAAGGTATCGAGATTGGCCCAGCTCCGGTTGAGGTTGGTCTTGCACCAGAACTAGCCATGCCGATCGAAGACCTGGACCTAACCGTCCGCTCATACAACTGCCTAAAGCGTGAAGGCATCAACACTGTCGCAGAGCTAATCGCTCTTTCCGAAGACCAGTTGATGAACATCCGCAACTTCGGCAGCAAGTCGGTAGATGAGGTTCGCGACAAGCTAACTTCAATGGGACTGAAGTTCAAAGACGCAGTTCCTGGCTTCGACGCAGCTTATTTCAGCTCGGCCTACGACGAGGACGACCAGGCATAAGCCGGTCCTCGAGAGAATCTAAGAGGAGAAAACAATGCCTACCCCAACTAAGGGCCCACGTCTAGGTGGCGGACCAGCTCACGAGCGTCTAATGCTTCGCAACATGGCGACTTCGTTGTTCATGCACGGAAAGATCACCACCACCGAGACCAAGGCTAAGCGCCTACGTCCACTTGCCGAGCGTCTGGTCACCTTTGCAAAGCGTGGCGACCTTTCAGCTCGTCGTCGTGTTTTGGCTCAGATTACCGACAAGTCAGTGGTTCACGAACTATTCACCAACATTGCTCCAGCGGTTGCCGACCGTCAGGGTGGCTACACCCGAATCACCAAACTTGGCTTCCGCAAAGGCGACAACGCACCGATGGCACTTATTGAGCTCGTTCTTGAGCCAGTAAACCCTAAGGCTGCTACCAAGAAGCCAAAGCTGCAGAACGCAGTTAAGGCTGTAGCCGGTGCAGCAGTTGCTGCCGAGGCCGCCGAGGTTGTTGCTGAAGAAGTAGCTACCGAAGAAGTTGTGGCTACTGAGGCAGCAGAAGCACCAGTTGCTGAAGCCGCTGCTGAAGTTGTTGTTGAAGAGGCAGCTGCTGCCACTGAGGCACCAGCTGAAGGCGCAGCCGAGTAATCTAAACCTTATGAATCAGCCCGTTAGCCCGATGGCCGACGGGCTGTTTCGTTTTAAACTTCGTCTTTCGTACGATGGCACTGATTTCAGCGGATGGGCCAAACAGCCAAACTTGCGCACCGTTGCCGGTGAATTAATCAAGGCTCTCAGCATACTTTTTGGTGACGATGCCACTGACTTTGGTCTTCGCGTTGCCGGTCGCACCGATGCCGGAGTGCATGCCCTGAATCAGGTAGCACACGTCGATCTTTCGGCCGAGCAACTCAAACGGCTAGGGCGTGATTCTCGCTGGCTCGGTCGGCTCAATTCCTTATTGCCCAACGATATCCATGTTGATGAAATTGCGGCTGCGGCACCCGGCTTTGATGCAAGGTTTTCGGCAACTTTTCGCAGCTATCGCTTTCGAATTGCCGATGGCGCCTCGCAAAAAAACCCTCTGCAATCTCGCTATACGCTGTGGTTGCCAAAGCCTTTAGACCTGCCAACTATGCAGCAGGCCGCCGAAAAACTTTATGGTTTGCACGATTTTGCTTCATTTTGCAAACCTCGCGAGGGTTCGACCACCATTCGTGAACTGCGTGAGATCTCGGTCACCAGAAACAATCACGACGGCGATGTAATCGAAATTTTTCTAACCGCGGATGCCTTTTGCCACAATATGGTGCGGTCCATCGTTGGCGCACTGATTGCGGTGGGCGAGGGGCGGGCTTCAGCAGCAGATATTGAGTCAAAGCTGAAAGCGGCATCCAGGGTGGGTTCTTATAAGGTTGTTGCCCCGCACGGGTTGACCCTGATCGAAATTGGTTATCCGACTGACGACCTCTTAGCCGCCCAAGCCGAAAAGGCCCGAAGCGTTCGCACCCTCGAAGAATATTAGGGTTTGACCTAAGCGGTGTTATCGGGCTAAACTTGGCTCTTGGTGCTGGTTTTAGGCCAGCTTGAAAACTTGAATCCCAGAGAAGAATCTCTTCCAGCGCGGATTCATTTCAATCCGACACAGAAGTAGAAGGCAATTAAGCGTGCGTACTTATTCACCAAAGGCTCACGAGCTGAGCAACGAGTGGCTTGTCATTGACGCCACCGACGTAGTCCTCGGCCGTCTTGCAACACACGCAGCAGCATTGCTGCGCGGCAAGCACAAGCCAACCTTTGCACCGCACATGGACAATGGCGACTTTGTCATCATCGTCAACGCAGACAAAGTAGCCCTAACCGGTTCAAAGCTTGCCCAGAAGAAGGCGTTCCGCCACTCTGGTTACCCAGGCGGTCTTACCGCAACCGCATACTCAGAGCTTCTAGAGAAGAACCCTGAAAAGGCAGTTGAAAAGGCCATCAAGGGCATGTTGCCAAAGAACAAACTGGGCGCAGACCAGTTGGCAAAACTTAAGGTTTACCGCGGCGCAGAGCACCCACACGCAGCTCAGCAGCCAAAGCCGTTCATCATCGACCAGGTTGCTCAGTAAGCTCCGCTAAGAAAAGACTCGAGGAAAATTCGTGGCTAAGAACGAAATCGTAGAAGCAGCTCCAGAGAGCTACACCACCGAGACTCCAGCAGCTAAGGCTGCTCCGGTTCGTACCCGTGGCGCACTAACTCAGCCAGGTGCTGGTCTAGGCCGCCGCAAAGAGGCAGTTGCTCGCGTACGCATCGTGCCAGGAACCGGCGTTATCAAGGTTAACGGCCGCGACCTAGCCGACTACTTTCCAAACAAGTTGCACCAGCAACTAATCAACGACCCATTCACCGTTACCGAGCTAAAGGGCGCATACGACGTCATTGCTCGAATCAACGGTGGCGGTGTTGCTGGTCAGGCTGGCGCACTTCGTCTAGGCATCGCTCGTGCACTAAACGAGATCGACCGCGACAACAACCGCCCTGCACTAAAGAAGGCTGGCTTCCTAAAGCGCGATGCACGTGTCATCGAGCGCAAGAAGGCTGGTCTAAAGAAGGCCCGCAAGGCTTCACAGTTCTCGAAGCGTTAATCCAACACTTCAAGCTTTCAAAAGCATAAACTCACGATATGGCGAGACTCTTTGGCACCGACGGTGTTCGAGGTCTCGCCAATCGTGATTTAACGGTCGATATCGCCGTCAAACTTGCCCAGGCTGCAGCCGTTGTGCTCGGCGAAGATGCCCGCGCCAGAGGGCTGAAGCCAAAAGCTGTAATCGGTCGTGACCCCCGCATCTCCGGAGAATTTCTTGCCGCCGCAGTCAGTGCCGGTTTAGCGGGATCGGGCGTTGACGTTTTCGATGCCGGAGTTCTACCAACCCCAGCAACAGCGTTTCTTACCGCCGATCTCGATGCCGATTTTGGCGTCATGATTTCGGCTTCGCACAATCCAGCACCAGATAATGGCATCAAATTTTTTGCTCGCGGAGGCCACAAACTTCCTGATGAACTTGAAGACCGAATTGAAGCTGCGATGGCCGGCGACTTGCTGCTGCCTATCGGTGGCGGGGTAGGTCACGTCACCCGATTTGCTGATGCCGAAGACCGCTACGTGGTGCATCTTTTAGGCGCCCTGCCAAACCGACTCGACGGTTTAAAAGTTGTGGTCGACTGCGCCCACGGGGCTGCATCCGGTGTTTCACCCGAGGTGTTTGCCGATGCTGGTGCCCAAGTAATTGTGATTGGTGCCGACCCTGACGGTCTAAACATCAATCTTGGTTATGGCTCAACCCACCTGAGCGCGCTGCAGACTGCAGTTTTAGAGCACTCGGCCGACCTGGGCATTGCTCACGACGGTGATGCTGATCGCTGCTTGGCTGTTGACCACAACGGCGCAATCGTGGATGGCGACCAGATCATGGCAATTTTGGCGCTGTCGCTGAAAGAGCGCGGTCAGCTAGCTCGAAACACGCTGGTTGCAACGGTGATGAGCAACCTTGGTTTGAAGTTGGCGATGCAAGAAGCCGGCATTGAAGTTATCGAAACCAAAGTAGGCGACCGTTACGTGCTCGAAGAAATTCGCTCTGGCGGATACACCCTCGGTGGCGAGCAATCTGGCCACGTTATTTTCTCGCAGTACGCCACCACCGGTGACGGAATCTTGACCGGGCTCAAGATTGCCGCCGAGGTTGCTCGCTCGAAGAAACCGCTGGCAGAACTCACCAAAGCTATGAAGGTTTATCCTCAGGTTTTGGTTAACGTGCCGGGCGTCGACAAGACCAAAGTAAGCACCAACCAGGTTTTGCAGGCGGCTGTTGCCGAAGCTGAGGCCGACTTGCATGGCACCGGCCGAGTGCTGCTGCGTGCATCCGGCACTGAACCTTTGGTTCGGGTGATGGTTGAAGCTGCTGATGAGGGCACGGCTCAAAGCTGGGCCGATCGCATCGCTCGTGTCGTCGAACAGCAACTCAAGCTCTAAAGCGCGCAAATCTGGGCCCGGCTCAGCGAGACTAAACCACTAAACCTTGCGCAGCAGCACGCTGGAAACTGAATGCCCGACACCCTTGCGCAAAACCAGGGTCGCCCGCGAGCGGGTTGGCAAAATGTTTTCATTCAGGTTTGGCAGATTGATGGTTTCCCAAATCTCCTGGGCTCGATCGAGGGCAAACTCTTCTTCGAGTTCGGCGTAGCGGTGAAAGTAGGACGCCGGATTACTAAATGCGGTTTCCCGCAACTTTTTGAAACGGTTGATAAACCAAGAGCGAATTTCATCCGTTTCGGCATCCACGTAGATTTTGAAATCAAAGAAATCACTGACCGCGACATCTTGATTCGGGCCCGGAGTCTGCAGCAGGGTCAACCCTTCAACAATCAGCACATCGGGAGATTCGACGACAACCTCTTCACCCGGAACAATGTCGTAGCTGAGGTGCGAATAGACCGGGGCGGTAACCCGCGCGACACCGCTTTTTACATCAGCAACAAACTTGATTAGCGCCAAGCGGTCATAACTTTCTGGAAAACCTTTGCGATGCATGATGCCTCGACGCTGCAGTTCAGCGTTTGGATAAAGAAACCCGTCCGTGGTCACCAGCGCGACTTTCGGGGTGCCTTCCCATCGGCTGAGTAACTCTTTCAAAACTCGGGAAACCGTAGATTTACCCACTGCAACTGAGCCAGCCACCCCAATTACGAACGGAGTTTTGCTGGCGCGTTCGCCCATGAAACTTTCGGTAACGGCATGCAACTTTTGAGTCGCTCCAACATAGAGGTTGAGCAGCCTTGAAACCGGTAGGTACACCTCTTCAACTTCACGCATGTCTAAAAAGTCGCCGAGCCCGCGAATCTGGGCAATTTCAGCCTCGGTCAGCGGAGACTGAGTAGACCTGCTTAGGGTGGCCCAGTCGGCGCGCGAAATCTCGAGGAAAGGGCTTAGCGCATCGCTCACAAAGTGCCATTCTGCCGTAGATTAGATGCCATGTGTGGAATCGTGGGCTATGTTGGCCCGAAATCAACTCTAGATGTTTTACTTGGCGGTTTGCGCCGCTTAGAGTACCGAGGCTATGACTCTGCCGGAGTTTCGATTATTGCCCCGGGCTCGGGTTTACAAACCCGAAAAAAAGCCGGAAAGCTTGACAATCTGGTTGCCGACATTGAGGCACATCCACTGCCCATCTCACACATCGGTATCGGACACACCCGCTGGGCAACGCACGGTGCCCCAACCGACACCAACGCTCACCCGCACCTTGGCGGGTCGGCAAGCAAACTGTCGCTGATTCACAATGGAATCATTGAAAACTTTGCTGAACTAAAGGCTGAGTTGCTAGCCGAAGGCACCAAATTCAGCAGCGAAACCGATTCTGAGGTTGCTGCCCATCTGATTGCTCGCGAATACGAAATTTTGGGCGATTTGCCCACCGCTTTTGCAAAGGTAGTGAACCGCCTGCACGGTGCCTTCACCATCCTGGTAATTCACGAAGACGAACCCGACGTGGTGCTCGCCGCTCGCAAAAATGCACCGTTGGTTATCGGTTTGGGCGATGGCGAAAACTTTTTGGGCAGCGACGTTGCCGCCTTTGTTGAGCACACTCGCCGGGCAATTAGCGTTGGCCAAGATGAAATCGTCATTTTGCGTGCCGATTCGGTGCAGTTGCAGAGTTTTGCCGGTGCTCCGGTAACTTTTGAAGAATTCACTGTCGACTGGGATGCCTCTGCGGCCAGCAAGGGTGGCTGGTCTTCGTTTATGGCTAAAGAGATTGCCGACCAACCTCAGGCAGTGGCCGACACCCTGATGGGTCGTTTGAACTCGGATGGCTCAGTGCGACTAACCGAAGTAGATGGCCTATCTGTCGCAGACATCAAGGCAATTGATCGAATCATTATGGTGGCTTGTGGTACCGCGGCTTACGCCTGCGATATTGCCAAGTATGCTATCGAGAAATTCTCGCGAATTCCGGTGCAGGTCGAACTCTCGCATGAGTTCAGGTACCGCGATCCGATTGTCACCCCAAACACTTTGATTGTTGCGGTCAGCCAGTCGGGCGAAACAATGGACACACTGATGGCAACCCGCTTTGCAAAAGAGCAGGGTGCCAAAGTCTTGGCGATCTGCAACACTCAGGGGGCGACTTTGGCCCGCGAGTCGGATGCGGTTATCTACACCCATGCCGGCCCCGAAGTTGCGGTCGCATCCACCAAAGCGCTAACCGCACAAATTACCGCAGGCATGCTGCTGGCCTTGTTCCTCGGTCAAAACCGAGGTGTCGTCGCTCAAGAGACTTTGCTGCAGTTGGGCCAAGAACTGCTGAAGATGCCGGCTCGAGTAACCAAGGTGCTAGAAAATCTTGATGATGTCCGTGCCCTCGGTCGAGAAATGGCAAATGCAAAATCGGTGCTTTTCCTGGGTCGAAATGTTGGTTTCCCAGTCGCGATGGAAGGTGCTCTAAAACTCAAGGAGCTCGCATATATTCACGCCGAAGGTTTTGCCGCCGGTGAGTTGAAGCACGGCCCAATAGCACTGATCGAAGAGGGGCAGCCGGTCATCGTGATTGTGCCGAGCCCACGCGACGCCGACAGTTTGCACCCCAAGGTAATTTCAAACATTCAAGAGATTCGCGCTCGCGGTGCTCGAGTTATTGCTATTGCCGAGGTAGGCGACGAGCAGGTTGGACATTACGCCGAACACGTAATCTTTGTGCCGCAGAGCGAAAACATATTCTCAGCGATTCTCACCGTAATTCCATTGCAGGTGTTTGCCCTAGAGCTGTCTACTGCCAAAGGGCTTGATGTCGATCAGCCTCGCAACCTAGCCAAATCGGTAACCGTCGAGTAACAAGTGATTATTGGCATTGGTGTAGACACGGTTGCCATCAGCCGTTTTGAAGAGAAACTAGCCCAAACTCCACGGCTGATAGACCGCCTGTTTTTGGACAGCGAACGGGATGACAAAATCCAAACTATGGCCGGCCGCTTTGCCGCCAAAGAAGCGGTCATCAAGGCGCTCGCCGGTGCTCAAGGAATTGAATGGTACGGCATCGAGGTTGCTAAAGATACGTCGGGCAAGCCAATTATTTGGTTGCACGGCGAGACCGCCAAGATTGCCTTGCGAGCCGGAATTCGAAAACTGCATGTTTCGATAACTCACGATGGCGATATGGCCACCGCTTTTGTGGTCGCAGAAGGAGATGAGGTTTAGCCCATGCGCGAACTAATCATTGACCTGGACGCAATCGCCTATAACCTTTCGGTGCTGCGCGAGCGTGTTGGCAAATCGAAAATTATGGGAGTGGTCAAGGCAAATGCCTACGGTCACGGCATGATTCCGGTAGCTAAAAAACTTGAAGCAGCCGGCATCGACTACCTCGGGGTGGCCGACATTACCGAAGCACTGCAGCTTCGCGATGCCGGTATCGATCTTCCAATTCTGGCCTGGCTGCACCATCCCGACGAAAATTTTGTGCGAGCGGTTGATGCAGGTATCGAAATTTCAGTGGCCGACAACTTTCAGCTTGAAAAGGTAGCTAACGCAGCACAGCATCTGGGTCGAGTTGCTCGAGTGCACCTAAAAATCGATACCGGTTTGGGTCGTAATGGCGCCACGGCAGAACTTTGGCCACTGTTGATCAAGCTCGCTCGGGCTTTGGTTGCCGAAGGCTTCATCCAAGTTGTCGGAATTTTCACTCACCTGTCATGCACCAGCGATGAAGAAGATCTGCAGCAGATAGCCCGATTTGAAGCTGCGGTAGCTCTGGCCGAGCAGGCCGAATTGCCATTCGAACTTCGTCACCTCACTGCCTCTGACGGCTCGATTAAGTACCCTCAGGCTCACTATGAAATGGTTCGCATCGGAGTCTCGCTGTACGGCCTATCACCGTTCACCGATCACTCCTCGGCCGACTATGGTTTGCGTCCGGCCATGAGCGCAACCGCAGCGGTGGCTTTGGTGAAACGCGTTCCAGCCCAGCACGGGGTCAGTTACGGCTACCTGCACCGCACTCAAAGCGAAACCACCCTGGCTTTGATTCCAATCGGTTATGCCGAGGGTCTGCCTCGAAATGCCACCGGCAACGCTCGGGTGAACATCAAGGGTAAAAATTACCCAATTCTTGGTCGCATAGCCATGGATCAGTTTGTCGTCGATGTGGGCGATGATGAGGTCCAGATTGGCGACATTGCCACACTGTTTGGCGATCCGGCAGCCGGTGTTCCGAGCGCCGATGAACTAGCCTGGGCAGCCGACACCATCAACTATGAAATTGTGACCAGGATGGGCGGACGTTTTACGCGACGCTACCTCGGTGCTGTCGATGAGGACCTAGCTTGAGTCAGTTATTGGCCGAGCTGAAAATAGAGACCCCAGAGCAAATGCATGAGCTCGGCGTGCAACTGGCAAGACAGTTGCGCGCTGGAGATTTAGTAGTCCTGACTGGTCCTCTCGGCGCCGGAAAAACAACTTTTACTCGCGGCGTGGGCGAGGGGCTAAACACCATCGGCACAGTTTCAAGCCCAACCTTTGTGATCGCTAGAACTCATAAGCGCAGCGATGGCGGGCCGGTGCTGGTGCACGTTGATGCTTATCGCCTCGGTTCCCCAGCTGAGCTTGACGATCTCGACATTGATTTTGACCACAGCATCACCCTGGTCGAGTGGGGCAGAGGCTTCACCGATGGCCTAGTTGATCAGTGGCTCGATATTGAAATTGACCGCGATCACACCGGTGCAACCGAAACCCGGATGGTGCGCCTCATCGGCAATGGCAGTCGCTGGCAAGAAATGCAGGTGAAAATTGCCTAACTGGATTTTGGCAATCGATACCTCGGCTGGCACCTCGGTGGCGCTGCTTCAGGGTGACGAGGTTCGTGCCGAGGTAAATATCCCCGATGCTATGAAGCATGCCGAATTGATTGGTTCGGCGATTGCTCAAGTTTTGAGTGATGCCGGTGTAGCGGCTAGCAAAGTTTCCAGCGTGGTTGTCGGTCGCGGCCCAGCACCGTTTACCGGTTTGCGAGTGGGCATTGCTGCAGCGGTCATGTTTGCCGCCGGAGTGGAAGCTCCTATTTTTGGGGTGGTCAGCCACGATGCCATGGCTTTTGCTGAACTGCGCGATAAACCTGAGATAGCTGCTGCAATCAGCGCAACCAGTCCTTTGCTTGTTACCACCGATGCCCGTCGTCGCGAAGTTTATTGGGCAACCTATTCGGGGGTGAGCCCGCAGGGATTACCGTTACTGGCGCAGGGTCCCGGTGTGCTTACCCCGGCAGCACTCGAAGACTATTTGGTCGATAGAAATCTGACCCCGATAAAAGTCGAGGGCATAATTTCAGCTACCGCAATAGGTCAACTTTTCTCCCGTCAGTTGCTGGCCGGGCTGGGTTCAAACGATATCTCGGCGCTTTATCTTCGGGAACCCGATGCGGTTCCGTCACCTGGAAAAAAGGTGAGCGGATGATTACTCGAGTTGCCCTAGAGACGGATCTGCCGAAAATTATGCAGCTGGAACACGAGTGTTTCGGCAAAGATTCTTGGCAAGAACAGACCATGCGTTTTGAACTGCTTGCCCCACACACGCACTATCTGGTTGTGGTTGAAGGCGAGAAACTAATCGGTTACGCCGGGCTGAGCAAAATTCCGGCCAGCGACCAGGGTGATATTCAAACCATCGCCGTTGATCGACAATTTCGGGGCAGGAAAATAGGGTTGCAGTTGATGCAGCAGTTACTTGCCGAAGCCCAACGGCGGATGGCAAAAGAAATCTTTCTAGAGGTGCGCGCAGATAACCCAGTGGCCCGATCACTTTACGAAAAATTAGGTTTTCAAGAAATTGATGTACGCCCGCGCTACTACCAACCCGATGGAGTTGACGCAGTAATCATGAAACTGGAAATGCCCCATCGATCACATGGCCGAATGCCACTGGTTTTGGGTATCGAATCCAGCTGTGATGAAACCGGGGTTGGCATTGTTCGCGGCAACCAGCTGCTGGCCAACATCATTTCATCCTCGATGGATGAACACGCTCGCTTTGGTGGCGTGGTGCCTGAAATTGCTGCTCGTGCGCACCTTGAAGCGCTATCGCCTACGCTAAACAAGGCTCTGGCTACCGCCGGGGTTAGCCTTAAAGAAATTGATGCCATTGCCGTGACAAACGGCCCGGGTTTGGGCGGTGCCCTGATGGTGGGTGTCGGGGCAGCCAAGGCGCTCGCGGTGGCGCTCGATAAACCAATTTATGCGGTGAACCACTTGGTCGGACATGTTGGGGTCGATGTGCTCGAACGCGGCGAACTGCAAACCCCAACAGTTGCCCTCTTGGTCAGTGGTGGTCACACTTCGCTGCTTTTGGTTCGCGATTTACTAACTGACGTCGAATTGCTCGGCGAAACCATCGATGACGCGGCCGGAGAGGCGTTCGACAAGGTCGCCCGTGTTTTAGGGCTCAAATATCCTGGTGGGCCGGAAATTGACAGAGCTGCTGCCGAAGGCAACCCAAAAGCCATTCGTTTCCCCCGGGGTCTTACCCAGCAGAAAGACATGGAAAAACACCGTTACGACTTTTCGTTTAGCGGTCTAAAAACCGCCGTGGCTCGTTGGGTTGAAGTGGTCGAGGCCAAAGGGGAGAGTTACAACAAAGCCGACGTAGCCGCCAGTTTCCGTGAGGCTGTTGTCGACGTTTTGGTGCAGAAAGCCATAAATGCCTGCCTCGACCATAACGTGCCAAGACTTTTACTTGGCGGCGGCGTAGTTGCCAATCGTCGCCTGCGCGAAGTTGCTCAAGAGCGCTGCGATGCGCACGGAATCGAACTGCGAATCCCGGCGTTCAGTCTCTGCACCGATAACGGCGCCATGATTGCCGCGCTGGGTGCCCAGCTAGCAATGGCCGGTTTTGCCCCGTCGAAACTTGATTTCGAGGTTGATTCAACTCTTCCGGTTACCACAGTCATTTCTCAGTAATTTTCCAGACTTGGATGATTGCCTAAGGGTGAACCGAGAATCGCTCGGTGAGGCTAGGAGAAAAAAATGGCTAAGGCCACCGAAGCAAACGAAACCTCGGTCTACAGCACCGATTCGGCTGACAAATCAAAGTCAGCAACAAAATACGACTTCACCAAACTAAACACACTTGCAGTGGTGGCCTTCGCGGCCGCACTAACTTCAATCGGTGCCGTGGCTGCAATTATCACCGGTCACATTTCACTTGCTCAGATCAAAAAGTCTGGCGAAAATGGTCGACCGCTGGCACTTGCCGGTTTGGTTATCGGTTACCTGACCATTTTCTTGTGGATTATCGGCTCGATTGGTTGGCTGCTCTTCAAGCTCTCCTACCTGGGCGGCGGCTACGGTTACAATTCAGAACTTTTCTTCAACGGTGGCCAAATGGGCCCGGGAATGATGTTTGACCGCGACTAAAAATAACTGCGAATCTCTCCTACAAAGTTTCGCAAATTAGGGCACGATGGGCGTCGCCCACCCTGGTAACAATTAGGGTGGCGGCGCCCTTGCCTTTAAGCTGCAACTCTTTTCGAAGAACCTCGGGCACAATGTCGGCGCCACGTTTCTTGATTTCTAATGTCCCAATTTGTCGATCGCGCAATTCGGCTTTCAACTTCTTTCGATCAAACGGCATGTCGACTAGCACACGATAGCCGCGCAACCAAGGTGAGCTAACCGGTTCCGATTTGCTCAAGTAGGCAATTTCGGTACTGATTAGGTGAGTGCCGGTTTGTTCAGCAAGTTCAGCAATCAGGTGGCTGCGGATCGCCGCATTATCCGGTTCAAAAATGTATTCATTGAGTTCGCCCAGTTTTGCCGTGTGCGACTCAAGAGTTGGGCTGTGCAGTTCGTGTTTTCCGTCCTTATCAAGCAGTAGCGCGCTTCGCTTGATGCCGGCTCTGGCCAAACTGCCAAACCACAAAGTTAGTTCGACTAAGTCGCCGTTTACCGATATCCACTGGGCTTCGCAATCGTCGGGAATTTCGCTGTGCGGATGACCCGGTCCCAATTTCACGCCGGTTGGCTTTAGGTTGGCGGCAGCCAAAACAAAATCAAAATTCGGCGAGAAATCGGCTGGGTCAAATTTGCGCGCGGCTCTTTCTCGCTTGGTGCCACCTAATTCGCGGCGGGCCGGATCAAAAAATAGCGCCTCAAATTTAGACAGATCCAGTTCTGTAATGTCGGCCTGTTGAACCGAAACATTTTCAAAACTGGCCAAGTTGTAGGCAGCAATTGCTGCGGTAACCTCATCGATTTCGTAAGCCTTGACCTCAAGTTCAATTGCCGCCATGGCGAGACTCTCGCTGCCGATGCCGCAGCCTAAATCAGCGACCTGTTTGATGTTGGCGGCTCTGAATCGGCCGGCGTGCAGGGCGGCAACGGCGAGCCTGGATGCCTGTTCTAATCCGTCGTCGGTGTAAAGCAATTGATCAGCAAATTCGCCAAACTTAGTTCTCGCTCGACGACGCAGAGCTATCTGACTCAAAACAGTGGCCACTAGGCTCGCATCGTGTCCCGCAGCCCGCAGGCGAGATACCAATCTCACCAAGTCGGCCTTTACTTCAATTTCGCCAACCTCGCGCATCAGGCTTTGGCCTCTTGCTGAAATCAGTTCCACAAACTCGTCGCGATTCACCTGTTTAGGCTACTAGGTGGTCTGTTAGCACTCGCCTTGCGAGAGTGCTAAAGATGCTTTAGAGTTGTTTTAGCAATCAAGTAGTCCGATTGCTAATCATCCGAAGTTTAAAGAAGAGGTCAATATGTCGGTCACTATCAAGCCGCTAGAAGATCGCATTGTTGTTCGCCCAGTCGAAGCTGAGCAGGTAACTGCCTCAGGTTTGGTTATTCCAGACACTGCAAAAGAGAAGCCGCAAGAGGCCGAGGTTATTGCTGTTGGCCCAGGTCGCGTTGACGATAAGGGCAACCGCATCCCGGTTGACGTTGCAGTCGGCGACAAGGTCATCTTCTCAAAGTACGGAGGCACCGAGCTGAAGTACAACGGCGAAGAGTACCTAGTACTTTCAGCCCGCGATGTTTTGGCGGTTGTTGTCCGCTAGCATCAAGTTATGCATTCTTCGAAAACCCCCGGCTTAGCTCGGGGGTTTTCCTTTGGGGTCAGTGCCTACTTTTTGTGGGGTAGTTTCCCTCTAATCATCACGATGCTTTCTTTCGCCTCACCGTGGGAAGTACTGGTGTGGAGAATGGTTTTTGGTTTTTTTGTGGCCGCACTGCTGACGACATTCACAAAAAGTTGGCCAGAAATCCGCTCGGTCGTAACTCAGCCGAAACTTTTAGGCTGGGTGGTCTTGGCCACGGTATTTATTTTCATCAACTGGACCGTTTATGTAATCGCGGTTGCTGAGCACCACACCATAGAGACGGCTCTGGGCTACTTCATCAATCCCTTGGTCACCATTGTCCTTGCCGTTTTATTTTTGGGTGAAAAACTAACTAGACCGCAGTGGCTGGCCGTTGCAGTTGGCTTGGCCGCGGTTCTGGTGCTGACCTTTGATTACGGACGCCCGCCGTTTATTGCAATTATTCTGGCATTTTCTTTTGCCACTTATGGCTTCGCCAAAAACAAACTCGGCGGCAAGGTTACGGCGATTAATAGTTTTGCTCTCGAGTCGGGTTTGCTGCTGCCGGTGGCCCTAACCATTGGGGTGGCTGTATTCAACATTCAGGGTTTACAGTTTGGCAGCATAGGTTTCTGGGGAACTTTGGGGTTGATGTTCTTTGGTTTGATGACTGCAGTTCCGCTCATCTTTTTTGGTGAAGCCGCAAAACTCTTACCGTTGAGCTACATCGGTTTCATCCAGTACGTGACCCCGGTTATGCAGTTTCTAATCGCTTTACTAATTCTGCGAGAACCCATGCCACCGGCTCGCTGGATCGGGTTTGTTTTGGTCTGGATTAGTTTGATAATCCTCAGCTCCGACGCTCTGCGACGTGGCCAGAAACGCGCCGCCTAAGATTTCACACTTTTGAAACAGGATTGTTACTTCCGCCAGTTTTAAGCCTAAATACTGCGAATTTCGAACATTTTAGGGCTAAAGTATTCGAAATACCTAAGTCAAATCCCATTCCGGGCCGTATTTGGCAGTCGAAATGTTTCTAAATGCTACATTCCTGCGGTTTGCACTTTTTCGGCTTCTGAGTTGCCGACTAAACTTTGAGGTGGGCAGCGCGGCTATGCGCTGCAATTCCAATCAATAGGAGTTATATACATGAGCGCATTTTCAACCTCGCGCAAGTTTGCCGGTGTAGTTGCAGCAGCAGCTGCAATCAGCATCGCACTTGCCGGTTGCTCGGCAGCAGAAGAGCCAGCGGCTCCTGCGGCCAAGGGCGACGGAGTACTCAAACTGGGTGCAGTTATCCCACTAACCGGTGCACTTGCATTCCTTTCACCACCTGAAATCGCAGGTATCGAGCTTGCAGTTGCAGACATCAACGCAGCCGGTGGTGTACTAGGCAAGCCAGTCGAGTTCTCAATCGAAGACTCATCAGACGGTGACAACCCAACTGTCGCACCAGCTTCAGCAACCAAGTTGCTTTCTGAGGGTGTAGACGCAATCATCGGTGCAGCTGCATCGGGTGTGACCCGTCTAATCATCGACCAGATCACCGACGCTAAGGTCGTTCAGATCTCGATGTCAAACACCGCACCAGACCTAACCACCTGGGATGACGGTGGTTTCTACTTCCGTACCGCTCCATCAGACCTTCTACAGGGTGCAATCGTAGGTAACGAGATTGTTGCTGACGGTAACGAGAACGTAGCCATCATCTACCAGCAGACCTCATATGGTGAGGGTCTAGAGGCTAAGGCAAAGTCAACCATCGAGGCAGCCGGTGCAACCGTTGTTTCATCAGTTGCTTTCCCTGAAGCTGAGACCAACTTCGACAGCATCGTCGACCAGACTCTTGCTACTAACCCAGACGCAATCCTTGCAATCTCGTACGACGAGTTTAAGAAGCTTGCTCCTGCGCTAGAGAAGAAGGGTTTCGACGGCTCGAAGCTATACCTAGTTGACGGTAACCTAGCGAACTACTCAGAAGAGTCATGGGCTGGCTACCTAGAGGGCGCCAAGGGTACCCTTCCTGGTGGCAAGCTAGACGACGCTTTCAAGCAGCGCCTAATGGACATCTACAAAGAGAAGACCGGCGAAGAGCTAACTGAGTTCGCTTACGGCGCCGAGACCTACGATGCAGTTATCTTGCTAGCACTTGCTGCTCAGCAGGCTGGCGACGACTCAGGTGAAGCAATCGCTGCAAACATGCAGTCGGTTTCATCGGGCGGCACCAAGGTATCTTCTTACGCTGATGGCCTAGCAGCTCTTGAGGCTGGCGAAGACATCGACTACGAGGGTTACTCAGGTCCAATTGAGTTCGACGAGTACGGTGACCCAACCGGTGCATCAATCGGTATCTACCAGTACGGTAAAGAGGGAACCAGCGACCTAATCAACGTGGTTGCAGGTAACTCAGTTCAGTAATCATTCTGAATAAGACAAAACCCCCGAGGAAACTCGGGGGTTTTGCTTTATCTGTGACCAGAGAGAGAGGTCACAGACTTTTCTTCAATCTGGTGGGGTGTTCAAGGGAAAGCTGCTCGAATTTTGACAGTATCGTCTCTGCTTTGATGCGCTTGGGCCACCGAATTCATCCAGCCGATCTCATGAGAGAGGCTTGACCGAATTTAGAGCTCGGCTAGATTACCTAGGTAAAGCTCGACCATCTTAGGGTCATTTAGCAATTCACGACCGGTGCCGGTGTGTGCATCTTTACCCTGGTCTAGAACGTAGGCGCGGTCACAAATCTGCAAACAGCGACGAGCGTTCTGCTCCACCATGATGACGGTAACGCCGGCAGCGTTTACCTCGCGAACACGCAGGAAGGCCTCGTCCTGACGGACTGGCGATAGACCGGCCGAAGGCTCGTCGAGTAGCAGCACCGAAGGGTCGATCATCAACGCACGACCCATAGCCACCATCTGACGCTCACCACCGGATAGCGAGCCAGCCTTCTGGGCACGTCGCTTGCCCAGATCTGGGAAGATGCTGGTGACAAACTCAAATCGCTCGTCAAAGCGCTTAGGAGTCTGGAATACACCCATCTGTAGGTTTTCTTCAATGGTCAAGCTTGGGAAGACGTTGTTGGTCTGCGGAACAAAGGCCACGCCCTTGGAGACCAACTTGTTGGCCTTCAGTCCGGTGATGTCTTCACCGTTGAGCCAAATCTTGCCTGAGCGCACATTTACCTGTCCGAAGATTGACTTCAACAGGGTTGATTTACCAGCACCGTTTGGGCCAATAATACCGATGAGCTCGCCCTGATTGGCGGTCAACGAGCAACCGTTGAGGATGTTAATTCCGGGCAGGTATCCAGCGTGCAGATTTTCTGCATAAACCACAGGAGTAGCTGACATTATTTGCCTGCTTTCAAAATGTTGATTGGTACGGTGCCAAGGTCGGTGTCGGCGTGGGCGCCAAGGTAGGCATCGATTACAGCCTGGTCCTTCATAACCTGTGCCGGCGGGCCTTCGGCCACAACCTTGCCTTCGGCCATAACGATGACCCAGTCGCTAATGTGGCGAACCATGTGCATGTCGTGTTCAACGAACAAAACCGTAGTGCCGTTTTCTTTGAGGCCCTTGATGTGCTCGAGCAAGCTCTGGGTAAGCGCCGGGTTTACACCCGCCATTGGCTCATCGAGCATAATCAACTTCGGATCACTCATCAGTGCGCGAGCCATTTCAAGCAACTTGCGCTGACCACCAGAAAGTGAAGCAGCGTAGTCTTCGCGCTTGGCGTCAAGCTTGAATCGCTTGAGCAATTCATCACCCTTCTCGGTGATTCGATTCTCATAGCCGATCCAGAGTGGACGAATCAGCGAACGCCAGAAGCTTTCACCGGGCTGGTCTTTTGCACCGAGGCGCATGTTCTCAATTACAGTCAGCAGGCTTAGAGCCTTGGTCAACTGGAACGTGCGAACCATGCCCAGACGAGCCACTTTGTGAGGTGGGACGTTGGCTAGTTTTTTACCCTCGAAGGTCCAGTCTCCGGTGTTTGGTTTGTCGAAACCGGTCAACAGGTTGAAGAAGGTGGTTTTACCAGCACCGTTTGGGCCGATTAGCGCGGTGATTTTGCCTCGTGGAATTTCTACGTGGGCAACATTTACCGCGGTAAGGCCACCAAACTGGCGGGTGACATTATCTGCCACCAGAATTGGATCAACCTTTTTACAGCCCGGCGCAGCTGGGCCAATTGAAATTTCGTTAGCCATTGAACTGCAGCTCCTTCTTGTTTCCGAAGATGCCCTGAGGTCGGAAGATGACCAAAAGCATTAGAACTAGACCGATTAGCAAGAAACGGATCTGGCCAACCTGTGGTGGGGTTAGGAATGGCAGCCAGCCGATGTCGACCAAACCACCGATGATGCTCTGAGTAAGCATTAGCAACACAAAGAAGATCATGCTTCCAACGATTGGACCCATGATTGTTGCTGCCCCACCAAGAAGCAGCACTGTCCATATCATGAATGTGAAAGTGGTACCCCAAGACTGCGGCTGAACGTTGGCCAAGCTGAATGAGAACAGCATGCCGCCTAGACCGGCTAGAACACCACCGATAATCAGGGCTTGCAACTTGTAGGAAAAAACGTTCTTGCCTAGGCTACGAACTGCATCCTCGTCTTCACGAATGCCCTTGAGCACGCGGCCCCAAGGTGAGCGCATGAGCAGCCAAAGGAATACTGCAGCCACTGCGACCAGTGACCAGCCGACAACGCGAACCCACAGCTGTTCTTCGCGATATTCGAATGGGACAAAGCCGTAGATACCGTCTGGGAAAGGGTTCAACGATTCAAATTCTTTGTTGAATGCACTGAGACCAGTAGAGCCTCCAGTGACATCAGAGAAGCCGATGGTGGTCATGAAGTAGCGGAAAACTTCGGATGCCGCAATGGTCACAATCGCCAGATAGTCGGCGCGAAGGCGCAGGGTTGGAATACCCAAAATCAGCGCGAAGACCACAGTTGCCAGAATTCCCACCAGAATTGCGCCAAACAACGGCAACTTGAAAGTGAGAATCGAAATAGCCATTCCGTATGCGCCCACGGCTGCGAAGGCGGCCTGTCCAAAGTTGAGCAATCCGGTGAAGCCAAAATGCACTGCAAGCCCTAGAGCTGCCAGAACGTATACGGCGGTGAGTGGGTTGAGTAACTCGCCCAGCGCAAGATTAATAATGCTTAGCCAATCCATGATTACCCCTAGCCGATTCTCTGCTTTTTACCAAGTACGCCTTGAGGGCGAACCATAAGCACAACGATCAAAATCAGCAGTGACGCTGCATATTTGAGGTCTGCTGGAAGAACCAGTGTTGAGAGTTCGACCACCATACCGATGATTAGCGCACCCACCGTTGCACCCAGTGCGGTACCTAAACCACCTAGGGTGACGGCCGCGAATAGCAACAGCAAGATTTGGAAACCGGTGAGCCAGTTTGCCTGGAACTGCAAACCGTAAAGGATACCGGCTAGAGCAGTGAGTGCTCCGGCCATGATCCAGACGATGCGAATGATGTTTTCGACATCGATACCGGTTGATGCCGCCAAAGATGAGTTGTCGCTTACGGCACGCGTTGCCTTACCCAAGCGAGTTCGCGTTAGGAAGATAGCCACTGCAGCCAGAGCAACTGCTGCGACTGCCATTGAGGTTAGCGAAGTTGCCGTGGTCTTGATCGGGCCGATCTCAATGATGTTGTTATCGGTACCAATTCCCTTGGTGTCACCATCAAAGAAAAGCAGCAAAATGTAGCGTGCCACAATTGCGAAACCGATAGAGACAATCATCATTTGGTTTAGGCCCAGGCGACGCTTACGCAGTGGACGCCAGATGGCAGCATTCTGACCCCAGCCAACGAATGCCCCGATAAGGATTGTCACCGCGGCCGAGACCAGTAGTGGCCAGCCCAGCACCGTGTAAAACAACCAGGTGAAAAGAGCACCAACGGTGACCATTTCACCGTGGGCAAAGTTGTTCAGACCGGTAGTACCAAAAATTAGCGAAATACCGATAGCGGCGATTGCAAGTAGCAAGCCCAGGTTCAAGCCAGCAAAAAGACGGATGGCAAGTTGATCGCCGAATGCCTGCTCGACACGGGTGTCAACGCCTAACGGAAACAATACCGAGGCAGACTCAACCATGCTCAAGTCGGCCTGACGAACGGTTGTTTCTGGGTCACGCAGTCCGACACCTTCAGGGAGTGAGTCGAGTTGAATTTCAACGTCGTAAATTCCCTTGGTGGGCACCGATAGAGTCCAGTTACCCTCGGCGTCTGTGGACGCTTCACCGGAGAAACCATTACCTGAAACTTTCAGGATGATTCCTTCGACGCCAACACCTTCGTTTTTGACTTTTCCTTTGATTACCAACGAACTCGTTGGTTCATCTGTCGGTGCAGGAGTTTCATCGGCCACCGCAGCCATAGGGCTGAGCAAGAGGCCAACGAGTACTGAAAGAGCGCCCAGTACCAGGGCTATATGGCGCCTTACGCCAATATTGAGCTGGATCAAACCAACCTCCGTCTATAGGATGACGCAAAGCAGCGCCATCGCACTTTCGCCTACTGACAATACACTCATTCAGCCAATATCAGTACCAACTGAAAGCAAGGTTATCGGCGGATTGTTACAGCCTTATAAACAAGTGTCCATACAAGTAGAATTAGGGCACTGTTCTTACCTATTTATAAGGCTTCTCAATGACGCAAAATGATCCTTTTGGCTTTGTCGGCCTCACCTACGATGACGTTCTTCTGCTGCCCGGTGAATCTAATGTTGTGCCATCAGGGGTTGTAACTAAGACTCGACTAACCAAGCGCATCGAAATTAATGTGCCACTGCTTTCTTCAGCAATGGATACCGTCACCGAGGCGCGAATGGCCATAGCTATGGCTCGTCAGGGCGGCATCGGCGTGTTGCATCGCAACCTTTCGCTCGAGCGTCAAGCGGCTGAGGTTGACATGGTTAAGCGTTCGGAAGCCGGCATGATCACTCATCCGGTGACCACAACTCCATTGGCTACCATCCAAGAGGTTGATGATCTTTGCGGCCGCTACCGCGTATCGGGCCTACCCGTTGTTGACGAGGATGGCCACCTAGTTGGCATCGTTACCAATCGCGACATGCGCTTTGTTTTAGATGTTCAGCGCACCACGACCTTGGTAAAAGATGTGATGACCCCGATGCCGCTGATCACGGCACCGGTCGGTGTGAAACCAGAAGAGGCAATTGCCATTTTTGCTCAGCACCGCATTGAGAAACTTCCTCTGGTTGACGGCTCGGGCAAATTGCGCGGTCTTATTACCGTAAAAGATTTCGACAAGAGCGAGAAGTACCCGCTAGCCAGCAAAGATGCCAGCGGTCGACTGCTTGTTGCCGCTGCAGTCGGTGTTGGAGCCGACGCCTGGGAGCGCTCGATGGCACTAATTGATGCCGGTGTAGACATCCTGGTTGTTGACACCGCACACGGCCATAATCGCGCAGTACTAGAAATGATCGCGAAACTAAAGGCCGAACCATTCGCTCGAAACGTAGACGTTATCGGCGGCAATGTGGCAACCCGTGAGGCCGCCGCAGCGTTAGTTGAAGCCGGTGCTGACGGGGTCAAGGTAGGTGTTGGTCCAGGTTCAATTTGCACCACTCGCGTAGTTGCTGGTGTCGGCGTACCTCAGGTCACGGCTGTTTACCAAGCTTCGTTAGCGGCCAAACCTGCTGGTGTTCCAGTTATCGCCGATGGCGGTCTGCAGTACTCGGGTGACATCGCTAAAGCCTTGGTTGCCGGAGCAAATGCGGTAATGCTCGGATCGTTGCTTGCCGGAACCGACGAAGCACCAGGTGAGATTACTTTCGTTGGTGGAAAGCAGTTCAAGACTTATCGAGGTATGGGATCTTTAGGTGCCATGCAGTCACGCGGTCAGGCGCAGTCCTATTCAAAAGATCGCTATTTCCAAGACGATGTGCTTCGCGAGGACAAGCTGGTACCAGAAGGTATCGAGGGCCGAGTTCCTTACCGCGGTTCGGTCTCGACAGTGACTCACCAGTTGGTTGGCGGTTTGCGCGCATCGATGGGCTATGTCGGAGCCGAAACTATCGATGAGCTGCAAGAACGAGGCAAGTTTGTGCGCATCACGGCGGCAGGTCTACGAGAAAGCCACCCGCACGACATTCAGATGACCGTCGAAGCACCAAACTACGGCACCCGCTAAACCAAAGGATCTTCATGACCGAAATTGAAATCGGCCGCGGCAAACGCGGAACGCGTGCCTGGGCATTTGACGACGTGGCGGTAGTGCCATCTCGTCGTACTCGTGATCCGAAAGACGTCAGCACCGGTTGGAAAATCGACGCCTACGAATTTGCTTTGCCGGTACTGGGCGCACCGATGGACTCGGTAGTTTCTCCAGAGACCGCAATCAAGATTGGACAACTAGGCGGTCTGGGAGTTCTTGACCTTGAAGGCCTCTGGACTCGTTATGACGACCCAACTCAGCAACTAAACGAGATTGCCAGCTTGCCAACGGCGCAGGCGACCAGGCGAATGCAGGAAATTTATTCGGCTCCGATTAAGCCAGAGCTGATTCGCGACCGCATTGCTCAAATTCGTGCTGCCGGGGTTACCGTTGCCGGTGCATTGTCGCCACAGCGAGCTGCTCAATTCAGCGAAACCGTAATCAAGGCTGGTGTTGACCTGTTCGTAATTCGCGGAACCAACGTTTCGGCCGAACACGTTTCGAAAACTAGCGATTCGCTGAACCTCAAAGAATTCATTTACCGACTCGATGTTCCGGTAATCGTTGGCGGTGCTTCAAACTACACCGCGGCCCTGCACCTGATGCGCACCGGTGCTGCCGGTGTCTTGGTTGGTTTCGGTGGCGGTGCCGCATCAACCACCCGAAAAGTTTTGGGCATTCACGCACCGATGGCTACTGCAGTGGCTGACGTTGCCGGCGCTCGCCGCGATTACATGGATGAATCTGGTGGCCGCTATGTGCACGTCATCGCAGATGGTGGCCTGGGAACATCGGGCGACATAGTTAAGGCCATCGCGGTCGGTGCTGACGCAGTTATGCTCGGTTCTGTTTTGGCGCGGGCCGAAGAAGCACCGGGGCGCGGCTGGCACTGGGGTCAAGAAGCGTTCAACCAAGAGCTTCCGCGAGGCAATCGCGTTCAGGTAGGCACCGACGGTACCCTCGAGCAAATATTGCTTGGTCCATCTTCTTCTGCCGAAGGAACCACTAACCTCATCGGCGCACTTCGTCGAGCCATGGCAACTACGGGTTACTCAGATGTCAAAGAGTTTCAGCGTGTTGAAGTCGTAGTTGCTCCGTATCACGCCTAAGCAAAGAACCTCAGATGCCTAAACCAGCGCCAAGTTTTTTTCAGTTGGCGGTGCGCCCGAAATGGATTGGCGCCCTGTTGCTGTCACTGCTGGTCGCTGCAATTTTTGCTGCTTTTGGACAGTGGCAACTGGAGCGTTCGTTTACCAAAAATCAATCTCAAGAGGTTGTCTACGGGGCTGAGCAAAACTTAATGCTCGACACCCAAACGGGCTACTTAATTGCCAACCGAAATCAGGCTGGGGTCAGTGGCTACTGGGTAAGCGCAAGAGCGTACGATGAAAATGGAAAATCGTTCGCGCTAGCTTTAGGTTGGGTTGCTGATTTGTCGGTCGGCAAAGAAGTTTTGGCTGATCTTCGTGATTCCATTCAACCGCAAGCATTTCTGCCTCGAACCGTGGTCGAACTTGCCGCCGAAGCCCCTCAGCCAACCGACTTCAATGAGCCCATGTTGCTGCAGACATTTTCGCCAGCTCAATTGGTTAATCTTTACTCACCCGAAAAACCGCTGGCACTTGAATCAAATCCGTGGGCTCAGGTTTCTTGCGGCTGTGACGACGAGCAGTTGGCGCATCCCAAACTCACCGCTATTAAATTTGCCATCGAGGCAGATTCGATTAACTGGCTAAGTCTTTTCTACTTTGTCGAATGGGTAGTTTTTGCGGTCTTTGCGGTATTCCTCTGGTGGCGTTTGGTGCGCGATGAGCAGATTCGCCTGCAGAGTGAGTCGGTAGAATAGGCCCATGCCGACAGCCCAACAAACTCAAACCGCAGCTAAGCGCTCGGCTCTGAAGTTTTTTCAAATAACCTCGTACATCACCGGTTTTGCCTTGCTGTCGGTGATGATCACCTGGGGCCTTCGTCGCCTTATCGGCCTGGAACTTTGGGCTTTTGGGCCAAACGGCTTAGTCACCCTAGAACCGGTGGTTTACATCGACGATGTTGCAACCGGCTTGCCGACCACCGGTCTTAATCTGACCGTTGCAATTCTGATTGTTCACGGCTGGCTCTACGTTGCCTACCTGTTTGCCGACTTCCGCATCTGGACACTGTTCCGCTGGAATTTCTTGCGCTTTTTGATCATCGCTGCCGGCGGTGTGGTTCCATTTCTTTCGTTTGTCACCGAGCGTCGCTATTCAAAACTCGCCTTGGTCGAACTCGACAGTACCGAGGTGAAAAATTAACCGCCCAGTTTTAGTCGTCGACTTCGGCGCACAATACGCTCAACTTATCGCCCGCCGCGTGCGTGAGGCTAACGTTTACTCCGAAATTGTGCACCACAACATCACCGCCGCTGAGGTGGCTGCTAAGCAACCGCTAGCCATCATTCTTTCGGGTGGGCCATCCTCGGTTTACGAACCGGGCTCGCCACAGCTCGATCAGGGCATTCTCGAGCTGGGCATCCCGGTGCTCGGAATTTGCTACGGCTTTCAAACCCTAGCCAATGCTTTGGGCGGTCGAGTCGATGCCACCGGAAAACGTGAATACGGAGCAACTGAGCTTAGAGTCAAAGCCGAGGGTCAGATTCTTGCGGGTCAACCGGCAGATCAAATTTGCTGGATGAGCCACGGCGACCAGGTGATGGAAGCTCCGGCCGGCTTTGAGGTCTTGGCATCCACCGACACCACACCGGTGGCTGCATTTGCCAATCCTGAAAAGAAGATTTACGGCGTGCAGTGGCACCCTGAGGTGAAGCATTCGCAATTTGGCCAGAGGGTTTTAGAGAACTTTCTCTGGACTGCCGCCGGCATTGAACCAACCTGGAATTCAGGAAATGTGATTGCTGAGCAGGTTGAAAAAATTCGCGCTCAGGTTGGCGATTCCCGCGTAATCTGCGGCCTTTCCGGCGGTGTCGATTCTGCCGTTGCTGCGGCTTTGGTGCACAAGGCAGTCGGCGATCAACTGGTCTGTGTTTTCGTGAATCATGGCCTGCTTCGCGAGGGTGAGGCCGAACAGGTCGAACGAGATTATGTCGCCGCTACCGGCATTCGCCTAGTAGTTGTTGACGCCGAGAAAAAATTCTTGGATGCACTGGCCGGGGTCAGCGACCCAGAAACCAAACGCAAGATTATCGGCCGTGAATTTATTCGCACCTTCGAAGAGGCACAGGCAGCACTCATTGCCGAGGCCAAAGCCGACAACCGGCCCATTAAATTCTTGGTTCAAGGAACCCTTTACCCAGATGTTGTTGAATCGGGTGGTGGCGTGACTGCAGGCATCAAGAGTCACCACAACGTCGGTGGCCTACCTGACGACCTCGACTTTGAATTGGTCGAACCGCTGCGCACCCTTTTCAAAGATGAGGTTCGCGCCATCGGTGCCGAACTTGGGCTGCCACACGAAATTGTTCAACGACAGCCGTTCCCGGGCCCTGGTTTGGGAATTCGAATTGTCGGTGAGATCAACAAAGAGCGCCTAGACCTGCTGCGACAGGCTGACGCCATTGTTCGTCACGAACTTTCTGCAGCTGGCCTTGATGGCGAAATCTGGCAGTGCCCGGTTGTTCTTCTTGCCGATGTGCGCTCAGTCGGCGTTCAGGGCGATGGTCGCACCTACGGTCACCCAATTGTGCTTCGTCCAGTTTCTTCAGAAGATGCCATGACCGCAGACTGGTCGCGCTTGCCTTACGACTTGCTGGCCAAGATCTCGAACCGAATCACCAATGAAGTCGCCGGCGTGAATCGCGTAGTTCTTGACGTAACTTCTAAGCCGCCCGGCACAATTGAGTGGGAATAACGGGTTTGGGCAAGGTTGACAACAAATGACTAAGCCTGAGGTTTTTGGCCATCGCGGAGCATCCGGTTATCGACCTGAAAACACCCTAGAGGCTTTCAAGCTGGCGTTCGATCAGGGTGCTGTGGCAGTCGAGTGTGATCTGGTACCAACCAAAGATCATCGCCTTATTATTCGCCATGAAAACGAACTTTCGCACAGCACCAACGTCACCGAGCACGCTGAGTTTGCCGATCGATTCAAAGAAATAAAAATGTACGGGCACTGGCCTGTGGCCGGCTGGTTTAGCGAAGACTTCACCCTCGAAGAGATCAAGACGCTCAAGGCAATTGAGCGCATTCCTGACGAACGGCCGGGCAGCGCCAAGTTTGATGGTCAATTCGAAATTCCCACAATCGAAGAGTTGCTGGCTGCCGACTTTGTGACCAACCGAAAACTAATCATCGAGGTCAAACACGGTGCCCATTTTGCCGCTCTCGGTTTTGACATGGTTGGTGCGCTAAAGACCGCGATTGATGAGAGCAATTGGCGTGAGCGCGATATCGAATTTGTTTTTGAGAGTTTTAACCTTGACATAACGATCGAACTCAAAAATCGAATCGCCGGCCCACACAAATATGTTTTCTTGGTTGATACCTGGGGTATGCCCATTGAAATCACGATGGATGAATTTCTTGACGACGTCGCCAGCAAAGTCGACGGCATCAGCTTCAATTTTGAGTTGCTGACCCCTGAGATTGTTGCTGCGGCCAGAAAGCGTAGACTTCTGATTTATACCTGGACCGCTCAGGTAGAAAAAGCAGAGCGCAGCGTTGAAGAGTACCTTATGCAGTTTGTGAACCTGAGCGTCGACGGCATCTTTGCCGATCAGCCTGATTTGCTGCACGAACTTCTCTCAGGTTTGGCTTAGGCTTTCTCGGTTATGACTGAGTTCGATCTTTTCTCCAGCAATTTTGACACCACCGAACAATTGGTTGCTGGGCTCAATCCGCAGCAGCGAGCGGCCGTAGAGTACCGTGGGCCGGCACTGCTAATCGTTGCCGGTGCAGGCTCTGGCAAGACCAGGGTGCTAACTCACCGCATCGCACATCTATTGGCAAAAAAAGAGGCGTGGCCATCCCAAATTTTGGCAATTACCTTCACCAATAAGGCTGCCGCAGAAATGCGTGAGCGTGTACAACATTTGCTGGGCGAAGCCGCCGACGGCATGTGGATAAAAACTTTTCACTCGGCCTGCGTCCAAATTCTTCGCCGTGAAAGCGCACGTCTTGGTCACGATGCTAATTTCACCATCTACGATTCTGGCGACACTAGAGCAATTCTTAAGCGGTTAATCCGCGATACCGCTGCCGACATTCACAAGCTCACCCCGGCGGCCGTTGCATCAATCATTTCGAATGCTAAAAATGAACTTGCCGATGCTGAAAGCTACGCACGCAATATTGATCAGAGCGACCCTGCTGCTCGGGTCATTGCCGAAATATTTACCAGTTATCAGGCTGAACTTCGTCGAAACAACGCCTTCGATTTTGATGACCTAATTAGTGAAACGGTGCACCTTTTCCGTGCCTTCCCAGATGTGCTCGAGCAGTATCAAAATAAGTTTCGACACATCTTGGTTGACGAATATCAAGACACGAATCACGCGCAGTATGCGCTCATCAAAGAGCTTGCGGCCAAAGCTTCGCTTACGGTCGTCGGTGATTCAGATCAGTCGATTTATGCTTTCCGCGGGGCCGACATTCGCAACATCACCGAGTTTGAAAAAGACTTCAAAAATGCCACCACAATTTTGCTCGAGCAAAACTATCGCTCAACGCAAAACATCTTGTCTGCGGCAAACGCGGTAATTTCAAACAACTTTGATCGCCCAGCCAAGAATCTCTGGACAGCAGAGGGTGACGGCGAAAAAATTGTTGGCTACACCGGCTATTCAGCACATGATGAGGCCCAGTTCATCGCTGATGAAATCGATGCCCTGCACGCATCAGGCATTGCCTATCGCGACATTTCGGTGATGTATCGAACCAACTCGCAGACCCGCGCACTAGAAGATATTTTTATCCGCAGCGCCTTGCCTTACCGAGTCGTCGGTGGCACAAAGTTCTACGAGCGGCAAGAAATTAAAGATGCCATGGCCTACCTGGTGGCTATCGCCAACGACCGTGACGATTTAGCCACACGGCGAATTTTGAATGTTCCTAAGCGCGGCATCGGTGATGCCACCGAAACCCAGCTGGCAAGTTTTGCTTCGAAAAATGGCCTGTCAATTCGTCAGGCATTGGCCGAGGTTGATCAACTATCTTTCGGCCCAAAAATCACTACCGCTATCAAGCAACTTGCCGAGCTTTTGCAGCAGGCCCAGTTGGCAATCGAAACCGACAGCGTGGATGCAATTTTGCGCTCGGTGCTCGAAAAGTCGGGTTACCTCGAAAGTTTGAAGACCAGTCGCGATCCTCAAGACGAAGCCAGGGTCGAAAACCTCGAAGAGTTGGTCTCGGTTGCTCGTGAATTCCAGCGCAACAACCCCGATGGCAATCTAACCGATTTCCTAAACGAGGTCGCTTTAGTTGCTGCCGCAGACGACATCGATGACGAATCGGGTACGGTTTCGCTGATGACTTTGCACACCGCCAAAGGTCTTGAATACGATGCGGTTTTCTTGGCTGGCATCGAAGAAGGACTGCTGCCACACCGGATGTCGTTCTTAGTTCCGGGCGGAATGGCTGAAGAGCGACGCCTCTTTTACGTGGGCATCACTCGAGCTCGCAAGAAATTGCACCTTAGCCTGGCAATGTCTAGAACCACCTACGGCGACACCGAGGGGTCTATCCCAAGTCGGTTCCTGCAAGAAATCCCAGCCAGCCTCATCGACTGGCGTGAATCTGGTGCCGGGCGCGGGTTGCCGCAGTATCGGCCGTCAATCGCCGAATCGCAGAGTTATCGCAGCCAACCGGCATCGGCATCCTCTGGTTATGGCGGCACGCCAAGCAACAAACCAAAGACCGAATGGAAGGGTGCCATTTCTTCGGTGCGAAACAACGAGGGGCTGCAGCTGGCCGTTGGTGATCAGGTTGAGCATGCCGACTTCGGCCGAGGAAAAGTCATCGCAGTAGCCGGCGAGGGCGCCAAGCAGACCGCTGAAATTCACTTCGGTTCAGCCGGAAAGAAGCGTTTGTTGGTGAAGGTCGCACCAATCGAAAAGCTCTAGACTTAGAGGGTTGCCCGCTACTTTTTGAACGGAAATCAAAGTGGATTTATTTGAGTACCAAGCTCGCGATTTGTTCGAGTCCTACGGAGTCCCTGTCCTTCAGGGTCTAATTGCTGACACCCCAGAAGAAGCCGAAGCTGCAGCTGCCAAAATTGGTGGCACCGTTGTGGTTAAGGCGCAGGTTCAGGTTGGTGGCCGTGGCAAGGCCGGCGGTGTGAAGGTAGTTCACTCGCCAGCTGAGGCAAAAGAAGCCGCAAGCAAGATTCTCGGCCTAGACATTAAGGGTCACGTCGTGAAGCGCGTGATGATTGCCGAGGGTGCCGCAATCGACAAAGAGTTCTACTTCTCAATTTTGCTTGACCGCTCAAACCGCACCTTCCTTTCGCTATGCAGCGTTGAAGGTGGAATGGAAATTGAGCAGCTGGCCGTAGAGCGCCCAGATGCTTTGGCCAAAGTGCCGGTTTCTGCACTAGACGGAATTGATGAGGCGACTGCGCTTTCAATTGCAAAGCAGGGTGGCTTCGACGATGAATTGGCAGCCAAGGTTGCCCCAGTATTCGTCAAGCTTTGGAATGTCTTCAAGAGCGAAGACACCACCTTGGTTGAGGTCAACCCACTAGTTCTGACCAAAGACGGTCAAATTCTTGCTCTCGACGGCAAGGTTTCCCTCGATGACAATGCTGAATTCCGTCACCAAGACCGTGAAGAGGTAAGCATTGCCAAGGTCGATCCGCTAGAGGCTAAGGCTAAGGCACTTGATCTGAACTACGTGAAACTAGACGGCGAAGTTGGTGTCATCGGAAACGGTGCCGGTTTAGTTATGTCGACCCTAGACGTGGTTGCCTACGCCGGTGAAAAGCACGGTGGCGTCAAGCCAGCTAACTTCCTCGACATCGGTGGTGGCGCTAGCGCTGAAGTTATGGCTAACGGCCTCGACCTAATTTTGAACGACCCACAGGTCAAGAGTGTTTTTGTTAACGTCTTTGGTGGCATCACCGCCTGTGACGCTGTTGCCAACGGAATCGTGGGTGCTCTAAAGACTCTCGGTGACAAGGCGACCAAGCCACTCGTAGTGCGTCTCGACGGAAACAACGTTCTCGAAGGTCGTTACATCCTCAACGAGTTTGCTCACCCACTTGTAACCATCGTCGAAACCATGGATGCTGCCGCCGACAAGGCTGCAGAACTAGCCAACCGCTAAGCGCGAGAGATAAAAGGAAAGAAAAGAAATGGCAATTTTTCTAAACGAAGACTCTCGAATCATCGTTCAGGGTATGACCGGTAGCGAAGGTATGAAGCACACCCGTCGCATGCTTTTGGGTGGCTCAAACATCGTCGGTGGTGTAAACCCACGTAAAGCAGGCGAGACCGTAGACGTCGAAGGAAAGCACCTTCCGGTTTTCGGCACCGTTGCTGAGGCAATGGCAGCAACCGGCGCTAACGTCACAGTTATTTTCGTTCCACCAGCCTTCGCAAAGGCCGCCATGATCGAAGCAATTGACGCTCAGATTCCACTGGCTGTTGCAATCACCGAGGGCATCCCGGTTCACGACTCGGCTGAAGCCTGGGCTTACAACGTGGCTAAGGGTGAAAAAACCCGTCTAATCGGCCCTAACTGCCCTGGAATTATCAGCCCGGGAAAATCAAACGCCGGAATCACTCCGAGTGACATTTCTGGAGCCGGACCAATTGGTCTAGTTTCAAAGTCCGGAACCCTGACCTACCAGATGATGTACGAACTGCGCGACATCGGAATCTCAACCGCAATCGGTATCGGTGGCGACCCGGTCATTGGCACCACCCACATCGATGCACTGGCCGCGTTCGAAGCCGATCCAGAAACTAAGGCAATCGTGCTTATTGGTGAAATTGGTGGCGACTCTGAAGAGAAGGCCGCTGCTTACATCAAGGAGCACGTGACCAAGCCGGTTGTTGCCTACGTTGCTGGTTTCACTGCGCCAGAGGGCAAGACCATGGGTCACGCCGGAGCCATTGTTTCTGGTTCAGCGGGTACCGCTCAAGCCAAAAAAGAAGCTTTTGAGGCCTGCGGTGTAAAGGTCGGCAAGACCCCAAGCGAAACCGCAGCTCTTATGCGTGAGGTTTACAACAACCTCTAAGCCTTGGCTTAGAGCTAGAATCCTGATTCGTGAACCGAAGACTGACATTCCTAGTTGCCGCCTTCGAGGCGGCGCTAGCGGCAGCCATCGGAATCGGAATCGTGCTAGCGCCACTTACCGTTATCTGGTTGATCGAAAACGATCCATCAATTGACTGGTTGGTGGCGTTTCGCACATCCGCTGATCTTTGGCTATTAGCTCACGGCACGCGCCTGGTTGTTCCGGCCAGCACCTTCGCCGGAGCCGAACTGCCTCTTTACATAGTCAGCCTGATTCCGCTGGGCTACACCGCGCTGATTGCATTTATGGCTTTTCGAATCGGGAGAAGGCTAACCGCGGCGTCGGAATTGTGGCCCGGAATCAGCGCAGTGGTTACCGTCTACGGAGCGGTTTCGTTGTTTGTCAGCACCGCAGCGGCAGATCCGGCTATTTATCCGGTCAACTGGCAGGGCACATTTTTCCCACCAACACTTTTTGCTTTTTTTGCCATCCTTGGCGGCTTGTTCGGAAGGCGCAGTCCACTGGCCGAAGGCTTGCCTGAACCCTTCGAACGTCGCTGGTTACGTTCCTGGTGGCTAACTCAATATGACCGAATGCACTGGGCTTTGCGTGCACTCTTGGTGCCGGCTTTGCGCACCGGTACAGCAATCGTTGCAACCCTGTTTACTATTTCAGCCGCCGCTGTTGGCTTGTTGTTAGCCGTCAACTGGATTCAGGTGATTCGACTTTATGAGGCGCTTCAGGTGAGTTTTCTCGGCGGCACTGCTGTAACGGTGGGTCAACTTGCTCTGTTGCCAAACCTGATAATTTACGGGGTTGGATGGCTGCTTGGGCCAGGATTCCAAATTGGCGCTGGATCTCTAATTAGTCCGATTGGAACTGCGGTTGGTCCGCTGCCAAGCATTCCGCTGATTGCCGTTTTACCAATCGGCCAGCTGGAGCTGGGCATGATGGTTCTAGTAATCCCAGTAACAACGGCGTTCATAATCACTGTGCTGGCAAAGAAATTTAGCGACGAAATTCGCTTCGAGTTCGCATCCTCGTTGAATGCGGCGCTAGCGGTTGCCTTTTCGGTAGCTGCCGTAGTTTCAATCGAGGTGCTTGCACTAGCAGTTCTGGCATCCGGTTCGGCCGGGCCCGGCCGTCTTGAAATTGTCGGGCTAAATCCAGTTTCAGTTGCAGCAGCAGCTTTCATCATCACGGTGCTTGCTGCTTTCCTTGGTGCTTTCTTTAGCGCCAAGCCCGAATCACCAGATAATCCGATCGGCAAACGCGGCTAAACTATTCGGGTGCTGTCGGTAGTCGTATTAATCTCAGGTTCTGGTTCAAATCTGCGTGCGCTGCTAGAAGCAACTGAAAATCCGCTTTTCGGGGCTAAAATTTTGGCCGTCGGTGCAGATAATCCAGCCGATGGCTTGGCCCACGCCGAGCACTTTGGTGTGCCAACCTTTGTGGTTAGTCCGACCGCCTTTGCCAGCCGCGAGCAATGGGCCGAGGTGCTGTTGGCAAACGTCCAGCATTTCAAACCAGACTTGGTGGTCTTGGCTGGGTTCATGAGAATTTTGCCGCAAAATTTTGTCTCGGCACTCTCGCCAAATCTAATCAATACACATCCGTCGCTGCTTCCAAACTTCCCAGGATCCCACGCTGTGCGCGACGCGCTGGCCGCGGGCGCAACCACCACCGGAGTAACCGTGCACATCGTCGACGAGGGTGTCGACACCGGGCCGCACATTCGCCAGGCAGCTTTAGACATTTTGCCCGATGAAACCGAATCCGAACTTCACGAGCGCATCAAGGTAATTGAGCGCCAGCAATTGATTGAAGTGGTTCGCGACATTGCCCAAAAAAAGATTCACCTGACGCAACTTTCACGCTAGCCAACCGAAAGGCACATTCTTGGCCGCACACAACGATCACCAGCCAGCCGACTATCGACACCGCGACCGCATCCCGGTTAGGCGCGCGCTGCTTTCAGTTTCAGACAAAACCGGCATCATCGAGTTGGCAAAAAATCTGGTCGCCCAGGGCATCGAAATTGTTTCAACCGGCGGCACCTTCAAAGCCCTTGCCGATGCAGGTTTACCAGTCATTGAGGTTTCACAGCTCACCGGTTTTCCCGAGTCACTCGATGGTCGCGTGAAGACCCTGCACCCAACTATTCACGGCGGGTTGCTGGCTGACATGCGTTTGATTGCGCATGAAGAGCAGCTCAAAGAACTCGACATTCAGCCATTTCAGCTAGTGGTAGTAAACCTTTACCCATTCGTGCAAACCGTGCAGTCCGGAGCGAAGGGCGATGCGGTCGTAGAGCAAATCGACATCGGCGGACCAGCTATGGTTCGGGCCTCGGCAAAAAATCACGCCAACGTCGCAATTGTGGTTGATCCAGCTCGATACGGTGAAATTATTGCTGCCATCGAAGAGGGTGGCACCACCCTGCAGCAGCGACGAGAATTGGCCTACGCGGCTTTTTCGCACACGGCTCGCTACGATTCGGCTGTTTCAGCCTGGTTTGCCAGTGAACTTGAAAATGACTGGAAGCGCAACGCTGGGCAAACAACGCTGGCCGAGAATGCCAATCCGGGTTTCGAAGCTGAGTTCAAGGTTATTGGCAACCTAGAAAACGTGCTGCGCTACGGTGAAAATTCACATCAGGCTGCGGCCCTTTATCGCACTGGCGGCTCAGCCGGCATCGCACAGGCTCGCCAGTTTGGCGGCAAAGAAATGTCTTACAACAACTTTGTCGACGCGGATGCCGCCGTGCGCGCAGCTTACGATTTCAGCGAGCCAGCAGTGGCAATCATCAAGCACGCTAACCCCTGTGGCATCGCTCTGGGTGACCTAAATTCGGCCGACGCAATTGCCGACGCCCATGCGAAGGCGCATATGTGCGACCCAGTTTCGGCATTCGGTGGCGTCATTGCATCAAACCGCATTGTCACCGTGGCTATGGCCAAGCAGGTTGCCACTATCTTTACCGAAGTAATCGTTGCTCCGGGCTATGAAATTGAAGCGCTGCAAATTCTGCTGGAAAAGAAAAACTTGCGCGTTCTTGAATTGCCAGCAAACTACTCACGCGACGCTCTCGAATATCGTCAAATTTCCGGTGGCTTATTGGTTCAGCAACCAGACGAGTTCAGCCAATTCAACTCGCAGGGCTGGAAATTGGTCACCGGCAAAAAAGCTGACGCCGACACCATGCGTGAACTTGAGTTTGCTTGGCGGGCCTGTCGTGCAGTGAAATCCAACGGTATCTTGCTTGCCCGCGAGTTGGCTTCGGTTGGCGTTGGTATGGGTCAGGTAAACCGAGTTGATTCTTGCCGTCTCGCGGTAGAGCGCGCCGAGTCGCGAGCCAAAGGTTCGGTCGCCGCATCGGACGCGTTTTTCCCATTCGCCGATGGCCTGCAAATTCTGATCAATGCCGGGGTTCGCGCCGTGGTGCAACCCGGTGGTTCAGTGCGCGATGAAGAAGTTATTGCAGCGGCTGAAGCGGCCGGGGTGACCATGTACTTCACCGGCGAGCGTCACTTCTTCCACTAAACCGTCCGCTAAATTGCAGACCTGTTTTCGGGGCTAGAGTCGGCTATTTTTATCGATTGCCCAGAAGGTGCCAGACGGCGTCGCCTGCTCGATTGAGCCGTCTGCTCCAACCGAGATAGTCAAACCGGCGCACTTCCCGTCAGCGGTTTTTCCACCGGTGGCCCGGTCACAGTACTCACCGGTCGGCATCGAAGTTTGCAGTGCCTCGCCGGCAAAATCGCGTGGGCTTTGATTTACAAAAATGTAGCCCGCAGCTGCACGACCAAAACCAAGGATGCCGCTGCCTTTTTTGAAATCGGTCATAGGCTGACCGGCGGTGGCATCGCGAAACTGAATCATTTGCAAGGTGCTTGGCCAGCGGTGTTGGCATACCCAATCGCTGTCGTTGTAGCTGGCAATATCTGGGGATGGATCTTGCGGGCAAATCACATTCTGAACCCGCCCGTCTTGCTCGTAGGCTGCGCCTTGGTCGCGTTGGCTAAAGGCATAACCCGAATAGAGCATTGGCTTGCCGTACGGATCGGCCAGCATCAGAGCGGTCGCCGCAGCGAAATCGTGGGGTTGCGTGTAACTCAGTGTTTGACCGTTGCGTTCGGTGTCATGATTTGAAACGAAGGTCACGGCCTGGTTTCCGGACACCATTTTTTTGCGTCTAGCCTCTTGTGTGAAATAGGCGAGTAGCCCAGAGCCGACTGATTTTTTGAGGTCATAAGCGTAGCCAAACTCGAAAACGTCACCCCAACCCAGATAATCTTCCGGTTGAATCGGTTCGCCCCTGGCTCTAATTACCTCTTGGATGATCCAAACGTTTTCGGGTAGTCGCTTGACGATTTGTTCCAGTTCTTCAGCGGCGATGTGTTTAGCCGCGTCGATGCGAAAACCGGCAACTCCCATGCGCAAAAGTTTGATCATGTAATCGGCAAGTTTTTGCTGCACTTTGGCACTGCCGGTATCCAAATCCGATAGCCCAACCAGCTCACACTGGGTTACCTGTTCGGCATCCTGGTAGCTGAGAATTTCACCGTTGATGCTCTTGCAAGTGTGAAAATCATTGCGGCTATAAAGGTCGGGGTACTCGTACTTGGTGAATTCGGTGCCGGCCCAACCGGTGCCACCTTCAATGCCGGCCATGTGGTTGATTACGGCATCGGCAATAATGTCGACTCCGACTGATTTGCAACTATCAACCATGTTTTGGAATTCAACTTCGCTGCCCAAACGCGATTCAATTTTGTAACTCACCGGCTGGTAGTGAGTCCACCAGGCATCGCCCAAAATGTGTTCTTGGGCGGGCGAAATTTCAACCCAATCGATTCCGGCCGGCCCTAAAACCTCGGTGCATTCTTTGGCAATAGAGTTCCAGTTCCACATGAACAACTGGATGCCAACAGCGTTGCTGCGATCAACCTTTTCTAAGACCGGTGCCGACTCACCGGGCACCAGCGCGCACCCGGTTATGGCAAAAATAAAGGCGAGAGTCGCGGCCAGTTTTTTCATGCGTTTTAGTTTAGGTGCCAACCGCTAGGCTAGATGAAGGTTCGTTTTAGACCGCAAGCAATCAATATTCAGGAGCCCGGTTATGGCAAAAATTCAGGTGCAAGGCACCATCGTCGAACTTGACGGCGATGAAATGACCAGAATTATCTGGCAGAACATCAAAGACTCGCTTATTCTTCCTTTTCTAGACGTAAACCTCGAGTATTACGACCTAGGTATCGAGCACCGCGACGCCACCAACGACCAGGTCACGGTTGATGCTGCCAACGCAATCAAGAAGCACGGTGTTGGTGTCAAGTGCGCCACCATTACTCCAGATGAGGCCCGCGTTCAAGAATTCGGTCTAAAGAAGATGTGGAAGTCGCCAAACGGCACCATCCGTAACATCCTCGACGGTGTTGTTTTCCGCGAGCCGATCATCATTTCAAACGTGCCTCGATTGGTACCTGGCTGGACCAAGCCAATTGTTATCGGTCGTCACGCACACGGTGACCAGTACAAGGCAACCGACTTCAAGGTGCCGGGCAAGGGTCAGGTCACTATCACCTGGACACCAGCCGACGGTGGCGAGCCGGTAACTCAGGTTGTGGCAGATTACCCAGAGCACGGCGGCGTCGCCATGGGTATGTACAACTACATGGATTCGATCAGGGACTTTGCTCGCGCATCATTCAACTACGGTTTGTCACGCAACTACCCGGTTTATCTGTCAACCAAGAACACAATTTTGAAGGCCTACGACGGTGCTTTCAAGGATGCCTTCCAGGAAGTCTTCGACGCTGAGTACGCCGACAAGTTCAAAGCGGCCGGCATCACCTATGAGCATCGCTTGATTGACGACATGGTTGCTGCTGCTCTCAAATGGGAGGGTGGCTATGTCTGGGCTTGCAAGAACTACGACGGTGACGTTCAGTCAGACACAGTAGCTCAGGGCTTTGGTTCGCTAGGACTAATGACTTCGGTGCTAACCACTCCAGATGGCAAAACTGCTTTGGCTGAGGCCGCTCACGGCACCGTTACCCGTCACTACCGTGACTGGCAGGCCGGAAAGAAGACCTCGACCAACCCAATTGCATCAATTTTCGCCTGGACTCGAGCACTTTCGTTCCGCGCCAAGATTGATGGAACCCCTGAAGTTGCAGCATTTGCCGAGACTCTTGAAGATGTCATCATCAAGACCGTCGAAGCTGGCGACATGACCAAAGATCTTGCACTGCTAGTTGGCGGCGACCAGGGATACCAGAGCACCGACGAGTTCATTGCCAGCATTGCTGCGAACCTAAAGGCGCGCTTGGCATAATCTGTGCATAATTCTGAGCTTTTGAAGCCTGTGGAAAACTCCGGCAGAGCAGTCTGCCGGAGTTTTACTTTTTGGACATGCACAGTATTCATAAACAGCGTTGGTCGAAGATGTTCTCGGCCGCAAGTATCCTCGCCATCCTTTTCGGTGGCCTGCTGATCCCATCCTCTCGGGCTGTTTCAGCAAATCCGACCGCGGTCTGCGTCGGCGCCAACTGCACCGTCACTTTTGGTTACAGCGGTGACTACTATCTCTGGACGCCACCGGCAAATGCTCAAAATCTTGCCTTCGATGTGCTCGGCGCACAGGGTGGCCGCAGTGGTGGGCTCGGTGGTCGAGTTACCGGTGCGCTACTCACCGGTAACACACCACTGTTTATTTACGTTGGCGGGGCCGGCGCCCAAGGTTCTGGAGTTGCTGGCGGATTTAACGGCGGCGGCACCGCAGGTGCGGGCCGCGGTGACGAGGGCTCTGGCGGTGGCGCGAGTGACATTCGCACCAGCACCGCGCTTGCTTCGCGTCTGGTCGTTGCAGCCGGGGGAGGCGGCTCTGGAGGTTACTCGGGCGGTACCGGTGGTTTCGGTGGTGGCACCAGCGGTGGTGCCGGAACCTCTGGTCAGGGTCAGGCCGGCTCAGGCGCAACTGCATCCTCTGGCGGAAACGGCGGTTTCCCTAACGGCGGTAGTTGGGGTGGAAACGGGGGCCTAGGAATTGGCGGCGCTGGCGGATCGAGCTCAGTTTCCGGCGGTGGCGGCGGTGGCGGCGGTTACTACGGTGGTGGCGGTGGTGGCGCCGATGTCGATAGTTGCTGCTCCAATGCCGGTGGCGGGGGAGGTGGTTCATCCTGGGTTGATTCAACCAAAACCAGTTCGGTCACAAACACAGCCGGCTATCGCTCGGGTGCTGGGATGGTAATCATCAGCTACAGTCTGCCGCCAGAAGTTGCTAGTTTTGGTGCCGCGGCGACGACTTCAAAGTTGGCCGATCAAACACTGAATCTAAATTTCAATCAGAGTGTGACCGGATTGAGTACCTCGGATTTTTTGCTTACAGGCGCCACCTGCTCGAGCCTGAACCTCACCGGAAGCAATGCCAGCTACAACCTGGCATTGGTAGGCTGTAGCGAAGGTGATCTGCAGGTTACCTTGGTGGCCAACTCGGTTACTGGGTCAAGTGCTGGTCCGGCCCAGGCTTTCTCAGCCGCGGCAATCAAGATTGATTACACCGCGCCGGTGGTCGCATACGTGGCGCCACCCGAATTTACTAATCAGCAACTACTGCATTTTGAACTGCAATCAAGCGAGCCGATCAGTCAGCTTGAAGCAGCAGATTTTGAACTAAGCGGTGTTGACTGCTCGATTGGCGCCATCACATCCGTCGATAACCGAACCGTGGTTGAAGTTGCCGGATGTGCGGATTCGCAAATGGTCACTTTGCAGTTGAAGGCGGGCTCAGCCGTGGATGCTGCCGGAAATACCGCACCGAATAGCGCCCAGTCGCTCGGGCAAGTATTTGTTGATCGCACCGCAGCTGCAGCGACTTTTGCGACTCCGATTTCGGCCAGTACCTCGGCCGAGCCAAGCTTTGAAATCGCCTTTGATGAGGCGGTTTACGAACTTACCGTGGCCGATTTTGAGCAGCGCGGCAGTGCCACAAATTGCCAGTTGCTATTGGCCGAGGTTGTGCCAAACCGCGAGTTTGAAATTAGAACTTCAGGATGTTCTCTCGGTTCGGTGCAACTGGCCCTCCTGGCGCAAAGCTATGTCGATGCCGCCGGCAACTCGTCAACCGAGGTTATAAGCGCAAGCATTGAAAAGATTGCCGTGCCTGCTCCGCCGGCTGCGGCGCCGGTTACCGAAACCCCGACGGCTGGGCCGCCAGTTGCTGCACCGATATCGGCTGAACCCCAGCTGACTACTAACCAGGCGCCAAACTCTGCCGCGGAGACCCAGCCAACTGCAACCACCGGTCCAACGGTTTCGGCCAGCCCAGAATCTACCCTGAAAGAGCCAGGCGCTAGCGGCGAGCTCGGCAGTTCAACAACCCAAAAGTTCAACGCGCCCAAACCAGCAGCACCTGGGCTTGCCACCGAGATCAAACTCGAATCACTAAATTCGCAAATTGCAGCCCTCGGCAACGGTGATGTGCCGGAGGCAATTGACGAAAGCGCTGAGCCGCTAGTTGCAACTGGTCAGATTGAACTTGATAACCCAACAGAGCCAAAACCAAGCTCGGCGGCCTTTTCATTTACCGGTTGGCTTTATCAAAGCTGGCAAATCATCACCTTTGGTGCCGCGTTGTTAGCGGTTATCGGCATTGGCACCGCAAATTCGATTCTTAAGCGTCGTCGCAGCAGCCAGAACACTAGCGGCGGATTGGATTTTCTAAATCAACTGCGAATAGCCGGAAACAACTAGGCGAAACTTACAGAAAAAATGGCCCCGCTTTTTGCGGGGCCATTTTTTAGTTGAAAATTACGGTTCTAGCACCGTCGAGCAGCACGCGGCTCTCGGCAAACCAGCGAACTGCCTGGGTTAGCGTCTTTGATTCAACGTCTTGACCAATTGAGACTAGGCGGTTCTTCGAATCTGAGTGCTCGACTCGGACCACATTCTGCTCGATGATTGGACCCTCATCCAAATCTGCGGTAACAAAGTGTGCAGTCGCGCCAATTAGTTTGACACCGCGAGAATGAGCCTGTGCATAAGGGTTCGCCCCTTTGAAGCCAGGCAAGAATGAGTGGTGAATGTTGATGATTCGACCCTCAAATTCTTTACAGAATTCTTCGCTCAAAATCTGCATGTAGCGAGCCAGCACAACCAACTCGATTTTTTCTTCAGCGATAAAAGTGCGCAACCGGTCTTCAAAGGCTTTCTTGTCAGCATCCGAAGAAATCTTGTGCTCCTCAAACGGAACGCTGTAGAACTGAGCCATTTCGCCCAGGTCGCTGTGGTTTCCCATCACGGCGGGAATCTCAATTGGCAACTGGCCGGCACGCTGACGGAACAGCAGGTCATTGAGGCAGTGGCCACTCTTTGAGACCAGAACCAGGGTCTTTACCTTGCGGCCTACCACATCCAGGTTCCAATCCATTGAGTAACGCTGCGTTACCGGCAAAAGTTGGTTTTCAAAGAATTCGCGAGGCACTGCCGATTCAACCTGCAAGCGCATGAAAAATCGACCGGTGTCGTGTGAGGTGTACTGGTGTGCTTCGGTGATGTTTCCGTTTGCCGCCAAAATTGCGCCCGATATGGCGTGAACAATTCCGGGTTGATCTTCGCAAACGATGGTGAGCACCCAGTGGGTGAGGGCTGGTGAAGTCATAGGCTCCAGTCTATTCATCGTGGTCGAATTGGGCGTCAATTCAGGGCGGATAGCCGCTGACGGAATGTTAGAATTTCAGCACCGCCCAGCCTTTAGGAGCCCAAGCCATGTCTGCTCTTCCAAGCACTTTCAACTCTCCGCTAGTTGAGACCGATCCAGAAATCGCCGCAGTCTTGCAGGCTGAACTCGATCGTCAGCGCGGGTTCCTCGAAATGATTGCCAGCGAAAACTTTGTCTCGCGTTCGGTGCTGCAGACCCAGGGTTCGGTGCTCACCAACAAATACGCCGAGGGTTATCCAGGAAAGCGTTACTACGGTGGTTGCGAGGCGGTAGACGTCGCTGAAGAACTAGCTCGTGAACGTGCCAAGGCTCTTTTCGGTGCCGACCACGCCAATGTGCAGCCACACTCGGGTGCTACCGCAAACGCGGCTGTGCTGATGGCGTTGGCTAACCCGGGCGACCCCATCCTCGGTCTTGAATTGGCTCACGGTGGCCACCTAACCCACGGTATGCGCTTGAACTTCTCGGGCAAAATGTACGAGGCTCACTCCTACGAACTCGACCCAGAAACCCACCTAATCAACATGGATACCGTGCGTGCCCGCGCCCACGAGGTAAAGCCGGCCGTCATAATCGCCGGCTGGTCGGCATATTCACGCCACCTAGACTTCGCTGAATTCCGCAAGATTGCCGATGAGGTTGGTGCCAAGCTTTGGGTAGACATGGCACACTTTGCCGGCTTGGTAGCCGCTGGCGTGCACCCAAGCCCAGTTCCTTACGCCGATGTGGTTTCAACCACCGTCCACAAAACTTTGGCTGGTCCTCGTTCGGGCCTAATTCTGTGCAAGGCCGAATACGCCAAGAAGATTGACTCGGCTGTTTTCCCAGGCCAGCAGGGTGGCCCGCTAATGCACGTTATCGCCGGTAAGGCTGTTGCTTTCAAGGCTGCAGCAACCGACGAGTTCAAAGACCGTCAGAAGCGCACCCTCGAGGGCGCTGCCATCATCGCCGAACGCCTAACCCAGCCAGATGTGGTTGAGGCTGGCGTTTCGGTGCTCACCGGTGGCACCGAGGTTCACCTGGTGCTGGTTGACCTGCGAAACTCTCCAATTGACGGCATGATGGCCGAAAACCTGCTGCACGAAGTTGGCATCACGGTAAACCGCAACTCGGTGCCAAACGACCCACGTCCACCATTGGTGACTTCGGGTGTTCGCATCGGTACACCGGCACTGGCAACCCGTGGTTTTGGTGCTGCCGAGTTCACCGAGGTTGCCGACGTTATCGCTTCGGTGCTAATGCCAAACCCAGACATTGAAGCTTTGCGCGCTCGCACTGCAAAACTAGCCGAGGCTTTCCCGCTATACGCTGGCCTCGAGAACTGGTAATTCGTTGAGCGCAATTAGGCTAGACGGCTTAGCCACGGCCAAAACAATCAAGGCTGAGTTGGCAGCTAAAGTCGTCGAACTAAAGCAGCGCGGCATCGAGCCTGGTCTTGGCACTTTGCTGGTCGGTGATGACCCGGGTTCGCACTCATACGTTTCCGGTAAGCACCGCGACTGCGCCGAAGTTGGTGTGCACTCTATTCGCATCGATTTGCCGAACAACGCCTCGGCTGCAGACGTTCGGGCTGCCATCCGCGATCTGAACGAGGCCAAAGATGTCACCGGATACATCATCCAGTTGCCGTTGCCATTCGGTATCGACACCAACGCCATGCTTGAACTTATCGACCCCGCTAAAGATGCCGACGGGTTGCACCCGGTAAATCTTGGTCGTTTGGTTTTAGGTGTCGGCGGTGAATTAAATTCGCCGCTGCCATGCACCCCAGCCGGAATTGTTGAACTGCTGAACCGCTACGAAGTTCCTACCAGAGGTGCCGAGGTTGCCGTTATTGGTCGCGGTGTTACCGTCGGTCGTCCGCTTGGTTTGCTGATGACCCGTAAAGGCATCGACTCGACCGTCACCTTATTGCATTCGGCATCACGCGATCTCGAGCACGCGGTAAAGCGCGCCGACATCGTGGTTGCCGCATTAGGAGTTGCTCACTTTGTGCAACCCGAATGGATCAAACCGGGTGCAGCTGTTCTAGACGTAGGCATTACTCGCGTTGAGGGTCAAGACGGCAAGGCCAAGCTGGTCGGCGATGTTCATCCAGATGTTGCTTCGGTGGCCGCCTATATTTCACCTAATCCAGGGGGAGTAGGACCAATGACCCGCGCCATGCTGGTCAAGAATGTGGTTGACACCGCCGCCCGAGCCTAACTGTTGTTGGTTTGGCTGTGAATCTGGCCTTTAGCCAAACCGGCACATGGTTATAGCTGGCTGCGAATTTCCCACAGATCGGCGAACACCGGTCTAAACAAAGTCGATGCCAGGTAGCCCACTCCGGGTGAACCACCGGTGCCGGGTTTGCGCCCGATGGTGCGTTCAACCATTTTCACGTGTCGATAGCGCCACTCTTGCAGGCCTTCGTCAACATCCAACAGCGATTCGGCAACCGAGGCAGCCTCAAGGTCGCTGCGGTGCATGCTCACCAAAACCTGCTGCACGCGAGCATCACTGCTGTAGCCAACAGTAACGTCACGGTCAAGGACATCTGCCGGCATCTTGTGGCCGCGCGAATCAAAGTAGCGCAGCGCGCTATCCCAAAGCGAAGGGCGCTTCATTGCCGCTTCGACGCGGGCTCGAGCAGTTGAACCCTCAATCAGGTGTTCGGCCATTCCCATCCCGGTTGATTTCTCAGCATCGGCACCGGCGTGATCGCGGCGGCCCAAAATTGCTTCAACCTCGCGAAACTGTGCCGACTGAAAACCACTGGATGATGAAAGTCGACCGCGGAACGAATTGAACTGCAGCGGGGTCATCGTTTCTAAAATGTCTACCTGCGCGACGCAGGTTTTCATGATGGTTCTAACTCGACCCAAAATTGCCTGTGAGCGATGGGTGTCACCAGCTTCCAAAGCCTGCTGCAGCGCCCCCAGTTCATGAATAATCTGCTTGAACCACAGCTCATAGGTTTGGTGAATGATGATGAAGAGCAACTCGTCGTGCTCGTTCGATTCTGGCTGCTGCAACTCGAGCAGTTCATCTACCTTTAGATAGCTGATGTAGGTGATGTGCTTTTGGTTGCGCTCATGCGAATCTGGTGTCTCGATTTGAACCATTAGGTCACCCGGCTGCCGTTGTCTTGAATGTCTAGGTAGCGCTTACTCTCAACCAGTTCGCGCATGCGGTTTAGCCCATCCCAGATTTCGACGTAACTGGTTGGCAGCGGCGCCATCGCTAAACGGATGCTGTCTGGTACTCGATAGTCAGGAATAGTGTTGGTTAGGCTGCGCATTGCGGCAGCAATTTTTTTAGCATCAGGGTGCCCAACGGTGATGTGGCCGCCGCGCAACTGTGGCTCGCGCGAGGTCAACAGTGTGAAACCCAGGGGCGCCAGCCAGGCATCAAACAGGGCCAAGATAAGCTCGGTGCCTTTGGCTGCTTTCTCGCTGATGGCCTGCATGCCAGCTTCTTCAATCATTTGATAGCTGGCCTCTACCGCACGTAATCCCATAATCGATGGGCTAGCAATTTGAAAACGACGGATGTGCCCTGCCGGCTCAAAGAATGGACCCATCTCGAACTGCTTGTCGTTGGCAAACCAGCCCTGAATCGGTGCGTTTAGTTGAGTTTGAATGCTCTTGCTGACATAGAGCCAGGCGGGTGAGCCAGGACCCGAGTTGCCATATTTGTAGGTGCAACCAACAGCGAGATCAACACCCCACTCATCGAAGCGCAGGTCAATCGAACCACCGGCGTGCGAGGCATCCCAGACGACAAGACCGCCGTAACTGCGCACCAGGTCGGTAATGCCTTTGATGTCTGGTCGTGAACCAGAACGGTAGTGGATGGCCTGCAGGGTGACCAGCGCAACATCGTCGCTCAGGTGTTTTTCCAACTCGGCCAGGGTGATTTGCTCGTACTCTGAGTCAATCTCTACCGCGCCTGGGCCACCCATGCCGTCGTTGTTTAGGGTAATTAGGTTTAGCCCCATCGATTCGGCGATGCCGGCGATGATGTAGCGGTCGGTCGGAAAGTTTGAGGCATCGATAATTACCGTTTTGCGACCTGGTCGAGCCTTAATCGCAGCCACACATAGCTGGTAGAAATTTACCGATGTGGTGTCTTGAACCAGGGTCTGCCCCTCGGCGGCACCGAGGATGGCGCGGCCCAACAAGTTACCTACTGTCTGCGCTTCATCAATCCAGTGGGCCCAACCATCAACTAGCTCGCGACCCCATTCGTTGACCAGAAAATCATTGACCGCCGTAATGCTGGCTTTAGGTAGGCGACCTAGGGAATTACCATCCAGGTAACACATGTCGGGGTCATTGATTTGAAATTGAGCTTTGTACTTGGCCAGTGGGTCGGCGGCGTCTAAAGCTAGCGCAGTAGCTCGCTCGGTAGGTTCGCCAAAGGCAGCAATTAGTGGGTAATTCACGAGAGCCTCTCAACATTGAGTGATGCGCACCAGAGGTGCAGTTACTCTCAAACTAGCAGTTGATGCTTGGCTAATTCTTTGTAAAGCGGCACCTTTTTTACCAACTCGCTGTGGGTGCCTGAACCGATTACTCGCCCAGCTTCGAGGACAATTATTTGATCGCTGTCGACCACGGTTGAAAGTCGATGGGCGATGACAATTAGCGTGCGATTTTTCGCAACCGAGTCGATGGCCTCTCTCATCCGCTGTTCATTCACGCCATCGAGTGCCGAGGTAGATTCATCAAGCAGCAAAATTGGTGGTGCGCTCAGCAAAGCACGAGCGATGGCAAGACGCTGGCGCTCGCCGCCAGAAAGCATGATGCCGCTTTCGCCAACCTCAGCATTCAGGCCAGCCGGGTCGCGCTTCAGCACTGCGGTCAGGTTTACTTCGGCCAAAACCTTTTTTAGCTCAGCGTCGCTGGCATCCGGTTTGCCCAGCAGCAGGTTGTCTCTGATTGTGCCCGCAAGCACCGGGGCATCCTGCTCAACATAGCCAATTTGACTGCGCAATTCGGCTCGGCCAAATTCAGTAACCGGTTGACCGGCCAACTTTATTTGACCGCTGGTGGGTTCGTAGAAACGTTCGATTAGTGCAAAAATTGTCGATTTTCCGGCACCGGATGGTCCCACCAGCGCCACTCGGGTGCCCTGCTCAATTTTGAAACTGACATCTGTGAGCACAGTCTTACTGGCGATACCGGTCTGCGGTGCTACCGCGACAACGGTGCCGTCGGCACCATCCCCGACTTCAAAACTATCGGCTGGTTTTTCTGGATAGGTGAAGCCAACCGTGTCAAACTCGATGGCAACTTTGCTGTCTCCACTGCGTTGACCGATGCTAACCTCATCCGCGGTTTCGGTTGGCAAATCTAAAATTTCCTGAATACGAGCCAGAGCACCGAGTGCGCTCTGCACCGAGGTGTAGGCACCAAATGCCTGAATTAGTGGGCCGATTAGGAAGAACAGCAGAATTACAAAAGTCACCAGGTTGGCAATTGTGGTTGCTCCAGACGCAACTCGAAAACCACCAACACCCAGAACCAGGATGAACGAGGTGTTCATGGCGATTTGAGCAATCGGTGTTATCGCTGCGCTGAGGCGGGCAATTTTTACACCCTGCTCATAGGCCCGACCAGCCTGTTCGTGAATTGCGGTGGCTTCACGTTCTTCAGCACGGGCGGCTCGAATGGTTCTGATCGCCGAGATGGCGCGCTCTACCGCGGCCGACATTTCACCAACGCGCTCTTGAGCTTTGGTGGTGGCGAAACGAATTCTTCGGGCAGCGGTCGAAATACCCAGGATGGCAACCACGATTACTCCTAGGGTTAGGCCAAGCAGAACCGGATCAATAATTGCCATGGCTATAACTGCACCGGCAAATAGCAGCGCACCGCCAACAGCATCGACCAAACCTTGGGTAAGCACAGCTCGTAGCAGAGTGGTATCTGAACCAACGCGGGAGACCAGGTCGCCGATTCGGCGGTGATCGAATTCGATCACCGGTAAGCGCAAAATTCGGTTGACCAAATCGCGGCGAGAGGATCGCACGACACCTTCACCGGTTTTGGTCAGCAGGTAATACTGAAATCCGTTTAGAAAGGCGGCGGCGATAACTAGCAAGACCAAAATTGCAGCCAGTGGAGCGACCGGTTTCTGATTCTGAACCGCATCAATTACCTGACCGGTCAACAGCGGTTGAGCCAGGCTCATGCCGGCGCTAACCACCGAAATCGCAGCAGCCAGAATCAGCGCTGGCTTGTAGTCGGCTAGGTAGGGCAGAAGTTGGCTGAACTTGGCCTTTTTCCCGTTATCCGGCTGCCGTCTTGTGGTTCGGCGCGAACTGGTCATGCTCATGGCAACTCCTGTAGTTGGGGATCACCCAAAATTTGCTCGTTCAACAAAAAGTTGATCTCTTGTAGTGAAAGCGCTTCGGTGTACGCAGTATTTCGCGAAAACCTAGAAAAGTCTGCAGACTTCAGGGCTGTCAATGATTCGGGGTGACCTAGTTTCAGAAACATGCGAGTCGAATTGGGTTTGCGCTCAAAGTTTTCATGCACGGTACCGCAGCCATAGCCGAAAACAGTTAGTGCGACATCTGCTTCTTGCGGCGCCACCTTTTCAATGAAGCGATTATCAACAACTTTTAGCAGTGGTCTTAGCTCATCGCGTTTCTGCCAAATTTGAAAACAGGTATTCAGTGCCAGTTTTTTTGACAGCGGATAACCGTAATCATCCACGTAGTCGATCTTCAGATCTTGGTCGCTGATCAGGTGAAACCTGCGATCGAGTCGGTTTATTACCGACCATTTTCGCCACGATCTAGGCACTACGAAGCAGATGTAATCGCTGAATTCGGCCGCTTTGTTGAAAAAGGGAATGCTGAGCGAGTTGTTTCGGCCAAACGGCGGATTCGAGAGCGTGATTGCACTTTCGGTGGAAACTTGGGCCGTAAAAAAATCTTGCTTCTGGACTGCCTTGTGTTTTGGCTCGATGTCAAAGGCGATTACTTTGGCACCATATCTTTGGGCCGCGATAACAAATGCACCGTTGCCGCCAGCTGGTTCAACAACGCATCGAGCGCTGAAGTCTGGAATCAAACCGGCTACCGATTCGGTTAACTCTTGGGCTAGGGCTGCTGGCGTGTAGAACTGCTCTTTACCGGTCTTTCGGGTGTTGCCAAGTTTTGCCTTTGAGGTCTTGGCAGCAATCATCTCTTCAGAATATCAAGTGTTAGTCTGAAGGGCTGCCGATAGGCGAATGGATAACGAATGAATGACCAACCAGAAATGATTGTCGCAAAAGACTTGACCAAGGTTTTTGGCGACTTTATTGCCGTAAACGGCATCAGTTTTAGTGTTCGAAAAGGCGAGGCTTTCGGTCTGCTCGGGCCCAACGGTGCCGGCAAATCAACCACTATGCGAATGATTTCAGCTACCTCGAAACGCACCAGTGGCACTCTCGAAATTTTGGGTAAAGACCCAAACAAATTCGGTCCTGAGATTCGAGCCCATCTCGGTGTGGTTCCGCAGCAGGACAATCTGGATCGTGAGCTTAAGGTTTGGGAAAACCTTTACATTTACGGCCGGTATTTTGGCCTCGGCCGCAAATTTTTGAAACAGAAAGTTGCTGAACTTTTAGCTTTTGCGCAGCTGGAAGATAAGAAGGATTCGAAAACCGACGACCTCAGTGGTGGCATGAAGCGCCGACTTACAATCGCGCGCGGTTTAGTCAACGAGCCAGAGATCTTTTTACTGGATGAGCCAACCACCGGTCTCGACCCGCAAGCCCGCCACGTTTTATGGGATCGGCTATTTCGCCTAAAAGAGCAGGGCGTCACTCTGGTCATCACCACCCACTACATGGATGAGGCCGAGCAGCTCTGTGATCGCCTAATCGTTATGGATAAGGGCGCGATTATGGCCGAGGGTTCCCCGGCTGAACTAATTCGTCTGCATTCGTCGCGTGAAGTTCTTGAGGTTAGATTCGGGTCGGCAAAAAATGCTGAGGTTGCTGAGCAAATACGATCTCTCGGCGAGCGAATCGAAGTACTGCCTGATCGCATCCTGGTCTACGCCGAAGATGGTGAAGCTGAGCTCGCGAAAATTCATCAGCTAGGGCTTGAGCCACTTACTTCGCTGGTACGTCGATCTTCACTAGAGGATGTCTTCTTGCGTTTGACTGGAAGAACTTTGGTCGACTAATGAGCGATGTGAAATTTAGCCGGTGGCAGGGTGCCCCCAAGCTGGTTGATTTAGACAAATTGCGCTGGTTTGGCGCCTTTTACGTGGCCGAAATGCGCATCAGAACTATGGCTAAATGGTGGGTCACAATTGTGCTCAACGGTTTCGGTAACCCGGTAATCTACCTGCTCGCCATTGGTATCGGCGTTGGAACATTGGTTGATGCCAACGGTGGTGCCGAGGCCTTGGGTGGATTCAGCTACCTACAGTTTCTAGCCCCAGCACTGCTAGCCTCGGCGGCGATGCAATCGGCCATGGATGAAACCGCATTTCCCACCCTTCGCGGCTTTGTTTGGGATAAAGGTTTCTTTGCACTAAACGCAACTCGGTTGACTGGCCGACAAATTGCCGAGGGTGTTCTGATGGGGGCATACGTTCGAGTAATCCTCAGCATTTTCTTCTACGAGCTGGTGTTGCTGGCTTTCAACGCGATTCCGCTGAATATGGCTTTGCCGCTGTTTTTCTCATCCTTTTTCGCCGGCTTAGCCTGGGGATCACTAATTTTGGCGCTCAGTTCAAACGTCGTCGACGATGACGGTTTTATCTCGCTGATTTTTCGCTTCGTCGTAATGCCGATGTTTTTGTTTTCCGGCACCTTCTATCCGCTGGAACAAATGCCAATCTATTTGCAGTGGATTGGCTGGATCTCACCACTTTGGCATGCCACCAGTTTGGGCCGAATTATGTCACTTGAATTGAGCGTTGAGCCATGGGTCTGGATCATGCACCTTGGTTTCTTGGCGCTGCTGGCCATAATCGGTCGCGCAATTGCGTTTCCAACCTTCGAGCGGAGGTTGTCGAAGTGAGTTTGACTAATTTAGTGGCCACCACCGCGGTCGAGATTGCCGAGCGTCGGCGAGGCAAGTTGGGTGCCGAGCAGTACGCCGGCCGCACTCGTTTCGTGGTGGAACGCAACGTTCTGGCGTTAAAAACCTCAAACTTGCTGCAGGTAGTTTCCGGCTTCTTTGAGCCGCTGTTCTTCCTGCTGGCTTTTGGCTTTGGCGTTGGCCAGCTCATCGGTCAGGTAACCGATGCCTCGGGTAATCCAGTCGATTATCGAACTTGGATTGTGCCGGCGCTACTGGCTACCAGTGCGATGAACGGCGCGCTAATGGACGCCACCTGGAACGTCTATTTCAAAATGCACTTTGCCCGCCTCTACAACGGCATGCTGGCAACTTCGATGGGTCCGTTAGACGTGGCACTGGGGGAGATCGCTTGGTCACTGATTCGCGGTGCCGGCTACGCAACAGCTTTCATGATTGTGGTCACCCCGCTAGGGCTAGTGCCGAGCATTTGGGGCATCCTGGCGATTCCAGCGGCGGTGTTGATTGCTTTCGGTTTTGCTGCGGTGGGTATGGCTGCCACCACCTACACCCATTCGATCCAGCAGTTGCAGTGGATCAGCTTTTTCACACTGCCGATGTTTATGTTTTCCGGCACCTTTTACCCAATTACGGCCTATCCGGCGGTGTTGCAGACCATCATTCAAGCGTTGCCGCTATGGCAGGGAGCATCTCTGATTCGCGGGCTAACCTTTGGTCAAATCGACGGTGCTTTATTAGGCCACGTGCTCTACTTTGCGATCATGATTGCTGGCGGTCTCTGGCTCACCTCAAAGCGGCTAACCAAGTTGTTCATGTCGTAGGCCCAACGGTCCAGATTCAAGCGGCGGTCCCACCGCCAACATCCACACCAACAAAAAAGGGACCCGATAGGGTCCCTTTTGAGTTTTGTTGGAAATCTAGGTTTGTCTACCAAAAAACCGCAACGATGATGTTTAACACGGTTAGAGCGCCAATCAGTCCAAACGTCGAATTCTTAAGCTTTTCTTTTTTGCGGTTGATCATGACGAATACAACGATTGCAGCCACGACCAGAGATTTAACCGCAACTTTGAGGTTGTCTAGTTCTGCTGCGTTAGGGTCAAGTGCCGACATCCACTCGCGGAACCCAACCAAGAGTAAGCCGGTAACCAGCATTGTCCAGGCACCGTGAACCATGGCCGGGATGATCTTCGCCGTGCCAGGTTTGATGCTCTTCATTTGAACTAGGAATCCGCCGAGCAGTGATGCAAGGCCGATGAAGTGCAACACCAGGGTTGCGTCCTTGAGGAAAGTTGCAGTTGTAATCATGTTTAGAGTCTAGCCATGAGAATGGCTGCCTCTACGGCTTCTGCACCCTTATCTTCTTTTGAATTAGGCAGGCCAGCCCGGGCTAGAGCCTCGGCTTCGGTGTTTACGGTGAGCAAGCCAAAGCCGATTGGGATACCGCTGTCTAGCATTACGCGCATAAGGCCGTCGGTAGTTCCCGCGCAAACATAGTCGAAGTGTGGGGTTTCACCCTGGATGACAACTCCGAGAGCGATTACCGCGTCGGCGCCTGCGTCGATGGCCTTTTGAGCGCCAAGTGGAAGCTCGAAGGCCCCTGGCACTCTCCAGATTTCGTATTCGGTGTTACCGGCATCGACCAGCGCCTTTTCGGCACCGGCTAACAGCCCACCGGTGATCTCGTCGTGCCAAGAGGTAACCACAATGGCAACCTGCAATCCCGAGGCGTCGACCTTAATTTTTGGGGCGCCAGCACCACTCATATTAGATTTCTCCTGGAATCAGGTGTCCCATGCGTTCGCGCTTGGTTTCAAGGTATTTGATGTTCTGCTCAGCAGTTCCAACCAAAATTGGCACATACTCGTTCACCGGAATGCCGGCATCGGTTAGGTAGCTGCTCTTCGCCGGGTTGTTAGTCATCAGGCGAACACTGTCAACACCTAGGTCGCGCAAAATTGAAACGGCTGCGCCGTATTCGCGATTTTCGCTAGGCAAACCGAGGGCAAGGTTTGCATCGACTGTGTCTAGCCCCTTGTCCTGTAGCGCATATGCTTTGAGCTTGTTTAGCAGACCAATTCCGCGACCTTCTTGGCCGCGTAAATAAATGACAACGCCACCATTTGGGTCGTTTGCTATTTGATCTAGTGCAAAATCGAGCTGCGGCCCACATTCGCACTTGAGCGAGCCAAAAGCTTCACCGGTGATGCATTCGGAGTGTAGGCGAACCAAAACATTGTCACCGGTTGGGTTTCCGGCAATTATTGCCACGTGGTCGGCAGTCGTCTTGATGTCGTAGTAACCGCGCACGCGAAAGTTGCCGTGTGTGGTTGGCAGGTTAGCCTCTGCCTCAAAACGGATGCGGTCGTCGAGCACCTCATCTGGAAAATCTGGTGCTGCGATTCGATGCTGAATTAGCTGCTCAATGGTGATCACAGGAAGCCCCTCTCGTTGACCTACCTTTAACAACTCATTTAGTCGCATCATTGTTCCATCTTCGGCAACCATTTCTGCAATAACTCCAACCGGATTCAATCCGGCCAGCCTCAGTAGATCGACGGTTGCCTCGGTGTGGCCTGCTCGGGCAAGGACTCCACCCTTTTTAGCCCGCAACGGGATGACGTGTCCGGGTCTAATCAAATCTTCGGGACGACTGTTTGGGTTTGCCAAAACATTCAGTGTTCTTGCTCGATCGGCAGCTGAAATTCCGGTGGTGACCAGCTCGGCCGCATCGACCGAAACGGTGTATTGGGTGCGCAATGGGTCTTTGTTGTTAGTCGTCATCAGCGGAAGCTCTAGTCGGTTGGCTAGTTTCTCCGGCATGGGTGCGCAGAGGTAGCCCGAGGTGTTCCTAACCATCCAGGCAATCCACTCAGGTGTTGCAAGTTCGGCCGCCATGATGGCGTCGCCCTCATTTTCTCGATCTTCATCGTCGGCGACCAGAACCGGTTTGCCGGCTTTTAGCGCCGCCAAAGCCTCTTCAATCGTGCTTAGTTGCAATTACTGGTTCCTAGCTTCTAGTAGTCGTTCGATGTGTTTGGCCATAATGTCGGCTTCAACATTGACCTTGTCTCCCGGTTGCTTGCTGCCAAGAGTTGTCAGTCGCAAAGTTTCCGGAATCAGGCTCAAGGTGATGAAATCTGGGCCAACCTCGTTGACGGTTAGTGAGACACCATCAATCGTGATTGAACCTTTCAAAACCACGTATTTCATTAGTTCAACCGGGATGCGAACGCGGACTAGCTCCCAGTTTTCGCTGGGGGTGCGGCTGACAATTTCGCCGACTCCATCAACGTGCCCTTGCACCACGTGGCCGCCAAATCGAGTTGCCGCAGTCATTGCCCGCTCCAGGTTTACCGGCGAGCCAACCTGGATGCCAGCCAAAGAAGTTTTGTTCAGCGTCTCCTGCATTACATCAGCGGTGAAGCTGGTTTCGTCAAACTCGACCGCGGTGAGGCAGGTGCCGCTCACTGAAATGGAGTCTCCACGATTTACATCGCTAACCACTTTTGGTCCCTTGATGGTGAGCCTTAGCGAGTCGGCTAGGTGCTCAATTGCTAAAACCTCGCCCAGCTCTTCGATGATTCCGGTGAACATTAGCTCTCCTTTTTCTGAGCGCGAAGCATTAAATCTGCGCCCAACTGTTTCATTTCAAAAACTTCTAAATCAATTGATTCGGAAATGTGTTTAACCCCGATATCGGCAATTGCAGTCCTGGGGCCACCCAGCAACTTTGGCGCCAGATAGATCAAGAACTCATCGGCTAGGCCAGCCTCAATAAAACTGGATTCGAGAGTTGCACCACCCTCAACAAAAACCTGTCGAATTCCGCGCTCGAAAAGCTGGCTCAGCACCTGCTTGGGGTCATGGGTTTTCAACTGGATGGTCTCGGCTAGGTCATTGAAAACTCGAAGATCTTTAGACAGTTGGCGGTTGCCGACCACGACTCGAAGCGGCTGGCTTCCGTATGAACTGCCATCTTCTTGTCTGGCGGTCAATTCGGCATTATCGATTTCGACGGTATTGGTGCCCGCGATTATGGCCTGCGATTTTGAGCGTCGAAGGTGCACATCTGCACGTGATTGTGCAGACGTAATCCATTTCGAGGTGCCATCGGCTGCTGCCGTGCGGCCATCAAGACTGCTAGCCCATTTGATTACGACGTAGGGGCGATTTTCTGTCTTTGAAATCAACCAAGGCCGAATCAGTGCTTTTGCTTGATCCTGCAGCACATCGGCAATAACTTCAACGCCGGCGGCCTCAAGAGTATGTTGGCCGCCACCTTCGTTTTTACCCGGGTCTTTGGTGCCAAACACAACGCGCTTTACCCCTGCGTCGATTAGAGCTTGAGAGCATGGGCCGGTGCGACCGGTGTGATTGCAAGGTTCAAGAGTGACGATTGCGGTGAGGCCTCGGCCATCGGCGACTTTGCTCAGCGCATCGACTTCGGCGTGGGCGGTGCCGGCACCTTTGTGCCAACCCTCAGCGACAATTTTTCCGTTGTCATCGACCAGAAGCGCGCCAACTTGGGGGTTAATTCCGTATTCCGGTGAAAGGCTCGCCAGTTCAAGCGCGCGAAGCATCAAAGCTTCGTAGTCTGGCTTGTTCATCCGCGGTTCCTCTGTTCGGAACGTTGCTGCGGGGACGAGAAGAAAGGCGCTGCAACCTTTTTTAAGGTCAAACGCCAACTAAACCTGCGACGCAAGATCGCGGGTCTGGTCTGTTCTTCTCCCATCCGGACTTTAACCGTCGGCATCTGAATTTCACAGATTCAACCGGCCAAATTTTCATCTGGACGGGTCGCGGGCTGTAACCGCCGGCTCAGATTTTCACTGACCCCGAAGAACGTTTTATTTTGAAAGATCGAAATCTTTCGGTTGTCTTTCTAGACTAACGCGCTGCGGCAATAAAGCCAATCCGGTCATAAACGGTTTTCAGGGTTTGCTCAGCCAATTCATTTGCCCGAGCGGCGCCACTGGCTAAGAGGCGATCTAGCTCAGCTTTGTCACTGAGCAATTCATTTGCTCGGTCTCTGATCGGCTCTACCGTCGCCACAACAATATCGGCTACTTCGGTCTTCAAGGCGCCATAACCTTGCCCGGCAAATTTGTCGGCAACAGTTTCGATGCTCTCACCGGTAATTGCCGAGTAAATGCCCAACAGGTTCGAGACACCGGGCTTACTCTCGCGATCAAATCGAATTTCACCGTCGGTGTCGGTTACCGCGCTCTTAATCTTTTTAGTGATTGCCGAGTTTTCATCCATGATGTTGACCAGACCTTTAGGGTCGCCAGACTTCGACATTTTTGCCGTCGGGTTTTGCAAATCGTAGATCTTGGCGGTTTCTTTCAGAATCACTGCTTCGGGCAGTACAAAAGTTTCGCCAAAACGAGAGTTGAAACGCATCGCCAAATCGCGGGTTAGTTCGATGTGCTGTCGCTGGTCTTCACCAACCGGTACGGCTTTTGGCTGGTATAGCAAAATGTCTGCCGCTTGCAACACAGGGTAGGTGAACAAGCCAACCGAGGCAGCCTCGGTGCCACCTTTTTGAGTCTTGTCTTTGAATTGAGTCATGCGCCCGGCCTCACCAAAACCGGTGATTGTCATCAGCACCCAAGCGAGTTGAGCGTGTGCCGGAACGTGCGACTGTACGAACAGTGCCGACTTGTCGGTGTCAATGCCAGCAGCGATGTACTGAGCCGCGGTTATACGAGTGTTCTGTCGCAGGGTTTCAGGGTCTTGCGGCACCGTGATGGCGTGCAAATCGACCACGCAGTAATAGGCATGATAGTCATCCTGCATTTTGGTCCAGTTGACCAAAGCTCCCAAATAGTTACCGAGGTGTAGAGAGCCGGCAGACGGCTGCATTCCGCTGAGCAGATTGGGTTTGGTCATACCCTAAGTTTAGAGGGCGAGATTAGGTGCTACTTTGTTGGCTATGAGAAACAAAAATGCCCTTCCTGCAGTCATGCTGATGATTTTTTTGCTTCTGGTCGGGGGTAGCAGTTCCACAGCGAGCACTGCGAGCCAGGCTGGCCTACTACTCTGTGTGAATTCAAAATCTGGTGAAATTAGGGCGTCGGTCAACCAAAAATGCCCGGCGGGATTTAGGGCACATTATTTGGCTGCGCAGGGACCTCAGGGTGTGGCTGGACCACAGGGACCCTCCGGTTATGACGGTTCGAGGGGGCCTCAGGGCCTTCAGGGTGTTGCCGGCAATCAAGGCCCAGCTGGACCCCAAGGCCCCCAAGGGCCGCAGGGGCCAGCAGGTTCGGGTGGATTGAATAGTGTTTCATTCACGGCGTCCGATTTTGCAACTTCGACCAGAGACTTGCTGAATGGTTACTACATGAGTTACCTGGCCCTACCCGCTGATTTAACTAAGTACGATGTTGTCGAATTCGCTTTTCCCGCTGGCTGGTCAACTGCCACCTCTTTCGATGTGCGAATCGGTTGGACCTCATCTACTACCGAAACTAATCCCTGGGCCTTTGAAGTAGGTCTAAACGGGTTGGCTCCGGGTGACGTCGTAAGGGCGGCTAATTCAAATAATTTTCTGCAAACTCCGAATCAAGACCTTGGCGAACTTCAAATTTCCTCCGTGAACCTTCCGCTCTATACAGGAAGCGTAAGTACAGCAAAATCTCTTGGTCTGATCGTAGGGCGATGGAACACTACCGGTGATACACACACGGGAGAAATCAAGATTCTTTGGGCGGAAGTAACGCCCAGATTTAGTTAGCTGAAAATTTAGAGGGCGTAGGAAACGCTCACGGGCGAGTGGTCGGTAAAGCGAGTGTCATAGCTCGCTGCTCGATGAACCCGGTAGTTGCTAGCTACAGCGGCTAACTTTGGAGTGGCTAGGTGATAGTCAATTCTCCAGCCCGCATCGGTATCGAAGGCCTGACCTCTAAAAGACCACCAGGTGTAGGGGCCAGGTTCGCCCGGGTGGCTGGCACGGCCAATGTCAACCCAACCCTGCTTGTGCATGAAGTCATCAAAGTAGGCTCGCTCTTCGGGTAAGAAACCGGCGTTCTTGAGGTTGCCCTTCCAATTTTTTATGTCTAGTTCAGTGTGACCTACGTTGAGGTCACCGGTGACTAAGACATAGTCTGTGGTCGAGATCAGTTGCGCCATCCGCTCACGCATGGCTTCTAAAAATTTGTATTTCTCAACCTGTTTTGGCGTATCGGCCTCGCCGGAGTGCACATAGGTGCTGATGACAGTGAGCGTTTTTCCGGCAATTTCAAAATCGGCCTCTAACCAGCGACCGGCTGAGTCAAAGTCTGGCGCGCCAAGTTCGGTGCGAACCGCAATCGCCGGTATTTTGCTGACAATCGCAACCCCGGCTCGACCTTTGGCGCTGGCCACGTCGTGCAGCACATGCCATTGGCCACCGTCTTTTGCCAGACCGCCGTGCTGGGCAAAAAGATCGTCTAGATCAGCGTCGCTAGCGCGCACTTCCTGCAGCGCCAGAATTTCGATTCCAGAATTGGCGTTTAGCCAATCGACCATGCCTTTTCTGAAGGCGGCGCGAACGCCATTGACGTTGATGGTGGCAATTTGAATTGGCATAACTGAATCTTAAGGGTCTAGAAACTGACCAGGATGTCGTCACCCTCGACGCTGACGGTAACTTTGGCAAGTGCCCGCTGGGCTGGGCCAGTGGTCACCATTCCGTTTTCGGCATTGAATTTGGCACCGTGGTTTAGGCACTTGATTTCATTATTCTCGGCACCATCCAACTTGGCACCAGCGTGAGTGCACTGGGCGACAAAAGCCCGGAATTCACCATCTTTGGGCTGGGTGATCAATATGTTGGTGTCACCAAGTTTGTAAGTTTTTCCGCCGCGAACCGGGATGTCGCTTGTTTTGGCAAGTGCAGTCGGCTTCTGGCCGGTCACGGTTTTGTCGACCGCCTCAGTGGCATCGGCGCTGCAGCCGGATAGGGCGCCGGCGGCGACAACCAAAGTGGCTGAAGTCAGTAATTGACGTCTGTCCATTTTTACTCTTCCCGATTTTTTGAAAAGACAAAAGCGACAACCTTTCGATTGTCGCTTCTGTTCCCGAAAACAGCGAGGGCTTAGGCCTTGCCTCGCAAAATAGCCTGCTTTACCTCGGCGATGGCCTTGGTTACCTCAATGCCTCGAGGGCAAGCCTCGGTGCAGTTGAAGGTGGTGCGGCAGCGCCAGACACCTTCTTTGTCGTTCAAGATGTCAAGGCGAACTTCAGCACCTTCATCGCGAGAATCAAAGATGAAACGGTGCGCGTTCACGATTGCTGCGGGGCCGAAGTACTGGCCGTCAGTCCAGAAAACAGGGCAAGAAGTTGTGCAGGCTGCGCAAAGGATGCACTTTGTGGTGTCATCGAAACGTGCGCGGTCTTCTGGGCTCTGCAAGCGTTCTTTTTCTGGCTTGTCGCTGGCAATCAAGAATGGGTTGATGTCGCGGTATGCCTGGTAGAACGGGTTCATGTCGACGACTAGGTCTTTTTCAACCTCAAGACCCTTAATCGGCTCAACGTAGATTGGCTGAGTAATGTCTAGGTCTTTGATCAGGGTCTTGCAGGCTAGGCGGTTGCGACCGTTGATGCGCATTGCATCCGAGCCACAGACACCGTGCGCGCATGAGCGACGGAAGGTTAGCGAGCCATCCATTTCCCATTTGATTTTGTGTAGCGCATCAAGCACACGGTCGGTTGAGAAAACTTCAACATCGAAGTCTTCCCAGCGTGCCTCAAGGCCATCCTCTGGGTTGAAGCGGCGAACAAATAAGGTGACGGTGAAAGCTTCTACCGCGCCAAATTCTTTTTCGGTGGTTGAAGTTGCCATTTAGTACTTACGCTCCATTGGCTGGTAGTTGGTAATGGTTACAGGTTTCCAATCAATTTTGATGTTGTCGCCTGGTTTCTTTGGCTTCTTGTCGGTTAGGTAAGCCATCGAGTGCACCATGAACTTTTTGTCATCACGGGTTTCGTAGTCTTCGCGGAAGTGACCGCCACGGCTTTCGCGACGCTCACGAGCTGTGAAGGCAAGCACCTCGGCAAGATCTAGCAGGAAGCCAAGCTCGATGGCCTCTAGCAGATCGGTGTTGAAGCGCTGGCCTTTGTCTTGAACCGAGATGTTTTCGTAACGGGCACGAAGTTCGGCAATCTTCTCGAGAGCTTCGTTGAGCGACTCTTCGGTGCGGTACACCTGGGCATTTTTGTCCATGGTGTCTTGCAACTCTTTGCGAAGCACGGCGACCTTCTCGGTTCCGTTTGAGTTTCTGGCCTTTTCGATCAGCGCGATGGTCGCTTCAGCGGCATCGGCCGGCACTGGAACGTGCTTGGCTTTCTTCGCGTACTCAACCGCGTAGATACCGGCACGCTTACCAAAAACGTTGATGTCGAGTAGAGAGTTAGTGCCTAGACGGTTGGCACCGTGTACCGAAACGCAAGCACACTCACCAGCGGCGTAAAGACCCGGAACAACTTTCTTGTTGTCGCGCAGAACCTCAGCTTTGATGTTGGTCGGGATTCCGCCCATTGCATAGTGCGCAGTTGGGAAAACCGGAACTGGTTCGGTGTAAGGCTCGACACCCAGGTAGGTGCGGGCAAACTCGGTAATGTCTGGCAGTTTTGCGTCGATAACCTCTGGTGGCAGGTGGGTTAAGTCGAGCAAAACGTAGTCTTTGTTCGGGCCGGCACCGCGGCCTTCGCGAACTTCGTTTGCCATAGCGCGAGCAACCATGTCACGAGGGGCAAGGTCTTTGATGGTTGGGGCATAGCGTTCCATGAAGCGCTCACCCGAGGCGTTACGAAGGATTCCACCTTCACCACGTGCAGCTTCCGAAAGCAAAATGCCTAGGCCGGCAAGACCGGTTGGGTGGAATTGGTAGAACTCCATGTCTTCGAGCGGCAAACCTTTGCGGTAGATGATGCCAACACCATCACCGGTAAGGGTGTGCGCGTTCGAGGTGGTTTTGAAAATCTTGCCGAAGCCACCGGTAGCAAAAACAATCGACTTACCTTGGAAAACGTGAAGTTCACCGGTAGCCAATTCGTAAGCAACGACCGCTGAAGGGCGCTCTTCGCCATCAACCTTGGTCATTACTAGGTCGAGAACATAGAACTCGTTGTAGAACTCGATACCCAACTTGACACAGTTTTGGTACAGGGTCTGCAAAATCATGTGACCGGTGCGGTCTGCGGCGTAGCAGGAGCGACGAACCGGAGCCTTACCGTGGTCGCGGGTGTGACCACCAAAACGTCGCTGGTCAATTTTGCCGTCTGGAGTTCGGTTGAACGGCAAACCCATGTTTTCTAGATCGATAACTGCCTGAACCGACTCTTTTGCCAAAATCTCAGCGGCATCCTGGTCGACTAGGTAGTCGCCACCCTTGACGGTGTCGAAAGTGTGCCACTCCCAGCTGTCTTCTTCAACGTTGGCCAAAGCCGCAGCCATTCCACCCTGCGCAGCACCGGTGTGCGAGCGAGTTGGGAACAGTTTTGAGATAACTGCGGTCTTGGCGTTTGGGCCAGCTTCAATTGCTGCTCGCATGCCGGCACCACCGGCACCCACGATGACCACGTCGTACTGATAGTGGTGAACTTTTGGTTTAGCGTTGGTCACTTGTAAGTTCCTTGTTTAGTTAGCTGGACAGAAAGACGGCAGCAACTCTGCTGCGGCTCCTGCTGGGCATGGGTCGAAGGTAAATACCACCAGGGTGCCCAGCAAAATTAGCGCTGCACAGGTTCCCCAGAGGGTAACTACCAAGGTTTTACGAACTTTTTCTTTGGTGGTGTAGTCGTTCACGATGGTGCGCATACCGTTGGTTCCGTGAATTAGCGCTAACCAAAGCATGGCCAAATCCCAGACCTGCCAGAACGGGTCTGACCACTTGCCGCCGACGAAGGCGAAGTCAATTGCCTTGATGCCCTCGCCAACCCAAAGGTTTGCGAACAGGTGGCCAAAAATTAGAACAACAAGGATGACGCCCGAGGCGCGCATGTACAGCCAGCCGTACTTTTCAAGGTTGGCTTGCTTCTTGGTTCTTGGTGATCGAGGTTGTTCGATTACTACAGACATGTTCGCTACCTACTTATCCGAATACGTGCATCAGGTGTCGAGGCGCAAATGCCGCAAACACAGCGAAGGCGATGATGACCACAGCCCAGAACATTTTGTTCTGATACTTGGCACCTTTGCGCCAGAAGTCGATGAGGATAACGCGCAATCCGTTGAGCGCGTGGAAAAGAATGGCAGCAACCAGACCCAGCTCGGCAATTCCGATTAGCGGAGTTTTGTAGGTGGAGATCACTGCGTTGTAGGCCTCTGGGCTTACTCGCACAAGTGCGGTGTCAAGCACGTGGACTAGCAGGAAGAAAAAGATTGCGACTCCGGTGATGCGGTGTAGCACCCAGGACCACATTCCAACTTTGCCACGGTACAGAGTGCCGGCAGGTATGGTAGGCACGAAAATCCTCCTTGATTGGTGTCTTCCAAGATATGGAAACCTGTCTAAGTCTAAACCTGATTTTTGCCCAACCTCGCTCAAATCCGCTTATTCGTCTAGGGTTTTTGACATGCAGCGAAATCCAATAGACCGCTTTTTTAGCATCATCCCAGCAGGCGGCATCGGCAGTCGACTTTGGCCACTCTCTCGAGCCTCGGCGCCAAAGTTTTTGCACGACCTCACCGGCTCTGGACAAACCCTGCTACAAGATACCTGGGACAGGCTTACCCCGCTGGCCGGACGCGATCGAATTTTGGTCGTGACCGGTAAGGTTCACAAGAGCGCGGTGCTTGATCAGATCGAAGATTTATCTACCGATAACTTGGTACTCGAACTATCGCCCAAAGACAGTACAGCTGCAATTGCCTTGGCGGCAGCAATTTTGATGCGGCGCGAGCCCGACGTAATTATTGGTTCATTCGCCGCCGATCACGTCATTGGCGACAGTGAACAATTTGCCCAGACTGTGCGAGAGGCCGTCGAGGTTGCCGCTACGGGTCGAATTGTCACCATTGGAATTGAGCCCACCGAACCATCTGTCGGCTTTGGCTACATCAAGCGTGGTGAAAATCTTGAACTTGAACAGGCGCCTAACGCGCATCAGGTAATCAAATTTGTCGAAAAACCAAATATCGACAAAGCGCGCAGATATGTAGAGTCAGGCGAGTACCTCTGGAATGCCGGCATGTTTATCGCCCCGGCAGCATTGCTTCTAGAGCAGGTGCAAAAATCTGAGCCCGCACTTTACGCGTCGCTGATGGAGATAGCTGCGGCCTGGGATACCGATGAGCGCAAGGTTGTGATGGAGAAAACCTGGCCAAAGTTGAAAAAAGTGGCTATCGACTATGCCGTGGCTGAACCTGCGGCGCTCGCCGGTTTGGTGGCAGTGGTTCCAGCTTCATTTACCTGGCACGATGTCGGTGATTTTGCCGCTATCGCGGAGCTGCAGTCGCAGGGCCGTCGCGGCAATCTGGCGGTGCTGGGTAACGCCAAAGTTTTGGCAGATTCATCCAGCGGCATTTTGGTCAGCGACACCGATCGACTTATTGCCCTAATCGGACTCGAAGATGTGATTGTCGTCGACACCCCGGATGCCCTCCTGGTAACTACCAAAGAGCACGCTCAGCGGGTGAAGTCGCTGGTTGATGCACTGAAGGCAACCGGGCACGAAGACGTTTTATAAACACCCGTTATCGGCACGGTCAAGGTAAATGTTGCATTCGCATTAATTTTCTGATGTCGGGCCCCGCCTCCCGCGATTTAGGGCCTCTCGGCGAAGTAGGCTAGATGTGTTCGCTCGATGAGAGTCATCGGGCGTTTTCAGGAGGAATCCCAATTGAAGAGCAAAACTGCACTTAAGGGTCTAGCGCTAGCAACCGTTGCCAGCCTTGCCCTTGCTGGTTGTGCCGCTGCACCTGCAGAGCCAACCGTTACTCCAGTTGACTACAAAGCTTGTATGGTCTCTGACTCTGGAGGCTTCAACGACGCATCATTCAACGAAGAGGCATACGCGGGTCTAAAGCAGGCTGAAGCTGAGCTAGGCATCGCTATTAAAGAAGTTGAATCACCAAGCACCGCAACTCAGACCGACTTCACCTCTGGTGTTGACTCAATGGTCCAAGAGGGCTGCGACCTTATCATCGGTGTTGGCTTCTTGCTAGCCACTGCAATCCGTGATGCTGCTCAGGCAAACCCGGAAGTTAATTTCGCACTAATCGACTCTGCTTTGAGCAACGACGACTGGTCGCCATTGAGCTTGCCAAACGTAAAGCCAATTCAGTACGACACCGCTGAAGCTGCCTTCCTTGCCGGTTACCTAGCAGCAGGCACCACCAAGACTGGCAAGGTTGCCACCTTCGGTGGAATGTTGTTGCCTTCAGTAACCATCTTCATGGATGGCTTCAAGCAGGGTGTTGCCGCTTACAACGAAGCAAAGGGAACTGACGTTGTAGTTCTCGGTGCCGAGGGTGACGACAACTCGAAGTGGGCCGCAACCGGTGACTTCAGCGACATCGCAAAGGGTAAGACCCTAACCGAGGGCTTTATCGCCCAGGGCGCTGACATCATCCTTCCTGTAGCTGGTCCAGTAGGTATCGGTGCCGGTCAAGCTTCGCTAGAGAACGATGGCGTCAAGGTTATCGGTGTTGACTCAGACTGGTACAACCTTCCAGCCCACGCAGAATACAAGGCCAACCTTCTAACCTCGGTTGAGAAGAAGATGGCTGCTGCGGTGCTTGAGGTTATCAAGTCGGGCGTTGACGGTGCATTCACCGGTGGCGACGAGAACCAGTACGTTGGCAACCTAGCAAACGGCGGTGTCCGCATCTCTGATGCACACGACATTGCTTACGGTGACCTACAGGCTGAGCTAGACGACCTAGCTGCCAAGATTATCGACGGCTCACTAGTAGTCAACTCGATCTACAAGAAGTAGTTCTACAAACAATAAATCGGGGGTCGCTTAGCGGCCCCCGATTTTGTTGGTCAAGCCTTTGCCGAGGGCAGGGTTAGACTGGCAAAGTCGGCAAAAATAAAGAATTGATCGGACAAGCGATGAAGCTCGAACTCCGCGGCATCACCAAGAAATTTGGCTCTTTGGTGGCTAACGACAACGTCAATCTAGTTGTTGAGCCCGGCCAAATTCACTGTCTTTTGGGTGAAAACGGTGCCGGAAAATCCACTCTCATGAATGTGCTCTACGGGCTTTACCAGCCCGATGGCGGCGAAATTTTGCTTGATGGCAAAGTCTCTAAATTTGCTGGCCCAGGTGACGCGCAAGCCGCCGGTATTGGAATGGTCCATCAGCACTTCATGCTCATCCCAGTTTTCACGGTTGCCGAAAATGTAATTTTGGGCCACGAGCCAACCAAGCAGGCTGGCCTTCTCGACATGGCTGAAGCCCGCCGCCGGGTTCGTGAAATTTCTGACCGATTCGGTTTTGAAATCGACCCTGATGCAATCGTCGGCGAATTGCCGGTCGGTGTGCAGCAGCGCGTCGAAATTATCAAGGCTCTGATGGGTGATGCTCAAGTTTTGGTTTTTGACGAACCTACCGCGGTGCTCACCCCGCAAGAGACCGATGAATTGATGGCAATCATGAAGCAACTTCGTGATGCCGGCAAAGCCATAGTTTTCATCACCCACAAACTTCGCGAGGTTCGCGAGGTGGCTGACAAAATCACCGTCATTCGACTCGGCAAGGTTGTCGGCGAGGCAGACCCGAAGTCGTCGGCCAACGAGATGGCCTCAATGATGGTTGGTCGCGCGGTCGATCTAGATGTCGACAAGAGCGCTCCAAAACTTGGCGCTACGACTTTCAAAATTTCGAATCTAAACGCTTGGGACCACAAAGGCACCAAAGTCCTCGATGACGTCAACCTAGAAATCGCCGAAGGTGAAATTCTGGTAATTGCCGGGGTGCAGGGCAATGGCCAAACCGAGTTGACCGAAGCGATTATCGGAATGCACGGAAAGACTTCCGGCTCGATCTCGCTCGATGGCAAAGAATTGATTGGCAAGAATGTGAAGCAGGTTCTTGACCTAGGAGTCGGATTCGTGCCTGAAGACCGCACTGAAAACGGCCTGGTTGCCGAATTCACAATTGCCGAAAACCTAATGCTTGATCGCAGCGACCGTAAACCTTTTGCAAAAGGTATTTCGCTGCAACTCGACTTTCTGAAGAAATTCGCCGCCGAAAAAATGCAGCAATTCGACGTTCGTGCCCAAGGCATTGACTCAAAGGCTTCGCAACTATCCGGAGGTAACCAGCAGAAAGTTGTGCTGGCTCGAGAACTAAGCCGCGAGCTCCGATTGCTAGTTGCATCGCAGCCAACCCGCGGCCTCGATGTTGGCTCGATTGAGTTTGTTCACGAGCAAATTGTGGCCGCCCGCGATAGCGGCATCCCGGTGATGATTGTTGCCACCGAACTCGATGAAGCTACACAGCTTGGCGACCGAATTGCCGTTATGTATCGAGGCAAAGTGGTCGGCGTTGTTCCGGCCGATACGCCTCGCGAAAAGTTGGGTGCCATGATGGCAGGAGTAAGCGCATGAACCGTATCGTAAAAGAGATTTTCTCGCCGAGCGCGCTGGTTACCGTACTGGCAATTGTCGCTTCGTTTATCTTTGGCGGAGTCCTGATCGCCTTTTCTAATGAGGCAGTTCAGACCACTGTCAGCTATGTGACCGCCCGTCCCACTGATTTCCTGTCGGCACTGTGGAACTCGGTTTTCGGTGCTTATGACGCCATGTTCCGCGGTTCAGTTTTCAACTATCGTGCCGATGAAATTGGGCAGATGCTTCGGCCGATCACCGAAACCTTGGCTTACGCAACGCCAATCACGCTTGCTGGCCTAGGTTTAGCTGTTTCATTCCGTTCCGGATTGTTCAACATTGGTGCAACCGGGCAAATTGTTTTCGGCGCTATGTTTGCCGGTTTCGTCGCAATCAATGTTCCACTTCCTGCCGGCATCGCTTTCTTCGTTGCGTTTATTGCCGGAATCATCGGTGGTGCTCTGTTTGGTGCTCTGGTTGGTTTACTAAAAGCCACTACCGGCGCCAACGAAGTAATCGTCACCATCATGCTCAACTACATCGCGCTGTTGCTGCTGGGCTTTTTGCTGAAAACCCCGGTGCTGCAAGCTCCCGGTTCGGTAAACCCAATTTCCGCTCCGGTGCCTGAAGGGGCACGTTATCCGCTGTTGTTCGGTGAGCAGTTCCGTCTACATGCCGGTGTTTTTGTCATGCTTCTGGCAGTGGTGGCAGTTTGGTGGTTGTTAAACCGCTCTTCAATCGGTTTCCAGTTCCGCGCTCTCGGGCACAATCCAAATGCTTCTCGCACCGCGGGCATCAACATTGGTCTCACCTACGTTTTGGTAATGGCAGTGTCGGGTGCGCTTTCCGGTTTGGCCGGCACCACCCAGATTTTGGGCACTGAAAAGTTTTTGACTACCGGCGTTGCCGCCAGCTTTGGTTTTGATGCCATCACCGTGGCACTTCTTGGTCGCAACAACCCCTACGGGGTTTTAGCCGCCGGTATTTTGTTCGGTGGGCTAAGGGCTGGTGCCGTAACCATGCAGGCCAACCAGGGGGTACCAATCGACATTGTTTTGGTTGTTCAGTCCATGATTGTGCTGTTCATCGCAGCTCCGCCACTGGTGCGTTCCATGTTCAGACTCAAAGCCGAGAAAGGTGGTGTCAAGTGAAACAGTCAATTAAGAGTCCGATCATCATGACTGTGGTGGCCGCCCTGTCGATTTGGATCTACCTAATTACTCCGGATGCCGTAACCATGATTGCCAGCACCACGGCAACCGACTTGGTCGCGCTACCTGAAATCTCAGTTCCAACCAAGTTGCTTGGCCTAGTTGCCGCAATAGTTCAATTGGCTTTGGCTGGCTACGGCTGGTTCATGCGCAATGTTAAAAATGGCAAATTGGGTCGCTGGGCCATTGTCCTGTTCGGCTTGGCGTTTGTCATCCAGGTTCTCGTGCTGCTTTTTGCCGGCAAATCAATGCCGATCACGTCTCTGCTTCAGGGTTCGCTGGCACTGGCCGTGCCGCTAATCTTTGGATCGCTGGCCGGTGTGCTTAGCGAACGAGTTGGTGTCGTGAACATCGCAATCGATAGCCAGTTGCTAATTGGTGCGTTTTCATCGGCGTTGATCGCCTCGCTTTCCGACAATCTTTACCTTGGTCTCGTCGCCGCAATCATTGGTGGAGCCCTGGTTTCTTGGGTTTTGGCGGTATTCAGCGTTCGCTACGTAGTTGACCAAATCATCGTCGGTGTGGTGCTGAATGTGCTGGTGGTTGGTTTGACCAACTTCCTTTACTCATCGCTTTTGACCACTGACATTCAGTTGTTCAATGCGCCGCCGCGTTTCGACAAAATTCTGATCCCGGTTCTCGGTCAGATTCCGGTGATTGGACCGGTCCTGTTCAACCAAACACTGATCGTCTACTTGATGTATCTAGCGGTGATTGGTGTTTATGTTGCGCTGTTCAAGACTCGCTGGGGCCTTCGAGTTCGAGCCGTAGGTGAATATCCAAAGGCTGCCGATACCGTTGGCATCAAGGTTTTCCGCACCCGCTATATCAGCGTGATTATCGGTGGCGCACTTGCCGGTTTGGGTGGTTCATTCTTCACTCTCGGCCAGGTCGGTGCTTTCGGCAAAGAGATGACCAACGGTGCCGGTTACATTGCCTTGGCCGCGCTTATCTTTGGTCGCTGGAATCCGATTTACGCAGCCATGGCAGCCTTGCTGTTCGGCTTTGCTCAGAACCTGCAATACGGCTTGGCAATCATCGGTTCGCCGGTTCCATCTGAATTCTTGCTGATGTTGCCTTACGCGCTAACCGTTGTTGCCGTTGCCGGACTTGTCGGTAAAGTCACCGGCCCCGCAGCTGCCGGTAAAGCGTATGTGAAGGCCTAGCATGACTGTCAACTGGGATGAACTTCGCGCGGTAGCCAATTCGGCAATGCAGCGTGCCTATGTTCCTTATTCAAAGTTTCCGGTAGGTGCTGCCGCGCTCACTGAAGACGGTCGTGTTGTCTCAGGATGCAACGTAGAAAATGCCTCCTACGGTCTAACCCTGTGCGCCGAATGTTCGCTGGTTAGCGATTTGGTTATGGGGGGAATTAGCCGCCTGGTGGCCTTCACCTGCGTGGACCGATCAGGAAACATTTTGATGCCTTGTGGCCGCTGCCGCCAGCTCTTGTTCGAACACTCCGCCCCCGGCATGGTTTTAGAAACTGTCAGCGGATTCAAAACCATCGACGAGGTTATTCCGGATTCGTTTGGTCCGAGAGATTTAGAGGAGCGCTAATGGCTGAGTTTTCAGCTGTAGATCTAATCATCAAAAAACGCAGCAAATTTGAGCTTTCCACTGAGGAAATCAATTGGTTGATTGGCAATTACACCAGTGGTGTGGTTGCCGATGAGCAAATGTCCTCGATGGCGATGGCCATTTTGCTGAACGGCATGAATCGTCGCGAAATCAAAGACCTAACCATGGCCATGATTGCCAGCGGTGAGCGCCTTGACTGGACCGGCTTGAGCAAGCCAACCGTAGATAAGCACTCAACCGGCGGAGTGGGCGACAAAATCACTTTGCCGCTGGTTCCGTTGGTTGCTGTTTTTGGCGCTGCGGTCCCACAACTCGGTGGCCGCGGTTTGGGGCACACCGGTGGCACGCTCGATAAATTTGAGGCGATTGCCGGCTGGAATCCGAGTTTGACCAATCAGCAGTTTTTCGACCAGTTGCAAAGCGTCGGTGGCGCGGTTTGCGGCGCCAGCGAAAACATCGCCCCCGCAGATAAAAAGCTTTATGCCCTGCGCGATGTCACCGGCACGGTCGAGGCTATCCCGCTGATTACCTCGTCAATCATGTCGAAGAAAATTGCCGAAGGAACATCGGCTCTAGTGCTCGATGTCAAGGTTGGTTCGGGCGCCTTTATGAAAGATTTTGATAAGGCCCGCGAGTTGGCTCAGGGTATGGTTCGACTCGGCATAGATGCCGGTGTCAAGACTTCGGCGATGCTCACCGACATGTCCACTCCACTGGGTAAAAAAATCGGTAACGCTCTCGAGGTTGAAGAGTCACTTGAGGTTCTTGCCGGTGGTGGCCCAGCAGATGTGGTTGAACTCACAGTGGCTTTGGCAACTGAAATGCTGCGACTGGTCGGCATTGAAAATGTCGATGTCGCTGCGGCCCTAAAAGATGGTCGAGCGATGGATAAATGGCGTGCCATGGTCTCCGCTCAGGGAGGTGACCCAGATGCCGCCCTTCCGAAGGCCAAAGAATCGCACACGATTTTGGCTGACGCCGATGGTTGGTTGACTGAACTAGACGCCCTAGGTTTAGGAATTGCATCTTGGCGACTAGGTGCCGGCCGCGAGCGCAAGGAAGATGACGTACTCTTGGGTGCGGGAATTGAACTTCACGCTCAAAAAGGTGACCGCGTTAGCAAGGGTCAGCCTCTGCTTACTTTGCTTACCGATGAGCCGAATCGCTTTGATCGGGCGCTTGAAGCAATTGAAGGCAAAATCAGCATCTCTGCCGAGCAGCCCCAAGCTCGCAAAATCGTTCTTGAGCGAATCTACGAATAGGAATAAATTGGCTAACTTCGACATCCAGGCACTGCCGAAAATCTCACTGCACGATCACCTTGATGGGGGCTTGCGACCACAGACCATCATCGAATTGGCTGATGAAATCGGTTATCAGTTGCCAGCTTCGGATGCTAAGTCACTGCGTCGTTGGTTTGCCGAATCAGCCGATTCCGGCTCGCTAGTCAAGTACTTAGAGACTTTTGATGTCACTACCGCGGTGATGCAGACCAAGGCTGGCCTAACCAGAATCGCCCGCGAATTTGTTCTAGATTTGGCCGACGATGGCGTTATCTACGGTGAGGTGCGCTGGGCTCCTGAGCAGCACCTGCGCGCTGGGCTCAGCCTCGATGAGGTTGTCGAAGCGGTGCAGGACGGCCTCGAAGAGGGCATGCAGCTTATTGAAGAGCGCGGCGGGTTCATTCGCACTGGCCAGCTTGTTACTGCAATGCGCCACGCGGATCGCGGTCTTGAAATCGCAGAACTAGCCGTGCGTCACCGCAACAACGGAGTGGTCGGCTTTGACATTGCTGGTGCCGAAAAGGGCTTTTTACCAAGCCGTCACAAAATTGCTTTTGACTACCTAGCCAGCGAACTGTTCCCGGTAACCGTGCACGCCGGTGAAGCCGACGGCATTGAAAGCATCAAGGATGCCATTGTTTCTGGACGAGCACTTCGCCTCGGTCACGGTGTAAGAATCGTCGAAGACATCATGGTCTCTCGGACTGATCGAGACACCGATTTGGTGGTGCTTGGCCCGGTAGCCGAGTGGGTTCACGATCGCGGCATCGCCCTAGAGCTGTCACCATCTTCAAACCTACAAACCGGCGCTATCGAGATGCTGGGGGAGAATCTTGAAGATCACCCAATTGATGTGCTCTATGACTTGGGTTTCAAGGTTACGGTGAATACCGACAACCGCTTGATGAGTGCCACCACACTCACTCGTGAACTCGAGCTCTTGGTTGCCACTTTCGGTTACGACCTCGATGACCTTGAGCAGTTCCAGATCAACGCCGCCGAGGCTAGTTTTCAGGCGCTGGATGAGCGCCTTGAGCTAATTGACATGATTGGCGAGGGCTTCGACGCCGCTCGACGTAAATAGCTAGTGAGCTACCCAGTCCTGGCAAAAACTCTGAGTGAAAACTCAATCAGGGTTGGTGCCATAGCGCTTGACTGGCAGCATGCAATTGCCATGGCCGGCGAACTCCTTCAGGCAAGCGGTTATGCTGCACCGGATTACGCAACGGCGATGATTGATGCCGTTAGCGAGTTGGGCCCCTACATCGTGATTGCTCCTGGTTTGGCCCTGGCTCACGCCAAGCCGACTGAGTTGGTTTACGAAACCGGACTTTGCCTAGTTACTCTCGCAGAGCCGATCGAGTTCGGTCACAGCAGCAACGACCCGGTGCGATTAGTTTTTGCTCTGGCGGCAATTGATCACAGTTCACACCTGGGGCTGCTGGCCGAACTTTCAGATTTTCTCAGTGCCGACTCAAATGTGAACTTCTTGTTAAATGCTCGTTCAACCGACGAAATCATCGCTTACCTGAATTCCGCTTTGTGAGAATTGTCCTATGAAAATTATTGCGGTGTGCGGCATGGGCATTGGCACCTCGGTTTTGCTAAAAATGAATGCCGAAAAAGTGCTGCGTCAACTAGAGATCGATGCCACCGTTGAGGCTGCCAGCGTCGAGACTGCCCGCAATAATGTTGATGCTCAGATAGTTTTGACAACACCCGATTTGCTGCCGCTGCTAGCCGGAATTAAGTCCGAGGTTATTTCAATTGATCATTTTTTCGATCTTGAAGAAATCACAGCAAAACTTAGTAAGGCCCTGCTCTAGATTTTTAGCAACTCTCGCATTTCGTTCTCCAACGAACTCAATTTGGTTTTCGCGTGTGCCTTAGAGTCGCCAACCGCCTGAAGGTAGCACTTGAGTTTTGGCTCAGTTCCCGATGGTCGAATTATCACTCTTCGGTTGTCGGCCAATTCAAAAAGTAGTCCGTCGGTTGGTGGCAGCTGCTCAGAACCAATTGCCAGATCGGTAAACGTAGCATTTGAACCATCAAGTCGGCTTGGTGGCAATTCCCTGAAGCGCTGCATAAGCTGAGCAATCAGACTCAAATCTTTGACTCGGATGCTGATTTGGCCGGTTTCGTAGTAGCCGTAACGAGATCCCAACTCAGCCAATTTATCGGCAATAGTTTTTCCGTCGCCGGCTAATTTGTGGGCCAGCTCGGTAATTAGCAGTGCCGCCGAAATGCCATCTTTATCTGGGGTGTGGTTTATGTCAGCACAGTAACCCAAAGCTTCCTCGTAGCCGAAGATCAAATTTGGAACTTTGGAAATCCACTTAAATCCGGTGAGCGTGGTTTTGAAACCAAGTCCGTAAAATTTTGCTACCTCGCCGAGTGCCGACGAAGACACAATCGAACTGGCCAAAGTTCCGGTGCGGCCCGACTCAACAGCTTTGCTGGCCATCAAATCTGCAAGTAGCAGCCCCAGTTCATCGCCGGTTAGGCGGCGCCACCCAGCAGCCTGCTCGGGTGCCGGAATCGCCACCGCTAGTCGATCAGCGTCCGGGTCGTTGGCAATAATCAAATCGGCATCGTAAGAGCGGGCCTTTGCGAAAGACAAATCCATCGCGCCGGGTTCTTCTGGGTTTGGAAAATCAACGGTCGGGAAATGCCCATCCGGATACAGCTGTTCGGCTACGGTAATCGGCAAGTTCAAACCGACTCGCTGGAACAGCGCGCTGAGAACATGCCAACCGACACCGTGCATAGCCGTGTAGACGATGCTAAGGGCATCAGGGTTGTCGATACGGTCAATCAGCTTGGTCGTTTGCGAGATATAAGCATCGCGAATCTCGTCGCCGACAATCTCGAAAGCGCGACTCTTTTTTAGTTCGCCAAAGGTAAGTGTTTGAGCGACCTTCTCGATTTCTTGGGCGATGTGTTTATCGGTGGGCGAGACAATTTGCGAGCCACCGTTGTTGCCGCCCAGGTAGACCTTGTAGCCGTTGTCTCGCGGTGGGTTGTGTGAAGCCGTGACCATGATTGCAGCCGAAGTGTTCAAATGTTTTCCGGCGAATGCCAAAACCGGCGTTGGTACCACCGAGTCAAAAAGAAAAACCTTGAGCCCAAGTCCGGCCAGTATTTCCGCCGAATCGCTGGCAAAAACATCCGAGTTTAGGCGACCGTCATAGCCGATCACAATACTCGGATGGGCTTCACCCTGACCCTTTAGGTAGTTTCCAATCCCGGCGGCTGCTTGAGCCACCAAAACCCGGTTCATTCGATTTGGACCAGCGCCTAATTCGCCGCGAAGCCCAGCCGTTCCAAAACTTAGGCGGGTTTCAAATCGCTCTGCCAAAGCGGCATAGTCTTTGGCCTCAATCAGTTTTTGCAGCTCTTCGCGAGTTTGCGCATCGGGGTCTTGCGCTAACCATGCTTCGGCGGCCGCTAGATATTTTTGGTTCATTTCTAAAGTTTGCTCACTATTTCGGCCAGCAGTTTGCTAATTCGAGCTTCGGCTGCAACGCCAGCTTCAATTACCTCTTGGTGGCTCAGGGGGGTTTTTTGAATGCCGGCAGCAAGGTTGGTAATCAGTGACAAACCCAAGATTTCCAGACCCGATTGACGTGCCGCAATGGCTTCAAGTGCGGTAGACATTCCGACAATGTGACCGCCAATTATCTTTGCCATTTGCACTTCGGCGGGCGTCTCATACTGTGGGCCGCGAAACTGGCAGTAAACGCCTTCGTCCAGCGTGGCATCAACGGTTTTTGCAATTTCGCGAAGTTTTGCCGAGTAGAGATCGGTGAGGTCAATAAAAGTTGCACCTTCGAGCGGGCTTGCCGAAGTCAGGTTGATGTGGTCGCTTATCAACACCGGGGTGCCTGGTTTCCAGGTATCTTTGATGCCGCCAGCGCCATTGGTCAAAATCATGGTTTTTGCGCCGGCAGCGGCTGCGGTGCGCACGCCGTGTACAACTCGACGCACACCGTGACCCTCATAGAAGTGGGTACGCGCGCCAAGCACCAACGCGTGCTTGCCGTTAGGCAACTTGATTGAGCGGATGTTTCCGATGTGGCCGGCTAAAGCAGGTTTAGAAAAACCCGGAATTTCGGTTGCCGGAATAGTGGCAACTGTTTCACCAATTAGATCTGCGGCCTTGGCCCAACCAGAACCTAGAGTGAGAGCAATTTCGTGACTTTCGACTGAAGTTTTTTGTCTGATAACCTCAGCTGCTTGGCTGGCGATTTCAAACGGATTGACGCTCAAATCATCTAGTGGATTATTCATAATTTGAGTCTATGGTGCCGGTAAGTTTCTTGCTCGCCTAGGCCGAGTAAAACCCTTCGGCTGGCAGAATGAGAGGGTGATTGAATTGCAAAAACACCACATCGTAATTATCGGCGGCGGCCCGGGTGGCTATGAAGCGGCACTTGCCGGTCGCCAACTTGGCGCCGAAGTGACCCTAATTGAGCGTCAGGGCATCGGCGGCAACGCGGTGCTCACCGATGTGGTGCCCTCAAAAACTTTGATTGCCACCGCAGAGGCAGCGCGTCGAGTAACCCATGCGAGCAGCCTGGGTGTGCGTTTTTCTTTTGCCGGCCAGCAAATCAAGCCTAAGATCGAGGTCGATCTTGGTGCGGTTAACCAAAGATTGCTCGACCTAGCCGAAGAGCAGTCTTCAGACATGCTTGAGACCCTGATGGAAGCTGGTGTGCGAATCATTCACGGTTCTGGGCGACTAGACGGTAACCACCACGTCATCGTCGAAGTTGAAGGCCAGAAACCCGAGCGGCTAGAGGCCAAAACTGTGATTGTCGCAGTTGGCGCTCATCCTCGTACGCTGCCTGACGCAGCCCCTGACGGCGAGCGAATTTTCAACTGGACGCAACTTTATAAATTACAAGAATTGCCCGAGCACATGATTGTGGTTGGGTCAGGTGTCACCGGTGCTGAGTTTGCCTCGGCCTATAGCCACCTCGGTGCTGAAGTTAGTTTGATTTCAAGCCGTTCCACTGTTTTACCGGGTAATGATGCGGATGCTGCTGCAGTTATTGAACACGTCTTCCGTGCGAACGGAATCAACATCTATTCTGAGAGTCGCGCAGCCAAGGTTGTTAACACCGGCGACGGTGTAGAGGTCACCTTGGCAGACGGCAAAATCGTCAAGGGTAGCCACTGTTTGATGGCCGTCGGTGGTATTCCAAACACCGCCGGACTTGGGCTCGAAGAAGCTGGCGTAGCACTAAATGAGACCGGCCACATCATCGTGAACAAGGTTGCCCGGACTTCGCGTGCCAACGTCTATGCCGTTGGCGACTGCTCCACCTCGCTTCCGCTGGCGTCAGTGTCGGCAATGCAAGGTCGAACCGCAGTGTTTCATACCATGGGTGACGTTGCTGCACCAACCCAGATTCGCAACGTGGCATCCAACGTTTTCACAGCCCCCGAAATTGCCTCGGTGGGTTGGTCAGAGCAAGACATCAAAGACAAAAAAGTTTCCGGCTATGTCGAGAAAATTGACTTGGCTACCAACCCGCGGGCGAAAATGCAGGGTGTTGAAGAGGGTTTCATAAAACTGATTTGTTCCACCGGCGGAACCGTAATCGGCGGTGTCGTGGTTGCACCTAGGGCATCTGATCTGATTTATCCAATTGCGGTCGCCATTGAAAACCGACTCACGGTAGATGAGCTAGCCAACACCTTTACGGTTTATCCGTCGCTTTCCGGCTCAATCTCTGATGCCGCCAGGGCGCTTCACCAGCCGGTCGATTAGCTAATCGATTTCAACCAGCAAGGTACCGGCCGAAACTGTGGCTCCCACCTCAGCGCCGATGCTCTTAATCACTCCCGATTTGTGAGCGGTCATCGGTTGCTCCATTTTCATGGCTTCAAGCACAACCACAAGATCACCTTCGGTAACCGAATCGCCAACTGAGACCGCAAATTTGACCACGGTAGATTGCATCGGGGCTTTGATGGCATTTCCCGATGCTCCAGTTGTGGCCGAGGCATGCGAGTGTGACTTTCGTCGTGGCGCGTGAGCGGTTACCCCGTTGCCGCCTCCGGCTAGCAATCGTTTTGGCAGTGAAACTTCGATTCGCTTGCCATCAACCTCAACTACCACGTTGTTTCGCTCGGCCGGTTCGGCACCGGCTTCGGCCATGCCGCTCCAGGCAGGAATGTCATTGTGCCATTCGGTTTCAATCCAACGGGTGTAAATACCAAATTTGTTAGAAGCAAGGTCGCCAATAAAAGCAGGTTCGTTGACAATTTTGCGGTGGAATGGAAGCACGGTCGGTAGACCCGCTACTTCCATTTCGGCCAGAGCGCGACGCGAGCGAGCCAATGCCTCTTCACGGGTGGAACCGGTGACAATAAGCTTTGCGATCATCGAGTCAAATGAGCCAGAAATCTCATCACCGGCACCAACGCCGGTGTCAACGCGAACACCGGGGCCCGATGGTGCTTTGAAAACGTGAACCGGCCCGGGGGCGGGCATGAAGTTTCTGCCAGCATCTTCGCCGTTGATACGGAATTCGAACGAGTGGCCCTTAATCTCTGGGTCGGCATAGTCGAGGACGCCGCCTTCGGCCAACCTGAATTGCTCGCGCACTAGGTCTAGCCCGGTTACCTCTTCAGAGACCGGGTGCTCTACCTGAAGTCGAGTGTTTACCTCTAGGAAAGAGATGGTTCCATCTTGGGCAACCAAGAATTCGCAGGTTCCGGCACCTTGGTATCCGACCTCTTTCAAAATGGCCTTCGAAGATTCGTAAAGTCGGCGAACCTGATCTTCGGTCAAGAATGGTGCGGGTGCTTCTTCTACCAGTTTTTGGTGCCGGCGCTGCAATGAGCAGTCGCGGGTCGAAACCACCACAACGTTGCCGTAAGCATCGGCTAGGCACTGGGTCTCAACGTGCCTTGGCTTTTCGAGGTATTTTTCTACGAAACACTCACCGCGACCAAAAGCGGCAATTGCCTCTCGCGTCGCTGATTCGAAGGCTTCGGTAATTTCATCCTCGTTGTAGACAACTTTGATACCGCGACCACCGCCACCGTAGGCAGCTTTGATGGCAATCGGCATACCGTGCATGGCAACAAAGTCAAGCACCTCTTGGGCGCCAGAAACCGGGTTCAAGGTTCCTGCAGCTAGCGGTGCCCCAACTTTCTCGGCGACGTGTCTCGCCGATACCTTGTCGCCTAGGCGCTCGATGGCTTCTGGTGATGGCCCAATCCAGATGATGCCGGCTGCGATAACCGCACGCGCGAAGTCAGCATTCTCAGCCAGGAAGCCGTAACCGGGGTGAATAGCGTCGGCGTTTGACTTTCGAGCAGCCGCAAGAATCTTGTCAATAACCAGGTAGGTTTCGGGTCCGGTGGTGCCGTGCAGCGCATAGGCCTCATCCGCCAGTTTCACATGCATAGCATCGCGGTCTTGATCGGCGTAAACGGCAACCGATGCGATACCGGCATCTTTGGCGGCGCGAATAATTCGAACCGCGATTTCGCCTCGGTTAGCAACCAGAACTTTTGTGATTTTGCGTGGCAGCACTGTCATAATCCACAACTCTATTGGCAAGGAGGTTCAATTTATTGGCGTAGAACTACAAAAAATTCTTGAAAGTGCTGTGGCTGCCTATAACCAGGATTCTGCTATCTATTCCACAGCGATGTGTAGTCAACGGCAAGTTCTCCGGTCAGCTGGCGCAAGACCGGCAAAGAAAGCCCAATCACAGTGTGAGCATCGCCCTCGATGCCATTCAAAAATGCTCCGCCGAGTCCGTCGATGGTGAAGGCGCCGGCAACCTTAAGCGGTTCGCCGGTGGCGACATAGGCGGCAATTTCCGCATCGCTGAGGTTGGCAAAATTAACCACTGTTCCGCTAGCTTTTCCTACCGCGCCATTTGAATTCGGTAGCGCGAGCCCAGTGCGGTTGTCAATCAGCCAGTGTCCGCTGAATAAGGTGCCCGAGCGACCGCGCATCTGCTGCCAGCGAGCGGTGGCTACTTCGGCGGTGTGTGGTTTGCCCAGCCACTGACCATCTAGCTCAAGTGATGAATCGCAACCTAAAACTAAAGCACCCGCCGACTCCGGCCGGCTAGCCACCGCCTCCGCTTTAGCTCTGGCTAAAGCCATCACCATTTCCTCAGTGTTTGTAATTTTTCCGGCAGCCACTAATTCGGCTACAACGGCATCCTCGTCGACTTCGGGAGCCATGGTCACCGGTTCGATTCCGGCGTTACGCAACAGGGTGAGTCGTGCCGGGGAGGTAGAGGCCAAGATTAGTTTCGTCACAGACCAAGTCTGCCAGACACAGGTAACCTCTTAGGGTGAACAAAATTACAAACTGGGTTGGCCAGAATCTCGTGCTCAATATTGAAAAAGTCGCCCACGGAGGTATCTTCGTTGCGCGCCACGATGGGCGGGTAGTTTTTGTTTCGCACGTTCTACCAGGAGAAAAAGTTAAGGCGCAGGTCTTTGAAGATCGCGGCGGCTCTTTTTGTCGAGCCGAACCGACCGAAATTATTGAACCGTCACCAGATAGAGTCGCTCAGGTCTGGAAGCAGGCCGGCCCGGGCGGAGCCGGTGGAGCCGAGTTTGGTCATATCAAGTTGGACCGACAGCGCGAGTTAAAGGCCGATGTAATTGAAGAAGCACTCGACCGCATGTCCGGCATCAAACTGCGACCTGTTGTTGAGCCTGTTCCCGGTGACGATGAGAATAACGGCCTTGGCTATCGTTCAAGAGTTCAGTTGCATGTAGATGAAGCGGGCAATGTTGGCCCATACCGTGAGCGTAGCCATGAAGTCATCCGGGTCAAAGATTTGCCACTGGCAACCGAAGACATCAGAGACCTAGAGTTTCATCACAAGAATTTTCAAAACGTCAAAAAGGTCGAAATCGCCGCGTCTAACACCGGTGGCACGCAATGGCGAATTGACGGCAAGGTCAAAGGTGATGAGCGACTGATCGAGCGCGCAGCCGGACGCACCTTCCGAATTTCAGGTGGTGGTTTTTGGCAGGTCCACCGGGGAGCCGCTGACCTTTTGGCAAACACTGTTACTTCGATGGCGGCGACCGTCGGTTTCGACAAGGCAGCGCAGAATCTCGATCTTTACGGGGGAGTAGGTCTGTTTAGCGGAGCTTTGGCGGCCAAGTTCGGCAAAGACCTTGAAATTACCTCGGTTGAATCCTTCCGTCAGGCAACCGATGACGCCACACTAAACCTGAATGACCTGAGCAAAGCCAAGGTAGTTTGTGCACCGGTCGAGCGATTTTTAGACAAACACCTAAGTGAAAAGTCAACGGCTCGCAATTCTTCGGCAACCATCGTTCTTGACCCGCCTCGCTCTGGTGCCGGTGCAAAGGTTGTTGGGCGACTAGTCGAGTTGGCTCCAAAGCACATCATTTATGTGGCCTGCGACCCAATTGCTCTAGCCCGCGACCTTAAGTCGTTTATCGCCGGCGGTTATCGCTTGGCCCAGTTGCGTGCTTTCGATCTTTTTCCGCACACCCATCACGTTGAATGCGTAGCAAGTTTGGTGCGTGACTAACAAAATGCACATTCTCGGCAACCCAATTAGAACTGCAATCGTCGATGACCACGATGCTATTCGTTTTGGTTTCCGCGGTGCCTGTGAGCAACGTGGTTTTGAAGTTTTGGCGGCCACCGAAACGGTTAGCCAACTAATTGAGCAGGTGCCGGCTGGGCAAATTGACGTTGCAGTTTTAGATCTTTCGTTAGCCGATGGCTCGCAGGTTGATGAAAATGTGCGCAAACTTTTGAAGCACGGTGCCCAAGTATTGGTTTTTAGTATTGCCGATAAAAAATTCCAAGTGCAGGCTGCTCTGAAAGCTGGCGCGGCCGCTTTGGTGCGCAAATCGCAAAGCATGGATGAATTGCTCAATGCCATAACATTGGTTGCTGACGGGCTGGTGGTCAACAACACCGAAACCACAGCCGTCATCGACGCCGACTCTGATTTCAAGCGCGACGCGAATCTGACCGTTCGAGAGCGTGAAGTTTTGTCGCTCTATGCTTCAGGTTTTGCTCTCAAGCAGGTTGCTCACGCCCTCAAGATTTCGCCGAGTACCGCCAAGGAGCACATCGATCGAGTGCGCCACAAATATTCTGGAATCGGCCGTCCTGCTTCCACCAAAACTGAGCTGCTGATGCGTGCCATCGAAGATGGCATTCTTGATGACAGTGCGCGTGAGCTCTAGCCATGTCTAACCGCAACCGCGAGTCGAACGCCCGAACTTTTTCGGTCAATCGAGTCGTTATTTTGATGGCCCGAATTTATGCAATTGCGATGCTGATTGCCGCCGTTGAAGTTGCCATCAACATCTTCGGCCAGTTGCCATTGCTCGACCCAATTTTTGGGTACGGTGCAATTGCTATCTCTGTCATTGCGCACGTGGCCTTGACTTGGACAGCTTTTTCAACCGACCGACCCGAGATTGGCCAGCGGGTGCACGCGCTGACATCTCTGGGTCTTCTAGTTACTTGGCCACTTCAGGTAAGTGACAGCGCATCGCTGCCCGAATTTTTTCAGCCCTGGATCTGGTGGGTGATTGGTGGTGCGGCTATCGCCGGCGCACTATCGCTGCGTTGGTTTATTTCGGTCCCGCTGCTGTTTGCCTATCCAATTGTTTGGTTTTTTCTCCACCAAACGCCAGAGGGCGGAAACGCCACTGCGCTGAGATCAATTCAAGATTCGTTCTACATTTTTTTGATCAGCACGGCCTTCGCGCTAATCCTTTGGCTGCTGCGCTACACCGCACAGCAAGCCGACGAGGCAAATCAAAATTTGGCGACAGCTTTGGCAAAGCAGGCAGCCACCGATGCGGCTGAAAAAGAGCGTTCTCGAGTTGGGGCCCTAATCCACGATCGAGTTCTAACCGCTCTAATCGTGGCCTCTAAAGCCAACACCAAAGAAGAGATTACGCAGGCCAAGAAACTGGCTGGTGCTGCGCTTACATCACTGGGTCAAACAAAATTGGGCGGACAGTCGGCAAAAGAAATATCGCTGGTTAGTTTTTTTGCCTCGGTCGAAGAATTGGTGCGTCAGGCAGCACCCGAATTCAAAATCAGTGTCGCCGAAACCAACGACTTCCTAATTCCGGTCGAGGTGGCCGATGCTTTCACTGAAGCCACACTGCAGGCGGCAACTAATACGCAGCAGCATGCCAAGTCGGCAACCGAGCGAGATTTGTTTCTGCGCGGCAATCGAACCGGGTTCAAGGTTGTAGTGCGTGACGACGGACCGGGTTTTAGAGCAGGCCGAGTCCCGAAGACTCGCCTTGGCTTGCGAATGTCAATTATTGGTCGAGTCGAAGATGTCGGTGGCAAGGTCTTTATCGATTCGTTGCCGGGCAAGGGAACCACACTGGTTTTGACTTGGAGCTCAGATGCAGACTAGGTTTCCTCGCTGGCTGCTCACTCTGGGGGCCATGCTGTTTGCGCTTTACCCGGTCGCTCTCGCTATTTTTAGTTTTTATGAGCATCCGGAAACCGGTGATTATCTTTGGGTATCCCTGGCTCTATACCTAACCACGATGGTGCCCACTATTGCCGGGTACCGAAGCTGGCAAATACCGGTCAGCCAGGCACTGTTCAATCTCATCCCGGCATTGCTGATTCCGATGCTGCTGTTGCCGAACCTTCCGAAGGATTCAATTGGAACCTATGGAACCTGGTTTGTTGGTGCCATGGCTACGATGCTCGGCGCTACCGCGATGCGTGGCCATCCGTGGATTGCCGCGATCGGAAACGCTTCGGTGGTTATCCAAGTTGTGGCCTGGGGTGGGCTGGCCTCGATTGCCAGCACCGGAATTTTTGGAGCTGTGATTTTTTTGGCTGCAGGCTGGCTGATGTATGTCGGGCTTTCTCGCCTAAATGCCGAAACCGAAGAATACAATCAGCGCGCAGTCAACTTGGCGATTGAGTCGGCAAAGACTACGGCCACTAGAGCTGAGCGAGAGCGCAGAATCAACCATGCCCTTGAAACTGCAAGCCCGGTACTCAGCCGAATCGTGAGTAGCCGCGGCCTTCTCGATGATGGTTTGAAACAGCAGGCGGTTCGCTTAGAGGCTGCCCTTCGTGATGAAATTCGCGGCGAGGCACTAATCACCGATGAGATCAGACGCTCCGTAAATGACGCTCGTACGCGTGGGGTAGAGGTGACCCTTTTAGATGAGGGCGGCCTAGAAGATTTGACAGATAGCGAACGGGTGGCCCTGCTTTCCCAAGTAGCCGCAAAGATTGACACCGTTTCACAGGGGCGAATCACTTTGCGCGCGCCGGCTGGCGAAGCGTGGCGCCTGACCCTAATGGCCACAAGATCTGGTGAACCAGAGCCCGACATTTGGCTCAAACTTGGCACCCGAGAGCCTGCCCAATAGCGGCCGAATCTGAATTGAAACAGCCGTTAAATGAGGAAAACCGCTCTTGCGAGCGGTTTTCCTAAAGTTGGTTTCCCAACTTTCCCCCTAGCTGAAGCAATCCCCCTAGATTGTCGCTTCAACTTCCCTCTTAGTATCTCGTGAAGTGGGGTTGTTAGATAGCGGTTTTGTGTCCCCTCTTCGGGGGACACAAGATAAAGATTTAGTTAAGACCCCGCCTGGATGCTGCCCGCCACTGGCCAGGACCGAGGGCAAGTTCGGCACGAAACATGCCGCTATTTCGAGACCAAGTTGATTTCAGCGGGCGTTCATAACCCAGGGCATTTGCTTCGTCTTCGGCCTTTACCGCCTCGAGTACGGCAATAGCTGCAGCCAGTTCTTCCGGAGTTGGATTCCCGGCAACAACTTGAAGGCTATCGCGAAGCGAAGATTCTGACTTGTCCATTACAGCGGAATGTTCCCGTGTTTCTTGGGTGGCAAGTTTGAGCGTTTCGTGCGCAAGGCACGAAGGGCTTTGATTACCTGGATGCGAGTGGCAGCCGGTTCGATAATGCCGTCGAGCTCGCCACGCTCGGCTGCCAAGAAAGGAGAGGCAACGTTGTAGGTGTACTCGGCGGCTAGTTTGGCTCGAACCTGGTTTACATCCATGCCGGTTTCTTCGGCTTTCTTAATTTGGTCGCGGAACAGAATGTTGACTGCACCTTGACCGCCCATGACTGCAATTTCTGCGGTGGGCCATGCCAAGTTGATGTCTGCGCCAAGCTGCTTCGAACCCATGACGATGTAGGCGCCACCGTAAGCCTTACGGGTGATTACTGTGACCAGCGGCACAGTGGCTTCGGCGTAAGCGTAAAGAAGTTTGGCACCGCGTCGAATCACGCCGGCCCACTCTTGATCAGTGCCCGGCAGGTAGCCTGGAACATCGACCAAGGTCAAAATTGGAATCGAGAAGGCATCGCAGAATCGAACAAAACGAGCGGCTTTTTCGCCGGCGTCAATGTTCAGTGTGCCAGCCATTTGCTGTGGCTGATTCGCGATAATTCCTACGCTGCGGCCATCAATTCGGGCAAACCCGATCAAAATGTTGGGGGCATACAACGGCTGCACTTCAAGGAACTCACCCGAGTCAACTAGCGATTCGATAATCGCGTGCATGTCGTAAGGCTGGTTCGGTGAATCTGGGATGATGCTGTTCAATTTTTGATCGGCATCGGTGATTTCAAGTTCACCCTCGGGCGCATAGACCACGGTCTCAGACAGGTTGTTCTCTGGAAGATAGCTCAACAGCGCGCGCGCATAATCGATTGCATCAGCCTCATCATCTGCTAGGTAGTGGGCAACACCCGAACGCTCATTGTGCGCCCGAGCCCCGCCCAGCTCTTCCATGCCAACGTCTTCGCCGGTGACGGTCTTGATTACATCTGGGCCGGTGACAAACATGTTTGAGGTTTTATCCACCATGATCACAAAATCGGTTAGCGCGGGCGAATAAACGGCCCCGCCTGCAGCCGGGCCCATGATGATTGAAATTTGGGGGATAACGCCCGAAGCCATTGTGTTGCGCTTAAAAATTTCGCCGTATTTACCAAGGGCAATAACGCCCTCTTGGATGCGGGCGCCGCCGGAATCGAGGATTCCAATAATTGGTACTCCGGTCGCCAAAGCCAAATCCATAATCTTGATGATCTTGTTTCCAGCGGTTTCACCGAGTGAGCCACCAAAAACTGTGAAGTCCTGAGAGAAAACGGCTACCTGACGCCCCTGTACCGTTCCGACTCCGGTAACCACCGCATCTCCGTAGGGGCGATGTTTATCCATCCCGAACGCTGTCGAGCGGTGTCGCACAAACTCATCAATTTCGACAAAAGAGCCGGCATCTAGCAACATTTCGATTCGCTCGCGAGCGGTGTTTTTTCCTTTTGCGTGCTGTTTCGCTTTCGCCTTCTCGCTGGCCGAGGTAACAGCCTCTTCAAAGCGTTCGTGGAAATCAGCCAGTTTGCCCGCGGTGGTGGCGATATCTGGGTTGAGGCGAATTGCCTGAGTGAAGGTGTTCTCAAAGGTCATGGACTTCACTCTACCGACGCTAAGCAGTCGATTGTTTGAAGGTTTACTACTGCGAATTACAAAAAATGATGGATGAAACCTACTAATCCGAAAATTTTCCTACCCCGCCTATAGGTTTGAAGCTATGGAATTTCCAAAGAGCTCGACAGTGGCGGGCAGCTTTCAGTGGGTAGCCGAAACCGGTTCAACCAATACTGATCTGATTGCCAACGCTCAAGAGCTCGGTGATTTCAGCGTCCTAACCGCCGATTACCAAAGCGCCGGTCGAGGTCGATCGGGCCGAAGTTGGCAAGCGCCCGCCGGATCATCCCTCTTCGTTTCAGTTTTACTAAAACCGGCCAATACTTCACCCCAGCGTTTTTCATGGCTGCCACTGCTTGCCGGGCTGGCAATGAGTCGCACGGTTAATTCTTTTCTTACCGAGCAGCAGGCCACGGTGAAATGGCCCAATGATGTTCTGGTTGGCGAAAAAAAGATTTCCGGAATCCTCAGCGAATTAATTCCTGATTTGTCTGGAGTTGTGATTGGGGCGGGCCTAAATCTGCAACAAACTGAGGCCGAGTTGCCGGTACCAACGGCTACTTCGCTGAGACTTCAGGGCGTATCCGCTAGCCGAGATGATGTGCTGGCCGCATACTTGGGCGAACTACAGCGACTTTATAACGCTTTTGACGTCGCCGCCGGCGATGCCAATCAGTCAAGACTGCGCTTTGAGCTGCTGCAAAATTGCAGTTCGGTCGGTAGGAGAGTCAAGGTTGTTTTGCCCGGCGATAAAGAAGTTTTTGGTGACTCGCTGGGAATCGACGACACCGGACGGTTGATTTTGCTGCCGGATGAGTCAAGTCAAATCATGCCGGTCGCCGCGGGCGATGTTGTCCACTTGAGGCACAATTAGACAGATGAGTTTTGTTGCCGAAGAGGTGCTGCTGCGCCAATACCCGAAAGTAAGCCGCCTGCTGCTGCCTTTCATCGTGTTGTTTGCGGCCTCGGCTGCCATCGGTATTTCAATTGATCGCCTTACTGAAACTTGGCAAATCAATTTGCTCTGGGGCATTGCCGGCGGCCTGGTCTTGATATTCTGGCTGCTTCCGGTAGTTACCTGGTTGACCAGCTGGATTGAACTAACCAATCAACGGGTCGTTATTCGTCGCGGTTGGTTTGGCACCAAAACTAAACAGGCATCGTTTTTAGAGGTAGCCACGGTTACCACCAGTAAAGGCAGTTTGCTGATCGGTCTAAAAAATGGTGAAACCATTACCGCAGAGGGTTTTGGCAAACTGAAAGCACTCGTGGCAGACATTGACTACCTGGCAAAAAATATTTAGTACTTCAGCGAAAGGCAAATCATGACAAACCTTCGAGTTGGGGTAATCGGCGCAGGCCAGTTGGCCCGAATGATGACGGTTCCTGCAATTAATCTGGGGTTGCAGTTGAAAGTCTTTGCCGAAAATGAAAATTCTTCAGCTGCCTTAGCCGCCACAGTTGTTGGTGATTACAGCCAGCTCGAGCAACTTCAAAAATTTGCCGAAACCGTGGATGTCATAACCTTCGATCACGAGCATGTTCCAATTGCAGTTCTAGAAGCTCTTGAGCAGCAGGGCAAATCAGTTCAACCACCTAGCCGGGCTCTAAAGTTTGCTCAAAACAAATTGCACATGCGGCAGCGTCTGCAGCAACTAGGCCTGCCGATGCCGGTTTGGGCAGAGATTAAGACCGCATCCCAACTGGCCGATTTCATCAATCAAAATAACGGTGTCGCAATCCTCAAGACTCCTATCGGTGGCTACGACGGCAAAGGCGTGCGTGTGGTTCGCGAAGCTGCCGAAGCCAACGACTGGTTTGCCCAGCTAGACAAATTTGGCGGCAGCCTGCTGGCTGAAGAAAAAGTTGATTTTGTTCGTGAGCTCGCCCAGCTCAGCGCCAGAACTCCCTCCGGAGAATTCGCTGCTTGGCCACTGGTCGAAACCATCCAGGCTAATGGTGTCTGCTCGGTGGTGAAGTCACCTGCACCAAATGCGGATGCGGCCCTAATCGAGGCCACGACAAAAATCGCCCAAACTGTTTCTGAGGGTTTGGGAGTGACTGGCGTTTTGGCGGTCGAGCTTTTTCAAACTCGAGATGGTGGCGTGGTCATCAACGAGTTAGCCATGCGCCCGCATAATTCTGGACATTTCAGCATTGAAGGCTCGGTTACCAGTCAGTTCGAACAGCACCTGAGAGCTGTTCTAGATTTACCGCTGGGTGAAACCAAGGCCACTGCGGCACATGCCGTGATGGTGAATTTGCTCGGCACCGACGATCAAAATGATTTTGTCTCGGCGTATCCGAGGGCGCTTGCCCAATTTCCGCAGGCTAAGGTGCACACCTACGGCAAGAGTCCGCGTGCCGGTCGAAAGATGGGCCACGTAACAGTCACTCACCAAAGCGAAGTTGAAGCCCTGAAAATCGCCGAGGGTGCCGCCACTGTTTTGCTACAGGGATAACTCACCGCTTTCGATAAAATTTTCGGGTCGCCGAATTTAGGAGCATCCATGTCGAACCCAGTTGTTGCAGTAGTCATGGGCTCTGATTCTGACTGGGTAGTCATGAGTGAGGCAGCTAACTTTCTCAAAGAATTCGGCATTGAATTTGAGGTCGAGGTGCTTTCAGCACACCGAACCCCAGAGCGAATGATTGAGTGGGGCAAGGCTGCTGCCGGGCGCGGCATCAAGGTAATCATTGCCGGCGCTGGCGGTGCGGCTCACCTTCCAGGCATGCTCGCCTCGGTAACTACTTTGCCGGTGGTTGGTGTTCCGGTGCCGTTATCAAAGCTCGACGGTATGGATTCGCTGCTTTCCATTGTGCAGATGCCTGCCGGTATCCCAGTTGCCACTGTTTCAATCGGTGGCGCAAAAAATGCAGCCATTTTGGCAGCGCGAATCTTGGGTGCTTTTGATGCAAAACTCGCTGCCGCACTTGAAGGTTATTCACAAGACTTGAAAGATCAAGTTGCCAGCAAGAACGAGAAACTGAAATCACAAATTTAAACCGCGGTTCTATTAGGCCCGGTCAAGCAGCTGTTCGCGCTACCGGGCCATTTCGTGCTACCGATCGCGCAAGTGCCGAACAAATGCATCGCCGCGCATGGTGGTTGGTCGTACTCAATTTGGTCATTCCTGGCTCAGTTCAATTGGTTGCTGGCAACAAACGGCTGGCGCGCATCGGCTTGACCGCCACATTGAGCCTTTGGGCAATTGTCTTGATACTGGTCGTTTTGGGGCTAATCAATCGCAGTTGGGTGCTGTGGTTGGCGACTGTGCCGGCACTGCTTTGGATTCTTTCCCTGGTCCTTTTTGTCTACGCGGCAATATTTGCCGTCGTCACACTCGATTCGCTGCGCTTGGCAAAACTTGGCCGGCTTTATCCAAAACAGCGCCTAATTACCTTGGCTGCATTTGTCCTGGCCGGAGTCTTGGGTATCTCTGGAATTAGTTACGCCGCAAATTTGGCTGGAGTTCAGGCAAATTTTGTTGGCACCATTTTCAACCAGGGTGGTTTTACATCACCGGTCAACGGTCGTTACAACATAATGTTGGTTGGTGCCGACTCAGGCAAAGACCGTTTTGGTATTCGTCCAGATTCTCTCTCGGTGGTTAGCATCGACGCGGTAACCGGACACGCGGTGAACATCGGCATCCCTCGCAACTTACAGCGGGTTAGTTTTTCGGATGGCTCGCCGATGTTAGCGGTCTATCCCGATGGCTGGTCCTGCGGCATCGACTGTTTGATCAATGCAATTTACAAGGATGTCGAAGACAACCACGCCGAGCTTTATCCAGATGCAATTGCCAAAGGCTCAACCCCTGGACTTGAAGCCACTCGCGATGCGGTTGAGTGGGTTACCGGTCTTGAGATTCAGTCTTATGCAATGGTCGACATGGCTGCCTTCACTTCACTGGTGGATGCGCTTGGCGGCGTAACAATCGATGTCAAAGAACGACTGCCGATTGGTGGTCAGAATGAAGACCTGTCTGATGTCAAGGGCTGGATTGAAGTTGGCAAGCAGCACATGGATGGCTACACAGCGCTCTGGTACGCCCGGTCTCGGCACACCACCAGCGATTACGACCGCATGCGTCGTCAACGCGAGGTTGAAGAGGCTATTTTGAATCAGGTGGAGCCGGTAAATGTGCTCACCCGTTTCCAGCAGATCGCATCAGCCGGAGAGAAACTGGTGAAAACCGACATTCCTTCGCCAATGCTTTCGCGATACGTTGAGCTTGCTACCCAAGCCCGAACTTTGGGAATCACCAAGATTGAGTTGGTGCCCCCAACCATTGACGTTGTCAACCCAGATTTCCCCGGCATTCGAAAAATGATTCAGGATGCTTTTATCCTCGAATCAAGCCCTAGCCCCTCAGCCGGCTAGTGGCTGACTAGACTTCAAGAACAGCAAGTTAGGAGAGCAATGAGCCTCGCAGATTACGCGCGGCAGCACGGTCTAAAACGTGTTGGTGCACGGCCGGCTTTGTTCGACTATTTGTCTCAAGCTTGGCAACGCCGAGACTTTGCCTTCACTCTTTCGCTTTACGCCAATCAGGCAGCAAATGCTAGAAACCGTCTCGGTCGTTGGTGGGTGGTGTTGCTACCAACCATCCAGGCGATGGTCTACGGTTTGATTTTTGGCGTTATCTTGGGCAGCAGTCGTCCCGACAACTTCATCCCATTTTTGTTTACCGGGGTTTTCCTGTTCTCTTTCTTTGCCGGTTCATTTCAGTCGGGAGCGAGCGCGGTAACGGGCAACGTGGGTTTGGTTCGGTCACTTTCTTTTCCTCGAATGTTGCTGCCGTTTTCAGCTGTGCTGCGCCAGTTTTTCAACCTTTTGCCTCAAATCGGTTTGCTGCTAGTAACCCTTTTGGTTTTTCAGCAAGATGTCACATTAGCCTGGCTCGCCCTGATTCCGATCCTGATTTTGATGACGCTCTTTGCTACCGGATTGGCTCTTATTGCAGCTCGGTTGACGGTTCAAATCCGTGATTTGAGCAAGGTGATTCCGTTTGTTACTCGCGTGATTTTTTACACCTCAGGAATTTTCTACAGTCTCGAAAAAGTGCTGGGAAATTATCCCGTAGTGCTGCAGATAATGCAGTTCAATCCGTTCTACGACTTCATTGAATTGGCGCGCGGCGCCCTGGTTGAGGGCTATCAGATGTCGGCATTTTTGTGGTTGGCCTGCACAGCCTGGGCCTTTGGTCTTTTGATTCTGGGCGTAATTTTCTTCTGGAAAGCTGAGGAACGCTATGGCCGCGAAGACTAAGCAAACGCGCCCAAAGCCGGCACCGAAGCAAAAACCAGTCGTGGTGGTTGATGATGTGCACATCACCTACAAAGTTTTTGCCTCGGGCCGTCGAGCGACCCGCGGTTCAGCCGGCGGTGGTCTCTTCTCGAAGAAGATGAACCTGCGTGAGGTGCACGCCGTAAAAGGTGTGAGCTTCACGATTTTTGAGGGCGAATCGGTTGGCATTATCGGCACCAACGGTTCTGGCAAATCATCACTAATGCGGGCAATCGCCGGTTTGACTCCGGTCACCCAGGGTGCGGTCTACTCATCGGCTCGTCCAACCCTGTTGGGTGTTGGCGCGGTCTTGATGCCAAATCTGAGTGGCGAAAAAAACATCATGCTCGGTGGTTTGGCCATGGGCTTCAACCGCAAAGACATTGCTGCTAGTGCTGAAGAAATTACAAAATTTGCTGGCCTGGAAGAGTTCATTGATCTGCCGATGCGCACCTATTCTTCTGGAATGTCAGCGCGTCTTCGTTTTGCTATTGCAGCATCCCGCGATCATGACATTTTGATCATTGACGAGGCACTTGCCGTCGGAGATCAAGAATTTAGAAATCGTTCCGAAGCACGCATGCGTGAAATGCGTGACAACGCCGGAACAGTTTTCTTGGTAAGCCACAGCATGAAATCAATCCTTGATACTTGCACCCGAGTCATCTGGATTGAAAAGGGTGAGCTGAAAATGGATGGCAAACCCAAAGCGGTGGTAGACGCTTACAACGAATTTGTTGGTTCGGACACGATCGACTGATGGCTGCCAAAAAGCATCCCGCTGTCTCGGTGATCATGCCGGTGTTGAATGAAGAAGCTCATTTAGCCGATGCGGTGGACAGCATCCTGCGTCAGGAATACTCAGGCAACCTCGAGTTGATCTTGGCGCTTGGGCCATCGAAAGACAACACCGACAGAATTGCTCAACAGCTTGCTGCGCAAGATTCGCGAATTGTTTTAATGCCGAACCCTAAGGGCTTGACCACGGTAGGCCTCAACGCTGCGATTGCTAAAGCGAAGCATGACTTTGTTGTTCGCATCGATGCCCACAGCGAGCCGGCCCCGGGTTACCTCGAAAATGGCATCCGCATTTTGCAGCAGCAGAACGCAGATTTAGTTGGCGGCATTATGGCGGCCAAGGGTAAAACGGCTTTTCAACAGGCGGTTGCCTGGGCCTACACCAGTCGATTCGGTATTGGCGGTGCCAGCTATCACGTCGGCGGTCAGGCCGGTGAAGCAGAGAGCGCTTACCTAGGTATTTTTCGAAAAAGCGCACTTGAGCGCGTTGGCGGTTATGACGAAACCATCATTCGCGGTGAGGACTGGGATCTGGCCCAGCGGATCAAAGCAACTTCCGGATTGGTATGGTTCTCGCCAGAACTTTCGGTCACCTATTGGCCGCGCGCCAAAGCTCAAACGCTGGCTAAGCAGTTTTTTTCAACCGGAGTGTGGCGCGGGGATTTGACCCGGCGAAACACCGCGACTGCGTCCAAACGCTATTTTTTGCCGCCTCTACTGGTGGCAGTCATAGCGGCTGGTCTAGTCCAGTTGCTGCTCGGCAATAATCTTGGCATTCTGCCGCTGGCCGGCTATTTGTCAGCCGTTGCGGCGCTGGCGACCACCGCATCCGGGTTGTCGGTTGCCGGTCGGTTGGCCTTGCTTCGAGTGTTGCCGATTATGCACCTAGCCTGGGGTTTTGGTTTTTGGTTGGGTTTCGTTAGAGGCGCTGCAAAAACTGTCGATCGGTCTCGAATGTCGAAAGATCAACTCAAATGAACCGACTTGTTCGACTTGCCAAAACCTATTCACCAACTCGAATTGCCGGTGCATTGCGCCGTCGGGCCGCGGGCTATTTGCGCAAGTGGCAGTACCGACCACAGCAGACCAAGCAGTTGCGCGAAGCAGTCTTCTTCGAATCGTTTCAAGGAAAAGTAATCGGCGATAATCCGCTCGATATCTACAACGAGTTGCGCCGTCGACGCCCAGACCTCGAATACATCTGGACAATTGGCCCAGAAACTCAGGCGCCCGAGGGTGCCCGAGGTGTGCGCTTTGCCTCTAAAGAGTGGTTGGTGGCGCTAGCCACTAGCAAGTACTTGGTCAATAACACCAACTGGCCCTGGTACTTCCGAAAGGTACCTGGCCAGGTTTACCTGCAAACCTGGCACGGCACTCCGCTAAAGCGCCTCGGCCGGGAAATTCCGAACAACAACCTCACCAAAAGTTACCTAGACACCATGGATCGGGAGGCCAGCTATTGGGACTACCTGATTTCGCCGAATCCGTTTTGCACTGAAATTTTCCCGGGTGCATTTGGCTATCGTGGGCGAATAATCGAAACTGGTTATCCACGTAATGATCGACTAAGTTCGGCCTCTGCTCTTGATCGAGCCCTAATCAGGCAGCGCTTGGGTATCAACAACCCAAACACCCGAGTAGTGCTTTACGCCCCTACCTGGCGTGACTACAAGCGAAGTGCTACCGGTAATTGGGAATCGGTTACCTTCATGGATGAAGACATCGAACTGCCGCCAGGGTTTCAAATGCTTTACCGTGGACACACCAATACCCATGCTGCTCACAAAACTAAAGTGGCAGGAGGGGCAATAGATGTCACTAAATATCCGGATGTTACCGAACTGTATTTGGCCGCCGACATTTTGATCACTGATTTTTCCTCGGTGATGTTTGACTTCACGGTCACCGGAAAGCCGGTTCTTTTCCTAGCTCCCGACCTCGAGCGCTATCGTGCCGAACGCGGTTTCTACTTCGACTTCGAAGCAACTGCTCCCGGTCCAATTTTGAAAACCGATTCCGAGGTTGTCGCTGCTCTTGCTCGAATCGACGAAATCTCGGCCGAGTATTCGGTCAAATACCGAGCTTGGCAGCAAAAATTTAACTCTCTCGAAGACGGCAAGGCAGCTGCTCGAGTTGCCGACATCGTATTCTCTTAGACGTGAAGTTGCTTAAAAAGTTGGCTCAGCGATTGCTGGCTGTTGGTCCTATTCCCGCCTTGAAATATGAGCTCATGCGGCTAATTTGGTGGGCCTCCTGGCGCACGAAGCGCTTCAACGCGGCCAAACCTAAAGTGACCATTGTGGTTCCGGTCTACAACGTCGAGAGTTATGTGCTTGATTGCCTCAGATCAGCTCGTGCTCAGCGCTGGCCAAATCTTGAAATCATCGCGGTTAACGATGGTTCCACCGACATTTCGCCCGAGCTAATTGCTGCTCTGGCCGAAACCACATCCGAATTGCGAATTATCAATCAGGAAAATCAAGGTCTCGGCGCTGCTCGCAACGCTGGTCTGGCTGCAATTGAGGACACCGACTACGTAATGTTCTTAGACAGCGATGATTTGCTGCCTGTGGGAGCAGTTAGTCGGCTGGTGAAGTCTGCTGAACGCAGTGGTAGCCCGCTGGTAGTCGGCAAAACTGTTTGTTTTTACGGCGCGCGTTATTTTGACCGTACCTCTACCTCAGCATTTTTCGCTAAAAACCGAGTCGCTACCAATTTGAATAAAAACCCGGAATTGTTGGGCGATGCCACCAGCTGGAACAAGCTTTACAACTGGCAGTTTTGGCAGCAGCACAAATTTGTATTTCCAACCGGGGTTGCCTACGAAGATATGACCCTGGTGGCAACGGCTTACCTTGCCGCTAAGCAGTTTGATGTTTTAGCTAGGCCGGTTTATTTTTGGCGCGTTCGAGCTGAGGGTGAATCGCTTTCAAAACGCACCACTGAACTGAAGAGTTTGTCTGACCGATTGCTTTCGATTGAGCAAATCAATCGAATCTTGCTTCGGGCAATTGGAAAAGGATTGGTCGAGACCCAAGTTCGCGAAAGTTGGCAAACCCGCATTATATCGATGGATTTGCAGCTTTTTGTGGCTGAAATCAATCGAACCGACAGTCAATTTTTTGACACCTTGAAGGCTCGCGCAGGCACGGTCTTGATGGATGCACCCGAGAGTGTTTGGGCTAACGCAACCGGCAAATATCGTAAAGCGGTGTGGGCGGCGCTGCACGGGTCTCGTGATCAGACCCTGCAAATTCTTGCCGAGGGCTAGGCGCCAATTCGCGACTTACAGGCATTTGTCAGGCCTTTTTGAGGTAGCCAAAGTTAGGCTTAAACGGCATCCCGGGAGGTCTGTGATGAAGCGCCTAATCTCAATTTCTGCTACCGCCATCAGTGCTTTGCTGCTCAGCGGCTGTGCTTTGCTCTACCCAAATTGGGGCACCGAAGAAAAACCAAGCGATTCTGAAACCCCAAGTGCAACACCGACAACCAGCGCTAGCGCAGAGCCTTCACCAAGCGCTTCGGTGACCCCTACCGAACCAAAAATTGAGGCCGAGATCAACATCATCGATTCAATGGTCGACGCCAACAACGGTTTGATTTTTGCCATTGCCGAGGTCACCAACGTCGATGAGTCAACCGGCACTTGCACACTTACCTACCAGGGCCAAGGTGTGACTAAATCTGTCTCAGCCAAGGCAGAATCCAATGTCACCACTACTCAGTGTTTCCCTCTCGAATTGGTGCTCACCGGAATTCCTAAGGGCAAGGGCTCGATTTTTGTGAGCTACGACTCAGCCACCGCGTCTGGTACAAGTAGCAAGATTGCAGTCACGATTCCGTAATGAAGGCAAACTACAAAAAACTGATTGGGGCTATCAGCGCTGCGCTTTTGGCCTTTATTGGGGTTTCCGCAATCGATATTCCGACATCGGCAAGCGCGGCTGACGCAAGCAGATTTGATCCGGGGTTGATTATTTCGGATGCTGCCTTCTACGACTCTGGCTCGATGTCCGTGGCCCAAATCCAGCGTTTTCTAGAGAGCAAATTACCAGCGGTCTGTAACGACAACGACGGTGGCCCCAAATGCATCAAAAACTTTGTCATGGATACTCCAGCGGTAACCGGAGAAGATGGTCGCTGCGCTTCATTGCCGGCTAAATCAGCCCAAACCGCTGCGCAAATAATCTATGACGTATCGATTGCCTGCAACATTAGTCCAAAAACCTTGATTGTCACGCTGCAGAAAGAGCAGGGTCTAATTCAGGCTTCTAATCCAACTTCGCGCATGTACAACTTTGCGCTTGGTATGAACTGTCCAGATACGCCATCTGGTTGTGCTGCATCCTCAGCAGGCTTCTTCTGGCAGCTTTATAAGGGTGCCGGTCAACTTCAGTGGTACGGCGATGCTCGTGGTTCTTTTACCTACCTAAAAGTTGGCACCACAATTACCCGGCGCTATCAGGCGGCCAATGTTGAGGCATCGATTGGTCGCGACTGCGGCGCCCGCTCATTTCCGCTGAAGAGCCAGGCAACTGCCGCGCTCTACTACTACACTCCATACACGCCGAACCAGGCCGCACTGAATAATCTTTACTCAACCGGAGACGCTTGTTCGGCCTACGGCAACCGCAATTTTTGGCGTTTCTACACCGACTGGTTTGGCGACCCAGTTGCCGGCTCTTTTCTAATCAAAGCGGCCACCGGCTACACCTATCTGGTCAGCGAGAATCTGAAGTACCCAATTTATGACAATGCGCTGATTAGTGAGTTGGCACCATTGGGCAAGGTGGGCACGGTTTCGCAGTCGTACCTTGACACATTCACCACCTCGACAACCTTGAATCGACTTTTCAAATCGGCAACCGGTCAGTTTTACTTCTTCGACAATGGCAAAAAGTACACCTTCACCAACTGTGCACAGGTGGAACAATTTGCCCTAGATTGCAACTTGGCAGCCACCTTCACCGCCTCACAAATTGCGGCCTTGGCTAACGGCGGCGCAATCACCGAATACATTCCGGGTGACAACGGTGAGACCTTCATCATCCAAAATGGTCTGAAGCGCCAGGTACTTGATTCGACCTCGCTCTCTGCCGCCGGAATCGCCATCCCTGCTCTTTCAACAGTGCCAATTTCAGCGTTTGACAAAATGGCTTGGGGTCAACCCATCGCCAGAAACCTAGCTTTGTTCACCAATAAAACCTCCGGTAAAAAGGGCGTTTACGTTGAAGGCAAATTTTACGAACTCTCTGATCAACTGGCCAAAGAGGTTGACTTTTCTAAGTGGTTTAGCACCTCAACCGGAACCCTGTCGGCAGCTGCAATCGGGCTGGATAATTTAGGCAAGCTCGATGCCCTGGTCAAAAACAACTCAGGCACGACCTACATCATCACCGCTGCCGGTAAGCGAGTTGTTGAAAAGCCCGAGGAGTTCCTGGCCACCGCACTTCAGGTTCCAGATGCTCTTACCGGCGCAATCCCGGATGCCGGCTCAGCTATAACCGGCCCGCTTTTTGCTAAATCGCCAGCGGCTGCCACCACCTATTTGGTTGCCGACGGTCAAAAAAGAATCATGCCAACCGCTGCAGATAGAGCTCGTCTGGCCTCGCAGGTTTCCAGCACCACAATCCAGGTGCTACCTCAATCCGCCATCAATCAAATTCCCAGTGGCAAACCTGCACTCGGCATAAATCAGTTGGTGAAAACATCTGCTTCAAGCACCACCTATCTGATTGACGGCAAGTACCGTGCGGTGCAGTTAATTCCTAAGTTGGCTCTAGAGTTTGGTCAAACCAGCACCCGCACTGTCTCGGCCGCTGAATTGTCCGGCTACCAAACTCGTATTCGACTGAGCAGTCCAAAGATTTCGTGCGGCACTTCGGTCTTTATGGCTAGCGGCGGCAAATTGCTGGCGATTTCAAACCAGGATGCGGCCAGCTATCCCGGCAAAATCTTTGCACTCACCGACGCGACCTGTGCTGCTTTAGCAAAAAATTCGGCAACTCTCGGCCGATTTATCACAACACCTGATCGAGCCATCTGGTTAGTTCAGGGTGCTAAAAAGTACCGACTAACGACAAGTGCCTATCGAACTCTGCGCGGTGATCGATTGCCTACCGTAGCAGTCTCAGCTGGTTTCGCGGCGACAATTCCTACCGCTACCGGTGTGCCCACCGAGGTTGTCGATGTCGATCCCACTCTTGTTGCAGTCCCAGTTCCATTGGTCAACGGTGGTGCGGTAATTGCGCCGGTGCCAAGTCCTACTCCGTCGACAACGCCATCGGCCACCCCAACGGCTAGCCCTAGCCCTAGTGCCAGTTCACCTACCGGTCCCGTTGCTGCAGCGGTTCATACTGTGGTCAGTGGTGAAAAAATGTATGACATCGCCATGCGCTATTACAACATCGGTACCTCAACTTATTTGCGACACATCATGGCGGCCAATTATCTAACTTCTTCGCTAGACATTTATGCCGGGCAGCGTCTGAAAATTCCGGCTAAAGAGTTAGTTGGAACGCTCACCGCTGCAGTTGCCCCAAACTACCCATTCGTCGTGCACACCGTGGTTAGTGGCGAAAAGATGTACGACATCGCCATGCGCTACTACAGCGTGGGCACCTCTACTTATTTGCGGCATATCATGGCGGCGAACTATCTGGCATCCTCGTTAGACATTTACCCGAAACAACGATTACGCATACCGGCCAAGGCGCTAGTCGGGCAAATAGTCAACGGGCAGGTGGCAGTCGACTCGAGTGCCAGTGCAACGCCGGCACCAAGTGCTTCACCGAGCCCAACAACAGCACCGATCCCGACTGCATCACCATCACCCACCACCGCTAGCCCTACACCAAGCCGGGTGTACACGGTGGTCTCCGGCGATACTCTGACCAAGATTGCAGCCAAATACTCGATGACGCTGAGCAACTTTGTGGCGACCGTCAAGACTTTGAAGCGCGGCACGCAAACCATTAACCTCAGCACCACGACGGTGCTGTGGGTCGGCGATGTGCTAACCATTCCCTAAACTGGTCGCATGTCTTATCAGGTTGTCATTCTCGCCGCCGGCATGGGAACACGGTTAGCCCGGCCGCTGCCAAAACCGCTAACCGAATTGCGCGACGGTCGGTCAATAATGCAGCAGCAGATGGACAATCTGCAGCGAGCCTTCGAAGGTGCTCAGCGAGTAATGATTGTGGTCGGCTTCAAACTCGAGGCAATTATCGAGCGTTTCCCTGAGGCTACATTTGTCTACAACGAACTTTACGATCAGACCAACACGTCAAAAAGTTTGCTCAAAGCATTGAAGGCTTCGGGTGACGGTGGCGTCCTCTGGCTCAACGGCGATGTGGTTTTCGACCCCGAGGTACTTAGCCGAGTGAAACCACTAATCGATGCGAGCCAGTCTTTTGTAGTGGTCAACACGGCGAAGGTCAGCGACGAAGAGGTCAAGTATCGGCTAGACGAGCATGGCTTCATCAGCGAACTTTCCAAGCAGGTGGTTGGTGGTTTGGGTGAAGCTGTCGGCATCAACTTTGTTGCCGGGCAAGACAAAGCCAAGCTAGTTCGGCGGCTGGCCGAGGTTGGCGATCAAGATTATTTTGAAAGAGGCATTGAACTGGCAATCGAAAACGATGGCCTTCAGTTCAAGTCAGTAGACATCAGTGATCTTTATGCAGTTGAGGTCGATTTTGCCGAAGACCTCGAGAAAGCAAACGAACTCTTTTAGGCGAGTTTCCTCGCGGTTCCAGTGTTTCCAACGGGTCGTTCACCTTTATTGCGAATAGTGTCAGCAGCATCCAGCCGTTTTCGATAAGCATTCGACTCTCGGTGAGGCTCCAGACGGCCAGACCAACAAAAAACAAAATTGGCCACAGGTAAAGTGCGCTTGTGTGTCGCACGGCAAGGCGCCAAAGTTTCACAAACGCAATCGACAGCATAACCAGAAACAGCAATGCTCCAATTGCGCCCAGTTGCAAAGTCATATCGAGGTAAGCATTGTGGGCCTGGTAATAAGGCACCTTCCCGATTACCACTAAGCCCTCATACGGCTCCACACCTGGGATCCAGTGGCTGATCCAGCCCCAGCCCTGCACTGGTCGATCTTCGATAAGTTCGAGCACTTTCTTCCAGATACCGCTGCGTCCGGTCATATCTGGGCTTTTGCCGATGAATTCAAAAACCGTAGCCCGAAAAATAAGTACCACGGCAGCGAAGGTGCCCGCGACTGCCCAAGCGATTCGGTAGTAGCGGTGGCGTACGTCACGTTCTTTGCCCTCCGCGGCGATTGACACAACAGAGGCCGCAGCGACCGCAACCATGGCGAAACCAATGCCAGCCGATCGTGCTTCAAGCATCAGCAGTGCTGCCAGTAGCAGCGATCCCACAGAAAGCCAACGCGATTTTTCATGGATGGCAAATTCGACGGTGAAGACCACCAAACCGAACATCGCCAAATAGGCCAGCAGATTCGAGTTGCCGACAATTCCCTGAATTCTCTCACCGGTAAAAAGATTTGCCTGGGTCCAGTAGTAGGCCGCAGCCGGGGGAGTTTCACCCGAGTAGTTTTTGAAAATCGGGGCGATTGGTGCGGCAACTATGAATCTGGCAATAACTTCGAACAGTAACGATGAGGCAAGTATGACTCGAAGGGTGTTGGCAAAAAGGTTGAGTAGGGCTCGCCAACTAAAAAGTGCTGCGAGAAAAAATGCAAAGACCGTGGTGCCAACCTGGGCAACTGTAGCCAGGGCGGTGAATCCGGGATAGGCAGACCAGAGAGTGGAAACCGCCATCAGCGTGAGCAAACTTATTAGTGGCCAACTCGGCTTGGAATCGATTTCACGGCGTTTTGAAACCAGCAGTGCGACTGCTAGCCCGAACAGAACTACCAGCAGCGCGCCCCAGCCAATCCAGCCGATGCTGTAACGCACGGCGTCGCCTGCCAACATGGTGAAGGCAACCGCATAGGCCACAGCCCATTTTGCGCGGTAGCCCTTTTCGCGCGTGTTGGCGATTACTCGAATTGGTCTAGTGAGATCTGACATTTTGCCTTTTCTGCAGAGGCTTTCAGTCTATTTGGCGAGGCACTGGCTAGGCTTAGTGGTCGAGAGAATGGGGTTTCTGTGATCGTAAAGATTTCAAATCAGCCTCAAGGTTATGCCTGGGGTTCAACAACGCTCATCCCAGACTTTCTGCGACAAGAGGCAACCGGCCAACCGATGGCCGAAATTTGGCTGGGCACCCATCCGATTTCTGAAGCAAAAACATCTAACGGCCAATTTCTCTCTGAGCTCATCGGTCACCGGTTGAGTTTTCTCACCAAAATTCTTGCCGCTGATCAACCGCTTTCAATTCAAGCCCACCCAAATCTGCAGCAGGCAGCCGCGGGCTTTGTCGCCGAAAACTTGGCTGGCACACCGCTCGATGCCCCCAATCGAAATTACCGGGATGATCAGCACAAACCAGAAGTCATAATCGCAGTTTCTGATTTTCGTGCGCTTTGCGGCTTCAAAACCGATGAGCAAATCACCGAATTGTTTAGTGACATTTTGGCCCTCGCCGAAATTAGCGATGGTTTACGCGAAATAGTCTCTAAGTGGCAAAGTGACCTAAAAAACTTTGGCTTGAAGGCTATTTTCGAAGACATTTTTGCGCGCTCAGATAACCTGCTGGGTGTTACCAACGAACTTGCTTCGCTTGCTGATTTTGACTCTCGATTTGAACTGGTAGCTGAGCTGAATAGCCTCTATCCGGGAGATCCCGGTGTCGTGGTTTCGATTTTGCTGAATCAGGTTTTACTCACCCCAGGTCAGGCATTGTTTTTGCCGGCCGGAAATATTCACGCTTACGTTTCGGGTCTCGGTATAGAGGTTATGGCAGCATCCGATAATGTGCTGCGCGGTGGTTTGACCAGAAAGCACGTTGATGTTGCCGAACTTACCCGGGTACTTGATTTTTCCAACCGCCAAATATCTAAGTTACAGAGCAGTAATTTGGTGCGCGGCCTCGAGAAATTTGAGTTGCCGATTCAAGATTTCTCAATTTATCGAGCCAACCTAGACTCACAAGTGGTGCTTGCTGATTTGCAGTTGCCTGCCGAAACCGTTGCAGTCTGCGTTGCCGGTGAGGTAGCCATATCTGACAGTCAGGCGCAACGCGTGGTGCTCGCCCGAGGCGAAGCTGCCTACCTGTCGACCGAAGCAAAGTACGTAACTCTAGCCGGCAGCGGCACGGTTATTTTGGCCGTTGGTCGCGAAGACTAGCGTTGTAATTAGGCCTGACCGCGTATCGATGCTTTGATTAGCTTCTGGCAGCCCAGGCAGTTTCAATAATTTCAGCCAGTCCGCGCTTGGCTTCCCAACCTAATTCTTTTTTGATGCGTGAGACATCGGCGCAGAGCCTAGGCGGGTCGCCGGCTCGACGAGGTTCAATTGAAGTTTCAAAATCAATTCCGCTGACTCGGCGAATTTCCGCCAGAACCTCGAAAACTGATGAACCCACACCGGTGCCAACGTTGAAAACCGAGGATTGGCGATCTTCGCGCTCTAGGTAGTCAAGGGCCGCTAGATGCGCTTCGGCTAAGTCGAGAACATGCACGTAATCACGAACGCAGCTGCCATCTGGGGTTGGGTAATCGTCACCAAACACCGCAGGCTGCCGGTTTTCAGCTAGTGCCTTAAAGACGATGGGCACCAGGTTCATCACCGCAGTGTCAGCAAGATCCGGCCAGCCAGCTCCGGCGACATTGAAGTAACGCAAGCTAGCATGCTTTAGACCCCAAGCACGAGACGCGTTGGCAACCATCCACTCACCAATTAGTTTGGTTTGACCATAAGGATTAATTGGCTGGCAAATTAGGTCTTCGCTAACTGCCACCACATCGGGCATTCCGTAGGTGGCCGCGCTTGAAGAGAAAACTATTTTTGAAACCTTGCTTTGCTGCATGGCAGTTAGCAAATTAACCATGCCACCGATGTTTTGCTCAAAATAGAATTCGGGACGCAGCACCGATTCGCCCACCTGCTTGCGAGCGGCCAGGTGAATAACTGCATCAACCGAGTATTTTTCAAACGCCGCATTCAAACTGGCGACAGCGTCGGTTGATGAAAGGTCTAACTGCACAAGTTCGGCCTGACCGATGCGTCCAACGACGCCCGAGGAAATGTCATCCGCGACAATCACTTGGTCACCGCGCTCAAGTAAGAGTCGAACCACGTGCGAACCGATATAGCCGGCTCCGCCGGTAACCAAAATGCTCATGACATCAAGAATAGTTGCGGTTGTTCGGCTATCCGTATCTTTGGCGATTGTTACCAATCTCAACTTGACATTGGGGGAATAACACCGGTGTAATTACATCAACGCAATTTGTTAGGTTGCATCTGAACCGGTGTGACCCAGTAAGGAAATAGTTATGGACAGTCGTAATCGTGTGCCAGAAAACTGGTTTATCGATCCGATTCGACTAGGTGTCGCGGGGGCGTACTCAAATCCTGAAGAAGATCCACTGGCATGGCAGGCTGATGCGCTTTGCGCCCAGACTGATCCAGAAGCCTTTTTCCCAGAAAAAGGTGGTTCTACCAGAGATGCAAAACGCATTTGCGGTGGCTGCGAAGTTAAAGCTCAGTGCCTCGATTACGCTTTGGCGAACGATGAACGATTCGGAATTTGGGGTGGCCTATCCGAGCGTGAACGCCGCAAGCTGAAGAAGCGCGCTTAGCCTAAGAGCCTTCGGGCAAAATCATGAAGCCGTTTGTCACCGCTATCGTGGTCAGCCACGATGCCGCTGACTTCCTTAATCAAACCCTGGCAGCACTTGCCCGTCAAACGGTTGTGCCCGACCGAATTTTTGTTGTCGATTCATCCAGCCAAAAACCGACGGTGGCTGAAAACATCGCTCTGATTTCGGTGCCTAGAAAATCTGATTTACCCAGTTCAATTGCGGCCGCACTCGAGGCTGCACCAAGTCAGGCCGGCGAGTGGCTATGGCTGTTGCACGATGATAGTGCGCCGATGCCCGACTGTCTCGAACAGCTGTTGCTGGCCGCCGAGAAATCTCCATCGGCTCGCCAGCTCGGGCCAAAGCAATTGGAATGGCACAATCCGCGCATCATCGCTCAGCAGGGGCTAACCCTCACTCGCACCGGGCGATTGTTTTCTCTGGTTCGTGGTGAGCTAGACCAAGCCCAGCACGATCAGGTCGATGATGTTTTAGCGGTTGGTACCGCAGGCACTCTAATTCTGCGCGAAAGCTATGAAGAGCTTGGCGGGCTAGATGACCGCGCGCCGGCACTAGCGCAAGATCTTGATTTTTCCATTCGGTTGCGCCGCGCTGGAAATCGCGTCATCGTGGTGCCAGATGCCAAAATTCGCCATGCCACACTTTCACTAAATCAAAAACGTGAACGGCGTTGGTTGGCTGGCAGTCCTAAAACAGCAAGTCGGCGAGCTGAGATTCATCTGCAGTTGGTTCATCAGCCGATTTTGATGGCGCTTTTGGTGTGGCTGTCGCTACCTTTCATCGGGCTCTTTCGGGCCATCGCCAGAGTCTTCAACAAAACGCCTAATTTGCTCTGGGGTGAACTTTCGGCCGCAATCTGGGGGTTTTTCAGTTTGCCGTTGCGTCTGTCGGCTAGGCGCAAAAATACTGGCATAGCACTAAAACGGATGCGTGGGCTGCGGGCGAGCGAGCAGCAGGTGCGGTCTAGCCGAAAGGCACAGAGCGAATTTTTTGAAGAGCAACTAACCATTGAGAAATTTGAAAACGGTGAGGTAGCCGAACAGAAGTCCTTCTTGGCATCCGGTGCCGGTTGGCTGACCTTGGGCATTTTGGTAGCAAGCTGGCAATTCTTTCCTGCTGCGGTGGCAATCAATGGGGCGGCCGTGCGGCCCTTGGCAGCTAACTGGTTCAACCTTTTCGATTCAGCCGGGGCCAGTTTTCAAAACCTGGGATTTGGCTTGTGGGCGCCGAGCGATCCGTTCAACTGGGTGTTATTGGCTATCGGGTCTCTCACTTTTTGGCAACCCTCAATCGCATTGGTTCTGCTGGTCTTTCTCACTAAGGCCCTGGCTTTTATCAGCGCCTGGTTTTGGCTGTCGCTCTGGCTAAACAAAGCCTGGCAAAAAAACCTGGCCGCGCTGGTTTACGCTTTGTTCCCCGCTTTAGGTGTTGCTGTGGCTGAAGGGCGAATCCCGGTATTGCTGGTTTGGATACTGCTCCCCGTGTTTTTGCTTGGCTTAGCCAAAATCACTGGCTGGCGAGCCGAACCAATCACCGTAGCGCGCACCTATACCTGGGTCGCAATTTCGGGGCTGAGTCTGGCTGCTATTGCGGCAGCGAACTTTGCGATTGGACTAGTGCTTATTGCGGCGGTTGCAGTTTTGGCTCTCGTCAAGATTCGTAAATTTGGTTTTTTGATTTGGGTCCCGCTGCCGCTCGCGGCGATCTTTTCACCAACGGTAATTTTTTACCTGTTCGGATTAGCCAATCCGGTTGCCCTGTTGGCCGATCCTTCAACACCCTTGGTCGCTAGTGAGTCGGCTTGGGGAAATCAACTGCTATTTGGCGCCGAGGTTGGGCCAGATTTTGGTTTTGGGACAATCGGCAACTTCGCTTCCATCGCAATTTTGCTAATCGCTGCCGTGGCACTTTTTGCGCGCAATACCGCCGCCACTGTTTTGGCGGCAAGCATGTCGCTCGGCGCAGTCGGATTAATTTGGTTGGCCCGACAAATAAGGGTTCCAGTGGTTGGCACAGACTCGCAGTCAATGTTTGATCAGGAAATCACCAATTCAACTTTGCCCGCCACGGCTGTTTTGGCGCTGGCCGTCGCGCTCTTGGTCGGTGTTGCAATGCAGTCGAGTAAGAAGGCGGCATTGGCCTCCGCCACGGTATCGCTGGCAATTCTGCCAATCCTGGCAACTTCGATTCTGCTTGTGCCTAAGTTCGCTTCTGGTTCAGATCAGGTATCACCAGCTTTGGTTTTGGCCGAGTCAAATTCAGGTAGCAACCTCAAGATGCTGGTGGTCAGCCCAACCCAGATCGAGTCCGCCGTGCAATATGCTGCGGCTCTGGTCGACGGGGATGGGGTACAGCTCGAAGAACTTTCGCTGGTTTATCGGATGGCGCTGACCACACCGACTCTCGGGCTTGCCGCGGATGATCCGAGATGGCTGGAAATTGCAGCGCAGCGTGAACTGCACGCAAACCTGGTCGCCAATCTGGTTTCGGCAAATAATTCTGACCTGGCCGATATTTTGCGTTCTGGTCAAATTGGTTATGTTCTGGTTCCAGACCAAGACACCGAACTAGCCCGCAACCTTGGGGTCAGTCTTGATTCGATCAAAGAACTAGAGTCTGTGGGTGAAACACCATTTGGTTGGCTCTGGCGAGTTCGAGACCCTAACCCCGTTCTTCTAGCCGGGTCTGAGCCGCAGTCGCGTTGGTCGCTCACCAAAGCTGGCCAACTGGGAATCCTTGCCGGTTTCATTTTGCTGGCTTTACCCGCTGGCCGTTCGGGGGCAAGGCGCGAGCGAGATTCTCAAATTTTTGTCGAGGGGGTTGAAGAATGAGTCTGGCTCGTTTCTTTACTCCGATTCTCACCGCACTCTTAGTGGCAACTACGTTCGCCCTACCAGAGCTAAATGTCGTCGCTGGCAGTCTGCCCAATGCCGAACTGAAGACGGCAAAGGCTAAAGACCTAACCCTGGTTTGCCCTGGTGAGCTGTTTCGCAGCGGCGGCAGCAGTGGCACCCAGATTGGAGTGTTTGATCCAGTTGGTTCGGCTGGCACCAGGGTTTATTTTGCCGATCCAGTAGGTGTGTCACTTGAAGTTGCCAACGGCAGTTACACCGCCCAAGACCCGAGCGGCAGAGCCGTTCAGGGTTCGACACTGCTGTCGGTGCTGCAGACCCAGGTGATAACAGGTTCGAGCATGGCTGGATTAGCGGCTGCAAGCTGTCAGCAGCCGGCAACAAATGTTTGGTTGCTTGGCGGATCGACCGCACTAGGCCGTGAGGCTCTGCTGGTTTTGCGCAATCCGGGAAATGTTGATTCAACTGTTTCACTAAAGCTTTACTCTGAGGCCGGCGAACTGGCATCGGCGGCGCTTTCTGGAATCGCTGTGCCGGCTGGCAAAACCACAGTTTTCAACCTCTCTGCGGTGGCTCCAAAAACCAAAACTTTTGTGGTTCAGGTTTTAGCTAAGGGCGGCGCGATAGGCGCTTGGATTCAACAGAAAGCGGTTCGCGGCCTGATTGCTGGCGGAGTGGATTACGTGATGCCTAGCCAGCCAGCTCAGCTGAGGCAGGTCATTACCGGCCTATTTATCCGGGGTTCAAAAGATGCTGCAGAATTGGCGGCAAACGCCACCGACTATCAAGACCTTGCACCGGTGTTGCGCGTATTTGTCCCGGGAGATCAGGCGGCAACCTTTACGGCCCAGGTGGTCGGTGCAACGGCAAATACCTTCGGCACGGTGCTGCGCCAGCAGGTTGCCGGCGGAACTGTTGCCGAATTCGAACTAGCTGGGCTACTCGATGGTGACTATGCGATCATCCTCGAATCAGACCAGCCGATTCAGGTCGCCGCCAAAGTATCGCGCACTTTCAAAGCCAAAAACCCGAACACAGACTTTGCCTGGCTACCGAGTTTGCCGGCGCTGACCGCCAAACAGATTATTCCGGTGCCGCAAAACGGCATTTCAAAATTGAGCCTCTACTCGACAAGCAGCCAAACTCTGCAAACAATCGAGCTGCCCAAGGGGGCAAATTTTGCTCTGCCGGAAACCGATCAACCGATGTTTGCATCCCTGGTTTTAGATATCGACGGATCGCTCGCGGTAATACCGGTAATGGACTATAAGAATTCGGGTGGCACAGTCGCGGTAAGTTTGCGCTAGTCGCCACCGAGCAGATCCCAGGGGTCCTTGCCAATGAGTGCGGCTGCAGCCTGAAAAACATACTCTTCGATGTGCATGCGCTCATGCATTGGATCAGTCCGGCGAACATGCCCCAGTCGTTCAATAGGCAGTCGATAAATCACAATGGTGAGGTCTTCCGGGCGAGCCGCCCAGCGTTTCACACCTTCACTTGATTCGCTAACGGCGGGTGCATCGGTAATAAGGCAACGCATGCTGCCCAAGTCTTCCGGGTAGGCATGCCTGAGAAAATCGCAGGCACCCTCGACAATTTGTTCAAAACTGGATGGACCTCGCCCAATTATTCTCAGGTGGCCGAGCAATGAACGTCGCATACCTCGGCCATGACGATCCCGCTCAAAACCTCGGGGACGATTGGCTGAAGACATGTGCCCAGTCTATTTGGCTTGGTATTCTTGAGGGGTGTTTGAGCTGGGCAGCGGCCCGGCTCGCTCTCAACCTGAAAGAGTTCATGACAGTCAACTGGGACGCCATTGTAAAAACCTATGATGTACGAGGTTTAGTCGGCAAAGATCTAACCAACGAAGTTGTCGCCGCTTTGGCTGCTGCCTTCGTCGATGAACTCGACGCTGCCGGCACTGATGTCATCGTCGGTCATGACATGCGAGATTCATCGCCCGAATTTGCTGAGGCATTTGCCGAAGGTGCCCAGGCTAGAGGAGCACACGTAGTTTCAATTGGCTTGTGCTCAACCGATGAGTCATATTTCGCATCCGGAGCCTTAGATGCGCCTGCAGCCATGTTCACCGCCTCGCACAATCCGGCAACCTACAACGGCATCAAATTTTCTCGGGCCGGCGCTCGCGGCATCAGTTTAGATACCGGCCTTGCTGCAATTCGTGATCGCGCCAAGGTCTACCTAGAAAATGGCATTAACGAAGTTGATGAACCGGGAAGTTTCCGCGAAGAGCACATCTTGGTTCGCTATGCGTCATACCTGCGCGAATTGGTTTCGTTGAACACAATTCGACCACTCAAGGTTGTTGTCGATGCCGGAAACGGCATGGGCGGGCTCACGGTGCCGGCCGTTCTCGGACACGCCAACGATCTCGAGCGCTTACCGCTCGAAATTGTTCCGATGTACTTTGAACTAGACGGTACTTTCCCAAATCACGAGGCCAATCCGCTCGACCCCAAAAACCTAGTTGACCTGCAGCGTGCGGTTGTTGACTACCAAGCCGACTTGGGGCTGGCCTTTGATGGCGATGCCGACCGCGTTTTTGTGGTCGATGAAAAAGGTCAGCCGGTAACTCCGTCTGCTGTGGCTGCCATTGTGGCTCGACGCGAAATCGCGCGCGAAAAGATTCAGAACCCAGGTGCACCAATCACGGTGCTGCACAACCTACTCACCTCAAATGTGGTGCGCGAGGTGGTTGAAGCCGATGGTGCTCGGGCGGTTAGAACCAAGGTTGGCCACTCGCTAATCAAAGACAAAATGGCTGAAACCAATGCTGTTTTTGGTGGCGAACACAGTGCGCACTATTACTTCCGAGACTTTTGGGGTGCCGACAACGGAATGTTGGCTGCCATGCACGTGTTGGCTGAGTTTGGCAACCAAGACAAATCCATGTCCGAGTTTGCCGCAAGTTACAACCCTTACTTTCTTAGCGGTGAAATCAATTCCACCGTTGCCGATGCGCAAGCTGCTAAAGATCGAATTCGGGAAGCATTCGCCGACCGAGCCGATTTTGAAGAGTTTGACGGCATCACAGCTCAAGGCAAGTCTGCCGACGCTGGCACGTGGTGGTGGTTCAACGTTCGCACCTCGAACACCGAACCACTGCTTCGCCTCAATGTCGAGGCTTCAAACGAGGCCGACATGATCCGAGTTCGCGATGAGGTTCTTAGCCTCATCCGCGCCTAGCCAGAAAGACCAAAATGAGCACCATCGACTTCAAAGTAGCTGACCTAAACCTCGCCGAAATTGGACGTCACCAAATTCGCTTAGCCGAGCATGAAATGCCAGGCTTGATGGCTCTGCGCACCGAGTTTTCTGCCAGCCAACCGCTCAAGGGTGCCCGCATTGCCGGCTCGCTGCACATGACGGTTCAGACGGCGGTTTTGATTGAAACTTTGGTTGCTCTGGGCGCTTCGGTTCGCTGGGCTTCCTGCAACATTTTTTCGACCCAGGATGAAGCCGCGGCGGCTGTTGTGGTTGGCAAAGGAACCGCGGAAAACCCTCAGGGTACTCCGGTGTTTGCCTGGAAAGGGGAAACCTTAGAAGAGTACTGGTGGTGCACCGATCAGATTTTTGATTGGTCTGCCGAAGCCAAGACCGAGGGTGCCACCTACATCGGCCCAAACATGATTCTCGACGACGGTGGTGACGCCACGCTCTTGGTTCACAAGGGGCGCGAATTTGAACTAGCCGGTCAGGTTCCAGCAACCGGCGAAAGCGACAGCGAAGAGTATGCCGTTGTCCTCGAACTCTTGCGCTCGTCAATTGCTACTAGCCCAAATCGTTTCACCCAAATTGCCGCCGAAATCAAGGGTGTCACTGAAGAGACCACAACCGGTGTGCACCGACTCTATGAATTTTTCCGCAACGGTGAACTGCTGTTCCCGGCCATCAACGTCAACGACTCGGTCACCAAGTCAAAGTTTGACAACAAATACGGAATCCGCCACTCACTACCTGATGGCCTGAACCGCGCTACCGATGTTTTGATCGGAGGCAAGACCGCCTTCGTCGCCGGTTACGGTGATGTCGGCAAGGGTTCGGCCGAGGCCATGCGCGCACAGGGTGCTCGTGTGATTGTCAGCGAAATTGACCCGATCTGTGCACTGCAGGCTGCCATGGATGGTTTTCAGGTTGCTCGACTCGAGTCGGTCATCGACCAGGTCGATATCTTTATTACAGCCACCGGTAACGCTGGAATCATCAAGCCTGAACACGTCTTGCAGATGAAGCACTTGGCCATTGTTGCCAACGTCGGACACTTCGATAACGAAATCGACATGGCCGGTATTGCCAAGATCCCGGGAATCGAAAAAATCGAAATCAAACCGCAGGTTCACGAGTGGCGCTTGCCAAACGGCAAGTCTGTCTTGATTCTCAGCGAGGGTCGTTTGATGAACCTGGGCAACGCTACCGGGCATCCTAGTTTCGTGATGAGCAATTCATTTAGCAACCAGGTTTTGGCGCAAATTGAACTGTTCAGCAAGTCTGCAAACTATGAACTGGGTGTGCATATTTTGCCGAAAAACCTGGATGAAAAAGTTGCTCGTTTGCACCTTGACGCACTTGGTGTTGAATTAACACAATTGACTGGCGAACAGGCACGGTACATTGGTGTAGATGTGGCGGGCCCGTTTAAGGTCGATCACTACCGTTACTAAACCGGGGAGACAACAATGACCCATAAGATCTTGGTCATCGACGACGACAACGCACTGCGCGAGATGGTCGGTATCGTGCTCGAGTCTGAGGGTTTCTCGGTTAGTTTTCACGACGCCGGAGCCGGCGCTGCTGATGTTTTTGCTGCGATTGAGCCCGACTTGGTTTTACTCGATGTGATGTTGCCGGGCAAAGACGGAATTGAAGTCTGTCGCGAAATTCGCAATATCAGCGGCACTCCAATCATTATGCTTACCGCCAAAACCGAATCTGACGATGTGGTTCGGGGTCTTGAAGCTGGCGCCGACGACTATGTGGTTAAGCCGTTTGATCCGGGTGTACTCACTGCTCGAATTCGAGCCCGACTTCGCGCTGGTGCACCAGTGGTCGACACTGAAACCTATCGCATTGGCCCGCTCACTCTCGACGTAGTCGGTCACGAGGTGAAACGCGGCGACGAGCTGATTTCACTAACTCCACTTGAATTTTCACTGCTGCTTACCCTGGCCCAAAAGCCTAAACAGGTTTTCACCAGAGAGATGCTGCTTGAGTTGGTTTGGGGTTATCACTACAAAGCCGACACCCGATTGGTCAACGTGCACGTGCAGCGGTTGCGTTCAAAAATCGAGGAAGACCCAGACAATCCAAAGATTGTCACTACGGTTCGCGGCATCGGATACAAGGCTGGTTTGTAGTAATTGCGGCTACGCGGCTTCCTAAACTGGGGGCTCGGTCTATTCAAGAAATACCTTCAGGCTCGAGCAGTTTTTTCCACTGTTGCTCTGGCCACGGTGATGCTTTTCATCACCGGAGGATTCCTCTCGTATTCAATCGGTAATGGTTTGTTCAACACGCGCGTTGACCAAATTTTGGCTGAGTCGGAGCGAGCTGTAATCGAAGTGCAGAACACGTTTTCGGCCACCACGGTAACCGATGAAATTGGTTTGCAGACCTTAATGAATTCAGTGGTGCCATCCCTCGAATCTTCGGGAACCTCTTCGACGCGCCGAGTTGCCTTGCTTAGATCCCCGAACCAAGACATGAACTTGATCTTGCAGAGCCCAATTTCTGCCGATCTCGACACTCTGCTTATTTCTCAAGAACTGCGCAATGAGGTTCGTTCATCCAATGGCGACTTGAAGTACCAGTCAATCGGCATCCCGGTCAACGGACAGAATTCACCCGGCATAGTGGTTGGTGCGCCGATTGAAATACCGCTTGCCGGCACCTATGAGCTCTATCTGATGTTTGATCTAAGTTCTGAACAGCAAACGCTTGATTTCGTTCAGCGAACCATGGCAGTTGGCGGAATCTTTTTGATTTTCGCCATCGGAGCGGTGAGCTTTTTCGTAACCAATTGGTTGGTTAAGCCGGTGCACGAGGCGGCTAAGGTTGCCGAGGAAATTTCCGAAGGTGCTTTGGATCGACGTCTGCCAGAGGTAGGCGAAGATGTAATTGCAGTACTTGGGCGCTCATTCAACCGAATGACTGAGTCGCTGCAAAAGCAGATTGTGAAATTGGCTTCGGTCTCTAAAATGCAGCAACGATTTGTTTCTGACGTGTCCCATGAACTGAGAACACCGCTAACCACAATCAAATTGGCCGGCGATGTAATTTTTGCTAACCGAGGCAAGCTTGAACCAGCTGCCAAACGCTCGGCCGAGCTTATGCACGATCAAATCGAACGCTTTGAAGTGTTACTCAATGATCTGCTTGAAATATCGCGATACGATGCCGGTGCGATCAATGCCGATCTAGAGATCCAAGACCTCAACGGAGTCGTCGGCATGGCGATTTCTGGGCTAGAACCATTAGCTGCAAGTAAGGGTTCTCAAATTCTGGTCGACATTCCTAGCGGTTCGGTCGATGTTGAAATTGACTCGGCTCGAATCGAGCGCCTGTTGCGCAACCTAATAGCCAATGCAGTAGAGCACGGAGAAGGCAAACCCATCCGGATTGCGGTTGGCGCTGACGAATCGGCGGTGGCAGTCACGGTGACCGACTCAGGCGTTGGCATGTCTCGCGCTGAAGTAGACCGAGTTTTTGATCGATTTTGGCGTGCCGATCCAGCTCGCAAACGCACTACCGGCGGCACCGGTCTAGGTTTGGCAATCTCAATGGAGGACACAAACCTGCACGGCGGATGGTTGCAGGTCTGGGCCAAGCCGGGGGAGGGTGCCTCTTTCCGGCTTACGCTACCTCGTCGCCATGGAATGGTTTTCACTCAGTCGCCGCTGCCACTGCCGCCCAAGAATAAGACAGCCAAGCGGGTGAACAATGCCTAACCTAAAAGCTTTGCAAAAACTGATATCGGCTACGGTCGGGTTTGCCGCGGCGATCGCACTCACCGGCTGCGCCATGATTCCAACAAATTCAAATGTTCGAACCGGTCAAGCGGTTGACGCCAATCCTGATTCCGAATTTTTGTATTACTCTCCGGTGGGGCCCAGCGTCGGCGACAGCATCGAAGCGATTGTGAACGGATTTATCAACGCAGGCACCGGTCCACAGAACGACTATGCGGTGGCTCGAGAGTACCTGTCCAACGACTTTCGTGCGACATGGAATCCCGCAGAGCGAACCCTGATTCAAAACGTCCGGCCTGCAGTCACCATCTATCCAAACAACACTGCCAGCGTTGCGGTTTCGGTGGTCGCTGAGGTAGATCAGGATGGAATTTATCTGGAGCGATCAGCTGGGTCGACAGAACTGCTGGAACTTGAGTTGGTTCGAGAAAACGGCGAGTGGCGAATATCTAAAGCTCCAAATCTAACCGTTGTGCTCAAGCCGGTTTTTGAAAACATTTTCCAAAGTGTTTCCCTGTATTTTTTCGATTCGCTATTCGAATATCTGGTGCCTGATACCCGGTGGTTCCCTTCCCGGGCCTCAACCCCAACTCGTCTTACCAATGCGCTTCTCAAAGGCCCTAATCCTTGGCTTAAAGAGGCGGTGCGAAGCGCCTTACCTTCGGGCACGAAATTGTCGCTGAACGCAGTTACGGTCGTTGCCGGAGTGGCCTCGGTAGACCTAACTAACCGTGCCCTAGTCGCCAACACGCTGCAGCGGTCTTTGATGAAGCAGCAGCTTCGAGAGACCCTTGTGCAGCTTGAGAACATTTACGATGTACAAATTTTGATCGAGCGTGCACCGCAAGATATTGCCACCGGAAATATTCGTCGACCGGTAGCTCCAGCGTCGTATCCGATTATCTTGCGTGAAGGTCAGCTCAGTTATCCAACCGGTGCTGCCGGTCCGAAACTTGATCGGCTCAACCAGATCATCTCAAACTATGAAGTCAAAGATTTCGCAATTGATTCAGGCTTCAACGAGTTGGTTTTCACCACACCGGCGGGTGCTTACCGAACTCAATTGAAGCTGGTACCAAGTGCGGTTTCGCTGGTCGATGCCCGGGCTAATTTGCTGCAACCCAAGATAGACCAGCGTGGCTATGTAATCAGTGCTGGAAGGGCAGCCGGATCGTCGATTTTAGCCATCGACAAAAATGGTGTCGCCAAGCCAATCGAACTTGGCCAACTGATTGCGTTTGAACGAACTGGATTCTCGCTAAGCGCTGATGGCGCCAGAGCAGTTTTCACGTTGAACTCAGCCAATGGATTGCGAGTTTTCTTGGTGCCTGTGGTGCGCGACGGCGACGGCTCTCCGGTTAGGTTTGGAACCCCGCACGACATTACCCCGGTCGGTCTAAGCCCGATTTCAGCATCATGGCTAGATGAATCAAATCTGATTGTCTCAGGCACCAACTCTTCGGACCAAGCTGTCTCGGTTGTTCTAAAAGTGGGTGGTTTCAGCCGAAGCATTTCACCACTCAGCGAACCTGTCACCGCGGCTGGTGTCAATGCAATAGGCAATTTCTTTGGCCTCTCAGCCAACGGAAATTTGTATCAGTACCGAGGTTTTGGTTGGCTTATCGTTGCCAGCAACGTGAGCGTATTTGCCTACCCCGGCAACTAAACACAATATTTTGGCTTTGGTTATCGGCCCTTAGTCCCGCTTGGCTATCCACAAATTAAGTTCTGCGGTGCCATTTCGAAACGGCCAGCTCCAGAATGAAACAATGGCGTTGACCCAAAAGTTGCTCGATTTTTTCCTACCGGCAAAGTGTCTTTCCTGTGACAGCGAGCCCTCGGTAATCTGCCGCAATTGCCTTTCTTCGCTGCTCACCGATCCGCTGGATGTAACTCGCGCTCAACCACAACTTGGGCTTCACCAAATCTGCGGCACAGCCGTGGTTGACTATTCACCGCAGGCTGCCAAACTGATCTCTGCCTTCAAAGAACAGCAGCTTTTTTCGTTAGCAAAGCCGATGGCCGAACTTATGGTTGCCGCTTTGCTCAAATCAAATTTTGTTGCAGAATGGCAAGACAATAATTCAGTGCCTATAGTTTTGGTACCGATTCCAAGCACCAGCACTTCCAAACTCAAACGCGGATTCGTGCCAGCGCAACTGCTGGCTCAGGCCTGCGCCCAGCTGCTTCGCAAACATGATGCGTTCAAGTCGGCCAGAATCTCGGTTGCCGCAGGGCTAGTGGTTAGCGACCGAGCCGACCAGGCCAAACTTGACCGAGGCAGTCGTTTCGAAGTTAGTCGAAACAGCATGAAGTTTTATGGCAGCATCAGCCAGGCTTCATTGGTGCTATTGATCGACGACCTAATTACCACCGGGGCATCCATTTTCGAAGCCAGGCGGGCCATTTCGCATACTTTGTCTGCCGAGCTTTTGAGCCTAGTCAATTTCACATTCTTGACGTTTGCTGAAACAAGTTTGAAATTGGTAACACGCAACGAAAAAAAGGTATAACTTTCAATCACGGGCAATGTTGCCCGCAATTGGAGGTCATCATGGAAGTTATCATCACCGCCAAAAACCTTACGGTTTCCGATCGTTTTCGCGACTATGTCGCCGATCGAGCCCACAAGGTAGAGCAGCTGGCGCATCGAGTTCAAAATCTCACCATCAAAGTAACTCGACATGATCACAGCCGAACCTCGGGCCCTGAAGACCAGGTAGAACTTACTGTGTTTGAACCAGGTCATGTAATTCGCGCTGAGGCGCACGCGAGCGACAAATTTGCCGCCTTCGACATAGCGCTGGGCAAGCTTTCTGAGCGCTTGCGTCGGGCAAATGACAAGCGAAAAGTTCACCACGGTCGCCACGGTTCAATCGGAACCAGTGAGCTAACCGCGCACGACTTTGCTGAGCTCGACGTTCGTCCGGTTGATTCTGATGTTTTGCTTGGCAAGACCAACGATGTCGAATCGGTGTCTGAGGCGCCAGATTTTGGCGAAAGTCCGGTGGTTATTCGTCGCAAAAGCTTTGAGTCAGTTCCAATGACCGTTGACGACGCTTTGTACCACATGGAGTTGGTCGGGCACGATTTCTACCTATTCCTAGATATTGAAACCAATAAACCAAGCGTGGTTTATCGACGCAAAGGCTGGAATTACGGAGTAATCAGCCTCGATTAAGCCAGTCGCGAACCTTAGCAACCTGCAGGCCCCTCCCCGGTTGGGAAGGGGCCTGCAGTCTAAGATTGAAGAACAACCAAAATCAGGTTTGGAGTAAATCTTGGCAAACATTATCGACAAGCTCTTGCGCGCTGGCGAAGGCCGTGTCCTAGCACGTCTGCGCAACTATGCCGAAGCAATTAATGCCCTCGAGGAAAATTTCACCGCGCTCAGCGACGAAGAGTTGCGCAATGAAACAACAACGCTGCGCGACCGCTACGCGTCCGGCGAGTCTCTCGATGATTTGCTACCAGAGGCATTCGCAGCGGTTCGCGAAGCTTCAAAGCGCACGCTTGGCTTGCGTCACTTCGATGTGCAGCTCATGGGTGGTGCGGCTCTGCACCTGGGCAACATTGCTGAAATGCGTACCGGTGAAGGTAAGACTTTGGTCGCTACCTTGCCTGCCTACCTAAATGCAATTGCAGGTCGTGGCGTCCACATCGTGACTGTTAACGACTTCTTGGCTGGCTACCAGAGTGAATTGATGGGTCGCGTATTTCGTGCCCTAGGCATGACCACGGGCTGCATCCTGTCGGGGCAAGATCCTCAAGAACGCCGCGAGCAGTACTTGGCTGACATCACTTACGGAACCAACAACGAGTTTGGTTTCGACTATCTTCGCGACAACATGGCCTGGCAGCAGTCAGACATGGTTCAGCGCGGCCACTTTTACGCGATTGTCGACGAGGTTGACTCAATCCTTATCGATGAGGCCAGAACTCCGCTGATTATTTCTGGTCCAGCCTCGGGTGACGCTAACCGTTGGTTCGCCGAATTTGCCAAGATTGCTGAAAAACTGCAGCCGGTCATCGACTATGAAGTAGATGAAAAGAAGCGCACCATCGGCATTCTCGAGCCCGGTATTGAAAAAGTAGAAGATTACCTAGGTATTGAAAACCTCTATGAGTCGGCAAACACACCGCTCATCTCGTTTTTGAATAATTCGATTCGTGCGAAGGCCTTGTTCAAGCGCGACAAAGACTACGTGGTCATGGATGGTGAAGTTCTAATCGTTGATGAACACACCGGACGCATCTTGGCCGGTCGACGCTACAACGAGGGTATTCACCAAGCGATTGAAGCTAAAGAGGGTGTCGAGGTAAAGGCCGAGAACCAGACTTTGGCTACCATCACGCTGCAGAACTATTTCCGCCTTTACAAAAAACTCTCCGGCATGACCGGTACCGCTGAAACTGAAGCGGCTGAGTTCATGAGTACTTACAAGCTTGGGGTTGTCCCAATTCCAACCAACAAGCCGATGATTCGCATCGACCAGCCAGATTTGATTTACAAGAATGAAGAAGTCAAATTCAACATGGTTGTTGCCGATATCGTTGAGCGCCACAAAACCGGACAGCCGGTTTTGGTTGGTACCACCAGCGTCGAAAAGAGCGAGTATCTTTCGAAATTGTTGGCTAAAGCCGGGGTTCGCCACGAAGTTTTGAACGCTAAAAACCATGCCCGTGAGGCGGCAATTGTTGCCCAGGCAGGTCGACTAGGTGCGGTCACGGTGGCAACCAATATGGCCGGTCGCGGTACCGACATCATGCTCGGTGGTAATGCTGAATTCCTCACTGTCGAAGCACTGCAGAAACGCAACCTCGACGCCGATGAAAACCCAGCCGAGTACCAGGCAGCCTGGGAACAAGAATTTGCCAAGATCAAAGAAGAAGTTGCGATTGAGGCTGAGAAAGTTCTAAGTGTCGGTGGCTTGTACGTGTTGGGTACTGAGCGTCACGAATCACGCCGCATCGACAACCAGCTTCGCGGTCGTGCGGGTCGCCAGGGCGATCAGGGTGAATCTCGTTTCTATCTATCCCTAACCGACGACCTGATGCGTTTGTTCAATTCTGGTGCCGCCAGCGCTCTAATGAACCGCTCGGGTGTTCCAGACGAAATGGCTATCGAATCAAAGGTGGTCAGTCGGGCAATCGCGTCTGCGCAATCTCAGGTTGAGGGCCGCAACGCTGAAATTCGCAAAAACGTTTTGAAGTATGACGATGTGCTCAACCGTCAGCGTGAAGCAATTTACAATGACCGTCGCCACATTCTTGAGGGTGATGACATCGCCGATCGCGTTGAAGGCTTCCTTGAAGATGCAATCGCCAACATTGTTGAGAGCCACATCTCAGACAGTGCGGGCAGCGACTGGAACCTAGATGCTCTGTGGGCAGAGTTGAAGACCATTTACCAAATCGGTCTAGAAATCCAAGAGGTTTTGGCTGAAGCAGGAAACCGCTCGAAACTAACCCGTGCCTGGCTAACCCGAGAAATCGTCAGCGATGCCAAGCTTGCCTATCTAAAGCGCGCCGAGTCAATCGGCGAAGAAGCAATGCGTGAACTTGAGCGTCGAGTTGTGCTTTCGGTTGTTGACCGCAGATGGCGTGACCACCTCTACGAGATGGATTACCTCAAAGAAGGTATTGGCCTTCGAGCTATGGCGCAACGCGACCCGCTGGTTGAATACCAGCGCGAGGGTTACGGAATGTTCCAGCAGATGATGGGTGCCATCAAAGAAGAGGTAGTCGGTTACCTGTTCAACATTGAAGTTTCGGTCCAGCCAGCAGTTACAGAAGTTGATCAGTCTGCCTTGACCTACATTTCACCTAACGAGGATGGCAACGCCGAGGTTCACCAAGGCAACGAGGCTGCCAAGCCGGCCACTCCTCGAAGAGCGGCTCCAAACAGCAATGCTGCTAATGAAGCCAAACCCGATAGTGGCGCAGGAAGTAGTTTCTTTAGGTCATAAAGAAAAGGGAGGCCATAGGCCTCCCTTTTTTACTTACAGCACCGAAAGTGCAACAGCACGCCACCGATCGTTGAATCCTTCGAGGCGAATCGCAACGGCTCGATTTCGAGTCGGTGATGTCATGATTACCGCCGATTCAACTACCCCTTCGCGAGGGTAGGTGGTTTTGATTGAACCGACCGTGAAGTGCTGATGCTTGGCTTTGATTCCTAGCGCATCGCGCTGTTGCTGAGCATCGATAGCTCGCTGGACGAGTCGCTCGAGAACCCCGTCACTGAGTAGTCGAGCAAGTTGGAAAGCACTTCTGGTGCCTGAGATAACTTCGATAACCCCAATAGCCAAAGCTCGCAAAATTAGCTCTGGGTCAGGTAATTCGGAAGTTTTGTTGTATTTTTTGCCGAAGAACTCTGCTTCTTCGATTGGGTTTGAGACATTGCGCGGTTCTGGTTTTTTGCTAGACGGTCGTTTCTTATTCGGCTGGCTTTTCTTTTTTGCCGGCTTCGCTTCAGCTTCGTTGCTATTGGCTTTGGCTATGTCTGGATCTTGCTCATTCTTTTCATTTTTATTTGCGGCCATCACTGCCCCCTACTGTGCTCTTGAAGATGTGCCTGCCTTGGGCGTACCAAGGAATTAAGAAGATAGACCTTCGTATATCCGAAGGTCAAGTGATTTTCTAAACCTGTGGATAACTCTGAAATATTTCTCGCCCACTCGGTGAAATATCAAAATGGATGAAAATGCATGGTTCGATGATTTGGATGCTGAACTAGATTTTCTGGCCCAACCCGAAATGCTGATGGCCGAACATCTTGCTCAGATTGGGATTGGGTTGCTCAACTCTGCTACAAATCCGCCGCGTCAATTGGCAAATATCGTGGTCGGTAGTGATTTTGTCGCAGGTCTTGAGCTAATGCAGGGCTACTGGATTGTGCTGCCCACCTGCCGAATTTCCAGGCTGGTCAACTTGGTGCCGGCGAGCGCAAAAATACCTCAGGCAATGCTGATTCAGACGAATCTTGCCGGCTACTTAGCGCAACTGCCTAAATTGGCTGAGGTGCGCATCCAGGTTCAGGGTCAAAGCTGGTGTCGTGGGGCACTTATGGTTTGCGAGGGTTCGTTGGTGATGATTCGCGATTACCAGGCGCAGGCAACTGCCTTCATACCCAGCGCCAGCATAGATGAGGTTCAAATTCTTGCTGTGGATAACTCCGGAGCATTCTTGGCTAATCGGAGAGATTGATTACTATGAAGAATTTCTCTCTCAAACAAAGATCAGTCTTTCGCATTGTTGCTGGGTTGGTTATTGCAGTATCCAGCAGTGCTACGGCATGGCTGATGCTCTCCGACGACTCCAAGAAAACTGAGATTTGGGTGGCTGCTCAAAACTTGCCCGCGGGTGCTTCCATTAGTTCCAATAGTTTTCGCTTGGTTGAGATCGACATAGGCTCAGCATCAGGGTTGTACCTAACCAAAGATGAGCTTCCCGCCCAGGCCTATGTTTTGGGGCCGGTTAGATCTGGCGAATTTATTTCCAAAGCTAATCTGGCAACGGCAGTTTTAGATGACAGAGCACCGGTTGTGGTCTGGTCCAACATGCCACTTGCCCGGGGCGTTGTTCCCGGTTCGACCGTTGATATCTGGGCGTGGTTTGGTGAACTCGAAGAAAAGTTTCAAGAGCCGGTCAAGCTTGTCGATGCCGCAGAGGTGGCTAATGTCTCTGAAAACGATGGGGTCTTCGCAAATTCGCAAACCAGTGTCGAATTATGGGTGCCGCAGGTGGCTGTCGGTGAGGTTTTGAAAGCCGTAGGCGCCGAAGCAAAAATATCAATCGTGCTCAGACCAACTTTGATCGACTGATGCGCAAAGCGGTATTTTGGTCTGCTGGCGGCTCTGTTGGTAAAAGTAGCCTTGCGCTTGCTGGTGCCGTTCAACTGGCCAGCCGAGGTTTACGGGTGCTTTTAGTTGACCTAGATTTTGAAAACCCAGGGCTACACCTAAATTTGGCGCTCGCCACCCCGCCGGCAGGCATCGCCGCACTGCTGCGCTTAGCCAGTCAGAAAAGACTAAGCTCCGAAGAATTTGAGCGTCTAACTATCAGCCTGTCTAGCCCTAACGGCAAGTTGGTGCTCATTCCGGGGTTGCCTAACCGAACCCGAGCAAGCGAGATCAATGCTGAATCTCTCGCTGAGCTCTTCCAGTTTTGCGAAACCGAATTTGACTGGGTTGTCATAGATGCTGCAGTTGGATGCTTTCTGGTCGACCAAAACACTATGTCTAACTCTCTTATCGAGTTTTTCTCGCATTCAGAATCTGTGGTTGTAATTTCTAGCACCGAGCCAACGGCTATCTATCGACTGGTAGCTAATTGGCCGCAATTGCGGTTGGTTCTGCCCGAGCAAACTCATTTGGTGGTGAATCGGGTACGCGAATCTGTGCTTGGCAAGTCTGTGCGCCAGCAGGTAGTTGAAACATTCGAGCGTTTACTGAATCTTTCCCCGGCGCTGATGATTGGCGAGCACAGTAAAGAATTCGACCAGGCGATTCGCACCGGCAATCCAATTGATTCAAGTTCAAAATCCAGTACTGTTTCGGCAGCGGTGCGGTCTCTGGTCGGGTTGATACTCGATTCACCAAGTGAATTGCAGTTGCGCGTGGCTAAACTCGGTTAGGTGTCAACACTTAGCGAACTAGTCAAAAGACATTCCGATGCGTCGCATTCTGATGTCGAATGGTTGCATTTGCTGCAGGTCGAGTGGCAGCTTATAGCCGACCTAGTCTTTGCTGATTTGGTGCTCTGGATTCCAACTCGCGATGGTGGCTTTGTCGCTGCTGGGCATGCTCGACCATCAAGCGCACCAACCATGTTTTATCGTGACATCTCGGGCGAACCAATTCGAAAAGATTGGCAGGGCAAAGTCGCCAAGGCCTATAAAGAGGGCGTGCCAGTAGGTCTCGAACAGGCAAATGGTCATGACCTAGAGGTTTCGCGCCTCAGTGCAATCCCGGTTCGGCGCCGCCTTAATTCGAAATCTGAAGAAGTGACCTCGGTGCCGATTGCTGTGGTAACTAAGCACGCAAACATTGCAGAAGCTCAAACGCCGAATCGACTCCAGCTAAATTACCTAAGTTGCGGACTTGAACTGTTGAACATGGTTGCCCAAGGTGCTTTCCCAGATTTCAGCAACCCAACCGGCCCCAAACGCGGTGCTCCGCGCGCTAACGATGGTCTGCTACGGCTAGATTTCGATGGCAATGTGGTTTTTGCAAGCCCCAACGCACTATCGGCTTTCAACCGACTTGGCATAGCCGGTGAACTTGAGGGCAAATCTTTGGCCGAGGCGGCAACTCCGGTGCTGAAGGGCAAATCAAACGTGGATGAAAGTCTGCCGTTGGTGCTTACTGGGCGTGCTCCCTGGCGCACCGACATGGATTCACGCAACGTAACACTTAATGTTCGAGCCATCCCGTTGAAAGAGCAGGGTGTTAGAACCGGTGCTTTGGTGCTGTGTCGTGACGTTACTGAATTGCGACGCCAAGAGCGAGAACTGATTACCAAAGACGCGACAATTCGCGAGATTCACCATCGAGTGAAAAACAATTTGCAAACAGTAGCCAGCCTGTTGCGAATTCAGTCAAGGCGAAGTGACAGCGAAGAAGTTAAAGAGCAACTCAGTCAGGCTATGCGCCGGGTAGCGGCTATTGCGGTTGTTCACGACACTCTCTCTGAGGGCTTGGCTCAGGACGTGAACTTCGACGAAGTTTTTGATCGGGCGCTGATGCTTACCAGCGAGGTTGCTTCGCTCCATAACACAACCGTGAAGACACTAATTGATGGAAAGTTTGGCCAACTTCGCAGCGAGGTTGCGACGCCACTTGCTGTGGCGCTTACCGAGATTGTTGCCAACGCGGTCGAGCATGGTCTGGCCGGAAAAAACGGTGTGGTGCACGTGGTGGCAGAGCGCAAACCGAAAAACCTGACCATTACCGTTTCAGATAACGGGGTTGCACTCGACGTAAACAAAATCGGTACCGGTCTTGGTACGCAAATTATCAAGACACTCATCGAAGGCGAGCTTCGGGGAACAATCAACTGGATGGCGCCCGCAGACGGCGGTTCCAGAGTGGTGATTCACATTCCGCTATAAAAAAATCCCGCTGAATTCAGCGGGATTTTCAAATTCTGCTAGCCAGCGCGTCGAGCTCGAGCGTATTTGCGCTTTAGCGACTTGCGTTCGTCTTCGCTTAGGCCACCCCAAACACCGGTGTCCTGGTTTTCTTTGATTGCGTACTCGAGGCAACTGGTAGCCACCGAGCATTCGCGACAAACTGCTTTAGCTTGATCGATTTGCTCTACTGCCGGCCCAGTGTTTCCAACTGGAAAGAAAAGTTCAGGGTCTTCGGTGAGGCAACGGGCTTCATTGAGCCACTGCATATCCATCAATGCTGTATTCCTTTATTCTGAGCGAACGCAACTAGGTTGAGTTCTAAAATTTAGGGATTTCCGACTACTAGTTGAGGTAACTTTGCGGTAACTTTCCTGAGAAAATCGTTTCACACCCATAGCCGTTTGGCAAGACCCAATTTAGGAATCAGATGACTGAAAACAATAAAAAACCCGCAGCCCTGAAGGTGCTTTCTGGTCTGATTTTTCTGGAAGGACTTGTCGTGCTTGGTTTGGCTGTCATTCTCTTGATCCAAGTTGTCACCGGGGAAATTACCAGTTTTATAGCCGCTATCTCTTTGCTCGCTTTGGTCTCGGCTGCTGCAGCTTGGGTGATTACCATCGCTATTAATTTGCTTTCAGGAATGCGTTGGTCGAGAAGTGGCGCAGTATTTTGGCAGTTTGTGCAGTTAGCGGTTGCTATGGGCAGTTTTGGCGGCCAGTTTGGCTCTCAGGCAATCGGCTGGGCTATTTTTGCACCATCCGCGATCGGCCTCTACCTGCTGTTCCGCGGCGACGTGGTAGCAGCTACGCAAAGCTCTAAGAGTTAGAACCAGGGATTTTACAGGCCGAGTTTGCGAAGCAACATGGCAACGTGGCCGGTGGCTTTCACGTTGTAAAGCGGCAAAATAACTTGGCCATTTTCATCAATCACAATGGTCGAGCGAAGCACACCTCGGTAAAGCTTGCCGTAAAGGCTCTTATTTCCGTAGGCACCGAATGCTTTGTGAACCGCGAATGATTCATCGCTCAGGAAGGTGTAGTTAAGGCCGTGGCGGTCTTGAAACTCAGCCAACTTCACGACCGAGTCGGGGGAGACGCCAACTACCTGGAAGCCGCCCGATTCGAATGCCTCAAGTTCATTGTTGAACTCGACAGATTCCATGGTGCAACCAGGTGAGCCTGCAGCGGGAAAGAAGAAGAAAATTGTTTTTTTGCCAACGATGCTTTGATTTGAAAAAGCCTGGCCTGACTGGGTGAGTGCGTCGAACTGGGGGATCTGGTCGCCTTTTTCAAGCTTGGCAAAATCTTCCATGCCCCCAGTTTAGGGGCTCTCTGCAGACTCTCTTAGAGCCCTAAGGAATCTCTCAGGAAAGACACATGTCCGGAAGCTTTGACGTTGTAAAAGGCGTGGCTCACCTTGCCCGCCTCATCTACAACGACTGTCGAGCGGATAGTGCCGTAATACTCTTTTCCGTACATGCTTTTCTTGCCGTAGGCCCCGTACGCTTGCTGAACTGCGCTGTCTTCATCGCTCAGCAAATCGAAGTTCAAAGATTCTTTGTCGGCAAATTTTCGCAATTTTCCAGGTTTGTCGGGTGAAATACCAAGAACCACATACCCGGCTGACTTCAATGAGTTCAAGTTATCTCTGAAGTCACAGGCCTGCGTGGTGCAACCCGGCGTAGCGGCGGCGGGGTAGAAGTAAACAATGACCTTTTTACCTAGGTAATCGCTTAGGCCAACTTCTTGCCCATCCTGGTTATTTAGGGTGAAATTTGGTGCCGCAGCACCAACTTCTAGTTTGGTTTCTTCGCTCATGTCTCTAGCAAGTTCAAAATCCAGTTTTTCATTCCCGCTCGAAGGTGCTATTCTCTTATCTCGTTGTGCTTGCACAGCACGCGCCTCTAGCTCAATCGGCAGAGCAACTGACTCTTAATCAGTGGGTTCCGGGTTCAAGTCCCGGGGGGCGCACCAAATTCTGCAGAACTCGCTCAGTGCGAGTTTTTTTATGCCCGCCCGGCCTCCAGCGCAATAATTCAAAAATCTAGGCGATCAATTTGAGCACTGCTTGCAGAAATAAGTAAAGGGGGGCTAGACTAAAAAACATGAACACACTTCCCGCCAACATCTCAATGGGCGCAGTGACCCTTCGAGTTGCTGATTTAGATGCCATGCTGCGTTATTACCGTGACGGGGTCGGCCTCGAAATTTTGAGCGAAATACCCGGCGGCTACATCCTTGGGCGCGGCCAGAACGCTGCCCTTTTGTTGCAGCACGCCCCTGAGCTGAAACACGCGGGGCCTTCAGATGCTGGCCTGTTTCACACCGCATTTTTATTTGACACTCAAGCCGAGTTGGCCGCTGCGGTTGCATCGGTGGCGCGGCAATACCCTGGCTCATTCACCGGTAGTGCCGACCACCTGGTTTCTGAAGCCTTCTACTTCGATGACCCAGAGGGCAACGGAGTCGAGCTTTACTTCGACCGAGAGCGCAGCAGCTGGAGCTGGCAGCACGGTCAAATATCGATGGATACGCTGCCGCTAGACCCAAATAATTACCTTGCCAAACATCTAAATTCGCAGTCCGCGATTGCCTCTAAGGTTGGCCACGTGCACTTGAGTGTTGGAAACATTGCGCAAGCTCAAGATTTCTACGTAAATAAATTGGGCTTCGACGTCACCTTGAATTGGGGTGGCACGGCACTGTTTGTTTCGGCCGGCGGTTACCACCATCATATGGCGATGAACATCTGGCGATCTCGAGGTGCCTCAGTGCGTCAGCAAACACTCGGCTTGGGTGATGTTTCGATTGTGCTACCTGACGCAGACTCATTCGGCGCCATTGGCGAGCGTCTCAATGACTCTGGTCTTCAACTTCGTAATGATGGCGAAAAAATTAGCCTCGATGACCCGTGGGGTAATCAGGTAACGCTGTCTACAAGTGCCACAACTGCCTGATCTAGGTCGGCTTCGGTGGTGAAATGCCCCAAACTAAAGCGCACCGCGGTTTGAGCCAAGTCTGGGTCGTAACCCAAGGCAATCAAAACATGGGATGGTTCATCGCTGCCGGCCGCACAAGCTGAACCACTCGAGCAAATAATTCCGCGACGCTCAAGTTCCAGCAAAATCGTTTCGCCGTTTAGTCCGGCAAAAGTAAAACCGATGATGTTTGCCAAGCGGTTGTGGGTTGGCCCGCTCAGCTTTGCCATTGGCACTTTGGTCAACACATCGTCGATAAATTTCTTGCTCAATTTTTCAACCCGTTTGGACTCGGCAGTTGAATCCTCGAGCAAATCCAAAGCAGTTGCCAGAGCGACAGCCCAAGCAACGTTTTCGGTTCCAGATCGGCGCTCAAATTCTTGCCCGCCACCGTGCAAAAGTGGCTCAACTGCAAATCTGGCTTTGATAAAAACCGCCCCTGAGCCTTTAGGGGCACCAACTTTATGCCCTGAAAATGAAAGGGCATCTATACCCAGTGTTTTTATATTGCAATCTAGCCAACCGACCGCCTGCACCGCGTCGGTATGAAAAAGCGCTCCAACCTGATGTGTAATTTCAGCCAGCTCGGCGATTGGATGCACAATTCCGATTTCGTTGTTGGCATACATCAGTGAAACTAGCGTTGAATCTGCACGCAGGCTCTCGCTCAGGTCTGCCGGACTAATTCGACCTTCGCCATCAACCGGCAGCCAACTTACTTCAAATCCGTGTTGTCTTTCGAGAAAATCGATTGCTGCCAAAACCGCTTCGTGTTCAGTTTTTGCCGAGATTAGATGCTTGCCTCGAGGATTAGCTAACGCCAGCCCAATTATCGCCAAATTAGCGCCCTCGGTACCCCCAGAGGTGAAGGTGATTTCAGAGGGTCTAGCATTGAAAAACTTAGCCACCCGCTCTCTAGATTTTTCGAGCGCATCGTGGGCTCTGAGTCCTAATTCGTGCTTGCTTGATGGGTTACCAAATTCACTGCTAAGCCATGGCCAGGCAGCCTCGAGAGCTTCGCGGCGAACCGGCGTAGTAGCGGCATTGTCAAGGTAAATCATCACTGAATCTCGATGTCTAGTCCTAGATCTAACGCTCTCGCACTATGTGTGAGGGCACCGACTGAAATGTAGTCGACTCCGGTACTCGCGATTTCAGCAACGGTCTGCAAGTTGACGCCACCTGAAGCTTCGATCTTTGCGGCCGAGCCAATTTTTTCGACTCCGGTTCGCATATCTGCCAGCGAAAAATTGTCCAGCATGATGATGTCGGCTCCGCCGCCTAGGACAGCCTCAATTTGATCAAGACGGTCAACTTCCACTTCTAATTTCATCCCCGCTGGAAGTTCATTTTTCACCCGACGCAATTCGGTAGCTAAGTCTTTGCCTCCGGCGGTCAAAACCGCAAGGTGGTTGTCTTTCGCCATCACCATGTCACTGAGGGAAAAACGATGATTTTGTCCACCTCCGCAGAGCACTGCGTGACGCTCAAAAACGCGCAATCCAGGTGTGGTTTTTCGCGTGTCTAGAATTTTTGCTCGGCTACCTTCAACGGCTCGAACATACTGTGCGGTAAGCGTGGCGATTCCACTCATTCGTTGAACAAAATTTAGGCCGATACGTTCACCCTGCAAAACTGCTCGCGCTGGGCCAGAAACGCGCGCCAGTAAGTCTCCGGCGCTGAAAACCTGCCCCTCATCAGCGAGCAATTCCACATCGATGGTTTCGTCAAGCAATTTGAAAGCTGCGAGAAACACCGGTCCACCGGAAAAGACACCTGGCTCACGAGCATTCAGCAATGCCATCGCGTTTGCCTGAGCGGGAATCAGGTGTTCACTGGTGACATCCCCGTTCGGAGCATCCTCTTTTAGGGCAGCAGATACGACGCTAATCACGTCGTCGATACTTAGGGGAGATGCCTCCAGATTCGGTCTCATGCTTTCCTCACAATGATTGATTTAGCCAATTCTGGCCTCGTTTGAGGGTAATCCAGTCGGAAGTGTCCGCCGCGGGATTCTTCTCTGGCTAGCGCGGCCGAGGTAACTGCGCCCGCCAGAAGCAGCAGATTTGCGTCTTCCCAATCGGTAAAGAGCCGACCAGATTCTTCTGCGCCGTGCCAATCCGCCAATGCCTTTTGGGTGGCTGAAAGTTGATTTCCGGTTCTGGCCAGACCGACGTTGTCCCACATCAAAGTTTGCAATTCGACGCGGTCAACTACTTGTCCAGCGGTTGTGGCTTCGCCAGCTGCCTGGCGATCTCGTTTCGGGGCCAGATTCTCGACGATTTCAATCTGCTGAAGGGCATTTTCAAGGTTCGCGTGACTTGCCGCAATTTCCCATTTTTCATCAAGGGTGGCAACTGCGCGGTGCGCGAATACAACCGATTCCAGCAACGAGTTTGATGCCAAACGGTTTGCCCCATGTACTCCGGTGCAGGCTACCTCGCCGACGGCGTAAAGCCCTTCGATGTTGGTGCGACCCCAGATATCGGTGGCCACGCCGCCCATCCAATAGTGCGCTGCCGGGGTAACCGGTATAGGTTGTTTAGCCCAGTTGAGACCGTATTTTCTGGTGGCCGCGGTAATGCTAGGGAAGCGTTCTTCAAGGAATTTTTCGCCGAGTGCAGTGGCATCGAGCAGCACTGGTTGGCCGCCCTGGGCCATCATTTGGGTTTGAATCGAGCGGGCAACAACATCGCGCGGGGCTAGTTCGGCAAGCGGGTGAATTGCTTTCATAAAGCGCTCACCGTCCTGATTTACCAGGATGGCTCCCTCGCCGCGAACGGCTTCAGAAATTAGGTAACTTCCCGGCACAGCCAGCGCGGTCGGGTGAAATTGATAAAACTCAACATCGGCCAGTAAGGCGCCGGCTCGAAATGCTGCCGCCACTCCGTCACCGGTTGTTACGGCTGGATTGGTGGTGTGCCGGTAAAGCTGGCCGGCACCACCGCTGGCCAAAATTACCTGGTCGGCTTCGACAAGTTTGCGCCCATCGACAGTCAGTATTTCAACACCGGCGACTTTGCCGGCCGATGTCGAAATACCAATGAGAAACGTGTGCTCAAAAATAGTTTTCAACTGTGAACGGGCCGCACGCACCAGCGCATTACTGATGTCGGCACCGGTGGTGTCGCCTCCGGCGTGCAAAATACGCGGATGAGAGTGTGCGGCCTCTAGGCCCAGGGCAAAGTTGCCATTTTGGCGGTCAAAATTTACTCCGAAATTCACCAGGTCGGTTATTCTTGCCGGGCCTTCGGCGCAGAGCACCTCAACTGCTGGCCGGAAGCAAAAATCTGCACCGGCGAACAAGGTGTCGGTCACATGCTCGGCAACGCTGTCTTCGCTTGAGACCACAGCGGCAATGCCTCCTTGGGCATAGTGGGTGTTGCTTTCGGCGAGCACATCCTTGGTGATCAGGGTCACCTCATGCTTTTTTGCAGCCTCGACAGCGGCAACCAAACCGGCGATGCCGCTGCCAACAACAATTACTTTGCTCATTACAGGGGCTTCGCTGCCAACATGCGCTCTAGTGCAATCTTGGCGTTTTCAGAAACTTCAGCACTGACCTTGATTTGGTTTACGACTTCGCCGGCAACCAGTCGCTCAAGCACCCAAGCTAGGTAGCCAGGGTGAATGCGATACATGGTTGAGCAGGGGCAGACCACTGGGTCAAGACAGAAAATATTGTGCTGCGGGTATTGCGCTGCCAACCGCTGAACCATGTTGATTTCGGTGCCGATGGCAAAGGTGGTTGGTTCAGTCGCGCCGGCCACGGCTTTGCGAATGTAATCGGTCGAGCCATACTCGTCGGCGGCATCCACCACCGGCATTGGGCATTCTGGGTGAACAATTACGCGAACGTTTTCAAATTCTGCTCGCGCTTTTTCAATTTGCTGAACATTGAATCGTTTGTGAACCGAGCAAAAACCATTCCACAAAATGACTTTTGCCTTCTCTAGATCAGCCGCCGTGTTTCCACCCAGCGGCTTGCGGCCATGCCACAGTGGCATGTCGTCAATCGATACGCCCATCGCCTTTGCGGTGTTTCGTCCCAGGTGCTGATCTGGGAAGAACAGCACGCGCTGACCGCGTTCGAAAGCCCACTTCAAAACAACTTCGGCATTTGATGAGGTGCAAACAATTCCGCCGTGGGCACCGCAGAAGGCTTTCAATGCGGCCGAAGAATTCATGTAGGTAACCGGGATGACTGGAACTCGACCCTGTGAGTCTGGCTCGGTACCGTAAAGCTCCTCCAACTGTTCCCAGGCTTCGGTGACCGAATCAATATCGGCCATGTCGGCCATCGAACATCCTGCGGCTAGGTTTGGCAAAATCACAGCTTGATTTTCAGCGGAGAGAATATCGGCTGTCTCGGCCATAAAGTGCACACCGCAGAAAACAATAGCCTCAGCCTCTGGGTGTGCCTTGGCTGCGTTCGCCAATTGGAATGAATCACCCAGATAGTCAGCGTGTTGGACGATTTCATCGCGCTGGTAGAAATGCCCCAAAATAACAACCCGGTCACCCAGGGTTTGTTTGGCAGCAATAATTCGCTCGTGCAGTTCTGCATCGCTGGCGAGTCGGTATTCGGCCGGCAAGACACCCTGGGTTGGCGAGTCGGCCGGAATGGTGTCTTCGCTCGAAGCACCCGGGCCATAATGTGCCGGGCCGCCATCGAATTCCCAAGGTCCCTTGACTAAGCTCGGGCTGCAGGTTGAGTCTTTACTCGCACCTTTAACGATGAGCTGGATGCGCTCATTGACCGATGCAGTTGTCATGATATTTCTCCTTGAGGGCGTGACAGTGGCCCGTTATCGCTTAGGTTGATGTCCGCGTTTGAGCGGTAAAGCTGTGGTGGGCGGTGTTTCGCTCCACTGAGTCGCTCGCCAGTGGCCACTACAGTGCCCGAGGCTTCAACGGTTCGTCGGAAATTTCCTGGATCTAGTTCTTTTCCCAAAATTGATTCATAAACTTCACGAAGTTGCGCCATGGTGAATTGTTCGCCCAAAAATCCGTGAGCCACCGAACTGTAAGAAACTTTGTTGCGCAAACGCCACAGTGCGTATTCGACAATCAAGTTGTGGTCGAAGGCCAGTTGTGGAACCTCATCGGCAAAATACCAGGCAACATTTTCCGATTCGATAGCCTGCTGCGCTTCTTCGTTACCCACTAGGGCCCAGTAAACGATTGATACCACGCGCTCTGATTCTTGTAGTAGGGGAGAGCGATTCAATTCGCCGAATGCAAAAAGCTGCTCGAGATACCTGGGCTTTAGTCCGGTGGTGCTTTGCAGCGTGCGGGCAGCCGCGTCAGAAAGTCCTTCGTTAAGACCTAGTGGGCCTCCCGGTAGTGCCCAACGGCCTTCATACGGGGCCCTGATTCGTCGAACCAATGGCAATGCCAGTTTGATAGACCCGGATGCGTCTGGTCGCAGCGCAAAGATTACGGTTGACACCGCAAGTGCTGGAAGATGCTGCTGGGTAATTGACAAAAGGTAACCTTTGTAAAAGTCAGTTTGACATTAACTAGTTTCATCTTAGTGTCAGTTTGACAATAACTACAAGTTTGCTGGCTAACTCGAGCTTCGGTAAGTCGGCGATAAACTCACCTCGATGCAGTTGACCGAAGCAAAGATTCTTGAATTGGCTTATCAGCCAGAACTTGCTATTGCCCAATTAACCGCGGTTTTCGATCGGCAAGAGCAAGAGCAGTTCGATGTCGCAGTTGAAGTTGCAGACCTACCAACAATTGCTCGGCTCGAGAACATCGGATTTCAACTGGGGAGACAGTTCAACTCGGGCAAAACGCGAATGCAAAGAATGCGGCTCGATCGATTCAGTTTCATTCGAACTCAAGCTGAAATAAAAATCGCCGAGCACCTAGATCCGGCGATTTGGAGTTTTGGTTTTGATTCGGCTAAGCGCCGGGCCGGGCTCTGTGATTACACAAACTCGAAAATCACCATCTCAAAGTATTTTGCTCAGATTCACTCCGTGGATGAAACCATGCAGGTGGTGCTGCATGAAATCGCTCACGGCATCTGTGGCAAAAAAGCCGGGCACACCAAAAAATGGCTGACGGTGGCTAAGTCGATTGGTTATCGGGCCGAAAAATTTACCGGCACCCAAATCGCTGCAGAAACGGCTCGCTGGGTCGGCACCTGCGCCGCGGGGCATGCTCACTATCGCTACCGAAAACCAACTAGACCCATGTCTTGCGCGCTGTGTTCGCCAAAATACTCTCGTTTTCACCTAATCGGTTGGAACGAACGCGAGCTCTAGCCCAGCCCGGCAGGACAGAAGCGAAAAGAAATGTCGAAACCCCTGCGCTAGAGAACCAGCAGGGTAATCATGGCTCCAGCAAAGTAGTTGAGCCAAATAAATTTTCGCCAACCACGATTTGCGTCAGCACAGCCTTCGTCGCTGATGTTCAAAAATGGTGCCACCACGATTAGGTAAGGCACGAAAGCCAAAGCCATCAGAGTGTTGGCGTTGGGAATCGTGAAAATCATCGCGATTGCGATCAGGTAGCAGACCAGTGCAAAGCGAACGGTATTTTTTGCCCCGATCTGAGTGGCAATCGAAGCGACACCACCCATCCGGTCAGCCATCACATCCTGTACGGCCCCGAAAGCATGTGAGGCCATACCCCAGAGCATGAAAGTGATCAGAACTGGCAGGGCAATTCCATCGAGCAGCGAGACGTTAGCCAATGCCAATGCGTAAGCCAGCGGCCCAACAAAGTGCAACGCCGACGTAAACGAATCTAAAAACGGGCGCTCCTTGAAACGCAATTTTGGAACGCTGTAGGCGACCACCGCAAAAACCGTCAGAACCAAAATCACCTTGGCTGACCAAGGGCCCACCGTGAGTAGGTAAATAAAGAAGGGGAGCGGTGTCAAAAACGAAATCAGCAGTGTGGCTCGGTGAAATTTAGGTGCCAGCAATGCCCCTTCAATTGAACCTTTTCTGGGGTTGCGCAGATCGCTCTCGTAGTCGAAAACATCGTTGATGCCGTACATCAAAAGGTTGTACGGAATCAGAAAGAAAAATGTTCCCAAAACCATTTCAATCGAAATTGATTGAGTGATTAGCCAGTAGGTGAAAGCGAACGGATAAGCGGTGTTGATCCATGAAATTGGCCGAGAGGCCCAAAATAGTTGGCTAATCATTTGACCGGGTTCTTCCCCGAGTCAGTGAAATTGCTATCGATAAAAGCGTCGGTGTGGCCACCGCGTAGGCGAAGTCTTCGATGGGGGCGACGCCAATTTTTATCCCCGAAATTAGGCTCGGGTCGTATGCCACGATGCCGGTGAGAATGATGAGATTATCGAACACCGCGGTGAGCAAAACCAGCACCAAAGTTGCTACGGAAATCGCGCGCCAGGGCAGTTGTTTTCTAAGGACCAGGGCAACCACACCGAGGCCGGCTAAGAAAACTAAATTCAACAGGGCGTAGGTCATGCTGGCCACTTTCTAAGTGCAGCGCGAAGCAGCAACAACCCGTTGTAGTTCAGCAGGAACAGAAAGAAAACTTCTTCCAAAGGCAATTCCGGGCCCAGCAAAATTCCGCTGAGCAGATCGCCTTCACCGCGGAAAAAGATTCCTAGATTTATGCCGGCGATGTCCCAGGCGAGAAAAAAGGCAACACCAACCAGAAGTGGGCAGAAGTACCTGCGATTGACCGAAAGTGCCAAGCGGTGTCGATAATCCAGGGCATAGCTGCCGGCTATGGCAACTATCAGAGCACCCAGATAAACGAAGCCCAAGTTAGCGAAGGCCCTTCCAAGCGCTCTCTGGCAACGGCTTCAATTCATGCTGAATCGGGCCACTACTGCGGTCGTCAACCAAGTGCTTGTAAACCAACTCGGCGCCGATTAGGCACATTGGCAAACCAATACCGGGAATCGAGTGGTGACCGGCGTAGAACAGGTTGCTTACTTTTTTGCTGCGATTCTTTGGCCGGAAAAAAGCACTCTGCATCAGGGTGTGAGCCATGCCCAGCGCGGTTCCAGACCAGGCATTCAAATCGTCGACGAAATCTTGTGGCCCCATGGTGCGTCGCAAAACGATGCGTTCTTTGAGGTCGGGAATTTCACACCAAGCGGCAATCTGATCGATAATCCGATCGGCCGCTGCTTCAAACTCGGCGTCACCAGAGCCGTTAATGCCGCCCTTACCAAGCTTTGGATCGGCCGCAATTGGAACTAGAACGAAAAGGTTCTCATAGCCTTCAGGAGCAACGGTTGGGTCGGTAATACTCGGCGCGCAAATGTAAAGCGACGCCGGATTAGGGATAATGCTCTCTTTACCGTTGCGACGGTCTTTGGCCGAGATGAAAACATCGGCAAAGTTCTTGTCCCAGTCATCTGCGTAAAGCAGAGTGTGGTGATCGAGTTGCGGAATCTTTCCCTTGACGCCTAGGTAGAGCAATAGGGCGGATGGGCCGGGAACTTTGTCACGCCAGTACTTTTCTGGCAGAGTCTGGTCTTTTTCAGACAACAGCTTGGTTTCGATGTGGTGCAAATCGGCGTTGCCAATTACCAGATCGGCACTGAAAACAGCATCGCCTACTCGAACCCCGGTGGCCACGCCACGGTCGGTTTCAATTTTGGTGACTTTTGAATTAACTCGGATGTCAACGCCGTGCTGTTTGGCTAAACGCTCGATTGCTTCGATGACGGTGTAAAGACCCCCCATCGGATAAAAGACTCCGACATTCATATCTACGTGAGTCATCAGGTGGTACATGCTCGGGGTGTCGTAAGGCGATGCTCCCAGAAATACCGCTGGGAAATTGAGAATTTTGCGTAGGCGCTTGTCAGTCACGTGCTGGGCCGCAAATTTGTCTAGCGGAGTCAGCAGGTGACGGATGAAACGGGCCGCTCGAGACAGAACCTCTGGGTGAACAAACGAGCGGGCATCCTTGAAGTTCGTGTACAGAAAATGCTTGATCGACAGTTTGTAGGCATCCTCGGCTGAGTCAACATAGTTTTGCAGGCGCTCGCCAGCGCCGGGTTCGATCGCGTCGAAAAGCTTCTTGTTCTCTTCCAGTGATTCGCGAACGATCAGCTTGTCGCCGTAGCCCTCGTTGCGTGTTTGATAAGCGGGGTCAAGACGCACCAGGTCTAACTCTTTTTCGGCGGTGGTGCCCATTAGTTTGAAAAACTGCTCGAAAGCCTCGGGCATCAAGTACCAGCTTGGGCCCATGTCAAATTTGAAGCCATCCTGTTCCCACAAATAGGCGCGACCGCCAACTTTTTCGCGTGCTTCAAGAACGGTGACCTTCATTCCAGATTTCGCGAGCAAGCAGGCTGTTGCGAGTCCGGCGATACCGCCGCCAACTACTACTGCGGTTTTTTGAGTCATTTGGGGGTCGCTCCTGAAATTGCTTTTATGAGGATGAGGATTTTCTTGGGGTCGGAAACGCGTACTCGGGTGCTAACCAATTTGCTAGCCGAAGTATTCTCAATTTCTCGATTCAAAGCATCGAAGAAAAGCAAAGCTGCGGAAACTGCCTTCCTAGCTGATTTCGGCAGCCCCGGGATTCCGCTCATTGCGACGCGAATTTCAGAATCGATTTCGGCAACCAGCGCGGTTTTGTCAGCTTCGCTGAAATTCAGCGGGTCAATGCCCGGAAAGTAGCATCGGCCGAGGGTTTGAAAATCTGCGGCCAAATCGCGCAAGAAATTTACCTTCTGAAATGCCGAGCCAAGTGCCCGAGCTGGAGTCACGAGTTGTTCATAAGGCCAAGCGCTCTTATCGGCTGCCACGAAAGCTTTCACGCACATCAGACCGACAACTTCAGCTGAGCCGTAAATGTATTTCTCATAGGCGGCCTGATCGTAGACAACCGGGTTGAGGTCCATGCGCATTGAATCGAAAAACGGTTCGATTAGGTCGCGTCCGATTCCCAGCGCGCGGGCCGAAGAACTAAATGCTTGAACTACTAAATCGGTGCTGAAGCCAATTTCGAGTGCCTGATAAATTTCGTCTTCGTAGGCGTTGAGCAACTTCTCGGCGCGAGCCATACTGCCTTTACCCATGGCCTCAACCGCTGAACCGTCGACAACTTCATCGGCCACACGGACCATCGCATAGATGTTTGCGATGTGCGTGCGGGTTGCTGCAGGCAAAAGTTTTGAAGCCCAACCAAAGGATGTCGAGTAGTCGCGAATGACCATGGCTGCGGCGTGCTCTGCGGCGGCTCGATAGCGTTGCAGGTTCGTCGACTGGGTCGCGTCGTTGTTGGAGTCCACGGTTTCAGACTACCTCGCTAGAAAGTAGGATTAACACTATGTCTGTAGATATCAAGCCGCGCTCTCGCGACGTAACCGATGGAATCGAAAAAGCAGCCTCTCGAGGCATGCTTCGTGCTGTTGGTATGGGAGATGAAGACTGGGTCAAACCACAAATCGGTATCGCCAGTTCTTGGAACGAAATCACCCCCTGTAACCTTTCGCTTGATCGACTAGCTCAGGCTGCAAAAGAAGGTGTGCACCAGGGTGGCGGCTACCCGCTCGAATTCGGCACCATCTCGGTATCCGATGGAATCTCGATGGGGCACGAGGGCATGCACTTCTCGCTGGTCTCACGCGAGGTAATCGCCGACTCGGTTGAAACCGTGATGCAGGCAGAGCGTCTAGACGGCTCGGTGCTTTTGGCCGGTTGCGACAAGTCGCTGCCCGGAATGTTGATGGCGGCAGCCCGCCTCGATCTAGCTTCGGTATTTCTTTACGCCGGTTCGATCATGCCTGGTTGGGTGCGTCTCGAAGACGGCACCGAGAAGCAGGTAACCATCATCGATGCTTTCGAAGCAGTCGGTGCCTGCAAAGCCGGAAAAATGTCTGAAGAAGACCTAGGCCGCATTGAGCGAGCCATCTGCCCAGGCGAAGGCGCCTGCGGCGGCATGTACACTGCAAACACCATGGCCTCAGCAGCAGAGGCTCTAGGCATGAGCCTTCCAGGCTCGGCAGCACCACCTTCGGCTGACCGTCGTCGCGACAACTGGGCACACCGCTCGGGTGAAGCTGTAGTGAATCTTTTGCGTTTGGGTATCACCGCTCGCGACATTTTGACCAAGAAAGCGTTTGAAAACGCAATCGCGGTGACCATGGCTTTCGGTGGTTCCACCAACGCCGTGCTACACCTGCTAGCAATTGCTCGCGAGGCAGATGTCGACCTAACCCTCGACGACTTCAACCGAATTGCCGATAAGGTTCCGCACCTGGGCGACCTAAAGCCTTTCGGCCAGTACGTGATGACCGACGTTGACCGTGTCGGTGGCGTTCCGGTGGTTATGAAGGCCTTGCTCGACGCAGGTCTAATTCACGGTGATGCCCTCACCGTTACCGGCAAGACTGTGGCCGAGAACCTCGCTGGCATCAACCCGCCAGACCCAGACGGCAAGATCATCCGCTCACTGAACAATCCAATTCACAAGACCGGTGGTATCTCAATCCTCAAGGGCTCACTGGCTCCAGAGGGCGCGGTAGTTAAGACCGCCGGTTTCGACCTCGAAGAATTCACCGGTACCGCTCGCGTGTTCGAACGCGAACGTGCTGCCATGGATGCACTGACCGAAGGCAAAATCGGCAAGGGCGACGTTGTGGTAATCCGCTACGAAGGTCCAAAGGGTGGCCCAGGTATGCGTGAGATGCTAGCCATCACCGGAGCAATTAAGGGTGCCGGTTTGGGCAAAGATGTCCTACTATTGACTGACGGACGATTCTCAGGCGGCACAACCGGCCTCTGCATCGGCCACATTGCACCAGAGGCCACCGAAGGTGGACCAATTGCTCTGGTTCGCGATGGCGACTTGATTCGAGTCAACATCGCTGCTCGTTCGCTCGAACTACTCGTTGAGCCTGAAGAGCTGGCTGCCCGCAAGCAGGATTGGCAGCCGCTTCCACCTCGTTACACCCGAGGTGTTCTCGCGAAATATTCCAAGCTCGTTCACTCTGCAGCAGAGGGAGCAGTCTGCGGCTAGTTCGCTAAGCCCAACCCACTTGGTTGGTTCAACGATTTTTACAAGAGAGTAAGAATGACTAACGAGATACTTACCGGCGCTCAGGCCATTATTCGAAGCCTGGAAATGCTGGGCATCGAAGATGTCTTCGGTTTGCCCGGTGGAGCAATTTTGCCCACCTACGATCCGCTGATGGATTCGAAGAAGATTAGACACATCCTGGTTCGCCACGAGCAGGGTGCCGGTCACGCTGCTGAGGGCTACGCTGCAGCAAGCGGCAAACTTGGTGTTTGCATCGCAACCTCGGGCCCTGGTGCAACCAACTTGGTCACCGCAATTGCCGATGCTCACATGGATTCAGTTCCGCTTCTGGCTATCACCGGTCAGGTTGGTTCACACCTAATCGGAACCGATGCTTTCCAGGAAGCTGACATTGTCGGTATCACCATGCCAATTACCAAGCACTCGTTCCTTGTAACCAAAGCTGAAGATGTGCCGGCAACTATTGCAGCCGCTGTGCTGATTGCCACAACCGGTCGTCCCGGTCCGGTTTTGGTTGACGTAACTAAAGATGCTCAGCAGGGCAAAGCCGAATTTATCTGGCCGCCCAAAGTAGATCTTCCCGGTTATAAGCCGGTTACCAAGCCACACGGCAAGCAGATCCAAGCTGCTGCGCAGATGATTCTCGAATCAAAAAAGCCAGTGCTCTATGTCGGTGGCGGTGTCATCCGAGCCGGAGCGCACAAAGAATTGCTGAAGCTTGCCGAACTTATCGGTGCTCCAGTCGTTACCACGCTTATGGCTCGCGGTGCCTTCCCTGATTCGCACCCGCAAAACCTAGGCATGCCTGGCATGCACGGAACCGTGCCTGCAGTAACTGCTTTGCAAAAGAGTGATTTGCTAATCACCCTGGGTGCAAGATTTGACGACCGCGTCACCGGCGATGTGAAGAGCTTTGCGGTCGGCGCCAAAGTCATTCACGTCGACATTGACCCAGCTGAAATCGGCAAAATTCGTTTCGCTGATGTGCCAATTGTTGGCGACGCTAAAGAGGTCATTGGTGAGTTGAACCAAGAACTGACTCACTCGCTGAAGAGCTCGATACTAGAGCTGGGTGAGTGGTGGAAGTTCTTGAACAACCTTCGCGAAAACTATCCGTTGGGTTACACCTCGGCTGGCGACGGAAAACTTTCGCCGCAGTACGTTATTACTCGCATCGGTGAGTTGACCGGGCCGGAAGGAATTTACGCGGCCGGTGTTGGTCAGCACCAAATGTGGTCTGCCCAGTTCATCAAGTATGAGCGCCCGAATGCTTGGCTAAACTCTGGTGGTGCCGGCACCATGGGTTACTCGGTTCCTGCTGCAATGGGTGCCAAAGTGGCCGAGCCAGAGCGTGTCGTTTGGGCAATTGACGGCGATGGCTGTTTCCAAATGACCAACCAAGAATTGGCTACCTGCACCATCAACAACATTCCAATCAAGGTTGCGATCATCAACAACTCTTCGCTGGGAATGGTTCGTCAGTGGCAAACCCTGTTCTACGACAAGCGTTACTCGAACACCGATTTGCACACCGGAACAGACGCCATGATGGTTCCAGATTTCGTCAAGTTGGGCGAAGCCTACGGCTGCTTGGCCATCCGCGTTGAAAAAGAAGAAGAGATCGATGCCGCTATCAAGCTGGCCCTCGAAACCAACGATCGACCAGTGGTAATCGACTTCATTGTCAGCCGCGACGCCATGGTTTGGCCGATGGTTGCCGCCGGCGTATCAAACGATGAAATTCAATACGCCAGAGATGCAGCACCGATCTGGGACGGCAGGGAGTAATTATGAGCAAGCATGTACTTTCGCTGCTGGTTGAAGACAAACCAGGTTTGCTTACCCGCGTTGCCGGCCTTTTCGCTCGCCGCGGCTTCAACATCGAATCGCTAGCAGTTGGTGTTACCGAAATTGAGGGGCTCTCTCGAATCACCGTTGTGGTGAGCGTTGAGGGTGCGCCGCTTGAGCAGGTCACCAAGCAGATCAACAAATTGGTTAACGTAATCAAGGTTGTCGAGCTCGACGCCGAACAGGCCGTGCAGCGCGACCACATGCTGATCAAGGTGAAAACCGAGGCCAGCACCCGCTCCCAAGTTCTAGAAGCGGTAACCTTGTTCCGTGCTCGCGTCATCGATGTTGTGAGCGATGCGGTAATCATCGAGGTCACCGGCGACAGTGCTAAATGCGCTGCGCTGATCAAAGTTCTTGAACCATTCGGCATCAAGGAACTCGTACAGTCTGGCGTTTTGGCAATGGGTCGTGGCTCAAAGTCAATCACCGAGAAAGTGCTCAAGTAACAAGCTTCGGATAATCAATTAATCCGGTAGAACCACAAACGTTTCAAACTAACAAGGAGATACACATTGGCTGAAATCTTTTACGACAAGGATGCAGACCTCTCGATCATTCAGGGTCGCAAGGTAGCAGTTCTTGGCTTCGGCTCACAGGGACACGCACACTCACAGAACCTGAAAGACTCAGGTGTCGACGTGGTTGTGGGTCTGCCGGAAGGCTCAAAGTCAAAGGCTAAGGCTGAAGAAGCCGGCCTCAAGGTGCTTACCCCAGCTGAGGCTTCGGCTTGGGCCGATGTAATCGTTGTTCTCGCACCAGACCCTCGTCAGCGCGACCTTTACAACGACCACATTGCTCAGCACCTAACCCCTGGCAAGGCTCTTGTCTTTGGTCACGGTTTCGCAATCCGTTTTGGTTACATTACCGCCCCAGAGGGTGTGGATGTATTCCTAGTTGCACCTAAGGGACCAGGTCACCTTGTTCGCCGCGAATACGAGGGCGGCCGTGGTGTACCAAACCTAATCGCTATCCACCAGGATGCCTCAGGCAACGCTTTTGACGTTGCTCTTTCATACTCGAAGGCTATCGGTGGAACCCGCGCTGGAACCATCAAGACCACATTCGCAGAAGAGACTGAGACCGACTTGTTCGGTGAGCAGGCTGTTCTCTGCGGTGGTGCATCTCAGCTAATCCAGTACGGTTTCGAGACTCTAACCGAGGCCGGTTACCAGCCTGAGGTTGCTTACTTCGAGGTGCTTCACGAGTTGAAGCTAATCGTTGACCTAATGTACGAGGGCGGCATTGCCAAGCAGCGCTGGTCAGTATCAGACACCGCCGAGTACGGTGACTACATTTCTGGCCCACGCGTTATCGGCCCAGAGGTTAAAGAGCGCATGCGCGATGTTCTAACCGACATCCAGGACGGCACTTTCGCCCGTCGCTTTGTTGCTGACCAGGATGCTGGCGCACCAGAGTTCCAGGCACTTCGTGCCAAGGGCGAGGCTCACCCAATTGAGGCTGTCGGTCGCGAACTACGCAAGTTGTTCTCGTGGATCAAGACCTCGGATGACTACCAAGAAGGTTCAGCTTCTCGCTAACCAAAACTTTAGAAGACCCCGTCCATGTGGCGGGGTCTTCTAGTTAGATTTTCTTGCAGAGATACCCCTAGGGGTATACAATGTAGATTGTCGAAGTCTTCAACAAGGAGAAAACTATGTGTTCACCAGCTCTATGCAGCAACTGCGGAAAAGTTACCTGGACTGGCTGTGGCGGTCACATTGAGGAAGCGCTAGAAGGCGTGCCTCAGGACCAGCGCTGCACCTGCTAATTTTTTCTAGAAGATACCCGGCCTAGTGCCGGGTTTTTTCTTTGGTAATTCACCCCGCGGTAAATCGATAGTGCAACTCGACTAAGCCGGAACTGTGGCTTGTGCTTTTCACTAACTGCGGCTGGTTCTTTATCCTCGATCCTTTGAACAGGCGTAAACCCTGACCGAGAAGATCGGGGGTAATAAATAACCGCATTTCGTCGAGTAAGCCCATGGTTAGCAGGCCGTCAACAAGTTCGGCGCCGCCGCTTACAAAAATTTGACCGGGATGTTTATTGCTGATGTGTTGAACCACCTCGCGAAGATCGCCACCGATAAAGTTCACCTTGGATGTATCCAGGCCATCGAAGCGCAGTGGCTGACTGGTGAAAACGTAGGTGGGCAAAATTCGATCTACGTCGGCACCGGCGGAGAGCTCAAATTCAAAAGTTTTTCTGCCCATCAGCATCGCCGATGAATTACGCACCAAATCTAGGTATCCGAAATCATCGTCGCCACCGAGATATTTTTCTGCCCAACTCATGTCGCCGTTTTTACCGGCTAAAAAGCCATCGAGTGATACGGCAGCGTAGAAAACAACATCGGTCACCGCTTCAGCCTAACCGCTAGAATTAGGTCACGTGCGCTCATGTAGTGCCAATCATTCACCCGATATCAAAGGTTTCCATTGACTAAGCCAATCGTTCTAATTGCCGAAGAACTTTCCCCAGCAACAGTGGCCGAGCTTGGTCCTGATTTTGAAGTAGTCAACGTAGATGGCACTGACCGTTCAGCGCTGCTAGCAGCGCTTGCCAATGCCAGCGCTATCTTGGTTCGTTCGGCCACCCAGGTTGACGCCGAGGCTATTGCTGCCGCGCCAAACTTGAAGGTTATTGCTCGCGCCGGTGTTGGTCTAGACAACGTCGACATCAAAGCTGCAACCAATGCCGGAGTCATGGTTGTCAACGCACCGACCTCAAACGTAATCTCGGCAGCCGAGTTAGCAATTGGCCACATCTTTGCCACCGCTCGTTTTATCCCAGATGCCAACGCATCACTAAAAGCAGGCGAGTGGAAGCGTTCGAAATACACCGGTGTCGAGCTATACGAAAAGACCATCGGAATTGTCGGTTTGGGTCGGATCGGCACCCTGGTTGCTCAGCGACTAGCCGGATTCGGTGCGAAGTTGATCGGCTATGACCCTTACGTTACGCCGCAGCGCGCCGAGCAAATCGGCGTTGAACTTGCTTCGCTAGAAGATGTCATGAAGCGTTCAGACTTCATCACCATTCACATTCCGAAAACCCCAGAAACCACCGGTCTAATCGGCGATAAAGAATTTGCCATCGCCAAGCCAAACCTTCGAATTGTTAACTGCTCTCGAGGTGGAATCATCGACGAGGATGCGCTCTACCGCGCGCTGAAATCAAACCAAATTGCGGTTGCCGGTCTTGACGTATTTGTAAACGAGCCGCCAAAGGGCTCGCCGCTGCTTGAGCTGGAAAACATTGTGGTAACTCCGCACCTTGGTGCATCTACCGATGAGGCGCAGGAAAAAGCGGGAATCTCGGTGGCTAAATCTGTACGTTTGGCTCTCGCCGGCGATTTGGTGCCAGACGCGGTTAACGTTGCCGGCGGCAACATTGATGCTTCGGTCAAGCCGGGTATTGCACTCATGGAAAACATGGGTCAGATGTTGTTCGGCATCTCGGGCGGAAACGCAGTCTCAATCGAAATTGAGGTGCGCGGCGAAATTGCGGCACACGATGTTTCGGTCCTCAAATTGGCTGGTCTCAAAGGTTTCTTCCAAAACGCAGTCACCGAACAGGTTTCGTATGTCAATGCGCCGCTTATGGCTGAAACTCGCGGGGTAGATGTTCGACTCACCGTTGACTCGCACAGCGAAGAGTACCGAAATGTGACCAGCATCAAGGTCACTCAGGCGGATGGCACCGTGCACTCGGTTTCCGGAACCGTAATTGGCCCAAAGCTGCACCAAAAGATTGTGAACATCAACGGCTATGACGTTGAGTTGGCTATGGCTGAGCACTTTGTGCTCATGGTTTACCGCGATCGTCCAGGAATTGTCGCCATTTACGGCAGCGCATTTGCGGAAGCTGGAATCAACATTGCGGCAATGCAAATTGCTCGCCAGCAAAAGGGTGGCAAGGCACTTTCTGTGATTACCGTTGACTCGCCGGTTGAGGCTAAAGTTCTCGAGCAAGTTAGCGAAGCAATTGAGGCTGATGTGATGCGTTCGGTCAACATCCAGCTATAGATTTTTCACCAATAAAAAAGGACCCAATCGGGTCCTTTTTTATTGAGGCTGGCTGCCAAGGATGGCTCCCACGATAACTAATTGCTGCCACGAGCGAGAGCATCCTGAGCTGCCTTCCAGGTGAGGAAGCCGCCATCAAGATTGCACACGTTTTTCTTGCCGTGAGCTTTCAAAATTTGAGTGGCGATGTGGCCGCGCTGTCCGACCTGACAGTGCACCACAACATTCTCATCTTGAATTTCACTCAGGCGGTCGCGCAATTCATCCACATCGATGTTTATCGAGCCGGGAATCGAGGCAAAGCCGTGCTCGCCTTTGCTGCGAACATCAACTAGCTGAGCTCCGTCAGCAAGGGCGGTTTGCAGCTCGTGCCACTGAATGGTTGGGGTAATGCCGTGCAGCATGTTATTGCCGACGTAACCAGCCTGGTTGATGGCATCCTTCGCCGAGCCAAACTGCGGCGCATAGGCAAGCTCTAAGTCCATCAAATCGTCGACAGTCAATCCGCCATGGATAGCGGTCGCAATCACGTCGATGCGCTTGTCGACGCCATCGACTCCATTTGCTTGACCGCCGAGAATTCTTCCGGTGATCGGATCAAATAGCACTTTGAGCGAGACTCGCCGCGAACCCGGATAGTAGCCGGCATGGTTGTTCGGGTGCAGGTGCATTACCGAGTACTTAATTCCGGCTCGTTTGGCAAGTTTTTCGCTCAGTCCGGTAATTGACGCCGCGTGTCCGAAAGCGCCGATAATCACTGTTCCAATTGAGGCGTGTGCTTTCACGTCAAGTCCGGCAATAACATCTGCTGCTAATCGGCCGTGACGGTTGGCTAGGTTCGCCAGCGGAATCAAAGTTGAATCACCGGTGAGTAAACCGTATTTTTCTACGGCGTCGCCGGCGGCAAAGATGTCTGGATCGGAGGTGCGCTGCTGATCGTCTACCCAGAGTCCGCCGGTTTCACCAATCTTCAAGCCGGCTTCACGAGCCAGCGAATTATCTGGGATGACGCCCGCTGCCGAAACTACAAAATCTGCGGCTAGGACTCGGCCATCTTTGAGGATTACCTGATCTGCGGTGACCTCAGCCGGCTCGGCATTTAACGCCAGCGTGACACCATTTTTGACTAGCTCTGCCTGCAGTGGCTCGATCATCTCTGGGTCAAACTGGCTCAAAATTGTGCCGGCGCGCTGAACCAAAGTCACCGGCATCTTCAGGTGGGCTAAGTTTTCGGCCAGCTCGATACCAACAAAACCGCCGCCGAGAATCACGACTGATTTGGTGTTGTCTGCTTGAACCGCGGCCTTCACCTGATCAGCATCGGCAACATTGCGCAAGACCATGGCGCGCTCGATGCCAGGAATTTCAGGTTTTCTCGGTTTTGCCCCGGTAGAAATAATTAGCTTGTCGTAGCTGTCGGTGTAGGTCTCGCCGTTGGCAAAGTTGAGTACCGAGACGGTTTTATTGGCTCGGTCAATGCCGGTAACCATCGAATTAACTTTGACGTTAATTCGAAAACGAGACCAGAGTGACTCTGGCGTCTGCAGCAGTAACAACTCACGTCGATTGATTACATCGCTGACGAAGTAGGGGAGGCCACAGTTTGCGTATGAAACATGCTCACCCATTTCGTAGACCACGATTTCGGCATCTTCGTTGAGCCTGCGCAGACGCGTGGCAGCAGACATCCCACCGGCGACTCCACCGATAATAATTACTTTCATTTTTTACCTAACTAATCGGTAGACCGGCCGAACGCCAGCTGCTGGTTCCGCCAGCTACGTTGATGACTGAATAACCCTGGTCGGCCAAAAAACCTGCCGCGCGTGCTGAACGCGCGCCGGATTGGCAAATTACTAAAATCTGTCGCTCTTTAGGAACATCTCTGAGGCGATTTGGAAGTGAGCTCAGGGCAATGTGCCGGGCCCCAGCAGCGTGGCCACTGCGGTATTCGTGGCTTTCGCGAACGTCGATAAGTAAAGCTCCAGCAGCTTGTAATTCCTTTGCTTTGCTGGGCGAAACTGTTTCAAATTTCTTTTTGAAGAGATTGCTTAGAAATCCCATTTTTCATTCCTTATTTGGTTTGTTAATTAGCGTTGGGCGCCTCTAGTTGCCGCGTAACTAATCAGGCTGAAGTCGGTTAGGCCAGTGACATAAATGCTTTTTCCAGCACTGCTCTGTCGGCTTCACCGGCCGCATCGGTTCCGCAGTGCTGCATGCCGGTGGCAATAATTGTGAATCCAGCGCGGGTCAAGGCGGTGGATGCAGCCGAAAGTTGGGTAAGCAATTCGGTGCAGTCGCGACCCTCGTCGATCATCTTGACGATGCCGCCAATTTGGCCTTGTACCCTCACCAAACGGTCACGGGCTTTCTTTAGTTCACTGGGTTCGAGTTGCATTTTGATTCCTTTTGGCTTGCGTCAAGTCTCATCCTAGTATACCCTAGGGGGTATCTGAAAGGAAGATCGTGAAAAACCTCTGGAAACTCTTCTCCGCAATTTTTGTCGCAGTATTTTCGCTCGGTACGCTGACTGCCTGTGCTGCTAGCGAACCGGTTGACCTAGCCAGCTATGCCGCCATCATCGATGTGCGAACCGTAGACGAATGGAATACCGGACACCTCGAAACCGCTGTTCTGATGGACATCTCAGATGCGGCCTTTGCCAGCAATTTGGAAACACTTGATAAGAGTGCGAACTATTACGTGTATTGCCGTTCAGGTAACCGCGCTGGTCAAGCTATCGAGCAGATGAAGAAGCTCGGTTTCACCGGAACTTTGACCAACGGCGGCTCGGTTGAAGATGCTTCAGCAGCAACCGGTCTAGCAATCGTTCAATAATTAACCGTGCTAAAAATCTTGCGGAAACTGAGAGAGCAATTCTCGAGAACGAGGAGTAGCTCTCTCAATCCCGCAGATTTCTGGAACCGCCGCTACTCGACTGACGAATTTATTTTCACCAAAGTTGAAAACCGTTTCGTAAAAGAGCTCTGCCAAGGCCTCACCCCTGGAAAGGCAATAGATGTCGGCGGCGGTGAGGGTCGAAACACTGTTTGGCTGGCAAGTCTGGGCTGGCAGGTTGAAAACATTGACATTTCTGAGGTGGGACTTCAAAAAAGCCGTGAGCTAGCCAAAGAATTTGGGGTCGACAACCTTTGCGTTGAGACCATCGGCGGGGCAACTGATTTTGTCTCAAAACTGGCGCCGGTTGATTTGGCTGTTATCGCCTATTTACAGATTCCGCAGCCGCAACTGGTCGCCGCAGTCGCGCACTGTGCTGAAAAGCTTAAAACCGGAGGTAATCTCTGCGGTGTTTGGCACTCCCGCAACAATCTCGAGGAGGGTTTCGGGGGCCCTCAAAATCCCGAATTACTACCAACTGTTGAAGAGTTGCGGCTCGCACTTGAATCGTTGCCACTCGAACTTAACATCCTCGAAATTCGAGACGGACAGGTTCAAACCAAGGACGGCCTGAAGCCATCTAAAACGCTGGTGCTGTTCGCCACAAAAAACTAGTTTTTGCTGGTCAAACCGGTGAATTTGTTGGCAACCTTGCGACTAAAGTTGAAGTCAAACAAAAGCATTTGGGAGCGAAATGTCACGCGTTTACAATCTTGGGGTCATCGGTGGCGATGGCATTGGGCCGGAAGTTACCGAAATAGCCCTTGAGGCAATCAACCGTGCAACAATCGGCTCCGGGGTGACCTTCAACACCACCAAGTATGACCTTGGTGCCCGACGCTACCTGGCAACCGGCGAGACGCTCACCGAAGCCGATCTTGAATCGTTGAAAAAGCACGATGCCATTGTCTTGGGTGCAATTGGTGACCCGAAAGTACCTTCTGGCGTGCTTGAGCGCCAACTGCTTTTGAAGCTTCGTTTCTCCTTTGATCACTATGTAAATTTGCGGCCGACCAAGCTGTACCCGGGAGTCACCAGTCCGCTGGCAGCGCCGGGCAAAATCGATTTCGTGGTTGTCCGCGAGGGTACCGAGGGCCCTTACGTCGGCAACGGCGGAGCAATCCGCGTCGGTACCCCTGCTGAGGTGGCCAACGAGGTTTCGGTAAATACTGCTTACGGTGTCGAACGTGTTGTGCGCTATGCCTTTGAGTTGGCCTCAACCCGCGAACGCAAACACATTACTTTGGTTCACAAACACAACGTTTTGGTTCATGCTGGCTGGTTGTGGCAGAACACAGTAAACCGGGTTGCCCAAGAATACCCGGCCATCAGCCACGACTATCTGCACATCGATGCAGCCACAATTTTCATGGTTACCGACCCAAGTCGCTTCGACGTCATTGTTACCGATAACCTCTTCGGCGACATCATCACCGATCTGGCGGCGGCAATCGGCGGCGGAATCGGCCTTGGCGCATCGGGAAACATCAACCCGGATGGTACCTTTCCGAGCATGTTTGAGCCGGTTCACGGTTCGGCTCCAGATATTGCCGGCAAAAATTTGGCCGACCCAACCGCGGCTATTTTGTCAGCGGCCATGTTGCTAGAGCATCTGAAAAATCCAGTGGCCGCAGCTCGAATTGAAAATGCGGTCGCAGCTGATCTGGCTAGCCGTGGAAAACAAAAACGCAGCACCGAACAGGTCGCCGCTAGCATTTTTGCCAATCTCTAGGTCTCAGGAAAGAAGCCCAAGATGTCATTGCCCCAGTGGAAAGTAACCCGCTCAACCAATCCGACTCCAGATGTCGAGCGCGAGCGAATCATCGAAAAACCAGTGTTTGGTGCAAACCTAACCGATCACCAAGTGGTCTGCGTCTGGGAGAAAGAAAAGGGCTGGGTTTCAGCTGAGGTCATTCCTTACGGCCCGATCATGATGGATCCATCCTCAGCGGTTCTGCACTACGGTCAAGAGATTTTCGAGGGCATCAAGGCATATCGCCACCAGGATGGCTCCATCTGGACCTTCCGTCCTGAAGAAAACGCAAAACGTCTACAGCGATCAGCGCACCGCATGGCCTTGCCCGAACTACCAACTGAACTTTTCATTGAATCTCTGCGTCAGCTAATTGCCGTCGACGGAGCCTGGGTGCCAGCACCGGTTGACGAGAAGACCCTATACTTCCGCCCATTCGAGATTGCTGCCGAAAACTTCCTCGGAGTTCGCGCCGCGCAACGTGCCGAGTATCGCGTTATCGCATCTCCGGTAGGACCATATTTCACCGGCGGGCTCAAGCCGGTCTCAATCTGGATTGCGCTTGATTCAGCTCGAGCCGGAAAACACGGCACCGGCGAGGCAAAAACCGGCGGAAACTACGCGGCATCTTTGCTTGCCCAGGGAGAGGGCTACGAAAATGGCTGCTCTCAGGTAATGTTCCTCGATGCTGAAACGGCAACCTACATCGAAGAACTCGGCGGTATGAACCTGTTTTTTGTCTACCGTGATGGTCACGTCGTGACTCCGTCGCTAGATGGCACCATCCTGCGAGGAATCACTCGAGACTCGGTAGTTACCCTGATCAAAGATCGCGGACTAAAAGTTGAAGAGCGCAAAATCAGCTTGGATGAGGTGCGCGCTGGCATTCAGTCTGGTGAAATTGCCGAGGTATTTGCTTGCGGAACAGCCGCGGTGATTACTCCGGTCGGAGAATTCAAGTCGCGCGAAGAAACCCTAAGCATCTCAACCGAACCGGGCGAACTAACCACCAGCCTGCGCGAAGAGTTGACCGGCATCCAGTATGGAAAAGTCGCCGATCGACACAGCTGGATGGTCAAGTTAGCTGACTAAAAATGCGCATCGTTAGATTCCTACTTGATGGTCAGTCCAGTTACGGGCTGTTGACCGGCAATGAAATTGAAGCCTTAGCCGGCAACCCAATGAACGGAATCTCAAAGACAGGCCGAAAGCAACTTATCGGCGACTCGAGACTGTTAGCCCCGGTGCAGCCTTCAAAAGTGGTTTGTATCGGTATGAATTATTCGCAGCATGCTGCCGAACTGGGGCTTGACTTGCCCGAAGAGCCGACTGTCTTTCTCAAGGCACCAAGCGCCATCGTCGGGCCTGGCGCTTCGATTGTGGTACCCAAACAAACCAAGCGGGTCGAACTTGAAGTCGAGTTGGTTGTTGTAATCGGCAAGGAAGCCAGACGGGTCCGTAAAGATGAGGCAGACGATTATATTTTTGGCTACACCATAGCCAACGATGTGACTGCTCGCGATCTGCAATTTGAAGATCAGCAGTGGGCTCGCTCTAAGTCATTCGATAGTTTCTGCCCGATAGGGCCTTGGATTGAAACCGACTGGCAGCCGCAGAACCAGCGCCTAGAGAGCAGGGTAGACGGCTCGGTGCGCCAGGCCGACACAATTGACCGCATGATTCACTCGGTACCTGAGATTGTTGCCTATGTCAGTGAAAACATGACCCTGCTGCCGGGAGATGTGATTCTGACCGGAACCCCGGCGGGAATCTCAGAAATCCGCAGCGGCGAACTCGTCGAGTGTCAGATTGACGGCCTTGGCACCCTGCTCAATCAGGTTTCTTAGCTGCCGCCAAATCAAGCCAGAAAATTGGCGAAGCCGAAGAAAATTGGCATACCCAAGGTCAGGTTGAACGGAAAAGTGACCGCCAAACTTGAGGTCACGGCCAGGCTTAGGTTGGCCTTTGGCAAGGCGATGCTTACCGCAGCGGGAGCGGCAATGTAAGAGGCGCTCGCCGACAAAACCCCGAGCACAAATGACCCACCGGTTGATAGACCCGAGAGGTCGCCAGCAACAACGCCTAGGCAGCCGGCGGCGACCGGAAACGCCACTCCGAAAACGGCGAGTGGCAGACCAGTGGCTTTGATTGACTCAAATTGGCTGCCAGCGACAAAGCCTAGGTGCAGCAGGAACAGGGCTAAGATTCCCGGCTGCAGGTCGACAAAAAAGGGCACAACTTTGGCAAAGCCAGCGGGTCCAGAAATGGCTCCGACAATCATTCCGCCAACCAACAGCAGAACTGTTTTGCCCAGCAAAATTTCTCGCATCGTGTGCAACCATGAAGGTGCGGTACTGAGTGCCCGACTTCCCAGGAAGATGCCAACAATTAGACCCGGGATTTCCATCACGGTCAGTAATGCAACGGCAAAAGGCTCATAGAAGACCCCGCTGCTTTCCAGAAAGACAAGAGCTGCGGTAAATGTAACCAATGAAGTGGAGCCGTAGTGGGCGGCCACTGAGCCACGATCGACATCGGCCAATTTTCGAATCAGCCGGAGCGCGAAAAATGCCAGCAGCGGAATCAGCGCTCCAACCAGAATGGTGACCAAAATCGGCAAAATAGCATCGGCCCAGTTTGATTGACGCATGGCCACGCCACCCTTTAGGCCAATGCCGAAAAGCAGAAATATTGAGATGAGTTGATAACTGGAGTCGGGAATCCTGATGTCGCTCTTTATTCGAGCAGCGAAAAAACCCAGAGCAAAGACCAGGGCCGACACGGAAGTAAGGTTCTCGAAAGCAAGGTTCACAGTAGAAATTTTATACATGAAAAATAATTCAGGTATTCTAAATCTAGAAAATAAACCACGGGTTGGTAGGTTTTTGTTGTGAGCTGGACTTTCCTAACGAACCACGGGCACGTGATGGTTTACCTAGCCGAGGCACCAGAGGCCCGGCTAAAAGACATCGCTGCGGTAGTCGGAATCACCGAGCGATCTGCTCATGGAATTTTGCAGGACCTGGCCGAAGCCGGCTACGTTTCCAAGGTCAAGTCGGGGCGGCGAAATTATTATTCGCTCAACACCGATTTGGCGTTGCGGCATCCAGCCGAGTCGAATCACAAAATTGGCGAACTTCTCGATTTGTTTCGGTCACCTAAACTAGACAAATAATGACTTCAACTAACGGCATCACTGCGCCATTCACCACTGCAACCGGATCTGACGTGAAGGTGCGCTTCTGTCCTTCGCCGACCGGAACTCCGCACGTCGGCCTAGTCCGAACCGCGCTATTCAACTGGGCCTACGCACGCAAAACTGGCGGTACCTTCCTCTTCCGCATCGAAGACACCGATGCCGAGCGTGACAGTGAAGAGTCTTTCGACATGATCCTCGATGCCCTCGGCTGGCTCGGTCTGAACTGGGATGAGGGAGTCGGGGTTGGTGGCCCTGCCGGACCTTACCGACAGAGCGAAAGAAACCACATCTACCAAGAGGTCATCGAGAAACTCAAAGCCTCAGGTCATATTTACGAGAGTTATTCAACTGCAGAAGAAATCGACGAGCGCAATAAGGCAGCCGGACGTCCGGTTCAACTTGGCTACGACAACTTTGAGCGCAATCTCACCGAAGAGCAGCGAGCTGCATATCGGGCTGAAGGTCGGGTACCGGCGCTTAGGCTAAGGGTTCCCGATGTAGACATCACCTTCACCGACCTAGTTCGCGGCGAAATTACCTTCCCCGCGGGTTCGTTCCCAGACTTTGTTGTTGTCCGCCCAAACGGTCAGCCGCTCTACACGTTGGTGAACCCAGTTGACGATGCGCTGATGGGGGTTACCCACGTCCTGCGCGGCGAAGACCTGTTGGCTTCAACTCCCCGCCAAATCGCGCTCTACAACGCCATGTACGAGGCTGGAATCACCAAGTTCATTCCGCAGTTTGGACACTTGCCTTATGTGATGGGGGAGGGAAATAAAAAACTCTCCAAGCGCGACCCCGAATCAAACCTTTTCCACCACCGCGACCGCGGTTTCATCCCTGAAGGCCTACTCAATTACCTAGCCTTGTTGGGTTGGGGTCTAAGCGCCGATCGAGATATCTTTAGCCTGGCCGAACTGGCCGCGAATTTTGATGTCGCCGATGTGAACCCAAACCCGGCTCGCTTCGACCAGAAGAAAGCCGATGCAATCAACGCCGCCCATCTTCGAATGTTAGACCTGGATGATTTCACCGCTCGAATGATTCCCTATTTGCAAAGCGCGGGAGTTCTGGGCGCCCAGTTGACATCGGAGCAAGAGCAAATTTTGGCTGCTGCCGCACCGCTGGTGCAAGAGCGTATGACCGTGCTAAGCGAGGCTGTCGGACTGCTGAAATTCCTCTTCATTTCTGCCGCTGATCTAGAAATGGAAGCCGATGCTTTGGCCGGGCTTCCAGATAATGCTGTTGAAATTGTGACAGGTGCGATTGAAGCGCTTTCCACCTTGGATGAATTCACCACCGAGGCCATTCAGCAGGCTCTAACTACCAAACTGGTGGACGACATGCAGCAAAAGCCACGCAATGCATTTGGGCCTGTTCGAACCGCAATATCTGGTCGACGCGTATCGCCGCCATTGTTTGAATCCATGGAAATCCTGGGTCGCGAGGAGTCGCTAGCGCGTCTAAGGGCGTTTGCCCAGCGGGGTTAGTCAGGCTAAGATAGACAACCGGGCCTAAGGGCTCGGCATCATTGGGATATGGTGTAATTGGCAACACGAAGGTTTCTGGTTCCTTTGTTCTTGGTTCGAGTCCAGGTATCCCAGCTTCAAAACGGTCGGCTTTGCCGGCCGTTTTTGCTTAATCGCTAGGCTAATTGGGTGAATCAAGAAGTGCTCGATTATCTAGCCGCTCAGCCGACAAGGCAGCGCGAACTTTTGCAGCAAATGCACGATGTGGCAATCTCCGCAATTCCGAACACCGAGTCCATAATTTCTTACGGCATCATCGGTTTCAGATACCAGAACAAAGTGCCTTTTTTCATATCCGGATGGCGAAATCACGTCAGCATCCACGGTGGTCGCGCTCTGGGTGAGCGGGCCAAGAAAATCATTCCCGACATCAAGGTAGTCGGCACAACCATCCAAATTGCCCTTGACCGCCCACTGTCTGAAGACCAGTTGCGCGCCATCATCGCAACCCGTCTTGAAATTTTTGATGAGTCTGGCGGAAAACTGTGAGCCTAGTGGTTTGAGCATCCGCTCAACTTGGTGACTATTTACAGGTTCGTTGACTGGCCCGGCAGCAGGTACTCAAAAGTTCCACCGTGTTTTTCGACAAAGCTTTTCACCCGTGAATTAGCCAGTTGATTACCGGTTTCGCTCAACAGTGAATTATGCGTTGCAAATGCGCGCTGCGGTTTCACTTCTTCGATGAAGTCAATGACATCACCGATTTTCAGCCAGGGTGCCGAGGTTGGCACGGCCAGCAAGGCTACAGTGCGATCTGGTTTGGTGTAGCTGTCGCCCGGATAATAAAGCTCATCGTTGACCATTACGCCGCAATTCTGCACCAGAGGAATGCTGCGGTGAATTTCTTGGTGCATCTCCCCAAAAAACTCAAGGTTGAAAGGCCCCACTTCAAAATAGTCGCCGTGGTGAATTTCATGAACCTTAAGCTGTGGTCGTGATTTGGCCAATCGCTCTCGCACCTCGCCGGTTGCAAAAATTTCGGCAACTGGATTTGATTCGAAAATCAGATCGAGTTGATCTTCGCTGCAGTGATCATCGTGCACATGAGTGACCACTACCGCCGCCACATCGTCGAGGTTCGTCAGCGGAGCGCTGTAAAAACCAGGGTCAATCACCAATTTCTTTGCCTCGATTTCTAGGATGAGGCAGGCGTGTTCGAGTTTGGTGACTTTCATAGCCCAATTGTGGCATTTACCTAAACCTGTCACCAAGTGCTGGGCAATAAGATTTCAGTTATGTCGCAGCACGAACATCTTCAAGCACCAATGAGTGATCCGGCTGCAGATAACACCTCGACACAGCCAAGTCATAATCAATCGCACCAGCAAATTTCTGTCGCCAAGCTTCGGCTGACGACCTCGCTGACTGTTCCAGCCGTGCTTTTTTCGCCTACACTGCAATCGATTTTTGGTTTGTCTTGGGTTTTTAGCGGCAGTGAATTGATCTCACCGGTTGCTGCAATCATCCTTTTCTTCACGGTTGGTCAAACTTTTTTACGCGGTGGTTTCGTTGAACTGCGGCACGGAAAACCCGGCATGATGGCTCTTATCGCGCTAGCTCTGGTTGTGGCTTTTGGCTACAGCATTTTCATTTCAACAGGGCAGTGGCTAGGTTTCGAATTTCAAGGTATGGACTTCTGGTGGGAACTGGCCACGCTAATTGCGATTATGGCCTGGGGGCACTTTATTGAAGCTCGCTCTGTCGCTGCGGCCAACAAATCGCTCAGTTCACTGGCTGAAATGCTGCCAAACGAGGTTGAAATCTTTCGAGATGGCGAAGTAGTAAAGATTTCACGAGCCGAGGTGCTCGTTGGTGATTTGGTTCTCGTTCGACCTGGCTCAGTCGTTCCGGTTGATGGCCTAGTGGTTGAAGGTAATTCGAGCGTTGATGAAGCCCTGATCACCGGGGAATCGAATCCGGTTTCTAAACCCGAGGGAAGCTTCGTTGTTGCTGGCAGCATCAACTCTGTAAACCACACTCTGGGCCAGGGCAGTCTTACTGTTCGAGTACTGCGCACCGGAGAGTCAACCAGTTTGGCGGCAATTATGCAGTTGGTTGAAAAGGCCAAGGCTGCCAAGTCGAAAACGCAAGTTTTAGCCGATCGGGCTGCTGGCTGGCTTTTTTACATCGCATTGCTCTCAGCTTTGGCCACCTTAGCCGGTTGGCTCATAGCCGGCAACCAAAGCCTAGATTTCATTTTGGAACGTGTTGTCACCGTACTGGTAATTGCCTGCCCTCATGCGCTTGGCTTAGCTATCCCGCTGGTTTCGGCAATCTCTGTTTCAAAAGCCGCAAAATCGGGTTTGCTGATCAGAAATCGCAGTGCCTTTGAGCAGGCAGCCAAAGCCGATGTCGTGATTTTTGACAAGACCGGCACACTAACCACGGCAAAAAGGGCATTTGTGGGGGCTCGGTTGGCCTACGGCTCGGAGCTGATGAGCACGGATGAGCTGATTGCCCTGGCTGCTTCTGTTGAATTAACCGCTGAGCATTCCATCGCGAAATGCATCGTCGATCAGGCCCACAAGCTTAAAGTGACGATTCCAAAGTCGACCGATTTTCGAGCCATCCCCGGTCAAGGTGTCACAGCTGTGCTTGGTGGACAAACTATCTCGGTTGGCGGACCAGCGCTTTTGACGGCCCGAAACATTCCGATTTATGTAGATGACGTGGTTCGTGCCGATGCTGCTCACCAAGCTGGTTTGAGCGTGGTCTTCGTGGTTCGCAACGGTGAGTTGCTTGGCTCTATTGAAGTGGGAGACACCCTTCGCGAAACTGCAAAAGCGGCCGTGTACGAACTGCAACTTCGGCGCAAGCGCGTAGTTATGCTTACCGGTGATGCAACCGGGGTTGCCGAGTCGGTAGCGAAAGAACTCGGCATCACCGAAGTTTTTGCCGAGGTGTTGCCGCATCGAAAAGCTGAAGTCGTGCGAAAGCTTCAGGTCGACGGTTCGAAGGTCATTATGGTCGGTGACGGCATCAATGACGCCCCAGCACTGGCTCAGGCAAACGTCGGCGTTGCCATCGGTGCTGGCACAAATGTAGCTATTGAATCAGCCGGAATCGTGCTCTCCAGTGATGATCCGGTAAAAATTTTGGACTTGATTCAACAGTCGAGAGAATCGGTGGCAAAAATGAAACAGAATCTGTTCTGGGCTGTGGGTTATAACGTTCTGGCTATTCCGCTGGCCGGGGGAGCCCTGGTTGGCGCCGGACTGACGCTCACACCGGCTCTCGGAGCATTACTGATGTCTATTTCTACTCTGGTAGTTGCGGCAAATGCGCAACTGTTGCGTCGCCGATGAGATTCGGGCTGGTGGTAAACCCCACTGCTGGTTCAGGGCACGGCCGGTTAGTTGCCGACCAAGTGTTACCGATTTTGGCTCGTGCCGGCGAATTGGTTGATCTTTCGGCTGAAAATTACCAAAGCGCCGCGGTAAAGGTTCGCCAAGCAATTGACGACGGTGCGGTTGACTCAATTGTCGTGGTTGGTGGTGACGGCATGGCTCATCTGGGTGCCAATCTTTGCGCTGATAAGCCAGTGCATTTGGGCATAATTCCAGCGGGTACCGGCAACGATTCGGCGGAAACCCTCGGCATTCCAAAAGACCCGGTTGCAGCTGCCGAATATCTAATTTCTAGACTGTCTAGCCCGAGACGGGTCGACACCGGTTATGCAAGCACAAGCAGCCAGAGCTTCAATTTCTTAGGCACAGTTTCAGCCGGCTTTGACGCATTGGTTAATCGTCGCGCTAATCAAATGAGGTGGCCAAAAGGCCCTTCGCGCTATCAATTAGCGATGCTTGCTGAATTGGCCAGTTTCAAGCCGATTCGCTATCACGCAGTGATCGACGGGCAAGAGCGCGAATTTGATGCCATGCTTTGCGCGGTAGCGAACAGTGGTCAATTCGGTGGCGGCATGAAAATTGCCCCGCAGGCTTCAATCGATGACGGTTATCTCGACCTTTTTATCGTGCACTCCATCAGCCGTCCCGAACTAATCAAGGTATTTCCAAAGGTCTACAGCGGAGCGCATGTGAGCCATCCGGCGGTCGAGTTTGTCCGCGCTCGCCACATTCAGTTGCAAAGTGGCGATATGCCGGCTTACTCAGATGGTGAATATGTTGGTAACAGCCCGATTACCGCGACAATACGGCCGGCATCACTGTCGGTTCTGGCTTAGCCGCTGGCAGTGGCCGCCAAAGTGTGGCATAATCGAAAAGTTGTTTCAAGGTCCCATCGTTTAGCGGCCTAGGACACCGCCCTCTCACGGCGGCAGCAGGGGTTCAAATCCCCTTGGGATCACTAAATTCCCTCTCGATGACTTGCTCTCGGGAGGGAATTTTTATTTTTCGGCTTTAGCCTGCAGATAGCGCAGTGCGCTGAGAATCAAAATTGCCGATACCGGGATGAGTGCGGCGGCATTTAGGCCAACAAATTTGAACGCAGCCAGAACAGTTCCGGAGACGGCACCGCCAAGTGCTCCAGCCAAACTCATCATTGAGTCGCTCACACCTTGGACATTAGTCTTCTGATCGGCTGGCAACGAAGTAGCCAGCAGTGCTGAGCCGGCCACTGTCGAGGCTGACCAGCCCAAGCCGAGCAAAAATAGGCCGATGGCAACGGTCGTGTGGTTTTCTGAACCTAACCCGGCAAAACCTAGAGCGACAACATAGATGGCCTGCCCGAGCACCACAGTTTTCAGCCGGCCGATTTTATCGCTGAGCCAGCCAAAAACTGGAGCGAAGGCATACATGCCAGCAATGTGCAAGCTGATCGTGAAGCCAACTAGAACCAAAGTGGCACCGTGTGTGGTCATGTGCACCGGCGTCATGGACATTACGGCCACCATCACCATGTGGCTCAGGGCAATCGAGAACATCGCGTACCTGGCCACAGGGAAGTTCTGCAAAGTGCCAATTGCACCTTTGAAGGAAAGTTTTGGTCGTGCTTTATTTCCGGCGGCCGCATCGAGTCGCTGGGCTTCAAGAAGGGGATCGGGTCTTAGGCCAAACCAGAACACAGCGGTTGCGCTCGATTGGGCAAGGATGGTGAATAAAAATGGACCGGTCAATGCAGGCATTCCGAGTGCATTGCCAACTACCTCACCCGGACCAAACAGATTAGGCCCAATGACCGCGCCGAGGGTGGTGGCCCAAACTACCACTGACAGATCACGTCCAGCCGTTTTGTTCGACGGTAGGTCGGTTGCGGCGAAGCGCGCCTGGAGACCAGCAGCCGAGCCGGCCCCGAGCAGGAATAGCGCAACCAGCAAAAGGGGGAAGAATCGAATGGAGGCAGCTGTAATAACCAGTGTTGCCCCGATGATTGCTAGCGCGGCACCGGTTGCCAGTGCAACTTTTCGACCCGAGCGCTGAGCCAATCTAGAAAGCGGAATAGCCCAAACCGCGCTGCCCAGGGTTGAAAAAGTTGCTGCCGAACCCGACCAGGCAGCAGTTCCCGAAAGATCAGCCGCCAGCAGTGCGCCGATCGACAGTGTCGATCCCAGGCCAAAACCACCCAGAATTTGCCCCAGGGTAAGGGTTTTGACTGTTCTGCTTTGGATTTGCTGGGTGCTTCGAAGGTTCACTTTCACAGCCTAATAGTGAGCCGGCATTGATAAAATGAGACTTCAAACTTCTAGAGGTGTTGCAATGTCAAACAAGCCACTTACTTTGGCTGAAAAAGTGTGGAATAACCACCTGGTAAAAAAAGGTGAAAACGGTTCCCCTGATTTGCTCTACATCGATCTTCACTTGGTCCACGAGGTAACCAGTCCGCAAGCGTTCGATGGTTTACGCCTGGCTGGCCGCCCAGTTCGTCGACCTGACCTAACTATCGCAACCGAAGATCACAACACCCCAACCCAAGACATTGACAAGCCAATTGCCGATCTCACCAGTCGCACCCAAATTGAAGCGCTCAGAAATAACGCCAAAGAGTTCGGTATTCGCATTCACTCGCTGGGCGACATTGACCAAGGAATTGTGCACGTTGTTGGTCCGCAATTGGGCTTGACCATGCCTGGCATCACCGTGGTCTGCGGCGACTCGCATACCTCAACACACGGAGCATTTGGCGCACTTGCTATGGGTATTGGCACCAGCGAGGTCGAACATGTTTTGGCAACTCAGACCCTTCCGCTAAAGCCGTTCAAAACTATGGCCATCAACGTAGAAGGCACCCTTCGACCCGGGGTCACCGCTAAAGACATCATTTTGGCGGTCATCGCCAAGATTGGCACCGGTGGTGGCCAAGGTTACGTACTTGAGTACCGCGGATCAGCGATTCGGGCCCTTTCTATGGAAGCTCGAATGACAATTTGCAACATGTCAATTGAGGCCGGGGCCCGTGCCGGCATGGTTGCTCCCGATGAAACCACTTTTGCCTACCTAAAGGGGCGTCCGCACGCACCAGAGGGCGCCGACTGGGATGCGGCAGTTGCCTCCTGGCAGACTTTGCCAACCGACGAAGGCGCCGTTTACGACGCCGAGGTTTTCCTCGACGCCGACACGTTAGACCCATTTGTGACTTGGGGCACCAACCCCGGGCAAGGCGTCAGCCTGCTCGATTCGGTGCCTAACCCGGACGACATCGAGGATCCAAACGAGAAAGCTGCTGCGCTGCGCGCTCTCGAATACATGGATCTAAAGCCCGGCACTAAAATGAAAGACATTACGGTCAACACGGTTTTCCTAGGTTCTTGCACCAACAGCCGTATCGAAGATCTTCGAGCTGCGGCGGCAATCATCAAGGGGCGCCAGAAGGCCGATGGCGTGCGCATGTTGGTCGTGCCAGGCTCTGCCCGCGTTCGTGCCCAAGCCGAGAGTGAAGGCCTAGACAAAATCTTCAAAGAGTTCGGTGCCGAATGGCGATTTGCCGGGTGCTCGATGTGTCTAGGTATGAACCCCGACCAACTTGCGCCGGGCGAGCGAGCTGCATCCACTTCGAACCGAAACTTTGAAGGCAGACAGGGTAAGGGTGCTCGAACCCACCTAGTTTCCCCGCTGGTCGCTGCGGCAACTGCAATTCGTGGAACCCTATCTAGCCCAGCTGATCTTGAAGGCGGCAACTAATGGAAAAAATCAACGTATTTTCAGGAGTGGCTGCACCGTTGCGTCGTAGCAATGTCGACACTGACCAGATCATCCCTGCTGTTTACCTAAAGAGAATTACAAAAACTGGATTCGATGATGCTCTCTTCGCGGCTTGGCGCAACGATCCTGAATTTGTCTTGAATCAAGAGCCTTACCAAAAGGCGCAGGTGCTGGTTGCTGGGCCAGACTTTGGCACCGGATCCTCTCGCGAGCACGCCGTTTGGGCGCTGCGCGACTACGGTTTTAAAGCGGTCTTCTCGTCAAAGTTTGCCGACATTTTCCGCGGCAACTCGGGTAAACAGGGTTTGATTGCCGGTGTTATTTCTGACGCCGACACTGAAAAGCTTTGGTCGGCCATCGAGGCGAATCCAGGTGTTGAAATTCAGGTTGATTTACCGAATCAAACAGCAACACTGGGTGATTTGACTGTGCCATTTGAGATAGACGAATACACTAAGTGGCGACTGCTAGAGGGTCTAGACGACATCGGCCTAACCCTTCGCGATGAGCAAGCAATCACCGATTTTGAGGCAAAGCGAGCTGCTTGGCTACCCAAGACCCTGCCCGCTAAGCACTAAGGAGTGCAATGAGTCAGATCACCGTTCACGGTGGTAAGCCACTTACCGGACGAGTAGACCTCAAAGGTGCAAAAAACCTGGTCACCAAGGCTATGGTTGCTGCTCTTCTGGGTGAAACTCCGAGCACTCTCAAAGATGTGCCGTTTATCAGCGATGTTGAAATCGTTAGCCGACTGCTGCAGCTGCACGGTGTGAAAATACAGCACTCGCCAGACGGTGAAATGACTCTAGATCCGAGCAACGTGAAGTCGGCACGAATGGTCGACATCGACGCTCACGCCGGCTCATCACGCATCCCCATTTTGTTTTGCGGCCCGCTGCTGCACCAGCTCGGCGAGGCCTTTATCCCCGGCCTTGGAGGTTGCCACATTGGCGATCGCCCAATCGATTTCCACTTTGAAGTACTGCGCAACTTTGGCGCAGTAATCGAAAACCTTGAAAACGGCACACGAATCTCTGCGCCGAAAGGTATAAAAGGTGCCAAAGTTAGGTTGCCGTACCCTTCGGTTGGCGCCACCGAACAGGTTTTGCTCACTGCGGTTCGAGCCGAGGGTGTTACCGAGCTATCGGGTGCCGCTATCGAACCCGAAATTATGGATCTCATTGCCATTCTGCAAAAAATGGGTGCAATTATTTCGGTAGATACCGACCGCGTAATCCGCATCGAGGGCGTCAAAAAGCTCTCCGGTTACACCCACCGTGCTCTGTTTGATCGCAATGAGGCAGCTTCGTGGGCCTGCGCAGCTCTGGCCACCAAGGGCGACATCTTTGTTGGTGGTGCTCGACAGGCCGAAATGATGACTTTCTTGAACGTCTTCCGTAAGGTTGGCGGTGCTTTTGAAATCGAGGATGATGGCATCCGTTTTTATCACCCCGGCGGTGACCTCAAGCCCGTAGTGCTTGAGACCGATGTCCACCCAGGCTTCATGACTGACTGGCAGCAGCCTTTGGTGGTTGCACTGACGCAAGCCAAGGGTCTCTCGATTATTCATGAGACGGTCTACGAAAACCGATTTGGTTTTACCGATGCGCTGGTCGACATGGGTGCTCAAATTCAGATCTACCACGAGTGTCTTGGTGGTACGGCATGCCGATTTGGTCAGCGAAACTTCAATCACTCAGCGGTAATTTCCGGTCCAACAAAATTGCACGCCGCCGACATCCGAGTGCCAGACTTGCGCGGTGGCTTCAGCCACATGGTTGCTGCCTTAGCCGCTGAAGGCACATCAAACGTAACCAATGTTCAGCTGATATCTCGAGGTTACGAGCACTTCTTGCAAAAGCTTGAAGCTTTGGGCGCAGACTTTAGCTACACCGAGTAGCCATGGCCAACAAAAGCAGCGATCTAAAAATGCCGAAGGTAAAAACTTTGGAGCGGCACCCCGTGCTTCGGCTGATTGCCTCAGTACTGATTCCTGTCGTGCGCCTATTGTTCAAGGTGCGACCAATAGGTTTGGAGAAACTACCTAAGACCGGGCCCTACATCCTGGTTGGCAATCACGTTACCAACGTCGATGCTTTGGCGGTTGCCTATTTTGTCTACGTTTACTGCAAGCGAGCACCGCACTTTTTGGCGAAAGAAAGCTTGTTTCGGGTTCCTTTGCTCGGCCGAATTCTCACTGCTGCTGGGCAGATACCGGTTTACCGTTCTGGAAAACGTAACGACGCCCAGATGGCAGCCGCCAACGCATACCTAAACTCTGGCCACTCAATTGCCATCTTTCCTGAGGGGACTCTGACCCGCGATCCTAACTTTTGGCCTATGCGTGGAAAGACTGGAGCGGTTCGTTTAGCCCTCGATACCGGTGTGCCGATTTATCCAATTGGGCAGTGGGGTAGCGAAAAGGTTATGCCTCAGTACGGTGCCAAATTTAGGCCGGGTTTTTGGAAGCCCGTTGACATCCTGGTGGGCGATGAGATTGACCTATCCAGGTTTAGAAAAAATCAATTGACCCCGCCAGAGCTTTATGAAGCTACCGAGATAGTGATGAAAGAAATCACCAAATTGGTAGCCCAGTTGCGACAGGAAGAACCGCCCGCGAAGCTTTGGGACCCGGTCAGTGCTGGCCAGCCGGTCACCGGAAACTTCAAGAAAGCTAATCACAAATGACCAAAATCGCGGTGCTGGGCGCGGGCAGTTGGGGCACAACCTTTGCCAAGGTTTTGGCCGATAACCCTGCCAATAAAGTGACTTTGTGGGCCAGAAGAGCAGATGTGGCCGATGAAATAAATCTAGATCACCGCAACGGCGATTACTTGCCCGGAGTATCGCTACCGATCTCACTGACAGCAACAACCTCGGTTGAAAAGGCGCTAGCCAATGCAGAACAGGTTTACCTCTCGGTGCCGGCCCAGACTCTGCGAGCAAATTTGCAGGAGTGGGGCGAATACTTGCCCAAGTCGGCCATCTTGGTCAGCCTAATGAAAGGTGTTGAAAAAGACACCGGATTGCGAATGAGTGAGGTTATTCAGCAGGTAACCGCATTTGACCCAGCGCAAATTGCAGTCATTTCAGGACCAAACCTGGCACTTGAAATCGCAGCCGAGCAACCAGCCGCATCGGTTGCGGCTTCAGCAGACAAGAACACTGCCTCTGCTGTGGCTTCGGCGGCATCTAACGAATACTTCACCACCTTCACCAACACCGATGTAATTGGCACCGAATTCGGCGGAATTCTGAAAAATCTGATTGCTGTTGCCATCGGAATCGTCAACGGTGTTGGCTACGGTGAAAACACCAAAGCGTCGATTATGACCCGAGGATTGGCCGAGATTTCTAGGTTTGCGGTTGCCTACGGCGCAAAACCAAACACAATGGTTGGTCTTGCCGGCTTGGGTGACCTTATCGCCACTTCAGAATCGCCGCTGTCGCGCAATCACAAAGCCGGCGAAATGTTGGGTAAGGGCTATACCCTCCGCGAGGTTCTCAAGCGCATGTCGCAGACTGCCGAGGGGTTATCCTCAGTGGCTCCGGTTTTGCAGTTGGCCGCCGAGAAAAATGTCAAAATGCCAATTGTTGAGCAAGTTCAACTGGTGTTGCTGGGACAACTTGATCCGCGCGATATTGCGCCGCATCTAACCCACGAGACTGATGGGCCACAGGGCGAATAATGACAAAAATTCGAGTCGGTCTGCTGTTCGGTGGCAAGTCAAGCGAGCACTCAATTTCCTGCGCTACGGCGGCGGGCGTGATGTCAGCAATCGACCGAGAAAAGTACGAGTTGGTTCCCATCGGCATCACTCGAGATGGTCAATTTGTGCCGGCTATAGCCGACGCTGAGCATTGGGCACTGCGCAAGGGCGAGTTGGCTGAAGTCGAGTATGCCGGCGAAAAAATCGAATTTGCTCTCGACGGTTCGCGCGAAATTTTTCTTGTTTCAGCCACGCGACGCGAAAGTCTAGGAATCCTCGATGTTGTCTTTCCGGTGCTGCACGGCCCTAATGGCGAAGATGGCACGATGCAGGGCTTTTTAGAGCTCTGCTCGCTGCCCTATGTTGGCAACGGCGTTTTCGCCTCGGCTGCCGGCATGGACAAAGAATTTACCAAGGCGCTGTTTCAGGCGGCCAATATTCCGGTAACTGACCACGTGGTGGTCCACCAGCAAAAATGGTTGACAGACCCCGAATCCGTTCTCGAGCAACTCAGAACACTCGGCTCTTTGCCGCTGTTCGTCAAGCCTGCGCGGGCTGGCTCTTCAATGGGTGTCTCCAAGGTAAAAAACTGGGATGAAGTTCCGGTCGCGTTTGATTTGGCTTTCGGTGAAGACAACAAACTTGTGGTCGAGCGCGCAGTTGTCGGTCGAGAAGTTGAATGCGCTGTTCTCGAATCTCAGGGTAACCAAAAACCCAGAGTCTCAGTTGCCGGTGAAATTGTGGTGCACGGCCGGGAATTTTACGATTTTGATGCCAAGTACCAGGATGAAGCCTCGGTTGATCTGATCATCCCGGCTGAAATTTCACCCGACCAGCTGAAAGAAATGCAGCAGATAGCCCGGCGGGCATTTTTAGCCCTGGGTTGTTCTGGCCTCGCCCGAGTTGATTTCTTTCTGACCGAAAACGGTTTTCTGGTGAACGAGGTAAACACCATGCCGGGATTTACGCCACTTTCGATGTTTCCCAGCCTGTGGCAGCACTCCGGAATCGCCTACCCTGAACTAATCGACGAGCTAATTAGTTTGGCACTGCGCCGTAGCCGGTAAAAACTGCATCAGGGGAGCGAGTTGATCTAAAACGCTCACTCCGGATACCTGGGTTGAGTCGACGATAACCTCGGTTGCCGGGCTACGTCCAAAAGTTATGAATCGGTATGTAGGGGCCGCGGATTCATCAATCAGCCAATCAACATCTCCGGCAGTGACACAGGGAAGTTGGCTGACCGTGACCGGTTCGAGCCCGCAGCGCAGAATCACGGCAGCAGGGTCACCCCAGGCGGCGGTTGACTGGGCATTGGTTGTTCGACGATCTTCGCCCACCAGTTGGTCACCCAAGCGAACGATCACCTCGGCGCAGGCTGGATCGTTCGCACCAACTGCGCTTTCCAGTGCGATTGGTGCCGAGCATCCGCTTAGTAGCAACGCGGTAACCATCAATAGCAGGGCTGATTTCTTCATCGAAACAAGGCTACAGCACCAAAATCGAGGGTATTTTTAGATGGTGATCCAAGACCAAACTATTGCCGACCTAGGCGAAATTGAGAGCCTTAAACGCTGCGTTAGCCGCCTAAATTCTGGTGATTTCACCAAAGTCGGCTCCGGTGACGATGCGGCTTTGATTGCCACCACCGACAATTCTTTCGTGGTCACGACCGACACCATGATCGAACACCACGATTTCAGACTTGACTGGTCTTCGGCGTTCGACCTGGGTTTTAAAGCCGTTGCCAGCAACATCGCTGATGTGGCGGCCATGGGTGCCCGTCCGACTGCATTGGTAGTGGCCATCGCCCTGCCGGGGCACACTCCGGTGAGTTGGCTAGAGTCGTTTGCCGACGGCCTGCGCGCGGGTTGCGAGCAACTGTCACCGGGTTGCGCTGTGGTTGGCGGTGACTTAGCCGCGGCCGAGCAGGTATTCATTGCTGTGACCGCACACGGTCAACTTGAGGGCCGAAGCCCGGTGCTGCGCAGCGGTGCCAAAGTGGGCGATCAGGTCGCTGTGGCTGGCACTTTGGGGCGCGCTGCTGCTGGGTTAGCTCTGCTGCAATCCGGCAACCAGGATGCCATCAACGCCTACGACGACTGGGTAAATTTCCAGTTGCGACCACAACCACCCATATCTCTGGGTATTGCCGCAGCTGAAGCGGGCGCAACCGCCATGCTGGATATCTCTGACGGCCTCTCAAGGGATGCCGGCAGGATCGCAAAAGCCTCTTCGGTCACGGTGCAGTTTGACTCTTTGGCGCTGAGCGGTTACGCGGCAATCCTCGAGGAAGCAGCCCGCGCTATCGAAGCCGATGAAAAAATCTGGGTTCTGCACGGGGGAGAAGACCATTCACTGCTGGCCACATTTGCGCCAGACGCTGTTTTGCCCCGCGGTTTCAAGCGCATCGGCACAGTTTTAGAGCAGGGTGCTGCTGCAGTCTTGCTTGACGATGAGCCTCTGCAAACGCAAAGTTGGGATTCGGTTCGCGGTTAGGCGTGCAACACGCTGTTGAGTGTTACCCCGGCACCTGATCGGGGGAGAACCTCGACCCGACCGGTTACTGAGTTTCGGCGGAATAGCAGGTTTGGAACGCCGGAGAGTTCAACCGCCTTCACCGAACGCTCTTGGCTGCCCTCGATGATGGTTACCTTGGTGCCCGCAGTTACATAAAGACCAGCCTCAACAACACTGTCATCGCCGATTGAGATGCCAACTCCCGAGTTTGCTCCCAGCAGTGCCCGGGCTCCAATTTTCACTCGCTCTCTGCCGCCACCGGAAAGCGTGCCCATAATTGATGCTCCGCCGCCAACGTCGCTGCCATCGCCGATCACAACACCTTGAGAAATGCGTCCTTCAACCATTGAACTGCCGAGTGTTCCAGCGTTGAAGTTGACAAAACCCTCGTGCATGATTGTTGTCCCAGGGCTCAGATGAGCACCAAGTCGCACCCGAGAGGCATCGGCAATACGCACTTTTTTCGGAGTAACGTAGTCGACCAGTCGGGGAAATTTATCGATTGCGTAGACCGAGATGCCAGCTCGAGTCAAAGCCGGACGCAAAGTTTCGAGGTCTTCTAAGGCAACTGGGCCAACATTGGTGAACGCAACAATCGGCAAATTCGGAATCAAACCTTCGAGATTTATAGTGTTCGGCTGCACCAAAAGATGTGACAGCAGGTGAAGGCGCAGGTAGGCGTCAGCTGTAGAAGCAACCGGTTGGGTTAGGTCAATTTCGGTGCGCAGCCATTGAATCGACACTCGGCGCCGAGCATCCTCGCCCACCAGTGCATCCAGTTCTTTAGGAACCACCCAAAGCGAATCGTCAGTTGGGGCGGCACCCAGAATTGGATTCGGATACCAAACATCGAGAACTTGGCCGTTAGCGGCCACCGTTGCTAAACCATGGCCCCAGGCCTTTGAATCGATGAACGCTGCTTCAGTCATAGCTTCAAGGTTAACAGTTAGGCTCGTATAGTGACCGAACTAAACCTAGAAGCCGACGTTGTTGAGCTAACTCGCGACATTTGCGACATCGAATCTGTTTCGGGAAACGAGCGTGAACTAGCCGACGCGATCGAAGCAGCCCTGAAAAAGTATTCTCACCTTGAGGTTATTAGAGACGCGGACGCCATCATCGCCAAAACAAACCTTGGCAAAGCTTCTAGAGTAATCATCGCCGGGCACATTGATACCGTGCCGGTTGCAGAAAACCTGCCGGTTCAGCTGCTATCTATGGAGCGTGAGCAGGTGTTGTGGGGTCGCGGCACGGTCGACATGAAAGCAGGTGTCGCTGTCCAATTGAAATTGGCTGCCACCATAGTTGAGCCCAACGTAGACGTCACCTGGGTTTTTTATGACCACGAGGAAGTAGATGCTGCGCTGAATGGCCTAGGCCGAATCGCGCGCAACCAACCGCAACTGTTGCAAGCCGACTTCGCTGTACTCTGTGAGCCAACCGCAGCCGAGTTAGAGGGTGGCTGTAACGGCACCCTTCGCATTGAACTTCGCACCACAGGCGTTAAAGCACACTCTGCTCGTCCCTGGATGGGCAAAAATGCCATCCACGATCTGGCTGGTGCCCTGCAAATATTGGCTGATTACCAACCTCAAACCATTACGGTGGATGGCCTTGACTATCGTGAAAGCCTTAATGCTGTGCTGGTCAGTGGCGGTATCGCCAGCAACGTCATTCCCGATGAGGCACTGCTCACCATCAACTATCGATTCGCACCCAATAAGACCGCGGTTGAAGCCGGCAACTACATCATCGAACTGTTCAAAGATTTTTCGGTGGAAATTGTTGATGCCGCCGATGGCGCCCGCCCGGGGCTTGACCGACCCGAAGCGCAAGCATTTTTGGCAGCTACCAAAACTAAACCGCGGCCAAAATACGGCTGGACCGATGTTGCTCGATTCACCGCCTTGGGCATCCCAGCGGTAAATTACGGCCCAGGAGACCCAAACAAAGCCCACGCCGATGACGAAAATGTCCCGGTGAGTCAGATTTACGCTTGCGAAAGCGGTTTGCGCGATTGGCTAACCGCTTAGTTTCAACCCGGGTGATTTCAGTCCAGGCAAAAATTATTAAACATTTCTGTTATCGGCCCCTTTTGCTCGTGGGATAATGGAAGTTCTGGCAAATATGCCAACAAATCAAGGAGTTTCCCAATGGCAGCAATGAAGCCACGGACCGGCGACGGACCCATGGAGGCAGAACGTGAGCCTCGAGGTCTAATCGTTTTGCGTGTGCCTCTTGAGGGCGGTGGGCGTTTGGTCGTCTCGGTTAACGAGGAAGAGGCCAAGAACCTACACAGCGTTCTTGAGGGCGTAATTAAGAAATAGCCTAAAAAATAAAGCCGGCCTTTGCCGGCTTTATTTTTTTGCCCAAATTTCAGACTTTAGAACAAAACCTAGACTCGCTTGCTAGCCAGCAGCAAGCCATCGCCAATCGGTAACAGCGCCGTGACAAAGTCTTCGTTTACTTTGAAGTAACGCAGGATGTCGCGGTGGACCGAGGTCGCTTCATCGCGCATTGCGGGATCTGGCACGCGATCACGCCAAAGTGCGTGAGAAATAGCAACCACTCCGTGTGGCCGCAGCAATCGAACTGCTTCGCGCAATTGGTCTTCGAGAGTCTCACGGTCAGCATCTAGAAAAACCAGGTCGTAGGCAGAGTCGGCCATGTTAGACATGACGTCAACCGCTTTTCCTGAGATTACACGCGTGCGATTGGTCGCTATTTTGGCATCGCTGAATGCCTTTTTTGCAGCGGATTGGTTGTCGGTATCGCTGTCGATTGTGGCTAAAACAGCCTGGCTCGAAGCTTGCAGCAGCCACAATCCGCTAACGCCGGTTCCGGTACCCACCTCGACAATTGCCTTGGCGCCCATGGCGCTGACCAAAAGTGCCAGTTGCGCGCCGGTAGCCGCGGTAATGCATTCGACACCGAGTTCCTCGGCACGTGCTCTAGCTGCGCGAATAACCTCGCTTTCGACAGCGAACTCTTCGGTGTACTTCCAGCTCGAAATTTTGTCGACCATTGTCACTCCTCGCCAAAAGCATAAGCCTTCGGATTGGTCAAGGTCGGGTATATCTCGCGATAACATGAAACGGTGTTTGGACTTAGTGGCGAGAAACTTCTCATCCTCGGCTTAATTGCCGTTTTTATCTTGGGCCCGAACCGTCTGCCTTACTACTCGCAGCAGTTGGCGAAATTCATCAAATCGGCTAAACGCATGGCCGATAACGCCAAGGGTCAGCTCGAGAGTGAAATCGGTCAAGAAGTTGATTGGAAAAAACTTGATCCAAGACAGTACGATCCTCGACGCATTATTCGGGACGCTCTAGCCGAAGACATCAACCTAAATTCAACAGCTAAGCCGGCTTCAAAACCAGTTCAAAAACTTGCTCCGGGCGAAGCCGCGCCGTTTGACAACGAAGCAACCTAAAGTTTTAGCGCCAGTATTTCAGCAGTAGGCGCATAAGTGGTGCCAAAGTCTTGTACTGGGCAGCCCGGTACGGCAATTTAATCGGCCCACGCGAGATGCCAATACTCTTTGCCTCGGTGTATTTCAGCAAACCAGCCGGGCCATTTCTTCGGCCCAGGCCAGAAGCTTTCATGCCTCCCATCGGCGACTCCATTGACGCAAAGCTGGCACGGAACCCTTCGTTGATGTTCACGCTGCCAGCGGACAGTTTCTCGGCTACCGCTAGTGCTTCACGCTCATCTCCCACCACGGATGCGTTGAGACCGTATTCGGTGTCGTTTGCTTGAGCGATGGCATCTTCAACTCGGTCAAAACCAGTCACGCTAATTACCGGCCCGAATGTCTCAGCCTTGAAAAGGTTGGCATCTTCGGTCACATCGGTAAGCACAGTTGGTGCATAGAAATGTGGCCCAAGCTGAGGCAGTGCTTTTCCGCCAGAGATAATCTTGGCGCCCTTGGCGGTAGCATCCGCGACAAAACCGGATACTCGATTCAATTGCGCTTCGCCAGTCAACGAACCGACATCCATGCTGAAGTCGTTTGAGACGCCAATTTGAAACTGGTCGAGTTTTGAACTGATGGCCCTTAAAAACTCAGCTTTGATTGCATTGGCTACAAATACACGTTCTATTGAGACGCAGAGTTGGCCAGCTGAGCCGACTGCGCCGGCGATGGCGATTTCGGCAGCTCGCGAAACATCGGCACTCTCAAGCACAATCATCGGGTTTTTGCCGCCCAATTCAAGCGAAACCCCAATTAGTCGACCGGCAGCTCGTTGGGCCACAATTCTTCCGGTCGCGGTTGACCCGGTGAAGGCCACGTAGTCGACGCTATCAACAATTGCATTTCCCACCTCGGCCGCCGGACCGGTGACAATTTGCCAGCAATTTTCTGGGATGCCAGCGGTAATTGCCAGACTGCGAGCAAATAAAGCGGTCAGAGCCGTTTGATTGTCTGCTTTTTGTAAAACGGTATTGCCGGCCACCAATGCGGGAACCACATCGAGCATGGTGAGCGCGAGTGGATAGTTCCAAGGAGTAATCACACCAACTACGCCGATTGGCTCATGCCGAACATAGGTTTTTGTAAGCAGTGGAACACCCGGTTTAGTTCGGGTTGGGGCCAAGGTCTTTTTTGCAATCGAGGCGTAATAGCTAACCGGGGTTACCGCTCCCAGATATTCTTCAAAGGCGTGGGCTCGAGACTTGCCAGTCTCAAGTTGCAATAGGTCGAGCAGTTTATTTTCGTTGGCTAAGACCAGCTTGTGCCAGCGCTTCAAGATCTCAACGCGATCGGCAACCGAAGTTGCGGCCCAGTCTTTCGATGCATGCGAAGCCAATTGGAATTTTTCTAAAACCTGCGCGGCAGTGTGCTGCGGAAGTTGATAGGTAATTTTCCCGGTTGCGGGGTTCTTCACCGCTATTGATTCAGCGGTGTTGCCAAGATGGGAAACTAATTGACTGATTCCTGAGTTGCTCACAGGCTAACTCTAAGCCGTTTTCCAACCAGTCCGATTGGCTCGCTACTCATTTTTTTAGCCAAGTCCAAGATTGCTTTTGCTGCGGCATCATGCGGGTTAGCCAAGACAACGGGTTTTCCTAAATCTGAGCCTTCGCGCAAGGCCATGCTGAGCGGAATTTGGGCAACTACGGCCACCGGCTCACCAGTAAGTTCGCTCAACGATTTAGCCACGGCAGCTCCGCCACCGGCTCCAAAAAGCTCAAGGCGTTCACCATTTGGTTGTTCTAGCCAAGCCATATTTTCGATCACACCAAAGACTTTTTGGCCGGTTTGCAAACCTACTGAACCGCTGCGAACAGCAACATCGGCCGCAGCACTCTGCGGTGTGGTCACCACGATAGATTTTGCCGTGGGTAATTGCTGTCCGATGCTGATGGCAACATCTCCGGTGCCGGGTGGTAGGTCAACCAGTAGAAAATCTAAATCGCCCCAGTGAACGTCAATCAAGAACTGTTCGACAGCTCGATGAAGCATCGGGCCGCGCCAGGCAATCGGTTGATTCGTGTCAACAAACATGCCAATTGAAATGACCTTCACCGCGTGTTCGCCGTTTTCGAAAACGGGGGGCAAAATCATGTCATCGACCCGAGTCGGTTTCGCGGTCAAGCCCAACTGTCCCGGAATTGAAAAGCCAAAAATATCAGCGTCGATTAGACCAACGCGATGACCCAACTGAGCTAGAGCAACAGCCAAATTTGCAGTGACCGATGATTTACCGACACCGCCTTTGCCAGATCCAATCAGAAAAATTCTGGTGAGTGATTCGCGGTCAAAGGGATTTACCCGAGCGGCTCGGCCGTTTCGCAGTTTTGTTTTGAGTTCTTCTCGTTCGGCGGCCGTCATCACAGACATTTGAATATCGAGATCAAATTGGCTCAGCGCGGCGCGAACATCGGCTTCAATTCGGTTAGCTGCCGGGCATCCGGCAACGGTGAGTTTTACGGTTACTTTGCGGTCGCTGAACTCAACCATGTTGAGCTCGGTAATCGGTAACCGAAGTTCAGGATCGATGACAGTAGACAGCGCGGAAAATACTTCAGTTGCGCTCATTTGCCTTTTTTGCCGTTTTTACTTTCGCTAACATCGCCGCGAAGTTCTTCTAAAAGGTCACGCATGGATGATCGCAATTCGTCTCGAACAAAATCTTGTGTGGCCATCTCCTCTAAGGCCAGGCGAAGCGCGACAACCTCGCGAGCCAAGTATTCGGTGTCCGCCAAGTTACGCTCTGCACGTTGCCGGTCTTGCTCAAACTTCACTCGGTCTCGGTCATCCTGTCGATTTTGAGCGAGCAGAATTAGCGGTGCTGCGTATGAGGCTTGCATCGAGAGAATTAGGGTGAGCAGCGTGAAGTTCAGGCCGCGTGGGTCGAATTGAGCTGCTTCGGGCGCCAGAGTGTTCCAGGTAAGCCAAACGGCAATAATCACCGTCATCCAAATAAGAAATGCACCGGTGCCCATTGCCCGAGCAAAGGCCTCAGATGCGCGCCCAAACCGCTCGCGGTCGATTCCGATTTTTGGAACAAAGCGTTCACGCTTGCGCAGAGGCGCGTCTAGGCGGTTTTTTGCCATTAGCGAGCCTCCTCGTCGGTTCTCCAGTCATCGGGCAAAAGGTGATCTAAAACGTCATCCACGGTAACCACACCAATTAGACGATTTTCTTTATCGACTACCGGCAAGGCAACCAAGTTGTAGTTCGCCAAGAGGCGGTGGATTTCTTTGATATGGGTATCTGACGACACCGGCTCAAGTTCGGTGTCCAGCAACGACCCTAGTCGTTCATGGGGCGGATAGCGAAGCATTTTTTGGAAATGGACCACACCCAGATAGCGACCGGTTGCCGTTTCATAAGGGGGCAGGGTGACGAATACGCTGGCGGCCAAAACCGGTGCCACCTCTTTGCGGCGAATCAAGGCCATTGCCTCAGCAACGGTAGCGTCGGCAGCACAGATGATCGGCTCCGTGGTCATCAGACCACCCGCGGTGAATTCATCGAATTGCATCAGCATTCGAATGTCTTCAGCTTCTTCTTCGTCCATCAGTTCAAGAATTGCCTCGGTGCGTTCCTCGGGAAGGTTTGCCATCAGGTCGGCGGCATCATCTGGTTCCATCAGGTCAAGAACTTCAGCGGCACGTTCGTCATCAAGTTCTTGAATGATGTCGATTTGCTCATCTTCGGGAAGCTCTTCGAGCAAATCAGCCAGGCGCTCGTCATCGAGTTCTTCGGCAACCTCAAGCATTCGCTCGTCGGGGAGGTCCATCAGTGCCGAAGCCAAGTCAGCTGGGCGCAAATCTGAATAGGTTGCCAGCAATTGCTGTGCACTCTGGTTTTCATCACCCTTGGCCTGTTCCCGAACAAGATCCCAGGCGGCAAATAAGGTTGCCCCGCGCGCGAAGGGCGAGGTTGAAGTTTTCGGTCTTCTCAAAAATAGTTCTGAAACCAGCCAGTCGCGATTTTTGCTTAGTTCAATCGCCAAATCTTCAATCGAAGCTTCGCCGGAACCGTCGACTAGTTGAACCTTGCGGCCCAACATTTCAGCAATGACTCGAACTTCTTGGCCACGCTGGGTGAAACGTCTGAGGTCAATTAGTCCGGTGGTAATTACCTGACCTGGGGCTATCGAGGTAACTCGACTAATCGGGACAAAAACTCTGCGTCGCCCAGTAATTTCGACCAACATGCCGGTAGCTTTTGGAGCACCCGATTTTCGGTAGGCCACTAGTAGGTCGATGACCTTACCTACGCGGTCACCTGCTGGGTCAAAGACACCGCAGCCTGCCAATCTGGCCACGAAAACTCTAGTTGCGCTCACCCTACAACCTTAGACGAGTGCCGAACCCCGTGCCAGAATGAGAGGGTGAACAAAAGAAGTCCAAATCAACCAGCCGCAGCACTGCCAACCGGTGAGGTAATCGCAGAGTTTTCTGACTACGCCGCCGCCGTTGCCTATGTCGACAAGCTCATCAAGCAAGAGTTTCCTGCGGGGGCAATTGCCATTGTCGGCAAAGATTTGCGCACCGTAGAACGCGTGCGCGGCAAGCTTTCGTACGCGCGTTTAGCTGTGGCCGGCGCCAGCACCGGTGCTTGGCTGGGCTTGATTATCGGCATATTGTTCACCTCAGACCCCACTGCCAGCGCCAGTGTTGCCTTGCAGGGCGTAATGCAGGCGGTCATCATGGGTGCCGGTATCGGCATGCTTTTCAACGTGGTCAGATTTAGCCTCACCAAAAATAAACGCAGTTGGATTTCCCAGTCGCAGGTTGTTGCCGCCAACTACCAAGTTCAGGTGCCGACAGATATGGCGAACGATGCAAAAGCTAAAGCGTCTGCAACCGAGACTATTTAGTCAGCAGCGAGTTCATCCAATTTTCAATGTCGGTGGCTGCGCGGGGCAGTGCTGCCGATAGGTTTTCTGCACCGGTTTCGGTAACCAGGATGTCGTCTTCGATGCGCACACCGATGCCGCGAAATTCTGCCGGCACCAATTCGTCATCTGGTTGGAAATAAAGACCGGGCTCGATGGTAAAGACCATGCCTGGTTTCAACTCTGCATCCAGGTACATTTCCGCTCTGGCCTGGGCGCAGTCGTGCACGTCCATCCCGAGGTGGTGGCTGGTGCCATGCACCATCCAGCGTCGATGAAATTGTTTTTCAGGCTTTAGCGACTCTTCGGCGCTAACCGGTAGCAAGCCCCACTCAGCAGTTTTTGCAGCGATAACTTTCATTGCCGCGGCGTGTACCTCACGAAACCTAATACCCGGACGAACCACCGCGAAGGCGGCATCAGCAGCCTCGAGCACCGCCTCGTAAATCATTCTCTGGATCGGCGAATAGGTACCTGAAATCGGCAGTGTTCGGGTTATGTCAGCCGTGTAGTGCGATTCAAGCTCCACTCCGGCATCGACCAAAATCAGGTCATCGTTCTTGGTTTCACCATCATTGATAATCCAGTGCAAAATGCAGGCGTGCTCGCCCGCGGCGGCAATCGTTTCATAGCCGAGATCGTGCCCAAATTCGCGCGCAGCACTAAAAAATGCTGTTTCAACCACGCGCTCACCCCGTTTTGAAGCCACGGCTGTCGGCAAGCAAGAAACCACACGCTCAAAGCCGATGATCGATTTGTCGACTGCTTGGCGCATCTCGGCGATTTCGAATTCATCTTTGATCAAACGCAATTCGGAGACAAATTCGGCAAGTTTTTCGTCGTCGAGGTCCAAGGCCTGATCTAAGCCCGGCCAGGTTTCCAGCTCTGCCAAATCACGAGTTTCAAGTGCTAGAGACTTTGACACGGCCACCAAATTTGGTCTGGCGCCAACCCAGAATTCACCGATGGCCGAGTTTGCAAAAAATTCCTCAGAGCTTCGATCTGCAGTGGGTCTGAAAAACAGAACGGATTCGCCCTTTGGGGTGATCAGTAAAACTGATCCGGGAACTGTTTGTGCACCCCAACCGGTCAGGTGACTGAATGCTGAGTGCGGGCGATACCGATATTCGGTGTCGTTTGATCGCGTTTTCGTTTCCCCGGCGTCAATTCGAATTAGGCGATCGGGAAAAGCGTTGTGAACTGACTTCCGACGAGCTTGGGCAAAATCTGCAACTGGCCAAGCGCTGATCTCGACGCTGGGGCGATTGGCCCAGCCTGAAGAGATGTAGCTCAAAAATTCGGCGCTGTGCGGTGTTCGAGAACGGTTACTGTTGCGTTCTTCGCGCTGCTGTTCAGTTGAGTCAGTCATTCCCCAATTCTGCCACTCGAATTTCAGAAGGTAGGCTCAGAGCAATCATGAAGATAGATTTGCACGCGCACTCGATTCGATCAGACGGTAAAGATTCACCAACCGAGGTTTTTGAGCATGCAGCCGCGGCGGGCGTTGAAGTTTTAGCGCTGACCGATCACGACACCACATCCGGCTGGACTGAGGCCGCCGAGGCCGCTAGCCGCCTTGGAATGACTTTTGTGCCGGGCATTGAGGTAACCACCCGCTCCGAGGTTTGGGCTAACAATCGCAGGCGGTTCATCAGCGTTCACCTGTTGGCATATCTGCCAGATCCCAATAATGAAAAATTGCAGTCGGCGATGTCGCAGACATTAAATTTTCGGGAAAACCGGGCCAAATTGATGGTTGAACGGCTCGCCGAAGATTTTCCAATCACCTGGGATTTAGTGTTAGCCCAACTGGCAGAAGGGGCAACTATCGGTCGCCCGGCCATCGCTGATGCAATGGTCGAATTGGGCTTTGGGCAGTCTCGCAGCGAAGTTTTTCGCGGGCCCTTGCATAAAGACAGCAAATACTATGTCTCGACCGAAACCCTAGATTTTTTTGATGCTATCGGTTTGGTTCGTGATGCTGGGGGAGTACCGGTAATCGCTCATCCTCTTGGCGGCGCACCCGAACATCTTGAACGCGGTGATTTGCCTGAAGAGCATTTTGAAGCCGCTATCGAAGCTGGTCTTGCCGGCTTTGAGGTCTTTCATCGCGAGGTGCCCCAAGTTGCACGCGAATGGTTGCTGGGACTAGCTCAGAAACATGACCTCATTGTCACCGGCTCAAGTGACTATCACGGTGAACATGGCAAGCCGAATCGACTCGGTGAGAACACTACTGCGCCAGAGATGTATCAGCGCATTGTCGAAACTGCCAGCGGAAGTAAACCGCTCAACTAGTTCTGGAAATGGCTACTGACCGGCTCTGGTGCGACGACGCTCGCGTTTTACCCCGCCAGAGCGCTCTGGTTTGTGTTCGGTGTTCGAAGCGGCCTTACCGCTCGCTTGAGTTTTTTCGCCATGTGCTTTAGTTCCAGAATTTCTGCCGCGATCAGATGAGGGCTTACTTCCACTTTGCGACCTGCCACGATTTGAAGATTTTGAGTTATCTTCGCGACCTGGATTGCGCCTCGGCTCTTCGGACGCCTTGTTTAGTCGACCCTTGGTGCCGGCAGCAATATTCAGATCCTTCATCAAGTGTTCAGAACTTGAGTAAGTTTCGGTTGGTTCTTCTTGACCAAATTCAAGGGCATTGTTGATGTGTTTCCAACGCACCAAATCTTCCCAGTCAACGAAAGTGACAGCGATTCCGGTTCGACCCGCGCGGCCGGTTCGCCCAACTCTGTGAAGGTAGGCCTTCTCGTCCTCTGGAACTGTGTAGTTGATTACGTGGGTTACGTCGTCAACGTCAATGCCTCGTGCGGCCACTTCGGTGGCAACCAAAATTTCTTTTTTGCCGGTGCGAAACGCGTTCATCGAACGTTCGCGAGCCTCTTGAGACATGTCACCGTGAAGGCCGGTAGCGCTGAAACCTCGGTCGACCAATTCTTCGGCAACTTTGCTGGCCTGACGCTTGGTCTTGGTAAAAATAACAGTTTTGCCGCGACCTTCGGCCTGCAAAATTCGACCGACAACTTCGTCTTTGTCTAGGGCGTGAGTTCGATAGACAAACTGCTTGATGTCTGCTTTGGTGTGGCCCTCATCTGGCTCATTTGCACGGATGTGAACTGGGCGATTCTGGTACTTGCGGGCCATGTTGACGATTGCTCCCGGCATGGTGGCCGAAAACAGCATGGTCTGTCGAGTTGCTGGGGTGTAGGCAAATAGTTTTTCAACATCTGGCAAAAAGCCGAGGTCAAGCATTTCATCGGCCTCATCGAGAACCATAATCTCGATGCTGCCTAGGTCGAGCTTGCGCTGCTTTGATAGGTCAATGAGGCGACCGGGGGTGCCCACAATGATCTGTGCACCGGCGTCAATCTCGGCAACCTGACCCTCGTATGACTTTCCACCGTAAATAGCGGCCACGGTGGTTGAGCGGTTGCCGGTAGCAAGTTTTAGATCATCCGCGACCTGGATTGCTAGCTCACGAGTTGGAACCACAACCAGCGCTTTTGCTCCCGGAGTAGGAGACAAACCAAGTTTTTGAATCAATGGCAAACCAAAACCCAGAGTTTTTCCGGTACCGGTTTTAGCTTGGCCGATGATGTCCTGGCCAGTCAGAGCCAAAGGTATTGCCTGTTCTTGAATCGGAAAAGGAGAGGTGATTCCCTTAGCCTCTAGGGCGTCGACTATGTCTTGGTCGATGCCTAGTTCGATGAAATTCATTGCACTCCTTGATTTTCTAATAGTCTACCCGGCTACCCCATAGCCATGGCGGTTGCTAAAGTGGTGAGGTGTTTGAATGGTTCAAGCGTTTCGCTAAGCGGTCTAAAAAGTTAACTCTGCCGGCCCGTGAAGAGCGCGCACGCAACACCGGTGAGGTAAATCTCAAACCATTTACCCCAGAACCAAAAGAGTTTCTTGGGCGCCTGGCTTATCTACAACTGAGCCAATTCGAAATTCTGACTGCAGAGTTGAAGTACTCGCCGAACACCCAGTACAAAGCCGAACTGAGCGAGGCCGCGGCTAAGTCGTTCGAGAAGTATCGCGCCATTTCTAAACGAATCGCCACCCTTGGCATTGACCCGACTGACGCGATGGAACCATTTGTCGAAGGCATCGAGGTCTTCCACTCGCGCACCGCGGGACTTGATTGGTTTGAGGCGGTGATCAAGGTTTACCTTGTTGGTGGCTTGCTAGACGATTTTTATCGTCGACTCTCAGCCGGATTACCGCTGGAATTGCGCGCCGACGTTGAAAAAATCTTGAGCGACAAAAAGTTTGAAACTTTCGCCAAAAAGGTTTTGCTTCAGGCTATGGCTGACGATCCGCAGTTGGCATCGAGGCTTGCGGTATGGGGGCGTCGAATCATGGGAGATGTCTTGCTCGAGCTTCGAGCCGGGCTGGATAATCGCAAACTGGCCGGCGTGACTAAATCGAAGATTTTGACTGAAGCCCAAGAGCGACAGGTTAATCTTGCCGCCTACGGCAAACTTGAACCGCTGATTTCAGAACTAATTGGTGCGCACACTCTCAGAATGGATGCTCTCGGGCTTACTGCCTAGTGGTGGGCAGGCTGCTTAGCAAATCTTGCTGCCACTAACTTGGTGCCCAACCACATGGCCAGAGGCATCGATAACATGACCGCGGTTAGGTTTAGCGGATTGTCATAGCCGACAGAAAGCAGAACCAACAGGGTTGACAACACCGAGGACCAAATAACCGCGATCGCCATAGGAACCAGGCTGCCTACCGATTTGTTGCTAAACCCGATCCATGGGGCAACCAAACCCAACAAGCCTGCGTAAACCAGCAAAAACACCTGGCTAATGATGATGTTCAAGTCCATTAGGCGATAAACCCAACGCGACGAGTCTCTTCAACTCCAATTTCTAGGTAGGAGAGCGCTTCGGCTGGGATCAGGTAAACCTTGCCTTTTGAATCGGAAAGTTTAATCAATTTGGCACCAGTCTCGAGAGCAGACGATACCGCTGATTCAATCTCTGCTGCGTTGCGGTCAGTTTCAAAACTAATTTCGCGCCCCGAGTGCTTGATTCCGATTCTGATGTCCATTTCGGCCTTCCTGTCTCTGTTCTAGGTTATGCCAAGAGCCTCTATTCTAAACACCTCAACTGGTCACCGTTATTGCCGAAAATTGCCGAACCCAGACCAGGACGTCGCAGCAATTGGCTAGATTAGCCCCATGCCCGAAATCTCGTTTAAGCGCCAAAGTTTGGTGAAATCTGGGTTTGACCTAACTCCGATTCAGCAGCAGGTGTCAAATCTTCCGCTGGGGCAAAATGCTTTAATTTTGGGTTCGCCGGGCAGTGGCAAAACGGTGGCACTCGCCGCTTTGGCCACCAATCTAATCAGAGCCAACCAACCCGATCAGGTTCTGGTTTTGGCGGCAAATCGCTATGCCGCCGATAAGCTTCGCGACTTTCTGGCAGTCGAATTGCAACTCGCGGTGCCTTCATCTCTCGCCCGCACTTTGCCCTCTTTTGCCTTCGGTGTGCTCAACAAATTGGCCCTAGATCAATCTCGCGAACTGCCGCTATTACTAACCGGAGCCGAACAGCAGGCCATAATTTCAAATCTAATTGCCGAACTTGACATCGAATGGCCGGCAGTTGCCTCGAAAACAGTTCGCTCGTTGAATGGCTTTGCCGCTGAAGTACGTGAATTGCTCACTATTTGTCTTGAAAATCAGGTCAATCCCGAAAAACTGGTGTATCTGGCGAATCAGCAACAAAAACCGCTATGGCAGTCGGCCGCCCAAGTGCTAGCTGCCTACCTCGAATCATTGCCAAATAATGTCTACGATTCTGCCCAGTTGCTTTCCTCGGCCCAGCAGGCCATTATCGAGCACCCTTACCTGGTTGCCGAGGTAAAGCAAGTCTTGGTTGACGATTCCCAAGAGCTCAGTCCGGCAGCTGTCGATTTTCTCGAGACCTTGGCGGCTACCGCGGGCTTGATTCTTTTTTCCGATCCAGATTCGTCAACCTTGGGCTTCAGGGCTACCGAACAAAAAGTGTTGATGCAAAAGTTGCGCTCAAGGTTTGCTGATTTCAGCGAATTCAGACTTGAGCAACCGCTGCGGCAACCTTCAATTTCAGCTGCCATGGCAGCAGTTTCAGCCCGAATTGATCCGGCTCTTGCTGGCACTCAGCGAAAAGGGCTGACCGCCCAAAATCTCGACGACGACTCGGTCGAGGTTCAAATTTTTCATGACCAGCAAACTCAATATGCCGCCATCGCAGCAAAAATTCGGCATGCTCATCTAATCGAAAAAATCCCCTTCGAGCAGATGGCAATTGTCGCTCGCTCGCGCACCATCCTCGATCAGGTGCAATCCCTGGTTTCTTACTTCGAAGTGCCTGTTTTTCAAGCGGGCAGTGCCAAAGCGTTTAGTCAGCAATTTGCTGCACGCAGCCTGCTTGAGCTGGCGCAGGCCAGCATTAATTTCGACCAGCTAGACCAGTTTCAGCGAGCCGCACTATTCCAAAATGCTTTCTGCTCTCTAGATTCGCTACAAATTCGACGTCTGACTCGCGAGTTGCGAAAGTGGTCAGAGCCATCCCAGGTTCGAATCACCAACTCAGAGTTGTTGGCAAGCCTTTTTGATGATGCGCAGATACTGCAGCAATGTCGCGGAACCGAGGCCAAAATTGCGGCCAACTTTCTCGAGCGTTTTGCCCAGGCGCAGAGTCTTGCTTCGGAGCCGGGCAGCGTTGAGCAGCTGCTCTGGGCGCTTTACGAGGGCTCAATAACCGTTCAAAATTGGTTGGCTGAAGAAAATCCAAGCGCGCAGATAACCGAAAACCTAAATTCACTGGTCGCGCTCTTTGCGGCTGCAAACCGCTTTGTCGAGCGAAACCCAGAGCTACCGGCAAGTCATTTTGTGTTCGAGCAGTTGTCGAAGAACATCGCTGAAGATTCGCTCGAGTCCGCCAACGAGCTGCCTGGTCAGGTGCCACTGCTCACCCCGGCCATGCTCATCGGGCGAAGGTTTCGACGAATTTTTGTTCCAGATCTAATCGAAGGAATTTGGCCGAACCTAAAACCCAGATCATCGCTATTCGATGCCCAGCTGCTCTCGCTGATTTTGAGCGGCTCGAATGTTGAGCAAGGGTTCGTAAGGTCTGAACTACCTGATGAAACGCGGCTGCTCTTCAAGACCCTCGGTGCCGCATCCGAAAAAATTGTGTTCACTTTTGCCCAGACCGAAGATGAGCAACCATCACAATTTTTCCGATTTATGTGCTCTGAATTGCCAGAGGCAACCAAGTTCGAGATCGATTCGCTAAATCTTCGATCCACGGTTGGCCGACTTCGGCGTCAGATTGCCTTGGCCTCGCCCGACCAAGTTTTGCCCCTGGCCGTCAAACTGGCCAAACTGGCCTCAGCCGCAGCACCGGGCGCCCATCCAAGTCAGTGGTACGGCCTTGCCCCGCTCTCTAGCCTTGAGCCGCTCAGCGACCTAAATTCTGAAATAGTCAGCATCAGCCCGTCTCAGTTAGAAAATTTTGCCAAGTGTCCGCTGCACTGGTTTTTATCGGCAAACGGCGGTGACGTCAAAGACTTCAAATCTTCGTTGGGCACAATCTTGCACCAACTCTTCGAACAAGAAGTGGCTATGACATCAGCAGTCGAGGCCGAAGCGCAATACTGGCAGATGCTGCAATCTCGATGGTCTGAACTTCGCTTTGACGCCGACTGGATCGAGCAGCAAACCAGCAGAAAAGCGCGCCGGGCATTATTCAACATGCTCGAATACCTGCAGAAATTTGAGGTTCAATCGGCCAGCGTCATTGGTCGTGAGGTCGAATTTGAGTTCGATATTGGTAAAGCCAGGCTGCGCGGAAAGGTAGATCGCATCGAACTTCGGCCAGACGGCAGCATTCGAATCGTCGACCTGAAAACCTCGAGTCGGGTGCCAGCCGACAGAGATGTTCGCCAAAATCCGCAGTTGGGCAGTTATCAATTGGCATTTGAGGCGGGCGCTTTCGGCCAACTTGAAGGGGTAACCAACCATCAAGACTTTGACGCGTCAATCGTGGCAATTGGTGGCGAAAAACTTGTCGAGCGAGTTCAGCCATCAATCAAATCTGATGTCGATTTGCGCCAAGAGCTGCAAAACCTAATCGAGCGGGCAACCAACGAAATGGCGATGACCAATCTCACGCTTGAAGCTCGCATGAGCACGCATTGCACTAACGATCGCGAATTTGGAAGTTGCCGAATTCACCTGGTTAAGGCGGTGTCTGCAGTTGACTAAATATTCGGCAAACGATGTCTACGCTTTGCTTCGCCCGTTTCAGCTCACCGAAGAGCAGCAACGAGCCGTCGAGCTGGCCCCGATAGATTCTCCCTCGCTGGTAATTGCTGGTGCCGGTTCTGGCAAGACCGAATTGATGTCGGTTCGGGTGCTCTGGCTTGTTGCCAACGAAGTGTGCCGGCCAGAACAAATACTTGGCCTAACCTTCACTCGAAAAGCAGCTAACGAACTGAATAAGAGAATCTACGACGGGCTGTTGCGATTGCGCGACTCAGAGTTGTGGCCAGCCGCACTTGAGTACGATTTTGCCCCGCCAACAATTTCCACCTATAACAGCTATGCCAATCGAATTTTCCGAAACTGGTCACTGGGCCTAGGGTTCGAGCCAGATAACGCGCTACTTACCGAGGCTGCTTCATACCAATTAGTTCGCGAAACCCTGTTTCGGTTTGGTTCAGAAATTGATGATCGAATTCTCGAAGTCGATCAGTCACTCAATCAGCTGATTGAGGCGGTACTAAATATTTCGCAGGCCATGACTGAAAACAGTGCCACCGCTGCCGAAATCGAAGATGTAATTAGTGAACTCTCGCAAAAGTTTGCTCGGTTACCTAAAAGCCTAAAAACTGAAGATAGTGGCAGGTTCGCCTACATGGATACCTTGCTCGGGGGAGCACAGCAAACCCCGATAATCGCTAAATTGGCTGAGGGCTACCAACACCGCAAACGTGAGTTGGGCTTGGTCGACTACGCCGACCAGGTTGCCCTGGCTTATCGGGCGGTTGCTGAACTAGACGCTGCAAAGCAGGAAGAGCAAGCGGCTTTTTCGCAGATTCTGCTCGATGAGTATCAAGATACTTCGGTGCTGCAATCGCGATTTTTAGCTGAACTTTTTTCGGGCCGCTCGGTCTTTGCCGTCGGCGATCCAAATCAGTCAATTTATGGTTGGCGCGGAGCAAGTGCGGCAAACCTAGCTAATTTTCACATTGATTTTGCCGGCTCTGGCCAAGCAACCTTCAGTCTCTCCACGTCATGGCGAAACCCAAAAACTGTGCTCGCTTTTGCCAATCAACTTATTGGTGAACTCAAGGTGTTAGAGCTCGCACCGAGCCCGACGGCTATCGAGGGCAAAATTGAAATTTCTGTTTCGCAGACTATGGCTCAAGAAGTTGAACAGGTGGCTCAGTGGTTTGCGAATCAAATGGATGAAGATAAAACTGCCGCCTTGCTTCTGCGTAAAAGATCGAACATGGCGCTTTATGTTTCTGCACTGGAAGCCCAAGGGTTGGCGGTAGATGTTGTCGGTCTGGGTGGACTGCTCGACTATCCAGAGATCGTCGATTTAGTTTGCGCATTAAAAGTTATTCACCGTGCCGAAGCGGGTAGCGAACTAATCAGGTTGCTCAGCGGGCCACGTTGGCGAATTGGGCCAAAAGATTTACAGTCACTGCAAAAATTCACGCACTTTTACAATCGCCAAATCAAAGAGTCTGAAACAGGGCATTCATCTTTAGAGCAGATGACTATTGTTGATGCCCTTGATGTGCTCAACCAATTTTCCAATTTAGAGCGATTCGGGTTCAGTGATCTCGGGTTGGTGCGCCTAGCCGATGCTGCAGCACTGCTAAAGCGATTGCGCTCGCAGACAGGAATGAACCTGACCGACTTTGTGCGATTTGTCGAGCAGGAGCTGTGGCTAGATATCGAACTTATGGCTAATCCAGTTCGAAAATACCCGCTCGCACAGTTGAATGCTTTCGGCCAAGTGGTTCAAAATTACGTGACCACAAGCAATCGACCCTATTTGGGTGCATTTCTTGAGTGGCTTGATTTTGCCGATGAACACGAACGTCTCGAAGTTCCAACTAAACCACCGGTCAAGGGCGTTGTCCAGGTGCTCACAGTTCACGCCGCAAAAGGGCTCGAGTGGGATCACGTCGCGATCGCCAACCTGGTTGAAGACGATTTTCCTGACAGTCCGAATAGGGCAAGTTCAGGCTGGTTAAGCCTTGGAGTGCTGCCGTTTCCGTTGCGCGGTGACAGCGCTGCCTTGCCAAAACTCGAGGTAGACCAAATCCAAGTTCAAAAAGATGCCAAGGATGCCGTTGAGGCCTTCAAAGTGGCTAATCGGGAACATCACGCCCGTGAAGAATTGCGTTTGATGTATGTCGCCGCAACTCGGCCAAAACGCAATTTACTGCTGGCAGCCTCCTATTGGAAGGCCGGCAACAAGAACCCAAGAAAACTGTCTCCCTATCTGCTTTTGGGTTCGAGCACTCTCGGTGTTGAAATGCCTGAGCGCGAACAAGACACTAACCCCCAAGATCAGACCAGCGAAGTGACTGCTTGGCCGTTAGAGCCTTTAGGTCTCGCACATCGCAACAAACTGCAGCGGGTGGCCGAACAGGTCGAACAGTCAATCGAAAATGGTCAAAGTGTCTCCAATTTTGATGACTCCGATTCGTTCACTATCGAGCTCTTGCTGGCCGAGTTAGATCAACGTCAGCTCAGCAAAAAACAAACTGAGCTTCCAGTTCGAATTGCGGCCTCGGCGATGTACCAACTTATTTCTGAGCCCGAGAAGCTGGCTCAGCGAATTTTGCGGCCGGTTCCGACGAGACCTTTTCAAGCCACTCGCACGGGCACTCTTTTTCACGAGTGGATTGAGCGCAAATTTAGGGCGGAAGCATCCGAGAAAGAATTCATTTCGGGTTTCGAAGAGGCCAATCTAGAAACTCTGATCACCAATTTTGAAAACTCGCGGTGGGCTACTCTCCAGCCAATAGCTGCAGAAGAAGAGCTCCAACTCACCATCGGCTCCCACACCATCATTTGCAAATTGGATGCGGTTTTTGAAACGCCGAACGGCATCGAAATTGTCGATTGGAAAACTGGAAAATCACCCAAAACCGAGACCGAGGCTGCGGCAAAATTGTGGCAGTTGTCGATTTATCGTTGGGTTTATGCCACAGCAAAAAACATAGCCCCCGAGAAAATCACCGGAACGCTATATTTTGTGGCCGAAAACGAAGAGCTATCCCCGAAGCTCCTAGATCCTGAAGAGCTGCTCGAGAGTTGGCAGCAATTTCTAAGGTCACTGGGTTAGCCGATTCGCAACTTCGTTGGATTCGTAAAACCTTAGAAAAGTTCGTTGTCAGATTTTTCCGGAAGCTCAATCGGTTTGGTTTGCAAATCTACGTATTGCAAATCTTCGTTAGATACCGGTTCTGCAGCCGGGCTGGCAAAAGCAGTGGCCGCATAGTCTTCCACAACATCTGGCTCAATCAGCGAACTGCTCAAGACGGCGGCAGGTCCGGTACCCGCAGCCAATTTTGATATTGAGCCAGACTGCACCTCATCGGCTAAAACACTCAGCATCGCAACCGCATCGTCAATAATTGCCTGATCTGAAATAGCGATTCCGTGAAGCAACCAACGACCAAGCTCGAGTTCGCTGTAAAGAATGGCGCGAGCTTTGAATCCATGATCAACCACGTCGCGATAGCTCAGGTAACTGCGCAACAGAGCATCGTTGTTTTCGTGCAAGCCGGTACCAAAAATCCAAGCAAAATCTTCAGCTGGGTCTGAGACTCGCAGCGATGACCAACCCAGTGCGCCACTAACCTCATCGTCTAGGTTCAGCAGCGAATCCGCATTTAGGCCGCCGTGAATAACACAGGTTTGAAAATGGAAAATCGAGACATCTTCCAACGCAGTTTCCCAGCGGGTGAGCAGTGCTGAAGGAACGCGCCCGGTCGCTGCGATTCGGTCGAGTTCGCTGATCCGTAGTTTGAGAATTTCAGCGATACTCAGATTGGGTAGCCCGGCGTTATCGATTACCTGTCGGTCAATTGAGTGGATTGCGGCAATTGCTCTGGCCACCGAATCGGCTAACTTGCTGCCTACCGACAGTTGCGCGGGATTCGATGGGTCGCCATAGACGAACTTGAAGAGCACGGCTCGTATGCCCGTTGTCTCTCGAGTCTCGCCTACGACCTGGGTGATTTCAAACGGTAATTTTGCTCGAACCTCTGCGGTGAGTGCGCTGAGTGCCCTCAACTCAACCTCGAGCGCGGTTCCAGCGGATGCGTTTCTCGGCAGTTTGATTGTGAAGTGATCCCCCGAGGTTGCGGTTAGCAAAGCGCTGTCGAAGGCTCCGCCGGTTCCTGCAGTCAATGGTTTTACTTGCGAGAAATCTAGATGCGGCGCTGCGTCTTTAGCTAGCGCCGCTAAAATCAAGGGAGATTTTGCCATGTAGTTCAGGTTAGACGCACCGTCTAATCAGAGGCTGAATCGCCACGCGAAAGTGACAGCATGCTCAAATTGCCTTTGGCACAAAACGCCGTCGATCGTGACTACCTAAGTCGCGAGTCGGTCTCTGCTGTTTCCGACATTTTGCTACAACCTAACGTGCGTGTTTTACCGATGCTCAATGGCGAGGTTCCGACAACCGGAGTCCACAATGGCAATCCGGAGTTGGTGTATTTTGATGCCGAAAGAATCGCCAGTTACGAAAATCTGATTTACCTAGGTAAAAGTGAGCTTGAAACAGATTACGTTTCCTACGGTGCGCCGATTTTGCTGGCAATTTTGAATCGTGACTTGGTGGCCGAACTAGGTCTTGATGAATTCGAATGGCATGGCTTGCGCAAGACTGGCGCAGGACTCAACCCGCTTGATGCCGGCGTTTATACCCAGGCGTTAGCCATTAACAACTGGCATCAGTCGCATCAGTTTTGCCCACGTTGCGGGTCGGCAACCGAAATCATCAAAGCCGGCTGGTCTCGCAAGTGTTTGGCTGATGGGCAGGAAATATTCCCCAGGACTGATCCGGCAATCATTGTTGGTGTTATAGATCAGCAAGAACGTATTTTGCTGGGTTCGCAAGGCAGTTGGGGAGAAAACCGCTGGTCTATCCTGGCTGGTTTTGTCGAGGCCGGTGAATCTCTGCAGGCAGCTGTAATTCGCGAAATGTATGAAGAGGCCGGCGTTCGGGTTACCAACCCGAGATATCTTGGTAGTCAAGCCTGGCCATTTCCAGCCTCACTGATGGTCGGATTTTTTGCCGATTTAGACCCAGATCATCCCGACATTGAAGCGGTTCCAGATGGCATTGAAATCGAAAGACTTCGCTGGTTTTCGAGGGCCGAGATTGAAGCGGAAGCCGACCGGCTGTATTTGCCAAGTCGACTTTCTATCTCGAGGGCGATTATTGAACACTGGTTCGGTGCCGAGATAGTTTGCGCCACCGATCGCGAGGGATTGTGACGCCGGAGCAGATTCTCGACCAGTTAGATGATCAGCAGCGCCTTGCCGCCCAGCTACTCACCGGCCCAACCTGCATCATCGCGGGCGCAGGTACTGGTAAAACTCGCACCATCACTCACCGAATCGCATACGGGGTAGCTACCGGCCAATTTTCGCCCAATCGGGTTTTGGCTTTGACCTACACCAACAAGGCGGCCGCTGAGCTCAGAACTCGGCTGCGCGCTTTGGGTGTTTCCGGCGTTAGCGCTAAAACTTTTCACTCGGCGGCACTCTCGCAGCTCGAGTATTTTTGGCCACAATTCACCGGTGCTGCGGCGCCAAAGGTAATTGAGTCGAAATCTAAGTTGATTATTGAGGCTGCCACTAGTTTGAAGCTGAAGCTCGATACCGCATCGGTGCGAGACGTAGCTGCCGAAATTGAGTGGCTCAAATACTCACTCACGGCCATGGGTGACTACTCGAAAAGCCGCAAAAATTCGGTAGCGGGAATGTCTCCGACAAAGTTGTTGGAACTGATTACTAAGTACGAAGAACTAAAAATAGCTAGGCAGCAGATCGATTGGGAAGATGTGTTGTTGCTCACTATCGGCTTGTTGAAATCTGAGCCGAGAGCGCTGGCTCACGTTCACGCTCAATATCGTTTTTTTACCGTGGATGAGTATCAGGACATTAGCCCGCTGCAGCAAGAACTATTGGACGTCTGGCTCGGAAATCGCAATGAAATTTGTGTTGTCGGCGACCCAAATCAAACCATCTACACTTTCACCGGCGCATCAAGTCGCTTTCTGCAAACCTTCAGTAATCGATTTGAGGGTGCCCAGGTGGTCAAGTTGACCAAAAACTACCGCAGCAGTGAATCAATTATTGCCACGGCAAATCGCTTGGCCACCTCAGATAGTTTTGAGCTTGAATCTGCCAGCAAAACTGGCTCGGCAAAACCAAGGATTCAAGAGTTCGAGTCAGTCTCAGACGAAGCAGCCTACGTGGTTAGCCGTATTGAAGGGTTGCTCGCGCAGGGAACCTCTCCAGCCGACATTGCAATACTGTACCGAGTCAACGGGCAATCCGAAGCTTTTGAAAATGCTCTAATTTCCGCTGGAATTAGCTATCAGGTTCGCGGTGGCGAGAAGTATTTTCAGCGGCCTGAGATCCAGGCCGCCATCCGTGCTATACGCGCCGAGGCCCTAAGCGGATCATCCCTAACTGTCTTCGAGTCGGTGTCGAACATCATTCGGTCGCTGGGTTGGCAAGCCCTGGCACCTGAGACTAAAGGTGCTGCTCGAGAAAAATGGGAGGCCCTCAACGGGCTCTTGACCATTGTTGACGAGCTGCCTGAAACAGCTGACCTTGGGGCTCTAGCCATCGAGTTGGATGAGCGGATGAGAAGCTCAGATGAACCACAGCGGGCCGCTGTCACGCTGTCGACAATTCACGCGGCCAAAGGCCTCGAGTGGCCCTGTGTTTTTGTGGTCGGTGTGACTGAAGGTTATCTTCCGATTAGTTACGCGAAAACTGAAGCTGAAATTTTTGAGGAGCAGCGCCTTTTCTATGTTGCTGTCACTCGAGCAATGCAGCAACTGGTGATCACCTGGTCAAAACGCGACAATCAAAAAGGCTGGCAGCGTGAGCCCTCACGCTTTTTAGGTTTGATTACTAGCTGAAATTGCAAGTGCAATTATGGGCGAATTTCCAATCGAATGCTTCAATCTCGGGCGTCGAATAGTTGAACTGCAACGCCCCTAACTCAAACGTGGCGCCGGTGGTTTCAGAGTCGAGATATTGAAGCAGTCGTCGAGTAGCTATTGCCGCTGCAAATAACCTGGATGCGGTGTCGTCAAGCCGAGATTTTGAGTTGACCAACTGACTGGCAAGGGTGGGGAAAGCCGAATCTTCATCGTGTTGAGCCGAGAGATAACAGTTCAGGCAAGGGGTTAGCCCGGGTCTAACCAGTCCCGAAAACCACAGGCCATCCTGTTTGAAAATTAGCGCCGCATGCGGGGTATCGCTGCTGAGAAAATTTTGATAGCTGCTTGGATCAACTATTTCTTGACCCAAGAGCAGCGCGGCATCGACATTTTCTGAAACGGATGCGTTGAAAGAAATCTGAGTTTGATTGGGAGATGCGCTAAGCAGGTCGCGCGTGGCGGTAATTCGCGGTTTGCCAAGAAGCTGCGCAGGATAACCGCAGGGCCCTAAGTCTGCTTTTGAAACTAATTCTCGATCGCCAGTGAATATTTGACCGATACCGCAACTTGCCAGTGCTTGGGCCGCCAGTAAGCCGGATGCAGTTAGTTCGTTGATGAATATTTTTCGAGTTGCGCGCATGGCAACTATTTGGTTGCCAGATTGGTTATGTTCTAGGTTTGCGCGGCTAATCTCGGCAAACATGCTGGAGACAAGTTCGGGGGAGAGTTGGAAATTTCGATCACGGTCTCGAATTAGCGTTTTTTCAAGAGCGGTTAGAAGTTCGGTTGATTCGGTAATTGAATTTCCGGTTTGCTGAGCAATCAGATCAAACTGGCTGTCGGCTACGCCAATAAAAAGAGCGGCTACCAGTTTCTCTTGCGAGAGGCTGAGGTTGCCCAGTTGGACAGCCTTTTTGCCGTAACCAATTTGCATGTTCTTTGGGTCTCGCCAAAGCGCCGGAAGGCTGGGATTGATTCTTGTCACCATGGCGAAATTGTGTCGAATTTCGTTTAGCCTCGCCGGGCTTTTCCACAGCTAAAAGTTTGATTCGCCGCAGCGGCTAGTTTGATTCGCCTAAAAGTTTGCGAAGTTCGTCATCCATCGAATCGCCGTTACTGCCTAGTCGGGCAATAAAATCTTCGACATTTTCGAGTTCTTGAGCCGTTGGAAGCAAATCAGGGTGCTCAAAAACTGAATCGCGTTTGCTCGCGCCCAATTTTTCTGTGATGGTCAACCAGAATGCGGTTGCTTCACGCAATTTTCGCGGCCTCAGTTCTAAGCCAACCAGGGCTGCAAAAGTGTGCTCAGCTGGTCCGCCAACCGCTCTTCTTCGGCGCACAGCCTCGGCAATAGCCGACTGCTTCGGCAATCGTGCTGTGGCTACGGTGGTGACCGCTTCAACCCAGCCCTCAATCATGGCAAGCGCAGTTTCGATGGCTTCCAGTGCTTCCTTTTGTTCATCGGTGCGCTCAGCGATAAAAGCTCCCGATTCTAGGGCTCGCTTAAGCTCCTCTGGATTCTCTAAATCTAGGTCTTCCGCCAGCTCGTTGATGGCTCCACTATCGATGCTGATTCCGGCTGCGTACCGAGTAATCTGATTTGTTACCTGATCGCGCAGCCATCGACTCTGCCGGAACAGGCTGGTAATCGCCAATTCACGAATGATCAGGTAGATGTAAACCTGATCAGCCGGTAATTCTGATTCGGCCACAAAAGCCATCAGGTTTTGCGGAATGAAAGCTGGTCGGTCCAAAATCGGCAGGCCGGTATCACCGCCGGCAAGCACCTCGGTTGAGAGTTTGGCCAGGGCTTGACCGAGTTGCATGGCAAAAATGGTGGCACCGGCTGATTTCAGCAAGCCCGATGCTGCCCCGAGCAGTTGAGCCAACTCTTCAGGTGCGTTTTGCTGCAGGTTTTCGGCCAAGGCCGAACTCATTCGATCGGCAACAGGTCCAGCCAAGACTTTGAATAGACCAATCGCGTCGGCGACCCACAGATCGCGGCTTAGAAGTTTGGGGTCATGGTGCACCTGGCTAAGCGAGGTTGCCTCGCCAAGCCAAAGCGACCCAATTTGAAGGGCGGCTTCTATCTCTCGCCGAACCCCATCCGGTACTGGCAGATTTGCCTGTCGAGCTATTTGGGTTGCCTGCGACAAAGCCAAATCCCAGTTCACACCAGAATCGCTGTTGGGCATCACGCGCATGGCACTTTGCATCTGTTCGATGAGCAGGCGCAAACTTTCAGGATCCTTGGGCAATCCTGCAGCGGCCGCCAAGTCATCGGCGTTGATGTTCTCGGGTAAGAATTTTCGGATAAATTCTTCGAAGTCTTCGGGCTTCATAACGTCAACGCTATCTGGCGATCTGATTTTGCGCGCGCGCATGCAGGGTTCTTTCAGATTTGTTCGCCTAGAGCGTTCTGCGATTTGCGGCCCACGCCTCGCAGTTTTGATGTCGCCAAATAGGCTTAATTCAACGAAGGATGAGGTGCCATGAGTTTGTTTGAAACCGAAGCGGTTCCGCGCACTCGACGCCGATTTGGTCTTGGTTTTCTCGCTCTGGCATCAGTTTCGATGCTTGGCCTAGTGGCTTTGCCGACCCCTTACGTAATCGAAAGACCAGGTCCTACTTTCGACCTGTTGGCTCAAACCGACGGCCAATCGGTAATCAGCATCGAAGGGGCGAAAGTTTATCCAACCGAGGGTGAACTGCACCTTTTGACCGTGAGCATTGTCGGAAACCGAAATGCCACCCCAAGTTGGCTCGAGCTCGGTATGGCGTGGCTAGACCCAAGCCAGTCGGTGATTCCCATCGATCAGGTTTTCCCAGCCAATCAGACAGTTGAGCAGAGTGAAGCCGAGAGCACTGCTCTAATGGAGATTTCTCAACAGGATGCCATAGCGGCAGCGTTGCTTGAGTTGGGTTACGAAGTTCCTGGGAGGGTTTACATTTCTCAGGTAAATACAGGATCACCGGCCTCTAAAAAGCTGGTCGCCTCAGATTTTGTTGTCGCGATCGATTCGGTAAAAGTTTCAACCGTTGAACAACTACGTGAATTGGTTGCCAAATACGATGGCCAGAAACCGCTGACGGTGACCGTGCTGCGCAACGGCAGTCAGTTCGATTACGAAATCACCCCGGTCAAAGACGACACCGGCGCCTGGCGCTTGGGCATCATTGTTGGCTACAAATACGACTTCCCGATTCAAGTGAAGCTCGAACTTGCTGATGTTGGTGGCCCCTCCGGTGGTCTTATGTTTGCACTCGCTGTCATCGACAAACTGACTCCGGGTGACCTAACCTCAAAAAACATAATTGCTGGAACCGGAACAATTTCACCCACCGGTGCGGTTGGACCAATCGGAGGAATTCAGCAAAAGATGTTTTCTGCAGTTCGTGAAGGAGCCACTCTGTTTTTTGCCCCAAAATCCAACTGTGATGAGGTTATCGGTCACGTTCCTGAGGGCCTCACCGTAATTGCGGTCGAATCGTTAGACGATTCGCTAAGCGCTCTCACCGCAGTAAAAAATCAAAACTACTCTTCCTTACCAACCTGTTCGGCTAACTAGGCCCTGAAAGCGAGCAAAATGACTACCCCGCTAACTCCGCCAGTATTCAAAAAACCAAGCCCAGCTTCAATCGCTATTTCGATAGTGGTTGCGGTCGGCGCAGCGCTGCTTGGCGCATCGGGTCTATACACCGACTTGCTTTGGTTTAGCCAATTGGGTTACAACGAGGTCTTCACCACCGAGATTGCCGCCCGAGTAGGTTTGTTCGCATCAGCTGCAATTCTGATGGCAGCAATGGTCTGGGGCAGCTTCTTTATTGCCTTCAAGACCCGGCCAATTTATCTAAAGTTCCCAGATGAGCGCGACCCATTTGGGGTCTACCGTCAGGCCCTAGACCAATTGCGCAAGGTCATCATGTGGGCTTTGCCTGCAGTGCTCGGAGTCATGGGTGGTTTGGCCGCATCGCGCGAGTGGGCAACCGCTTTGGCTTGGCTTAACCGCACCGAGACGGGCCAGACCGATCCCCAATTTGGCCTGGACATTAGCTTTTACCTTTTTGATTTGCCGTTCTATGCCGGCTTGGTCAGCTACGTTTCGGCAGCACTTTTCATAGCAGCCCTGGTCGCTGCAGCAATTCATCTGGTTTACGGCAACATCCGTTTCAACGGCCGTGAAACCAGGGTGTCAAAGGCGGCTCGAATCCAAATCGCCGTTACGGCTGCTCTCTACCTTCTAGTTCAAGGTGTTTCACTTTGGCTCGACCAGTATGCGACCATGACATCAAGTGCTGGGCTGTTTACCGGCGCCACCTACAAAGACGTAAACGCTGTTATCCCGGGTTTCCAAATCTTGGCTCTAATCTCGGCTGTCGTCGCAATCCTGTTTTTATTTGCCGCAGTTATCGGCAAGTGGCGACTACCAATTCTCGGAACCGCATTGATGGTTATCTCATCCATTGTTTTGGGTGGTCTTTACCCTTGGGTGGTGCAAACTTTTCAGGTTGTACCAAACGAGCGCACCCTAGAGGCCGAATTTATCAAGCGCAACATCGATGCAACCCGTGCGGCTTACGGCCTCGACAAAGTTGAAGTAATCGAATACGCGGCAACCACGGATGCCGAAGCTGGTGCACTTCGAGCCGACGCGCAAACCACTGCAAACATTCGATTAATTGACCCGGCGCTAGTCTCAGCCTCGTTCAAGCAGTTAGAGCAGTACAAGCAGTACTACAGCTTCCAGACCCACCTCGATGTAGACCGCTACACAATCGATGGCAAGACTCAAGACACCGTCATTGCCACCCGAGAACTAAACCAGGCCGGTTTGGGGGATTCCCAATCTTGGTACAACAACGTGATTGTTTACACCCACGGATACGGTGTGGTTGCCGCCTTCGGAAATCAGCGGTCAACTGAGGGTCAGCCAGTGTTCTTGCAGCAGGGTATTCCATCGAACGGTCTACTCGGGGACTATGAACCGAGAATCTACTTTGGTGAAAACTCACCACCTTACTCGATTGTTGGTGCACCAGCTTCGGCTGAACCTCGTGAGCTTGATTATCCAGCTGGCGAGGGCGAAGCGAACCAGACCTACACCACCTTCCAAGGCGATGGTGGTCCAAAACTAGATAACATTTTTGCTCGCTTGGCCTATGCGTTGAAATTCCAAAGCGAGCAAATCCTGCTATCTGACGCGATCAACTCGCAGTCGCAAATTCTTTACGACCGAACTCCGCGTGAACGAGTAGCAGCCGTGGCTCCTTACCTCACCCTCGACAGCGACGCCTATCCGGCTATCGTAGACGGTCGAGTGCTCTGGATAGTCGATGGCTACACCACTTCGTCGAACTATCCGTATTCGCGAGCCAGCAATCTGGCTGCGGCAATTGCCGACAGCAACACTCAAGAGACCTTCAGTCGCGGCAGCATCAACTACATCCGCAACTCGGTCAAGGCAACCGTCGATGCCTACGACGGCAAAGTGACGCTCTATGCCTGGGATGACACCGATCCGGTTCTCAAAACTTGGAGCAAAGTCTTCCCGAGCAGTTTGAAGTCGGTAAAAGACATGTCTGCCGAGTTGATGGCTCACGTGCGCTATCCGGCAGATCTGTTTAAGCTGCAGCGTTCCATTTTGGGCGCCTACCACGTGACTGATCCGGGTTCGTTCTACTCCCAAGAAGACGCCTGGATGACTCCGAACGACCCAACCACGGCTTCTGCGGTGAACGCACTTCAGCCGCCGTACTACCTGACCATGAAAACTCCGGGGGCGACTGCACCAGAGTTCTCGATTTACAGCACCTACATCCCGCGTTCTACCGGGGAGTCAAGTAGAAACGTGCTGAAGGGTTATTTGGTAGCCAGCAGTGATGCTGGAAACCAGGCCGGCAAAGTTTCGGCAAACTACGGAAAGTTGCGATTGCTGAACTTGCCATCGGACAGCATTGTGCCGGGTCCAGGTCAGGTCCAAAACGCCTTCAATGCCGACTCTGAGGTTTCGCGTTTGCTCAACATCTTGAGCCAGGGATCAACCAAGGTGCTCAAGGGCAACCTGCTAACCCTGCCGGTTGGTGGTGGCTTGCTTTACGTGCAGCCGGTCTACATCCAATCAACTGGAGAAACTAGCTTCCCGCTTCTCAAAAAGGTATTGGTCGCCTTCGGTGACAAGATTGCCTTCGAAGACACGCTTGATGCCGCTCTAGATTCTCTATTCGGCGGCGACTCTGGAGCTAGTGCCGGCGACGGCCTCGAGCCAACGGATCCGACCGAACCAACCGATCCAGGTGCTGGCGAGAGCCCAATTGAAGTTAGCCCAGCCTTGAAGGCGGCGCTAGAGCGGGCGCGTTTAGCAATTGTGGCTAAGCAAGAGGCGCTGGCTAACCAAGACTGGACCGCCTACGGCGAGGCTGAAGAGCAGCTGCAAAAAGCCATTGAGGATGCATTGGCTGCTTCAAGGTAGCCGACTGGAGATGAACCTGCGAACCGTGCTATACTCGAGACTTCGCCGCGGGGTGGAGCAGTTCGGTAGCTCGCCGGGCTCATAACCCGGAGGTCGTAGGTTCAAATCCTGCCCCCGCAACCATAAAAAGGTCCGATTCCGATCGGACCTTTTTCTTTTCTCGGGACCACCCAGGTCTCTGGACAACCCGGATCTGCGGACAACCCGGAAGTTTCTTGTCTGTGGATAACTCAGGCGCGGATGACCCAATTTCGCTAATTTCTGGTTATGTTTTGGCAAAAGCGCTCGGCAATTTCGGCAATTGCTTTCGGGCTATGTTCCACGCTTTGGCTTACGCCCTCGCCATCCTCGGCAGCCGATTGTGTTTCAACCACTAGTGGGTTGTCCGCAAAATCTAAAATTTCAAATCAAACGGTCACCGTCTGCGCCTCGGCACGTAGCGTGCAACCAGCGCGGTCTGCTACGGCAACCACTGTGATTAAGCAGGTTCCCCAAGCTAAACCGAAAACGACCGCTAAGCCAGCGGTAAAGCCGAAACTGCTACCACAATCAGCTCGCCCAATTATGGTCGATCGCATTCCAGCACCGGTCAAGAAACCTACTGCCAAGGTCGTACCCAAGGCGCCAGCTAAAAAGCCAATCAAGGTCACCCAAATCTCAACCAGCACAACGCCAGGCTCAACCTCTGCGCAGCAAGAAGAACAAGATTTCAACCCGACTGCATTTTCAATTTCGAGTTCTGCCGGTACTGTCTTGTCGATTGGTGAATGGGTAAGTTTCACGCACGATGCCAGTGCGCACCAGAGAACCGGCTTGCTGCTTGGAAAATCAACAACGGTTGAATTTCTGCCAGTGGGCCAACAGTGGCAGCTTAACGGTTACGTAACCCAGTCTGAAACTACTTCGACCCGATTTGTCTCGGCTGGAACCTATTTGGTTTCCGTGGCAGTTACCTACTCGGTTTATGCCACCGTAGCCTCGGTTTCAACCCGGCATTTCGTTGGCAACATCGTGCTTAATGCCCACCTCGAGGTCGAGGTTGGCGAAGGGCTTGAACAAAGCTCAGCTGAAACGGGTAGCGGCTTGGTCCGTTTGGTTGACCAACTTTGTCTTGGCCGAACCGATGTTTTTGGCTGCGACTAGAAACTCTTGAGTTTTCTTACAGGGAATTTACATAAACTATTCAGGCTTGGTTGTAATTCTGCTAGCACAACAAGTTCTGAGAGGTAAACCTTGTCTGATTACAATCGCCAATTCTTATTTGACGCACCGGCTGCCCAGGTTCAAAAGCCTAACTTCAAACAAAAAATGGCTAAGCGCACAACGTTTCTGACCGGAACCGCTGCAATCACCCTTGGTGCCCTAGTCGGCGGAGCAGTGGGTGCGGGTGTGGGTATCACCGCGTTCACTTATTACACGCGTCCAGCACCGGTCGTCGTGAACAACACTCAGACTGTCAACTGGGTCACCGCTGCTGCCACGATAGCCTCGCCTTCGGTAGTAACCCTTTCGGTTGCTGGTGCCAGATCGGCTGGAAATGGCTCTGGAGTATTTCTCTCTGCGGATGGTTATGTTCTGACCAACGCCCACGTGGTGACCCTAGGCGGCGAATCCAGTGATCCGGTAGTTGAGGTAAAAACTTTTGACGGCCGTATCTATCAAGCTGCAATTGTTGGCGTTGATGCGACCAATGATTTGGCCGTCGTAAAAATTGAAACGGCCGCGAGCTTCACTCCAATTGAATTTGCCGATTCAAATTCCGTGAATGTCGGTGACTCGGTGGTTGCCATTGGCGCTCCGCTTGGCCTGTCAAACACCGTTACCAACGGAATTGTCTCGGCTCTAAACCGCACAATTCAGGTTGCTTCAGCTGAGGTGCCAAACAATTCTGATGGCTTTGGCGGTCTGCAGTTCTTCACCGGCTCCGGAAGAGCAATCAGCCTGAAGGTGATTCAGACCGACGCAGCAATCAATCCAGGTAACTCCGGTGGCGCCCTGGTAAATCAAAATGGTCAGCTAGTCGGCATCAACGTGGCTATCGCTTCGGCTGGTAGCTCGGGTCAATCAGGCAACATCGGTGTCGGGTTCGCCATTCCAAGTAACACTGCGAAACGTATCGCTGATGAAATTATCGAAACCGGGGCGGCGAGCCACGGTCTACTCGGGGCTGCCGTAACCGATGCCGCCGATGGACAGAGCACCTTTACTACCGGTGCTGAAGTGCGAGAACTTACCTCCGGGGGAGCAGCCGAAAAGGCCGGACTATTAGTTGGCGACATCGTGATCGCACTGAATGGCGAGACCATTACCTCGGCGAGCGAACTCACCGCTGCGGTTAGAAACGAACCTGCCGGTGCCACAGTTACCGTTACCGTAATCAGAGACGGCAAAGAAATAGATTTGACTGCAGTCTTAGGTAACGCAGCCGATTTGGAGAACTGATGAATTTTGAAGCAAGCCTGGATGCCGACAAGATTGGCGGACAGACAGCGGGCGGAACTTTGCTTGAGGAGCAGATCCAAAACATGGAGCCCGGCGACCACGAGCGTTACGCCCACTACGTTCGTAAAGAAAAAATCGTCGAATCGGCTGTTTTAGGCACCCCGGTAGTTGCGCTCTGCGGAAAAACCTGGGTACCCGGTCGAGATCCAGATAAGTTTCCAGTTTGCCCAACCTGCAAAGAGATTTATGAGGGCCTCCGGCCAGAAGACCCGAAGAGTTCAGGCGACGACAAATAGACTGTTGTCGTGAACGACGCTCCAATAGGTATTTTTGACTCCGGTGTAGGTGGTCTTACCGTCGCTCGCGCCATCATCGACCAGTTGCCAAACGAATCGATTGTCTACGTCGGCGACACTGCCAACACTCCCTACGGCCCAAAGAGCATCCCGCAAGTGCGCGAGCTGGCCCTAGCCGTGATGGATCGATTAGTTGCCGAGGGTGTGAAACTTCTAGTTATTGCCTGCAATTCGGCTTCCGCCGCGGTTTTGCGCGATGCGCGAGAGCGTTACACCGTGGGTATGGGCATCCCGGTTGTTGAGGTGATTCAACCGGCAGTGCGGCGTGCAGTTGCCGCAACCCGGAATAACAAAATTGGTGTGATCGGCACAAATGCCACAATCACATCGCGGGCGTACGATGACGCTTTTGCCGCCGCGGTTGATGTCGAAATCAGCTCAGCGGCTTGTCCCAGATTTGTCGAGTTTGTCGAAAATGGAATCACGGCAGGGCCCGAGCTGATGCAGGCCGCCAAAGAATATCTCGACCCAATCAAGTCTGCCGGCGTTGACACATTGGTCCTCGGCTGCACTCACTATCCGCTGCTCACCGGTGCAATTGCCTACGTCATGGGCGAGGATGTGACCCTGGTTTCTTCAGCCGAAGAGACGGCAAAAGATGTTTATCGAACTCTCGTTGCGCACAACTTGCAACGCACTGACGCTTCGGCACCGCAGAGGGTTTTCAAAGCCACCGGCGATGCTAAAAGTTTTGAAACCCTGGCTCGAAGGTTTTTGGGTCCAGAGGTAACTTCCGTCGAAAAACTTAGCTAAAAAATAATCCCGAAAGGTTCTAATGACGATTCGCCTAGATGGCCGTAACCCGCAGCAGCTTCGAGAAGTTACGGTTGAACGGGGTTGGAGTGCGCATGCTGAAGGGTCAGCACTAATCAGCTTTGGTGCAACCAAGGTGCTCTGCACAGCCTCTTTCACTCAGGGAGTACCACGCTGGAAAGTTGGTAAGGGCGAAGGTTGGGTTACCGCTGAGTATTCAATGCTGCCGCGAGCCACCCACGATCGAAGTGATCGCGAGGCTGTGAAGGGCAAAATTGGTGGCCGAACCCATGAAATTTCGAGGCTCATCGGTCGATCTTTGCGCGCCGTAGTCGATGTCAGAGAGCTAGGCGAAAACACCATCGTCATCGACTGCGATGTGCTTCAGGCCGATGGAGGTACGCGGACCGCAGCCATCACCGGTGCCTATATTGCGTTGGCGGACGCAATCAACTGGGCCCGCGAACAAAAAATTATCTCGGCTAAAGCGCAGCCACTGCGCGATAGCGTTGCTGCCGTTTCGGTAGGCATCATCGATTCAGAACCATTTCTTGATTTGGCTTATACCGAGGATGTCCGGGCTGAAACCGACATGAACGTTGTGGTCACCGGTGCTGGCAAGTTTGTTGAAGTTCAGGGGACAGCTGAGGGTGCACCGTTTGACCGTGATGAATTAAATGCGTTGCTTGATTTGGCGTTGGCTGGCACAAACCAACTAACCGCAATTCAAAAAGCAGCGCTGGCACGATGAAACTTGTTTTAGCTACCCACAACGCTCACAAAGTGGTCGAGGTCGAACAGATTCTGGCCAAACTGGGTGTTGCTGACCTCTCGGTATTGGGTTACGACGGCCCAGAGCCGGTCGAGGATGGAATCACCTTTGCCGAGAACGCCCTTATCAAAGCTCGGGCTGCCTATGCTCACACCGGCGTTGCCGCCATCGCCGACGATTCTGGGCTCGCCGTCGAGGTGTTAGGCGGGGCACCCGGAATTTTTAGTGCTCGCTGGTCGGGTACCCGCGACAACGCTAAAAATAGAGAACTCTTATTGGCTCAACTTGCCGATGTGAAACCCGAGCATCGCGCTGCATCCTTCGTTTGCACCATTGCCTTAGTGGATGGTGAAAACGAAATTACTTTTACCGGCATTTGGGCGGGTCGGGTTGCTTTTGCTGAAGCTGGACCAAACGGGTTTGGCTATGACCCGATTTTTATCCCCGAGGGTCTCGAACTAACCGCCGCTGAGCTAGAGCCTGAAGTCAAGAATGCCCTCAGCCACCGAGCAGCCGCTTTAGAACAACTGGCTAGTTATCTCAAGCATTTGTAGTCGCAGCAACAAGTCGACGCTCAATCAGATTTTGCGTCCGCTCAGCGACGCTTCGTTGAGGTTTAGCGACGCTCGCGACGAACCTTCACGATTTCAATCACAATCGGAATTGTCGAAACCACCACGAACAGAATTGTGAAATATTCAACGTGGTCTGCGACAAAAGGGATTTTGCCCAGGAAATAACCGAGCAGGGTTACACCGGTGCCCCAGCCGAGAACGCCAATGAAATTCAATTTCAAGAAGCGGGTGTAAGGCATCTCGCCGACACCGGCGGCAACTGGAACGAAGGTGCGCATTACCGGTACGAAATGAGCCAGGATGATTGCCTTGGCTCCGTAACGTTCAAAAAACGAGTTAGTTCGAGAAACATTTTTTTGACTAAAAAATTTTGATTCCGGCTTATTGAAAATTGCCGGTCCCGCTTTTCGACCAATCCAGTATCCGGTCTGATCACCCAACCAGGCCGAAGTTGATATCAGTAGACAGGCCAACCAAATCGGAACTGGATATCCTTCGCCAATCGGCAAAATTATGGCACCGCTGGAAATCATTAGACCGGTGACGAATAGCAGCGAGTCACCGGGTAAAAAGAAACCGACCAGCAAACCTGTTTCAATAAAGACGATGGCGCAAACCCCAATCAGTGCATAAACACCAAATGAAGCAATCAGGGTTTCAGGCTCTAGCCAATCAATTCCAAACACGCGCCCCCAGCAGGATTCGAACCTGCGCACCCGCCTCCGGAGAGCGGCGCTCTATCCCCTGAGCTATGGGGGCTAGGGTCCTACCAGACTAACAGCGACGCCGGACGATAAAGGTTTGGTTGGCTGAGAAAATCCAATGAAAAGGTTGATTTCGGTATGATTTACAAGACTTCTCTTTTTGAGCACCCCGCCAAAAATTCTGAGAACTCGACTTTGTCTTAGTTAGGCCAAACCTTGACTCCAGCAGATTTGTCTGCAGCGATTGTTCGCATCCTGGCCAGCCTTCAGGCTGACGGGAAAATTGGCGACGCCGAAATCCCATCCGAAGTTGTTATTGAGCGACCAAAAAATCGCGAACACGGCGACTGGGCAACAAATGTGGCCATGCAGTTGGGTGCCAAGTTTGGCCACAATCCGCGAAGCTTTGCCGAGCTGCTAGCCGCAGAACTGCAGAAACTGGATGACATCGAAACCGTTGCTGTAGCTGGCCCTGGTTTTATCAACATCACGCTCAGCGCGGCGGCAACTGGCCAGATGGCAAAAACGATTGTTGAGGCAAACGAGGCGTTTGGTCGCGGTGATTCTCTGGCCGGAGTGAAACTAAACCTCGAATTTGTTTCAGCAAACCCAACCGGCCCAATTCACCTGGGCGGCACTCGCTGGGCCGCTGTCGGCGATTCGCTGGCTAGGGTGTTTGAGGCTCAGGGCGCAAGCGTTACTCGCGAGTACTACTTCAACGATCACGGTGCTCAAATTGATCGATTTGCCAGGTCGCTGTTAGCTAAAGCTAAGGGTGAGCCGGCACCAGAAGATGGCTACGGCGGCCTCTACATCCAAGAAATTGCCGAGCGAGTTTTAGCCGAAACCGCCGAAGATATTTTGTCGCTGCCTGAAGATCAGGCGCAAGAGAAGTTTCGCGCCGCTGGCGTAGATCTGATGTTTGCCGAAATTCGTCAGTCGCTGCACGATTTTGGTGTCGATTTTGATGTCTATTTTCATGAAAATTCGCTCTACGAGAGCGGCGCTGTGCCAAAGGCAATTGCCCGACTAACTGAACTAGGCCACACCTTTGAAGCCGAAGGGGCGCTCTGGTTGCGCTCAACCGACTTTGGTGATGATAGAGATCGAGTCATCATCAAGAGCGATGGTGAAGCTGCTTACATTGCCGGAGACATCGCCTATTACCTTGACAAGCGTGAACGCGGATTCGACCAGTGCATATACATGCTCGGTGCCGATCACCACGGTTACGTGCCGCGAATGATGGCTCTCTGTGCAGCATTTGGCGATAAGCCTGGCCTCAACATGGAAATTTTGATCGGTCAGATGGTCAACCTGGTTCGTGACGGAGAGCCGGTGCGAATGTCTAAACGTGCTGGCACCGTTGTCACTCTTGAAGACCTAGTAGAAATCGTAGGAACCGATGCCGCCCGCTACGCTTTGGCTCGCTCTTCGATCAACTCAAGTCTCGACATTGACCTTGAGCAGTTAACCAAAAAGACCAACGACAACCCGGTTTTTTACGTTCAATACGCTCATGCCAGAACAGCTCAGGTTGCCAAGAATGCGCAAACCCTCAATGTTGACCGCAGCGAGTTTGACCCTGCGCTACTCAATCATGAGTCTGAATCTGATTTGCTTGCCAAACTAACCGAATTCCCAAGGGTTGTGGCTCAAGCTGCCGAGTTCCGCGAACCGCACCGGGTTGCCCGCTACCTAGAAGAGGTGGCTGGCGCATATCACCGTTGGTACGACAACTGTCGAGTCACGCCGCTTTCTGGTGCAGATGTTGAAACCATTCACCGCACCCGACTTTGGCTCAACGACGCAGCCGGAGTGGTTTTGCGCAACGGTCTCGCTCTGCTGGGTGTTTCAGCGCCGGAGAGGATGTAACCGTGCCAAACACGCTAGCCCCAGACTGGCTAAAGCTGCCAGTCGATGCCAATGATTTAGCCCAGTCGGTGTGGTCTAGAAATACTTCGCGCAATCAAGCCGGAGAATTACAGATTGCCGGAGTCAGTGCTGGTGAATTAGTCGCCTTGCACGGAACACCGCTTTACGTCATCGATGAAGACGATTTTCGAGCACGGGCAGCAAGCGCAAAATCGGTGCTCACGGCAGCTGCCGAAAAGATTGGTTCGACCGCCAAGGTTTACTACGCGAGCAAAGCTTTCCTAAGCACCGAAATCGTCACTTGGGTCGACGAACTTGGCCTCAACATCGATGTAGCCAGCGGTGGCGAATTAGCGGCCGCGCTTGCCGGTGGTATTGATCCGAAACGAATCGGATTACACGGCAACAACAAATCAAACCAAGAAATTGGTCGTGCGGTTAGTGCCGGTGTGGGTGCCATCGTTATCGATAGCGACATCGAAATTGAACGAATTGCCGCTGCCGCCGGTGCTCAAGATGTGGTTCAAGGTGTTCGACTCAGGGTCAACACCGGTGTTCACGCAAACACCCACGATTTCTTGGCCACTGCCCGCGAAGATCAAAAGTTTGGTATCCCGCTTTCCGAAGCGGCCGATTTGGTCGCCAAGATTCGCTCGCACTCGCACCTTCGATTTCTAGGACTGCATCAGCACATCGGCTCCCAAATTTTCAACGCGGATGGCTTCATCGAATCCACTAAAAGGCTGCTCGGCCTGCACGCCGAATTACTGGCCCACGGCGACATCCCAGAAATTAATTTAGGCGGGGGTTTTGGCGTAGCCTACAAGCCTGCCGATGAAGCACCCGAGCTAGGTTATTTTGCGGAGGCTATCGCTGACACGGTTTCTGCAGTCTGTGCAGACTTAGGCATCGAAGTCCCGGTATTGGCTTTTGAACCGGGACGCTACATTGCCGGGCCAGCAGGAATCACGCTATACAACGTCGGCACAATCAAAGACGTGACAGTGACTGATCAGGGAGAACCTCAGGTTAGAAAGTACGTCTCGGTTGATGGGGGAATGAGCGACAATGCTCGCCCGGCTCTGTATCAGGCCGAGTACCACGCTCGAATCGCTGGTCGAAAATCGGATGCCAAACCTGCCCTGGTTCGAGTAGTTGGCAAGCACTGCGAAAGCGGCGATATTGTGGTGAGCCACGATTATCTTCCAGGAGACATCAAGCCCAACGATCTTTTAGCAGTTGCCACCACCGGCGCATACTGCCACTCGCTTTCTAGCAATTACAACTTTTTGACTCGGCCACCTGTGGTTGCAGTTCGCTCTGGCGAGGCGAGACTAATCATCCGTGGCGAGACTGAGGCAGATCTTTTCAGTCGCGACATTAGATTCCAAGAGCAACAGAAAAACGAGAAGGGCTAGAACCTTGACCGAATACCGTCCACTAAAAATTGCGCTATTGGGTGCCGGCTCTGTTGGTTCGCAGGTCGCCCGACTGATGATCGAGAACAAGGCTGAACTCGCTGCTCGGGTTGGGGCCGAACTTGAACTCATTGGTATCGCTGTTCGCGACGTAAATTCACCCCGAAACGCCGATATTCCTAAAGAGTTGCTAACCACCGATGCTCAGTCGCTGATTTTGAGCGCCGACATTGTCGTTGAGCTAATGGGTGGTCTTGAGCCTGCAAGAAACTACATTTTGCAGGCGCTCAACAGCGGCTCAGACGTAGTAACCGCAAACAAGGCTTTGTTGGCTACCCACGGTCCAGAACTTTTTGATACTGCCGAGCAGGTCGGTGCTCAACTTTATTTCGAAGCAGCCGTTGCCGGCGCAATTCCAATCATCCGACCGCTTCGCGAGTCGCTAGCCGGCGACAAAGTTACCCGCATTATGGGAATCGTCAACGGCACCACCAACTACATCCTTGACCAAATGGATTCAACCGGTGCCACTTTTGATCAGGCGCTCGCCGAAGCACAGTCCCTAGGTTATGCCGAAGCCGACCCAACCGCAGACGTTGAGGCTTACGATGCCGCGCAAAAGGCGGCAATTCTGGCATCGCTGGCATTCCACACCGAAGTGCCACTTGAAAAGGTTTACCGCGAAGGAATCACCAAGGTCACGGCTGAGCAGATCCAAGCAGCGCAACGCGACGGATACGTCATCAAGCTGCTTGCCATTTGTGAGCGTCTAGCCGATGCCGATGGAATCTCGGTTCGCGTTCACCCAGCCTTGATTGACCGCACTCATCCTTTGGGTGCCGTTCGTGGCGCATTCAACGCTGTCTTCGTTGAAGCTGAAGCCGCCGGTTCGCTAATGTTCTACGGTGCCGGTGCCGGTGGTGTGCAGACCGCGTCCGCTGTTCTGGGAGACCTGGTTTCAGCTGCTAAACGCCACGTTGCCGGAGGTCCTGGTTTGGCCGATTCGGTCCATGCCAACCTCGAAGTTCTGCCCATCGATGTGGTCAATACTCGCTTTCAGGTCACACTTGAAGCCAAGGATGAGCCGGGTGTGCTCGCCACTATCGCTAATGTTTTCTCAAGCCGCTCAGTTTCAATCGAAACTGTCGAGCAGTCAGTTCGTGTCGACAAAGGTGTTCGCAGTAAAACTGCAACACTTGAAATTGGCACGCACGCAGCATCCAATAAAGCACTCCAGGATGTCGTTCAGACGTTATCCGAGAGTGATGTGGTCGATTCGATCACATCAGTTATCCGAGTAGAGGGAATCTAATGGCACACCAGTGGCGCGGAGTTATTCGCGAATATTTTGATCGTCTAGACATCGGTGCCGATTCGCCAATTATTACCCTCGGTGAAGGTGGAACCCCATTGGTTGAGGCCCCTGCGCTTGCCAAATTGGTTGGTGCTGAGCGTGTTTTGCTAAAGGTTGAGGGAATGAACCCGACCGGATCATTCAAAGACCGTGGCATGACCATGGCTGTTTCAAAAGCAGTCGGACACGGCGCTAAAGCAGTTATCGCCGCATCGACCGGCAACACTTCAGCTTCGGCAGCTGCCTATGCTGCCGCGGCGGGCATCCAATCGGTGGTGCTAGTTCCGCGCGGAAAAATCTCGCTCGGCAAACTAAGCCAGGCCGTAGCTCACAAAGGTCAGATTCTTCAGGTCAAAGGCAACTTCGACGACTGTTTGCGAATCGCCCGCGAACTTAGCGACAACTACCCGGTTCATCTGGTGAACTCAGTCAACCCAGACCGCATCGAAGGTCAAAAAACCGGTGCTTTCGAAGTTGTTGATTCACTCGGTTTTGCTCCTGATTTTCACGTCTTGCCGGTGGGTAACGCAGGCAATTACTCTGCCTATTTCAAGGGTTACCAAGAAGATCTAGAAGCTGGAAGAATTCGTCAGATTCCAAAAATGTGGGGTTTCCAGGCTGCCGGTTCAGCACCGTTCACCACCGGAGCACCAGTGCTCAAGCCCGACACTATCGCCACCGCAATTCGAATTGGAAACCCTGCATCGTGGGATCTGGCACAGAACGCCAAGCAGGTTTCTAACGGCCAGTTTGGTGCCGTAACCGACGCCGAAATTTTGTGGATGCACCGCTTCTTGTCAAACGAGGTTGGCGTCTTTGTTGAGCCTTCATCAGCAACCGGAGCAGCCGGTCTTTACAAGCACTCAAAACGGGGCGAAGTTCCAGCCGGTTCAACCATCGTGGTTACCGTCACCGGACACGGCTTGAAAGATCCAATGTGGGCTCTCAAGGATGAGCGTGGCCGCGGAATAAAACCTCAGGCAGTTGCCAACCGAGTTGAGGCAGTGGCAGAGCGTCTAGGTCTACAAAAGAAGTAATTCGATGAGCATAATCGGCAAAAAAGTTACCGTCAGGGTTCCCGCTACCTCGGCCAACCTAGGTCCAGGGTTTGACACCCTGGGAATGGCTTTGTCGTTTTACGACGAACTCGAAGTTGAGGCTGTTGCCGGCGAGGGTGCTTTTGTTGAAGTTATCGGCGAGGGTGCAGGCGAAGTACCTACCGATGCCACCAACCTGGTGGTTCAGTCAATAATCTTCACTTTCAATCGCTTTGGTCAGGAAGTTCCTGGGTTGCGCTTGAAAGCACATAACATCATTCCGCACGGTCGTGGAATGGGGTCATCCGGTGCCGCAGTGGTATCAGGAATTGTTGCCGCCAAGGGCTTACTTGCTAGCGTTGTTGAGATTAGCGACCAAGATTTACTTGAGTTGGCAACCGAAATCGAGGGCCACCCAGACAATGTTGCTCCAGCTTTATTTGGTGGGCTAACCATCGCCTGGACTGACGAAACCGGACCACACTACAAAAAACTTTTTGTACACCGCGGTGTTGCACTGCTCGAGTTGGTGCCAAATCACAAAATGTCGACCGCTCTGGCTCGTTCATTGCAACCTGAATCGGTACCGCACGAAGACGCCGTGTTTAACGTCTCTAGGTCGGCATTGTTGATTGCTGCATTGACTCAAAGCCCAGATTTACTGATGGCGGCTACCGAAGATCGGCTGCACCAAGATTACCGAGCAGCTGCAATGCCAGAGACCAACTCTTTGGTCGAATTAATGCGTGAAAACGGCCACGCCGCCGTAGTTTCAGGGGCCGGCCCATCTGTTTTGGTTTTGGCTAGCGACCCGTTGCAGCGCCAAGCTGCGGCTAAATTGGCGGCTGAACATTATCCACAATGGCGCGCCCTAATGTTGGCTGTCGACTTTAAAGGTGCTACTGTAGTAGCGCACCAGAACAATTCAGTCGGCGGTTAGCCCCGATGGTGTGCAATTCTCGCTAAAGCGATTCCCGCGGTATTCCGCATTTAGCAGGTTCGTAAACAAAGACCCTGCGCCTTCAAGAAAGAGCAAAAATCAAACATGGATGAAATCCAGCAACCTACCAAGCCTGTTCGTAAATCACGTCGCGTGACCTCAGATTCAGCGGCCCCAGCAGCAGACTCGGCAACATCAACAACTTCGGCAACCGAAACTCCTGCCGCCAAAAAGACCACCCGCGCCCGTGCCAAAACCGCCGAAGGGTCAACGGCAGCGCAAGCTTCTTCGACCGAAACTAACTCGACTGGGTCAAAGTCGAATGAACCAAAGGCCGCCGAATCGGCCGGCCAGGGCAGTGAGCGTAACTTCGAGGGCGAAGAGCGATCAGAGCGCAACCGTAACGGTGAAGGCGAAGAACGCCAAGAGCGCTCAGACCGCAACCGTAACCGCAACCGCAACCGTAACCGCAACCAAAACAATTCTTCAGACAACAATTCGAATGACTCTGGTGACAGCGAGTCAGCCGATTCGGCCCGCGACACTCAGACTCGTGACAACGACCGTGGTAACGAGCGCGGTGAGCGCGACTTCAACGATGAGCGCGGCAACCGCAACCGCAACCGGAACCGCAACCGTGACCGCTACGGCCGCAACCGTGACCGTCGTGCCAACGATCGTGACGAGGTTGAACCAGAAATCTCGCCGGATGATGTTCTGGTTCCAGTCGCCGGAATTCTAGATGTTCTAGACAACTACGCTTTCGTTCGCACCAGCGGTTACCTGCCAGGGCCAAACGATGTCTATGTTTCTCTCGGCCAGGTAAAGAAGTACAACCTGCGCAAGGGTGACGCAGTAGTTGGAGCAATCCGCCAACCTCGTGAAGGCGAGGGTGCTGGTCGCCAGAAGTTCAACGCTATCGTTCGAATCGACTCGATCAACGGTCTTACCGTCGAGCAGGCCGGTGCCCGTGTTGAATTTGGCAAACTAACTCCGCTTTACCCGCAAAGCCGTTTGCGCCTTGAAACTGAGCCAAACAAGCTCAGCACCCGCATCATCGATCTAGTATCACCAATCGGTAAGGGTCAGCGCGGTCTAATCGTTTCGCCACCTAAGGCTGGTAAAACTTTGGTGCTGCAGGCTATTGCCAACTCAATCACCACCAACAATCCTGAGGTTCACCTGATGGTTGTTTTGGTTGATGAGCGCCCAGAAGAAGTCACCGACATGCAGCGCACCGTAAAGGGTGAAGTTATTGCTTCAACCTTCGACCGTCCGGCCGAAGATCACACCACAGTTGCTGAGCTGGCAATCGAGCGCGCAAAGCGCTTGGTTGAGCTTGGTCACGATGTGGTTGTGCTGCTCGACTCGATCACCCGTCTGGGCCGAGCCTACAACCTAAGCGCTCCAGCATCTGGCCGTATTCTTTCCGGTGGTGTTGATTCTTCAGCGCTGTACCCACCGAAGCGCTTCTTTGGTGCTGCTCGAAACATCGAAGATGGTGGCTCGCTAACCATCCTGGCTACTGCCTTGGTTGAGACCGGTTCAAAGATGGACGAGGTCATCTTCGAAGAATTTAAGGGCACCGGAAACATGGAACTTCGCCTGTCTCGTGCGCTAGCCGACAAGCGTATTTTCCCAGCTGTCGATGTGAATGCCTCGGGTACCCGTCGAGAAGAAATGCTGATGAGTCCAGACGAGACCAAGATTGTTTGGAAGCTGCGCCGTGCACTAGCCGGACTGGAGCAGCAGCAGGCTCTTGAACTTGTTCTAAGTCGCTTGAAAGAGACCTCGAGCAACGTCGAATTTTTGATGCAGGTTCAGAAGTCAATGCCGGTTCCTAGCGGCAACGACGCTGAGTAATCGATAGTTCAAAATGCTTGATTCCGTTCAACCGCTGTTGGCCGAACACGCTGCGCTGCAAGAGCAACTCTCTGATGCCAGCGTGCACGCCAACCCGGCACTTGCCAAAAAGCTCAACCGTCGCTACGCCGAATTGAGTGCGATTGTTGCCGTTTACAACCAGGTCAATGGTTTGAACGACGACATCGCAGCGGCACGTGAACTGGCAAAAGAAGATGAGCTTTTCGCAGAAGAGTTGCCGGCTTTAGAGGAAAAACTAGTTGCCGCCAACGAAAAATTGCGCCGACTGCTGATTCCACGCGACCCGGATGACGGACGAGACGTCATTATGGAAATCAAAGCGGGCGAGGGTGGAGCAGAATCAGCTCTTTTTGCTGCCGACCTGCTGCGCATGTACATCCAATATGCGAATTCAAAGGGCTGGAAAACCGAAATCATCGAGAAGAACGAATCTGATCTCGGTGGCATCAAAGACATTCAAATTGCTATCAAGGGCAATTCTTCAGACCCGGCGCAGGGCGTATGGGCACACCTCAAATATGAGGGCGGTGTCCATCGAGTTCAGCGTGTTCCGGTTACCGAAACTCAAGGTCGTATTCACACCTCGGCCGCCGGAGTTCTAGTGTTTCCTGAAGTAGATGAGCCAGAAGAAGTTGAAATTGCTCAAAACGATTTGCGCATTGACGTCTATCGCTCTTCTGGTCCGGGTGGCCAATCGGTGAACACCACCGACTCAGCTGTTCGCATCACCCACTTGCCAACTGGAATCGTAGTTTCGATGCAGAACGAGAAGTCTCAGCTGCAAAACAAAGAGGCCGCGATGCGAGTTTTGCGAGCACGAATTTTGGCAGCCCAGCAAGAGGCCCTCGAAGCTGAGCAATCTGCGGCGCGTAAATCTCAGGTTCGCACCGTCGACCGCTCTGAACGAATCCGTACCTATAACTTCCCAGAAAACCGAATTGCCGATCATCGCACCGGCTACAAGGCTTATAACCTCGACCAGGTCATGGATGGAGCACTTGAACCGGTGGTTCAGTCTGCGATTCAAACCGACGAAGAGGCACGTCTAGCCGCACTCGGCACAAAATAATGCTGCTTCGCGAGTTGCTAAATCATGCGGCTGCTCGGTTTGTGCTTGCCGGAATTGATTCTGCTCAAAATGACGCAGAACTTCTTGCTGCCTGGGCGCTAGGTATCTCTCGCTCCGAGCTACAGACCAAATTGATATTTGACGAAGAGATCGATGAGGTAGCGGCCGGTCCGCTAATTGTGGCGTTTGCTCGCAGACAGCAGCGCGAACCACTTCAGCACATCACTGGGCGCGCTTACTTTAGAAATCTTGAATTGACGGTCGGTCTCGGTGTGTTTGTTCCGCGACCAGAAACCGAATTGATCGCTCAACTGGCGATTGATGCGCTCAAGGCAGATCCCTCAAACCAGCCCGTTGCGGTTGATTTAGGCACAGGTTCGGGTGCAATCGCTCTAGCCATGGCAACCGAAGTGCCGCACGCGCAAGTTTTTGCTGTTGAAAAATCTGCCGCAGCATATGAGTTCGCCAAACAAAATTTCGCCAAATATTCCAAGATTGAGAATCTCATCCAGGGTGATATGGCAGATGCATTTCAAGAACTAATCGGCAAAGTTTCGGTGGTGGCTTCGAACCCGCCCTACATTCCTAACGATGCTGTTCCGCGCGACCCCGAGGTTCAGCAATACGATCCGGCGCTGGCCCTGTACGGTGGCGATGATGGTTTAGATCTAATTCGCATCATTTCGGCTCGAGCAAAAGAGCTGCTGCATCCAGGTGGTTTTCTAGTTATCGAGCACGCCGACAGTCAAAGTAAACAGGTCTGTGAATTACTATTGGCTGATGGGTGGGTGCAAGTTTCTGCTCACCAAGATTTGACCTTCAGAGACCGGGCAGTTTCAGCCCGCAAGCTTTAGACAAAGGAGCCAGCCTTGGAGCGGATTTACGACTGCTCGGTAGACACCGACCTGCTGACCGGAATGCGGTTGGCTAAGGCTTCGCTGGGTAGACATGAGTTGGCTGTCATCCCGACCGACACAGTTTACGGAATCGCTGCCGATGCATTTTCGGCCAAGGGGGTTGAATCTCTTTTGGCCGCCAAGGGTAGAGGTCCTCAGTCCCCGCCACCGGTGCTTATTCCATCTGCAAAAACTATGGATGCCCTGGCCGACTCAATTCCTAAGATCGCCAGGCAGCTCGCTGAGACATTTTGGCCGGGAGCGCTCACCATGATCCTGAAAGCGCAGCCTTCGCTGAAGTGGGATTTGGGGGAGACCAAGGGCACGGTGGCGTTGCGTGTGCCCGATCACAAAATTACGCTTGCGCTGCTTGAAGAAACCGGGCCACTGGCTGTCTCTAGCGCAAACCTTACCGGTCAGCCAGCAGCTACAACTGCCGTCGAAGCCGAAGGCTACTTCGGCAGCAAAGTCAAGGTCTACCTCGATGGTGGGCCAAGCCCGAAAGGTGAGGCCTCGACCATCCTAGATTTGACCGGCATTACCGAAAGTCTCTCGCTTGGCGGTGCGGTAACTACCACTGGCAAGATAAGAGTTGTTCGCCAGGGTGCGTTGCGCATCGAACAAATTCGCTCTATCGCTAAAGACTTACTCGAAGAGGACTAGCTCGTGCGCGCCTATTTGCTGATGATGTTGATTGCTGCGGCAGTCACATTCGTTGGCACCTGGGCCACCCTCAAAATTAGTCATCGCTTCAAGCTTTACCCGCAAATCAGAGCCCGTGATGTTCACACCCGGCCGACCCCTAGGCTCGGCGGCGTAGCCATGTATTTTGGCTTTCTGGTTACCTTGCCAATTGCTGGTTCACTTGGCTGGTTCAAAAGCGTTTTTGCCGACCCGATGCAGGTTCTGGCAATTTTGGGCGCGGCAACTCTGATCACACTGATCGGTTTCCTAGACGATCTCTATGATCTCGACTGGACCCTGAAACTTGCTGGCCAATTTCTGGTTGCCGGAATTCTCGCCTGGCAGGGTGTTCAGATTGTCTCGCTGCCGATTAATGGTCTGACCATTGGCAGTTTTGGAACATCCTTTGTGGTGACCCTGTTTTTAACGGTCCTGGTTATGAACGCGGTCAACTTCATCGATGGCCTAGATGGTTTGGTTGCTGGGGTAGTGCTCATCGGCACTTCGGTCTTTTTCGCATACTCATACCTACTCAGTCAGCAGACTTCGCCCACCAACTACTTCAACTTGGCTTCGCTGCTATCGGCAATTGTTTTGGGAATGTGCCTCGGTTTTCTGCCTTTCAACTGGCGACCGGCCAAAATTTTTATGGGCGATTCAGGCGCCATGCTGCTCGGCCTACTGATGGCAACTTCGGCACTTACCGTAACCGGCCAAATCGATCCAAAGCTAATCAGCAATGATGAATTATGGCCCGCATTTATCCCGCTGATCTTGCCGTTGGCAATCCTTATTCTGCCGATGCTCGATTTCTCTCTTGCAGTGCTGCGACGATTGCGGGCCGGCAAATCACCCTTCGCTGCAGATCGACAACACCTACATCACCGCCTTCAAGACTTTGGGCACGGCCACCTTGGTGCGGTGCTGGTTTTTTACGTCTGGACAGCCGTCATCTCAATAAGTTGCCTGCTGTTTTTCTTCCTCGACGCAGCTTTGGTTTTCATCGTTTTGGCTATCGGTGTGCTGCTTGCTCTGCTCTATACGCTTTGGCCACTAATCAAGAGAAAGAGGGCTGCAAATGCCGGCATCTGATTCACTCGAGAAAGTTTTCAAAAAAGTGTTGGTCCAAGGCTCTATCTTGATTGGGATTATCGCGGCACTTGGTTCGGCAATCGGGTTTGCCGTCGCGGGGCAGGCGGGCCTAATTAGTGCACTGATTGGTGCCGCGCTAACCCTGGTCTTTGTCTCGCTAACCGCATTGAGCGTTTGGTTTGGCGGAAAACTTCCACTGGGTGGCTTCTTCGGAGTCGTCATGGGCGGTTGGTTAGTAAAGCTAGTGGTTTTCTTGGTGTTGGCGGCAACCCTGAAAGAAGTCGATTTTATTGACGGCCCGGTTTTCTTTTTCACCGTTGTTGCCGCGATCATCTCGACCCTGGTTATTGACACTCGCATAGCTTTGTCAGCGCGAATCCCGCTCTACGAAAAATAATCAAAAAATAATCTTGTTGATGCCTAATCTCCGGGAATTTGGCAGCAGTAATGCTGTTAGGATTATGGAGTTGCCACACATCTAGGCAGCAAGCACTGTAAATCGCCGCAAGGTTCACCTTGCCCCGAAACAGGAGTTCAAGCTGATCGCGAACGCTCTAAATCTGCTCTATGTGGCAGCCAGCACCGAAGAGTCTGGTGGCGGTTTCCACGCTCCATCAATCATGGAGTTCTATCCCGAAATCGTTGCCTTTGAAGGTACTCCGTTCGCACTAAACCGAATCATGCTGATTCGTTTGCTGGTTCTTACCGTTCTCATCATCGTCTTCACACTTTGGGCAAATTCATTCAAGCGTTCGCTTCGTGAAGGTAGCCACGTTCCATCACGTTTCCAGTTGATGGGCGAAATTTCACTCAACTTCGTTCGCAAGAGCATTGCTCACGAGCAACTTGGCGAAAAAGATGGCGACCGCTTCTTGCCGCTGCTGACCACAATCTTCTTCATCACCCTAGGCATGAACATCACCGGTATCATCCCGGGCTTGAACATCGCCGGTACCTCAGTTATCGGTCTACCAATTGTGATGGCCCTGGCAGCCTACGTAACCTTTATCTACGCGGGTGTCAAAAAGCACGGCGGTCACTTCTTCACCTCAGCGCTATTCCCAGCCGGAGTTCCCAAGCCGTTCTACATCATGGTTACTCCGATCGAGTTTCTCTCGACCTTCATCCTTCGCCCGATCACTCTGGCTCTGCGTTTGACCATGAACATGATCGCCGGGCACCTTTTGCTTGTGCTCTGCTTCTCGGCAACCCAGTTCTTCCTGTTCAATGCCGATGGCTTCTTCAAATTCTTCGGCGCCGGAACATTCTTGTTCGGCTTCGCCTTTACCCTGTTCGAAATCCTTGTTGCTTTCTTGCAGGCATACGTTTTCACACTTCTGACAACTGTTTACATCCAGTTGGCATTGTCAGACGAGCACTAATCAGAAGCTAACAACCGTTAGTTTCAAACCACGGAAGGGAAATACAAAGTGGACGTTACAAACATCGCTGAACTAAGCGGAAACCTAGCTGTAGTTGGTTACGGTCTAGCAGCAGTAGGCCCAGGTATCGGTGTAGGTCTAGTTGTTTCAAAGACCATCGAGTCGATTGCTCGCCAGCCTGAACTAGCTTCAAAGCTTCAGGTCACCATGTGGTTAGGTATCGCATTTACCGAAGCGCTAGCGCTAATCGGTCTAGCAACCCCATTCATCTTCGCTTAGTCAGTCAGGAAACTAGACCATGATTTCAAGGATTTTCGCGGCTGCGGCTGAGGGTGAGGGCGCTCCAAACCCACTTTTGCCAGCTGACTACGACATCCTGTGGTCTTCGGTTGTCTTCGTAATTCTGTTGGCGTTTTTCTGGTTCAAGGTTCTGCCGAACTTCAAGAAAACTCTTGATGCTCGCACCGAAGCCATTGAAGGACGTCTTGCTGCTGCTGAAGAGGCGCAGGCAGAAGCCGCGGCCAAAACCGCAAACATCGAGGCCGAGCAGGCTCAGGCGCGAGCCGAAGCCGCTTCAATTCGCGAGGAAGCCCGAGCTGAAGGTGCAGCTATTTTGGCTGAGCTGAAAGAACAGGCAGCAAGCGAGGCAGCACGATTGACCGCAACCGCAAAGGCTCAAATTGAGGCTGAGCGTCAGGCAGCACTAATCTCTCTGCGAGCAGAGGTAGGTTCACTAGCAATCGACCTCGCTTCAAGCGTGGTTGGGGCAAGCCTCAAGAACGACAAGATTGCCGCCGGCGTGGTCGACCAATTTTTGGCCGACCTAGAGGCTGGCGACAGCGTTTCTCAAACCAAAGCAGGCAAGAAGAAGTAATGGCCAGTTCAACCAGGCAGTCGCTAGCCGCGGCAAAAGAGGCGCTACAGCCTCTCCTTGCTAAGGCTGATCTCAAATTCGCAACCGAGTTGTTTACTATCGGTAACGCAGTAGCGTCATCGACCCAGTTGCGAAACATCCTCTCGGACCCTTCCGCCGAGGCTGTGGCCAAGTCGGGAGCACTGCAAGCCGTTTTCGGCAAAGGTGTTTCTAAGGCTGCGCTTGAGTTTGCCGAACACCTGGTTGTTCTGCGCTGGTCTACCGGCTCAGACCTTGTGTCTGCCTTCGAGCAGTTAGCGGTTCACACAGTTGCTGCCATCGCTGCATCAGCTAAAAAGTTAGACCAGCTTGAGAGTGAGTTGTTTTCATTCCGTCAAGCAGTCGATTCCGATCAAGATTTGCAGATGGCGCTCAGCTCGAAAACTGCCTCGCTTGAAGCAAAACTCGCTCTGGTAAACGCTCTCTTAGGCAAGAAAGCCAGTGCTGAAACCGCGCTGCTGGTGCAGAATGCAGTTTCGGGTGCTCGACGCCGTCGCGTTTCGGTGGTCCTCGAGCAATTCGGCAAGCAGATTTCTGCTTTCGCCGATCGCTTGGTGGCATTGGTCACTTCTGCAGCCGAACTTGATAAGAAACAAATTGACCGTCTTGAAAAAGCACTGGCCAAGGCCTATGGCCAAAGTGTCACCTTGAACGTCGAAGTAGACGAAAGCCTCCTCGGGGGACTAAAAGTTCAGGTTGCCGGCCAAATCATCGACGGAAGCCTAAGCAACCGTCTACAACAAGCAAAACTTCAACTGGCGTAAGTCAGTTCCCAATGACCAACCGGGGCTAGCCCCAAAAGCAAAGGATACGAGATGGCAGATCTGAAAATCAGCCCGAACGAGATTCGCGACGCTCTCAAAGACTTCGTCAAGTCTTACGAGCCAGCCAAGGCCTCACGCACCGAAGTAGGACACGTGATTGATGCCGGTGACGGTATTGCCCACGTTGAGGGTTTGCCAAGCGCGATGGCTAACGAGCTGCTCAAATTTGCTGATGGCACTTTGGGTCTTGCTCTAAACCTAGATGAGCGCGAAATCGGTACTGTAGTTCTCGGAAACTTCGAGGGTATCGAAGAGGGTATGGAAGTTCACCGCACCGGTGAGGTTCTTTCGGTACCCGTTGGCGACAAGTTCTTGGGCCGAGTTGTCGACCCGCTTGGTAACCCAATCGACGGACTCGGTGACATCAAGGCTGAGGCACGACGCGCTCTTGAGCTTCAGGCTCCGGGCGTTATGGCTCGTAAGTCAGTTCACGAGCCATTGCAGACCGGTATTAAGGCAATCGACGCCATGATTCCAGTTGGCCGCGGTCAGCGTCAGCTAATCATTGGTGACCGCCAGACCGGTAAAACCGCTATTGCCATCGACACCATCATCAACCAGAAGTCGAACTGGGAATCTGGTGACCCAAAGAAGCAGGTTCGCTGCATCTATGTAGCCATCGGTCAAAAGGGTTCGACTATCGCAGCAGTGAAGGGCGCCCTTGAAGAAGCCGGCGCTATGGAATACACCACGATTGTGGCCTCACCTGCTTCTGACCCTGCAGGTTTCAAGTACCTAGCCCCTTACACCGGTTCTGCAATTGGTCAGCACTGGATGTACGGCGGCAAGCACGTCCTAATCATTTTTGATGACCTGTCAAAGCAGGCCGAGGCCTACCGTGCAGTTTCACTTTTGCTTCGTCGCCCACCAGGCCGTGAAGCATACCCAGGTGACGTTTTCTACTTGCACAGCCGTTTGCTAGAGCGTTGTGCCAAGCTAAACGACGAATTGGGTGGCGGTTCAATGACTGGTCTTCCAATCATCGAGACCAAGGCTAACGACGTCTCTGCTTACATTCCGACCAACGTGATCTCGATCACCGATGGCCAGATCTTCCTTCAGTCAGACTTGTTCAACTCAAACCAGCGCCCAGCTATCGATGTTGGTATCTCGGTTTCTCGTGTTGGTGGTGCCGCTCAGGTTAAGGGCATCAAGAAGGTTTCCGGAACCCTGAAGCTTGAACTAGCTCAGTACCGCGCTCTTGAGGCTTTTGCGATGTTCGCATCAGACCTTGATGCTGCTTCACGTCAGCAGTTGGCTCGTGGTGCACGTCTAATGGAGCTGCTAAAGCAGCCTCAGTACTCTCCATTCCCAGTTGAAGAGCAGACCGTATCGGTTTGGGCAGGAACCACCGGCAAACTAGACGAGGTTCCAGTTGAAGATGTCCTTCGCTTCGAATCAGAGTTGCTTGACTACCTACGCCGCAACACCAGCGTGCTAACCACCATCCGCGAGACCAACAACCTTGCTGACGACACCGTAGCTGAACTTGAAAAAGCAGTTGCCAAGTTCAAGAAGGGTTTTGCAACCTCAGCTGGAGAGTCACTTTCATCAGCTGCTCAAGCCGACGCGCTCGATGCAGAAGAAGTTGACCAAGAACAGATTGTCAAGCAGAAGCGCAAGAAGTAATTCAAGCGAATCTGAAGACTAGAAACTAGGAGAGACATGGGAGCGCAACTTCGGGTCTATAGGCAGAAAATTAAGTCTGCCCAGACGACCAAGAAGATCACTCGCGCCATGGAGTTGATCTCGGCATCACGCATTTATAAAGCGCAACAGCGTGTGGCCGCGGCAACTCCGTATTCGCGTGCGGTTACTCGCGCGGTCTCGGCGGTAGCGACCTACTCAAATGTTGATCACCCGCTGACTACCGAGCCAGCCCGAATTGATCGTGCTGCGGTAGTGATTTTTACTTCTGACCGCGGTCTAGCCGGAGCCTTTTCCTCTAACGTCCTAAAAGAGGCTGAGCAACTCACTTCGCTTTTGCGTGAGCAAGGTAAAGACGTTGTTTACTACTTGGTCGGTCGTAAAGCGGTTAGCTACTTTAACTTCCGTCGCATGCAGTCGGTTCGCCAGTGGATTGGTGGCACCGATCTTCCGGTTGTCGAAACAGCACGTGAAATCGCTGAGGCAGTTCTTGAGGCTTTCAACACCGAGTTTTCTGCCGGTGGCGTCGACGAAATCCACTTGGTTTACAACAAGTTTGTTTCGATGATCGCTCAGGAACCTCAGGTTGTGCGCTTGCTACCGCTTGAAGTTGTTGAAGGCGTCGAGATGCCTTCGAGTGACGAAGTCTTCCCGCTTTACGAATTTGAGCCAGATGCGAACAAGGTGCTAGATGCCCTGCTTCCGGTCTACATCGAGAGCCGAATTTTCAACGCTATGTTGCAGTCGGCAGCGTCAGAACACGCAGCTCGCCAAAAGGCCATGAAGTCAGCAACCGACAACGCCGACAAGTTGATCAAGAACTACACCCGATTGAGCAACCAAGCTCGTCAGTCAGAAATTACCCAGCAGATTTCCGAAATCGTTGGTGGTGCTGACGCACTGTCATCAACCAACGACGAAGACTAAGAGAAAGAAAGAGACATGGCCGCAACCAAGAAGAAGGCAGCTGCACCAGCAGCCGGCACCGGTCGCATCGCGCGCGTAACCGGTCCTGTGGTTGACATCGAGTTTCCTCACGATGCCATCCCAGAGATCTACAACGCACTGACCACTGTCATCAACATCAACGGTGAAGAGACCAAGCTAACCCTAGAGGTCGCTCAGCACCTGGGTGACGATCTAGTTCGCGCAATTGCACTTAAGCCAACCGATGGTTTGGTCCGTGGCGGTGCTGTTACCGACACCGGTGCGCCAATCTCTGTTCCAGTTGGTGACGTAACCAAGGGTCACGTATTCAACGTGACTGGTGACGTTTTGAATGCCAAGCCTGGCGAGAAGATCGAGGTCAAAGAGACCTGGTCGATTCACCGTCAGCCACCAGCTTTCGACCAGCTAGAGTCGAAAACCACCATGTTCGAGACCGGTATCAAGGTCATCGACCTACTAACTCCTTACGTGCAGGGTGGAAAGATCGGTCTATTCGGTGGAGCCGGTGTAGGTAAGACCGTTTTGATCCAGGAAATGATTTACCGTGTGGCAGAAAACCACAACGGTGTATCGGTTTTCGCCGGTGTTGGTGAGCGTACCCGTGAAGGTAATGACCTAATCGATGAAATGACCGAGTCTGGAGTTATCGACAAGACTGCACTGGTCTTCGGTCAGATGGATGAGCCACCTGGCACCCGTCTTCGTGTTGCACTTTCAGCACTGACCATGGCGGAGTACTTCCGCGATGTTCAGAAGCAGGACGTGCTTTTGTTCATCGACAACATCTTCCGCTTTACTCAGGCAGGTTCTGAGGTTTCGACCCTTCTAGGTCGTATGCCATCTGCTGTGGGTTACCAGCCGAACTTGGCAGATGAGATGGGTCTTCTTCAGGAGCGCATCACATCAACCCGTGGTCACTCGATTACCTCATTGCAGGCTATTTATGTTCCTGCTGATGACTACACCGACCCAGCCCCGGCAACCACATTTGCCCACCTCGATGCAACCACCGAGCTTTCTCGTGACATTGCTTCTCAGGGTCTTTACCCAGCGGTAGATCCGTTGACCTCAACCTCACGTATCTTGGACCCTCGCTACATCAGCAAGGACCACTACGAGACCGCGACCACTGTGAAGCGTATTCTGCAGAAGAACAAAGAACTTCAGGAAATCATTGCGATTCTTGGTGTTGAAGAACTTTCTGAAGAAGACAAGATCACTGTTTCGCGTGCCCGTCGTATTCAGCGATTCCTATCGCAGAACACCTACATGGCGACCAAGTTCACCGGTGTTCCTGGTTCGACCGTGCCGCTAAAAGACACAATCGAAGGCTTTGCTGCGATTGCTCGCGGTGACTTCGACCACGTTGGTGAGCAGGCGTTCTTCAACCTTGGTGACATCAACGATGTCCTCAAGGAATGGGACCGCATTCAGAAGGAATCAGGTAAGTAACAATGGCAACACTTCGTGTTGAGCTAGTTGCTGCTGATCAAGCTGTCTGGTCAGGCGAGGCCAAAATGGTCGTGGCTAAGACCGTCGAGGGTGAGATTGGTTTGCTTCCGGGCCACGAGCCAATGCTGGCAATTCTTTCCTCTGGTGAGGTGCGAATCACGCTTGCAGAGGGTGAAGTGGTAAAAGCCAACGCAGAAGATGGTTTTATTTCCATCGAGCACAACGTAGTCACTGTTGTCGCTCGGAATGCTTCCCTCATCTAGAGCTAAAAAAGAATCAACCCTCGGTCACTGACCGAGGGTTTTCTTTTAGGCTAGAGAAATGATTTTGCTGCTGCCCCCTTCAGAAACAAAGAAATCTGGCGGCATCGAAGCATCAGAAACGTGGCTGGAATTGCTGGCCTTCGAGCAATTGCTGTCAATTAGGAAAAGGGCAATTGAGGCTCTTGCCAAGTTATCAGCCATGCCTGATGCGGCCAGGAAGCTAAAAGTGCCAGCCCGCAACCTGAACGATTTGGTTGAGAATCAACAATTAGCTCAGAAGCCGCTGCTCTTGCCCGCTATCGATCGATTTGATGGAGTTCTGTTTGATGCTCTTCACGACCGGGGGCTAAAGGGAAGCGCTACCGAATTCAATCAACTTGACCTTTCTCGGCTTGGCCCCAACGAGGTTTACCTGCACACAGCTATTTTTGGCTTGATCGATTTGTTTGATGAAATTCCAAACTTCAGATTCACTGCCGGAACGGCGCTGCCAGGCTTTAGCCAACTGGATTGGAGATCCGAGCATGACCCAGTTTGGCAAAGTATCGCGACTGCTGGCCAAGATTTGATAGTCGACGGTCGGTCGAGCAGCTATGCCAAGCTGGCTCCCGTGTCTCAGGGCTTGGAAACCATCTACTTAAACGTTGTCAGCGAAGATCCATCTGGGGTTCGCCGGGCCCTGAACCATTTCAATAAGAAGGCAAAAGGTCAATTCGCTCGCGCTTGGTTGCTGTACCCGGCGAAATTAGAGGATCGCAAGCAATTGATTGAAATTGCCAGTTTGGCAGGACTCAAGGCCGAGTTGACTCCCGGAGTGCTGACCCTAATTGCCAAGCCATAGCCAATTTTTCAGCTCTTGTCGCTACAGTTCAGGCAGAGTAGAGGCTGTGCTATCTAACCATCGGCGTCACAGGCTCGGGAAGTTCGATCAGTCCGTCTGGAGTTGCGAGAACCGACACCGAGCCCAGTTCTGAATCGAATATGAATCCTGGAACCAACCACATTTCTGAGTTGCTGGCGTAAACCATGAGCAAGGCAGCCTTGGCTCCGGTCAAAGCAATTCGTTTTGTTTCTGGTTTATCGGTACTTGCCGGTTCCGAACCTGCATTGGCTTCTGTTGCGAAGGGCATTACCTCGCCACTGAACTCGGGGTAACTGATCAAGCTCTGGTGTGCGCTGCCGTACCAGCGGTAGTCGTTTGCTCGAAGCGCTGCATCAGTAGAGCTAATCGACTGGATCTTCTTCACCTCAACTAATTCGCCAGCGACTCCGTAAACATAAGATAACTGGCCTACCTGATTCCATTGGGCGGATGTCTCAAGCGGTAATGGTTGGTTGTTGAGGTGAAGGGTAAGAGATGCTCGCATACCCCAATCGTCAACTGAAGTTGTCACACGGTAGTCGTTTTCGTTGAAGCCCTGTACCTTGGCTAGCGAATTCATGAAGTCAACCGCTTCCGCTTCGGTTGGCAACTTTGATTTATCTGCCTTAATTTCTTTGAATTCAAGACAGCCGAATTCATCTGATTTCAGGCAGTCTGGTTGCAGGTAACTGCTCGGGTCAGAGTAGTCAAAACTGAGTACCGAGCCGAACTGGTTCACGTTTAGGTAGGGTTTTCCGTTCTCGTAGTTGCCACTTTGATAGAAGACAAAATTGGGATCGGTCTTGTTGACTTGTGGTTCTGAAAGATTGAAGAACTTAGCCAGTTCGGTGGCTGCTTCTTCGATTGGTTGGCTCGCTTTGAATTGATAAATGGTCTCGGAGAAGTCAAAATCTGCGAGTTCAGAGCCGGCAAAATACTCGTAGTTGACCATTGGCATAATCATGCGAGAATCTTCGGCGGCCGACCCGTTGGTGGTGGCCAAAGACTTGGCTGCGCCGGTGCCGGACAATGAAAAAAGAGGCCCATTGTCAACCGGAAGCGATGTCGACACCACGGCAGCACCTATGAGCAAAGCAGCTGCCGATGTCGCAATTTGCCATTTGGCAAAACGGGGGCGAATGTTGCCGGAACCAGTTCGCATGATGCGATTCAAGTTCAAATCAACTTGAGGTGCTTGCTGATCGGTTACCGGGTTTGCCTGACGCAGGCGTTCTTCTAAATCTTTTTCAACATTCATATCTAGTAAGTGTCGCCAATAGCGATTAGCTTTCAATTTTTTGTGATTGGTTTTCACCCTTTAGTTGAGCGGCAAGTTTTGCCCTGGCGCGAGTGAGCCTAATGCTGGCAGCGTTTGGCGATATTTTTAGCACGGTTGCCGCATCGGCAACCGATAAACCATCGAAATAGACCAAGCCAATCAGTTGCTGTTCTGTGCTAGTTAGGTGCCTGTAGGCCTGGGCTAATTCAAAATCTTTTAGAGCCACTAACTCGGCCGAAGGAGCCGCAATCTCCGGGCTAAACAGGCTCAGCAATCGGGAGCGCCTCATTTTCTTGCGTTGGTAGTTGGCTAAAACAAAATTGGCAATGGTGAAGAGCCAACCCAATTCATTGTCAACAGGGGCTTGATTTCTTTTTCTCCAGGCGATTTCGAAAGCATCGGCAACTAGGTCTTCAACATCAGACATCTCTGCCCGTCGGGAGATAAATGCACTCATTTTTATTGAATGCTCGCGGTAAATCGCGACAAAGCGAGCATCATCCATCAGAGAGTCCATATCTTTATGATGTCTTGCTAGTGACAAATCTTTCGTACGCTTGGGCAATTAACTAATTGGTGGCTAATCTTTTGCCATGATTTTTTCGATTGCGAGCAAGGCTCTCTTGGTCGGAATGCCATCGCCACCGGAGTATCCGGTGATTTTGCCGGTTGCGCCAAGCACGCGGTGGCAACCGATAAAAATTGGGATTGGGTTTGCCCCCACAGCACCGCCGACCGCACGAACCGCCTTCGGGTTGCCGACAGCGGCAGCAATTTCTGAGTAGGTCATAGTTTTGCCGAAGGGGATAGCCGCAATCTGTCGCCAAACCGCTTTTTGGAACTCGGTTCCTTGCAGTTCGTAGTCGAGTTCAAATTTGGTTGACTTGCCGGCCAGGTATTTCAAGAGTTGGCGTTGGGCATCCTTTAGGGCTTTTGAGCTGCCAAAGTGGGCGCAGCGCTCACCGATGTTCACGGCTGCCACTTTATTGTTTCGAGAGTAAATGCTGATTGGCCCAATCGGGCTTTCAAAACTTATTGATGCGTCAAAATTATCCATGTCTAAATTGTTGCTCTCGCTAACTGCAATAAAGTTTGGCCGCGACTAATTGAGGATAACTATTGCCAAATTCAAGGCTGTGGCAAACCCCAGCCAAAGCAGATAGGGCAAAAACCAATAACCGGCGATGCGGTCCGCCTTAGCAAATTGCCATAGGCAAAGAGCAGCAACGCCATCCAGCGCAATCAAGATGAGCAGCGCGCCGAGCGGTTTCTCTAAGCCGAAGAATATTGGGCTCCAAACTGCATTCAGGGCAAGCTGGATCAGGTAAATCGATGTCGTAAGCGGCCTGACGCCTTGGGCTAGCCAGACTCGCCATGCGGCGATACCGATAAAGGTGTAAAGCAAGGCCCATGCTGGCCCAAAAACCCAATTAGGGGGAGTGAACCAGGGTTTATTCAGTGTTTCAAACCAGGTCTGAATTCCTGAAATGCTGCCTAGCGAGCCTAAAGCGGCTGCGAAATAGCTAAGCCCCAGTGAGCTTGCCAACATCCAAATGGACTTGGCTTTGCTCACCGGGGCCATCAGCATATTAGAAAAGCTTCCAGGCCTTATCTAGGCTGTTGCGAAGGGTGCTTTCTAGCTCGTCAAACTCGCTCTGACCGATGGTTAGCGGTGGAGCCAACTGAACTACAGGGTCGCCACGGTCATCCGAGCGGCAATAGAGTCCAGCATCGTAAAGGTCGGTTGACAAGAAGCCGCGGAGGAGTTTTTCCGATTCGGCATCGTTGAACGTCTCTTTGGTTGCCTTATCTTTTACAAGCTCGATAGCAAAGAAGTAACCTTCGCCGCGAACGTCGCCCACGATTGGCAGATCCTTCAGTTTTTCTAGAGTCTTCCTGAAGGCTGCGGTGTTTCTAGCGACATTTCCAACTAGGTCCTCTTCATCGAAGATGTCGAGGTTTTCGAGTGCAACGGCGCAGGAAACCGGGTGGCCACCGTAGGTGTAACCGTGCGAGAAAAGCGTGGTGCCTTTTTTGAAAGGCTCAAACAATTTCTCAGCGATCATCAACGCACCGATTGGGGCGTAGGCCGAAGTCATACCCTTAGCGCAAACCAGCATGTCGGGTTCAAAGTCATAAAGCTCTGAAGCAAACATTGTGCCTACGCGACCGAAGCCGTCGATGGTCTCGTCAGCAACCAAAAGCACATCGTATTTGTCGCAGATTTCGCGAACTTTTTGGAAATAGATTTTGGGTGCGGTGAAACATCCACCAGAGTTCTGGACTGGCTCTAGGAAGAATGCGGCAACGGTGTCTGGGTCTTCGAACAAAATCATTTCTTCAACCCGGTCGGCCGCCCAAATGGCAAATTCTTCCTCGGTTTCAAACTGATCTTGTGCGCGATACCAGTTGGTGTTTGGCACACGGAAGGTGCTTGGCACAAGTGGCTCGTACGCCTTTTTCATCGAGGGGATACCGGTAAGCGAAAGCGCACCGTGCGAGGTGCCGTGGTAGGCAACTGCACGGGTGAGTACTTTGTGCTTGGTTGGCTTACCAATTAGCTTGAAATACTGCTTTGCTAGCTTCCAAGCGGTTTCGTTAGCTTCGCCACCTCCGGTGGTGAAAAACACTCGACTGAGCGACTTTGGTGCGTATGACAAAAGTCGCTCTGCCAATTCAATACCCGGTGCGTGGGTGTTTGACCAAAGTGGGAAGTAGTCGAGCTGCTTCATTTGCTTGGCAGCTGCTTCGGCTAGACGCTCGCGTCCGTGCCCAGCATTAACCGAGAACAAGCTAGAAATACCGTCAAAGTACTTCTTGCCATTCTGGTCCCAGAAGTGGTGACCTTCGGCGCGGGTGATGATTGGTATGTCAGATTTGTCGAACTGGCTGTGGCGGGTGAAATGCATAAACATGTGTTCACGCGCCGATTTCTGCAGCATTGCAGATGTAATCTCTTTGCCTGCTTTGCGGGCATCGAGAAGGGGTGTGGCCATGTCTGCTGCTGCGCTGGCCGGTGAACCCGGAGCCTTGAAAACGGATTTGATTCCGTTAACAAGCTTTCTTGCTTGGCTTTCCATGATTGCCATGTGATATCACTCTTTACTTTGTTTGTTTCGGGGAATCTATCTGGTTCCCCAGTTGTAGAACTGCTTGTGCAACTTCAAATACACGAAGGTTTCGGTAGAAGTTACTCCGGGCAGCAACCGGATTTTTGAATTGAGCAGCGAAATCAACTGATCGTCGTTTTCGCAAATTACCTCAACCAAAATGTCAAAACTGCCGGCGGTGAGCACCACATAGTCAACCTCGGCCATTGCTGAAAGTTTTTCGGCCAACTCACGGGTATCTCCGCCGCTGCGGATACCAATCATTGCTTGGCGATAAAAGCCCAGTTGCATGGGGTCGGTAACGGCAACAACCTGCATCACGCCCGACTCGGTTAGCTTCTGAACACGCTGTCTGATTGCCGCTTCGCTGAGGCCGACCACTTTGCCTATCTCGGCATAAGATTTGCGACCGTCGAGTTGCAACTGTTCGATGATGGCTTTTGAAACCTCATCAAGTTGGCTCGATTTAGTGCGTGCGACTCTGGACATGGTTCGATTTTGTCAGTGAAAATGGCATTTGGCAAACGAATCCGTAGTCGTTTTGACATTTTGCTACTAATTTTGCACCAGATTTAGATTTTCTCTTTTTTGTTTCGTGGTTAGAATCTCAACAGGACCATCTAACTCAAGGAAGAGATCATGTCAGTTCGTAAACTTCAGAACTTTATCAACGGCGAGTATGTAGACGCGAAGTCTGACGACTACAGCGATGTAGTCAATCCGGCAACCGGAGAAACTTACGCCCATGCTCCGGTTTCTAGCGCCGCCGACGTTGCTGCTGCTTACCAGGCTGCTGAGTCGGCTTTCGAGGTTTGGAGTAATTACACTCCGGGTGAACGCCAGCTTGCCCTGATTCGAATCGCGGATGCGCTCGAAGCGCGTTCAGAAGAAGCAGCGGATGTTGAATCGGAAAATACCGGTAAGCCTCGTTCAACCCTGGTCGAATACGAGATGGCACCGTCAGTTGACCAAATCCGTTTCTTTGCGGGAGCAGCGCGAAACCTAGAGGGTCGCGCCACTGCTGAATACGCTCGCGACCACACTTCATCAATCCGACGCGAGCCAATCGGTGTTATCGGTCAGGTCACTCCATGGAATTACCCGCTAAACATGGCGGTTTGGAAATTCGCGCCAGCTATTGCTGCCGGTAACACCGTTGTCATCAAGCCTTCGGACACGACTCCGGCTTCAACCCTGCTACTTGCTGAAATTGCTGCAGAGTTTTTGCCAAAGGGTGTTTTCAACGTGGTCACCGGTACTCGAGACACCGGTCGAGCAATGATTGAAAACGAGATTCCACAGATGGTTTCTATTACCGGTTCGGTTCGCGCGGGTATGGAAGTGGCCAAGACAGCCGCCGTTGACCTGAAGCGTGTTCACCTAGAGCTGGGTGGTAAGGCTCCGGTTATTGTCTTTGATGATGCCGATCTGCAGAAAGCGGCTGCGCAAATCGCAATTGCCGGCTATTTCAACGCGGGTCAAGACTGCACCGCGGCAACTCGAATTCTGGTTCACGAGTCGGTTCACAAAGACTTCTTGGCCTTGCTAACCGCAGAGGTGAAGGCAAACGCTCTTACCGGTGACCCAATGCGCGACGACATTCTTTTTGGCCCGGTAAACAATGCCGGGCAACTTGAACGAGTTCAGGGATTCATCGACCGTCTACCATCTCACGCCGAGGTCGTCACCGGTGGCGTTCGAGTCGGGGACAAGGGCTACTTCCTTGAGGCAACAATTCTTGATGGCCTAAAGCAAAATGATGAGCACATTCAGAGTGAAATCTTTGGCCCTGTAGTAACCGTGCAAACTTTCAAGGATGACGCTGAGGCGATGCGTTTTGCCAACGATGTGCAGTACGGTTTGGCCTCGTCAGTATGGACTCAAAACCACACTCGTGCCATGCGTTTCTCGAAGGGCCTCAACTTTGGTTGCGTCTGGATCAACACTCACATCCCGCTTGCTGCTGAAATGCCGCACGGTGGTTTCAAGCACTCTGGCTATGGCAAGGATCTGTCGCAGTACGGCTTCGAGGACTACACCCGCATCAAGCACGTGATGAGTTACATCGGCGACTAAGTGAGCAAAGTGCTCGCACTGTTTGCGAACGCGGAGTCGATGTTGCCAAACCCATCGGCGACTAAGTGATCAAAGTGCAAGTTATGCACAGATAATTATTTTTGGGGCAATCGTTTTTACGGTTGCCCCAAAATTGTTGAATGAACTATGCCTGGCTGATCCCTTCAATGCTCATGGGGTCGGTTTTGGCAGCCAGCTCGGGCAATTGGTTTTTCCTATTCGCGTCTGTATTTGGTTCACTACTGGCAGCGCTGCTAAATGTGCAGTTCCAGGCTTACTCAAGGGCATTCGGAGACCTTAGTTTCTCCGGAAAACACTTTTACCTTGGTGATCAAAAGTTGTCGCGACTGGCATTCTTTTGGCCGCCCGAGATCAAGCAAAAGGTTCTGGCCTTTTTGTTGGCTCTTGAAAACTCCCCAAAACGACTAGAGCTAATCTCGAAATTGGTTGAATCGAATTTTCTACTCAGCGAAAAAGGCTTGGGCTACATCGGTTTTGTTGCTGCAGAGCCCGTTGGCATTAACCTTTTGAGCGGTTACCCCCACTTGGCAATTATTGGGCCGACCGGCAGTGGCAAAAGCTTTCTGCTCGACCGTTACTTCAAGTCGCTCTATGCGCAACCACAGCAATTTCAATTTGTCCTGATTGATTTCAAGATGGCGGCCACATTCGCTTTCTATTCAGACCAGCCAAGAATTTCCGGCCCTTTTTCCGAAAACAACCTGGCTGCGCTGCAACAAGAACTTGAACGGCTCGAGCGTCTGATGCATCAACGCGGACTTGAGCTGGGTTTTCAACACACTCCAGTTTTTGTGTTGGTAGATGAATTCGCTCATTTGCTGAGCAAATATCCAAAAGCGGCAGGATATTTTGAAAACTTTTTAGCGAGAGGGCGCTCCGTTAACATCCACGTAGTTGTGGCGACGCAGAACCTCAGTTCGATACCCAGAAGCATGCAAGCGCACCTGCGCAGCAGAATCGCTGTGGGCCACCTAGAAAAGGTTGAGTTGCTTGCCCTGGGTGATCAAGCAGCAACTCCAGTGGTCAACACCAAAGATTCCCGTTCTGCACGGTTGATTGGTCTCGGCCAGGCAGCTCAGCATTTCGATTTCTGAATCGCATCAGAGGTTTCAATTGCTGGGCCGAAAGTGTGCCGGCGAGGGGCACTAAAGATTTCTAATTTGGTATTCCGGCAAACAATTCTGTGGCAGTATTTTTAGTGATATGCATTGGTGCATATTTGATTGTGCTGACCGGGCTTTGCCCACGCAATTGAAGGAGTCACGGCATGAATAAGCCACTTCCAGAAGATCCAATGATGCGCGAGCTGATTCAAATGGCCCGACGTCACCAAATGACTCGACGCACCGCACTAGCAGGTGCTTCGGCAACGGCAGCGGCTCTCGCTCTAACTGCGTGTGCACCAGCCGGCAGTGCAAAGGCTGAGCTGACTCCAGCAGCCGACTTGTCCGACTCCGAGAAATTGTTGGTCTGGCACAACTGGTCGCTTTACATGGATGAAGACGATGCCGGTAACTACCCATCACTGCAAAAGTTTGAAGCCGAGACCGGTATCAAAGTCGAATACAAAATTGAAATTGACGACAACGACACCTATTACGGCAAGGTAAAAGATCAACTAGCCCTTGGTCAAGACATCGGCGCAGATGTTGCCTGCCCGACCGAGTGGATGGCAGCCCGCTGGGTAAACAACGGTTACGTGCAAAAGTTTGACTCTGCGAATATTCCAAACAAGAAGAATTTGGCTCCAGCTTATCTGGGTGCTGCCTTCGACCCAGAACGCGATTACACGATTCCTTATCAGGGCATTTTGGCTGGAATCACATACAACAAGGTTGAGTACAAGAAGGCCACCGGCAAAGATGCACCAACCAGTCTTGAAGACCTGTGGGATCCAGCACTAAAGGGTCGCGTCGGAGTTCTTTCCGAGATGCGCGACACCATCGGTCTTATTTTGCTTGCTCAGGGAATAGACATCTCAAGCGAGTCAAGCCTTACCGAGGATGCATTCATGAATGCCATTGATTTTTTCGCGGCTAAGGTCTCTGACGGTCAAATTGCTCGAATTAAGGGAAACAGCTACTCCGAAGATCTAGAAAATGGTGACACCATTGCCGCAATTGCGTGGTCTGGAGATACAGTTCAGCTGAATTTGAGCGCCGAGGAGGAGAAGTACGGCTTCTTCATCCCAGAGAGCGGTGTTACCATTTCGGCAGACCTCTTCACTGTGCCTATGGGGGCCACACACAAGAAAAACGTCGAAGAACTAATTAACTTCTACTACGATCCAGCAAATGCCGCCATGCTGGCTGCCTGGGTGAACTACGTAACCCCAGTGGTTGGTGCAAAAGAAGAAGCTATGAAGCTAGATCCTGCTCTGGCCGAAAACCAGTTGATCTTCCCAACATCCGAGTTCTTGCAGAATGCGCACGGTTTCCGTTCGCTAACCGGTGCCGAAGAACTTGCCTTCACCAAGGCATTCCAAGAAGTATTGCTGGGTGCATAAGTGGCAACAGAATTTGTTGCCCGCGGCGCTGATTTAGAACTCAAAGCTATTCGCAAAGAGTTCCCTGGCTTTGTCGCAATCGAAAACCTCGACTTGCATATTCCCGCTGGTGAATTCTTCGCGCTGCTTGGGCCATCCGGTTGTGGTAAGACCACAACATTGCGTTTGATAGCTGGCTTAGAGCAGCCTACTTCAGGTCAAATTTTGATCGGGGGCAAAGACGTAACCGAGGTTAAGGCCCACGAACGACCAATCAATACCGTTTTTCAAAGTTATGCGCTGTTTCCGCACATGACAATTCTTGACAATGTTGCTTTTGGTTTGCGCCAGCGCAAGGTAGACGATCCGCTGCCAAAGGCTCAAGCAGCCCTCGACCTTGTCGAATTGGGTCACCTGGGTGCTCGCCGTCCGCAACAGCTTTCCGGTGGACAGCAGCAACGCGTTGCTCTGGCTCGCGCTTTGGTGAACCGTCCTTCGCTACTACTGCTCGATGAGCCGCTAGGCGCCCTCGACTTGAAGTTGCGCCGCCAAATGCAAATTGAGCTCAAGGCCATCCAGATGGAAGTTGGGCTTACTTTCTTGCACGTTACCCACGATCAAGAAGAAGCCATGGACATGGCTGACACCGTGGCAGTTATGAACAAGGGTCGCATCGAACAAATGGGTGCGCCTGAGGCTCTTTATGATCGTCCGAAGACTGCGTTCGTGGCTAAATTCCTGGGTCAGTCAAATCTGTTTGTTGGAAATGTCACCGAAGAAAACGCAGAATCGGTAAGTATCAACTGCAACGGCAACAAAATCACAGTTCCGAAGCGTCGCGCTGAGAAGCACAGTGGCAAGATAACCGTTGGTGTTCGACCAGAGAAGGCGTTCTTCCACGAGGAGAAGCCAGCTGAAGATACAAATGTGAACCTTATTGGCCCTGGTGAAATCATCGACATCCGCTTCACGGGAGTTTCGAACCAGTATTTGATTGAAATCCCAAACCTTGGAAACATAACCGTATTCGCTCAAAATATTGGCAAGAGTCCGGTGATCGAACTGGGTGCTCAGGTCTGGGTCAGCTGGAAAGTTGATCACACTTTTGGTTTGTCTGACTTACCTGACGGCACCACCGACGACGCGGAGTAATCGTGGCATTCGCGGCATTCGGCTCGGCTCCAGCGGCAAAGTCTGGCGCACCAACTAAATCTTCGAGGATTGCCTGGATTTTGTTGGCGCCCGGTTTGGCTTACCTGGCGGCTTTCTTTCTTACCCCGTTGTTTTCCCTAATCATCACTTCACTTCAGGTTCCTGATGCATCGGGTGAGATTGGGCGATACCAGTATGGATTCGCAATCGAAAATTACTGGAACGTAATTGAGACTTATCTGCCTCAAATTTTGCGTTCATTTGCGTATGCCATTGCGGCGACAATTTTGGCGCTGATTATCAGTTACCCGCTGGCCTACTTCATTGGAGTCAAGGCTCGCCGTTGGCCACTGCTGCAAGGTCTAATGCTGACCCTGGTCATTGCCCCGTTCTTCATCAGCTTCTTGCTTCGTACTTTTGCGTGGAAGCAGATTTTCTCAAATGAGTCGTGGATCGTAACAACACTGCAGACCCTCGGGATGCTGGCTCCAGATCAGTATCTGGTGGGAACTGATTTCATGGTCATCTTCGGTTTGACCTATAACTTCATCCCTTTTATGACTTTGCCGCTTTATACCGCTCTCGATCGACTGGATTTGCGTTACCTCGAGGCAGGGGCAGACCTATATGCATCACCGGCAACTACTTTCAGGAAAATTACATTGCCGCTTACGATGCCTGGAATCATCTCAGGAACGCTACTAACTTTTATTCCTATTGCCGGAGACTACATCAACGCCAGCCGAGACTTTTTGGGAAGTTCGGACACCACGATGATGGGAAACGTCGTCGAATCTAACTTCTTGCGCATAAACGATTACCCATCGGCATCAGCCTTGTCCGTTTTGCTAATGGGGGCCATCTTGGCTTTGGTCTTTTTCTACGTGAAGAGATCAGGAACTGAGGACCTCCTATGAAAATTTCTCTCGGCAAGTACTTGCTTCCGCTTTACGCCATCTTGGCCTTTGTTTACCTACTTATTCCAATCGGGTACACATTTGTCTTTTCATTCAATGACACCTTCAAATCCAACATCGCCTGGCGCGGGTTTACCTTCAATAACTGGCTCAATGTCTGTGACGAGCAAGGGGTCTGCCAGGCATTTGCAAATTCAGTACTAATTGGAGTTGTATCAACATTCATTGCGACGGTTTTGGGCACGATGATTGCCATCGCTTTGGTGCGCTACCGTTTCAAATTCCGTTCCGGGATATCACTGCTGTTGTTCTTGCCGATGGCTACGCCAGAGATTGTGTTGGGTGCGGGACTTGCTGCTCAGTTCTTAAGCCTGGGCACCCAGAAGGGCCTAGTAACCATCATCATCGCTCACGTTATGTTCTGCCTGAGCTTTGTGGTTGTGACGGTGAAGGCTAGGGTAGCGAGCCTCGATCCAGCGCTTGAAGAAGCTGGTCGTGATCTATACGCATCGCCGGCACAGGTCTTCTGGAAGATAACATTCCCGCTTTTGTTGCCGGGTATCATGGCGGCTGCGCTGTTGTCGTTTGCCCTCAGTTTTGATGACTTCATCATCACCAACTTCAACGCCGGTTCCGAAACTACTTTCCCTAAGTACGTCTACACCGCTGCGGCTAGAGGAATCCCGGCTGAGGCCAACGTGGTTGGATCAGCGGTGTTTATTTTGGCAATCGCCATTGTGGTAGTTGTGCAGGTTCGCTCAGCTAGAAAGCAGAAGCGACTCTTAGCCGCAAAGTAATGGTTAATAACTAATGGGGAGGGCATCTGCCCTCCCCATTAGTTTTGCCGTAAACAGCTTTAGCAGCGCTGACTACAGGGCTGCTAGACCTTGTTCTAGAACCGACAGTGCGTCTTCTAGCAACTCGTCGCTAATTGCCAACGGTGGCAGGAAGCGAATCACGTTGTAGTGGGTACCTGCGGTCAAAACGAAGATTCCGTTTGAATGCATGTGCTTAGCCAGAGCGTCAACTGCGGCCTTGCTTGGGTTTAGAGTGCCTGGTTCGACCAGTTCGATTGCGATCATAGCGCCGCGACCACGAACATCTCCGATAACCGGGTACTTGGCTTTCAACTCGTTTAGTCGACGGGTTAGCAGCTCGCCGATTGCAGTGGCGCGCTCGAGCACCCCACCATCCTCAATCTGCTTTAGAACCGAGAGTGCAGCGGCAGCCGAAACTGGGTTTCCACCGAAAGTTCCGCCTAGGCCGCCAGGGTGTGAGGCATCCATAACCTCAGCGCGACCGGTAACTGCAGAAATCGGCATACCGCCGGCAATACCTTTCGCGATGGTGAACATGTCAGGCTCAAAGCCCTCTTCCCATTCGCTGGCAAACCATTTACCGGTACGAGCAACACCTGATTGAACCTCATCGGCCACCATTAGCACGCCGTTTTCGCGGGCCCATTTCGAGATGGTTGCCAAGAAACCAGGTGCCGGCACGATGAAACCACCCTCACCCTGGATCGGCTCGATGAAAATGGCAGCTAGATCTTCGACTCCGACACGCTTTTCCATGTAGGAGATTGCGCGACGGGCCGCTTCTTCACCGGTCATTCCCTGTGGGTCGCGGTATGGGTACGACATTGGCACGTGTTGAATGCTTGCCGCGGTTGGACCAAAACCATTACCGTACGGAGCATTCTTGAAATTCATTGAGAAGGTCAGGTTGGTTCGACCGTGATATGCGTGGTCAAAAACAACAATGCCGTTCTTGCGTGTTGCTTTCCGAGCAATTTTTACGGCATTTTCTACGGCTTCAGCGCCGGAGTTGAACAGTACCGATTTCTTCTTGAAGTTTCCCGGAGTGTGCTTGTTTAGTAGCTCACAGACCTCAACGTAGGACTCGTATGGTGTGGCGGTAAATAAAGTGTGGGTCAGGTTTTGTACCTGAGTTGCAACGGCCTCAACAACACCAGCGTTGGTGTGGCCAATTGTGGTCACACCGATACCCGAGCCAAGGTCAATCAGTTGATTACCGTCAATGTCAACCAGGATGGCGCCATTGGCTTTTTCAATGTAGACCGGTAGGGCTGCTCCGGCGCCGGCAGAAACTGCCTCTAGGCGTCGTGCATGCATGGCCTGCGATTTTGGTCCGGGGATAGGGGTGATGACTTTGCGCTCTTGCGGAATTGTGAAATCGGTCATAGAAATAGTCTAATCCCGCTTTCTGGTGCGCTGATTCAGCCAAATGGGTGGCAAGATGTAAATCGTGCGTCGAGTAATTATTTTGGGTTCAACCGGTTCAATAGGCACCCAAGCCTTAGAGGTTATCGCTCAAAATCCAAGTGAATTTGAAGTGGTTGGTCTAGCGGCCGGAACTAATCGGCAGCTGTTGGATCAGCAGGCCGAAAAATTTGCTGTGTCGCGTGCGGTGCAGGGGGCCAGAGCTGCTGCAGAGATGGTCCGTGAGCTTGATGCCGATGTTGTGGTGAACGGTATTACCGGTTCGGTGGGTTTGGAAGCGACCTTGGCCACCTTGGAAACGAACAAGGTTCTGGCGCTGGCTAACAAAGAATCATTGATTGTTGGCGGCAAGTTGGTCACTAACCTAGCGAAACCTGGCCAGATTGTCCCCGTTGATAGTGAGCACTCGGCACTCGCGCAGTGTTTACTGGGTGGCTCCAAGGACGAAGTTGCCAAGCTGATTTTGACCGCCTCGGGCGGACCATTCCGAGGTTTTTCCCGAGAGCAATTGGCTGAGGTAACTCCACAGCAGGCTCTTGCCCATCCAACGTGGGTCATGGGAAAAGTTGTCACCACAAACTCGGCCACCTTGGTAAATAAGGGGCTCGAACTCATTGAAGCCCACCTGCTCTTTGACATCCCTTTCGACAGGATTGAAGTCACGGTGCATCCGCAGTCGGTGGTTCATTCCATGGTTGAGTTCACTGACGGTTCGGTACTGGCCCAATGTTCTCCGCCCAACATGAAACTGCCAATTGCGCTTGGTATGTCGTGGCCACGCCGTTTGCCCAATATCGCTCCAGCCTGCGACTGGTCAAAAGCTGCCACCTGGACGTTTGAGCCTCTGGATGAGTCTGTCTTCAGAGCGGTCGCGCTAGCTCGACGGGTGGGGGAGGCTGGGCTAACCTATCCGGCCGTCTATAACGCGGCTAATGAGCAGGCTGTCGAAGCGTTCCATCAGGGAAAAATTTCCTTCTTGCAGATTGTTGAAATTATTGAACGGGTAGTCGATGTGCATACTGCCGAGGCAGAGCTCTCGCTTGACTCAGTCCTGCGGGCCGAAAAGTGGGCCAGAGACCACGCGGATGCCTTGATGGCGAGAGCCTGCTAGGTCAGTAGATTGTCAGACTTTAGGGTTACCCTGTTACCGTGATTGACATCATCCTTTACTTTTCAGGCATCGTTTTTGTTGCCGCCGGCATAGGTTTGTCAATCGGTTTGCACGAATTAGGTCACCTTTGGCCAGCAAAATTGTTCGGTATAAAAGTTCCTAAATATGCAATCGGTTTTGGCCCAACGCTTTTCAAGAGGCAGGTTGGTGAAACCGAGTACTCGCTCAAGCTAATTCCGCTGGGTGGCTTCATCACCATGATCGGCATGTATCCACCCGATAAAAAGCCAAATAAAAAGCGACGTTTCGCCGACTTAATTGCCAGTGCTAGAAACGCACACTCAGAATACGTTCAGCCAGAAGACCATTCCCGAATGTTCTACAAGTTGCCCGTTTATAAGCGGGCAATCATCATGTTTGGTGGGCCTTTCATGAACCTAATTCTTGGTTTTGCGCTCATAATTTCTGGTCTCTCTGCCATTGGTGAACCTCAACGCAGCACCACTATCGAAGAAGTTTCACAGTGCATCCCTCAAATCGTCGACGCTAAGACAGTGCCATGTGACCCGGCAACTGCGGCACCATCGCCGGCAACTTTGGCGGGGTTGTTGCCAGACGACAAAATTTTGGCAATCAATCAGGTAAATGTTGCAACCTGGGCCGAGGCCAGCAAATTACTCGTCTCCGCTGAAACACTCAATCTCACGGTGCAGCGAGGTGCCGATCAGTTGCAGATCAGTGTCACTCCAGTCGAGGCCCAACGTCCACAGTTCGACACTAACGGTGCGATGCAGTTAGACGAATCCGGAAATCCAATTCTGGTTGCCACTCCGGTGCTGGGCATTGTGCTCAAAGATCAATTGGTGCCGCTGTCTCTTTCGGCATCATTTGAGCGAGCATCAATGGCTCTAAATCAGACCGCAATCATGTTGCTCGATTTGCCGAATCAGGTCGCACAAATTGCAACCGCTACCTTCGGAGGCGAAACACGCTCAACCGATGGTTTGGTTTCAATTGTTGGAGTTGGGCAAATTGCCGGTGAAGTTGCGTCCTCCAATAATTTTGAAGTGTTGCAAAAACTCTCAGTCGGTTTCTTGATTCTGGGCTCACTGAACTTTGCATTGTTTGCCTTCAACATGGTTCCGCTATTGCCGCTCGACGGCGGCCACATCGCCGGTGGCGTCTACGAGGCAGTGAAGCGCAGGGCATACAAAGTTCTAAAAAGGCCCGATCCTGGTCCGGCAGATACTGCATTGCTGATGCCGCTCACATACGTCGTATTTTTGGCCATCATCGCACTTTCACTACTGCTAATTTTTTCCGATCTAGTCAATCCAATTATTTAGCGTCTGGCTTGGGCATACTTCCACCGCTGCCGCTGTTAGATTATGTGTTGTTGAAAGTGAGACGATTTTGCCTGCAGTAAATCTGGGTTTACCTAAAACTCCGCCACCAACTATCGCCCCGAGACGAAAGTCCAGGCAGATTATGGTTGGCAAAGTTGCAGTTGGTGGCGATGCCCCAATCAGCGTTCAATCAATGTGCACCACCCCCACCACCGATGTGAACGCAACACTTCAGCAAATCGCTGAACTTACTGCTTCCGGTTGCGACATCGTTCGAGTAGCTGTGCCCAGCCAAGATGATGCAGATCGCCTGGCGCTCATAGCTCGCAAATCTCAAATCCCGGTTATTGCCGACATCCACTTCCAACCCAAATACGTTTTTCAGGCTATCGATGCCGGCTGCGGTGCTGTTCGAGTCAACCCTGGCAACATCCGCCAATTTGATGACAAAGTCGGTGAAATCGCCAAAGCAGCCAAAGATGCTGGAGTTTCAATTCGAATCGGTGTGAACGCCGGATCGCTTGACCCTCGTTTGCTGCAGAAATATGGCAAAGCTACTGCCGAAGCCTTGGTTGAATCAGCCGTTTGGGAAGCCAGCCTCTTTGAAGAGCATGACTTCCACGATTTCAAAATTTCGGTTAAGCACAACGACCCGGTAGTGATGGTAAAGGCCTACGAGATGCTGGCCGAACGCGGTGATTGGCCGCTACACCTTGGAGTCACCGAGGCCGGTCCTGCGTTTCAGGGCACCATCAAATCTTCAGTAGCCTTCGGCGCTTTGCTGGCTAAAGGTATCGGCGACACCATTAGGGTGTCTTTGTCAGCGCCACCGGTTGAAGAGATCAAGGTTGGCTCACAAATTCTCGAGTCACTAAACCTGCGACCTCGAAAACTAGAGATTGTTTCATGTCCAAGTTGCGGACGTGCTCAGGTCGACGTTTACACCCTGGCTAATCAGGTGACCGAGGGTCTGCAGAAGATGACTGTGCCGCTTCGAGTTGCCGTAATGGGCTGTGTTGTAAACGGCCCTGGTGAAGCTCGAGAAGCTGATTTGGGTGTTGCCTCAGGTAACGGCAAAGGGCAAATTTTTGTCAAGGGCGAAGTAATCAAGACAGTGCCCGAAAGTGAAATCGTGGCCACCCTAATAGAAGAGGCCAACCGGCTAGCTGCCGAGATGGATCCGGCACTGATTGGTTCGCCACAGGTTGTTGTCGCGCAAAACGACTAGCGCCAAAGGCTAGCATTGTCTTCATGCCTATCCGACTATCTCAACTTTTCCTGCGCACTCTTCGCGAAGACCCGGCTGATGCCGAGGTAAATAGCCACCGGCTGTTGGTGCGCGCTGGTTACATTCGCCGGGCTGCGCCAGGCGTTTACACCTGGCTGCCACTGGGGCTTGCGGTGAAGGCAAAAATTGAGCGCGTGGTTCGAGAGGAAATGGCTAATGCGGGTGCTCAGGAAGTATTCTTCCCAGCGCTGCTGCCGAGAGAGCCTTTCGAAGCCACGAACCGTTGGACCGAGTACGGCGACAATCTGTTCCGGTTGCAAGACCGAAAAAAAGCAGATTATTTGCTGGCTCCGACTCATGAAGAGATGTTCACTCTGCTAGTCAAAGACCTCTATTCGAGCTACAAAGATTTGCCAGTCTGCCTCTATCAAATTCAAAACAAGTATCGAGATGAAGCCCGACCACGAGCGGGTCTGCTGCGCGGCCGCGAATTCGTGATGAAAGATGCCTACAGTTTTGACTTGACCGATGAAGGTCTCACCGCTTCCTATCGGGCTCAGCGAGATGCCTACGAGCGAATTTTTACCCGACTGGGCGTAGATTACGTAATCGTTAAAGCTGATGCCGGAGCCATGGGTGGATCGGCTTCAGAAGAGTTTTTGTCACCGAGCCCGATTGGCGAAGACACCTTCGTTCGATCACCCGGCGGTTACGCGGCTAACGTCGAAGCCGTTACTACGGTTGCACCCGAAGCACTGCCAATCAATGGTTTGCCCGAAGCGAAGGTGCATCCATCGCCGAATACGCCAACTATCGAAACCTTGGTTGCCTTAGCCAACAAGGATGTGCCAAGAACTGACGGCAGACTTTGGAACGCCGGCGACACCCTAAAAAACGTGGTTCTCGCTTTGACCAGCCCAGAAGGCAAGCGTTCTCTAGTGGTTGTTGGCTTGCCCGGTGATCGTGAAGTTGACGCTAAACGTGCTGAAGCAGCTTTCTCACCAAATGAGGTTGAGCCAGCCAGCGAAGCCGATTTTGCGGCAAACCCAGAGCTGGTCAAGGGTTACATCGGTCCAGTGAAAAATGGCCAACAGGTATTGGGTATCAAAGGTTCCAGCAAGATTCGCTACCTACTAGATCCTCGGGTAGTCGATGGCACGGCTTGGATCACCGGAGCCAATGAAGATCAGAAGCATGTCTTTGATCTGGTCAAAGGTCGTGACTTCGATGCTGACGGTGTCGTTGACATTGCTGAAGTTCGCGCAGGCGACCCAGCACCGGATGGTTCGGGTCCGCTCGAATTGGCTCGAGGCATCGAAATCGGACACGTTTTCCAGCTCGGTCGCAAGTACGCCGAGGCCCTGGGGCTTCAGGTTCTTGATGAGAACGGCAAATTAGTAACAGTGACCATGGGTTCCTACGGAATCGGCGTCACCCGTCTAGTTGCTGTTCTCGCCGAGGCCAACAACGATGAAAAAGGTTTGATTTGGCCTGAGGCAGTTTCGCCAGCTGATGTCTATGTGGTGGCAGCCGGCAAAGACGACCACGTCTATGCCGCTGCCGAGCAGCTGGTTGCCCAACTGGAGAGTGCCGGAAAGACCGTAATTTTCGACGATCGAGTAAAAGTAAGTCCGGGAGTGAAATTCGGTGATGCCGAACTAATCGGTGTTCCGAACATCCTGATTGTTGGTAAAGGCCTAGAGCAGGGCGAAGTCGACCTTTGGAATCGTCGAAGCGGCGAGCGCCGCTCAGTGCCGTTAGAATCGGCAGTAGCAGAACTAGTCAAATAGTTCACATCTGACAACTGACTATTGGCCGGGAGGCATCGCATGGACATCGATTTGAGTGTTCTCAGAGTTTTAGAACGCGAAAAAGAAATTCCATTTGCCGAATTGGTTCAAATTATTGAAGCCGCAATTTTGGCTGCCTATCACAAGCATGTTGGCAATCACGATAAGGCTCGTGCCGAACTGCACCGAACAACCGGCCACGTCACTGTTTACGCGCCGATTGTTGACGATGAGGGTCAAGAAATTGGTGAGCAGGAAGTCACTCCGGAAAACTTTGGCCGCATTGCCGCGTACGCAGCAAAGCAGGTAATTGCATCTCGCTTGCGCGAAATCAGCGATGACACCCTGATGGGCGAGTTCAAAGGCAAAGAGGGTGACATTGTCGCCGGAGTAATTCAGCAGGGGCCAAAACCTTATATGGTCTATGTTGACCTGGGCACAATTGAGGCAATCATGCCGCCGGAAGAACAGGTTCCCGGCGAAGATTACTCACACGGAAAACGAATCCGCGTCTATGTAACTTCGGTAAACCGCGGCACTCGCGGCCCACAGGTTACCGTCTCGCGCACCCACCCGTCGCTGGTTAGAAAGTTATTTGCGCTCGAAGTTCCAGAAATTGCCAGCGGGGTAGTAGAGATTGTCTCGCTGGCTCGCGAGGCGGGACACCGAACCAAGATTGCTGTTCGAGCACATGACCCGGCAGTGAACGCCAAAGGTTCTTGCATTGGTGAACTGGGTCAGCGTGTTCGCGCGGTGCAGGCTGAACTAAATGAAGAAAAGATTGACATCGTAGATTTCAGCGATGATCTGCCAAAGTTTGTGGCCCAGGCGCTAAGCCCGGCAAAGGTTTCATCTGCTTTCACTTTGGATGCGGCCGCAAAATCGGTTCGTGTCTTGGTCCCTGATTTCCAGCTCTCATTGGCTATCGGTAAAGAGGGTCAAAACGCTCGTTTGGCAGCAAAACTAACCGGAGCGAAGATTGACATTCAACCTGACAGCATTCTCGAGCAAGACTAGTTCTTCTCGATAAGCCGACTGTAGGGCTAGAATGAAACCTGTTAGAACCTGCGTCGGATGTCGCGGGCGCTCTCCAAGAACCGAACTAATGCGAATCGCTGCGAAATCAAATCTGGTTTTTCTAGATCTCACAAAGTCGGCAAGCGGCAGAGGCGCCTGGATTCACCCAAGCTCTAGTTGTTTAGTTCTGGCAATTGACCGTAAGGCAATAGCGAGATCGATGCGATTGGCTCTGACCGACGCAGATTATCTGATTTTGAAAGAACAGGCAGAAATGATGTTTGCAAAAAATGAGTAGCTCGAAATGAGTACCCAAAAGCTTTAACGGCCTGCCCTGTCTTGGGGTTGGCCCAGACAGGAGAAACTAAGTGGCGCTTCCACGCGTATACGACATCGCTAAAGAACTTGGCATCGATTCCAAGGTTGCTTTGGCCAAACTCGCTGAACTCGGAGAGTTCGTTAAGAGCGGGTCATCAACTATCGCCCCACCGGTTGCTAAAAAACTGCGCGAGGCGTTTCCAAATGCTAAGCCAGCCGAAGAAAAGCCTAAAGTTGCTGCCACTAAAGCGGCACCTGCGGCACCGGCAACCGAATCGCCAGTTCCTGCGTCGGCTGCTCCTGCTGCACCAACGCCAGCTGTCGCTGCTGCTCCTGCGGTTGAGGCTGCGTCAGCTGCTGCTGCGCTAGCACCGACACCTGCTGCTCCTGCGGCTCCGAAATCCGCTGCTGCAGCAGGTGCTGCAGCTACACCAGCTGCTCCAGCGCCAGCTGCTCCAACTCCCGGAATTCCAAGACCGGGCAATAATCCTTTCGCTTCGGCTCAGGGAATGGGTATTCCACGCCCAGTTTCTCGTCCGGGAAATAATCCTTTTGCTCCATCACAGGGAATGGGTCGTCCAGGCGCACCTCGTCCAGGTGCTCCACGCCCAGGAACCCCTCGTCCGGGTGGTCCTCGTCCGGCTGGTGCCGGCGGCGCTCCACGTCCGGGTGGTCCTCGTCCGGCTGGTGCCGGTGGCGCTCCGCGTCCGGGTGCGGGCGGTGCGCGTCCAGGTTTTGGTGCTCCAGCCGGTGGTGGCTTTGGTGCACCTCGTCCAGGTGGTGGCCCTGCTGGTCGCGGTGGTCGCGGTCAGGGTGCCGGCACTGCTGGAGCCTTTGGTAAGGGCGGCGGTCGCGGAGCATCCAAGGCTAGAAAATCGAAGCGTGCGAAACGCGAAGAATTCGAACAGAGAAGCAATGCACCATCGCTTGGTGGTGCAGTAGTTCCACGCGGTGACGGCTCGACTGTCTTGCGTCTTCGCCGCGGTGCTTCAATTCAAGACTTCGCCGACAAGATTGATGCCAATGCTGGTCAGTTGATCACGGTGCTATTCCACCTCGGTCAGATGACCACTGCAACTGCATCTCTCGATGAAGAGACTTTCCAAATTTTGGGTGAAGAACTCGGCTACAAAGTCGAGGTTGTTTCTCCAGAAGATGAAGAGCGCGAACTGTTTGAAGGTTTCGGTCTAGACGTCTCAACCGACTACGACGATGACGACGCAGACCTAGTCTCGAGACCACCTGTGGTCACAGTTATGGGTCACGTTGACCACGGTAAAACTCGCTTGCTTGACAGCATTCGTAACTCGAACGTAATTGCTGGCGAAGCCGGCGGTATTACCCAGCACATCGGTGCCTACCAGGTGCACGTCGAGCACGACGGTGTCGATCGCGCAATTACCTTTATCGATACTCCGGGTCACGAAGCGTTTACCGCCATGCGTGCCCGTGGTGCTCAGGTAACCGACGTTGCCATCTTGGTTGTTGCCGCCGATGACGGTGTAATGCCGCAGACTATCGAGGCTTTGAACCACGCTCAATCGGCCGGTGTGCCAATTGTGGTCGCGGTTAACAAGGTTGATAAAGAGGCTGCCAACCCGGCCAAAATTCGTCAGCAACTTACCGAGTTCAACTTGGTTGCTGAAGAGTACGGTGGCGATGTCATGTTTGTTGATGTCTCCGCGCTGACCGGTAAGGGCATCAAAGATTTGCTCGACGCCGTTCTACTAACCGCAGACGCTGCGCTTGATATGCGAGCCAACCCGAACAAGGATGCTCGCGGTGTTGCCATCGAAGCCAACCTAGACAAGGGTCGCGGTTCGGTTGCCACCGTTCTTATCCAATCCGGAACGCTGCATGTTGGAGATTCGATTGTCGCCGGTGCGGCTCACGGTCGAGTCCGCGCCATGTTTGACGAAAACGGCAACCCGGTCGAAGCCGCAGAGCCAAGTCGCCCGGTCCAGGTTCTCGGTCTTCAGTCAGTGCCTCGCGCTGGTGATACCTTCGTGGTCACCGATGATGAGCGTCAAGCTCGTCAAATCGCGGAAAAGCGTGAAGCAGCCGATCGAAACGCCTTGTTGGCCAAGACTCGTAAGCGTGTCAGCCTCGAAGACTTCACCAAGGCTCTCGAAGACGGCAAGGTTGAAGCACTCAACCTCATCATCAAGGGTGACGTTTCTGGTGCGGTTGAAGCCCTCGAAGACTCGTTGCTCAAAATCGAAGTCGACGACTCTGTCCAGTTGCGAATCATCCACCGTGGTGTCGGTGCAATTACCGAGTCAGACGTCAACCTTGCTACCGTCGACAGCGCAATCATTATTGGCTTCAACGTCAAACCAGACAACAAAGCCAAAGAGCGTGCCGACCGCGAAGGTGTTGACATTCGTCACTACTCGGTTATTTACGCTGCCCTCGAAGACATCGAGAATGCACTCAAGGGCATGCTCAAGCCTGAGTACGAAGAGGTCCAGACCGGTACTGCTGAAGTTCGCGAAATCTTCAAGTCCTCGAAGGTTGGAACCATCGCTGGTTCGATTGTTCGCTCGGGAAGCATCAAGCGAAATGCCTCGGCTCGCGTATTGCGCGACGGTAAGGTCATCGCTGATAACCTCAAGGTCGATTCGTTGAAGCGATTCAAGGATGACGCCACCGAAGTCAAGACCGACTACGAGTGTGGTATCGGGCTCAGCTCGTTCAATGACATTCAGATCGAAGACATTATCGAGACCTTCGAAATGCGCGAGAAGCCTCGGGCATAAGGAAAAAAATGGCAGATGCAGCGCGTGCTCGGAAGTTAGCCGAAAGAATCAAGGTTTTGGTTGCCACCGCTCTTGAAAAGGCGGTGAAAGACCCAGATCTAGGTTTTGTGACAATCACTGAGGTGAAGGTCACAGCTGACCTCCAGCACGCGACCATCTACTACACCGTTTTCGGTGACGAGTCAGAGAAAAAGCGCAGTTCTGAAATCATCGAAAAGAACAAGGGTCTTATCCGTCGCGAGGTGGGTCATGGTTTATCAATCAGGCTCACCCCAACGATTGAGTTTGTTGTCGATGAAGTCCCCGAGGTAGCCTCACAGCTCAACGAGCTATTGGCTGAAGCCAAGGCCAGAGACGAAGAACTGCACAAAATTGCTGAAAAGGCCGCCTACGCGGGCGAAGAGAATCCTTACCGCGAGCCGAAAAAAATCGACGACGAGGATTAGTCCTTGCAATCTGGCTTGCTATTGGTTGATAAGCCCGAGGGGATGACCAGCCACGACGTTGTCGCTAAAGTGCGGCGCTTGGTTGGAACCAGAAAAGTTGGTCACGCCGGCACACTCGATCCGATGGCAACCGGCTTACTGGTGCTCGGGATTGAATCGGCAACAAGGTTACTGACTTTTATCGTCGGAGCCGATAAGACTTACGAGGCCACAATCAGGTTAGGTGCGAGCACTGTTACCGACGACCGCGAATCTGATTTTTTGGCAATCGCACCAAAAGAAACACTTGAGTCGCTGAGTGAATCGCAGATTTTGCTCGAAGTGGCAAAACTTACCGGCGAAGTAATGCAGGTACCCTCTTCGGTCTCGGCAATAAAAATTGACGGTCAACGGGCCTACGCCAAAGTGCGCGGGGGAGAGGCAGTCGAACTAGCCTCTAGGCCGGTAACGGTAGAGCGCTTTGAGTTGCTGGCTCAACCTCGATGGGTTGAAGTTGCTGGAAATAGTTTTTTAGAAATTGATGTAGTTGTCGACTGCTCTTCAGGAACCTACATTCGGGCCCTGGCCAGAGACTTGGGTGCTGCTCTAGGTGTTGGCGGACACTTGAGTGCGCTTCGTCGAACTAGGGTTGGCGGCTATCGGGTTAGCGACGCCTATCGCTTTGATCAAGATTTCTCGGCGACTGCAATCATGCCAAACGCCCAGGCAGCTCGAGAGATATTTCCTGAGATCCAGCTTTCTGCTGCCGAAAAACAAGATTTGGTCCATGGCAAGCGCATCGCTAATCGCATCTGCAGCACTGAGTCGATAGCTGCCTTTGACTCAAATGACCGGCTGGTAGCAATACTTGAACCGGTTGGTGCAAATCTCAAGTCAGCTGTGGTGTTTGCGGAGGCAATAAATGATTGATTGGTTTTATCAATTACAACTTTGGGTCGCGGTCGCTGCTGGTCTAGTCGCGCTGATTTTTGGGTTGATCGGCAGAATTCCGAGCGGTTTCACGGTTGCGCTATCTGCGGTAGTCGAACTAGGTCTGGTGATTCAGCTTGCGGTTAGCATATCGATGGTTTTCCTCGGTTTTGTCGCTAAGCAAGACACAGTTGAGTTTTTTGCCTATCTGATAGTCGCGCTAATGGTGCCGGTTGGCGCAGTTTTTTGGGCTCTAATTGAGCGCGGACGTTGGTCAACTGTTGTTCTTGGGGTCGGCTCACTCACTGTGGCGGTCATGCTGGTACGCATGTGGCAGATCTGGACCGGCTCACAAATTTAGGTATTGAATTCACCTCACGTTAACTTAGAAACAAGGTTGATTTCACCCATCCGATTCAGGATTGGGGCATGTCCCAGATTGACCAGCGAGATTCTTCGTCGAAAGCGATTCCAGCTAGACGCAAGTTAGTCACAAAGCCATCCAGTTTGGGTGACAAAATTTTCTATCGGGTTGCAGCAACCGCAGCCAATTTTTCAATCGCGTTAGTCGCGCTCATCCTGGTCTTTCTGGTTTATCGCTCTTGGCCGGCGCTGGAGACTCAGGGTATCGACTTTGTCTTTGGCAGTAACTGGGATGCGACTGCCGAAAAGCCGGTCTTTCAAATTTGGCCGATGCTGTGGGGATCTTTTCTAATTTCGGCTCTCGGAGTGCTGATTGCAGTGCCGATGGCAATCGCGGTTGCCTACTTCATTGAATTTTTGGCGGCTAGGCCAATTGCAAAAACAGCTACCGTGCTGATCGATCTGCTGGCCTCGCTGCCATCGGTGGTGCTGGGGCTTTGGGGGTTTGCGGTCTTTACCCCGATCGCTGCTGGCTGGGGCGAATTGCTCAATCAATACTTTGGTTGGATTCCAATCTTCGAGAACAACACTGAGGGTTTTGTCGCCTCGCCGTTTATCGCAGGTTGGATTGTCGGAATCATGATTGTGCCGATTATTGCTTCGATTTCGCGAGAGATTTTTAGCCAAATCGATAAAGACCTCATCAACGCAGCCAAGGGACTGGGCGGCTCCTCGGCCACCATTTTTCGTCAGGTAATTCTGCCAACAGCATCCGGCGGTGTCGTCGGTGGAGTTTTACTGGGATTGGGCCGTGCCTTGGGCGAAACAGTTGCAATTTTCTTCGTGCTAAATCTAGTTTTTGAAACCAACTGGTTCAGCATCTTGGAACAGCGCGGAGGTTCTATCGCCTCGCACATTTTGGCGCGGTTCGGCGAGGCGACACAGGCCGAAATCAGCGCACTAATGGCCGCAGGTCTTGTGCTGTTTGTGATGACTTTGATTATCAACGTGATCGCATCCTGGATCGTAAATAAAGCTCAACCTTGGAGAAAGAACTAATGGCCGCCCCATCCCTGACTCCGCTTGCACGCCCCGCTAACGCAGCACCCTGGGCCAAGGTTAACCCGAAGTCAAACTTGCTTATCATTTTGGCTTCGACTGTCCCAGCGCTGATTGGTGCAGCAGCTTTCTTTTTAGGCCTGCGAATTGAGTTGGCGCTACTCGTGGTTTTTCTGCCGGTGCAAATTGTGGCAATTCTGATTATCGGCACTATCCTTCATGGCAAGCGTGGCCGAAGCGATGGCTTGCTGATGATCTTCACCATATTTTTCACCGTCTTGGTGTTGGCCCTTTTGTTCTCGGTGCTTTGGTCGGTCATCAGCAACGGTCTGGGCACCCTCAGCGTGCAATTCCTGACTCAAAATAACGTCTACATTTCGACGACGACTTCGCTTGAGTACGGAGGTGTGGGGCACTCCATATTGGGCACCGTGCTGATTGTGGGCCTAACTACGATTTTCACTGTGCCGCTCGGAATTTTGATCGCGGTTTACCTCACTGAGACCCGCGGCAAGACCCGCAGCCTGGTGCGCACTCTGGTTCAGTCAATGTCAGGCTTGCCATCCGTTGTCGCTGGTCTATTTGTTTTTGCGGCGTTCATTTCAACCGGGGTGACCCAGTATGCGGGCTGGGCCGGCTCTCTGGCCCTTTTGCCGCTGATGTTGCCAACCGTGACCAGAATTGCCGAAGAGTCACTTCGATTGGTGCCGGGTGATCTTCGCTGGGCTGCTGTCGGCCTCGGCGCACCAAACTACCGAGCCTTTTTTCAAGTAGTCATGCCGGCTGCGAAAAGCGGATTGGTGACCGCAATTCTGCTGGGTATTGCTCGCATTATCGGCGAAACGGCGCCGCTGCTGCTAACCACTTTTGCGGCATCCACGACCTCGTTCAATGTTTTCGAGGGTCCGATGTCAACTTTGCCGACCTACCTTTACAGCTACATCTCAAACCCGGCAATCCAGAGCGTTCAACGTGCCTGGGGCGCGGCGCTGGTGATTGTTCTTCTGGTCGGTGTGTTGTTTACCGCGGCACGCATCCTTACTCGCAACAAGATGACTACTAAGAGAAAGTAACTCATGTCAACCACAGCACTAGCAACCAGTCTCTATTCAGAAGACGTAAACGTCTGGTTTGGCGAGCGTCACGTCCTCAGTAATGTCAACCTGAATTTTCCGGCCAACAAAGTCACCGCGCTAATTGGCCCCTCTGGCTGCGGCAAGTCAACTTTTTTACGCACCCTTAATCGCATGCACGAACTTATTCCTGGAGCAGGCTTGGCTGGCTCGGTTTACCTCGATGGCGAAGACATCTATGCCGACGGAGTCGATCCAGTTGGCGTTCGCTTGCGGGTAGGTATGGTTTTTCAGAAGCCAAACCCATTCCCGACCATGTCGATCAAAGAGAACATTCTCTCTGGCCTAAACCTCTCCGGTCGCAAGATCCAAAACGGCGAAGAATTGGTAACCACTTCTCTGCAGCGCGCTTCTATGTGGAACGAGGTTAAGGACCGCCTCAATGATCCGGCGATTTCGCTTTCGGGAGGTCAGCAGCAACGACTTTGCATTGCGCGTTCTTTGGCGATGAACCCCGAGGTGCTTCTAATGGATGAGCCCTGCTCGGCACTGGACCCAGGTTCAACCAGACGTATTGAGGAAACCATTGAAGAGCTATCAGAAAGCATGACCATCGTAATCGTTACGCACAACATGCAGCAGGCTCAACGAGTTTCGCACCAAACCGCGTTTTTCTTGGCAGAAGATGGCAACCCGGGTCACGTGGTTGAATTCGGTGCCACCGAACAGGTATTTGATCAGCCGGTTGACCCACGAACCAACGACTATGTCAACGGGCATTTCGGCTAACCAGTTCAACTGCTGTTCACTCAAACTTCCGCCGGTCTTTAGCAAGAACACAAGATTCGTTCACCAGGTTTCTATCTACTTAGAAATGTCGGAAAACCGAATTAACAACAAGGAGAAGAAACATAATGTTTCGTAAAGTAATCGGCATCGTAGCCACAGCTGCAGTTGCAGTTTCAGTAGCATTCGCTGCTCCAGCTTCTGCTGCCGGTGTAGCACTAACTGGCGAAGGTTCATCTTTTGCTAACACCTATGTAAAGAACGTAGAGGCTAAATTCAACGCTAAGGGTGGCGCTCAGGCAAACTACACCAAGAGCTCGTCTGGCAAAGGCCGCACCAACGTCAAAGACGGCAAGGTCGACTTTGCATTCTCAGACGCAACCTACAAGGCTGCTGGCGAGAGCGTGCCTACCAACGTTGTCACTTCTCCAATGTTCGGCGGTCCAATCGCTTTGGTTTACAACTTGCCAACCGTTGGTCAGGGCCTTCAGTTGACCCCAACTGTTCTAGGTCAGATTTTCAACGGCACCATCACTGACTGGAACGATGCTCGAATTGCTCGAATCAACAAGGGTAAAAAATTGCCTGCCAAGAAGATTCAGGTAGTCTTCCGAGCCGCTGGTTCGGGTACCACTTTCAACCTAACCGAGTACCTAACCGACAACAAAGTTGCCGGTTGGACCACCAGCTCGGACTTCACCAAGGCTTCAGGCTCAGCCTCAGTCGTAGGTGTTTCAGTTCCGGGTTCAGCCGAAATGGTTTCAAAGGTTGACTCAACCACTTACACCATCGGTTATGTCGATCTTGCCGATGCAGTTGGAAAAGACCTTGTCTTCGCAAAGTTGCTAAACGGCAACGGCCAGTATGTTGCTCCTACCGCTGCTGCAGCCAAGGCATTCCTAGCAGTGCAGCGGGTACCGGCTGACGGCCAGGTAAACATCAACTTTGCCCAAAAGGTTAAGAATGCTTACAACCTAAGCATCTTTGTCTACGGCGTAGCCAACATCTCTGGCGATGCCGAGAAGGTTGCCGGAGTGAAAGCTTTCTTCACCCAGGTGCTTTCCTCAGCTGCTCCTGCAGGCTACGTAGCACTTTCTGGTGCTGCCAAGACTGCGGCAACCAAGCAGCTAGCCAAAATCAAGAAGTAACAAAAATAGCGGGGGAGCGCGGTCATTCTTGACCGCGCTCTTCACCAATTGGGAGAGAACAGAATGATCCGCAAAGTAACCGCCGCAATTATTGCCAGCGCTGTTGCCCTTGGTCTCTCGGCCTGCACGCCGCCGATGCCTCCCGAAGTCTTGGCTGCACTTGCCGAGCAGGAGTACACCTGCATCGAAGGCGAGGCCCAGCTCTCTGTTCCTGCATCAACAACCGACATGGGGCCAGGTTGGGCCCTTGCTGCCAGCGAGGCCTGCCCGGGTATGAACATCGCTGCAGTCGCCGACGAATTTGAAAATTCCGATTTGATCTTTGGTACCAGTGCCGAGCAATTTGCGGTTTGTAAACCTTCGGTAACCGTGCCATTCGCAGTTGATGGCGCAGTTTTGGTTTACAGTTCGGCTGATGGCAGCTCAGTCAATCTGACTCCTGAACTAGTTGGAAAAATTTTCGCTGGAGAAATATCTGACTGGTCTGCCCCTGAGATAACTGCCGCAAATTCTGGCTTTGAATTACCCGCTTCACCGATACAAATAAACAAATCTGCTAGTGGGCAAAATGTAGTCGCCTTCCAAGCCTGGCTCGACCACCTCGGGGTGTCGCTAGATTTCTCTGATTGGGAAACGGTTGACCCCAGTGCCGACGATTTATTTTCTTTTCCTGAAGGAACACTCTCGCTAGTGCCTTACTCACTGGCCGCTGAGCAGCTGTTTACCCCGGTCGGCATCATTAAGGACGGCGCCGATCCGACATCGGCAATAATTGCGGATGCGGCCACCTTAGGTTCAGCGGCCACTCAATTCAAGATTGAAAAAACTGCAAATTCAGTTTCAGTCAGCTACGACCCTAGCCTGACGCCTACTGCCGCGGCTGGCCAAGATGTTGCAAGCACACCATATGGGGCCGTTTACACTCACAATTTGGCTATCTGCGGCGAACCAACTTTGCTGAAGCGAGCGATTGCAAAATTTATCCTGCGTCAAGACCAGCAGGGTGCTATCGCCGCCACATATTTTGTGCAAATTCCAGAATTTTTGAGGGTGGAAAACCTGCGCCTGGTATCGGTTGGCCTACCAACCCCTTCGTTCAATCCCGAAGATTTCCAGCAGTAGCTAGTGTGTGATTCACGGCATTTTTGATTGCCGTAGGCTTAAGCAATGCCAAAAAATAACTCTCTCGGTGTCGGGCGCGTTCTAATTGCTGTTTATGCGGTATTTGCCGTTTCTGCGACCGCCCGAGCTAGCTACCAGCTTTTTAGAGAGTTTGACCAGGCTCCCGTTGCCTACTCACTATCGCTAGTCTCAGCTCTGGTCTACTTAGTGGCGACCATTTCATTAGCCCGGTCAGGCCCGATGGCTGCAAAAGTTGCTCGAATTGCTATTTGGTTCGAACTGCTCGGAGTAATTTCGGTTGGCACCTTGAGCCTGACCGTTCCAGAGTTGTTCGCTCATCCTTCGGTCTGGTCAGTTTTTGGCATGGGTTACGCCTTCATCCCGCTGCTGCTTCCGATATTTGGCCTGCTGTGGCTTCGAAAAATGGGGTGAAGCTGAATCGTGGATAACTGGAAATCGGTGGCCGATAGGCCGAGTGACTACGCAAGTCTGGCCGTGGCAATTGGCAAGTTTGATGCCCTGCACTTGGGGCATCAGGCACTATTGAACGAACTAGTTGAAGCCGCTGAAAATCACGGCCTGGCGCCAGCCGTAATAACCTTTGATCGCCACCCAGCTGCAACGCTGACACCAGAAGCAGCGCCCACTCCCATCATCGGTAAGTCGCAGAAAGAACATTTTCTGACGGAGGCCGGAATTTCCGCCATTTTGACTTTGGAATTCAACGATGAGCTGGCGGCACTTAGCCCTCGTCAATTTGTGGAACGGGTTTTGGTGCCGCTTGACACAAAATACGTTGTGGTTGGCGATGATTTTCGATTTGGTTCAAACGGCAGCGGAACAGTTGCGACTTTGCGCGAGCTTGGCTCTGAGTTTGGTTTTGCAGTGAAATCGGTGGCAAAAGTAAATGCTCTGCGCGCACCAATTTCCACTTCGCGGATTCGAAATTTGCTCGATGAGGGTGAGGTGGATCAGGTTGCCAAACTTTTGGGGCGCCCACACCTGACCACCGGTGTAATCGAGCACGGACTCAAGATTGGTCGCACCATCGGCTTTCCTACCGCGAACATGAGCCGAGATGCAGAAGGCTACCTGCCACGAGATGGCGTCTACGCAGGTTGGCTTTATGCTGACGGCCAGCGTTATCCAGCTGCTCACTCGGTGGGTATCAATGAAACTTTTCAGGCTGTGCCACGTTTAGTCGAGTCACACGTGCTAGATCGCGACGATCTTGACCTGTACGACAAAGTTGTTTCTCTGGAATACATCGATTTCATTCGTCCAAATGTGAAGTTCAATTCAAAAGAAGAACTCATCGAGGCAATCAATAAAGATCTTGATCAGGTTCGCAAAGCTCTTGGCATCTGCTGGTAATTTGACATTCAGGTAACTTCCAGAGACATCCCAGATTTCCTTCATCAAGCACTGTCATTCTCACTTTAGACATTGGGTCTAACAGAAAGAGAAAATCATGGCAAAGAAATCTAGCGAGACAGTTGATAGCAGCAACCTGGGTGAAGAATCGCAAAGTCCCTATTTAGAAACCGACAAAAAGCAACGAAAGTTTTTTGGATCTAAAGGATTTCGAGTCGCGGCAATAGCGGCCGCTGCAAGCCTGGCACTTGGTGGTGTTTTCGCCAGCGGTATTGCCCTGGGTCAAATCACCGCTCACGTAGAGGGTCCCGCTTTTAGCCAACCCGACCGAACAGGCAAAGATCACTTGGGCAAGCCTGGCGAGCCAGGACATCGTGGTGAACGGTCGGTCGAGCGTCACTCCGATGTGCGCCACTCGGAAGGCTCAGGGCAGGGGTTTGACTTTGCGCCTTGGCAGCCGCATGATCACGATGTTGATGGCAACGACATTCCGCTACAACCGATGAATTCTGGTTCGGAAACGACTGCTCCAAGAGCCTAGTCGTCAGTGATAAAAATAGGGCAGCCAAATTTGGCTGCCCTATTTCTTTTCGGTTCTAAACTGACGATATGGAAAAGATTACTTTTGTCGGTGCCGTGAAAATCGGGCTAAACAAATACGCGAAATTCGCAGGACGTGCCACCAGACCGGAGTTCTGGTACTTTGTCCTATTCACTTTTCTGGTTTCAATTGTCACCGGCACCATCGATGCGGTGCTCTTTCCAGGTGATGCCTCGGCAGGCGTGCTCAGCTCAACCAACACTCCGGTAAGCGACTTCATCAGTCTCTTGCTACTTCTGCCTTCGCTTGCCGTGTTCGTGCGTCGAATTCGCGATACCGGCCGCAGTGCCAAGGTGCTTTTTTGGTCGCTCCTACCGGCGTTGCTTTTCATCTTTGCCCTGGTAATGGCCCTGCCTACCCTGATGCAACTCGACTTTAATGATCCAACCCTTCTAGAACGGCTTGCAAACCTTGATCCGGTCGCCGATAAAGAATTTGTCGATGGCCTGGTCGCTGCAATTCTCTGGTTCGTGCCGGCAATTGTTTCGAGTTTGGCTGTGCAGCTGTACTACTTGGTTGTAGTCCTCCAAAAGTCAAACTCAGCTGACAGCTAAGCCACTTTCACAATCTGGGCTGGAGTTTCTCGTCCGGTTGCTCTAGGCTAGAGCGGTTGCCGTGAATCGGCCGCGGATAAAGAGCGCTAAAACATCGGGTTTTATGCACCGCGCAGCAAGTTCTTTGAAAGGAACCGAATGTCTCTGGACAAGTCAGTCAAAACTGCAATCATCAACGAGTACGCAACCCACCCAGGCGACACCGGTTCGCCTGAAGTTCAGGTTGCTGTTCTAACTCAGCGCATCAAAGACCTAACCGAGCACCTAAAGAGCCACAAGCACGACCACCACAGCCGTCGTGGTCTTCTAATCTTGGTTGGTCAGCGTCGCCGTTTGCTCGGCTACCTTCAGGGTGTCGACATCGCTCGTTACCGCGCACTAATCGAGCGCCTAGGCCTTCGTCGCTAATTTGATTTTTTGAAAACCCCGCTTCGGCGGGGTTTTCTATTACCCGACATTCCTAGGCGAATTGCCGATGCTCTGCTAACCTAAAAAAGTACGAGACGGCAGGTTTGCTGGTCTTCGGTTGTAGATCTTGATCAACTGCTCAAGCTTTATTACTGCAGACCAGGGCATCCCTCAAAATAACGGGCATTACTTGCCATTTTCGTGCGCGCGCATTTTCGCGCAATTTACGCAATAAAGAGGAGAGACCATGACCGGTCCAGATAACCACGTGCCAATGGATGGCACCGAATATGAATACGCAACAATCGACAACGGCAAGTTTGGCAAGCGAGTAATCCGCTTTGAAACCGGCCGCCTAGCTCAGCAGGCACAGGGTGCCGCCTCGGTTTACCTTGATGGCGAGACCATGCTGTTTTCAGCAACCACCGCATCAAAGCAGCCAAAAGATCAGTTCGACTTTTTCCCGCTAACCATTGATGTCGAAGAGAAAATGTATGCGGCTGGCCGCATCCCAGGTTCGTTCTTCCGTCGCGAAGGCCGCCCAACCACCGACGCGATTTTGGCCTGTCGTCTAATTGACCGTCCACTTCGCCCATCATTCGATGACGGTCTCCGCAACGAAATCCAGGTTGTCGTTACCGTTATGGCAATTCACCCAGATGAGCTTTACGACGTAATCGCGATCAACGCAGCATCGATGTCAACCAAACTTGCCGGTTTGCCTTTCTCTGGCCCAGTTGGTGGCGTTCGTGTAGCACTAGTTGATGGTCAGTGGGTTGCGTTCCCTAAGCACTCTCAGCTAGAGCGCGCAGTGTTCGACATGGTCGTCGCTGGCCGCTTGGTAGTTGAAAACGGCGTTGAAGATGTGGCCATCATGATGGTAGAAGCTGAGGCGACCGAGACCGCTTGGCACCTAATCAACAACGAGGGCGCGACCGCTCCAAATGAGCAGATCGTAGCCGAGGGCCTTGAAGCAGCCAAGCCTTTCATCAAAGAGCTTTGCGAGGCACAGTCTCGTTTGGCAGCTCGCGCAGCCAAGCCGCTAACCGAGTACCCGCTGTTCCCGCCATACACCGATGAGGTTTACGCTGCGGTCGAGGCCGAGGCAGCGACCGAACTGGCAAAGATTTACCAAATTGCTGACAAGCAAGAGCGACAGAATGCCGATGATGAGCTCAAAGAGCGCGTCAAGGCCAAGCTTGTCGAAACTCTTCCAGAAGAGTTGCAGGGCCAAATCTCAGCAGCTTATAAGTCAGTTACCAAGAAGGTAATGCGTACCCGTGTCCTCAAAGAGGGCATCCGCATCGACGGCCGCGGTCTGCGTGACATTCGTGCTCTCGACGCTGAAGTTTCGGTTATTCCAAGAGTCCACGGCTCGGCAATCTTCCAGCGCGGTGAGACCCAAATTTTGGGTATCACCACACTAAACATGTTGAAAATGGAGCAGCAGATCGACAGCCTCTCACCAGAGACCTCGAAGCGCTACATGCACAACTACAACTTCCCTCCTTACTCAACCGGTGAAGTTGGCCGCGTTGGCACTCCGAAGCGCCGTGAAATTGGTCACGGAGCCTTGGCGGAGCGTGCATTGGTTCCAGTGCTACCTTCTCGTCAAGAGTTCCCTTACGCAATTCGTCAGGTGTCAGAGGCTCTCGGCTCAAACGGTTCAACCTCAATGGGTTCTGTTTGTGCTTCAACCCTGGCGCTACTAAACGCCGGTGTTCCACTGCGCGCACCGGTTGCCGGTATTGCTATGGGTCTAATTTCTGACCAGGTAGATGGCAAGACTCAGTACGCAGCGCTAACCGACATCCTCGGTGCAGAAGATGCACTTGGCGACATGGACTTCAAAGTTGCCGGAACCCGCGAGTTCGTAACTGCTATTCAGCTAGACACCAAACTTGATGGAATTCCAGCATCGGTTCTAGCTGGTGCGCTAACTCAGGCTAAAGAAGCTCGTCTGCACATCCTCGATGTGATGGCTCAGGCTATCAACGAGCCAGATGAAATGGCCCCAACCGCACCGCGCATCATTTCGGTCAAGATACCTGTTGACAAAATTGGTGAGCTTATCGGTCCAAAGGGCAAGACCATCAACGAAATCCAGGATGACACTGGCGCTGAAATCTCGATTGAGGAAGACGGCACCGTGCTAATCGGAGCTACCGACGGCGTTGCAGCTGAGGCGGCTAAGGCGCGTGTAAACGCGATTGCTAACCCTCACGTACCTGAGATTGGCGAGCGATTCCTCGGAACCGTTGTCAAGCTAGCTACCTTCGGCGCATTCGTGTCGCTGGTTCCTGGCAAGGATGGCCTGTTGCACATTTCTGAACTGAAGAAACTTGCTGGCAAGCGTGTTGAGAACGTCGAAGATGTTCTTGAGGTTGGCCAGAAGCTTCAGGTTGAAATCACCAAGATCGATGACCGTGGCAAGCTATCGCTGAGCCCAGTTGTTGATGGTGCACCAGAAGCTGCAACCGAAGAAGACTAATTAGGAGGTTTGGTCCAAGATGGCCGAAATTCTTTTCCCACTTGATCAAGCCGACCTGACCTTCACCGCTTCGGGGGGTAGTTCGATTCGTCGAACTATTCTCCCAAGCGGTGTTCGCGTTTTAAGCGAACAAATGCCCGGGGCGCAAAGTGCCTCCATTTCCTTTTCGGTCGCGGTTGGTTCCAGAGATGAAACCAACGGACACTTTGGCTCAACTCATTTTCTAGAGCACCTGCTTTTCAAAGGCACCACGCGCCGCTCGGCGCTCGATATTGCTGTTGCTTTCGATTCGGTCGGTGGGTCATCTAACGCCGCCACCGGAAAAGAGCACACCAGCTACTACGCCAGGGTGCAAGATTCTGCCTTGCCATTGGCGGTGGACGTAATTGGTGACATGCTGACCTCTTCGGTCATTGACCCTAAAGAGTTTGAAAACGAGCGCACCGTAATTCTTGAAGAATTGGCGATGAATGACGATGACCCAACCGACGTTGTTCACGAAGCTTTCGCCGAGGCTGTTTTGGGTACCCACGAACTGGGGCGCCCAATCGGTGGTACCGAAGCGACAATCAATGCGGTTACTCGCGAAGCGGTTTGGGAGCATTACCAAGCAAATTACCGGCCTCAAGACTTGGTTGTTGCGGCTGCCGGCGGAGTAGAACACGGTTCCCTGATTGCGCTGGTCGAAAAAGCACTACTCGATGCCGGCTGGGATTTAGACGCTAGTGCCGCGCCAGTTTCGAGAAGAAATTTGGCACCTGCTCAGATTGAGCGCGGAACTGACCTCAAGGTCATCAAGCGGCCCTTGCAACAGGCAAATATCTTGCTTGGTTGTCAAGGCCTAATTGCTGAAGACAGCAGACGTTTTGCCATGGGAATCTTGAACACCGTTCTTGGTGGCGGAATGAGTTCGAGACTGTTCCAAGAAATCCGTGAAAAACGCGGTCTTGCCTATTCGGTTTACTCTTTCAACCAGGGGTACAGCGATGGCGCCTACTTCGGTTTATACGCCGGATGTTCACCGAGTAAGGCCCAAGAAGTCACCAAGCTAATGCTGGGCGAGCTCGAGTCAATTGCAGCCAATGGCATAACCGAGCACGAACTTGAGCTGGCCAAAGGCAATATCAGCGGCGGTATGGCTTTGAAATACGAGAGTACACAGGCACGCATGAATCGGTTGCTCAGTGCCGAAATTATCAACGGTGAATTTTATGATCTAGATGATTCGCTGCACCACATAAATTCAGTCACACTCGAGCAGGTTCAGTCCCTTGCTGCTGACCTGATCAGGCGCGATCGATCGCTGGTTGCCGTTGGCGATGTGTCGGAAAAGCTATTTCAGCAGTTCATATAGAGATTGGTAGATTAGGCGAATGAAGTACAAAGTTGCCGTAGTCGGCTCAACCGGTCGAATGGGCAAGTTAGCCCTTGAACTAATTGATGCAGCCCAAGATTTCGAAATTGTGGCTCGACTCGACTCTAAATCTGAATTAGTTGAAGCTGCTGATGCAGACATTATCTTCGAAGTCACCAAGCTTGAGGTTTCTGAAAAAGTTGTCGACTTTGCCATCGAACACAATAAAAAAATCGTAGTTGGCACTTCTGGTTGGAATCAATCAAAACTCGCTGATTTAGACGGCAAGCTATCGCAAAACGAAGCTGGGGTAGTGGTTATCCCAAATTTTTCAATTGGTTCAATGCTGGCCACTTCTTTTGCCGCGCAGGCAGCCAAATATTTTGACTCAATCGAAATCGTTGAAGCCCATCATGCCGGCAAAATTGATTCGCCCTCGGGCACTGCGGTTCGCACCGCCGAACTAATTTCCCAATCTCGAATTGACCTAATCCAGCCTCTAATTCCCGGGGTAGATCAGCCGGCCAGAGGCCAAGTAGTCTCGGGCGTCCCAATTCACAGCCTGCGCCTCAAGGGGGTCTCGGCCAAGCAAGATGTTTACCTCGGTGGTGAATCAGAATTGTTGACCATCAGCCACGAAACCACTTCGGTTGCGGCATATTCTGCAGGCATTCTGATGGCGCTGAGGTACGCAGCCACGGCCAAAGGCCTAACCGTTGGCCTCGCAACTGTGGCGGGCCTAAACTCCTAATGTCTCGGCAAAAGCTTTCTGCAGCGCTAATGGCGGGGTTGACCCTGCTTTATGTTTTCCTACTCGGGCAAACCGGATACCTCTTGCTGATCGATGATGAACCGATAGCTAAAGTCATCGGTGGGCTGATCATGGTGTTCCCGCTGTTCGCCGCCTGGGCTATTTTTATCGAATTACGGTTCGGCTTGGCTTTGGAAAAACTGTCGAGAAAAATAATCGAAGATGGCAATCTTCCTGAATTTGATTTTGAACTTCGACCTAGCGGTCGACCAACTAGGGCATCAGCTGATCGTGTTTTCGCGCAGCATCAAATCAAGGCCGCAGAAAATGAAATTAACTACCTTTATTGGTATGGGCTCGGCCTAATTTACGATGCGGCGGGCGATCGAACCCGGGCTAGAAAGGCTATGCGCACTGCTATTGCCTTGGCTAAGGCACAGTCGCTGATCTAGCTGCTCAGTTCCTAAAAAGCCCGAATCTTTTCAGGGTCAAATACAGCTGGCAACCCAGACAGTAGGCAAATGCTGCATTCAGAAATGCTGCGATGAAAGCTATTGCTGCGGCAACAACCAATCCGAGTTCAATTCCCAAGACTTGCATTAGCAATCCAGACAGGCTGATTAACAGTCCGACTGCTTGAGCGAACCGAACCGGACGCGAGTCCTCCAAGTCGGTTTTTGCAGCCAGTCTTGGTCGCACCAGCTTTCGATACAAAATTCCAAATGGATGCCTGGTCGGACCCAAACTAGCGCCGATAAAGAACAAACCCGCGAGAATCAGCAGCAGAAAGAATGCTGCGTCTTCGGTGGTCGAATCAAGGCCCAGAAAAACTACTGCGAGCAGCAAAACAGATGTTATTGAGGCCGCAAATCTTGGGCCTCGCGGATCAATTTTTTCAGGTGCACTAGCCATTCAGATTCTCCAATAGTTGATTCAGTTGAGTCGGTTTGGGTGCTCCGCTAATCCTTGAAATTACCCGTCCGGTGTTATCAAGAATCAGGGTTGTTGGTGTTTGCAGCACTTTGAAGTGGCTAGCCAAATCTAACCGGTTGGTCACATCGACTTCAATGTGTACTAACCCCGGTGTTTGCTTTTCGAGTTCGCCGAGCACCCGTGAAGTTTGAACGCAAACCGAACACATCTCGGTGGAGAACTGCAGCAGGGTGGCTTTTTTGCCAAATTTCACAACTGGCTTGCCTGCTTTTTCAGCGCCTAACCTTTTTAGGTCAACCTGTTCTCCTGAACGAACTCGATGGGTTCGACCGCTCTGCGATTTCCAAATCAGGCCAACTGTGGCTGCGAAAGCAAGCAAAACCAGGATGATGATCAGCCGGTTCTCAAGGTTCATGAGCACTAGGTTAGGTCGCCGTTTTAGTTATGGCCAGGTTATTTCTGATTATTACGGTGTCGCCTAAAGTTGGTTAAACCAGCCAGGCACTAGGCTGGGGGCGTGTCTGAAATTAAATTTCGCAGTGATGTAACCGTCGAATTAGTGCGTGCCAGTGCCGCCGATTCTGATGTCCTTTTCGCGGCCCGAGTGTCAACGCAGGGTGAGCAAACGCTCGAATCAGCAGCCGCTCAAACTTCTGCAGCAGAAGATGAGAAACGTAACAAGGGTCTAATCAATTACCTGATGCGTGATCGCCACGGTTCGCCATTCGAGCACAACTCGATGACTTTTTACGTCCAAGCTCCGATTTTCGTTTTCCGCGAGTTCATGCGCCACCGTATTGCCTCGTACAACGAAGAATCAGGTCGATACAAAGAGCTAAGTCCGGTGTTCTACGTTCCGGGGCCAGATCGCAACCTAGTTCAGACCGGAAAAACTGGACACTACGAATTCAGTCCTGGATCAGCCGAGCAGATTGCGTTGGTCGAACAAGAGGCCCGCACCAGTTCGCAACAGGCCTACGAGTCGTATCAGAGAATGTTAGAGGCCGGTGTCGCTCGTGAAGTTGCTCGAATCGTACTTCCGCTCAACATTTACTCGAGTATGTACGTGACCATGAATGCTCGTGCTCTGATGAACTTCTTAAGCCTCAGAACTAAGCGTGAGGGCACCCACTTTCCTTCTTTCCCACAGCGCGAAATTGAAATGTGTGCCGAAAAGATGGAAGAATTCTGGGCCGAACTGATGCCTTACACCTACGAGGCTTTTAACCAGCATGGCCGGGTTGCTCCGTAATAAAAAGCTCTATGGCTTAGCGGCCAAGTCAAGAAACCCTCAATCGCCGAGGGTTTCTTTGCTATTGACCGGTGGGTATCTCCGATCTAAGCGGTCCGCAATTTTTCGATGCCTCAAGGTGAGCGAAACCACCAATCCAGAGATCACTGCCGCGATCAAATCGACAGAAACCGTGATGATAAAAGTAACCGCCAAGACCGCTGCGTTAGTTACCGACTCTTTGGCCAGCGAGCGCAGTTCACCGAAATTGATCATGTTGAAGCAGGTCGCGAATAAAACTCCAGCCAAGGCAGCTAGCGGAATTTGCGAAACCAGTGGCGCCAGAGTCAAGACGATAACTGCCAAGAGGAGGGCGTGAACGGCTGATGCCAGTTTTGATGTTGCGCCAGATCTGACATTCACGGCTGTGCGCGCGAGTGCGGCCGTTGCCGGCACTCCGCCAAAGAAAGGCACTATTAGGTTGGCCAATCCCTGTCCGAATAATTCACGATTTGAATCATGCGAAATAAAATCTGCTGTGCTTTTCTCGGCACGATTCGTTTGAAGTGCAAGCGCCATCCGGTCCGCAATTTTCGCCGAGAGCAGGCTCTCTAGGGCTGCGAGAATCGCAACGGCGATACCTGCAAACACTAATTTGGTGAAGTCCTGGTTTAAGAAACCGATTGAAAAATCGCCGATTCGCGCTGGTAACTCTCCAATTGAAGTTAGTTCGAGATTTAGTGCCGAATTGAGCACCGCCGCGACGATTACCAAAATTAGCGAAATCGGCAGTCGTGGAATTTTTCTACTAGCAAGCACTACGGCGACAGCGATTACCAGTGCCGAGATACTTGAGTTGAAATCTATCAAAAACTGCAGTTGCGAAATCGCAATCACAATCGCGATGCCTGCGGTGAAACCTTCAATCAGCGCCGTTGGCAATTTGTGCACATGCTGGCCGATCCGCAAAATGGCCGAAAGAATTAGTAAGCCGCCAGCGATTAGCCCCACGCCAAGAACTCCGGGAGCCCCGTACTGACTAAAAATCGGAATCAGCACCACAGTCATTGCCCCGGTAGGGCCGGAGACCTGATATTTACTCCCACCAAAAACAGCTGCGACTAATCCGGCAATTATGGCTGTGGTCAAACCTGCGGCTGCGCCCAAGCCTGAACCGATGCCGAAGGCGAGTGCTAGGGGTAGCGCCACAATGGCAACTGTTGCGCCGGCAGCAAAATTTTGTAGGGGTTGACGGAAGAAGCTTTTCAACGCGACCGACATTTGCAAATGGCTCACTTCCCTCACTCTGCCGAATTACAGCAACGCTGTCAAATAGGCTGACACGCTAGTCTTGATGCATGTCTGCAATGCAAAAAGATTTATTTGGCCAAGTTTTGGTCGCGCTGGTAACCCCAATGAACGCTGAAGGTGAAGTCGACTGGGATGCAACCGAGCGCCACATCGATTACGTAATTTCTAACGGCGCCGATGGGGTAGTGGTAACCGGTACTACCGGTGAAACAAGCACGCTAACCGATGCCGAGAAGATTAAGTTGGTTGAGGTTGGCAAATCCGTGTCGGCCGGCCGCGCAAAAATTATTACCGGCGGTGGTTCAAACGAGACCGCCCACGCGATGCAGCTTTATAAGGCCAGTGAGAAAGCTGGCGCCGACGGTGTCATGATTGTGACCCCTTACTACAACAAGCCCACCCAAGCCGGTGTGCTCACCCACTTCAGACTTATTGCCGATTCGACTGACCTACCGGTAATCCTTTACGACATCCCTGGTCGGTCTGGAATCGCTATCTCTTACGACACCTTCCACCGAGCTGCCAAGCACCCAAACATCGTTGCCGTCAAGGATGCCAAAGGCGATTTGGCTCAGGCTTCCCGGATCATGAACGAAACCGGCCTGCTCTACTTTTCCGGTGATGACTCAAATGTTTTGCCGCACATCTCGATTGGTGCCACCGGTCTTATCGGTGTTACCGCCAACGTTGCTCCAGCGGCATACCGTGAAATGGTCGATGCTACCAACCGCAATGATTTTCACTCAGCCTTAAAAGTTCACAATGCGCTTGAGCCACTTCAGCGAGCCTTGATGACCCATGTCCCAGGGACCGTGGCAGCAAAATATGTTTTGCACGGCTTGGGTCTAATCAACTCGCCGCGCGTGCGATTGCCTCTGGTTGGCCCCGAAGATGCTGAGGCTGCTCGTATCGAAAACGACATTGACAAGGTCGAAACCGTTCCTGGTCTAAGCTTCGAAAACTTCAGACCTGACCGCAATGCTGCCGCCGGTGGTGCGCTACCAAAGGTTGCCGGCACGACCAGATAACCGGTCTCAAAGAAAAGAGTTTTTGTGCAAACCTTGCCTGAACCTGCGCCGCTGAAGCCCGGAGTGCTGCGAATAATTCCACTGGGTGGAATTGGCGAAATTGGCCGCAACATGACGGTTTTTGAACTCGACGGGAAAATCCTTGTCGTCGACTGCGGGGTTTTGTTTCCGGAAGAGCACCAGCCCGGCGTCGACGTAATTTTGCCTGATTTCGGATATTTGCGCGATCGCATGCAGGACGTTGTGGGTATTGTTTTGACGCACGGTCACGAAGACCACATCGGCGGTGTTCCGTATCTGCTCAGACTGCGCGAGGACATCCCAATTTTCGGTTCTGCTCTTACTTTGGCGTTCATCGTCTCAAAGCTGAAAGAGCACCGAATTACTGCCCAAACTCAGGTTGTTGCCGAGGGGCAGCGTGTCAAAATTGCTGACTTCGATCTTGAATTCATTGCCGTAAACCACTCCATCCCGGATGCGCTGGCAGTGTTGATTCGAACCAGCGCGGGGTCGGTGCTACATACCGGTGATTTCAAAATGGACCAGCTTCCACTTGATGGCCGACTAACCGATTTGCGTGCTTTTTCTCGAATTGGCGAAGAGGGGCTTGACCTATTTCTCTGTGACTCGACCAACGCTGATGTTCCAGGGTTCACCCCGTTAGAAAAAGACATCGGGCCGGTTATCGAGAATGTCATTTCTCGCAGTAAGGGTCGAGTAGTTGTGGCTTCGTTCTCGAGTCACATCCACCGTGTTCAACAGGTAGTGGATGCTGCTTTAGCCAACAACAGAAAAGTTGCCCTGGTTGGGCGCTCGATGGTCAAAAACATGCAGATCGCCTCTGAGCTCGGCTATCTCAAGGCCGAGCCTGAAACCTTTGTCGACCTGAAAAACGCTATTTCGATGCCTCAAGACCAGGTGGTATATATGTCAACCGGTTCGCAAGGCGAGCCGATGGCGGTTCTGTCCAGAATGGTGAACCTCGAGCACGAAATAGAAATTGGCCAGGGCGACACTGTAATTTTGGCTAGCTCGCTTATCCCGGGTAATGAAAACGCGGTGTACCGCGTCATCGATGGTCTCACCAAATTGGGTGCCAACGTGGTGCACAAGGGCAATGCCAAGGTGCACGTATCAGGACACGCTGCCGCTGGCGAACTGCTCTACTGTTACAACATTTTGAAACCCAAAAATGTTATGCCCGTTCACGGCGAATATCGCCACCTCATCGCTAACGGCAATCTAGCTCAGCAAACCGGTGTTCCTAGCGAACGGGTGTTGATTACCGAGGATGGTTGGGTTGTCGATCTGGTTGCCGGAAAAGCCGATATTGTGGGCGCGGTTGAGTGCGGGTTGCTCTACGTCGACGGCAAAACTGTTGGCAAAATCACCGAGGATGACCTAAAAGATCGTCGTATCCTCGCTCAGGAAGGTTTCATTTCGATCTTCTGCGTGATTGACGCGCAAACCGGTCGAATTGCCTCCGGTCCTGAAATCCGGGCCCGTGCTTTTGCCGAGGCCGATCATGTTTTTGATGACGTTAAGCCTCTGATTGAACGAGCCATGGCTGAAGCTGCAGCAGAGGGAATTCGAGACACGTATGCCATGCAGCAGGTTATCCGCAGAACTATCGGTACCTGGGTGGCTAAAGCTCACCGCCGTCGCCCGATGATCATCCCGGTAGTTATCACCTACTAGAACTGCACCGCGCCGCCCAAGTCAAACCGGCTTGAAAATACGTGCCGATACTGATCTGGAGCGGTTTGGCTGTTATTTTTATTGAATGGCCGCGCGCAAACCAACCCCACCCAGGGGAACTTCAGCTAAATCACAACCTCGAGTTGCGCGCCCAAAAAATCCGACTCGCAGCTCGACTGCTGGTCAGTCAGCTGGTTCGAAATTCGCCTCGGCGCTCGCCGCGGTCTATATGTTTTTTGCCCACTCAGTAGGTGCGGCTGCCCGTTCGCTATCTCCAGAGAGAATTGCCCCCGAAGATCGACGAGATGGCATCCCGTTCTTGCTGTTTCTGCTTTCGATTGCCGGCGCTTTTTTTGGTTGGTTTCTTTACCGAGACCCATTTGCGAAAGAGTTAAACGCACACACCTTTGGTTTGCTGTTCGGCCGCGTCGCCTATGTCTTGCCGGTCATCATGGTGATTTTCGCAATCTATCTAATGCGTCACCCGGCCACCGTGCGTGACAACGGTCGAATTGGAATCGGCTTATTTTTGTTCATTGTTTCAATTAGCGGTATTTTTCACGCCGCCGCACCGCAATCTCCTCAGCCAGCCGATGGCGCTTGGCCGTTGGCTGTAGCCGGAGGTCTATTTGGTTGGTTAATCGCTGTGGCTCCATTGAACCTGCTCACCCTGTGGGGTGCGATTCCGCTCATGGTTGTTTTTGCCTTCGGCTCGGTGCTGATTATGGCCAAAACAACTCCGCGTCGAATTCCCGAGCGTCTTCGCCAGTTGAGCACCTATCTGTTTGGCGAGAGTAAAGAAAAATCAGCTTTGCCGTCGGTTCAACAGTTAGACCTGCCTGATGCATTCGATGGAACTAAAGTCCCTTGGTGGCGTCGTCCGAAAACTGAAGAGGCAACCGCCTTTGAAAGCCCGGTAATACCAGCGGCAACTTATTCCGATGACGATGGTGCCGATTTAGATGCGCTGTTCCCGCAAACCGAGCCGGTCGAAGTGCCATCGGTTGACAGCAGCTTCAGTGCTCCGGTTACCGAGCCAATTGAGCTTCCCAGGGATGTATCCAGCTCAGATGCCGAAGAATCTCTCTCTCCGGCGCCAACCACTGCGGCTCCGGTCAGGGCACCGAGGCCTTATGTGATGCCGCCGATGTCTATGTTGGCCAGCGGAACACCCCCTAAGGCTAAATCCGCAGCAAACGATCAGATGGTTGCCGCTATTAACTCAGTTTTCCAAGAGTTTTCAGTTGAAGCTCGGGTGGTGGGTTTCTCGCGAGGTCCAACCGTAACCAGGTACGAAGTCGAACTTGCTCCCGGCGTGAAGGTTGAAGCGGTAACTCGACTCTCCAACAACATTTCTTACGCGGTGGCGTCAAACGAGGTCAGAATCCTCGCGCCAATTCCAGGCAAATCTCTGATCGGCATCGAGATTCCAAACACCGACCGCGAGACTGTGTCGCTAGGTGACGTGCTTCGTTCGGATGTTGCCAAACAGAGCCTGCACCCGCTCACCATTGGTATCGGAAAAGACGTTGAGGGTGGTTTCGTAGTAGCAAATTTGGCGAAGATGCCTCACCTGTTAGTGGCCGGTGCCACCGGTGCGGGTAAATCGAGTTTCGTCAACTCCATGATCACTTCTATTTTGATGCGCGCCAAGCCAGCCGAGGTACGCATGGTGCTGATTGACCCAAAGCGGGTTGAATTGGCTGCCTATCAAGGTGTGCCGCACCTGATTACCCCAATCATTACCAATGCAAAAAAGGCTGCTGAAGCACTGCAGTGGGTCGTCAAAGAGATGGACATGCGCTACGACGACCTAGCATCCTTCGGGTTCAAGCACATCGATGATTTCAATCGCGCTATAGTCGCGGGCGAAGTGAAACTTCCCGAGGGGAGCCAACGAAAACTTCAGCCGTACCCATACCTGCTGGTGGTGGTCGATGAGTTGGCAGACTTGATGATCGTTGCTCCGCGAGACGTTGAAGACTCCATCGTCAGAATTACTCAGTTGGCTCGCGCCTCAGGTATCCATCTCGTGCTGGCGACGCAGCGCCCCTCTGTCGACGTGGTCACCGGTCTTATTAAGGCCAACGTTCCTTCGCGGTTAGCGTTCTCGGTCACCTCGGTTACTGACTCACGCGTAATTTTGGATCAGCCAGGTGCAGAGAAACTTATCGGCCAAGGCGACGCACTATTTTCTCCGATGGGCACCAATAAACCAATGCGCGTTCAGGGAGCATGGTTGGCCGAAAACGAGCTGCAGAAAATCGTTGTTCACGTCAAACAGCAAATGGAACCTGAATACCGTGCTGATGTTCAAGAAACAGTTGCCGCTCGTGTAGTTGACGCCGACATTGGTGACGATTTAGATGTCTTGCTTCAGGCTGCAGAACTAATCATCAATTCACAATTTGGTTCCACTTCGATGCTTCAGCGAAAGCTTCGGGTCGGATTCGCAAAAGCCGGTCGCCTCATGGACCTACTCGAGTCAAGAAGCATCGTTGGTCCGAGCGAGGGCTCAAAGGCCAGAGATGTTTTGGTCCGTCCCGAAGATCTACCTATGATTTTGGCTCAATTGCGTGGCGAACCCGGTTCAGCTAACTCGGCAGCTGTTGCTCAGGCAGCAGCAGAGCTTGATTCACCTGGAAACCTAGCTGCTGGCAGTTTTGACGATTTCGTTCCCCGAGCGACACGTGACCGCTCAATCATCACCGGAGAAGACGATGACGGCGACGAAGATGCCTGGCAGCTGACGGGTCGTCAATGACTCTGGAACGAAATCTCAAGTCGATATTTAATCTGCCAAATTTGATCACCATGTTTCGAATTTTTGCCGTGCCGTTTTTTGTTTGGTCTTTGGCCAGCGCTTCCGGTGATTGGTCACGGTGGTTTTCACTGGCGCTTTTCATTGCAATTATGGCCAGCGACGGTATCGACGGGGCAATCGCCCGTCGCCGTGGTCTAATTACCAACCTTGGTAAGCTGCTCGACCCAATTGCTGACAAAGCGCTTTTAGGTGCGGCGCTGATCACTCTGTCAGTTCTCGGCCAACTGCATTGGCTCGCCACCGCAGTGATTCTGTTGCGTGAGCTTGGCATCACCGTTTACCGCCTGCTGGTGCTGAATAAACGGGTGGTCGCTGCCTCTGCGGGAGGCAAATTCAAAACCATCCTGCAAAGCATCACTGTCGGATACCTAATTTCTCCGATTCCCCAGTTTGCTGCCTGGCTAGAGCTGCTTGGGCAGGCGCTGGTGTGGCTCACAGTTGCGATCACCATTTACAGCGGTGTTCAGTATCTGTTGGCTGCTTGGCGGGCCAGATGAACGAATCCAATTCTTTATCGCCAGCGCAGTTGCTCGATCGGCTGCGGGCAAAGAAAATGCACCTCGCCGTTGCCGAATCGCTAACCGGAGGCGCGATTGCCGCGAAATTAGTCGAGGTTCCTGGCGCATCCGATGTGCTACTCGGCGCGATTGTCGCTTACCAATCCGAGGTGAAGCACGCCATCGTTGGAGTCAGTCGGGGCTTGCTGCAGCAGCAAGGCGCGGTTGATCCCGAGGTTGCTGCCCAGATGGCTATTGGCGTTCGGCAAAAACTGGCCAGCGCCTGCAACATGAATGAAGACGAGGTCATCGGCCTAGCTACCACCGGCGTGGCCGGACCCACTGAGCAAGATGGAAAACCAGTTGGGCTTTGCTACGTAGCAGTTAGTGCACCGTCCCCGATGGGGGATTGCGTCTACGAGTTTCAGTTTTCCGGCAGTCGTGAAGAAGTACGAATGGCAGCGGTAGCAGCAGCGCTAGATGCTCTCGGGGAACAAATCAGTTAGTGCCGCTGTTGTCTTTCACAGGAAACGCTAAGCAGTTCGATTTAGATTTTGTCGTAGTGCTCGAGTAATCTATTCCAAGTTAGAGAGGAGGCAGACATGGTTCTGGTCAGACAAGAAATTGGCGATGTTCTTCGCGATTTTCGTCAGCAAAAAGGCCGCACTCTTCGTCAGGTTGCCTCTCGAGCCAGTGTGGCTCTCGGCTACCTAAGTGAAGTTGAACGCGGTCAAAAAGAAGCATCTTCAGAAATTTTGGCGTCTGTTGCCGAGGCTCTCGAGGTTCCAATTTCGCAAATTATGCGTGAGGTTAGCGATCGTCTAGCAATCCAAGAGCAGTTGCACTTTGGTGCCGTTCTCGAGGCTGAAACCAGTTACATCCCCGACACCGTTCCGGCCGGGTTTGTTGCAGACTTCCACGACTCGTTCGCCCGTTAGTCTTCGTTTCACCCAAAGTCGTGCGCATCAGTCAATTCAACGAACTTATGTCCGACGAGTTTGGTGAGCAATTTTCAGCCGTACTGATGCGCGATTTAAAGCTTTCAGGCTTCAACGATCAAACTCCTAATCAGGCAATCAGCTCGGGCGAAGACCCCAAAGACGTTTGGATCGCAATTTGCCAGACTCAATCTGTACCTAAGTCGCGCTGGCACGGGGTTTCAAAAAAACCCGGTTCGAACAAGTAATCAAAACCTTCGACACGCCAAGTGTAAATTAATCGAAATTTTGTTCGAATTTTGCTACGCTATCCACAAGCTGAGAAATTGGCTTAGTTTCTAACAAAAAAAGACCTGTGTCGTTGTTATGTCGCACCAGACCTTTAGGTTGAAACTAAATCAATAAGCCGGCCCAGGCCTAGAAAGAGGATGAAATGCCATCAGCAGCAGATCGCGAGAAAGCACTCGAGACCGCTCTCGCACAAATCGATCGCCAATTTGGTAAAGGCTCGGTGATGCGCCTGGGTTCAGAAGAGCGAGCACCGGTTGAAGTCATCCCTAGCGGATCCATTGCTCTAGACGTAGCTCTGGGCACCGGTGGTTTCCCTAAGGGCCGCATCATCGAGATTTACGGTCCAGAGTCTTCTGGTAAAACAACGGTAGCTCTGCACGCAATTGCAAATGCTCAGCGCAATGGCGGTATTGCTGCCTTCATCGATGCTGAGCACGCACTTGACCCGGTTTACGCCAAAGCACTTGGCGTCGACATCGATTCGCTGTTGGTCAGCCAACCAGACACCGGTGAACAGGCTCTCGAAATCGCAGACATGCTGGTTCGCAGCGGTTCCATCGACATTGTGGTCATCGACTCCGTGGCCGCCCTGGTGCCTAAAGCCGAAATCGAAGGCGAAATGGGTGACTCGCACGTCGGTTTGCAGGCTCGACTTATGTCTCAAGCATTGAGAAAACTTACCGGTGCGTTGAACAATACCGGCACAACCATGATCTTCATCAACCAGCTCCGTGAAAAAATCGGTGTATTTTTTGGCAGCCCAGAGACCACTGCCGGAGGTAAGGCGCTTAAGTTCTATGCTTCGGTTCGTCTTGACATTCGCCGCATCGAAACTCTTAAAGACGGCCAAGACGCTGTAGGTAACCGCACCCGTGTAAAGGTCGTTAAAAACAAGTTGGCGGCCCCATTCAGACAAGCAGAGTTCGACATTATCTACGGCGTCGGAATCTCTCGCGAGGGAAGCCTCATCGATTTCGGTGTTGAGCAAGAAATTGTCAAGAAGTCAGGCGCTTGGTACACCTACGATGGCGAACAACTCGGTCAGGGTAAAGAAAACGCTCGCAACTATCTAATCGAAAACCCTAAGGTCGCCGACGAAATCGAAAAGAAGATCAAGGCCAAACTAGGCATCGGAGTACCCCGAGCTGTGGCCGACCTCCCAATAGATGAAGCCGAGCAAGCTAAAGAGCCTAAGGTTGCAAACGCCTAAGCCTGAGCTCTCTACAGAAAAGTTAGAACAGCGAGCGAGAAACATTCTCCTGTTCCAACTTTCTTCGGGTGCTAAAAGTGCTAAACAACTTCGCGATCGATTAGAAAAGAAAGAAATTCCTACTGATCTAGCCGAAAAGCTCATCACTAGGTTTACCGAAGTTGGGCTAATCGACGATCTAGCCGTTGCGCAAACTATCGCCCAAAGCCGAAAGTCAACCCGTGGTTGGTCAAACATGGCCATCAAGCGCGACTTACAAAGGCGTGGCATAAGCCTTGAGAACATCGAAATAGCACTTCAGGAATTCGATTCGGAAAGTGAATATCAGACAGCTCTGAGAATCGCCCAAGCTAAGCAGCGCACGCTACGAAATGTCGATGCGCTAACGGCACAACGTCGGCTCCAGGGTTTTTTGGGTCGCCGGGGCTATTCCAGTGCAATTGTGTATTCGGTGGTTCGAGAAGTATTGACTGCCGACAGCCACAATTTTTAAACGCGCAGGTAAACTTTTATTCAAATGAATACCAACACACTTGTCCCGCGCACCTATGAGGTAAGAACCTTCGGCTGCCAGATGAACGTTCACGACTCAGAACGTCTTACCGGCCTGCTCGAAGATGCGGGTTATCAGGCGGCTCAAAATACCGAAGCCGACATCGTAGTTTTCAATACCTGCGCGGTTCGTGAAAATGCGGACAACAAGCTGTACGGAAATCTTGGTATTCTTCGCGAAAAGAAACTTGAAAACCCGAATCTTCAGATTGCGGTTGGCGGTTGCCTCGCTCAAAAAGATCGCGAGACCATCGTCAAGAAGGCGCCTTGGGTAGACGTAGTTTTTGGAACACACAACATCGGTTCTTTGCCGGCACTGCTTGAGCGTGCTCGTCACAATAACGAGGCGCAGGTCGAAATTCTTGAGTCACTCGAAACCTTCCCGAGCGATTTGCCGACTAAACGAGACTCGACATATGCCGGTTGGGTTTCAATTTCGGTGGGCTGCAACAACACCTGCACCTTCTGTATTGTGCCTTCACTTCGAGGAAAAGAAAAAGATCGCCGCCCGGGTGAAATTCTTGCCGAGATTCAAGCCTTGGTTGATGACGGCGTAGTCGAAATTACCCTCCTGGGTCAGAACGTAAACACCTACGGAGTTGAATTCGGTGACCGAGGTGCGTTCGCCAAACTATTACGCGCCTGTGGCGAAATTGATGGTCTAGAGCGTGTTCGTTTTACCAGCCCGCATCCCGCCGCTTTTACAGACGATGTAATCGAGGCCATGGCTGAAACCCACAATGTAATGCCGCAACTGCACATGCCGCTCCAATCCGGCTCAGACCGCATTCTCAAGGAGATGCGCCGCAGTTATCGAAGTGAAAAATACCTGGGAATTCTTGACCGAGTTCGCGCTGCCATGCCGAACGCTGCAATTTCAACCGACATCATCGTTGGTTTTCCAGGTGAGACCGAAGAAGACTTCCTCGAAACCATGAGGGTTGTCGAGCAATCAAGATTTGCTGTTGCCTACACCTTCCAATATTCGAAGCGCCCCGGCACACCTGCTGCCGAACTGCCCAATCAGTTACCTAAAGAGATAGTGCAAGAGCGCTATGAGCGTCTGCTAGCTTTGGTCAACAGAATTGCCTGGGAAGAAAATCAAAAACAAGTTGGTCGCACGGTCGAGGTTCTAGTAGCCAACAATGAGGGCCGCAAAGACGAGCAAACCAATCGCATATCTGGTCGTTCAGAAGATAACCGACTGGTTCACTTCGATGTACCAGCGGGTTCGCCTATGCCACGACCTGGCGATATGGTCACGATTACCATTACCGCAGCCGCTCCATATCACTTGCTTGCCGACCAAGCAGATGGCAGCGTTTATAGTTTGCGTCGAACCCGCGCTGGAGATGCTTGGGATCGAGCAGAGGCAGCGAGTTGCGCGGTTCCTGCTGGCGACACAACAGCAAAATCGGTTTCGCTGGGTATGCCAGGCCAGAAACCCGAACATGCCCACCACTGAGTTAATCGCCGTAGTTGGACCAACTGGCACGGGTAAGTCAGATTTAGCTATCTCACTGGCTCAGTACCTGGATGAAAACGGCAGGCGGGCAGCAATTGTCAATGCAGATTCAATGCAGTTTTATCGAGGCATGGACATCGGCACTGCAAAACTTCCTCAATCCGAGCGCGGGGGAGTAACCCATCACTTACTGGACTGGCTAGAAGTCAAAGATGAATCCACGGCAGCCGAATATCAAACGCGAGCTCGAGCTCTAATTTTGCAACTGCAAAAAGACAAAATCACTCCGATTTTGGTGGGCGGATCCATGCTCTATGTCGCCGCGGTTCTCAACACCTTCGAGTTTCCCGCTCGGGATGCTGCCCTTCGTCAATCGCTGGAGGAAGAACTGATCCAGCACGGCAGTTTGGCACTGCACCAGCGACTTGAGTCTCTGGATCCGGTTGCCGCCAGTCGCATAATTCCGCAAAATGGCCGTCGAATCGTGCGCGCACTTGAAATTGTCTTGCTCACTGGGCAGCCCTTTGCGGCCGCCCTGCCAGATGAACCCCAAGATTGGCAGCCGGTGCTAGAAATTGGGCTTAACTCAGACCGCGAGAATTTGAAAATTCGCTTGGCTAACCGCGTCAGCAAAATGTGGAACTCGGGCTTACTCGGTGAGGTAGAGGGGCTAATTCCACTCGGTATTCGCGAGGGGAAAACCGCATCCCAGGCAATTGGCTATGCCCAGGCTTTGGCACAACTGGATGGCAGAAAATCAGAGCAAGAGGCAATCGCTGAAACTATCCAACTAACCAACCGGTATGCCCGAAGGCAAATGTCTTGGTTTAAGCGCGACGGTCGAATTCAATGGCTTGACTATCAAGATCCGCTATTTGTCGAACGTGCAAAAAATCTGGTTCAAGAACAAATCTTGGCTGATGCTATTTAGCCAAAACTGAACGAATAGGCTATTCAAATGGCGAGCACACTCAAATTCACCAAGGGTCACGGCACCGGCAACGACTTTATTCTGGTTTACGACCAGGATGGCACGATGCGCATCACTCCAGAGCTAGTGGCGGCGCTGTGCGACCGCCATTTTGGCATTGGCGCCGATGGCTTCATCCGAGTGGTCAAATCTGAACACCTTACTGAAGGTCAGCAACTGCTGAGCCAAGCGCCTGAGGCGGTTTGGTTTATGGATTACTACAACGCGGATGGTTCTGTTGCGGAGATGTGCGGCAACGGTATTCGCGTCTTTGCCCGCTACTTGACCGAAAAAGGTCTGGTCGAATTACCGGAAGGTCAGGTTCTCGCTGTCGGCACTCGTGCCGGTGTGAAAGACATCCAACGCTCGATGTCGGGTTTCGCAGTAGACATGGGGCGTTGGGGGCTTGGCGATGAAGTATTGGTCAAGGCTTCTCACCTTGATGTAGCCCGCCCGGGTCAGTCCATCGACGTTGGCAATCCGCATGTCGTTGTTGCTCTCGCTGAAGAGCGAGAACTCGCAGCGCTTGACCTGAGCCGGCAACCAAACATCGATCCCAAGCCGCAGAACGGTGCAAACGTAGAGTTCGTTGTCCCAGCAGATCCGATCATGAAAGACGGCACCGGATTCATCTCAATGCGTGTCTATGAACGTGGCGTGGGGGAGACGCTATCCTGTGGCACCGGCATTGTTGCCGCTGCTTTGGCAACCAGAAACTGGCTCGGCTCAAGGGCCCCAAATCAGTGGTCAGTCACTGTTCCCGGTGGCACTTTAGGGGTCCGAATGTTTCCAACCGAAGACGGTGAGCACGTTGGTCTGAGCGGTGCCGCCGAGCTGGTTTTCGACGGAGAAATTGAGTTCTGAACTGCTTAGATCTTGCGGATAACCTGTAGGACTCGAAATCCTTTCGCGGTATCCACTCGACTACTTTCATGTGATTCAAATTCGTCTTGAAGCCAGCGAAGCAGCGAATCCGCACCAAGATTTTTTTGTACTACCAGAAGAGCATCTGCTCCCATTGAAAGCCTGGGTAGCCAGGTCTTCAAAATCGAATGAAGCACGTCTTTACCGACTCTGATCGGCGGGTTGGACCAAATCTCGTCAAACTCGATTTCGGCTGGCACATCCTCCGGCGTCGCTACTCGAACATTGCTCAGGCCGAGGTTTCGCGCGTTTAGCTCGGTCAATTCAAGTGCTCGCTGGTTGACATCAACGGCCCAAACAGTTGCCGAAGGGTTTTTCATCGCCAGAGCAAGACTGATTGGCCCCCAGCCGCAACCGATGTCCAAAATGTTGCGGGCTGCGGGGTTTTCGTCGAGATGCTCCAAAAGCACCGCAGTTCCGGTGTCAAGGTGCTCCGGGCTAAAAATGCTGCCTGCCGTGGTAACGGAAACTCGTTTACCAACTAAATCGACCTCAATTTTTCGAGGCTTGAAATTGGCGGCTGGTTCAGCTGAGAAATAGTGCTCGGGAGGCATAAGCCAACACTATTGCACCGTCGCTAGGTAGTGTTAGGTGAGATGAGTGAAGAGCAGCAAACAAGTCGGGACCGTGGCGAAGCGGTTATTGATCGAATCCTTCGACGCGGAGCGAAGGCTGACGCGCTTGACGATGCGGCCAGTGTTGGCAATGCCGAGTTTGACGGTGATCAGTTCGAGCGTGAAGATCGCTCAGCGCTGAGACGAGTCGCTGGCCTCAGTACCGAACTTCAAGACATCACCGATGTCGAGTATCGCCAGCTGCGACTTGAGAAAGTTATCTTGATTGGTCTCTGGGGTGAGCAAACCTTGCAAGAGGCCGAAAATTCACTTCGCGAACTCGCTGCTTTAGCCGAGACTGCCGGAGCTGAAGTTCTCGACGGATTGCTCCAACGTAGAGCCCATCCTGACCCGGCCACCTATCTGGGTAAGGGCAAAGCGCAAGAGCTCAAGGCCATGGTTGCCGCCGTCTCGGCAGATACCGTTATCGCTGACACCGAGTTAGCGCCGAGCCAACGTCGCGCACTCGAAGATGTTGTCAACGCCAAGGTCATCGACCGCACCGCAGTGATCCTCGATATCTTTGCCCAACACGCCAAGTCACGCGAAGGCAAGGCTCAGGTCGAGCTGGCGCAGCTGCAATATCTTTTGCCGCGTTTGCGCGGTTGGGGTGAATCTATGTCGCGCCAAGCCGGTGGCCAGGCGGCCGGCGGTGTTGGTATGGGTTCGCGCGGCCCCGGTGAGACGAAGATCGAACTTGATCGCCGCCGCATCAATACCAGGATGGCAAAGCTGCGTAAGCAGATTGCCGCCATGCAACCGGCCAGAGAAACAAAGCGAGCAACTCGAAAGAAAAACCAGGTTCCTGCAGTCGCAATCGCCGGCTATACCAACGCTGGCAAATCTTCGCTGCTCAACCGACTAACCCAGGCTGGTGTGTTGGTCGAGAACGCATTGTTTGCCACACTCGATCCAACCGTCAGGCGAGCCACCACCGAGGATGGCCGCGAATTCACCATCGCCGACACGGTGGGGTTTGTTCGAAACCTGCCACATCAACTGGTTGAGGCATTTCGTTCAACTCTTGAAGAAATAGCCGACAGCGACCTAATTCTGCACATTGTTGACGCATCTCACCCTGATCCGGCTGGCCAGATTGCCACCGTTAGGGATGTAATTGCCGAAGTAAACGCCGGCGACATCAAAGAGCTTGTGGTTTTCAACAAGGTTGATTTGGTTGATGATGTAACCCGGATGGCCCTGCGTGGGCTCGAGCCGGGCTGTATCGAAGTCTCGGCTTACAGTGGCGAGGGTATCGATCAGTTGATCAGGGCGATTGCTGATAACTTGCCAGAGCCAGACGTCTCGGTAACCGCACTCATCCCTTATTCACGCGGCGATTTGGTCTCTAAACTCCACCTCAACCACCGCATCGAATTTTTGGAGCACCGTGAGTCGGGCTCTTTCATTCGGGCAAAAGTTAAGCCCGAGTTAGCGGCCGAGTTGGCTGCGTTTCAGGTGGAAGAGTAATTTAGACCGAACGCAAAACGGCAACCACTTTGCCCAAAATCACGGCATGATCGCCCAGAATTGGCGCAAATGCTGAGTTTCTGGGCAACAACCAGGTGTGTCCGTCTTGTTGCTTGAAAGTTTTTACGGTTGCTTCTTCTTCGAGCAGCGCGGCAACAATGTCGCCGTTTTCAGCGGTTTGCTGTTGCCGCACCACAACCCAGTCACCGTCGCAAATAGCCGCATCGATCATCGACTCTCCGACTACCTTGAGTAAGAACAGGTCGCCCTTGCCGACTAATTGGCGGGGGAGCGGGAAGATTTCTTCGACATTTTGCTCTGCCGTAATTGGACCACCAGCTGCGATGCGCCCGACCATTGGCACCATTGCGGCATCGCCAATTGGAGTGACGTTATCGGGCGCTGATGAATCTTGGGATTCCCAGCCGGGAAGCTCGATCAATACATCTATGGTTCGAGGTCGCTTAGGGTCGCGGCTGATGTAGCCGGCTAGCTCAAGCTGATTTAGCTGATGACTTACCGAAGCCGGCGAGGCGAGCCCGACCTCTTCGCCGATCTCGCGCATGCTAGGAACGTAACCTCGGTCGGCCTTGGACCGCAGAATTGCCTGCAAAATTCGCTCTTGCATGGTACTTAGCGAGTTGGAGCGTCGTGTGTTTTTCTTGTCTTCCACGCTCGACCTCATTTCTTTGTCATAGCCATCGGCTTTACTTGCTTATTCGAAACTTTATTCGGTTTATAGGCCTAAATCAAACACATTTTCGAATAAAAAAAGTTTTTCTTGACAAAATGTCGGTGCCAAACTGTAATCTTGTTCTATAACGAACAAATGTTCGAAACAGAAATTCGAAAGAAGGGGCAAAATGTCTGCATTCATCTCAACAACGCGCATTTCCCGTCCAACCCAGCGTGCCGTGGTTCTAAACCGTTCCGGTCGCAAGTTCGTTCGCACCGCAATTGTTTTGGCTGTGCTTTCCACTAGTCTTTTTGGTTTTGTTGGTCAGGCAACTGCTGGTAGCGAATCAAGCCAGGCCCAGTTCACCTACGTCACGGTTTCTGCCGGTGAAACACTTTGGCAGTTGGCCGAGCGAGTTGCCCCAAACACCGATCCTCGCGAATGGATCGCGCAGGTGGTAAGCCTCAACGGCCTAACCGACAACCAGGTTCACCCCGGGCAGCAAATCGCTATTCCTTAGGTCTATCGATAACCTTGGGGGGTGGCTAATCTTCAAGACCTCCCAATCCGCGACGACCTAAAGGGGCAAGAGCCCTATGGGGCACCCCAACTGGCTGTCCCAGTTTCACTCAACGTGAACGAAAACACGCACCGAATTCCCGAGGCAGTTGCTATCGACATCGTCGAAAGAGTTGCCGCCGCGGTTCTCAACATAAACCGCTATCCAGATCGCGAATTCATGGGTTTGCGCACAGCCCTGGCCAAATATTTGGGCTTGGGCCTAACCCCAGAACAAATTTGGGCCGCCAACGGTTCAAACGAGGTCTTACAGCACATCTTTCAGGCCTTCGGCGGGCCGGGTCGAAAGGCGATGGGTTTCGCCCCTACCTACTCGATGTACGAGTTAATTGCCAAAGGCTCGCAAACCGAATACGTCAAAGGTACGCGTCTCGAACGCTATGAACTCTCTGCCCAGTCCGTGCGAGAGCAAATCCTTGAGCTAAAACCAAATATTGTCCTAGTCTGTTCACCAAATAACCCCACTGGCACTCCAGTCACCCTAGACATCATCGAAGCTGCTTACGAGGCAATCTCTGAGGCAACCGGTGGTGTTTTGGTGGTCGATGAAGCATATGCAGAATTCGCCGGAAACACTGAAGTGTCAGCAATTTCCCTGTTGCCCGGGCGTGAAAGATTGCTCATCAGTCGCACCATGAGCAAAGCTTTTGCCTTTGCCGGCGCCCGTGTCGGTTACCTCGCTGCCGATACTGCTGTGGTTGACGCCATGCGATTGGTGCGTTTGCCTTATCACCTAAGTGCTTTTACTCAAGCAGCAGCTGAGGCTGCGCTAGCGCACGCAAGCGAAATGCTGGCCATGGTCGATGAGATTCGTCTGCAGCGCGATCGTTTGGTGATTGAACTTAGCCGCATGAAACTCGAACCGTACCGATCCGACGCAAACTTCGTGTTATTCGGTGGCTTGAGCGATCCAGGTGCAGTTTTCGAAGCTCTGCTAGCCAAGGGAATCTTGGTTCGAAATGTTGGCCTTCCCGGCACTTTGCGAGTAACTGCCGGAACGGCTAGCGAAACCACAGCATTTCTGGAGGCTCTTGAGGAGATTCTTCAGGATCCTCAGCAGTATGCCAGCCGCTAAACTTGAAGTATTCCCAAGAAAGGTCGGCAATGACCCGCGTCGCAAAGTTAGAACGTAAAACTTCAGAATCAAGCATTGAGCTTGAAATCGATTTGGACGGCACCGGCAAATCTTCGATTCAAACAACCGTGCCTTTCTTTGACCATTTGTTAACTGCTTTCGCCAAACACTCTCTGGTTGATTTGACTGTAAAGGCCAGCGGCGACACCCACATCGACGTGCACCACACCGTTGAAGACACAGCCATCGTGCTGGGGCAGGCTATCCGAATCGCACTAGGCGACAAAACCAAAATTGGTCGCTACGGCGATGCCACTGTTCCGCTAGACGACGCGCTAGTGCGAGCCGTAGTTGATGTCTCGGGTCGGCCCTACCTGGTTCACGATGGTGAACCTGCGGGTTTTGAGTTCCACCTGATTGGCGGGCACTTCACCGGCTCGATGGTGCGCCATGTTTTTGAAGCAATCGCATTCAACGCGGCAATTACAATGCACATCAATGTCTTGGCCGGTCGCGATCCACATCACATCGCCGAAGCCGAATTCAAGGCTTTTGCTCGCGCTTTTCGCAAGGCTGTCGAGTATGACCAGCGCGTCGATGGCATACCGTCAACTAAAGGCGCTCTGTGACCAAACCTCACGTAGTAGTTCTTGATTACGGAAGCGGTAACGTTCACTCTGTTGTAAAGGCCGTTGCGGCTGCCGGGGCATCGGTAGAGCTTACCTCTGATCGCGAACGCGCCCTTCATGCCGATGGCCTCATCGTGCCCGGTGTTGGTGCCTTCGCGGCAGTAATGCAGCAACTAAACAATGTTCGCGGCGCCGAGCTAATCGAACGTCGCCTGATTGCGAATAAACCGGTTCTCGGCATCTGTGTTGGTCTCCAGGTCATGTTTGAAAACGGCGTCGAACACGGTGTAGAAACTGAAGGTTTGGGGCAGTGGCCAGGATTGGTTGAGCAATTGAACGCCCCGGTGCTTCCACACATTGGCTGGAACACAGTCGATGCCGCAGACAATTCGAAGCTTTTTGCCGGAATTGAGAACGAGCGTTTCTACTTTGTGCACTCGTATGGCGTAACCAAGTGGCTGCTCGATGCTCAGGGGCCACTGCACCCGGCAAGAGTGACTTGGGCAAACTACGGCGAACCTTTTGTGGCGGCTGTTGAAAATGGCCCTCTGGCTGCGACGCAATTTCACCCCGAAAAATCGGGCGAAGCCGGCATCAAACTGTTAAATAACTGGATCAGCAATTTTTAGAAAGAGTCCAACTTGTATCCCTACCTAGAACTTTTGCCCGCCGTTGACATCGCCGATGGAAAGGCGGTTCGCCTGACCCAAGGAGAAGCGGGGTCAGAAACCGACTATGGTAGCCCCGTCGAGGCTGCGCAAACATGGATTAATGCGGGTGCTGAATGGATTCACCTAGTTGACTTGGATGCTGCGTTTGGCCGAGGTGAGAATCGCGAAATAATTCGCGAGGTGGTGGCCAACTCAGGCTCGGTAAAAATCGAATTATCCGGTGGTATCCGCGACGATTCCTCGCTTGATGCAGCGTTGGAGGCCGGTGCCACTCGAGTCAATTTGGGAACCGCCGCTTTAGAAAATCCAGTGTGGACTGAGAGCGTTATCCAGAAGTACGGCGATGCAATCGCTGTCGGGTTAGATGTTCGAGGCACCACCCTTGCGGCTCGAGGATGGACCCAAGAAGGCGGCGACCTTTGGGAGGTATTGGCTCGCCTCGAAGCTGCCGGCTGTGCTCGCTATGTAGTGACCGATGTCACCAAAGATGGTACCTTGCGTGGCCCTAACCTCGAACTGTTGCGAGCTGTGATGCTGCGGACCAGCAAGCCGGTGGTTGCCTCCGGCGGAATCAGCTCACTTGACGACATTCGCGATTTGCGTGCACTTTGTGAGCTAGGCCTAGAGGGCGCGATTTTGGGTAAGTCTCTGTACGCCGGCAAGTTCACATTGCCAGAAGCCCTTGCCATCGCGTCGGCGCGCTAATCAAGGCCACACCAAATGCAATCACACGAAAATCCGCTGATAAACCCTGATCCGCTCAGAGATTCAGCTGGAGTTCCGTGGCAGGGGCGCTCATTCGAGGTCAATCCATTTGCTGATGACGACGGCTCAGCTGATCCCAATTTGCTCTCAGCACTTAAGCGATTTCACTCCAAAGCTGCCAGCTCCAGCGCTGTAGTTGATGCATTGCGCGATGCGCGGTTACTAGTTCCTCTTTTGGCAGCAATTGGCGATTTTGAAATTGGTGCTCACGGGCACGCCGTTGACAAGTCAGCTGAGTTATCCGTCGTTACCGTCGAAGGACCAGACGGTCAGCGGGTTTTACCGGTTTTTAGTTCGGCTGCGACAATGTCGGCTTGGAACCCTAAAGCTCGGCCTGTGCCAACCGATTCGGTGAGAGTTATGTTGGCGGCGGCAAGTGAGGGCACAAACCGAGTGGTGCTGGATCCCGGTTCAGAATTTGAATTTGCCATTCGCAGACCGGCCATTGCCGCCGTGGCTCAGGGCCTACCCTGGCAGCATCCTGCAGAAAGCGAGCGGATTGCTTCGGCATTTCGGGATGCTGTCGATCAGATTGCTGAGATAAACGACTTCACCTTGCAAAACGGGGATGAGTTTTCGAAATTGGCCGGGCCAGAAGTAATTTTAGTGCTTCAACTTGTCCCTGGTCTGGGTCGAAGCGAACTCGACGGAGTTCTCAAGCGACTAGCCGAAAACTTAGCAAAGAGCGAAGAAATCGCAAATCTTCTCGATTCAATGACCATCAAGTTGCGGTCGTAGCTCTAGTTGACCGGGCCGGTATATTTTTCGCCGGGGCCTGCGCCGGGTGCATCCTTGATTGCCGAGGCTTCTCTGAAAGCAAGTTGCAGTGAGCGCAAGCCATCGCGCAATGGTCTGGCGTGGTGGTCACCAATTTCTGCAGCCGATGCCGTAACTAGGCCGGCAAGAGCGTTGATGAGTTTTCTGGCCTCATCCAAATCGCCTTTGTGGCCATCTTCACCCAGGCCGCATTGAACAGCGGCTGCGCTCATCAGGTGCACGGCGGTTGTAGTGATTACCTCGACGGCAGGCACCTCCGCAATGTCGCGAAGTTCATTTTCTACATCTTTGAAATCGGCCATGATCGAGGGCTTCTCCTTTTGTGTTCTTTCTGCTAGGCTAACCCATGGCTCCGAGGTTCGCCTCGGTCAGAAGAGGATTCAGTTCCCACCCGCGCTTACCGCATGAAAGGTTTCCGGGTTAGCTTTGAAACTTTGTTTCTGCGCGTTGCGACCAAATGGTCTTAGACGTGGCCACTTATGTCACGTCAAAGGAGCAACAGATCAGCGATCCACGTATCAATGAGCGAATCCGCGTCCCCGAGGTGCGCCTCGTCGGAGCAGGCGGAGAGCAGATTGGTGTTGTCCGTATTGAAGATGCCTTGCGCATGGCGCAAGAGCAGGACCTCGATCTAGTCGAGGTGGCACCAATGTCGAAACCACCGGTTGCAAAACTGATGGATTTCGGAAAGTTCAAATATGAGGCAGCCCAAAAAGTTCGTGAAGCACGAAAAAATCAAGTCAACACGGTTCTAAAGACCGTTCGTTTCGGCCTAAAGATTGATGCTCACGACTACGGCACCAAACGTGGTCAGATTGAAAAATTCCTGAAGGCTGGCGACAAGGTACGCGTGCTCGTGGTTTTCCGCGGACGTGAGCAGTCCCGCCCAGAGATGGGTATCAAGCTGCTACAGAAACTTGCCGAAGAAGTTGCCGAGTTTGGCGCCATCGAATCGAATCCTTCGATCGACGGACGAAACATGGTGATGGTTATCGGGCCACTAAAAAACAAGGCTGATGCAAAAGCAGAAGCAAAGAAGGCAGCCCAAAAGGCTGCAACAGAAAGCGAATCAGCAACCACAACGGACGCTGAGTAGAAACAGGAGAAAGCAATGCCAAAGCAGAAGACCCACTCGGGCGCTAAGAAGCGTTTCCGTTTCACCGGTAGCGGCAAGCTCATGAAGCAGCAAATCAACATGCGCCACAACCTTGAGCACAAGTCAAGCCGCCGCACTCGTCGTCTAAACCAAGACCAGGTAGTTTCGGCTGCCGACTTCAAGACCATCAAGAAGCAGCTCGGCAAGTAGCCCGCGAATTTTTAGGAGATAGCAAATGGCAAGAGTAAAAAACGCGGTCAATTCGCACAAGAAGCGTCGCACGGTCCTAGAGCGCGCCCACGGCTACCGTGGCCAGCGTTCACGTCTATACCGCATGGCAAAGCAGCAGTTGCTGCACTCGTTCGTATACGCCTACAACGACCGTCGTGCCCGCAAGGGTGACTTCCGTCGCCTCTGGATCCAGCGAATCAACGCTGCGGCACGTCTAAACGGCATGACCTACAACCGTTTCATCCAGGGTCTTGCTTTGGCTGGCGTCGAGGTCGACCGTCGTATGTTGGCTGAACTAGCCGTAAACGAGCCAAAGACTTTTGCGTCATTGGTTGCAACTGCGAAAGCTGCACTTCCAGCAGACACTTCGGCTCCAAAGGCCAAGTAGCAAATGATTACTGATCCCAAGAGCTCAAAAGTTCGCGGGGTCGCCAAGTTAAACAAGAAAGATGCCCGGTCTGAGACCGGGCTCTTTCTGCTTGAGGGGCCGCAAGGTCTCAAAGAAGCCATAGCGCGGCCCGAACTTTTGGTTGAGGTGTTTGTTACCGCTGAGGCGCAAGAGCGATACCAGGACCTAATTTCAAATCTGGATGTGCCGGTTCAGTTGGTTAGCGAATCAGTAATGAAAGTGCTCTCCGATACTTCGACACCCCAGGGTACTTTGGCTGTTTGTCGACAGCTCGACGTCTCACTCGATTCGGTCATCTCTGCAAAGCCCAAACTGATTGCGCTGCTAGCCAATGTGCGCGACCCGGGAAATGCTGGAACCGTACTGCGAGCAGCAGACGCGGCAGGCGCTGACGCCGTTATTTTCAGTCAAAACAGCGTTGACCTCTACAACACCAAGTTGGTTCGGTCGACTACCGGGAGCATCTTCCATTTGCCGGTGGTGCTCGGTGCTGACCTTGCATCAACCATTGCTAGCTTGAAACAAGCTGACCTGCAGGTTTTTGCGGCGACCGCCGGGGGAGATCTAATCACCGAACTTGACTCAGTGGAACTTCGGAAACCAACTGTCTGGATGATGGGAAACGAAGCCTGGGGTTTCGATGATGAAACCCTTGACCTAGCTGACAGGCAAGTTGCTTTGCCAATTTACGGCCGTGCCGAGTCGCTTAATTTGGCTACTGCGGCCAGCGTTTGTTTTTACGTCACAGCAATGGCTCAGAACTCGTAAAGGTAAACTTAGAAACCTATGTCAGACCACATCGAAATCTCCGAGCAAAATGTCAGTGCAGCTCTTGCTGAGGCCCTAGCGGCTGTTCAGTCAGCGGCATCATTTGCAGAACTGAAGGCAGTCAAACCCGCAGTTGTTGGTGATCAATCACCAATTGCAAAGTTGAATGCCCAGCTAAAGAATTTGCCGAGCGAGCAAAAAGCATCCGCCGGCGCACTTCTTGGCAAGGCCCGAGCTGAGATTGGCGCCGCATTTGCTGCTCGCGAGACCGAATTGGCGCAGGCTCAAGAAGAAGCTCTTATTGCTGCCGAAACTGTCGATGTTTCGCTGTTTGGCTCGGCTACTCAACTCGGAGCACGTCATCCGCTTTCGCTTCTTCAAGAAAAAATCTCCGATGTTTTTGTCGGCATGGGCTGGGAAATTGCCGATGGGCCTGAAGTAGAAAATGAGTGGTTCAACTTCGACGCTCTCAACTTCGATGCTGATCACCCTGCCCGCGCCATGCAAGACACCTTCTTCGTTGAGCCGGCCGACGCACACCTGGTCTTGCGAACTCACACATCACCGGTTCAGGTGCGGTCAATGCTTGACCGTGAAGTGCCTATCTACGTTCTTTGCCCAGGCCGCGTATTCCGCACCGATGAGTTAGATGCCACTCACACACCGGTTTTCCACCAGGTTGAGGGCCTAGCTGTCGACAAGGGTCTAACCATGGCCGATCTTCGCGGCACGCTTGAGCACTTCGCTCGAATCATGTTTGGCAAGGATGCCCAGATTCGTCTGCGTCCGTCATTTTTCCCTTTCACCGAGCCTTCCGCCGAATTGGATGTCTGGCACCCGGGTGCTAAGGGCGGTGCCCGTTGGGTTGAATGGGGCGGTTGCGGAATGGTGAACCCGAACGTTCTTAAGGCGGCCGGAATCGATCCAGAGGTTTATTCAGGATTCGCATTTGGCATGGGTATCGAAAGAACCCTGATGTTCAGAAATGACGTGAAAGACATGCACGACATGGTCGAGGCCGATGTGCGTTTCAGCAAGCAGTTTGGAGTGACTCTCTAATGCGCGTTCCACTTTCCTGGTTAGCTGAATATGTTGATTTGCCTGCTGCAGCAACTCCCGATTCGGTTATGGCCGAACTCGTCCGAGTAGGACTAGAAGAAGAGGGAAGCCACCGATTTGAAGTTTCCGGTCCCGTAGTAGTGGGGCAGGTCCTAGATTTCGTTGCCGAGCCACAATCGAACGGCAAAACCATCAGATGGTGTCAGGTGCGGGTTGCGGCCGAGGGTTCAACCGCTGCCGATGGCGGCCTAGACGTTCGCGGTATTGTCTGCGGCGCCGGTAATTTTGAGGTTGGCGACAAAGTAGTGGTTTGTTTGCCGGGCTCTGTCTTGCCGGGTAATTTTGCTATTGCGGCACGCAGTACATACGGGCACATCAGCGATGGCATGATGGCCTCGGCGCGCGAGTTGGGTCTAAACGACGATCACGCCGGAATCATCCGCCTTAGCGAGATGGGTCTAGATCCTAAAGTTGGCACCGATGCCATTGAGCTTCTTCACCTGGATGACACCGCAGCCGAGGTAAACGTTACCCCTGATCGCGGTTACTGCTTCTCAATTCGAGGAATTGCGCGCGAATTTGCCCACGCCACCAAAGCCGAATTTCGCGATCCAACCGGCAATGTGCACCCTGAATCGGCATCCGGTTTTGATCTAAAAATTGATGATCAAGCACCGATCAGAGGTTTAGTCGGCTGTAACCGGTTTGTGCTGCGCGCGGTAACGGGTATTGACCCAACTAGGCCAACTCCGGCCTTCATGGTTTCACGTCTCAAGTTGGCTGGCATGCGTTCAATTTCGCTCACTGTAGACATCACCAACTACGTGATGCTAGAGCTCGGTCAGCCACTACACGCCTACGATCTCGACAAACTCAGCGGCGGCATTACTGTTCGTCGAGCTCGAGCTGGCGAATCGATAAAAACTCTTGATGGCCAGATACGAACTCTCCACGAAGAAGACCTACTCATCACCGATGACTCTGGCCCAATCGGTATTGCCGGTGTGATGGGTGGCGAATCAACCGAGGTTAGCGAAACTACCACCCGGGTAATCATCGAGGCTGCTCGCTTTGATCCGGTTTCAATTGCTCGAAGCGCTAGACGACACAAGCTGCCTTCAGAGGCCTCGAAACGCTTTGAGCGTGGCGTCGATCCTCGTCTTGCCGAATATGCCGTGGCTCGGGTTATTCAGCTGCTTGAGGTCCACGCCGGGGGACAGGCAGAATCACTGGGTGCCGACTTCACCGGTGAAATTACTGTCTCGCCAATTTGGTTACCTGCCGAGTTCGCCACCGAGCTTGTTGGCGTCACTTACACCGCAGAGCAAATCGTTGAAACACTCAACGAAATCGGCTGTGTGGTTGCTCATGTCAGCGATGGCTTTGAGGTCATCCCGCCGTCTTGGCGACCAGACCTAACACACAAAACCGACCTGGTCGAAGAAATAGCTCGAATCATCGGATACGACCAAATTCCAAGCCGCCTGCCGGTAGCACCTCCGGGTCGCGGGCTAACTAAAAATCAGGCTGGTCGTCGACGGGTCATCAACACTCTTGCCGCATCTGGGCACATCGAGGTTTTGAACTATCCGTTTGCTGCAACTGAGGCAAATCAATGGTTCACCTCATCCGGCACTGATCGGGTCGTGAGTTTGGCCAACCCAATTCAAGAAGATGCGAAAGAAATGCGCACCCGCTTGCTCCCTGGGTTGCTCGATGCTGCTCGTCGCAACATCTCACGCGGTCTAAACGATCTCTCGATTTTTGAAGAGGGCCTCGTCTTTTTGCCTAAAGCTGCGGTGCAGCAGCATCAGCTTCCGGTCGGCAACCAGTTGCCCAGCGAGGATCAGTTGGCTCAGTTGAACGCGACTGTTCCTCACCAGCCTCATCACTTGGCGGGGGTTTTCACTGGCAACCGTATTCCGGCCCAATTGGGCATCAACGCTGTTGCGGCCGATTACCGTGATGCACTCGCTGCCGTAAAGATTGCCCTGCGGGCTATCGGTCTAGAGCCAAACTTTGTTCAAGCGCAGCCCAGGGGGTTCCATCCTGGTCGAACAGCCGAAGTATTTGTCGGCCCAGCAGATCAGCAGATCTCGATTGGCTATGCCGGCGAAGTTGATCCGAGGCTAACCCAGGCAAACGACCTACCGCGTCGAGTGGCAGCTTTCGAGATTGACCTGGATGCTGCGCTGGCTGCAGCCCCAGAGGTTATCTCTGCGACACCGGTGCTAGTCATGCCGGTTGCTACTCAAGATCTTTCGCTTTTGGTTGACCGCAGCCTGCCGGCCGCTGAACTGCTCGAATTGATTCGGGCTTCCGCGGGCGAGTTACTCGAATCCATCGCGCTGGTCGATGACTACCGAGGAGAAAACGTGGCGGCAGATAAGAAGTCACTAACTTTTGCGCTGCGTTTCCGTGCGGCCGACCGAACCCTTACTCAGGCCGAAGCTTCAGCTGCCCGTGATCAGGCGGTTTCGGCAGCGGCCGAAAAATACGGAGCAGTGCTGAGGGCCTAATGCAGAAATATTCGGTCGCAGTAGCAGGTGCCAGTGGTAATGCCGGCGGTGAACTGCTGCGCCTGATAGCCCTGCATCCGCAGCTAGAACTAAAAACCGTCACCGGTAGTAGCCAAGTTGGTGAAAAAGTGTCCAGCTTGCACCCCGGCATCGCCAAATACGCCGAGATGGTTTTTTCACCTACCGACGCAGCCAGTCTCGAGGGACACGACATAGTCTTTTTAGCTTTGCCCCATGCCAAATCTGCTGAGGTCGCAGCTTGGCTAACTGACGAAACTCTCGTGCTTGATTGCGGAGCGGACTTTCGCCTTGAATCAGCTGAAGACTGGCAGAAGTTTTACGGTGGCGAACACGCCGGAACATGGGCTTACGGAATGCCGGAACTGCTACTTGCCGGTGGCGAAAAGCAGCGAGCAAATCTGGTTGGCCAGCGAAGAATTGCTGTGCCCGGCTGTAATGTAACTGCGATTACATTGGGCTTGGCGCCGGCGCTCGCCGAAGACCTGGTTGAAACCGATGACATCGTCAGTGTTCTAACTGTCGGAACCTCGGGCGCAGGCCGCGGTGCTACCGAAAAGCTTTATGAGAAGGAACCTACAGGTTCGGCCAATGCCTATCAGGTTGGTGGCATTCATCGGCACACACCAGAAATCGAGCAAAATCTCAGCAAATCAGCGAAGCAACAAATATCGATTTCCTTCACTCCTGTTTTAGCCTCACTTGAGCGAGGAATCTTGTCGGTCAATACCGCAAAGTTGAAGTCAAACGTCCAGTTGGCCGACCTAGAGAACGCATTTACGAAGCACTACGGCAGCGAAACCTTTGTGAAGCTGCTGCCATCGGGTTCGTCACCTTCAACTGCTGACACCATTGGCGAAAACTACGCTCTAATTTCGTTAGCCGTCGACCAGCACGCTGGCCGCTTAGTCGCCATTTGCGCCATCGATAACTTGATGAAGGGCACCGCCGGTGCGGCCATCCAGTCGATGAATCTTGCACTTGGCTTACCTGAAGATTTAGGTCTTACCGACACGGAGATAAAGCGATGACAGTTACAGTGGCAAAAGGTTTTAGTGCAGCCGGTGTTCGAGCGGGATTGAAAAAATCTGGTAACCCCGATTTGGCTGTTGTCCTCAACGAAGGCCCGTTGAATGCCGCTGCAGCCGTTTTTACGAGCAACCGAGCTCAAGCCAATCCCATCCTGTGGAGTAAGCAGGCTATAGCAGACGGTCAAATTTCTGCAATCGTTCTAAACTCTGGTGGCGCAAACTGCTACACCGGGCCGCAAGGATTTCAAACCACCCATGCCACTGCTGAAAAAGCGGCCGAACTTCTCTCCATCTCGGCATCCGATGTTTTGGTTTGCTCAACCGGCTTGATTGGTGAGCAGCTAGATCGAGACAAAGTTTTGGCTGGTGTTGAGCTTGCGGTGAGTCAGCTCAGCAACCACGCGGGCGAGCAGGCCGCTGAGGCAATCATGACCACCGACTCGGTATCTAAAACTGCCTACGAGGTTTCTGTTAGCGGCTACAGCATCGGAGGTATGGCCAAAGGTGCGGGCATGCTTGCACCCGGTTTGGCTACCATGCTGGTAGTTATAACTACCGATGCAGTTTTAGATTCTTCAACGCTAGACCGTGCTTTGCGCTCTGCCACGCAGGTAACTTTCGATCGACTCGACTCTGATGGCTGTATGTCAACAAATGACCAGGTAACTTTGATGGCCTCGGGCGCCTCAGGGGTAGCCCCAGAGGAGGCTGAATTTACCGCCCTGCTGACTAAAGTTTGCGAGTCCTTGGCAATGCAACTGCTAACCGATGCCGAGGGTTCCAGCCACGATATTGCGATTCGAGTCACTAACGCGGCAACCGAGCACGATGCAGTCGTTGTGGGTCGTTCGGTTGCTCGAAACAACCTTTTCAAAGCGGCAATCTACGGCAACGACCCTAACTGGGGCAGAATTTTGGCTGCGGTAGGAACCACCAACGCAGTTTTTGATCCATACGACATCGATGTATCAATCAACGGTGTTTCAGTTTCGCGAAAAGGTCAGCCGGATCAGCCTCGAGAGTTGGTTGATCTCAAGCCGAGAAAAGTTGATATCGAAATATCACTCAATGCAGGCGTGCACAGTGCCACCATCTTCACCAACGATTTAACTCACGAATACGTCACCGAGAACAGCGCATACTCCAGCTAATGATTCCTATCGAAGAACAAGATCACGCACTGGCCTCAATCAAGGCCAAGACGCTAATTGAATCCTTGCCTTGGCTGCAGGCTTTTCACGGCAAGACCGTGGTTATCAAATTTGGCGGCAACGCTATGGTCGATGCGCAACTGCAGCAGGCGTTTGCTCAAGACATGGCCTACTTGCGCTGGGTTGGTATCAAACCTGTGGTGGTGCACGGTGGCGGCCCACAAATCTCAGCTCGACTCAGTGAGTTAGGCATTCACAGCGAGTTTCGCGGTGGCTTTCGCGTTACCACCGAGGAAACCATCGGTGTCGTAAAAGACGTCTTGCGCAATCAAATTTCAGCTGAACTTGCTGCCATGATTTCGGCAGCGGGTGCTGCCACAACCGTGCTCAGTGGCGAAGATGCCAATCTTTTCAGAGCCGAAAAAACTCTTGTCGAGGATGAAAACGGTCCGGTAGATATTGGTTTGGTCGGTGAGGTTACCCAGGTGAACCCGCGGGCTGTCTTTGAGGCACTCGAGGCGGGTCGAATTCCAGTTATCTCAACAGTTGCACCGAACGGCAACGGTGAATTGCTAAACGTTAATGCTGATCTGGCTGCAGCTGCGCTGGCAGTCGCGCTGGGTGCCGAAAAACTGATGGTTCTCACCGATGTGCCCGGCCTTTACAGTGACTGGCCCAACCGCGACTCAATGGTGTCAGAAATTTCTTCAACTGAACTTGAAGATCTGATTCCGAAACTTGAATCTGGCATGATCCCTAAAATGCAAGCCTGCTTGAAAGCGGTTCAAGGGGGAGTGCCAAAAGCTCACGTTATCGACGGACGCACTCCGCACAGTATTTTGCTCGAAATTTTTACGGTGTCGGGTTTCGGCACCATGGTTCTTCCCTAGTTAGGTAGCAAGATGAGACATTTTCTGAAAGATGATGACATCAGTCCCCTCGAGCAGCGACAGATTTTAGATTTAGCGCTTGAGCTAAAGCGCGACCCATACCGTGAGCGTCCATTTGAGGGGCCTAAAACTGTGGCTCTGATTTTCGACAAGACCTCAACTCGCACCAGAGTTTCATTCGCTGTTGGTGTTGCCGATTTGGGTGGCGCGCCGCTTATCATCGACAGCCAAACATCCCAGATGGGTAAAAAAGAATCGGTCGCCGACACTGCTCGGGTGCTGGGTCGTCAGGTCGCACAAATTGTTTGGCGCACCTATTCGCAATCCGGCCTTGAGCAGATGGCAGAATTCGCACAGGTTCCAGTCATCAATTCGCTCAGCGATGACTGGCACCCCTGTCAGATTTTGGCTGATTTGCTAACCATCAGAGAACACAAGGGGCATTTGGCCGGGCTCAAAATCGCCTACGTGGGTGATGCCAGCAACAACATGGCAAACAGCTACTTGGTCGGTTGTGCCATGGCGGGCATGAATGTCTCGGTAGCGGGCCCAGCCGGTTACCTACCGGCCGCCCACGTAGTGTCACGCGCTGAGGCAATTGCCGAGTCCACCGGTGGTTCGGTTGCGGTGTTTGGCGATGCCGCTTTGGCTATGAAAGACGCGGATGTTGTGGTCACCGACACCTGGATTTCGATGGGGCAGGAAAGCGAGAAAGAGCAGCGATTGGCTGACTTTGCCGGTTTCACTATTGATGCCGACCTGATGTCTCAGGCCAAAGCCGATGCCATTTTTATGCACTGCCTTCCGGCCTACCGCGGCTATGAGGTAACTGAGCAGGTAATCGATGGTCCACAGTCGGTAATTTGGGATGAAGCTGAAAATCGCCTTCATGCTCAAAAGGCCCTAATGGTTTGGCTGGCTGCGCAAGCAAATCAGTAAGTAGCCCGACAAACTAAGATTGACTCTTATGTCTGGTTCAAATTCACTCTGGGGTTCACGCTTTGATGGCGGTCCGGCTGACTCGCTTGCGGCTCTGTCTCGATCGGTTCATTTTGATTGGCGTCTAGCCAGCTACGACATCGCCGGAACCAGGGCACACATCAAGGCTTTGCAGTCTGCCGGGTACCTCACTGTCGCTGAACTCGAAAAACTCGATCGAAGCCTGGTTGAGCTAAATAACCGCGTCATTTCGGGGTCGTTTCAGGCTAAAGAATCAGACGAGGATGTCCACTCGGCGCTAGAGCGCGGGTTAATCGAAATCGCCGGACCTGAATTGGGTGGCAAAGTTCGAGCCGGTCGAAGCCGAAACGATCAAATTGCCACACTGATTCGCAGCTATCTGCTTGATTCATCGCAGACCATTGAAAACCAGGTGCTTGATTTGGTTGAAGTTCTAGTCTCCGCAGCTGAAGAACACCTCGGTGTCGCCATGCCCGGTCGAACTCATTTTCAACATGCCCAACCGGTTTTGTTATCGCACCACTTGCTGGCCCATGCCTGGCCGCTAGTGCGAGATCTAGAGCGTTTTGCCGATTGGCGACGCCGGGCCTCATTGTCCCCTTATGGTGCGGGTGCTTTGGCCGGGAACACGCTTGGGCTAGATCCAAACTTGGTGGCCCGAGAACTTGGTTTCGTGGCTCCAACGCAAAACTCGATTGATGCAACAGCCAGCCGAGACGTGGTGGCCGAGTTTGCATTCATCGCAACCATGATCGGAATCAATCTCTCCCGTTTTGCCGAAGAGATCATCATCTGGGCGAGTGCCGAGTTTAACTATGTCCGGCTTCATGATTCCTACTCGACCGGTTCGTCAATCATGCCGCAAAAGAAAAACCCAGACATCGCCGAATTGGCCCGCGGTAAAAGCGGTCGATTGATTGGTGACCTGACTGGCCTCTTGGCCACTTTGAAAGGCCTACCGCTGGCCTACAATCGCGACCTGCAAGAAGACAAAGAGCCTGTTTTCGACATGGTAGACACTCTGACCGTACTGCTTCCAGCTTTCACCGGAATGGTCGCTACGCTCACTTTCAACCGCGACCGACTCGAGCATCTGGCACCAGCTGGGTTCTCGTTGGCGACCGATGTTGCCGAATGGCTAGTGAAACAAAAAGTTCCTTTCCGCGATGCCCACGAGATTACCGGGGCCCTGGTTTCGTTCTGTGAGAAGAATTCACTCGACTTGCACGAGGTCCCGGATGCTGACATGGCTGCAATATCGCCTCTGCTTACTCCGGAAGTTCGAGATGTCTTAACCGTTGGGGGTTCTATCAAAGCGCGTGCCGGTGCCGGTGGTACAGCACTGCCTCGAGTTCTCGATCAGATAGCGACCTTGAGAAAAATTGCTCCAAAGCGAGGTAACTAAAAATGGCAACTGTTGAATATTTGCGGGGGCAATCAAACGACCCGTCTTTTGCCGATCTCCTCGATGAGTTGAAGTGGCGAGGCTTGGTTGCGATTTCCACCGACGAGGAAGAACTTCGCAAAACACTCAACTCTGGCCCGATCACCTACTACTGCGGTTTCGATCCAACTGCCCCAAGTCTTCACCTGGGCAACCTAGTGCAATTGCTCACGCTGCGCCGACTTCAGCTTGCTGGGCACAAACCGCTGGCTCTAATCGGAGGCTCAACCGGGTTGATTGGTGACCCGCGACCAACCTCAGAGCGAACCCTGAACACTAAAGAGACTGTTTCCGAGTGGGTCGAGCGCCTTGGCCGCCAGGCTTCTAGGTTTTTGTCTTTTGAGGGTGAAAACGCTGCCCGCTTGGTGAACAACCTTGATTGGACTGCACCGCTCAGCGCGATTGATTTTCTTCGTGAAATTGGCAAGCACTTCCGAGTAGGAAAGATGCTGGCTAAAGATGCGGTCTCAGCAAGGCTCAATTCGGAGCACGGGATCAGCTACACCGAATTCAGCTACCAAATTTTGCAGGGTTACGATTTCCTCGAACTTTTCCGACAGTACGATTGCTTGCTGCAGACCGGGGGATCAGACCAGTGGGGCAATCTGACTAGCGGTACTGACCTTATTCACAAAGTCGAGGGTAAAAGTGCCCACGCCATGGCTACGCCGCTGATCACGAACAAAGACGGCAAAAAGTTTGGCAAATCAGAGGGCAACGCGGTTTGGCTAGATGAAGAACTAACTAGCCCATACGCGTTTTATCAGTTTTGGCTGAATGTCGATGATGCCGACGTTATCGATCGACTCAAGGTCTTCACATTTTTGACCAGGGCAGAAATCGAAGACTTGGCGGCTCAAACCGAGTCAGCGCCGCATCTTCGGGCCGCTCAAAAACGTTTGGCATATGAGGTAACCGCTCTGGTGCACTCCGTAGCGGCAGTCGAGGCAGCCATTGCGGCTTCGGCAGCGCTGTTTGGTCAAGGCGATCTAGCTACCCTGGATGAGCAAACTCTGGGTGCAGCTTTAGGCGAATTACCGAGGAGCAACACTCAATTGGGTGTCTCAATCGCGCAGTTGCTGGTTGACACTGGCTTAGTTTCAAGCCTCAGCGCTGGCCGGCGCGCTATTGCTGAGGGTGGCGTCTACTTGAATAACGCAAAAGTGACTGACGAAAATGCAGTCCTGAACGAACTTTTTCACCAAAAATACGCAATCCTGCGTCGTGGAAAAAAGACTTTAGCTGGCTTAATCGTCGGCTAGACCACCACTAAAACCCCTATAAATCAAGACTTTAGAAAAATTCCGAATGAATATCGACTTTCGATTTGACAAGTCCGTTATCTGTCCGTAATGTATCTATTCGTTGCCCAAAGTTTGGAAGATCCGCAGAGATCACCGGCTCAAGTGCAACAAATCCTAATCTCAGGCAAAAAGCCTCTTGCAGGCTTGCGCTCTGACGTTTAGGATGAACTTCTTCCAAGAAAAAAAGTTCGTGTCAGATTTGACAAGAAACAGTTTCGTGGTAAGTTTGTGAAGTTGCTCTGGAGGCGAGTCGCGAGACAGACTCCCAGATGCATCTGATCCTTGAGAACTCAACAGTGTGCACAATGTCGATGCCAACAAATTTGTTGCTGAAGCAATTCAGTAACAAAAAAATTGGATTAGACAGATTGTCAGATGACATTCTGATTTAGTCAGATCAAGCTGAGGCGCCAATTTTCCGGCGCTTTCGTAAAACTTCGAGCTTGTCTCGAAAACATTTTTTACGGAGAGTTTGATCCTGGCTCAGGACGAACGCTGGCGGCGTGCTTAACACATGCAAGTCGAACGATGAAGCTGGAGCTTGCTCCGGTGGATTAGTGGCGAACGGGTGAGTAACACGTGAGCAATCTGCCCTTGACTCTGGGATAACTGCGGGAAACTGTAGCTAATACCGGATACGAGACCTGAAGGCATCTTTGGGTCTGGAAAGAATTTCGGTCAAGGATGAGCTCGCGGCCTATCAGCTAGTTGGTGAGGTAATGGCTCACCAAGGCGACGACGGGTAGCCGGCCTGAGAGGGTGACCGGCCACACTGGAACTGAGACACGGTCCAGACTCCTACGGGAGGCAGCAGTGGGGAATATTGCACAATGGGCGAAAGCCTGATGCAGCAACGCCGCGTGAGGGATGAAGGCCTTCGGGTTGTAAACCTCTTTTAGCAGGGAAGAAGCGAAAGTGACGGTACCTGCAGAAAAAGCACCGGCTAACTACGTGCCAGCAGCCGCGGTAATACGTAGGGTGCAAGCGTTGTCCGGAATTATTGGGCGTAAAGAGCTCGTAGGCGGTTTGTCGCGTCTGCTGTGAAAATCCGAAGCTCAACTTCGGACCTGCAGTGGGTACGGGCAGACTAGAGTGCGGTAGGGGAGAAGGGAATTCCTGGTGTAGCGGTGGAATGCGCAGATATCAGGAGGAACACCGATGGCGAAGGCACTTCTCTGGGCCGTAACTGACGCTGAGGAGCGAAAGCGTGGGGAGCGAACAGGATTAGATACCCTGGTAGTCCACGCCGTAAACGGTGGGTGCTAGTTGTGGGCCACATTCCACGTGGTCTGTGACGAAGTTAACACATTAAGCACCCCGCCTGGGGAGTACGGTCGCAAGACTAAAACTCAAAGGAATTGACGGGGGCCCGCACAAGCGGCGGAGCATGCGGATTAATTCGATGCAACGCGAAGAACCTTACCAAGGCTTGACATATAGAGGAAAAGCGTAGAAATACGCTCCCCGCAAGGTCTCTATACAGGTGGTGCATGGTTGTCGTCAGCTCGTGTCGTGAGATGTTGGGTTAAGTCCCGCAACGAGCGCAACCCTCGTTCTATGTTGCCAGCACGTAAAGGTGGGGACTCATGGAAGACTGCCGGGGTCAACTCGGAGGAAGGTGGGGATGACGTCAAATCATCATGCCCCTTATGTCTTGGGCTTCACGCATGCTACAATGGCCGGTACAAAGGGCTGCAATACCGCAAGGTGGAGCGAATCCCATAAAGCCGGTCTCAGTTCGGATTGGGGTCTGCAACTCGACCCCATGAAGTCGGAGTCGCTAGTAATCGTAGATCAGCAACGCTACGGTGAATACGTTCCCGGGCCTTGTACACACCGCCCGTCAAGTCACGAAAGTCGGTAACACCCGAAGCCGGTGGCCTAACCGTAAGGAAGGAGCCGTCGAAGGTGGGATCGGTGATTGGGACTAAGTCGTAACAAGGTAGCCGTACCGGAAGGTGCGGCTGGATCACCTCCTTTCTAAGGAGCTTCTATAGTGACTTCGGTCGCTACAGAGAGCCAGATTGAAGACGAATGTTCTTCACTGGTTTGCTCAAGGGTGGAACATCGAATTGTAAGCAGCCGAAATACTCTGCTCTAGTACGGTCTTTGACTTGGAACGAGCGGTTTATCAAACTACTTTTGCACACTGTTGGGTCCTGAAGGATCGGGTGACCGACCTTCAAGACCGATTGTTTGATTGATTTATTCATGAAAGCAGCGGACTGGACCACACAAGCTAGTGAACCAGCGCCTACAAGCGCCAGGCCTAGTCTCTGGAGTGGTACCACCCGTACTTTGAGAACTACATAGTGGACGCGAGCATCTTAAAAACAAAATTGATCTCTAGACAAGTTCTAGTGATCTCTTAGATATCAAGTTCTTAAGAGCATACGGTGGATGCCTTGGCATTAGGAGCCGAAGAAGGACGTAGCAATCTGCGATAAGCCTCGGGGAGTCGATAAGCGGACTTCGATCCGAGGATTTCCGAATGGGGAAACCCAGCTGGACTCGATCCAGTTATTCCTGTCTGAATATATAGGACAGGTAAAGGGAACGTGGGGAAGTGAAACATCTCAGTACCCACAGGAAGAGAAAACAAAAAGTGATTCCGTTAGTAGTGGCGAGCGAACGCGGAAGAGGCTAAACCGGTCATGTGTGATAGCCGGCAGGCGTTGCATGATCGGGGTTGCGGGACTTTTCAGTTGTTCTGCCGAACAGCAACAGTAGAAAGCAATGTAGACGAATGGTCTTGAAAGGCCAGTCACAGAAGGTGCCAACCCTGTAGTCGAAACGTTGTGGACGCTGGAGAAGGATCCCAAGTAGTACGGAACCCGTGAAATTCTGTGCGAATCTGTCAGGACCACCTGATAAGCCTAAATACTACCTAATGACCGATAGCGGACAAGTACCGTGAGGGAAAGGTGAAAAGTACCCCGGGAGGGGAGTGAAATAGTACCTGAAACCGTATGCTTACAAACCGTTGGAGCCAGCTTGTTCTGGTGACAGCGTGCCTTTTGAAGAATGAGCCTGAGAGTTAGTGATATGTGGCGAGGTTAACCCGAGTGGGGAAGCCGTAGCGAAAGCGAGTCTGAATAGGGCGATTCAGTCGCATGTCCTAGACCCGAAGCGAAGTGATCTACCCATGGCCAGGTTGAAGCGACGGTAAGACGTCGTGGAGGACCGAACCCACTTCAGTTGAAAATGGAGGGGATGAGCTGTGGGTAGGGGTGAAAGGCCAATCAAACTTCGTGATAGCTGGTTCTCTCCGAAATGCATTTAGGTGCAGCGTTGCGTGTTTCTTACTGGAGGTAGAGCTACTGGATGGCCGATGGGCCCTACAAGGTTACTGACGTCAGCCAAACTCCGAATGCCAGTAAGTGAGAGCGCAGCAGTGAGACTGTGGGGGATAAGCTTCATAGTCGAGAGGGAAACAACCCAGACTACCAACTAAGGTCCCAAAGCGTGTGCTAAGTGGAAAAGGATGTGGGATTGCATAGACAACCAGGAGGTTGGCTTAGAAGCAGCCACCCTTGAAAGAGTGCGTAATAGCTCACTGGTCAAGTGATTCCGCGCCGACAATGTAACGGGGCTCAAGCACACCACCGAAGTTGTAGCATTTGTATAAAGCCCGGCCGCAAGGCCCAGGTGTACAGATGGGTAGGAGAGCGTCGTGTGGCGAGTGAAGCAGCGGAGTAATCCAGTTGTGGACGCCACACGAGTGAGAATTCAGGCATGAGTAGCGAAATGGGAGTGAGAAACTCCCAGTCCGAAAGACCAAGGGTTCCAGGGCCAGGTTAATCCGCCCTGGGTAAGTCGGGACCTAAGGCGAGGCCGACAGGCGTAGTCGATGGACAACGGGTTGACATTCCCGTACCGGCGAAGAACCGCCCAAACTAATCAAGTAATGCTAAGTGCTCAAAGCCATTTTGAAGCCTTCGGGCCGATTATTGGTGTAGATCACGAACCTATGCTTGTGCGGTTAACGTATTAACAGGTGTGACGCAGGAAGGTAGCCTCCGCGGGGCGATGGTTGTCCCCGTCTAAGGAAGTAAGCCGAGAGATAGGCAAATCCGTCTCTCATTAAGGCTGAGATCTGATGGTGAGACCGCAAGGTCGAAGTGGGTGATCCTATGCTGCCAAGAAAAGCATCGACGTGAGGTTCTAGCTGCCCGTACCCCAAACCGACTCAGGTGGTCAGGTAGAGAATACTAAGGATATCGAGAGAATCACGGTTAAGGAACTCGGCAAAATGCCCCCGTAACTTCGGGAGAAGGGGGGCCTGAGGCGTGTAATTACTTGCTAATGAAGCGCTGTAAGGCCGCAGAGACCAGTGGGAAGCGACTGTTTACTAAAAACACAGGTCCGTGCGAAGTTGCAAAACGATGTATACGGACTGACGCCTGCCCGGTGCTGGAAGGTTAAGAGGAACGGTTAGCAGCAATGCGAAGCTGAGAATTTAAGCCCCAGTAAACGGCGGTGGTAACTATAACCATCCTAAGGTAGCGAAATTCCTTGTCGGGTAAGTTCCGACCTGCACGAATGGCGTAACGACTTCCCAGCTGTCTCAACCGTGAACTCGGCGAAATTGCATTACGAGTAAAGATGCTCGTTACGCGCAGAAGGACGAAAAGACCCCGTGACCTTTACTATAGTTTGGTATTGGTGATCGGCGTTAGTTGTGTAGGATAGGTGGGAGACTTTGAAGCTTGGACGCCAGTTCAGGTGGAGTCATTGTTGAAATACCACTCTGCTAACTCTGGTTATCTAACCACGAACCGTGATCCGGTTCTGGGACAGTGCCTGATGGGTAGTTTAACTGGGGCGGTTGCCTCCCAAAAAGTAACGGAGGCGCCCAAAGGTTCCCTCAACCTGGTTGGTAATCAGGTGTCGAGTGTAAGTGCACAAGGGAGCTTGACTGTGAGACTGACAAGTCGAGCAGGGACGAAAGTCGGGACTAGTGATCCGGCAGTGGCTTGTGGAAGCGCTGTCGCTCAACGGATAAAAGGTACCTCGGGGATAACAGGCTGATCTTGCCCAAGAGTCCATATCGACGGCATGGTTTGGCACCTCGATGTCGGCTCGTCGCATCCTGGGGCTGGAGTAGGTCCCAAGGGTTGGGCTGTTCGCCCATTAAAGCGGCACGCGAGCTGGGTTTAGAACGTCGTGAGACAGTTCGGTCTCTATCCTCTGCGCGCGCAGGAATTTTGAGAGGACCTGTCCCTAGTACGAGAGGACCGGGATGGACAAACCTCTGGTGTGTCAGTTGTTCTGCCAAGAGCACCGCTGATTAGCTACGTTTGGAATAGATAACCGCTGAAAGCATCTAAGCGGGAAGCTAACCTCAAGATGAGAATTCCATGACTTATGTCGAGAGGGCCGCAGCTAGACTACTGCGTTGATAGGCCGGATGTGGAAGTGGGGACTAAAGACCCATGGAGCTGACCGGTACTAATAGCCCGATAACTTGATAACTTTTTGCTTGCGTCCACTATGTGGTTCCCGAGGTATGGGAACCCAAAAAACACACTCACTGTGTGTCAATGAAACATAACTCAATAGTGTTTCGGCGGCCATAGCGGAGGGGAAACGCCTGGTTACATTCCGAACCCAGAAGCTAAGACCTCCTGCGCCGATGGTACTGCAAGGGTGACCTTGTGGGAGAGTAGGACACCGCCGGACTTAATTTACAAAATGGCCACCTCTTTGAGGTGGCCATTTTGCTTTAAGCCCAAGGAGATTTGATGAACGAAAGAAATTCTGGACGCGAAAATCGTGATTTTTCCGGTCGAGATGGTTCAGCTCGTTCGTTTGGACAACGTCGCAGTTCGGATGATTCAAATAAGCGACAGGCCCCTGGCGATAGGTTTGGTCGAGGAATCGGCCGTGGCGGTAATGCCGGTTCGGGTCAAGGCCGAGGTGGCCGCGACAACCGCGAGAATTCTGCCAGCGGACGTGCTGAACAACAGAATTACGAACGTCCCGCCTGGCAACAGCGGGTTGCGCGACCAATTGATCCAAATAAGCCAAAGAGCCCGCCAATTCCTGAGGAAATTACCGAAAAGGATCTAGAACTCGGTATTCGAGTTCAATTGAAAACTTTGAGCGCCGAAAACGCTGAACGCGTGGCGCGCCATCTAGCGATGGTTTCCATTTTGGCAGACCAGGATCCAGAGTTGGCACATCGCCATGCTATGGCTGCCGCTGAGCGTGCTGGACGTATCGCGATAGTGCGTGAAACTGTAGGAGTAACTGCCTATGCCGTTGGTGATTACGCTTTAGCGCTTAGGGAACTAACCACATTTAGGCGTATTTCTGGCTCGAACGACCAGTTGCCAATCATGGTCGACTCTGAACGCGGTTTGGGTAGACCCAAGAAGGCCCTCGAACTCGGACGTGCGGTTGATCGTTCTTCACTTTCGCCAGATGTTCGGGTTAATTTAGCGATTGCAATGTCCGGTGCTCGACTAGACCTGGGTGAGAACGAGGCCGCTTTAGCAGAGCTTCAGATTCCTGAGTTGAATCCCGAGCGAGTTTTTGACTACTCCGCTTCGTTGTTCTACGCCTATTCAGACACCTGCGAGATATTGGGTCGCACTGCCGAGGCAAAGCAGTGGCTGAAACTTGCGCAACGGGCCGAAGCTGCAATCGAGGCCAAATACGCGCCCGATGAAGAAGTTTTTGAAGTCATCGAAGAGATCGAAATCCCAGTGCTGCCTGAACGCACTGAATTTAGCGAGCGCAGCCGTGATTCTTATCAGGGCCGTTCGGATGATAGACGCGAGCCAAGGGCCCCGTCGCGTGCCGGGTACGGGTCGACTAGTCGTAATGGTGATCGTCCGGTTCGTCGTGATGGTGATCGTCCGGTTCGTCGTGATGGTGATCGTCCGGTTCGTCGTGATGGTGATCGTCCTTACAACCGAGATTCATCATCGAGCACTCGTGACTCTTCGGAATCCTCGTCTTCGAGATCAAGCTCGGCGCCGAGAAGGCCTCGCGAAGGCAGTCGAAACCGCGATTTTGGCTCCGGAGAATCACCGAAGCGAGGCAAACGTGACTAATTTTCGCTCTTCCTACCAACTTTTCCTAGCTGACCTCGACGGCGTTATCTATGAGGGTAAACGTGCCATTGATGGTGCGGTTGACTCTATTGTTTCGCTTCAGCGGTCAGGTATTCCGGTTGGTTTTGTCACCAATAATTCGTCGAGAAAACCAGAAACGATTGCGGCGCAGCTAGCTGAATTTGGTTTACCAGTAGACCCCAGCAGCATCATCAGCTCTGCCCGCACCGGAGCTGAGTTGCTATCCAAGTCAATGCCGGCAGGATCTCGAGTCCTGGTGGTCGGCGGCGAAGGTTTGAGAGATCAAGTGACCAAAGCCGGGTTCGAAGTCGTTTCAACGGTTGACGAAATGCCGGCAGCGGTAATTCAGGGATTTTCACCTGATGTTGCCTGGCACATGTTGGCTGAGGCTAGCTACGCGATCCAAAAAGGTGCCAAATGGTTTGCGACCAACTCTGATTGGACTATCCCACAAGATAAAGGGATGGCGCCCGGCAACGGCACTTTGATTTCAGCAATACACACTGCTGTCGGGCAATTGCCGACAGTCGCGGGTAAACCTGAACCGGCTATTTTTGGCACAGCGCTAGAACATTTTGGAATTCCGGGTTCGGCCACGCTTTTCATCGGAGACCGACTAGACACTGACATCCTGGGTGCCAACAGAAGCGGAATTGACTCTGCGGTTGTGATGACCGGTGTCTGCACACGCAAGGAATTGCTTGCCGCTAAAGCAGAGTCCAGACCTACATACATCCTTGGTGATTTGACGGAGATTCTCGGAAAATACGAGTCACCTAAGCAAACTAAACGGGGCTATAAGTGTTCTGGGGCCGAAGTTGAACTGCTGGGAAACAAGGTCAGGGTTACCGCCGGTGACCCCAAGTCGCTCGGCGCTCTGAAGGCTACAACTGCACTTATCTGGAGTAGTTCAACGCCGATCTACGGTCTAGATGTCGAACCAGAACTCTACGAATAGGCTATTGGTATGTCGCAAGATTTTGAAGAGCAGATGTTGGCCGCACTTGAACAAATCGGGGAGTTACCGCTGGAGCAACAGCCCACGGCAATCAATGAACTGCGCGAAAAGCTTGAAGCCGAACTCAATAGTTCGGAAAACTAACCTGTGCGCCTAGACCTAGCCTTAGTCGAGCGCGGGCTCGCAAGATCAAGAAACCAAGCAGCAAGCCTGATTGAAGCAAATCGTGTTTTAGTTTCTGGAAACCTGGGTCGAAAGGCCTCTCAGCCAGTCACAGAGGATGCCGAGATAGCAGTACTTGAGGCTGTTGATTATGTTTCGAGAGCGGGGCACAAGTTAGCCAAAGCTTTGGATCAATTCGCTGAAATCGAACTGGTTGGAAAAATTGCCTTGGATGTTGGTGCATCAACTGGTGGCTTTACTGATGTTTTATTGCGGCGAGGTGTGGCGCACGTCGTAGCTCTCGATGTTGGCCACGATCAAATGGTGCCTGAATTGGCGCAAAATTCCAGGGTTTCCGCTATCGAGGGATTCAACGCTCGTGACCTAAGCCCGCAGTCGCTAGCGTCGAAGCTGGCCGGTTCAAAATTTGAATCAAATTTCGGTTCCCTTAATCCAAAGTTTGATTTGGTAGTTGCGGATCTGAGTTTCATTTCTTTGACCATGGTTTTGGAGCAAATCAAAACGGTTGCTCCTTTGGCTGATTTAGTTTTGTTGATCAAGCCCCAATTTGAAGTTGGCAAACAATCCCTGAGTGCAAATGGGCTGGTAAATGATCATCGCTTGCGTGCCGGCGCAATTAATCAGGTGGTCGACGAGGCCGAAAGGTTAGGGCTGGGAATTTGCGGATTGGTTCGTTCTGAACTACCCGGTACCCATGGCAACCAAGAATACGTCCTGTGGATTAGTCCAAATGTGTTGCCAAATAAGTCACAATGGATGCAGCAAATCGAGTCGGTAGCCAAAGGGGTATAAATGCAACGTAATGTGCTGATTGTCACCCACACTCGCAGGCTCGAAGCCATCGAAGTTGGCCAGTTTTTAATTGAACGGCTTGTCGAAAGCGGAATCACGCCAGTTATGAGTTCTGGCGAATTGAATGACTACCGCAACTTCAACGAGTCCCAAGGGGCGACCGCTTCAACCATCACGGCTGTTAAAGAACTTGGTTCAGATGTGCACGTCGCTGACCTCGAGCTTGCTGTTGTTTTCGGTGGCGATGGCACAATCCTCAAAGCTGCAGAAATTGTGCGAGAAAGCGCCGTCCCGCTTATGGGAATCAATTTGGGGCATGTGGGTTTCTTGGCCGACAGTGAGCGCGAAGAGATTGAATCGACAATTCAGCACATTATCGAACGCAGTTACCAGGTAACTGACCGACTTACTTTAGACGTCGAGGTTCAGGTTGATGGCAAAACTGTTTATGAAACCTGGGCTCTAAATGAGGCCACTGTCGAAAAAAGCTCTCGTGAACGCATGCTTGAAGTGGTTCTCGAAATCGATGGCCAACCGCTTTCCAGCTTTGGCTGCGATGGCATGATTGTGTCAACACCAACCGGTTCAACGGCTTATGCTTTCTCTGCCGGTGGGCCAATTGTTTGGCCAACAATCGATGCTCTGCTAGTCGTGCCGCTCAGCGCACATGCGCTCTTTGCAAAACCGCTTGTGGTACACCCCGAAGCGCAGGTGGCAGTCGAGGTGCTCCAGCGCAGCGTTGGCAGCGGCACGCTCTGGTGTGATGGCAGGCGTTCAACCGAACTTCCTGCAGGCGCCCGAGTTCAGGTAAGTAAGTCAAAAAATCCAGTTCGTTTGGCAAGTGTTCAGCAGACTACTTTTACCAAGCGACTGGTTCAGAAATTTGCACTACCGGTTGCCGGTTGGCGCGGGCCGGCTGCAAACGAACGGGTCTAGCTTGTGATTGATGAAATTTACATCAAAGACCTCGGCGTTATCGAAGAGGCAAGGCTGCATTTCGATCGCGGCCTTACCGTACTTTCCGGTGAAACCGGAGCCGGAAAAACTATGGTGCTCAGCGCTCTTGGTTTGTTACTGGGAGAGCGGGCCGATTCATCAACCATTCGAAAATCGCAAACTCAGGCTTATGTTGAAGGTCGCTGGCTAATCTCTAACTCGACAGCAATTCAAATTGCCCTCGAAAATTTGGGCTCAGAGCTCAGCGAGGGCGAGCTAATCGTCAATCGTTCGGTTAACTCTGAGGGGCGCTCCAAGGCGGCCCTTCAAGGGCGGGCTATACCTGTTTCGGCCTTGAGCGAGTTGGCTGCCGAGTTAGTTGTGGTGCATGGCCAGGCAGATCAAATTAGGTTGAAGACGTCAGCAGCCCAAAGAGAGGCTCTTGACTCGGCGGCTGGAGGCGAACTTTCAGTTTTGCTGCTTGAGTATCAAAGTGCTTACCAACGTTGGCGTGAGGCCAGCGATGAGTTAGCTAACTTCGAGGCCTCTCTGGCGAACCGAGAAACGAAGATTTCAGATCTTAGATATCTGCTGGAGCAAATCTCTGAGGTGAATCCCCAGCCGGGTGAACTTGAACAGTTGAGCGATCGAATCACCCTCCTTGAAAATCTTGCTAGCATCCGTCAAGCCGCAGCTTCAGCTCATGAAGCCCTCTCTAGCGATTTTTCTGACCAGGATGCAATCTCTCTAATTGGCCTAGCCAAAAAATCCCTAGACCCGGTCCTATTTGATGCAAAATTAGAGGCCATCTCTGGGCGCTTAGCCGAGGCTAATGACCTGGTGCGTGATGCCGCCCTAGACCTGGCTCAATATTTGGGTGATCTTGAGGGGGCAGCCGAAACTGAATTGGATGCTGCCCAATCTCGACGTGCTGCGTTGAACGCACTGCTTAGAAAATATCCTGGAACGATTGAAGATCTGCTCACTTTGCAAACTGAGGCTCAACGTCAGCTTGACCAACTTGATTTTGCCGAGGATGGCTTGAACAGTCTTCGAGAAAAAGTTGAGCTTTGTGAAAGCGAAGCCAGATCTCTGGCAGCCAAGGTCAGCGAAATCCGAGTCAAGGCAGCCGCCCAATTAGTGGATGCGGTCAATCTTGAACTGGCCGGTCTAGCGATGCCAGGGGCTACTTTGGTGGTTAGCGTTGAGCCAGGTCCGCTTGGTCAATTTGGCGCAGATGCGGTGAGTATCTTGCTTTCTCCATATCCGGGTGCCGAACCTCGACCGCTCGGTAAAGGCGCCAGCGGAGGCGAACTGTCTCGAATCATGTTGGCTATCGAGGTTGTTCTAGCCGCCAAGTCGATAACCCCGACCTTCATTTTTGATGAGGTTGATGCCGGTGTAGGCGGAGCCGCGGCAATCGAAATCGGAAAACGCCTAGCCAAACTGGCCAAAACAACTCAGGTAATCGTGGTAACTCACCTTGCCCAGGTCGCTGCATTTGCTGACCGCCATCTTCGGGTTACAAAAAACGTTGGTGAGAGTTACACGGCCAGCGATGTGCGTTCACTCGACGAGACCGAGCGCACCACCGAACTAGCCAGAATGCTTTCGGGTTTGACCGAATCAGAATTGGGTCTGGCTCATGCCCGCGAGTTATTAGATCTCGCCAAGCTAGAAAAAACCAATTTCTAAGTCAAATTCAGATTTATTCGACGCCACGCCAATGGCTGCAGCGCTTTGGGTGGTAGGCTGAAGTTCCATGGCAGAAGCAATGGACTCCGCAGTTACTAGACACATTTTCGTGACCGGAGGTGTGGCCTCCTCTTTAGGAAAAGGCCTGACGGCTTCGTCACTTGGCAACCTTCTTCGAGCTCGCGGTCTCAAAGTTGTCATGCAGAAACTAGACCCGTATCTCAACGTAGATCCGGGTACAATGAACCCATTCCAGCACGGTGAAGTATTTGTCACCGAAGACGGCGCAGAAACCGATCTAGACATTGGCCACTATGAGCGCTTTCTTGACGTTGATTTGAACCAGGCAGCTAACGTAACCACCGGGCAGATTTATTCGACAGTCATCGCACGTGAACGTCGCGGCGAATACCTCGGCGACACCGTGCAGGTTATTCCGCACATCACTGACGAAATCAAACGCAGGATGAGACTTCAAGCCAGCGAAAAACCGGCTCCGGATGTAATCATCACCGAAATCGGTGGAACCGTGGGCGACATCGAATCCCAACCATTCCTTGAGGCTGCGCGCCAGGTGCGGCACGAGGTTGGCCGAGACAATGTCTTTTACGTGCATGTTTCGCTGGTCCCTTACCTTGGTCCATCCGGTGAACTTAAGACCAAGCCAACCCAGCACTCGGTAGCAACCTTGCGTTCAATTGGCATTCAGCCTGACGCAGTTGTCTGCCGCTCTGATCGACCACTTCCAGATTCGATCAAGAACAAAATTGCGTTGATGACTGACATCGATGTTCACGCTGTTGTGAACGCCGCTGATGCCAGCAGTATTTACGACATTCCCACGGTGTTGAACGATGAAGGTCTCGATTCGTACATCGTAAAAAAACTCGGACTTCCAGAAAGAGAAGTCGACTGGAGTCGTTGGTCTGGCGTGCTTGCCGCTGTGCACCAACCGAAACACCAGGTTCGTATTGGTCTAGTCGGAAAATACATCGACTTGCCAGATGCTTACCTCTCGGTTACCGAAGCACTTCGCGCAGGCGGATTTGCGCTTTCGGCGAAGGTAAACATCAAATGGATTCCTTCAGACGAGTGCGAAACTGAAGAGGGCGCCCGCGCGGCCCTCGCAGATGTTGACGCAATTTGTGTACCCGGCGGATTTGGAGTTCGAGGTATCGAAGGAAAGCTCGGAGCACTTAAATTTGCCCGGGAAAACAAAATCCCAACTCTTGGGCTCTGCCTAGGTCTGCAGTGCATGGTTATTGAATACTCACGCAATGTTGTTGGGCTTGACGGGGCTTCATCGACTGAGTTTGAGCCAGACGCCAAGTATCCGGTAATCGCTACTATGGCCGAACAGGTCGATATCATCGCCGGCGGTGATTTGGGTGGCACAATGCGACTTGGAACCTATGAGGCCAAGTTGCTGCCAGGATCAATTGCTGCTTCGGTTTATGGTTCAGAGGTTGTGCACGAACGTCACCGTCACCGCTATGAATTCAACAACCAATACCGCGACCAGATTGCCGCCGCAGGGTTGGTTATTTCGGGCACCTCACCTGATGACCAGCTGGTTGAATTTGTTGAATTGCCCAAAGAGAAACACCCATACTACGTTTCAACTCAGGCCCATCCAGAATTCAAATCTCGACCAACTAAAGCCCATCCGTTGTTTCGAGGGCTGGTTGAAGCCGCAATTGAGCGCGCCGCTGCAACCAAACTTTTCGAGGTAAAAGACGCCTAACATGACCTTCGATCAGCCGGCAAATATGAAGCTGGTGTCATCAGACACGGTTTTTGAAGGCATGATTTGGGATATTGTTAGAGAAAAATTTGAATATGCCGGCGAAGAGCTGACCCGCGAATTCGTAAATCACCCCGGTGCGGTCGCGATTCTTGCTGTTAACGAACGTTCTGAAGTGCTGCTCATCCGACAGTATCGCCACCCGGTTCGAGAGTATCTCTGGGAGATCCCAGCCGGACTCAGAGACGTCGAAGCTGAATCTGCTGTTGAGGCTGCTCGCCGAGAACTTTTTGAAGAGACTGGGTATCGGGCCAAAAAGTTTGAGCCGCTGATTTCGTTTCACACGACTCCGGGCGGTAACAACGAAACCATCGAAATATTTTTGGCCACTGATCTTACTTATGAGGGTCACGCCATTGAGCTCGATGGCGAAGAGCGAGATATGCAGGTTTCTTGGGTGGCGCTCAACGAGTGCCTGAGTTCGATTCTGCAATCAAAAATGCGCAGCCCCAGTGCTCTGGTTGCGATTATGGCCTATGCGCTAAAGGCAAAAAATGGATGAGCTGGAAAGCCTCGTCGAACGCTACATCAGGCACCTGATTATTGAGCGCGGTTTAGCTAAAAATACTGAGCTTGCTTACCGCCGAGATTTACGAAAATACATTGATTTTTTGGCCGAACAGAAAATATCGTCGGTTGCCGAGATTGATGCAGCTTTGATTGCGTCGTTCAGCCAATATCTTTCGGCTCAGCTTGGTCTATCGGCTAACTCTATTGCCCGACATCTTGCCGCGATTCGAGGGTTTCACCGGTTTTTGCTCAGCGAGGGTGTCACCAAAGTTGACCCCACTTTCCAAATAAAGCCACCGAAACTGGGCAGAAAGCTCCCCAAGGCGATTTCGATTAGTGACGTCGAACGTTTGCTCGACGCTGCCGGAGCAGATGAAACTAGCGGGGTGCTGCAAGATTCAGCGCGGCTTCGAGATAGAGCAATCCTTGAGCTGATGTATGCCACTGGAGCTCGCGTAAGTGAAATAACCGCGCTAGACATAGATGATTTAGTTGACCCCGAAATGATTCGACTGTTCGGCAAGGGTTCAAAAGAACGAATCGTGCCGGTGGGCAGTTTTGCTCAAACCGCACTGCAGCGGTATCTGGTTTCAGCACGCCCAGGTTTAGCATCCCGGGGCAGGGGCAGTGCCGCAGTTTTTCTAAATTTGAGAGGGGCGAGGATGACTCGACAGTCAATTTGGCTTATTTTGCAGTCCGCTGCGAAACGAGCAAACTTGGCTGCCGGCATTTCTCCGCACACTCTGCGGCATTCATTTGCCACTCACTTACTAGAAGGCGGTGCCGACGTCCGTGTGGTTCAAGAATTACTAGGGCACGCTTCGGTCACCACAACTCAGATTTATACCCTGGTCACCGTAGATTCTCTGCGAGACACCTACCTGATGGCTCATCCTCGGGCCCGTTAACAGTAGGCTAGGGACAGAGTAATTTCGGGAGGAATCATGGCAAAGCAGGCGACAGATAATCGTTTTCCGGTTCCCAAACCCCTGACCAGTCATGGTCCAGCAAGAATCATCGCCATGTGCAACCAAAAGGGTGGCGTCGGTAAAACCACAACCTCCATTAACATGTCGGCGGCGCTCGCCGAATACGGTCGAAAAGTGCTGGTCATCGACTTTGACCCACAGGGTGCACTTTCTGCGGGTTTAGGCGTCAACGCTCACGATGCAATCACAATTTACGACCTGATGCTCGATCGAAACATCGACCCGAAAACGGCAGTGCAGAAAACCTCTGTTGCCAATCTCGATGTAATTCCGGCAAACATCGAATTGTCTGCAGCTGAAATGAAGTTGGTCAACGAGATTGCCAGAGAGCAAATCTTGGCCCGAATTTTGAAGCCTTTGGCCGAAGAATACGACCTGATTGTCATCGATTGCCAGCCATCTCTTGGCTTGCTCACCGTAAACGCTTTGACTGCCGCTCACGGCGTGATCATTCCGTTAGCCACCGAGTTCTTTGCACTGCGCGGTGTGGCTATTTTGGAAGACATTATTGGCAAGGTCAAAGAGGGCCTAAACCCAACCCTTCAGCTTGATGGAATCCTGGCAACAATGTTTGATCCGCGCACCTTGCACTCGCGAGAGGTTTTAGAGCGACTTCACGATGCTTTTGGCCAAAAAGTCTTCAAGACCGTCATCAACCGCACGGTTAAGTTCCCCGATGCCACTGTGGCTCAGGCGCCAATAACCGAATTTGCCTCAGATTCAGATGCTGCCAACTCTTATCGTTCAGTGGCAGCCGAACTGGTTTCTCGTGGCTGCGCCCCATAACATCGAACTCGAAGTTCCTGATAAAAACAGCGGATTTGCAGTCAGCCTAGGTAACTTCGAGGGCCCATTTGATTTGCTGCTGTCATTAATTTCCAAACATGAATTAGACATCACCGAGGTTTCGCTTAGCCGAGTTACCGATGAGTTCATCAGCTATCTAAAACAACTCGATGAATCAGAGGAGTTGGAGCAGGCGAGCGAATTTTTGGTAATTGCCGCAACTCTGCTTGATCTAAAAATCGCTGGCTTACTGCCTAAGGGCGAGGTTGTCGACGCCGAGGATGTGGCCTTACTCGAGGCTAGAGATCTGCTATTTGCCCGATTGCTCCAATACCGCGCCTTCAAAGAGATTTCCGCCTGGTTCCAGTCTGCTCTCGACATCGAGTCGATGAGAATAGCCCGTGACGTAAGGGTGGAAGATCGATTCCTGAACCAGAAGCCCGAACTGGTTTGGACACTATCACTGCAGGATTTTGCCAAATTGGCGCAGGAGACTATGACTCCTCGAGAGATTCCCTCAGTTGGTTTGACACATTTGCACGCGCCAAGGGTAAGCATTCGAGAGCAGGCTAGAGAGGTTGTGTCGCAATTGCGCTCAGCAGGTGCACTAACTTTTCGCGAATTAATTGGCTCAGTAAAAGATCGAGCCATCGTGGTGGCTCGTTTTCTGGCAGTGCTTGAGCTTTACCGCTTAGCAGCGATTAGTTTTGAACAAGAATCCCCGTTGGGAGATTTGCAGCTGCAGTGGCGTGCCCAAAACTTTGACGAAGAACAATTAGCTACTTTGGGGGCCGACTATGACTCATGATTCAACAAATCCGTTGGAGGAGAATTTCAAATCCGCGATTGAAGCTATCTTGATGATTAGCGATGCGCCTATGTCGCTGCTGACCATCGCCACAGCACTTGAACTGCCGGTAAACCAAGTTCGTGACTTGGTTCTAGAAATCAAGGCCGAGTACGACGAGTCGGATCGCGGTTTCGAACTGCGTGAAGTCGGTGGTGGCTGGAGAATCTATGTGCGCCAGAGTTACGACTGGGCCGTAAAACTATTTTTAGCCAATGAAAATCCAACTAAGTTGAGTCAAGCGGCTCTCGAGACCCTTGCTGTCATCGCTTACCGTCAACCTATTTCCAGAGGCCAGATTGCCTCAATTCGTGCCGTAAATGTTGACTCGGTGGTTAAGACCCTGCTCAGCCGCGGCTTGATTACCGAATTATTTACCGACTCCGAAACCGGAGCCATCAACTACGGAACGACCGAGTTGCTATTAGAAGCCTTAGGCATCAATTCGCTTGACGAATTGCCGCTTATTTCACCTTACCTACCAGATGCGAGCGAGAATTTTGATGTCCGATGATTTAGTCGAGGGCATTCGCCTTCAAAAAGTTATGGCCGCTGCCGGCGTGGCTTCTCGCCGAGTTTGCGAGGATCTGATTGTTCAGGGTCGTGTCAAAGTAAACGATCGGGTGGTCAAAGAGCTCGGTACCCGAATCGACCCCGCTGTAGACCGAGTATCGGTCAACGGTATGCCGATTCAACTAGATGCTTCCAGGGTTTACCTAGCTTTGAATAAGCCCAAAGGCGTGGTTAGCTCAATGGCTGATGAAAACGGCCGCCCAGACCTAATGCAGTTTGTTGTTGGTTACGACCGCGTTTTCAATGTCGGTCGACTCGACTCGGAAACCACTGGCTTAATCATCATGACCAACGACGGTGACCTAGCCCACAAATTGGCTCATCCAAAATTTGGTGTCGAAAAAACGTATGTGGCAAAAATCTCGGGAACTGCCACCTCACAGTTGATTCACAAGCTTATGAGCGGTTTCGAACTCGAGGATGGCTTCATCAAGGCCGATCGCGCTCACATCCTCGATGTTTCAGAGTTTGAAAGCCTGATTGAAATCACCCTGCACTCGGGCAGAAATCGAATTGTTCGCCGAATGTTTGACTTTTTGGGGTACCCGGTTATCGAACTGGTCAGACGGCAATTCGGCCCAATTCACCTCGGTCCGCTCAAAGAAGGGCGAATCCGGGAATTGAGTAAAGTTGAGGTTAGTGCGCTGATGAAGGCGGCTGATTCTGATCGCCCCAAGCAGCCGCGCACTGCACGTTCGACGAAACCCCAAGCGAGAAAGCGATAGATATGGCACTGCGAGCTATTCGAGGCGCAATCCAGCTAGACCAAGACGAGCGAGAGCATCTACTCAAATCAACTGCCGAGTTGTTGACAAAGATGTTGCACGCGAACAATCTGGATGCTGGGCAAATCGTCGACATTATGTTCACGGCCACTCCCGATTTAGTGAGTGAGTTCCCAGCTGTTGCTGCACGTGAAATTGGCTTGGGCGATGTTCCACTGCTTTGCTTCGTCGAAATGAATGTAAAACACGGATTACCTCGAGTTATCAGAATCATGATTCACGCAGACATTGAACTCAGCCGGGCAGAGGTCCAGCACGTTTATTTGCGCGGCGCCACTGCGCTGCGATCTGATTTGGTGCCATGAACACTGGCGCAACACTAATCATCGGGGCCGGCTTGCTGGGCACAAGTATCGGTCTAGCCCTGAGCAAAAAAGGGCATCCAGTTTTCATCGATGATAATTCGGCCTCAGCCAAGGCGCTCGCCGTTGATTACGGCGCCGGGCAATCATTTACAGGGCAGATTGAGCCTGAATTGGTCGTGGTTTGTGTTCCTCCAGACCAGACGGCCGCGGTTGTTGCTTCAGCGCTTAGCCGTTTTCAATCCGCGGTGGTAACAGATGTGGCCAGCGTAAAGTCGAAGGTTTTAGCAGAGTTATCACAGCTTGGTGTTTCGAAAGCCAGATTTGTGGGCAGCCACCCGATGGCTGGTAGAGAGCGCGGTGGGGCAATCTCCGGCCGATCAGACTTATTCATTTCCAGGCCATGGGTGTTGACTCCAACCGATGAAACCGATCCGCGTGCCGTAAGCAAAGTCACCTGGTTGGCGCAACAGCTTGGCGCGGCTCTGGTAATCAGCAATCCGGAAAATCACGATCGAGCTGTAGCTTTGGTTTCTCACGTACCGCAGGTTGTTTCAAGTTTGTTGGCTGCCAGATTAATTGAAAGTGCCGATGAGGATGTTGCATTAGCCGGCGGTGGATTGCGCGATACAACACGAATTGCGGCCAGCGATCCTGAACTGTGGCTGCAAATTTTGTCGCAGAACTCGAGGGAGATAGTCCCAATTCTCAAAGAATTCGATCGTGAGCTGGACAGCCTGATTATGGCGCTTGAACATCTTAGTTCGCCAGGCTCTCTGGCCAACATTTCTAATGTATTGCGAGCAGGAAATCTTGGCGTTGAGAAAATTCCGGGAAAGCACGGAACTAAGCACACTCAATATGATCGAGTTGTGGTCATCATTGAAGACAAACCGGGCGAGCTAGGGCGACTTTTTGTTGAGGTCGGCTCTTTGGGCGTCAACATCGAAGAATTGCAACTGGAGCATTCACCCAGTGCCCAGGTCGGCCTGGTTGAGCTCTACGTAATGCCGCAAAGTGTGAGCACGTTAGCCGAAGGACTGCTGGCTCGTGGATGGCGGATCGCCGAATGAGTGAATTCATCGTTGCGATTGATGGACCGGCTGGTTCTGGTAAGTCAAGTGTTAGCAAACAAGTGGCTAACGAAATCGGGTTTGGTTACCTTGATACCGGAGCGGCTTATCGAGCTTTAGCCTGGGCGGTCCAAAACTTACCCGAATTTTCATTAGATCGACTGGAGCAGGTTGATTTAGACAAAGAGTTTGACTATCAAATTTCGCTCGATCCAAAAAGTTACCGGGTTAGTGTCGGCCACACCGATGTAACTGCTGCCATTCGAGACAACGCAATTGCTGAATCGGTTAGTAAAGTCGCGAAGTTGCCTTTTGTTCGATCCTTTATGAAGCGTTTGACACAGCGGCTTGTCGAACAGCATTCGGCGCCGGGAGTTGTGGTTGAAGGAAGAGACATTACGACAGTTGTTTTTCCCGATGCTCAAATTAGGCTTTTACTTACAGCATCCGAAGAGGTTAGACTGAAACGTCGCTCGGCAGAATTGTCTGTCGCCACTGCGCAATCTCTCGCGAAACAGGTTTCCGAACGAGATAAAAGCGACTTGAAAGTTGTCGACTTCATGACTCCCGCTCCGGGAGTGGAGTTGGTTGATTCTTCCGAATTGAACTTTGAAGAGACCGTAGCCGCGGTGCGCAAGTTAATCGGGCGCTAAGGATTAGAAGTGATTGAAGAAGAATTTGATGCTGGGTCGGTAAGTCCTCAATTTATTGAGCGACTTAACCAGATGAGCCCGGAAGATCAAGAGGCCAGAACTCGAGCCCTGCGTGCAGGTCTTGAAGAATACGAATTAGAAGCTGACGACCTAGACGTTATTGACTCTGATGATGACCTAGACCCAACCCATCGTTTTATGCCCGCCTTGCCGGTACTGGCAATTGTCGGTCGCCCGAACGTGGGAAAGTCAGCCCTGGTTAACCGAATTCTCGGCCGCCGTGAGGCTGTTGTCGAAGACAAACCCGGAGTGACTCGTGACCGAGTCTCTTATAAAGCTGAATGGAATGAGCGCAAATTCACCCTGGTAGATACCGGCGGTTGGGAACCTGACGCCCGAGGTATCGACAAGTCGGTGGCGCTTCAGGCTGAAATTGCTGTCGAATTGGCGGATGCGGTTCTGTTTGTTGTTGACGCAACCGTTGGAGCAACCAGCACGGATGAGCGCGTTGTCCGAATGCTCAGAGCCAGCAAAAAACCGGTCATCCTGGTAGGCAACAAAATTGATGATGCTAGGCAGGAGCCAGAAGTTGCAGCTCTGTGGAGTCTCGGCTTGGGTGAGCCTTACCCGGTTTCGGCCTTGCACGGCAGGGGAGTAGCCGACCTGCTCGATGCAGCACTAAAAATGTTGCCGGAAGTTTCGGCGGTTGCCAAAGAAGAATTTGGCGGTCCTCGACGTGTTGCCCTAATCGGTCGCCCAAACGTGGGCAAGTCGTCACTTTTGAACAAGGCAGTCGGTAGTGAACGAGCAGTGGTAAACGACCTTGCCGGAACTACCCGAGACCCAATTGACGAGCAGGTTGAACTTGCTGGCAAAATCTGGAGATTTGTCGATACCGCAGGTATCCGCCGCCGCGTTCACCTCCAGCAGGGAGCAGACTTTTACGCATCGTTGCGCACCGCCGCAGCTCTAGAACGAGCTGAGGTAGCGGTTGTGCTATTCGATGTGACTGTGCCAATCAGCGAGGCCGACATCCGAATTGTCGACATGGCCCTGCAATCGGGCCGTGCCCTTGTTTTAGCTTTCAACAAGTGGGACCAGCTTGACGACGAGCGTCGCCGATACCTGGAAAGGGAAATCGAACAGGATTTGGCGCACGTTGACTGGGCGCCGCGAGTAAACATTTCGGCTAAAACCGGACGCCACCTTGAGAAGCTAGTGCCGGCGCTAGAAGTGGCACTTGACTCTTGGGATCAGCGAATTCCAACCGGAAAACTGAATGCTTTCTTGGCTGAGTTGACTATGGAAACTCCACACCCGGTTCGTTCAGGTAAACAGCCGCGCATTCTTTTCGCAACGCAGGCGAGCACGCGACCACCGAAATTTGTACTATTCACCACTGGTTTCCTAGATCCGGGGTATCGTCGCTTCATTCAGCGCAGACTTCGTGAAACCTTTGGCTTTGAAGGAACCCCTATCGAAGTAGGCATGCGAGTTCGCGAGAAGCGCAAGCGCACTTAAGATTGGAGTCAACGGGCTATAGCGCAGCTTGGTAGCGCACTTGTCTGGGGGACAAGGGGTCGCCGGTTCAAATCCGGCTAGCCCGACCACTTGAAATCGAGCAGTTGAGGAGGCGATCGATGAGTTTAGCCAAAGAGGCGCTCACCTTGCCAAACCTTCTCAGCATGCTCCGATTGGCTCTAGTTCCAGTGTTTTTAGTTTTGTTGCTGCAGGAGAGATACCTGAGTTCTTTGGTAGTGCTTGCGCTGGGCGGGATCACCGATTATCTCGATGGTTACTTCGCGCGTCGCTGGAATCAGGTCACTCGGCTGGGTCAATTGCTAGACCCAGCTGCAGACCGGCTCTATATTTTTTCAAGCCTGATCGGCCTGGTCTATACCGGCTTCATTCCAATTTGGCTGGCCGGTCTAGTGATCTCTCGTGATGTGCTGCTGTTTGTTGTTTATCCGGTACTTGCCACTCACGGCTATGGGCCCCTTCCGGTGCACTATCTAGGCAAGGCTGGCACGTTCACTTTGCTTTACGCATTTCCGCTGCTGCTCATGGCAAAACTTTGGACCGCCGCCGAGTTTGTTATTTTGCCACTGGCCTGGGCTTTCGCGCTCTGGGGTGTTGGGCTTTACTGGTGGGCAGGTTTTGTCTATTTGCGTCAAGTGGTTGATGTAGTGAAAAATAGCGAGAAGAAAAATCACGTTATCGAGGGGGGATTGCCAAATGGATGAAACCGGTTTTCACAATTTTGATCTTGGCAATAGCGATGACAGTACCCGCACTTTTGCGCGAGGCGCCGAAGTGGAAGAGCAGTTTGGGCTAACCGAAGAAGAGCAACTTGCTATTGATTCTTTGCCTTTGGGCTCGGCACTGCTCATTGTCAAGCAGGGGCCAAATTTGGGTGCCAGGTTTTTGCTCGACCAGAACTTGACACTGGCAGGTCGCCACCCAAACGCCGATATTTTTCTAGATGACGTCACTGTTTCAAGAAAGCACGCCGAGTTCAGCAGAGTCGATAATTCTTTCGAGGTTACAGACCTTGGGTCTCTAAATGGAAGTTATGTCAACGGACAGCGAACTGATCGGGCAAAGCTTGTTGACGGCGATGAAGTAAGAATCGGAAAGTTTAGGTTCACATTCTTCTCAGCCCGGACCAGCGGTGATCGCAATGGCTGAACCGGCAAAGAATCTTTTTAAGCCACATGCAGTTAGCCTGTTGACGATTGGCCAGGTGCTAAACCAGCTTTCAGCCCAGTTTCCTGATCTTTCACCTTCGAAACTCAGATTTCTCGAGGAACAGGGCCTAGTTCAGCCGCAGCGAACCGACTCTGGTTATCGCAAATTTACCGATCTTGATGTCGAACGAATTCGGATTGTTCTAGAACTACAAAGAGACCAGTATTTGCCGCTGAAAGTCATTCGTCAGTATTTGGCAGACCTAGATGCCGGAAAAACACCAAGTTTGGCCTCAGCGCCCAAGCCTCAGATTGCCAAAGTAGTCAGGCGCAAAAAGGTATCGCGGATTGAACTTATTGCCGAGACTGCAATCACCGACAAATTAATTCTTGAGGCGCAGGAAGTTAGCCTGCTTCCGGAAGAACCGTTTGATGGCTCGGCGATTGAAATTGCGCGAGCAATAGTGCACCTTCAGCGTTTCGGCATTCAGCCGAGACACCTAAGGGGCCTGAAAGCTTCAGCCGATCGTGAAATTGGAATCATCGAGGGAGTAGTTGCTCCGGTTTTGGGTAAAAACGATTCCGCTAGCCGATCCAGAGCCGCCCACTATGCGGCCGAAATCGAAAACCAATTTGCATCTATTCGAGCAACCTTGATGCACAACGTTATTGACCGCATCGATAGCTAGAGATAGCCTCAAACTGGGCTGATTCCGCTCGCATCTTGATTGCGACACGCCGTAAATTAAATTAACAGGCGATTGGATATCAAGAGAGCAAGAATTAAACCTGTACTTGAACCTTACAGATGAGATTGGAGCGTCATGTCAGACGAAACTCTCGGCGCTCCCGAATACTCGCAGAACATGCTTTTTACCGACGGGCTTCCGTCTGTCGACCCGAATGTGGGTTATCGAGGCACCTCAGCCGCGTTAGCTTGCGGAATCACCTACCGACAGCTCGACTACTGGGATAGAACCGGTCTGGTTCAACCAACCGTTCAAACAGCCTCGGGTTCCGGTACTCAACGACTTTACGCATTTAGAGACATCCTGGTCTTGAAATTGGTGAAGAGGTTACTCGACACCGGAGTATCGCTGCAGCAAATTCGAATCGCGGTTGACCAACTTCGTGCTGCTGGCATCAACGATCTAGCTGCGATCACACTTATGTCTGATGGCTCAAGGGTTTATCTCTGCACCACTCAGGACGAAGTTATGGATCTGCTAGGTCGTGGCCAGGGCGTATTCGGCATCGCCGTGGGACGCGTTCTACGAGAAGTTGAGGCCAGCCTGGTTAACATCAAGGAGACCCAGCTAGACACGGTAGACGAGCTGTCTGCTCGCCGTCAGGGCCGTAAGGTCAGTTAGTTCTAGTCTTGCCGTTTTTCTTCGGGCCAGTTGTTCTGATCTGATTCCAGCGGGCTTTTCAGACCATCAATCAAGATCTGATTCTCTGGCGAGATTTGATTCTCAGATTCACTTTGATTTTCGGTATCCGCGAGAATTTCTTCCATCAAAGTTGCTAGGTCAGTATCCAGCACTTCGGTCGTCAGGGCATCTTCGCCCTGAACTGTCAGGTCACTCTCAAGTTGCAGGTGGGTTTGGCTGTCTAATTCTTCAGATGATTCAAGCAAAACCGGCAATTTAGAACCGCGCATTATTCGGCTTATGCGTCCCAATTTTTTCTCGCCTTTTGCGTTTCTGATTGCGGATTGTGGCTGCAAAAATGAGGCGAAGGCCGAATCTAAAATTTTGTCAAAAATCGTGGCTAATTCAGCGGCGCTGTCGCCGGGCCAGGTGTGGATTGGTCTAGCGGCACCCTGAGCCTGCTGGATTGTTGCTCGTTCTTCAATTTGAACAGCAAGTAAGTTTTCGCCGAACATCGACCTCAGCTCATTTGCCCGATACTCATGCTCTTTCGATTGTGGACGCAGACGGTTTATGACTACCCCCAATGGCAACAGGCGCGGCGTGATTGCCCGCCTCAGCTCATCGATGGCTCGCATCGCCCGTTCTGCAGCAACGACCGAAAAAATGGATGGCTCAGAGACGATCAGAACCCGATCGCTGGAAACCCAGGCTGTTCGGGTTAGTCCGTTGATAGAAGGCGGCGTATCGATAATCACCAAATCGTAGTCAAGCTCGACATGGCTCAAAGCTTCCTCAAGCTTCCAAACGTCACGCAAAGTTGGAGTTGGGGTATCAAAATTTAGCGATTTGGGGGAGCCAATCAAAACATCAATTAGGCCTGACTGAACCTTTCCCCAGTTCGACGCTACGATTGCTTTACGCACAACGTTGTGTCGAGGGTTCTGCAGAACATCGGCGACGGTTTCTTTTGACTCTCCAATGGCACCTAAGCCAGTTGATGCATCACACTGAGGGTCAAGGTCAACAACCAAAACCCGCATTCCACGAGCAAAAGCCGCTGAAGCAAGTCCCAGTGACACTGTGGTCTTGCCGACCCCGCCTTTTAGGGAGCTAACGCTCAGAACATGCATTTCTCTAGGGTATCTTCTTATTTAGGTCTCATAAAGCCGAATTTTGTTTTCCGAGAATTAGGGGACGCGTGTTTAAAAAAATCCTTGTAGCTAACCGAGGTGAAATTGCGGTTCGTGCAATGCGAGCAGCATACGAACTTGGGGCCAAGACCGTGGCCGTTTTCCCTTTTGAGGATCGAAACTCTACTCACCGTCTAAAAGCTGACGAGGCATATCAAATCGGTGAGATTGGCCATCCGGTTCGGGCGTACCTTGATGTCGACGAAATCATCCGCGTTGCCAAAGAATCTGGCGCCGATGCAATTTATCCGGGCTACGGCTTTCTGTCGGAAAACCCCGAATTGGCTAGAGCCGCGAAAGAAAACGGTATTGCATTTATCGGCCCTTCGGAATCAGTTCTGGAAATGGCCGGAAACAAAGTCACTGCCAAGGAATCTGCAATTCGGGCAGGCGTTCCAGTCTTGAAATCAACGCAATCTTCGGCAAACGTCGATGAGTTGGTAGATCAGGCTGATTCAATCGGTTTTCCTATTTTTGTCAAAGCTGTTGCCGGTGGTGGCGGGCGAGGCATGCGCCGCGTAACGAAAAAAGAAGACTTACGAGCCGCTCTAGTTGAGGCCTCGAAAGAGGCTGAAAGCGCATTTGGTGATCCTCGCGTATTCCTTGAACAAGCAGTATTGCGACCGAGACACATTGAAGTGCAGATTTTGGCCGACACTCAGGGCAATGTCGTGCACCTTTTTGAACGCGATTGTTCAATTCAGCGACGCAACCAAAAAGTTGTCGAGATCGCACCGGCCCCGCTAATTGATGAAGAACTTCGACAGACCCTTTACCGGGATGCGGTTTCGTTTGCCAGCCAGATCGGTTATCAGAATGCTGGAACCGTCGAGTTCTTGGTGGACACCATCGGTGACAATGCTGGAAAACACGTATTTATCGAAATGAATCCTCGAATTCAGGTCGAGCACACAGTTTCTGAAGAAATTACCGATATTGACCTGGTTCAATCACAAATGCGCATTGCAGCTGGAGAATCGCTGGTTGATTTGGGGCTAACTCAAGACAAGATTACGATGCACGGTTTTGCGGTGCAGTGTCGAATCACCACCGAAGACCCAGCGCAGAACTTCAGGCCCGACACCGGAAAAATTACCACCTACCGTTCACCTGGCGGTGCTGGTATTCGACTCGATGGCGGTACAGTGTCGACCGGTGCCGAAGTTAGCCCGCACTTTGACTCAATGCTCGTGAAACTAATTGCGCGCGGACGTGATTTCAAGTCAGCGGTTACCCGTTCTAAGCGTGCACTGGCAGAATTTAGAATCCGTGGTGTTTCCACCAACATTGCATTTTTGCAAGCGGTAATGAATGATCCGATTTTCGCCAGCGGTGATTTGAGCACGTCATTCATCGACGAGCATCCTGAACTTTTCACTGCCAAGCCCTCGCAAGACCGCGGCACCAAGATTTTGAATTGGCTTGCCGATGTGACAGTAAATCAGCCAAATGGGCCTCGTGGCCAGCACATTTCACCTAGCGAAAAACTTCCGGCTGTTGACTTGGTTTTGCCAGCACCAGCCGGCAGTCGCCAGCTTCTGCAACAACTTGGCCCAGCAGGGTTTGCCAAGGCACTTCGAGAGCAAACTTCGGTCGCTGTTACTGACACTACTTTCCGTGATGCGCACCAGTCATTGCTTGCCACCAGAGTTCGCGGCCGCGATTTGGTTGAAGCAGCACCGTATGTTGCTCGACTTACTCCACAACTTCTTTCTGTTGAAGCGTGGGGCGGTGCCACGTACGACGTTGCACTTCGTTTCTTGGGGGAAGACCCGTGGCAGCGACTTGAAGCTCTGCGTGCTGCAATGCCTAACCTCTGCATTCAAATGCTTCTTCGAGGCCGAAATACGGTTGGTTACACACCTTACCCAACCGAGGTAACCGAGGCTTTTGTAAAAGAGGCAGCAGAAACTGGAATCGACATTTTCCGCATCTTTGATGCGCTCAACGATATCGAGCAGATGAAACCAGCAATTGATGCTGTTCTGGCAACCAAGACTGCAGTGGCTGAAGTCGCACTGTGTTACACCGCAGATTTGCTCGACCCTAACGAGACGCTGTACACCCTCGATTACTACCTGGGCCTAGCGCAGCAAATTGTTGACGCCGGTGCCCACATCATCGCCATCAAAGACATGGCTGGGTTGCTCCGGCCAGCAGCCGCAGAAAAGTTGGTGACAGCGCTCCGTGAGCGATTTGATCTTCCAGTTCACTTGCACACCCACGACACAGCCGGAGGCCAGTTAGCAACTCTTATGGCAGCCATAAATGCCGGAGTGGACGCTGTGGATGTTGCCAGTGCACCGATGGCGGGGACTACGTCTCAGCCTTCGGCCTCTGCTTTGGTCGCCGCTTTGGCCCACACCGAACGTGACACCGGAATCTCGCTAACTTCGGTCACATCCCTAGAGCCTTACTGGGAAGCCGTCCGTTCGGTTTACGCGCCATTCGAGTCCGGCTTGCCTGGTCCAACTGGCCGAGTTTACGAGCATGAAATCCCGGGTGGTCAACTATCTAATCTGCGTCAGCAGGCGATTGCTCTTGGTCTTGGCGACCACTTTGAAAAAGTGGAGGAAATGTACGCTGCCGCAAGTCGAATCCTTGGTCGACCTACCAAAGTCACGCCGTCATCTAAGGTTGTCGGTGATCTTGCTCTGCACCTGGTTGCAGTCAATGCTGACCCAGCCGATTTTGCGGAAAATCCGCAAAATTACGATGTTCCTGATTCAGTCGTGGGCTTCCTGGCAGGTGAGTTGGGCGATCTACCAGGTGGTTGGCCAGAGCCTTTCCGCACCAAAGTGCTGCAGGGTAAGAATCCAAAATTTGGAATCACCGAAGTTCCGCACGCCGAGCTTGCGATTTTGACCGGTGATGACAAAGACCGTAGGCGAATGTTGCTGAACCGACTGCTTTTCCCTGGTCCAACCAACGAGTTTATTAAGACCCGCGAAACCTATGGCAACCTCGATGCCGTGGATACCGTCGACTACCTCTACGGCTTAGAGCAGGGTGTCGAGCACGTGGTCGAGATCGCCAAGGGTGTCCGCTTGTTTGTTGGCCTTGAAGCAATCGGAACTCCAGACGCCAAAGGCTATCGAACCGTGATGGCAACTCTAAACGGCCAACTTCGACCCATCAACGTTCGTGATAGAAAAGTCGCGGTAGAGACGGTTTCTGTAGAGAAGGCAGACTCGAGTAATCTCGGTCATGTGGCAGCCCCATTTTCTGGGGTGGTTACGCTTCAGATTGCCGAGGGCACGCACGTCGATGTGGGTTCACCGGTTGCGACCATTGAAGCTATGAAGATGGAAGCCACCATAACCAGCAGCGTCAAAGGTGTCGTAAAGAGGCTTGCCGTTGGTAAGACTCAAGCAGTCGACGCGGGTGACCTAATCCTGGTTGTCGAACCCGAGTAACTGACCAACTATCGGTAAACTTATCGAGCGTCATTTTGGCGCGCGATTTTTTAGGAGTTCAACTTGGCTATTTGGGGAAAAAAACCAGAAGACCACGCTGACGACTTTTTAGCACCTCGGGCAGCGGAAGTAGAGCAGCCAGTGCGCACGCACTCGCTTGCTGAGGTCGCTGTCGATGCCGGCACCGTAGATGTTTCGCCAGGAACTTCTTCAATCGAAGTGGTGACTGAAGCGCCTATCGTTTCTGAAGTCGAGCCTCGAGTTGAACCTGAAGTAGCGAAAAGATCAAACTATTCGCGACGTGATTCTCTGCGCGGAGAGGTTTTTGATCAGCCAGAACCCGCTGCGATGCTTACCGCAGATCGATTGCTTGACTCTTCTGCGCGCAACCGTCCGGCTCCAGAATCCGGCTTCCGTCGTTTTATTTACTTCGCCAGTCTGAAAACTATTAATCCCGGCGATTCGCTCAAAGTCCGCGAGCGCAAAGCGCTTGATGCGCGCATCTCGGCGAATTTAGAGGGTGGCGCCAAGTTTGTTCCAGTGCTAACTCGTAAGGGTGGCGTGGGCAAAACCACAGTCAGCACTTTGCTCGGCATGGCTTTGGCGCTATCTCGTGAAGACCGAGTAATCGCGATCGATGCGAACCCAGACCGCGGCACCCTAGCTGAGCGAGTGAGCAAATCAACTCGATTCACGGTTCGAGACGTTGTCAACCGAGCTGCTGCAATCGATGGATTCACCGACTTCTCAACCATGGTTTCGCGCGATGTCACGCGTCTTGACGTGTTGGCCTCTGATTCTGACCCGATGCTCTCTGAAGCCTTCGACGAGGGTGATTACAACGTAGTTGCCGACATGGCTGCTCGTTACTACTCAATTGTGCTCACTGACTGCGGTACTGGCATTGTGCACTCGGTTATGCGCCCAACTTTGCAGCGCGCTAGTGGACTAGTTATTGTCTCCGGTGGTTCGGTTGATGAAGCCCGCTTGGCTTCCGAGACCCTAACCTGGCTTGAGGCTAATGGTTACGGCGATTTGGTCCGTAACTCGATTGTCGCGCTAAACACAGCAACTCAGGCAACAGAATTGGTGAAGCTCGATGAAATCGAGCAGCACTTTAGAACTAGAGTGCGCGACGTGGTTCGAATCCCATACGACCCAGCCCTGGCGGCCGGTTCAATCATCAAATTCAAAGACTTGAAACGTGGTACTCAAGAGGCAGCGCGCGAGCTTGCGGCCCTCGTAGTTGATGGGTTAAACGACCCAATCTAATGACGGTAAGGCAAATCAGGCTGTTCGGTGATCCTGTTTTGAAAACCGTAAGTGAGCCAATTCTGAAAATTGACGATTCGGTCAGAAATCTCGTCACTGACCTTCTCGATACCACCAAGGAACCCGGACGCGCCGGCGTTGCGGCACCGCAGATAGGCGTAAATCTTCGCGCGTTTAGTTACAACGTCAACAAGCAGGTTGGCTACATCCTCAATCCGGTTTTAGTAAAAACTTGGGGCGAAAAAGTTCTGCTCGATGAAGGCTGTTTATCGGTGCCGGGACTATGGCACAAAACTCCGCGGTTCGAATTCGCTCGTGTTGAAGGAACCGACCTTAGTGGGGCGGCAATTGTTCTGGAAGGCGACGGGCTCATGGCGCAGATGTTGCAGCATGAGTGCGATCACCTAGATGGGCTCGTCTACTTGGACCGTCTTGATAAAGCTGAGCGCAAAATTGCTATGCGAACCGTGCGCGACTCCGACTGGTTCAGTATTTAGTTGATTCCGTTTTCACCGGTTGCCGGGTTGGAGTCGTACATTTCTTCAACAATGGGCGAGTAATCACGCATCACAATCTCACGCTTGATCTTGAGTGAGGGAGTGAGGTGACCGGTTTCTTCAGTGAGTTCTGAACCGATGACCACAAATTTACGAATCGACTCTGCCTTTGAGAAGTTCTTGTTTACTCGATCAACAGCGCGCTGAACCTCAGCCAACACTAGAGGGCTCTTGGCGGCATCGGCAAGACTCATGGTCTTGTCACCACCGTTGTTGGCCAGCCAAATCGGCAGCATTTCAGCATCGAGCGAAATTAGTGCCGATACGAATGGTTTCTGATCTCCAACTACAACAGCCTGGCCGATAAGTGGGTTTGCGCGGAGCGGATCTTCTAGGGCAGCGGGTGCGACATTCTTTCCGCCGGCGGTTACAATCAGTTCTTTTTTGCGTCCGGTGATAGTCAGGAAGCCCTCGTCGTCAAGTTCACCGATGTCTCCGGTCTTGAACCATTCACCGTCCATTGCGGCCGCGGTAGCTTCAGGATTGCGCCAGTAGCCGCGCAGGATGTTGTTGCCGCGGAGCCAAATTTCACCGTCATCGGCGATTTTGATTCCAGTTCCCGGTAGCAGTTGACCAACTTTGCCAATTTTCACTTTGGCTGGCCTGGTAATCATTGCCGGTGCTGTGGTTTCGGTCAGGCCGTAACCCTCAAGCACGATTAGTCCAATGGCTCGGTAGAAGTGGCCGAGGCGCGCACCGAGCGGAGCTCCGCCCGAAATAGCAAATTTGACTAAACCGCCCATGGCTGCGCGAATTTTTTTGTAAACCAGCACATCAAACAGTTTGTGCTGAATCTTGAGGCCGAGGGACGGACCCTCTGGAGTATCTAACGCCTTTGAGTAAGCAATCGCCGTGTAAGCCGCTTTGCGGAAAATCTTGCCTTTGCCGCCTGCTTCAGCTTTTTGTTCAGCTGAGTTGTAAACCTTTTCGAATACTCGCGGGACGGCAAGTAGAAAGTGAGGTTTGAAGCTAACCATCGCTGGTCCAACATTTTTCGAGTCTGGTTGGTGGCCAACTTTGATTCCTGCGTGTACGCAGAGAACGTTTATGAATCTTGCGAAAACGTGAGCTAGCGGCAGGAACAACAGAGTGCTGTGGCCTTCGATTAGTACCTCAGGAATATCGATGGTCGCATTCTTGCTAAGTTCGACAAAACCGCGGTGGGTTAGCTCGCAACCCTTAGGGCGACCGGTTGTTCCGGAAGTGTAGATAATCGTCGCGAGGTCGTATAGCCCAGCCGAATTTCTGCGCATTTCTAAAGTCTCGGCTGAGGTCTCTTTGCCGAGACGACGCAGTTGCTCGAGCGAGTCACCATCAAAGGTCCATACGGAACGGACCATTGGGGCACTTGCCTTGATTTGTTCAAATCGATCTAGGTGCTCTTGATTTTCAACAAAAAGCGCTACCGAATCCGAGTCAGAAAGAATCCACTCCATTTGGCTCGGTGCTGATGTCTCATAAATTGGCACGGTAACTGCACCGGCGAACCAGATGGCAAAGTCGACCAACGACCACTCGTATCGGGTGCGTGACATGATGGCAACTGCCTGACCCGGCTGGATTCCAGATGCAATCAGGCCTTTGGCAACACTTTCAACATCGGCGAGGAACTCTGCGGCGGTAACAGTTTTCCAGGTGCCGTCGTGCTGGTCGACACCGTAAAGAGGTAGTTCAGGAGTCTTCGCTGCTCGATTTATGAGCAGGTCAGTGATGTTTTCCGAATTGTCTGAAACAACTAGAGCTGGTGCATCAAAAGACTTCACTGTCTACCTCCAAGGCAATTAACTTTCGACTACTTTACTTCGCAATTTCTGGATAACTCTCCAATTGGATAACGAAAAAGAAACTGATTTTTGTTGACAATCGATAAACTTAGGTTTCCTGCCAACCCAACCTAAGGTTTTAGATGCATTCAATTGGAATCGACATTGGCGGCACCAAGATTGCCGGCGCTCTGGTTGATGCGAACGGCAATATTCTGCAAGAGTCGAAGGTGCCTTCGCCGGCCGATAGCGCTGATGGGCTTGTGGCCGCGGTTGTCGATTTGGTCCAAGATCTGTCACTCAATCGCTCAATTTTGGGTGTCGGCGTTGCTGCTGCCGGATTTATTGACGCCGCAGCCGCCAACGTTATTTACGCGCCTAATCTCAACTGGCGAAACGAACCGCTCAAAAACAGGCTTCAGTCAAAAATTGATTTCCCGGTGGTCATCGAGAATGATGCTAACGCGGCAGGTTGGGCTGAGTACAGATACGGCGCTGGACGTGGCTATAAGCACATGACGATGCTGACCATCGGCACCGGCGTCGGTGGGGCAATCATCGTAGATGGGCGAGTGCTGCGCGGTGGATTTGGTGTCGCTGGCGAATTAGGGCACATGCGAGTTGTTCCAGATGGCTTACCTTGCGGCTGCGGTCAGAATGGCTGTCTCGAATCTTATGGGTCAGGCACAGCATTACTGAAGTCTGCTCGTGCTTTGGCAAACTCGGCAGATCCTGCTGGCGCTCGTTTGCGAGAACTCGAGGCTACCGCCGGAGAACTCAGTGGCGCGCAGGTATACCAGGCGATCGTCGAGGGGGACCCGGGAGCGCTCAGGTTACTAGAACAGTTGGGCACACATTTGGGTCGCGCTATCGCTTCTCTGTCCGCAATTCTCGATCCAGAGGTTGTGGTTATCGGTGGCGGGGTCAGCGCAGCCGGTGAGTTACTGCTCGGTCCGATTAGGGATGCTTATCAACGCAATCTTCCAGCTCGTGGCTTCCGGCCAGAGCTCGAACTAAAAGTCGCTGAATTGGTCAACGATGCTGGCGTCGTGGGCGCAGCCGATTTAGCACGGGTGGCCTTCGGCTAGACTAGAAAGTCCTTGCCGCTTCGTTGAGAGAGGGTTGAATTGGCATATTTCATCTTGAAAAACCTAATTCTTGGCCCTTTGCTCCGAGTAATTTTTCGGCCCTGGGTTCGCGGCATCGAGAACATTCCCGCATCCGGTGCAGCCATCCTGGCTAGCAATCACCTCAGCTTCTCAGACTCAATCTTTTTGCCACTGATGATTCGCCGTCCGGTTGTCTTTTTGGCGAAGAGTGAATATTTCACCGGTAAAGGAGTCAAGGGAGCCCTCACCAGATGGTTTTTCAAAGCCACGGGGCAGCTTCCAATTGACCGTTCGGGCGGCAAAGCATCAGAAGCCTCGCTAAATACCGGGCTTGGAGTTTTGGCTCAGGGGCAAGTTTTGGGCATCTATCCCGAGGGCACCAGAAGCCCTGATGGCAAGTTGTATCGAGGACGAACCGGCATCGCCAGAATGGTGCTTGAGGCCAAAGTTCCAGTTTTGCCGGTTGCCATGATAGATACCGAAAAGGTGCAGGCAATCGGGCAGCGTTTTCCAAGAATTCGCCGCATCGGCATTGTCGTTGGCGCTCCGCTTGATTTCTCGAGGTTTGATGGCATGGAGGGTGACCGAATTGTGTTGCGGGCCGTGACCGACGAAATTATGTACGAGTTGATGAAAATCAGCGGTCAAGAATACGTGGATGTTTACGCATCATCCGTGAAAGAAAAACAAGCCAGATTGGCAAGGTAGGAAAGAATGAACGAACCGGTAATAGTCGCAGATCCTAAGGTGTTGGCAGGACTCGACAACTATAAAAACTTGCCGGCGGCGCAGCAACCTACGTGGCCTGATCAAACCAAACTCGCAAAAGTTCGTGAAACACTTAGCTCACTGCCACCACTTGTTTTCGCTGGTGAGGTCGACAACCTTAGGGATCGCCTGGCGGTAGCCGCTTCTGGAAAGGCGTTTTTGCTGCAGGGCGGAGACTGTGCTGAAACTTTCGCAGATGCCACGGCAGATCGAATTCGCAACCGAGTGAAGACACTGTTGCAGATGGCCGTGGTTTTGCAGTACGGAGCGTCAATGCCGGTCATCAAAATGGGGCGCATGGCCGGGCAATTTGCCAAGCCCCGATCTTCAGACACTGAGACTCGAGACGGAGTTACGCTACCGGCATATCGTGGTGACATCGTCAACGGCTATGACTTCAATGAAGCCAACCGTATTGCCGACCCGGATCGAATCTTGCAGGCCTATCACACCTCAGCCTCAACCCTGAACCTGGTCAGAGCATTCACCCAAGGTGGCTTTGCCGATTTGCGTTCGGTGCACGAGTGGAACCGAGGATTTGCGGATAACCCCGCAAACAGCCGCTACTTGTCGTTGGCTCAAGAGATTGATCGCGCGGTCAGATTCATGGATGCCTGTGGCGCCGACTTCAGCGAATTGAAGAGCACCGAGTTTTATGTCAGCCATGAGGGCTTGCTGTTCGATTACGAACGGCCGTTGGCTCGCATCGATTCGCGTACCGGAAACCCGTACCTAACCTCAGGGCACTTCATCTGGATTGGCGAACGAACTCGACAGCTAGACCACGCTCACGTTGATTTCTTGTCTCGGGTTCGTAACCCAATCGGCGTCAAGCTTGGACCAACAACCCAGGTCGAAGATGTTCTGGCTCTAATCGAGAAACTTGACCCAGAGCGCGAACCCGGAAGACTAACTTTCATCACCAGAATGGGTGCCGGCAAAATCCGTACCGAGCTTCCTAAGTTGGTCGAGGCAGTGCGCGATTCAGATGCGAATCCGCTTTGGATCACCGATCCGATGCACGGTAATGGCTTCACCACCAAAAATGGCTACAAGTCTCGTCGGTTCGATGACGTTATGGATGAAGTTAGGGGTTTCTTCGAGGTTCATCATGCGCTAGGTACCCATCCGGGTGGAGTGCACGTCGAACTTACCGGCGACGATGTTGCCGAGTGCCTCGGTGGCTCTGACGCAATTGATGAGGCCAGCCTAGAAGAACGCTACGAGTCGCTTTGCGACCCAAGACTGAACCACATGCAGTCGCTTGAGTTGGCTTTCTTGGTTGCCGAGGAGCTTGCCAAGCGTTAGTTTTCGCTTTCGCGTGAGGAAGATTTTGCTAGCGTGACGAAATTGTCACGCCCGAGCCAACTTTGACCATGGTTCCCGCTGCTGGCGAAGTTGTTTTGACCTTGGCAATTCCCCAACGGCTTTGAAGCTGGTCGGTATTTACCGTGACGGTGAGGCCCAACTGTTCGAGTGCTGTTTTTGCGGCTAAAAGCGTTTCGCCAACTAGATTCGGCATTGCGACAAGATTCGGGCCCTTTGAAACGATTAAATTTACGCTTCCGCTTTCACCCAAAGGTTCAGTCAAAGGAACCAGCGAGATTACTTTTCCAGCGGCAACCTTGTCGCTGAATTCTGTGATTACCTCGGCAACCGATATTCCCACCGCTGAAAGTGCGATCTTTGCCTGATCTTCGGTCAGTTCAACCACCACTGGAATTTCACCCAGTGAAACCTTCAAGTCAATGGCTGATCCTTCGGCTAGGGTGGTGCCATCGCTGCCGGTGTGTTCAAAGACTTTACCGATTGGCGCCTGCCCGAAGAACGAATTCACCGACCCGAGCTTGAATCCTTGGGCCAATATTGCTGCCTGCGCTTCCGGCAAGGTTTTGCCAACTAATTTTGGTGCCGCAAGCATCTCAGGTCCAGTTGAAACAACTAGGACTAGGTCGCCGCCAAAGAACCACGAACCAGCCGCCGGTTCAGTTCGAATAATGTAGCCGGCTGCAGTTTCCGAATCTGACTCTTCACTGATTTTGATGTTTGGATTTAGTTCCACAAGCGCGGCCTGGGCCTCGTCTACGGTTCGGTTGGCAAGGTCGGGTACTGCTTTGAAGCCATTGGGGCCAGCACCAAACCACCAGCCCACACCCATGCCCAGCAGCACCGTTAGTGCTGCTGCAATTATGACTTTGAAAATTGGGCTCTTTGGTCGTTTATGGTTTGGGCGGCTACTTGCTTCGACCGGTGAATCAGAGAAATTAAAAATCTCAGTTTGTGCTGAACCAACTGTTTGCGCTGTACCCAAAACCTCAGTCGCGGCAGCAGTAGTCTGTGGATCAATTCCATCGATCAATTCAGTCTGGTTGGCTGCGGAAAAGTTTAGGGGAGTCGTCTGCTGAACTCCAGAGCTTGCCAACTGTCCTGCATCATGTCGCTGCTGCGCAACGGAGATACCGGACTTTAGCTTCTTAATGATTGCCAAAACAACGTCTGCATTTGCCGGTCGCAGGGCAGGGTTTTTCTCAGTCAGCCAGCCGACCAGTTCATCCAAGTCCCGGGGGATTGACGGGATACTATCCGAGGGTAGCGGGGTCTTCTGGCTGGTGTGGGCCATCGCGATTTGTATTGCTTGATCACCCTTGAAAGGTTGTTTGCCGGTTAGTAGCTCGTAAAGAACAATGCCAATCGCATAAATGTCGCTCCGCTCATCTATGTAGCCCCGCTCAATCAGCTCTGGAGACAAGTACGCGGCGGTACCCACGAGCGAATCTGCCGATGTTTGATTGTTGACCGAACGCGCGAGTCCGAAATCGGATAACTTTACGCTGCCGTTGTCAGCTAACAAGATGTTTTCTGGCTTTATGTCTCGGTGCAAAATTCCGGCCTGATGGGCTGCGGCTAAGCCCTGAAGAGTTGGTTCGATGGCCTCGAGGCTGCGACTAGCATCGAGAGCGCCAAACCTTGAAAGCGCATTGCGCAGAGTGATACCCGGCACATATTCCATGACCAAAAATGGCCGATCGTTCCATTCGCCCTGGTCAAAAACATTCACCAAATTCGGATGGCTGAGGCGCGCCGCAATTTTTGCTTCTTGCAGGAATTTTGCTCGAAAATTTGGCTCTGCGGCTAGGTGCGGATGCACTAGCTTTAGCGCTACTCGTCGCTCCAGGCGAGAATCTTCGGCAAGGTAAACCGTTGCCATTCCACCCGCGGCTATGGTGCTGAGGATTCGATATCTTTCGCCAACAATTTGGCCATCAAGATCAGTCATTTTTTCCTCAGTTTTGGGTATTCTCGCAATATTCAACCATGAGGCGATGTAAATGCAGCGTTGGTGTGGCAATCTAATACGGTGAATGAAGTTTTGTCTGGCGTTACAGACTGGTACACGATTGAAGAAGTTGCTGAGCAGTTAGGCATCTCGGTCGGCAAAGTCCGGCGACTAATCCAAGAGCACCAAATTTTCGGCGTTCGGCGCGACGGCCAGATTATGGTTCCGCAGGAAATAATCATTGATGGCGAACCGCTAGCGAGCTTGCACGGAACCTTGATTGTGCTACTTGATTCAGGCTTCACTATTGAGTCAGCGATAAATTGGCTTTACACCTACGATGAATCGCTACCGGGAACCCCGATGGAGTTTCTGCTCAAAGGTCACAAGTCTGCGGTGCGCCGTCTCGCAATGTCTCTGGCCCTCTAGAACCAGCTTCTTGCTGACAGTCGGAGCCGATCAAAATTCGTAGCGGCCAGGCTGCGCACCAGTCAGGCTGTTAGGCGTCTCGATTAATCACTTTTAGAGCCAGTTGCTCCAGCATGGCTTTTGCATTTGAGTCCATCTCGATTTGCTTCAGATTATGCAGGCTCTCATCGGCCAAATCGTTCATCATCCGTTCGGTTTTAGCTAGTGCACCAGAATCGATGATGGTTTGCTGCATGAAGCTGATTTGTTCCGCGTCGAGGCTTCTCGAGGTGAGTAGTTCGTCGAATATTTTGCCAACTGATGTCGGCAGCGACTCTCTGGTGAGCCCAACTAAAACAGTTCTTTTACCTTCGCGCAGGTCGTCTCCAGCCGGTTTGCCGGTTACTGCCGGGTCGCCAAAGACTCCCAAAACATCGTCTTTAAGCTGAAATGCCATACCGAGCGGGATTCCGAAGGATGATAGCGCCCGTATGTGGGCTGGGCTTGCACCGGCAAATGCTGCACCGATTAGTAACGGTGCTTCAATTGAGTACTTTGCGGTCTTGTAAAGCATCACTCGGTTGGCGCGGCTCACCGCTTCTGAGATTTCTCGGCTCACGGCAGCGTTTTCTTCAACTACGTCCAGATATTGACCCGCCATTACCTCAACGCGCATTTTGCTAAATTCACTGCGGCAGGCCCGTTCAATTTCTACGGTCGGAGCGTCAATCAGTGCTCGACCGAAAATTTCACTGGACCAGCCAAGCATGAGATCGCCAACCAAAACCGAACCGGCAATCCCAAAACGCTCTGCCGATCCGCTCCACGAGGTGTCGGCGTGCAATAGCTCGAATCGCTTGTGAATTGCAGGCTTACCTCGGCGCGTATCTGATTGGTCAAGCAAATCATCGTGAACTAATGCGGCAGCATGAAACATTTCAAGTGCTGCAGTAACGCCGACTATAGCGGCCGCAGACTTTTCCAGCTGTTCTGGAGTGTGGTGATGCGTTGAGTTTTTTAGTGCTCCCGCCCACGACCAATAGGCGAATAGTGCCCTGAATCGCTTACCACCGCTGAGCAAGTCTTTGCTGAAATCCACCAGAGGCAATAAATCGGCTGAAATCGTTTCGAATTCAAGCCGACGAGATTGACAAAAATCATCCAGGGATTGCTGAATCAAATCCAGCAGGATCTTGCTTTCGTTCACGGGAATAGCCTAACTGCCGCCGAGGGTTTACTCTGATTGTAGGCATTGGCAAAAGTTGGAGCAGAACATGGGTTTAACTGAGCGAGAGCAAAAACTTCTTGAAGAACTTGAGCGCGGGCTTGCTGAGTCAGAACCGGCGCTGGCTCAAAAGTTTCGCGAGCCAAATGCAGCTTCCCCACGAAGACTAATTGCTGGCGCACTTCTAGCTCTGGCTGGCCTGTCGATCCTGGTTTTTGCGGTCATGACGCAAATAGTGGTTATCGGAGTCATCGCGTTTTTGGTGATGCTGGGTGGCCTGTTCTTGGCTAGCTCAAATGTTTCTGTGCCAAATGCCCCACAAACTTCTAAATCCGAACCGAAGCGTTCCGGCGGCAGTTTCTTCGATGATCGCTGGGATCGTCGGCGTAGCGGCGATTTATAGGCCTTGATACGCAGCCCCCGAAAGGGGGCTATTTTTTTTGCTTAATTTCTGGACCGAACCAAGTTGGGTTCGTAAAAACAATCATTTTTTGTCATATTTGGTAAATTTCCCTCCACTAAAAAAAGTCCCTAAAATTCGGGATAAAACGACACGCCGTGTGAAAAAATTACTCGATTTTCTAGGTTTTGTGGTGCGAAGTGGTGTATAGTGGAGGTAGATGTAATCAAGAACTGAAGGGGGTCACGATGCTGCTAGGCACTCACGCCCCAAAACTTGATGAAAAAGGCCGAGTAATTTTGCCGGCCAAGTTCCGCGATGAGCTTCAGTCGGGTTTAGTAATCACCCGTGGGCAAGACCGCTGCCTCTATGTCTTCAGCAGTGCCGAGTTCAACTCGGTTCACGAAAAGATCAAACAGGCGCCAATCACCTCAGCAGATGCCCGAAACTACCTGCGCGTATTTCTCAGCGGTGCTTCAGATGAGCAACCAGACAAGCAGGGTCGCGTAACGATTCCAGCGGTATTACGCGAATACGCCGGGCTTGACAAAGAATTGGTCGTAATCGGTGTCGGCTCCCGCGCAGAAATTTGGGATGCAGCCACTTGGAACAGCTACCTTGCGGCACAAGAAACCTCGTTCGCCAACGTTGCGCAGGAGGTGATTCCGGGGCTCTTCTAGCCTGATTTTGAATCTTCAGCCGTTCGCTCATCTCTAACTGAGGTAACAGAAAACCAAGCTCTGTTGAACGGATGAGGAATCAGGGTCAGGCACCCGGTTCAAATGAAGCAAATCAACCAACTACACAAACCAGTTCTACTAGAGCGCTGCATCGAATTGCTGGCACCGGCTTTGCAGAAGCCTGGCGCGGTCCTAGTCGACGGAACACTCGGATTAGCTGGCCACGCAGAAGCGTTTTTGCAGGCATTTCCAGGGTTGGTTTTGGTTGGCATCGACCGCGATCCAAAGGCACTTGAACTTGCGGCCGAACGCCTTAAAACCTTTGCAGACCGCACTCACCTGGTGCACGCCGTTTATGACGAAATCGAGGATGTTCTAGACGAACTGGGCATCGAGTACGCGGATGCTATTTTGCTTGATCTGGGTGTGTCTTCGATGCAACTTGACGAGGGGGAGCGCGGCTTCGCTTACAGCTACGATGCTCCGTTGGACATGCGAATGGACAACACCACCGGCATGACCGCGGCAGATGTTCTCAACACCTACAACGAAAACGATTTGGTTCGAATTTTCAGGGATTACGGTGAAGAGAAATTCGCTAAGCCGATCGCTCGCCAAATTGTTGCGACTCGAAACTCTCAACCTTTTGAAACCAGCGCACAGCTTTCTGGATTGATCATCAAAGTAGTGCCGTTCATCAAAGGTAAATCGTCTGGCCACCCGGCTAAACGAGTGTTTCAGGCCTTGCGTATTGAGGTCAACCAAGAACTTGAGGTCTTGCGTCGCACCATTCCAGCTGCGATTTCTGTTTTAGGCGTCGGCGCACGAATTGTCGTTTTGAGTTACCACTCACTTGAGGATCGCATCGTCAAGACCGAGCTGGTCAGTAAAGCGACCTCGTCAGCTCCGCTGGGTTTACCCGAGCTGCCAGAGCATGCCCCAGTTTTGAAACTTTTAGTCAAGGGTGCCGAGTCGGCCTCTGATCTCGAAATTAGTGAAAACCCAAGAGCAGCTTCGGTGAAACTTCGCGCTGCTGAAAAGATCCGGAGAGCAGCATGAGCATTGCAAGAGTAACTTCGCCAGTTCGACCTGTTTCTCAGGTAACCAAGCCTCGACTTAGGGCAGTAGAGCTGCCAACTTTCACCAGTCGCTCTAGCATGGCCGTTGTTGGAGTGATCACTCTTGGATCACTTGCCATCGCACTTTTGGGTCTAATCATGCACATGCTTACCTCAAGCGCAGTTTATGAACTAGCCAGTATTCAAAAAGAAAAACGAGAACTAACCACCACGGCTCAGATTTTGAGCGAAGAGGTCGGCTCGCTCTCCTCGCAGCAAAACCTGGCAAACGCGGCTCAGAAGCTCGGAATGATTGCCAATGCTAACCCGGTGTTTTTGCGTATCGAAGATCAAAAAGTTTTTGGAAAACCAAAGGCAGCCTTAGACACCTCTGGTCGAGTTAGTAGAAACCTAGTGCCGAACGCCGCGCTCACCGAGCGTTCAACTTTGGCAACTGAAGTCCAGTTGGCTGGAAACCTTGGCGCAACCGCGGAAACCGGCGTCAAAACTCAGGATGTCGCTCCGAAGAAAACTAATCAGCCTGAAGTAGTTTCAACAGGTGGCGTTATTCCAGCTTCTCCAACGCACTAGATAGGCAGGTCGGCAGATGACATATCTGACGCCCGGTAATCCGAAGTCTAGAGTTCGCGCGCTTTTAGCCGCTGTCTCGATTATCGCTATCGTCTTCGGTATCCGTTTGGTTGATCTTCAGGTTGTCAAAGCGGATGCCATCAATGAGCTTTCATACGAAAAACGCGCTGTTTCGCGTACCCTGCCAGCGCTGCGCGGTGAGATTACCGACTCATCCGGTGAAGTTTTAGCAAGAACTGTCTACCGATATGACATCAATGCTGCGCCTAGCAAAGTTGCGCCGGTTCTTCGTCAAGTCAATGGGGCCGATGTCCAAATTCCGGTCGAGCAGGTAGCCAACGAGCTGGCGACAATTCTCGACATGACTCAGGCCGATGTACTGGCCAAAATTGCGGGCACATCCGAGTACTCACAAATCAAAAAACGCGTCGATGCCGAGGTGTATCGAAAAGTTCGTGCCCTCGATATTCCCTGGATTTACTATGACCCGATTCCAGATCGGCTATACCCCAACGGTGCGGTTGCGGGAAACGTGCTTGGCTTTCTAGACCCGGATGGCAATGCGGTTGAAGGTGTAGAGCTGCAGATGAACCAGTGTCTGGCTGGCCAGAATGGGCAAGAGACATTTGAAAAAGGCGTTGATGGAATCAAGATTCCGTCTTCGGCGGTTACCACCAAGGAAGCTATTCCGGGCAGAAATGTAAAGCTGACCATCAACTCAGACCTACAGTATTTCGCCCAGCAGGTGCTGACCAGTACGGTTTCGAAACTTAGAGCCGACTGGGCAACGGCGGTGGTAATTGAAGCAAAGACCGGCAAGATTCTGGTTGCCGCCGAGGCGCCCTCGGTAGATCCGAACAATCCTGCAGCTGTTGCGGCCGAAGATCGTGGTGCTCGTATTTTCAGAACTGCCTTTGAGCCCGGGTCGACGCTAAAGACCATCACGGCAGCGACTTTGGTTGATACCGGTCTCGGTACCGCAGCCTCGCAAATTGAGGCGCCCTACGGTTGGTCTATCCCGAATGTTGGCTATCGGGTAACCGACAGCCACTTTCACCCGACTGAGAGACTCACCTTGACCGGCGTCTTGAGAGACTCATCCAACACTGGAATTATGCTCTTAGGCCGAAAAGTGCCGGTTGAAACAAGGTACAAATACCTGCAAGCATTTGGTCTCGGCTCAAAAACTGGAGTCAATTTCCCCGGTGAATCCAAAGGCCAAATCAATGCTTTTGAAGATTGGGATGGTATCAAGAAATACGTATCCATGTTTGGTCAGGGTGTGAGCATGACCCCATTGCAGACCGCGATGATGTACCAGGCTGTGGCCAATAAGGGTGTGCGACTTTCACCAATCTTGGTTGAGGGCTGTATCGACCAAAATGGCAACATCGAAAAAACCGAGGTGAAGCCAGGCACTCGAGTGATTAGCGAAGCCTCAGCCAGAACCACAATTGACATGCTAGAAAAGGTCGTAGAACAGGGTGGTATCGGAAAGACCGCCGCTGTCCCCGGTTATCGAGTCGGAGGAAAAACCGGTACAGCTCAAATTGCTGATCCTGAGACTGGCAAGTACGGATCCCGATTTGCAATCTCATTCATTGGGTTGGCGCCAGCTGAAAATCCTGAATTCGTTGTGGCCGTGACCGTTTACAAACCGCGCACGGTCAGCAACTCGATTGGTGCAACGCCACCGTTTAAGCGCATCCTCGAGCAGGTGCTGCGCACCTACCGTGTCCCGCCGTCGACAACCAAGTCAGCCAATATTCCAACCGAGTGGTGATTGAGTGATGCAAGAACAAATTCCACCGATTTTGAGGCCCGATCAGGTCATCCCGGTTAGCGTCGCCGAGTTGGCGAATGCCTTCAAGCTTTCGCTTGTCGCTGGTGACCCCAATGTCCTGTTCACCGGAATCAGCATGAACACAGCAGATTTACGATCCGGCGACATATTTTTTGCGATGCCGGGTAAAAAGACGCACGGCGCGAAATTTATTGAAGCGGCTTTAGCCGCAGGGGCAAGTGCAGTTGTCACGGATGCGGCTGGCATAGCCCAACTGAATAATTGCCCGGTTCCAATTTTGCAACTTGAAAACCCAAGAGCACTACTGGGCGAGATTGCAGCTTTTGTTTACGGCAATAGCCGCGACATCATGCCCAAAATCTTCGGCACCACCGGCACCAACGGCAAAACTTCAACAACCTACATCCTGGATGCAATTTTGCGACAGTTAGGCGAAACTACCGGCCTAACGTCAACCGCCGAAAGGCATATCGCCGGTGAAGTTATCGTCAGCCGTCTGACAACCCCAGAATCAACCGAAATGCAGGCGTTGTTAGCCAGGATGCGCGAGCGCAACGTTACTGCTATCTCGCTTGAGGTTTCGGCCCAAGCGCTGAGTCAATTGCGCGTTGACGGCATCTTTTTTGATGTTGTTGGTTTCACAAACCTGAGCCACGATCATCTCGATGACTATGCGGACATGGCTGATTATTTGCGCGCCAAGGCCGCCCTATTTCAACCCGGGCGAGCAGCGCGGGGTGTTGTGTGTCTAGACAGCGAGTATGGCGCTCAGTTTGTCGCAGCCTGCGCAATCCCAGTTTCAACAATCAGCAGCCAGGTCGGCGTATCCGCAGATTGGCACGTAGAGTTGCTGGAAACTTCACCGGCCGGAACAAAATTTAGAGTCTTTGGGCCAGAAAACATTGTTTTTTCGACTTCGTTGCCAATTATCGGAGCGCATATGGCGGCAAATGCCGGTCTTGCCATCGCCATGCTGATTGAGGCAGGATTCGACAGCCGACAGGTCGCTAAAGCAATTGTGTCTGGCATTGAGGTCTATATGCCCGGTCGAACCGAACGGGTCAGCTCTGACATTGGCCCTGCGGTTTATGTGGACTTCGGTCATTCACCGGATGCTTTTCTCAACACACTTAAGGCTGTTCGTGAGGTCACCACAGGCAAGGTCATCATGGTTTTCGGTGCCGACGGAGACCGCGATCCTTCTAAGCGGCCGGCAATGGCGCAGATTGCTGCTGCCGGGTCAGATATTTTGGTAATCACCGACCATCACCCCAGATTCGAAGATCCAGCTTCAATCCGTGAGGTGCTGGTTCGCGCTGCAAAAGAGCATCGCCCAGATATGGCAATTCTTGAGGTCAGCCCTCCTGAGGCGGCTATCCGCGAGGCCGTAAAGCTCGCTGAACCGGGCGATTCTATTCTTTGGGCCGGTCCGGGGCATCAAGATTATCGAGACATTAGGGGAGTGCGAACTCCTTACTCTGCAAGGGCCGAAGCCCGAGCAGCACTGCGAGAGAATGGCTGGCCATGATTGAACTAACTTTGGCCGAAATTGCCGACGCTGTGGGTGCCCAACTGTTTGGTGACCCTGAACTTAGGGTGAGCGCCAGCGTAGAGACCGATTCAAGACTTGTTCAACCGGGGTCTCTGTTTGTCGCCAAGCCCGGCGAAGTGACCGATGGTCACCTTTTTGTCGATTCCGCCAGAAAATCAGGGGCGATTGCCGCTTTGGTTGAACATCGAGTTGAAGTCGAGATTGCGCAACTTGTAGTTGCTGATTCGGTAGCCGCCCTGGGCAAACTGGCAAAATTTGTCATCGAGAAAGTACGTGCTAAATCAAACCTCACCGTTATCGGCATCACCGGCTCAAACGGCAAAACCACCACCAAAAATATGCTGGGTGCAATTCTGGCCAAATTTGGACCAACGGTTTCCCCGATTGAGTCTTACAACAACGAGGTTGGCGCCCCGATTTCGATGCTAAAAATCGACTATGAGACCAAATACTTGGTGGTTGAAATGGGTGCCGACGGACCGGGCAGCATCGCCTACCTGGCAGATATGGCCAAGCCAGATATTGGTGTGATTCTGAAGGTGGGCTTGGCGCACGTCGGAGAATTTGGTGACATTTCCATCACCGCTCAAATAAAAGGTGAGTTGGCACAGGCGATTGGCCCAGATGGGCTGCTCATCCTCAACTCGGATGACTCGCACGTAGCCGCGATGGCTAACCTATCCAAGGCAAAAACGGTTTGGTTCGGAACTCATCAAGCCGATTACTTGGCCAGTGGCCAGCAACTTAGCCTGGCTGGAACATCCTTCGACCTGCACTGGCCCGAAGCTGCGATACAGCCAGTAAGCCTGAAAATACTTGGCGAGCATCACGTAATGAACGCGCTAGCCGCGATTTCCGTGGCTGATCAGCTTGGCTTGGCACGCGAGACGGTTATCGCTGCTCTCGAAGAAATGCCCCTTGCCGAGCGTTGGCGTATGCAGCTAGGTAAGCGTTCCGACGGTGTGTATGTGATAAATGATGCCTATAACGCCAGCCCTGAATCAACCAAGGCTGCGCTGCAGACGCTTGCCCATCTGGGTAAGTCAGGGCATCGAACAATTGCCGTCTTGGGTGAAATGGCAGAACTGGGCAGTCAATCGCGCGAGCAGCACGACGCCATCGGCAGAGTAGCCGTTCGTCTCAACATCGACCAGGTGGTCGTTGTCGGCGCCGGCGCCAAGCTGATTCACATGGGTGCCACCCAGGAGGGGTCGTGGGATGGCGAATCGAAATTTTTTGATGAGATTGACCAGGCTTTTGACTACCTAGATGGGATGCTTGAACCTGGTGATTTGGTTCTGGTGAAGTCATCAAAATCAGCCAACCTGAGATTTTTGGGGGACAGACTTTTGGAGGTAGGTCAGTGAGAGCACTTCTTCTCGCCGGCGCCGTATCCATGGCGTTCACCCTGTTGGCAACCCCAGCTTTCATTTGGCTTTTCAAGAAGCTGAAATGGGGTCAGTTCATCCGCGATGATGGGCCGCAGAGCCATCACACCAAGCGCGGCACTCCCACCATGGGCGGCGTGGTAATTATTGTTGCCGCCGTCCTCGGTTACTTTTTTGGCAAATTGGCCAACGGTGAGACACCGACTGCTTCGGCGTTGCTGGTCTTGCTCATGTTGGTCGGTCTTGGGTTAGTCGGTTTCATCGACGACTTTATTAAGACCCATCGTCAGCGCAGTCTCGGCCTGACCGGTTGGGCGAAAATTGCCGGTCAAGTCCTGGTAGCAACTGTTTTTGCGATTTTGGCACTGCAATTTCCAAACCAGGATGGGCTAACGCCCGCGTCTACAGCAATTTCGTGGGTGCGTGACACCAATCTTGATTTCCTTATGCTCGGTAGCGTGATCGGAATTGGGCTTTTCATCCTTTGGATTAACCTGATCACGGTCAGTGCATCTAATGGTGTCAACATCGCAGACGGCCTAGATGGCCTAGCCACCGGCAGTGCCATTATGGCAATCGGCGCCTACGCAGTTATCGGGTTTTGGCAATTCAATCAGACTTGTGGCACGGTACTCGAAAACATCAGTAGCTGCTACAGCGTTAGAGATCCACTAGATCTTGCGGTTGTAGCATCCGCAATCGTCGGTGCGCTAGCAGGTTTCCTTTGGTACAACACTTCGCCGGCACAGATATTCATGGGCGACACCGGATCACTCGGACTAGGTGGAGCATTAGCGGCTCTCGCGGTTCTTTCCCGAACCGAATTGCTACTAATTTTTATCGGCGGAATTTTCGTAATTGTGACCGGTTCGGTCGCCATCCAGCGCATTTTCTTCAAGATCACGAAATGGCGCACTGGAACTGGGCGAAGGGTATTTCTGATGAGCCCGCTACACCATCATTTTGAACTAAAGGGTTGGGCTCAGATCACCGTGGTTGTCCGTTTTTGGATTATCGCTGGATTATCTGTAATGACCGGCATCGGTTTGTTCTATGTCGAGTGGGTTTACGGATAACAGATGAGCAGAATAGATCAACTTCATTCGTGGCACGATGACTGGAAAGACCTCAAAGTTGTGGTTTTTGGCCTCGGAGTTTCTGGATTTTCGGCAGCTGACACGCTGGCTGAATTGGGTGCCGAGGTTTTGGTCGTTGCCGCTGCCGCTGATGAAGAACAGCTAGAAATTTTGGATGTGCTGGGAGTTTCTGCTGTAATCACGTCAGACAACGAAGAACTACTTAGTAAGGTTCAAGATTTCGCTCCTGAACTAATCATCACTTCGCCGGGTGTGCGCCCCGAGCACGACCTAATCAATTGGGCAAAAGAATCGTCGGTGCCAGTCTGGGTAGATATCGATCTTGCTTGGCGACTGCGCGACAAAGTTGGCAAGCCAGCCGAATGGTTTTTGATTACCGGCACCAATGGCAAAACCACAACAGCCCAACTGCTAGAGCACATCTTTTTGACTTCGGGTTTGCGTGCCATGGCTTGCGGCAATATCGGCACCCCGATTCTCGATGCAATTCGAGTTCCAGATGGCCTAGATGCTCTGGTTGTTGAACTTTCCAGTTTTCAACTTCATTACATGGGCCAGGTTTCACCACATTCGGCCGCGGTGCTCAATCTTGACCTTGATCATCTTGATTGGCACGGAAGCTTTGAAAACTATCGGGACGCCAAGGCAAAGGTCTATCAGCAAGTGCGAATTGCCTGCGTTTACAACGGGCAAGACCTAGCCACCGAAAGAATGGTGGAAGAAGCTGATGTAGTCGAGGGTGCCCGTGCTATCGCCTTCACCTTGGCAATTCCGGCGCGCTCGCAGGTTGGCTATGTTGAAGAAATTTTGGCAGATCGAGCTTTTCTTGATGACCGGGCCAACTCGGCTATTGAGTTAGCAACCACATCTGACATTGAGCAGATTTCAGTCCTAACAGACCACCTAAAGCAGAATGTCGCCGCAGCCTCTGCGCTAGCCCGTGCGGCGGGTGTCGAGCCAGCGGCAATTCAGCAGGCAATTCGAAGCTTCAAACTTGATGGACACCGTATTGAGTTGGTTTTGGAGAAAGACCAGATTCGTTGGTTTGATGACTCAAAAGCTACCAATGTTCACGCAACTGCGGCGTCGCTCAAGTCGTTTGACTCGGTGATTTGGCTTGTTGGTGGGCTGCTGAAGGGTGTCGAAATAGAGCCGCTCATCGCCGAATACGCAAATCGAATTAAGTTCGCCATTGTTTTAGGCAAAGATGCTGATCCGGTACTGGCAGCTTTTGCAAAAGTTGCACCACACATTTCGACATACCGCGTCAAGGCTGAATCGGGATTTGCGGTAATGGTTGAGGCTGTTGAGGCGGCGAAAAAGGTTGCTGCACCGACTGACGTAGTTTTGCTTGCACCAGCTGCGGCTTCGATGGATCAATTCAAGGATTATGCCGAACGCGGCAATTTATTTGCCAACGCAGTTCGCGAGCTAGTTTCATGAGCAAGAGAGTAGGAATTTCTGCGGTGCCGAGATCTAGAACCACGGCACCAATTCGGGCTACCTCAAGCAAACCTAAGGCTTCAAAAATTCAATTCGAGTCTTTATTTGCGACCATCCGGGCAATATTTGACCGGGTATACCGTGCTCAGTCAAACGAGTTTTACACGCTTTTAGGCTTCACCTTATTTTTGGTGGCCTTTGGTGTTCTGATGGTGCTTTCGGCATCTTCCATCGACTCGCTGATTGCCAACAATAATGCGTTATCAATCGGCGCCAAACAGTTTGGCTATGCAATCATCGGCCTAATTGGCATGACCATATTGTCCGCAATCCCGGTAAGAGTTTGGCAGCATCGCTCGGTTGTGATTCTGTTGGCTAGTTTGTCGGTGCAGTTTTTGGTTATCTTCTTTGGAAAAGAAGTAAACGGAAACAAAAACTGGATTTCCATTTTCGGTTTTACTTTCCAACCGTCTGAATTTTTGAAGTTGGCGGTCATCATTGCACTGTCTGCGATGCTGGCAAAAAATGTTGATTACTTCCATATCTCCAAAACCTGGACACCGCCAATTGTTGTTTCGGCGGCAGCGCTAGGACTAGTGCTTGCCGGTCGTGACTTGGGTACTGCAATAGTTATGGCAATCGCATTTCTTGGACTGATGGTGCTGGCTGGAATGCCAACCAATTTGGCACTGAAGGTAGTCGGTATTGCTTCAGTGGCAGGAATTTTGCTGATGTCGCAATCATCAAGCCGTTGGGGTCGTATTTTGGCTTGGCTGAATCCTTCTGCACCCGACCCAAATGGCTATAACTGGCAATCTGAACATGGCGAATGGGCAATTGCTGCCGGTCGACTTTTTGGCGTAGGCCTTGGTGAGTCGAAGATGAAATGGAGTTGGATTCCGGAAGTAGAAAACGACTTCATTTTTGCCATCATCGCCGAAGAGTTTGGGCTGATTGGAGCCCTCGTTGTGATTGTCATGTTTGTGTTGCTGGCTCGAGCGCTAGTGCGAATTTTGAATCGCACCCAAGACACCTACTCAAGGTTTATTGTCGCCGGAGTTACCGTCTGGCTGGTTTTCCAAGCCTTGATTAACATCGCTGTTGTTTTGCGGTTGTTACCAGTTTTGGGTGTTCCTCTTCCTCTGATTTCCGCCGGTGGTTCATCGTTGATTTCGACACTTGGTGCCATTGGCTTGGTGCTCTCGATCGAGCGTTCTAATCATTTGGGTTTTGGGGCAGTCAGGTCTGCCTCTAGAAACAGAAAGGCCCGCTAGTGGCTTCGTATCTGTTGGCCGGAGGCGGAACTGCCGGTCATGTTAACCCGCTGCTAGCTTTGGCCGACAAGATTGCGGCCGCCGATGCCTCGGCAAAGATTGTCGCCCTCGGCACCGAAGAAGGCTTGGAGTCAAGACTCGTTCCAGAACGCGGTTATGAACTTTTTACTATTGAGCGACTTCCTTTTCCAAGGAAACTGGGCGGTTACGCCCTTACTTTTCCTTTCAAAATGATTAGGGCAGTTTTCCAGGTACGGCGTTTTATTCGTTCGCAAAAAATCGACGTAGTGGTTGGTTTTGGCGGTTATGCAAGTGCTCCTGCCTACTTAGCGGCCAAACTTTGCGGTACGCCTGTGATTGTCCATGAAGCAAACGCTCTGCCCGGGTGGGCAAATAAATTGGGTTCCAAATTTGCTGCTGCCGTCGGCGTGACCTTTGATAACACGTCGCTTCCAAAGAGCACCAAAACCGGGATGCCACTGCGAAGTGAAATAGAAGTTCTCGACATTGAATCAGCTCGCGAAATGGCCAGAGTTTCATTCGGTCTTGATCCAGCCACGACCACTATTTTGGTCACCGGTGGTTCCCTTGGAGCCAAAGCCATTAACGAAACTGTTGAAGCTTCTAGAAGCCTCTTTGATGCGGCGGGAATACAGGTGTTGCACATCACCGGTGGCGCATCCGAGTTGCCAGAGCTTAAATCGGGCAGCTACCTTCGCTTGAAATACTGCGATCGCATGGATCAGGCTCTGGCTGCGGCTGATTTGGTTATATCCCGAGCTGGAGCATCGACTGTTTCCGAGATAACGGCGTTGGGTTTGCCGGCGCTTTACATTCCATACCCGGTTGGAAACGGGGAGCAAAAGTTCAACGCCAAGGGTGCGATTGATGCTGGCGCTGCGCTTTTGGTAAACGACGCCGATTTCAATCTGGATTATGTCGCTCGAGAGGTGATCCCGCTGGTTTCAAGTCGCCGACGGCTAGCTCAAATGGGGGAGATGTCCAAATCAATTGGCATTAGAAACGGTGCCTCGCGGCTATTGGCACTGGTCGAAGGTGTGTTGCGCTCGAAAAACCGCTGAGAGTCTCTCTAGTCTTTCTAGGTAAAAAGGATTTTGAATGATCAAACCAGATTTCTCGCAGCCAGTGCCGGCAGAACTAGGCACTGTCCACTTTGTTGGCATCGGTGGTTCTGGCATGAGCGGAATTGCCGCCATGCTGCTTGGTATGGGTCACAAGGTGACCGGCAGTGATCTGCGCGACACCGCAACCGTGGCCAAATTACGCTGCTTGGGTGCTGAGGTATTTATCGGACACGATGAAAAGCACCTTGGCCAACCTGACACTGTTGTGGTTACCTCAGCCCTTTGGCCAACAAATCCTGAATATTTGCTTGCCAAGCGCCTCGGCATTCCGGTTATCCACCGTTCCCAGGCTCTGGCTTATCTGACCATGAAAAAGCGAGTTATTGCTGTAGCGGGTGCTCACGGAAAAACCACCAGCACCGGCATGATTGTGACTGCTCTGCAGGGCCTCGGGCAAGATCCAAGTTTCGTAAACGGCGGTGTAATTCAGTCGCTCGGAGTATCCTCTGGGGCTGGCTCGGGAGAATTTTTTGTTATCGAGGCCGATGAGTCCGACGGTTCGTTTTTGCACTACAACACCGCAGTTGCGCTTATCACCAACGTCGATGCCGATCACCTCGATCACTATGGCTCAGAAGAGGCTTTCGAGGCAGAATTTGCACGTTTTGCTAGCGGATCCGGCGAATTTGTTGTGATTTCTGCCGATGACCCAGGGGCTAAACGGGTTCATGCGCTTCTACATCAAAAGCGAGTTTTGTCTTTTGGTCGAAGCGATGGGGCCACCCTGCAGTTGACGAACGTCGATGCCAGTGGCGCACAGGTCAAATTTGAACTTACCTTTGAGGGCCAAACCCAAGCCGCGACCTTGCAGATTCCAGGTGAGCATAATGCGATCAACGCAGCCGGAGCGGCAGCAGTTCTAGTTGGCCTCGGTTTTGATTTTGCAGCAGCACTTGCCCAGATCGAACTGTTTGCCGGTACCGAGCGACGCTTCCACCTTCACGGTGAAGTTCGCGGAGTCAAGGTTTATGACGACTTCGCCCATCATCCCACCGAGGTTACCGCCGCCATCAAAGGTGCCCGAGCGGTAGTTGGCGATGGAAAAATCATCACGGTTTTCCAGCCGCACCTTTACAGCCGAACACGCTTGATGGCTAAAGAGTTCGCCGAGGCGTTGGCAGCCAGCGATGAGGTTGTGGTGCTCGATATCTATGCCGCCCGAGAAGATCCCGAGCCAGGAGTGACCGGCGCACTTATTTCCGATGCATTCGAAAACAAATCCCAGGTTCACTATGTTCCGAACTGGGATGAAGTACCAGCCGTAGCAGCCTCGCTGGCCAGCAGCGGAGATTTCATCATGACTATGGGTTGCGGTGACATTTATCGAATGGTGCCCGAGTTGCTCGAATCGCTTGGGAACTGATGAAGAGACCCTCCGGTCAATCAGCAGCGGGGCAGACGCCGCGTCGGCCTATCCGGGCGAAAACAGATGCTGGCGCAGGCCACCCGCGCTCGGTTCCGGCCAATAGTTCCAATTTGGAGACTGGCAAACAGAAACAGGTGGTGCGAATTGGCAGAAGAATCTCAGCCAAGTCTGTAACTGCCAAACCCACGCGCGCCGCGACAGCCCGGAAATCTTCGGGCAAAGCTGCAAAAGAGTTGACCAAACGCCAACTTTTGAGGCTGGGCAAAACCGGACGTCGGGTTGGAGCCCAGAATCTATCTGCGCAGGCCAGAAGATTCACCGCCTACAGTCGCCGACGTCGAACTGTTTTGACGATATCAATTGGTTCGACGCTCGCCCTGCTCGGGCTTGTGCTTGCCACTATCTTCACTCCGCTTTTGGCGGTAGAAAAAATCACGGTCACTGGTTTGAATCGACTCAAAGAGGCGACAATTCAAAAAGCCTTGCAGCCGCTTCAGGGTGTTCCGTTGACTTTGATCAGTGAGAACAGCATTTCCGATGCGCTGAGCAAGTTTTCGCTAATCGAGAGTTTTTCTATTGTCGCTGTTCCGCCGCATGAGGTTATCGTCAAGGTTGTCGAAAGAACTCCGATTGCAATTGTTCGTCAAAACGGGGTCGACTATCTTTATGATCCCGCTGGCATTCGATTGGGCAAGGCGGGCGATGCTAAATTACCGAGAATCGAACTCAATAATGATCCAAAGAGTTCCGCAGAATTCCGAGCTGCAATAGATGTGATTCTCGCTCTGCCCGCTGATTTACTGGGCAGGGTAGCCTCGATAAACGCCAAATCTAAGGATGATGTCACGTTAGAACTGCGCGGTGCGGCGGGACAAAAAATTATCTGGGGAGACGGTTCAAATTCGGTTTTGAAATCGAAGGTTTTGGCTGCGCTAATCAAAAATCACAAAAAATCTGACTCGGTCACCTTTGATGTTTCTTCACCAAATGCGCCTGTGGTGCGCTACTAAAAAGCAGATTTAAGTTAGTTTTTTCGACACGCCCGAGAGCCTCCCAAAATCTTGCCGCGCCGCGTTCTAACTTCGTGGCGCAGTAAAAGAAATTGGTGAAACTCTAAGTCTCAGGCTGAGGTTTAGGGTTCACCTCAGTTGGCAGCAAACTAATTCGGAGGATCACCGTGGGTCTTAACCAGAACTACCTAGCAGTAATCAAGGTTGTTGGTGTCGGCGGCGGTGGCGTCAACGCCCTAAATCGCATGATTGAAGCTGGCCTTCGCGGTGTCGAGTTCGTAGCCATAAATACCGACGCCCAGGCGCTATTGATGAGCGAGGCGCACGTCAAACTAGACATCGGCCGCGAATTGACTCGCGGTCTCGGCGCCGGAGCCGATCCAGAGATTGGTCGACGTGCTGCCGAAGACCACGCCGATGAAATTGAAGCCGCGCTAAAAGGTGCTGACATGGTTTTCGTGACCGCCGGCGAAGGTGGCGGCACCGGAACTGGAGCAGCACCGGTGGTTGCTCGAATTGCCAAACAACTTGATGCCTTGACCGTGGGTGTTGTAACCCGACCTTTTGGTTTCGAAGGAAAGCGCAGAGCAGCGCAGGCTGAAACTGGTATCGAGGTGCTTCGTGGTGAAGTTGACACGCTGATCGTGGTTCCGAACCAGCGACTTCTCGAACTTGTCAACAAATCAGTCTCTGTCGTAGAGGCGTTTGCAACTGCAGATGATGTGCTGAGAGCCGGTGTTCAAGGAATTACCGATTTGATTACCACTCCCGGTTTGATCAACCTTGATTTTGCCGACGTCAAGTCGGTCATGAAGGGTGCCGGCTCGGCATTGATGGGAATTGGTACCGCCAAGGGCGAAGATCGAGCCGTGCGGGCCGCTGAGATTGCTATCTCGTCACCGCTGCTCGAGGCCAGCATCGATGGCGCACACGGCGTTCTTCTGCTCGTCCAGGGCGCATCCGATCTGGGTCTTCACGAAATCGATGAAGCGGCTCGTTTGGTACAAGAGGCGGTCAGCCCAGAGGCCAACATCATCTACGGAACCACAATCGATGACACCTTGGGCGATGAGGTTCGAATTACCGTTATCGCAGCTGGCTTTGATGGCGGCATGCCTTCGGTGCGCAAAGTGGAACGTAAAGCTTTTGCTAGCGAACCGGTTAGCTCGACCAGCTGGTTCGCAACCGAGCCGGCTACCGGGGCAGTTCCAGTTGCAGCTGCTGCAGCACCGCAGGGTTTCGACAGTTTCGATCAAGCCGACGACTCAACTGCTGCCATAGATGTGATTGCAGAGGAACCCATCAACGACGCAGGCGACAAAGCGAAGCCACAGACTGCTGATGGAACTTGGGGAGACGACCTCGACATTCCCGAGTTTCTAAGGTAGATGTCAACGCTGAAGAGTCGGCTCGACGTTGTCGAGCAAAAAATTAGTGAAGCCGCGAGCAATTCTGGTCGCTCGAGAGATGACATCACACTCGTAGTCGTTTCGAAAAACAATCCGGCGCAGATGGTGCTAGACCTTGCTGAAATTGGAGTTAGCAATTTTGGTGAAAATCGAGACCAGGAAGCCAAACCAAAAGCTGCCGAAGTTGCTCTGGCTGGTAAGACTGTTACTTGGCACTTTGTCGGGCAGTTGCAATCTAATAAAGCTAAATCTGCACTCAGTTACTCAAGCGTTTTGCATTCGCTTGACAGACCATCATTGCTCGATGCTGTGGGTAAAGCAGTTGCCGACCGTGCTGAACCGCTTGATGTCTTCATTCAACTGAACCTGACTGATGATCAAAATCGTGGCGGAATTCAAACTCAAAACGTTCTAGGTTTTGCAGAGCAGGTTCTGCAGACACCCAATCTGCGGCTGCTTGGGCTGATGGGTGTCGCCGGATTGGATGTTGATCCAAGAGTTGATTTTGATCGCATTAGGAATTCAAGCGAGCAACTAATGCGACTGGCACCCGATGCGAAATATATCTCGGCTGGGATGTCCGAAGATTTTGAGTTTGCTATCGCCTCGGGCGCGACACACGTCCGAATTGGCACCGCAATAACTGGAAAACGGCCCTATTAGCCATATCCTGAAGTCAATCACGTAATTTGGAGGATTAAATGGCTGGAATTATTTCTCAAGTTTCAGGCTGGCTAGGGCTTTCTGATGACACTGAGCCGGCAGCTCCTCGTGCGGTTTCGACAGCAACCGAATCGAGACCTGCTCCACGAGTAGTACCGATGCGTCCGCGACGTGGTGTTAGTGACGTCAGCGAGATTTACACGATTGAGCCTAAAAGCTATGCCGAGGCGCCTGACGTTGCGGCAAATTTCCGGGTCGGCATTCCGGTAATCGTCAACATGGGAGACATGTCTGAAGCCGACTCAAAGCGCATGCTCGACTTCATGCTTGGCCTAAAAGAAGGCCTTGAAGGTCACATGAAACGGGTGACTCCAAAAGTCTTTCTGCTGACCCCAAATCACGTTGCGGTCAATGACGAAGAAGAACCAGCCGAGGACGAGCTTCTCGTTCGCCCATAATTCATGACTGGAATCCTTGGCCTCATTTGGTGGGCTCTTGAAATTTACTTCTTTGCCATGGTGGCGAGACTATTCATCGACCTAGTTCTCAGCGTGAACCCTTCCTGGCGTCCGCGGGGCATTGTGGTTGCATTGGTTGAGCTCGTTATGACCGTGACCGACCCACCGCTAAAGTTTGCTCGTAGATTCATCAAGCCAATTCGCTTCGGTGTTATGCAACTCGACTTTGGTTGGACCCTGGTGGTAATTGCTATCTTCGTTTTGCAGTCGCTGATCTCAGGCATTAGTTAATTCGCTTGCTAAGCCTCGGCTACCGTGCTCTATACAATTTCTAATAGTTGAGGCACTGGAGTAATCTAAAAGCATTAGGTGGGTGCCCCCGCACATCGAATTTGCAAACGAGGTCTGTTAATGCCGCTTACTCCCGAAGACGTTGTCAATAAAAGATTTCAACCAACCAAATTTCGCGAAGGTTATGACCAAGATGAAGTTGACGATTTCCTAGACGAGATCGTCGTCGAACTGCGTAGGCTAAACCAAGAAAACGAAGATCTCCGCCAACGGCTGTTGGCATCAGAATCGAGAATTGCTGAACTGCAGCGCTCTGGCGCTGGTTTGGCCGATCAGCTCAACAACCCAACTGCTGAGTCTGCGCTGGCGCCGCAAATTGTGCCAAGCCCATTCCCAGAGCCGGTTTCTGACCCAGCCTCGCTCGACACCAATAACACCAACAATCTTTTGCAATTGGCAAGAAAACTGCATGAAGAGCACGTTCGTGAAGGTCTTGCCAAACGCGACGAACTAATTGCTGAAGGACATGCAACTGCAGCACGTCTAGTTCGTGAAGCAGAAGCCCAGCAGCGGGCCGACCTCAGCCGTTTTGAGCAAGAGAAGGCCTTGATTGAACACCGTATTCAAGAACTCAGAAGCTTTGAGCGCGAGTACCGTCTAAAACTGAAGGCCTACATCGAAAGCCAGTTAGCAGATCTTGAAGAGTCAGAGGTCGCCCCAGCAGCGGCACCTGCTTTACCGTCTTTCCCTTTTGAGCAGCGGCCAGCTCAGGCACCTGCTGCGGCGCCATTTTTTGAAAACAATCAAGTAAATTCTGCAGAAGACGAGAGTGCCAAAAACACTTGGACGAACCCGCAAACAGGCTTTGGCTACAGCAACTGAAGTGAGTTTGCCTAAACAACTCGGCTTACGAGTGCTTCTTAGTTTTTTCTTCCTTCCGGCTGTTGTTCTAATTTTTTTGGATCAACTCTTCAAAAATCTGGCGCTTACCTATCTAGTTCCAGGCACCTCGGTCGAAGTTTTTGGGGAAATTCTTAGACTTACCCTGGCCTATAACAACGCTGCCGCTTTCAGCATTGGATTCGGTCAAACTTGGATTTTCACAATCATTTCGTCAATTGCAGCCCTGGCTCTGATTTGGCTGAGCAGGAAAATCGAGACTAGGTCCTGGGCGATCATGGCGGGCATCCTTTTAGCCGGCATCGTTGGCAATCTAATCGACCGACTCACTCGAGAACCGGGTTTCCCGAATGGGCACGTAATCGATTACTTGCAAATACCTTTCAACTTTCCGATTTTCAATTTTGCTGATATTTGCATCGTGTCTATGGCCATTCTCGGCGCTCTACGAGTAATTCGCGGTGAAGATATCGGGAAAGCTGCAAAGCCCAAGTGAACGAAGCTAAAAGCTTTCCGGTTCCAGACAGTTTTGACGGCGTCAGGGCTGACGCTGCAATCTCAAAAATCCTAGGAGTCTCGCGAGCGGTTGCCGCAGACTTGTGCTCCGAAGGTTTGGTCAAACAAGACGGCAAGGTCATCGACAAGAGCGCTAAATTTCGCGCGGGAGCGCTGCTGGAAATCGCCGCATTTGAGAATAAAGATCCGTTGCAGGTTTTGCCAACGCTGGTCAGTGACCTAGCAATCGTTTTTCAAGACGATGATTTAGTCGTAATTGACAAGCCTGCGGGAGTTGCCGCGCACCCTTCAGTTGGCTGGGATGGTCCAACCGTTCCGGGTGCATTGCTGGCGCTAGGCATTCCGGTCAGTACCTCTGGCGCCGCTGAGCGTCAGGGCATTGTTCAAAGATTAGATGTGGGCACAAGTGGCCTAATGATGGTGGCTAAGTCAGAACTTGCCTACTCTCGCTTGAAACAGGCTTTTCGAGACCGAATCGTAGAAAAAACCTATCACGCGGTTGTTCAGGGCCACCTTGACCCGCTAGCGGGCACATTTGACGCACCAATTGGTCGTCACCCCAAGGCGGATTTCAAATTTGCTGTGATGAATGAGGGTAAACACGCGGTAACTCACTACCAAACCCTTGAGATGTTTCCGGCAGCAACCATGGTTGAGGTGGACTTAGAGACCGGAAGAACACATCAGATCAGGGTTCATTTTTCCGCTTTTCGCCACCCGCTAGTGGGCGACACAATGTACGGTGCCGACCCAAAGCTGGCAGACAAATTAGGCTTAGTGCGTCAGTGGTTGCACGCGGTCAAACTTTCATTCGATCATCCAATTTCTGGGGAGCGTTTGACCCTGCACAGCAACTATCCACCTGATCTTGAGCATGCACTCGAGGTCCTCAGAGCGCACTAGGAGGCGAAATTGTCGAGCGACTCTTTCGTTCACCTGCACGTGCACACCGAGTATTCGATGCTGGATGGCGCTGCTCGAGTTAAGCCGCTTATTGAGGCAGCCGCTGAGCAGGGTATGCCCGCCATTGGCATAACTGACCACGGCAATAACTTTGGTGCCTTCGATTTTTACAAAACTGCAAAAGCCGCCGGAATCAAGCCGCTAATCGGCATCGAAGCTTATGTCGCCCCGGGCACCAAGCGCCAGGAGCGCACCAGGGTGCGCTGGGGTTCCGGTGGCGAAGATGACGTTTCTGGCGGTGGCGCATTTACCCACATGACCATGCTCGCAAAAACAACTGAGGGCATGTACAACCTTTTCAAAATGTCATCCAAGGCTTGGCTAGATGGTTTCTATTTCAAGCCCAGGATGGACACCGAGCTCTTTGAGCAGTACGGCAAAGGCATTATCGCCACCACCGGTTGCGCCTCGGGCGAGGTGCAAACGCGACTGCGCCTTGGTCAGTACGATGAGGCACGTAAAGCCGCGGCCAAACTGCAGGACATCTTCGGTAAAGAAAATTACTTTGCTGAAATCATGGATCACGGTTTAGAAATTGAACGACGAACCACGTCTGATTTGATTCGCCTGGCCAAAGACCTCGGGATGCCGTTGGTGGCATCCAACGACTTGCACTACACTCACGCCGGAGATGCGGTTGCCCATGAGGCTTTACTCTGCGTGCAATCTGGTTCAACTCTGGCCGATCCAAACCGTTTCAAATTTGATTCGCAAGAGTTTTATCTGAAGTCGGCCCGCCAGATGCGCGAGTTATTTGCCGATTACCCCGAGGCTTGCGACAACACCCTACTAATCGCTGAATCCTGCAATGTTGAGTTCTTAGATCGCGAGCTCATGCCTCGATTCCCAGTGCCCGAGGGTCACACTGAGGCGAGCTGGTTCGAGGCCGAAGTTACCCGAGGAATGGCTCGCCGTTATCCAAACGGCATACCTGAAGCGCAGGCAAACCAGGTGGCCTATGAGGTTGACGTAATCAAGCAGATGGGATTCCCCGGCTACTTCTTGGTGGTTGCCGACTTTATTGGTTGGGCTCGCGAGCAAGGAATCCGTGTCGGTCCGGGGCGAGGTTCAGCGGCCGGTTCAATCGTTGCCTACGCACTTGGAATTACCGAACTTGATCCGGTCAAGCACGGTTTGATTTTTGAGCGCTTTTTGAATCCAGAGCGTGTCTCTATGCCAGATATCGATGTTGATTTTGACGATCGTCGTCGAGCTGAAGTTATTCGCTACGTAAGCGACAAATACGGGGATGACCGGGTCGCTCAGATCGTGACTTATGGAACCATTAAGGCCAAACAAGCTCTGAAAGATGCTGCACGTGTTTTGGCCATGCCTTACTCGGTTGGCGAAAAACTCACCAAGGCTATGCCGCCAATGGTTCTCGGCCGCGATGTGACGCTCAACGACCTGGTTGACAAGAACTCCGAGCGCTACAAAGAAGCTGCTGACTTTAGAGAACTTATTGAGGTAGACGAAGAATCGGCCAAAGTATTTGAACTAGCCCAAGGTTTAGAAAATCTGAAGCGACAGTGGGGTGTTCACGCTGCTGGTGTCATCATGTCTGCTGAACCCCTAATCGACGTCATCCCAATCATGAAGCGTGAGGATGACGGCGCCGTGATTACGCAGTTCGACCAGCCGCCTTGCGAAAAGCTTGGTCTGCTAAAAATGGACTTCTTGGGCCTTAGAAACCTAACCGTGCTAGACGACGCTCTAGCCAACATAAAATCTAACCGCGGTGAAGTCGTGGTGCTCGAAGATCTCGACCTTGACTCCGATCCAGCAACCTTTGAATTGCTGTCTAGAGGTGACACCTTGGGTGTCTTCCAGCTCGATGGTAATGCTATGCGATCACTGCTGCGGTTGCTAAAACCCTCGCTTTTCGAGCACATTTCCGCGGTAATCGCCCTTTACCGACCCGGCCCCATGGGTATGAATTCGCACACCAACTACGCATTGCGAAAAAACGGATTGCAGGAGGTTGACTCGGTTCACCCCGAACTCGAAGAATCTCTCGCCGATATTTTGAACCCAACCTACGGTCTGATTGTTTATCAGGAACAGGTTATGGCCGCTGCTCAGAAAGCTGCCGGTTTTACCCTGGGTAAAGCCGACTTGCTGCGTCGCGCCATGGGTAAAAAGAACAAAGAGGAACTGGATAAACAGTACGAGGGCTTCTCCGAGGGTATGCGAGCCAACGGATATTCCGATGGGGCAATAAAAGCGCTTTGGGACACACTGCTTCCTTTTGCCGACTATGCGTTTAACCGCGCTCACAGTGCCGCCTACGGTGTGCTTTCATACTGGACCGCCTATTTGAAAGCCAATTTTCCGGCCGAGTATATGGCGGCATTGCTGACCTCAGTTGGCGATTCGAAAGACAAACTCGCCCTCTACCTGAGCGAGTGTCGAAGAATGGGCATTCAGGTATTACCGCCGGATGTCAACGAGTCAATTGCGGCATTCAACGCCGTTGGTGAAGACATTCGTTTTGGCCTTGGTGCCGTTCGAAATGTCGGAGTTAACGTGGTCGAGGGAATTGTCGAAGCACGTCGCACCCTGGGAAATTTCACGTCATTCCAGGATTTCCTGCGCAAGGTTCCAGCTTCGGTTTGCTCGAAGCGAGTGGTCGAATCACTAATTAAGGCTGGTGCCTTCGACTCTCTGGGTCACACTCGCCGGGCTTTGTTAGAGGTGCACGAAGAGGCAGTTGATTCTCAAGCAACTATCAAGAAGAACGAGGCCAGCGGTCAGGTAGATCTATTCGGTTCGTTGTTTGGCGACGACTCTGAAAATTCTTTTGATGTCAAAGTTCCAGACCGAGTTGAATTCACTAAAAAAGAGAAATTGGCTTACGAGCGAGACATGCTTGGCCTCTACGTAAGTGATCACCCTCTGGCTGGCCGAGAGGCAGTTATTGCTCGATTTGCTGAAATTTCAATCGGCGACGTTGTTGCTAGCGAAACTCTGCGCGATGGCGAGACTGTGGTCATTGCCGGTTTGGTAACTGCCGTCGCTCACAAGGTAGCGCGTGCTTCCGGAAATCCATATGGGGCAGTAACCATTGAAGATTTCGAAGGTGAAATGACTGTCATGTTGATGGGTAAGACCTATCAAGAATTTGGTAAAACCCTAGAGGCTGATCAGCTGGTGGTGGTTAGAGGCCGCATTTCCCAGCGAGACGACGGTAACAGTCTGCAGGCGTACTCAGTCGAAACAATTGACGCAGCCGCAGAACAAAACGTGGGCCCGTTACAAATTCGAATTCCGGAGAGCGAAGCCACTCGCAAAGCACTTGAAGAGCTGGATCGCATTCTAAAAGTCCACGCCGGAAACGAGGAAGTGCACGTTACCCTGCTCAGTTCAAATGGTGAGCGCAGCTTCAAACTTCAACCAAAGGTAAAAGTCACACAAGATCTAATCGGCGAGCTGAAAGTGCTGTTCGGCTCAGGAATTTTGGGCTAAAACTTCACCGGTTGAACGGTAGGAGCGTTGTAGGTAGAGCAAACCGGCTTTTTCTTCACCCAAAAGCGCCTGTTCGACATCCACGATCACCACGGCATTTGCCTCAACGCTGATCACCTGTCGAATTCGACCAATCAAAATTGAACTGGCCTGGGGGAAAACCGCTAGATCGTGGATGGCGCGAACCCAGTTGTCTGCTTTGAAACGATTTTCAGCAGCACCGGCCATCTGTTGGGCCAGTGCTAAATCATCTTCACCAAGCGTGTGAATTGCCACGTAACCGCATTTTTCGAGGCTGCTAAAGCTGCTCGCTCCGCGGGCAACGTTGAAGCTGACCAGCGGGGGATTGGTGCCCAATGAAGTCACTGAAGTAGCGGTGAAACCTGCCGGATCGCCAGCTTCAGTCAGCAAAGTAATCACAGCAACGCCCGAAGCGTGTCTGCGGAAAACGTTGCGCAAGGCGTCGGCTGGGTCGGAAATCAGTTCTAAATCACCTAGGTTGGGCATTTCATCCATTCGAGCTAAATCGCGATTGTCTAGTTCAAAGTCTAAACTTGGATGAGACTACCGACGGGAAAATGCCAGCTGCCATGATGCGATTACTTGATTTGCGCGGAAAAACGCCAACAGAAATCGACATCAACCTCCTGGTGCCGCGAGCTTCACTTGATATTTCGAAGGCGGTAGATCAAATCCTGCCGCTGCTGGCCGCGGTTAAAGCTAATGGCTCAACCGAACTAATCAGAGTGAGTCAAGAGCGCGACGGCATCGATCCGCGCCCCATCCGAGTTGAAAAAAATGAGCTGCACCAGGCTTTGCAGCAAATCTCACCGGATCTTCGCAAGGCAATTGAAACCGCAATCGCCAGGGTTCGCAAATTCAGTGAAGAGACCAAACCCCACAGCATTTCGGTGCAGTTGGGCAAAGGGGCAACTGTTTCACAGCGTTGGCAACCGGTTGATTCAGTTGGTCTCTATGTGCCCGGTGGCAAGGCGGTCTACCCTTCCAGCGTGGTCATGAATGTGGTTCCCGCTCAGGTTGCTGGAGTACCTCGATTGGCAATTGCCACCCCGGGCCAAAAAGAATTCGGCGGTCGTCCACACCCATCGGTCCTAGCAACTGCCGAGCTGCTTGGCGTCGACGAAATTTACTGCATGGGTGGGCCAGCCGCAATCGCTGCATTCGCTTACGGATTGCCCGACGTCCCGCTGGAGCCGGTACGAATGGTCACCGGACCGGGAAACATTTTTGTAGCCGCTGCGAAACGTGCACTACGAGGAACTATCGGCATCGATAGCGAAGCCGGAACTACAGAAATCTTGATTGTCGCCGATTCATCGTCAGACCCTCGACTGATTGCTTACGACCTAATCAGCCAAGCCGAACACGACGAGGCGGCAGCTTCGGTGCTGATTACAGACTCGCTTGAAATTGCCGAAGCCGTTGGCCGGGCCGTAACTGAGCTGGCACCAATTACTGCCAATTCGGCTCGAGTATTGAGCGCACTGAATGGACAACAGTCGGCCATCGTGGTGGTCGACAGCTTAGAGCTTGCCCTAGATCTAGCCAGCGAGTACTCGACCGAACATCTGGAAATACACACCGCTGACGATCAGAAATCGCTTGAAAAGATTTCCAATGCTGGTGCTATCTTCTTGGGTAAAAGTTCACCGGTTAGCTTGGGAGACTACATGGCGGGTTCGAACCACGTTTTGCCAACGGGTCAGCAAGCCAAGTTTGGGTCGGGGCTCTCAGTTTTCTCATTCTTGCGCGCCCAGCAGGTAATTGACTACAACGAAGCTGCTTTGGCAGAGGTGGCAAATCAGGTCGATCTTTTTGCTCGTACCGAAGGTTTGCCCGCTCACGGTGAAGCCATCCTGGCCAGATTAAATCGGAGTTAGTGAAATGTACTGTCCCTTCTGCCGATTCCCAGACTCTCGGGTTACCGACTCAAGAACCTCTGACGATGGATCATCAATTCGCCGTCGACGCCAGTGCCCCGAGTGTGGCATGCGTTTCAGCACCACCGAGACTGCAAGTTTGACTGTGGTGAAGCGAAGTGGCGTCATCGAAGCTTTCAGCCGAGACAAAATTGTCAGCGGCGTGCGCAAAGCTTGCCAGGGACGCCCGGTTTCTGAGGCTGATTTAGCGATGCTGGCTCAAAAAGTTGAAGAGACGGTGCGTTCATCGGGTGCCTCACAGATTGAAGCGCACGATATCGGCCTCGCCATTTTAGAGCCGCTGCGTTTACTAGATGAGGTAGCCTTCATGCGCTTCGCCAGTGTCTATCAAGGTTGGGAATCTTTGGAAGATTTTGAAACTGCGATTTCTAAGCTGCGTTCGAATCGAGAACACTAAGTGTCGCTGTACTCTTTCATCTTTAACATTTTCTTCAGGCGACTTGATGCCGAATTCGCGCACCACATTGGCATGTTTGCTATTCGCGCGGCTTACCGGTTGCGCATCACCAAACTGGCAAAAATAGACAGACGAGTAGAAAACGTTTCTGTCCTGGGTCTAAATTTTCCCGGTGTTTTTGGTTTGGCCGCCGGATTTGATAAAAATGCGGTCGCTGTCAGAGCGCTAGGCGAACTCGGCTTCTCACACGTCGAAATTGGTACCGTTACTGCTCTGGCGCAACCGGGAAACGAAAAGCCACGGTTATTTCGCCTAGTTGCCGATAGCGCCCTGATCAATCGGATGGGTTTCAATAACCAAGGCGCCGAGATAGTGTCCCATCGCTTGCAAAAATTGCGCAATACCGGTCAAAAGTTGCCGATCATTGGCGTAAATATTGGCAAGAGCAAGGTTGTTGATGTGGCCGACGCCGCTCAAGACTACGCAACTTCGACAAGATTTTTGGCGCCATTTGCCGACTACTTGGCAATCAATGTTTCTTCGCCAAACACGCCAGGTTTGCGTTCACTGCAGTCGGTTTCATCGCTCAGGCCGATTTTGGCAGCGGTGCAAACCGAATTAGCGAAACTTGGTTTGAACCTGCCAGTTTTAGTCAAAATCGCTCCAGATTTAGCGGACGAAGACATCCTCGAGGTGGCCCAGCTAGCTATCGAAATGAAATTGGCAGGCATCATCGCGACCAACACCACAGTTTCGCGCACGGGCCTAAAAACTGACGCCTCCATGATTGAGAAATTTGGCGCAGGTGGTCTCTCCGGTGCACCACTGAAGAGTAGGTCAATTGAAGTTCTAGATCTTCTTGCGCACGCGGTGGGCGGCCGCTTGGCAATCATTTCAGTTGGTGGTGTGGAAACCGCAGACGACGTAACACAGAGACTCTCACGCGGTGCTGACTTAGTTCAGGGTTACACCGGTTTCATCTATCGCGGACCGCTTTGGGCTCGCCAAATAAATCTCGAAGTTTCGGCCAAAAAGTAAAGCGCCCAAGTCGAAACTCGGGCGCTTTGAGTTTTGTTTGAAACTAAATCTTGGTACCGCGCTTGACCTGTGCTTTTGGCAGGCGCATCGGGCGCATCTGAATTGAACGCATTGCGGCATACCATCGGATTCCGCGCTCGAGGTTTTCGACGCCGTATTTTTCTCCAATTCGGCGTGAGGCACCTCGGCCAATGAAGTAAGCGTTGATTCCAACTGCCAGGAACAAGACCCACATGACAATCAAGGTGATTAGCTGAACCAGAAAATCGTCAACAGCTGAGATCAAAATTACGACCATGAGCGAAGGCAAAATCATCTCACCGATGGTGAATTGCGAGTCGACAATGTCGCGCGCCATTCGGCGCTGCGGGCCACGATCTCTAGCGGTCAGGTAGCGCTCGTCGCCATTTGACATGCCCTCTCGGGCCTTACGACGTTCCTCGGCAAGTTTTGCCTTGGCGGCTTTTTTTGCTTCTGGGGATTTGTCGCCAACCAGAGGTCTGCGCTGCGCTGCTTCGCGTTCTTTACGAGTCGGAGTTGGTCTGCCTTTTCCAGCTGTCTTGTTTGGCTCGGTCATCTACATCCTTAAGTTTGCTGCTTCGTCCATAAGATTACCCTTATGCAATCAAACAAAACTGCCGAACTGTCCGCGCTCGTTGAAAAATCCATAACTGCTCGATTCGATGGCTACATGGATCAATTGGCCAGGTTGGTGGCAATTCCTTCAATCGCCTGGGACGCTTTTGACCCGTCAAATTTGACTAAAAGCGCCGAAACCGTTGCGGGGCTGTTTAGAGAATTGAATTTTTTTGACGAGATCGAAATTGTCTCGGCTCCAACCGAAGAATCAGGCCAGGGTGCCCCAGCTATTTTGGCTAGACGCCAAGCGAAAAATGGCAAACCGCAAATCTTGCTTTATGCGCACCACGATGTGCAACCACCTGGGGATTTATCAGTTTGGAACAGTGAACCCTTTGAGCTGAAGATTCTGGGCGATCGGGCCTACGGGCGCGGGGCAGCTGACGATAAGGCCGGAATTCTGGTGCACCTTGGGTCGCTGCAGATCTTGCAAGAATTAAGTGAAATTGACCCCGACTTGGGAATTTCCCTATTTATCGAAGGCGAAGAGGAAGCCGGTTCGCCATCCTTCGAAAATTTCTTGAACTTGAACGCGAAAAAGTTGCAGGCCGACGTCATCATCGTGGCCGATTCGGGAAACTGGACAACCGAGATACCAGCAATGACCACCTCGCTACGTGGTCTAGTAGCACAAACCTTCACCATCAAGACACTCGATCATGCGCTGCATTCGGGCATGTATGGGGGAGTGGTTCCGGATGCCACCATGGCGCTAATCAAGGTGTTGGCCAAGCTTTACAACGAAGATGGCTCGGTGGCTATTGACGGCCTCGAAACTTTCAAAGTTCAACCATTGCCGTATACCACCGAACAATTGCGTGTCGACAGTGGGCTGCTGCCAACCGTTGAACCCCTGAGCAAAGAAGATCATTTGCAGGCACTTTGGGGCGACCCAGCAGTAACCGTTATTGGCATCGACATGCCGAGTGTTGAACTTTCATCGAATACCCTGCAGCCAGCTGTAACTGCAAAGGTAAGTTTGCGCATCGCGCCTGGGCAGAACCCAGAAACTGCGCTGGCTCTACTGCGTGAGCACTTGCTGAAGAGTGCTCCGTTTGGTTCGCAAATCGAATTCGGCGAAAACGAAGCTGGAAACCCCTATTTAGATGATCCGGGTTGGGCTAAAAAAGAGTTTCAAAATGCTCTGCAGCAATCTTTCGGCGTTGAACCGGTTGATATGGGTGTTGGCGGTTCGATTCCGTTCATTGCCAGCTTGAAAAAGATTTTCCCAAGCGCACAAATACTCATAACCGGTGTCGAAGATCCAGATTCCAGAGCGCACAGCCCAAACGAATCACTGCACATTCCTAGTTTCAAGAAAGCCATCCAAGCCCAGTCCCTATTTTTACTCGGGATAAGTCAGACGCACCCGCAGGAATGAAAATCAGCGGCAAAGGGTTAATTTAGAAGGCTCCAAAGTTAGACTTAGAGCAGTAGTTGAAAGGTTCAAAATGTCTCAAACCATCGAATCGGGCGTGACGCTCACCGAACAAGCACAGTCAAAAGTCAGAGCGCTTATCTCGGCTGAAGGTCGCGACGACCTTCGACTGCGAGTAGCTGTCCAGCCAGGTGGCTGCTCGGGTTTGATTTATCAGCTCTACTTCGACGAACAGCTCGAAGAGTCTGATTACATCCGCGACTTTGATGGCGTTGAGGTAGTAGTAGACAAAATGAGCCTGCCATACCTCGACGGTGCCTCAATTGATTTTGAAGACACAATCCAAAAGCAGGGTTTCACTATTGACAACCCGAACGCTGCTGGTTCTTGCGCTTGTGGAGATTCCTTCAACTAGAGCAAAAATTTAATTCTGCTGAAAAACTTCCCGAAATATTCGGGAAGTTTTTCACTTAAATGCGTGTTTTTTGGGCGTTTTTTGACCCTTGGAAGGTTTTACAGAGCGTAGACTTAGAGGCGAAAAGGATTCTTCTTCGAAGGGTTAAGAGTGCTATCTAAGCGTGTCCGAAAGTGGGCCAGCCTTCCGGCTGCAGCCTCACTAATGTTGTTGCTCAGCGGTTGTACAGCTGAAGAGTTATCGCGTGGTTTGCTACCTGGTGAATGGGGAGTGACCAACCACACCGATCGCATCACCGGACTGTGGACCACATCCTGGACTGTGCTCTGGGGCGTTGGAATTGTTGCTTGGGGCCTCATGTTCTGGGCAATCATTGTCTACCGACGTCGTCGCGGTGAAACCGGGCTTCCAGTTCAATTGCGCTACAACAACCCAATCGAAACGCTTTTCACAATCGTGCCAACCATCTTGGTTATCGGTTTCTTTGCCTTTACCGCTCGCGACATGGCAGAAATTGAAAAACCAGTTGCTAATCCAGATGTTCACATCCAGGTAATCGCAAAGCAGTGGAGCTGGGACTTCAACTACGTTGATGACAACGTTTATGAGTCTGGAATTCAGTCGCAGTTTGACGGCGAAGAGGGCTCTGAGGCCGCGCTGCCAACTCTTTACCTTCCAGTGAACCAGTCAGTTCAGCTTGATCTTTCTTCACGCGACGTGATCCACTCTTTCTGGGTGATCGACTTCCTGTACAAGAAAGACATGTTCCCAGCCGACACCAACACCATGTACTTCACACCTCAGGTTGAAGGCACTTACAAGGGCAAGTGTGCCGAGCTTTGTGGCGAATACCACTCAATGATGCTTTTCAACGTAAAGGTTGTTTCGCAAGCTGAGTACGACGCACGCATGAATGCGCTAGCAGAAGCTGGCAACGTCGGACAACTCGACAACACTTATGACCGCAACCAAAACCTACCTGGTGACAACCCAGAGATTCGAGGATAGGGAAGATGGCTACCGCAACCGCAACTAAACCTGCAGCTGGTCAGCGTAAGAAGACCAAAGGTCAGATTCTGGTCGACTGGATCACCACTACCGATCACAAGAAGATCGGCTACCTCTACCTAATTACCTCGTTCCTTTACTTCCTCATCGGTGGAGTAATGGCTCTGGTAATCCGTGCTCAGCTAACCCTGCCTGGCCTTGACATCGTTCAGACCAAAGAGCAGTACAACCAGCTGTTTACCATGCACGGAACCATCATGCTTCTGATGTTTGCAACCCCGCTTTTCGCTGCGTTCGCAAACATCCTGATGCCGGTTCAGATCGGTGCACCAGATGTGGCTTTCCCACGTCTGAACGCCATCGCTTACTGGTTCTATTTCTTTGGCTCGTTCGTGGCCGTGGCAGGCTTTTTCACCCCTCAGGGTGCAGCCAGCTTTGGCTGGTTTGCCTACGCACCGCTTTCAAACACCACATTCTCGCCGGGTCTCGGTGGTGACCTGTGGGTATTTGGTCTTGCTCTCGGAGGTTTCGGAACCATCATGGGTGGTGTCAACTTCATCACCACAATCTTGACTATGCGTGCTCCTGGTATGACCATGTTCCGTCTGCCAATCTTCACCTGGAACACCTTGATCACCTCGATCTTGGTCATCATGTGTTTCCCTCCTCTTGCGGCAGCTCTGTTCGCACTTGGTGCCGACCGTCGTTTCGAAGCACACATTTTTGATCCAGCTAACGGTGGCCCAATGCTGTGGCAGCACCTGTTCTGGTTCTTCGGTCACCCAGAGGTGTACATCTTGGCTCTACCATTCTTCGGAATCATTTCCGAGATCTTCCCGGTATTCAGCCGCAAGCCAATCTTCGGTTACAAGACTTTGGTCTATGCAACCATCGCAATTGCTGCTCTTTCGATGACCGTGTGGGCTCACCACATGTACGTCACCGGTTCAGTTCTGTTGCCATACTTCGCGTTCACTACGATGTTGATTGCTATTCCTACCGGTGTAAAGGTGTTCAACTGGCTTGGAACCATGTGGAAGGGCTCGATTACATTCGAGACCCCAATGCTTTACAGCCTGGGCTTCCTAACCACTTTCATTTTCGGTGGTTTGACCGGTGTGATCTTGGCTTCTCCAGCCCTAGACTTCCACCTTTCAGACAGCTACTTTGTGGTTGCCCACTTCCACTACGTAATCTTTGGAACCGTGGTTTTCGCAATGTTCGCTGGAATCTTCTTCTGGTACCCAAAGATGACTGGAAAGATGCTCAACGAGCGTCTCGGAAAGATTCAGTTCTGGTTGCTCTTCATCGGTTTCCACACCACATTCCTTATCCAGCACTGGCTGGGCATCATCGGTATGCCTCGTCGCTACGCAACCTATTTGCCTGAAGACGGCTTCACCACAATGAACATCGTTTCAACTGTCGGTGCAGCGTTGCTTGCCATTTCGATGATTCCGTTCCTCTGGAACGTTTACATCACAGCACGCAAGGGCGAGCGCACCACTCTAAACGACCCATGGGGTTACGGTCGCTCGCTAGAGTGGGCCACCGAGACTCCATTCCCACGTCACAACTTCACTTCAATGCCTAAGATTCGCTCTGAATCTCCGGCTTTCGATTTGAACCACCCAGAGTATGCCGCCGATGCGGCGCCTGCCAAGAAATAAGAAGGACTAGAAAGTGAAGTTCAACGCAAAGTTATTTTGGGTTCTAACCGTCTTCTATTTCCTAGACGCTGGCGCCTACGCAATCTGGTACGCAAATTCTTACAATGGTGCTTTTGAACCGATCGGAACAGCTGCTTTGGCCATGCTTGGCTTTATGGCACTTTTCCTTGGTTTCTACGTCCAAAAGACTGCTAACACCCAGGGCCCAGTTCCTGAAGACCGACTAGATGCCAACATTGAAGACGGTGACTCAGAGATTGGCTTCTTCGCACCTTGGAGCTGGTGGCCATTCTTCTTGGGTGCCTTCGCCGCTCTTGCCTTTGCCTCGCTAGCTATCGGTTGGTGGTTGATGTTCATCGCCTTCCCATTGGCTTTGGTGGCTCTAATCGGTTTTGTTTTCGAACACAGCCGCGGTCAGTTCGCGCACTAACCTGTTAACAGAAAACCCCTCCTGACGGAGGGGTTTTTCTTTTTAATGCCTATGATGCTGTTGCGCATCGTGAGCGGTTACGGCAATCCACGTTGCTGCTACAGGTTATGGTTGGCCCAGTGGACGATGGCGTCGTAGTGAAACTTTGCCAAGCCTGAAGCTACAGACTCGTACGAATCGCGATATGGCGATGGCAATAGGTAACTAGTGGCCAAAGAAATGTAAGTCTCTCGGTTAGGTTTCCAAAATTGGAGACAAAATTCATAGTGTTGTGCAACCAATTGCTGCACATCAGGATCTGATGGCTCAGACCCGGCCAGCATCTGCAGTTTGAACTCGTTAGTCAGGGCACCAAATTGCTCGGTGAATCGCTGGTTCTCTGCTTTGGTGTAGTTGTTTTGGTAGTAGCTGGAATGATTTCCAGTTAGGTCGCTATCGCGCATGGTTACCACGGCTCAGATTCGCCGATTGCCCATACTGACTAATGACTTCGTAAATCTCTACGCGGTAACCGTCGTACCACTCTGAATTCCTTGATTTGGCTACTTTATGAGTCTCGAACTGCATCAGTTGCTGAAGAGCGGCTTTGGTCTCAAAGTAATAGATGACATTTGTCTGCGCACCATCCGGCGAAACCCACTTAGTTTTACCTAGGTATTCCGGAATCGACTCCGTAAATGCCATTATCTGGTTATCCAGAAGTTCAAAATCTCCCTGGGTGTTATTGGGTTGGAAAATAAAAGACGCGGCAATCATGCCTCTAGCCTAAAAGAAAAGGGCCGGGGGATTAGCCCCGGCCCTCTATTTTTCAAAGGTTACTTCTTTGCTGCAGTCTTCTTTGCAGCAACAGCCTTCTTTGGCTTTTCAGCAACAACCTCATCGTGGTGATCGTGGTGTGCTGCAGCCAATTCGGTTGCGGTGACCGGAGTAATGCGGTCTTCGAAGTAGAAACGCGATAGCGCTGAACGCAGACGTGCTCCGAGAGTGATCTTTCCCTGAGCGTTTGGACGTGCAAGGGTTGGCTGGTAATCCTTGAAATCAACCAGCTTCCACATCTCAAACTCGTCTAGCGGTTCGTGAACTTCGATGAACTCACCGTGAGGCAGTCTGACTACGCGACCGGTTTCACGGCCGTGTAGCACGATTTCGCGGTCTTTGCGCTGCAAGCTTAGGCAGGTGCGCTTGGTGATGATGTAGGCGATGATTGGTCCAACGATTAGCAGGATCTGCAACGAGGTAAGCACGTTGTTTAGAGACATCTTGAAGTTGGTAGCAATCAGGTCGGTACCAGCACCAGCCCAGAGAACTGCGTAGAAAGTCACACCGGCAGCACCGATAGCGGTGCGGGTAGGGGCGTTTCTTGGGCGGTCTAGGACGTGGTGCTCACGCTTGTCCTGAGTTACCCAGGCCTCAATGAATGGGTACAGAGCTACCAAGGCTAGGAAGACAACCAAGACCAAGATCGGTGCCAAGATGTTCCAAGACCAGGTCTGACCAAAGAGCACGTACTCCCAGCCGGTTGGGGCTAGACGAAGTGCACCGTCGGCCCAGCCGATGTACCAGTCAGGCTGGGTACCAGCAGAAACCGGAGATGGGTCGTAACCGCCGTAGTTCCAAACCGGGTTGATGGTGATAGTGGCCGAAACCAACATGATGACACCAAACACGATGAAGAAGAAGCCACCAGCTTTAGCCACGTAAACAGGCATTAGTGGGTAACCGACGACGTTTGCATCGGTGCGACCAGGGCCTGAGTAGTGCGTGTGCTTGTGGATAACCACCATGAAGAGGTGGATGGCGATGAAGACCAAAATTAGCGCAGGAATAAGCAAAATGTGCAGACCGTAAAGTCGCGCAACAATGCTTTCACCCGGGAATTCTCCACCGAACAATAGTGACGAAGTGTAGGCACCAATTACTGGTACGGCCTTTATCATTCCATCGATAATGCGAAGACCGTTGCCCGATAGCAGGTCATCTGGCAATGAGTAACCGGTGAAACCGCCACCCATGCCCAGCACGAATAGAACGACACCAACTAGCCAGTTGATTTCACGAGGCTTGCGGAATGCACCGGTAAAGAAAACGCGCATCATGTGCAAACCAGCAGCTGCTACGAACAATAGCGCTGCCCAGTGGTGCACCTGACGCATCAGCAATCCGCCGCGAACCTCAAACGAGATGTCGAGTGTTGATGCGTATGCCACCGACATTTCAGCGCCCTTGAGCGGACCATAGACACCTTCGTAGGTGACTAGTTCCATCGATGGCTGAAAGAAGAAAGTAAGGAAGGTACCTGACAGCAGCAAGACTAGGAAGCTATACAGCGCCACCTCACCGAGCATGAAGGACCAGTGGTCTGGGAAAACCTTGCGACCGAACTCTTTTAAGATTCCTGCTACGCCGACACGTTCGTCAAGGTAGTTAGCGGTTCCGGCTAGGAAGCCGCCCTTTTTCTGTGTGTTTACTGCGCTAGTCATTAGTTTGCACGCTCCCAGAAACTTGGTCCGACTGGTTCATTGAAATCGCTTTGGGCAATTAGGTAGCCCTCTTCATCAACGGTGATTGGCAGCTGAGGAAGTGGACGAGCGGCTGGGCCGAAAACGACCTTGCAGTGCTCGGTAACATCGAAGGTTGACTGGTGGCATGGGCAGAGTAGGTGGTGCGTGTGCTGCTCATAAAGTGCCACTGGGCAACCAACGTGAGTACAAATCTTGCTGTAAGCAACAATTCCGTCGTAAGACCAGTCTTTGCGGTCCTCAGCTTCTTTGAGATCGGCTGGGTCGAGACGCATCAGCAGAACTGCAGCTTTAGCCTTTTCTTCAAGTTTGTGGTGCTCAAGCTCGTTGAGACCTTCAGGAATTACGTGGAAAACCGAACCTAAGGTTACGTCGGCAGCCTTGATTGGTGTGCCGTATGGGTCGGTTGCTAGACGGGTGCCTTTTTTCCACATGGTGTGACGAAGCGAGTCACCAGGGTTTGGCCCCAAGTCACCGAAAATCATGATTGCTGGCAGCGGGAAGAGTGCCAACGCGCCGTATAGCGAACGGCGGATTAGCTTGCGTCGGGTAAAGCCCGACTCACTGTCAGCCAACTTGATGATTTCAACCGCACGTGCACGAACTTCTTCACTTCCACGAGTGATGTGACGGGCCTCAGAAACTTCGTTGTCTGGCATGAGGGTTTTTGCCCAGTGCACAGCACCGATTCCGATGCCGAGAAGTCCTAGGGTGATACCCAGACCTAAGAAGAAGGTGTTGTTTCGAACAGTGCCCAAATCCTCGGTGAGTGGGAATGAAAAGTAAGCCCAGATAGCAAAAGCGCTGCCGAACACTGAGGTGAAGAAGAAAGCTGCGACCTGTCTAGCTGCCGCATTCTCGTGCTTTTTACTCTTGTCGGTCATGCGAACGCGATGCGGCTCTAGACCTGGGTTCTTGATTGCATCCTTAGCCACAACAGCTAAGCCGCCATCATAGTTGTATTCAGGCTCTTCCGAACCGGCTGAGGCGAGGCTCTTTTCGCTCACTTTTGTACTTCTCCCTTTTCCTAAACCTAGTTCGACTTCGCGCCAAGCCAAATTGTGATCGCGATGATTCCGCCTAGAACAAAGACCCAAGCGAATAGACCTTCAACCACAGGGCCTAGGCCAGCTAGTTCGTAACCGCCAGCAGATGGGTTCGTTTCAACCCACTTCAGGTAGGTGATGATGTCTTTTTTGTCTTTTGGAGTTAGGTTCGCATCGTTGAACACTGGCATGTTCTGAGGACCGGTCACCATGGCCGAGTAGATGTGACGTTCGGTCACGCCCTCTAGCGCTGGCGCGTATTTACCTTCGGTTAGTGCACCACCGGCACCAACGGCGTTGTGGCACATTGCGCAGTTGATGCGGAATAGCTCGCCGCCGCGAGTAGTGTCACCGTTTGCTGCCACCATTTCATCGGTCGGAATTGCTGGTCCACCAAGTGAACCAATGTATGCGGCCATAGCCAAGATTTGTTCTTCAGTGAACTGAACTGGCTTCTTTTCTAGCTGTGGACCTGAGGCCTGACCTGGCATGCGACCGGTAGCAACCTGGAATTCAACCGAAGCGGCACCGACACCCTTGAGCGATGGGCCTCCAGCGGCACCTTCAGCGTTGGTACCGTGACAGCTGGCACAGTTAGCTAGGAAAAGCTTGCGTCCCTCTTCAATTTGAGTTGCGCTCTGAACAGCTGAAACCGGCTTTACCGATTCGACAGCTGCAGTTGCTGCAGCGTAGCCAGAGCCAGTAACTGCCAAACCAGCCACCATAACGATGATCGCTGCTAGCGGGCTGCGACGTGAACCCTTGGCGTTGCGCTTAAAAATTGCCATTTGTTTGGTTTCTTTCGGTTTATTTCAGAACGTAAACGATTAGGAATAGGCCAATCCAGACCACATCGACAAAGTGCCAGTAGTAAGACACCACAATTGCGCTGGTTGCCTCGTAGTGGCCGAACTTCTTTGCCGCATAGGTCTTGCCGATAACCAAAAGGAATGCGACTAGGCCACCGGTAACGTGCAAAGCGTGGAAGCCAGTGGTGATGTAGAAAGCTGAACCATAGGAGTTCGAGCTGAGCGAAACGCCTTCAGAGATTAGGGTCGCGTACTCCCAGACCTGACCGGCAACGAAGATTGCGCCAAGAATGTAGCTGAGGAAGAACCACTCAACCATTCCCCACTTGACAGGGGAGAGGCCGGTGCGTCGGGGTTGAAGTCGTTCTGCAGCAAATACACCGAACTGAGCGGTGAAGGATGAGGCGACCAAAATCAAGGTGTTGACCAGTGCAAATGGCACATTCAGAATTGCGGTGTCATTCGCCCAAATCTCTGGCGAGTTAGCTCGAAGGCTGAAGTACATCGCGAATAAGCCTGCAAAAAACATCACCTCGCTGCCGAGCCAAACAATGGTGCCAACTGATGTGGCACTCGGGCGGTTAATGACTGGTGCTGAAATGGTCGTCATAGTTCAATCCTAACCTTGAGACGAGGCTAAAAAGGTGAATTTGCGCTAGGTTTTTCAACCATTTTCGCCAATAAACTTGGGGACATGACTCTCGTGCAAACCTGGCCGGCAATTTTAGGCAAACTACTTCTCAAATCAGACCTAAGTCGGCAAGAAGCAAGCTGGGCGATGCGTGAGATCATGTCCGGAGAAGCCTCAGAGGCCCAGGTTGGTGCATTCATGATGGCTTTGCGTGCCAAGGGGGAGTCGGTTCAGGAGCTTTCCGGCCTGGTCGACGTGATGCTGGATCATGCGGTAATACTCGACACCGGCAGTGACGCGGTCGATATCGTTGGCACCGGTGGAGACCTAGTCGGTACCGTGAATGTTTCGTCCATGGCCACAGTCGTCACCGCTAGTGCAGGTATTCCGGTGATGAAGCACGGTTCGCGTTCAGCATCGGGTAAAACCGGCAGCTCGGAGATGCTCGAAGTCTTGGGCATCCGTTTAGACCTATCTCCAGTTCGGGTCGCCGAGGTATTCCGGCAACTTGGCATCACCTTCTTCTTCGCACCGGTATTCCACCCGGCGATGCGCTACGTCGCACCAATTAGAAAACAGCTCGGTGTTCCGACCACTTTTAACTTTTTAGGGCCGCTAGCAAATCCGGCTCAGCCAATTGCGACTTCGCTGGGTGTGGCTAACGCGGTGGTTGCGCCGCTAATGGCCCAGGAAATCGCGAATCGCGGACGCACTGCGCTGGTTTTCCGTGGCGATGACGGTCTAGATGAACTAACCACTACCGGTGACAGTCAGGTGTGGCAGGTTTCTGGGGGAGAAGTGGGCCTCGAAAAGCTGAACCTGAAAAAATTGGGTATTCAACCGACCCAGATTGATGCGCTTATCGGTGGCGACGCTCATTTCAACGCCGAAGTTGCTAAAGCCTTGTTTGCTGGAAAAACTGATGGAAACCTCGGTGCGATCAAAGACATCGTGCTGCTGAATGCGGCAGGTGGTCTGGTCAGCTACGAACTTGCCACGAATCCAGATGCAGCCACTAAAGATTTGCACGAGCGTTTCAACGCTGCGTTACAAAAAGTGACTGTTGCACTTGAGTCAGGTGCAACGCTTTCGAAACTCACCGAATGGATTGCTGCAACGCAAACCGACTCAATCGACTAATTCTGCTGCAGGGCAGGACTGTATTTCGATGCGAAATCAATAACTTGACATAATGTTTATTATCGGCTTTGAGGTAGCAGCTTCGGGTAGAGGTGGTCGAGATAAAACTGAGCCAACCCCGGCGGACCAATCAAATACTGCTGTGGTGCAAAAAAGTCCTCTGGTGACCACCAGCGATAATCCAAAACATCGCGATGTTCATCGGCTGTCCAGTTAGACCGATCTAATTCGAACGTCTGGTTGATTCGGTGCAGGAAAAACGTGTCCGTGAAATCATGAAAATTTCTGCCGTCGCCCCAGAGCCAACGGCCTGAAGTTTCCCAGACGCTTTCACCAAGAATTGGCGCTGATACTTGAATTCCGGTTTCCTCGAACAGTTCACGAACCGCAGCGTCAATGGTGCTCTCGCCCTCATCAATTCCGCCACCTGGAGTTATCCAGCGTGGTGGCAGTTTTACGTCTGGATCGAAGTGCGTCAATAACAGCAGAATTCTGTGTTGCTCATCAATTAGCAGCACTCGGGCGGTTTTACGGTGGCTCCCAGGTGCGACCACTGTTACTTCTTTCCCGGTTGCAGTTTGAAAAAGACCAAGGATGCTTGAGTAAGGTAGCCGATACAAATCGCGAAAATCAGGGTTCCCAAACCGACTTGACCGCCGAGCAGCCAGCCGATGGTTAGAACCCCGACCTCATACATTCCTCTGATTTTCCAAAATTTCCAGCCAAGTTTCTTCTGTGTTCCGAGCATTAGGCCGTCGCGTGGGCCCTGGCCAAGGTGAGAACTGATGTAGAGCCCGGTTGCGAAGGCTACCGCCACCATACCAACTAAAAAACTGCCCAGGTTGAACCAAAAACCTTCAAGGTTGGGCAACCAAGGCATAAATAAATCCGCAAAGAGGCCGATACAGATTGCGTTTAGAACACTGCCGATACCGGGCTTAACTCGAAGCGGTATCCAGGCAATTAGAACCAGGGTTGAGACCACTATGCTGGCCATCCCGTAGGTTATGCCAAGCTGCTTGGCAATACCTAGGGCTAAAACATCCCAGGGTGGGACACCAATGCTGGCGTCGACAATGAGCGCCAATCCAAAACCGTAGAGCGCTAGTCCCAGCATCAGTCGAGTTAGACGAAGAAAAAGATTAGTATCTGGGTTAGCGGCCACAACCCAACCCTAATGGCTGCATGTCAAGAAAATTGAAAGGCTATCCCAGTGCGACCAGAAATTGTCCAGCCTGAAATTCTTGCTCATCGAGGGTTGGCTCTAGAGCACTCAGAAAATACACTGGGCGCTTTCCGTGCAGCGATTGACGCGGGTGCAACCGCTCTCGAATTAGACGTGCATTTGAGCGCGGATGGGCAGATCGTGGTTTTTCACGATGAAGACCTAAGTCGAGTCTGGAAAACATCGGCAAAAGTACGAGAATTGACGGCTAGGCAACTCACTGAAGTGGGTGACGGCGAAAATGTCATTCCTACGCTGCAGCAGGTAATTGACCACTTCCCCGGCATCTTTCTGAATATCGACGTCAAGGTAATCGAGGCGGCAAAACCACTGGCCCAGATTATCGAGGCGACCAAAATTCACTCTCGCGTTCGAGTGGCCAGTTTCAGCAGGAAACGCCGCCTTGCGGCTGTCAGAGAATTGTCTTTGCCAGTGGCGCAATCTGCAGCAGGTGTCGAAGTATTTCTTTTGCTGGGGCTCTTTCGCCTGGGTTGGGTCAAACTCGCTCGCTTGCTGGTCAAGGACATGGATGCGGTTCAGATTCCGATACATTTTGGAAAGCTCGATTTGGCGGACTCAAGATTCATCTCCTGGTTGAAAGCTTTGGGGCTCAAGGTTCACTTTTGGTCGATAAATGATCCGGCCACAATGAAAGAACTGGTCGCAAAAGGCGCATCCGGGATAGTCACCGACCGCTGCGACGTGGCCCGTGCAACACTCTGTTCCTGATAATTTTCTGAGAGCCAACCCGCTCTCAGGAATTGTTTTCGAATGTCTCTGGTTGACGCTGTTGACCCTTCAAGGGCGAACATTGGAGAAAAAATGTCACAGCAGACTATGCGCGGAATGCGATTGGGTTCGCAAAGTTTAGAAAGCGAACGCGGAGTCGACTACTCCCCTAGAAACAAGCATTCTTTCCAATGCCCAAACAACCACATTTTTGAAGTTGTTTTTGCTGCCGAGGCAGAGTTGCCAGAGACCTGGCAATGCAAAAACTGTTCCGAGCTTGGCATCCTACTCGAAGACGGGAAGGCCATCATCCTCGAAGCACCTGAGGCTAAAACTCCAAGATCGCACTGGGAAATGTTGCTTGAGCGCCGCAGTCGAGATGAACTTGAAGAAATTTTGCAGGAGCGTCTCGATTACATTCGCTCGCGTCGCGCCGGTGGTAAGGCTGACCTCTAAGTCGATCTTTAAAACTCGGGATTGATCCTAAAACTGTCAAACTTGGCAGGCTCATCGGGTTAGACGAGGCATAATTATCGAGCCGCTGAGAGTATTCGCTGGAATCCCCATTTGGTAACCAGCAGTAAAGCCTCAAGAACGATTGAATAGGTCATTTTTGATTGGCCAACTTCGCGTTCTACAAAGGTAATTGGAACCTCAATTATTTGGTTTGACTCTTTTGCTGCTCGCCAGGCAACTTCAACTTGAAATGCATAGCCGCGAGCCGCAACATCCGATAGGTCAAGTTGCTTTAGGAAAGATGCGCGAAAACAGCGGAAACCGGCAGTCATGTCTCTAATTTCACAGCCGAGCATCTTTCGAGCGTAGAAATTTCCGAATCTAGAAATCAACTCTCTGAGCTTCGACCAATTCTGAACGCGTCCTCCCGGAATCCAACGCGATCCGATCACCAAATCATGGGTTTGCGCTTGTTGCAATAGCAGCGGAAGGTCTTCAGTGCGGTGACTACCATCGGCGTCCATCTCAATTAGGTAGTCAAAGTTCGCCTTAAGGCCCCAATCGAAACCGGCGAGGTAGGCGCGTCCAAGGCCATCTTTCTGTTGCCGCGGTAGCAGGTGAACTCGGTTTTGATAACGTCTGATCTGCTCAACCAAACCTGCAGTTCCATCGGGGCTGTTATCGTCAACGACCAAAATCTCAAGGTTTTCGAATTCGAGCAATTTCTCGAGTTGTCTGCCGATCGACTCAGCTTCGTTGTAGGTGGGGATGATCACCAGAGCTTTCAACGACGCCTCCGGAGTTTGCTGAAGACTGAAAATCCTAGAAGAAGAAGTGCACCTAGATTGTTGGCCAAATCAAAGGGTGCGGCTATAAAGAACGCGGGAGTTTTTGATTCACGCAAAGGCACTTCAGCAATCATGACACCAGGCTCGAAGGCAGGTAGCTGTTGGGTGACCTTTCCCGAGGCATCGATGATTCCAGATACCCCAACGGTTGAAATATTTACGATGGATCGACCAGTTTCAATCGCCCGCAGTCTGGCAAAAGCAAATTGCTGGTAGGTTTCGTCGCTGAATCCAAAGTCTGCATTATTGGTCTGGGACAAAATCAGTTGAGCACCATCAGCAACCAAAGAACGACCGATTTCGTCGATGGCAATCTCAAAACAAATTAGCGAACCCACCTGTTGCCCCGGGGTAAGTTCAAAGATGCCATCTCGCTCACCGAAGCTGTAACCGCGTGAAATTAGCCCAACCAGGTCAGGGGCCAGGCTGTACCAAAAGTCTCGATCGGGCACGAATTCAGCAAAAGGCACTGGGCGTTTCTTGTCGTACCAGTCGGTTGGGCCAAGGTTTGGTCGCCAGAGCAAGGAGCTGTTGTACAGGTTCTCTCCCCTGGCGGTAATAGTTCCAAAAACTAGCGGTGTCTGAACTTGCTTATCGACAAAATCGGTGATTCTCTGTCGGGCCGCTGAGTTTGAAAGCGGATTCAGATCCGAAGCATTCTCTGGCCAGACAACGAGATCGAGTTTGTCTTCAGTACTCAAATTTGCTGCCGCATCCAAGTGATTCTGCAAGATGCTTCCCCGAACCGGGTTAGCAAATAATCCGGCATTGGCGTTTCCTTGAACTGCAGCCAGTTTGAGTGAACCGTTTTCTGAAGTCACCGCAGGTGTGAAAATCAGACTGATTACAACCAATGAAACTGCGATTGCGAGGTTTGGTGAATGATTCGTGATCCTAAATTTTCCGGTAATCACCAACAGCAGCAAACTAACCGAGATGAATGCAACCACCCAGGAGAGAAACCCAAGGCCGCCAAAGAAGACCAAATCTGCCAGAGGGCTGTCGGACTGCGTCTGGGCCAGCCGTGACCATGGAAAACCGCCGTAGGGCATTGAAATCGCTACCCATTCGCGAGCTGTAAAAACTGTTGCCAATGCCGCCGAAACAGCGAGGTTCTTTACGGCTGGTTTAAAATTCAGTGTTTTCTCTAGGAACTGCCAAACCTGTGCAGAAACCATGAGGCCGATGGCAAAAATGACAGCCTCTAAAAATGAAAGCGCTAGCAGCGGTACCGGACCAAGGTACAAACTCATCCACTCGATTTGAGTTACGTAAAATGCGAATCCCCCGCCAAACCCGACGATTAGGGCCGACCAAATATTTAGGTCTTTAGTTGAGTAGACCAGAGCCGCGACCGACACGAAGATTAGCGGCCAGATGTTTTCTCGAGGCATAGCCAGAGAGGATAGAACACCACCGGATACCGCTATTGCCAAACGAACTAAAACTAACTTTACAGTCACCAAAAAAGCCTAACCGCTTAGCCGTAGTAGGAGTAGGCCACGATTCCGCGCTTCACCTTGTCAACCGCAGATTTGGCTGTTTCGGCGAGCGTGCCTTCGGCACACTGAGAAATTTGATCGAGCAGATCAATGATTTGCTTGGTCCATCGGATGAAATCGCCCGGTAGTAGGTCTGCCGATTCGAGCACGGAGTCTAGCCGCGCCCCGGTGGCCCAGCGGTGGATGGCAAGCGATATACCCAGGTCTAGAGGGCTGCTGCTTCTCAGTTTGTGGCGTTTGGCCACATGCTCAAGCTCGTACCAAATTTCTTCTGTCGTGGCTAGAACCTCACCGAAATTACCTCTCGGTATTCGCGGTTCCCATTCTTCATCTCGCCGCGCCTCATAAACCAGAGCAGCAGCCATGGCGGCTAGGTTCGCTGCATCGAGCCCATCCCAGATTCTTTTTGAAATGCATTCGGCAACTAGGAGATCACGTTCACCGTAAATTTTTGCCAGTAAAGCCCCTTCGGCTAAGACCTCGAAATCGTCACCGACAGCTCTGATGTACCCCAGTTCAGCTAGCAGATCGCAGATTCGATCGAAGGTGCGAGCAACCTGGTTTGTTCGACCTTCAATTTGATCGAGCGTTGCTTGAAGTTCGCGGTTTAGCTTATGCCAACGTTCACCCCATCTAGCATGCGCCTCGCGTTCCTGACACTGATGACAGGGATGTGCCCGCAACTCTTGCTTTAGCCGAACCAGATTTCGTTCTTGAAGATGGCGACCTTTGTTCTGTCGAATATCTTTACCCTTAACCGAGCGGATCCGGCTGGAGGCTATTTCCTTCTCTAAATCGGAAATGTCACGTCGAATTTTCGCGTAGCTGGCAAAGTCACCGAGATGGCACTTCATTGATTCTGCGTAGCCGGCCAATGAGGTTTCTTTTTCGCGGATTCCTCGGGCCAACCCCACCACTGATCGGTCGGCTTGAAACTGGGCAAATGATGTTTCGAGAACCTGTCGGGCCCGCTCTCGGCCAAATGCGTCGATCAGATTGACCGCCATGTTGTAGGTCGGCCTAAACGGGCTGATCAGCGGATAGGTTCTTTTGCTGGCCAATCCGGCAACGATGTTGGGATCGAGATTGGCGCTCCATAGAATCACCGAGTGGCCCTCGGTATCGATTCCGCGTCGACCAGCGCGACCGGTTAATTGGGTGTACTCCCCCGGCGTGATTTGCACACGCCCTTCGCCGTTGAATTTATCCAGCCGCTCTAGCACTACCGTTCTTGCAGGCATGTTGATGCCTAGTGCCAGGGTTTCGGTGGCAAAAACCACCTTGACCAGTTTCCGCAAGAAAAGTTCTTCGACAACCTCCTTGAAAGCTGGCAGCATTCCGGCATGATGCGCAGCAACGCCTCGCTCCAGTGCATTCAGCCACTCAAAGTAACCAAGCGTCGCCAAATCTTCATCAGCGATGTTGTAGGTTTTTTCTTCGACTATGCGCCTAATCTGTTGCTTTTCTTCCGTTGTGGTGAGTCGCACACCTCGGGCAAGACAGGCGGTCACCGCACTCTCACAGCCGGCGCGAGAAAAGATAAAGAAGATTGCGGGTAATAGGTTCGCCTCGTCGAGCAATTCCACAACTTCAGGCTTGGTGAGCCTTTCAATTCGCGCTTGATGTTGGCGATGGCTATCCGAGCGCGATTTTGATTTCCCCGAACGGAAATTTTGCGCAGTTTTGTTGATCGGCAATCGAAGTTTTTGAGCATGTCGACTAGCTAGTTCTGGGTTCACACGATTTTGCGGGTCGCCTTCTTGAAACAGGTCAAGTAGCTCATCTGTGAAAAGAACGTGCTGATTTAGTGGAACGGGTCGTACTTCTGAAACAATGATGTCGGTTTCACCACGAACCTCCTCCAGCCAGGCTCCGAATTCTTCTGCATTGGAAACCGTGGCCGACAGCGAGACAATCTTGACATCTTTGGGGAGATGCAGAATGACTTCTTCCCACACCGCTCCCCTAAACCGGTCAGCTAGGTAGTGAACTTCGTCCATGACCACGAATCCCAGATTGATAAGAGCATCTGAGTTCGCGTAAATCATGTTTCGAAGCACCTCTGTGGTCATCACCACGATTTGTGCGTCTGAATTTTGATTACTGTCACCCGTAAGTAACCCCACCCGGTCAGGGCCATATCTTTTGCTTAGCTCGGCGTATTTTTGATTGCTCAGAGCCTTGATTGGGGTGGTGTAGAAAACCTTGAGGTTCTTCTCAACGGCAAGATGGATGGCAAACTCGCCGACGATTGTTTTGCCGGCGCCAGTTGGTGCGGCTACTAAGACACCTTTTCCGCTAGCCAGCGAAAGACATGCTCGTTCCTGAAAGTCATCCAGAGGAAAATCGAGCAGATCGGTGAAACTGTTCAGCGAACTAGTTTTTGATTTGATCTTTGATAGGCGAAGTCGTTCGGCGGGTGATAAGTCATCCCAGTTTTTAGTCGACAAGGTTTTCGTCTAAATCAAAATCATATTCGGACATAGTTTTCGCTCGTCGTTTGTCGTTTATGGCTGCGATTCCGGCTGCTGCAAAATAGAGAATGATGAGCGGAATCATGATCAGGAACATTGACATCGGATCTGCTGTCGGTGTCGCAAGTGCAGCAACGAGAGCGATAACAAAAACCGCCAGACGCCAAGAATTGACAATATTTTTTGCAGTGATGATGCTGGCGAAGTTGAGCAAAACAAGAACCACTGGCAGAACGAAGGCGATTCCAAAGACCAACAAAATTCTCAGTGTGAAAAGAATGTACTCGCTGGCATTAATTACGTTTGCGCTGCCTTCAGGGGTGAAGCCAATAAGTGTTCGGACGAAGCCCGGAAGGGAAATCCAGGCAAGCGCTACTCCGGTCGCAAATAGTGGTAAAGCAGTGAACACAAAGGCAAGGGTGTAGCGGCGCTCACGCTTCTTCAGGCCAGGGGTGATGAAGGCCCAGATGTTGTAAAGCCAAACGGGGCTGGTTCCTATTACCCCGATAAAAATCGAGACTTGAAGCCTGACGTCAAAAGCGGACACCACCGTGCCAAAGTTTACGGTTGCGTTCACTCCCTCTTCGGCTGCCAACTCAACGATTGGTGCCTGAAGGATCTGAAAAATTGGGTCGAAAAGAAACCAACCACCGATAGCCCCGGCAAAAACGAAAATCGCAGAGACGAACAGGCGATTGCGAAATTCGATTAGATGTTGCCCGAGGCTCATTTTCGCTTCTGAATTGCGTTTACGAGCCAATTGGCTTCAACCTACTTTGCAGAGTCTGATTCTGATTCGGCTGGAGCCTCAGGCTTCGCGGCGTCATCAGTTCTAATTTCTTTCTTGAACACTCGCATCGACTGAGCAAGGCTCTTGGCAAGACCAGGAAGCTTTGGGCCACCCCAGAGTAGCAACACGATAACCAGAATGATGATCCATTCCCAGCCATTAAGTCTCATTATTTGAACCTGCCTTCGTCAATCTTGATTGAGGTAATCGACTCGATAAGTTTATGTTGTCTTGCCGCACGCTTTTTTCGTTTTTCACTCAAATATTGCATTCGAGTGCGAAGTAACGAAATGGTATCAACCCGAGTTGCCGGTTCCGGCAACTCAAACGGGGCGGTGGGTTGTTGCAGAGATTCCAATTTGTTACCTAAGCGATCAAGCTGGTGTAGCACTTCGAGACCTCGGTTTACTAAACCCTTCAACAAAATGGCGTGAAAAACGACCGCTGCCGAGGCAAGCAAAATCCAAATCAGGGTCCAGTTAATTTTTGTCGTCCTGCCCTTGAGCAGCCAAAGTTGCCAATGCACGTCGAGCGTAGTCAGCGACATATTCGCGAGCGGCCTCCGGGCCGATAACCTTGGCTTTCCCTTGAAAACGAGCTACCAGTTTGGCCACGTTTGAGAGTTTGCCAACCCGAATGGTAATTCGAAGACTATTGCCTTCGGTGGGCTCAGCAACAGTCGAGTAATTCGCTGCCAAAACGTAGGCCTCCGGCTCTAACTCAAGCTCTACTTCGGTGTCGAACTCGCCAGGGATGTAGGTTGAGGATGAGATTTCATCAAAATCAGCCAGAGTTTTTTCAGCTTTTTCTTCGAGTATTCGAATCGAACGCATTCGATCTAAACGAAAAGTTTTCAACTCTTTACTATTGTGGCACCAGGCCCTCAAGTAACGACCATCAGGGTTCAAATCGATTCGCAAACAGTCTAAAATCCGGTGCGAATGTTCACCGTGACTGTTGATGTACTCACACGAAACTGAGCGTCCCTGAATGATTGATTGCCGCAACAGTTCGGTTGATTCTTCGATCGAGCCTGGGACGATAGCAACCTTCGACTGCAGTTCACTAGTTTTGCCAGCGCTTAGCAGGCCCTGCAGCTCTTTCAGTTCACCATCGTTGGCAAAGAATTCAAGTTGGGCTAAATAGTCAAGGCCAGCCGCAATCGCTGAAATCTGGCGGGTCGAAAGGACTGGAGCGTCAGATTCAAAATCATTATTGACCAACCGCAAGATACCCTCGTCGGCTGCATCAACATCGATGTAAAAAGGGCTTTGCAGCCAAGATCCGGCGTAAACCTCAAGTTCGTTGAGCATGCGAATAACCGTTCTAATCTCCGCTTCAGAGACTTTGAACAATTCAGCAACTTGACTGATTGGCGCATCCGGATTGTGACCCAGATAACCAACTAGCGACAACATGAAGTTAAATCGCTCATCCGAGTTCAACGATTTGACCTTAGCCATGTTCGACCGCCAGACGCTCGAAACCTTCGCGCAGGGTTTTACGCAGCTCTTCAGGCGCAAGCACCTCAAGGTCGAAGATGAAATCACTTAGCTGCTCGGCCAACAGCGCTAAGTCCATGTAATTGACTGAAATCTCCTCCTGGTCATTTGGCGATTCGATACCGAAATGAAGCCAGGCTGCGGTGTCTCGGCGGATTCGCAGAGTAGCCAGATTTTTGCTAGCAAATTCTGCCAAATCGTTGATTGCCGCCGTTACGGATTTTTCATCAGGGGCTTCAAACCGAAATTGGGCTTCCTGGTTTGCCGGCGGAAGGAAGATACGAGAAACGATTCGTTTCAGTAGAAAATTCCTAACCTGACCCTCTTCAAGGTCAAATGAGACCAGCATCCACTGGCCATCTATGTTGTGCAATCGCCAGGGTTGAACTCGACGCAACTTGATTTCGCCGTCAGCGCGACGATAACGAAAAGAAACCTCGACAGAGTACTCGATGGCCTTCATCAGCGGAGCGAAAGCCGGTTCTGGAGTTCGAATGCTTGGTAGCACACCGATCAGGTTGTTTTCGGCAGGGACTACACCCAAAGACTTGATTTTTACCAGGCCCTGATTTACCTCGGTTGAAATCGACGCTTTGGACCAAGCCGCCGCAGCAAGTTCTAACAGTTGCAATTGATGTGGGGTTAGCTCAACACCTTTTGGCCAGCTGAAAGTATCCGCGGCAATTAGGTATCTTTGGTCTTCGCCCTCATCGGTGGCATCAATCGTTTTTATCTGAATTCCGAGGTTGCGCAGGTCAGCTTTGTCTCGCTCGAACTTTCGTTGAATCGAAGCCTCGTCTGCCGCGTCTGAGTGGTAACCATCAATCGCGAAAAACAACTCTTTACGAGTTAGTCCACGTTTTGAGTAAAGCAGTGCTGAGGTTAGCTGCAGCAACCGCTCAGATTTATTTGCTTCACTGCCCACTTATCCCCCGATTTGCAGGTTATTTGCGAATTCCAAGAACGTCAACGACGAAGATCAAGGTTGAGTTTGCAGGAATCGAACCGTTGTCCTGATCACCGTAGCCGAGTTGAGGTGGAATTACTGCAACAACCTGCGAACCAACCTTGGCGCCAACCAATGCATCCACAAAACCGTCGATCAAAGATCCGCTCGCAACCTCGAACTCGGCAGGTTGCCCACGATCCCAAGAGGAATCGAATTTGGTGCCATCTGACCACAAGAATCCTGAGTAGTGCACGATTGCGGTATCACCTTCGGCGATAGCATCGCCTGAACCCTGAATCAAGGTTTCAACTTTGAGTTCTGCAGGTGCATCACCGCTAGGGGTGTTGATTCCTGGAATACCATCTGTGCTCTTGATTACGGTTGGAAAACCGGCCTGAGCTGGCTGGTCAGCACCCAAGGCTCTCGGTAGCCATGCATTTGAAATCTTGAGAACGAAGATCATGGCATCTTCAGCACCCAGACCAAAGTCTGGGATACCGGCGCCGCCATGAGCATCTTTAGGTGGGAAAAGGACCGCAACCGTTGCGCCAACTTTTTGACCAACTAGTGCTGAGCAAAAATCTGGTGTCTCACCGCTCTTGACGAAGAGGCTGGCTGGATCGGCCCCGTTGAAGCTTGAAGATTGCAGCTCTTCATTGTTGCTGCCGTTGTAGGCAATGAAGTCAACGTCGACGAGTTGCCCGCCCTTAATTTCTAGACCGTCTCCAGCTTTCAACTGCACAATTTCGGTGACATCCGAATTCAGTGGCGTCGGGAACTTAACCTCAGGCTTCGATGCTGATTCGTCGGCCAATTTGATTTGTTTGGCATTGTTTCCAGCAGGAGCAGCCTCGCACACCGAAGGCAAGGCTTGATAGGCAGATTCGGTTGTGGCGGCGCCGGCACATCCGCTCAGAGCCAGGACAAGAGCTGGTATCGAAAGGGTGGCAAATATTTTTTTCACAGGAAAGCTTTCGTTCTTTTTTTCAAGTCTAGTCTTCGAGATTTTGACTTGATTTGGCGGCTGCCGCGGTTTGGGCATTCTTTATAGTTCTTCTCAGTTTCTTTGCACTCGCTTCTTTGATACCGAGATGTTCCGGGTTCCAGACCGACATATCCTCATCGCTAAATTCCGGTTTTTTCTTCAGGTTTTTTAGGTTAGGCAAGGTAGTCCCTGGGGCAAGTCTGCGTGCAGTTACCAAGAAAGCCGTGTGGGCGATCATGCGGTGCTCTGGGCGAACCGCCAAGCCTTGAAGGTGCCAGCCTCGGACCAGCGATTCCCAAGCTTCTGGTTCGGCAAATTGGCCGGTTTCTCTGAGTGCCTCGGTGAAGCGTGAAAGCTGTGTAACAGTGGCAACGTAGGCAATTATCAGACCGCCGGGAACTAGTGCTTCAGCGCTTACTTCGATGCACTCCCACGGTGCCAACATATCGAGAATTACTCTATCGGCCTCCCCCGGCTTCACTTTTGCCGGCAGTTGGTCTTGCAAATCACCGAGGTGAATCTGCCAATTTTCGGGGACCACGCCGAGATTAGTCTCGACGTTAGCCGCAGCTACATCGGCAAATTCTTCGCGTCGCTCGAACGAATCGAGTCGACCATCCGGCCCAATCGCGCGCAGCAAATACATGCTCAAGGCACCTGAACCCACTCCAGCTTCGACTACGCGGGCACCCGGGAAAATGTCTCCCATCGTGACAATCTGTGCCGAATCTTTTGGATAAATGATTGCCGCACCGCGAGGCATGGACAGCACGAAATCGCTCAACAGGGGACGAAAGGCTAAGTACTCTACCCCGTTATGGTTTCTAATCACTGAACCTTCGGGCTGACCAATAATGTCATCGTGTTTGATGTCACCCTTGTGGGTGCCAAAACTTGCTCCGGAAACCAAGGTAATGGTGTTGAGTCTGCCTTTGGGCCCGGTGAGCTGCACTCGATCACCGGCCCTAAACGGCCCGGTAGGAAGTAAAGCTTTCTTTTTTGCCATCACTTGAACAATCTTCTTAGGTCGGAGACTTTAACGCCGGCCAGAGTTCGCCAAACAATCCTGCCTTCGGCAGGAGGAATAGGAACAATGTTTTCAACGCCCACTGCTATGGTGCCAGCCGTCTCGGCTGATCTCAGGCCAGTGATCGAATCTTCAAAAGCAATGCAGTCTTGCGGTTCAACTCCGAGCAGTTCCGCAGCCTTTAGATACGGTTCAGGATGTGGTTTTCCATTTCTGACGTCGTCGCCGGCAACCACTACATCAAAGGCTTCGAACCCGACAGAGTCGGCTACCGCCAGGGCCATTCGGCGCAGAGACATTGTTACCAACGCTGTTTTGACACCCTTCTTTTTGAGCTCACTTAGAAGTTCTAGAGCTCCTGGGCGCCAAGGAATTTCGCGCTGTAGGTGACTGACAACTGAGTCAGTCAAGTTGTGCATGATTTCATCAGGATGCATTTCGCTGGCTAGTTTGGACTTAATAATTTTTGAAGAGTCGTAGAGACTCATTCCAACCAGGTCGAGGCCGTCTTGCTCGGTCCATTCCTTGCTGTGCTCTGCGGCCAGGTTTTTCTCAGAAAGAAGCCAGTACGGCTCTGAATCGACCAGAGTGCCGTCCATGTCCCAAAGCACTGCTGCCGGAAGTTTTTTTCCAAACATATGAACACGAGTCTACCCGTCACTGCTTGACATAGGCTTTACCTAGACGATTTATCTAAGCGAGTATCAATGGGTTCATTTTTTTCCGGCAGAACGCTGATAGTAGCTTTCGAAGGCTGGAACGATGCCGGCGAGGCTGCTTCAGGTGCTGCAAAGTTCCTGGCTCAGGCCATCAATGCCGAAGTTGTAGCATCGGTCGATCCAGAGGAATACTACGATTTCCAATTCAACAGGCCAACTGTCTCGTTCGGTGAGTCAGGCGAACGAGTTTTATCCTGGCCAACAACCGAGTTTTGTATTCCGGGTTCAAACTCTGACAGTTCAATTTCAGCGCTGAGTCTTTTGGTGGGCACCGAACCATCGAGACGTTGGAAAAGCTTTACCGCTGAAATTCTTGAAATGATTCAAGATCGAGAGATTGAGAAAGTTCTGTTTCTCGGTGCCATGCTGGCAGATGTGCCCCACACCAGACCTATTTCAATCGTCGCAACCAGCCAGAATGCGAGTGCCCGCGAGATTTTGGGCATTGAAAAAAGCCAGTACGAAGGTCCGGTTGGCATCTTGTCTGTCTTAGGTCTGGCACTTGAGGCAGAGGGAATAGCCACTGTTGCGCTGTGGGCCTCGGTGCCACATTACGTGCACAACGCGCCTTCGCCTAAAGCAACTCTGGCGCTGCTCATCGAAGTTGAACGATATTTGGGGATTCAATTCGATCACGGCCAATTAGCTGATGAGGCTTTTGCTTGGGAACGTGGGATTGATGAAATCGCGCAAAATGACGAGGAAATGGCAAACTACATCTTGCAGTTAGAGAACAACAGCGATGAGGCAGCCACCATTGAACAGAGCGCCAATCAGCTTGCTGCAGAGTTCGAAGAGTTTTTGCGAAGTAATGACGGTGTGGCCAAGGATGTTGACACTAGACCCGACTCTGACAGCAACGATTAAATAACCGGATTTTCAGTAATAATTCCGTTGCTAAGCAACCACAACAGGGCCAAACCAACTGCCACTCGCCAAACCACAAAAGGCAGGAATGAACCCTTGCTCAAATACTTTAGGAAGAAGGCAATCACTGTGAGGCCAGAGGCGAAAGCAACCACAGTTGCCACGACGGTCGCTAACAGCATCGAATTCTGAAGCTCGCCAACTGAATTTACAAATTGATAAAAACCACTGGCCAAGACCGCCGGTATCGCGAGCAGAAAACTGTAGCGCGCGGCTGCTTCGCGAGTGTAGCCCAGTAACAGGCCAACGGTAATTGTTCCACCCGACCTTGAGACTCCGGGTATTACCGCGAGTGCTTGGCCAATACCGAAGAGTAAACCATGTTTTGTGTTCAAGCTTTTTAGGGTTTTCTGCTTACTTCCGATGATGTCCGAAATTCCTAGAACCAAGCCAAAACCGATAAGCGTAAAGGCGATTACCCAGAGCGATCTGAATTGATTTTCAATTAGGTCTTTGAAGAGCAACCCAATCACGACAACCGGTAGAGATCCCCAAATAATTAGCCAACCCATTTTGGAATCTTGATTCCGGTTTTCAGCGGATTTCAGACTTTTGAGCCAGGCTGTCGCAATGCGGCGGATGTCTTTAGCAAAGTAGAGCAAAACCGCCAATTCGGTACCCAATTGAATGGTGGCTATAAATGCCGTTAGTTGTGGCCTGGTTAATGAATCTATTGAGATCAGCGCTTGAGCTATTTGCACGTGCGCGGATGACGAAATCGGTAAAAACTCAGTGAGCCCTTGAACTAAGCCCAATAAAATTGCGCTGAAAAAATCCACGAAGAATTATTCTTCGTCTTCTGCCAATGCGATGGGCAGATACTCTCCGTATTTTTCGCCCAAGGCTTCCTCATAGTTCAGGAAGGCGTCTTCTAATTGGTAATAGGCCTGTTCCACCGTGGCATCGTCGTCGTTGCGCTTAGAAGATACCGCTTCAAGGTGACGTTCAAGTGCTGCCATTAGTTGAGAAAGTGCATTACGCGGATCTTGAGCCATAGTTCAAAACTACCCCTACTTAGGTGAACTGCAAAGGATTGACTGTATTTGATGCTGCAGAAGTCTGGTAACCTAATCCACGGACTTAGGTCATAGGTCCGGGTGGCGGAATGGTAGACGCGCTAGCTTGAGGTGCTAGTCCTCGATAGAGGGTAGGGGTTCAAGTCCCCTTTCGGACACGATAGTCCTCGACAATGGTCGAGGATTTTTTCGTTTAGAGACAAATGTTCCCAATGCGATTCCAGGAGAAAAAATGGAAACCGTCCTAGGTCTGCTCAGGCACGGTCAAACTGACTGGAATATTGATTTTCGCCTTCAAGGGGTAACCGACATCCCGCTGAACGAGACCGGCCATGCCCAAGCCAGAACTGCAGCGGCGCAACTTCGGGCTGAAAACTGGGACGTGCTGCACACCTCCCCACTGACTCGAGCTCTGGTGACTGCCGAATACGTTGCTGAGCGCTTCGGCCACTTAGTGCCGCAGGTATCCGATCTTTGGCTTGAGCGTTCATTTGGCGAAGCTGAGGGAATGACCCATGAAGAGTGGAAACAAAAATTTAATGCGGATGCATCTTTTGTGCCAGGAGCCGAAACGCTGTCGGCGTTAAATTTCAGGGCGCATAAAACATTGGATTCAATTGCGAAAGACTTTTCAGGAAAGCGCGTGCTCGCTGTGTCGCACGGTGCTCTGATCAGGGTTCTGCTGTCTATCGTTTCAGCCGGAGAAATACCTAGAGCTGGCGAACGTCTTGGAAACGCTTGCTTGAACATCTTGGTGCATCGCGAAAATGAGGGTTGGAGCCTGCAGGTTTACGAACCTAAACCGCTAGATGAGACCACGGCTTTGAACTACGAGTTGATCTGATCGACTAACTGCACCAAAGCGGCAGCAGATTTATCCCAGTTAAAAGTTTTGGCCTGTTGCAGACCCAATTCGCTGTGTATGCGCCAACTAGCGGCATCGTTTAGCAACTTCACCTGCTGAGTGAACTCTTCTGGAGAATCGCAATCGAAGTAAAGTGCTGCATCTCCCCCGATTTCACGGAAAATTTCAATGTCGGAAACAATGATCGGAAGGCCACGCACCATAGCCTCCACCAGCGGAATTCCAAATCCCTCATCTCTGGACGCCGTGACCAAGGCAATAGCGCCATCAAGTTGACGATGGTATTCAGCTTCTGAGACTCCATTATGGAACACCACCGAGCCACCGCCATCTTTGAAAATTTCTGTCAGCCGGTCGCGGTCAAAATCAGAAATTTTGCTCAGTAGATGCAACTCGTGGTTAGGCAGGTGGTTCATCGCGGAAACCAGCAACTCCACGTTTTTATACGGCATGAAACTACCCATGTAAACCAGTTTTTGCTGGCTTCTGGGCCTGTGTTTAGGCGCAGGGTGTTCGTATTCTCGTTCTAGTGCTCCGGCCGCGTTATAAATCACCGACACCGGACGGCGCGTGAGCCGGTGTTTCTCAATTAGGCGTTTGCTGGTTTTCGAAACGGTGACCACTGCATCAGCTCGGTTGAGGAACCAGCGCTGTGGCCAATAGCTCATGTGAAAAATCCGCCAAGCAAGACGAATGGCGAAATTGAAACTTGGCGGTGGCGTCGGGTGACGATAGTAAATCAAATCGTGCAGGGTCAGAATCAGACGGTATTTTCGAAACCAAGAGCCCATGGTCTGCATCGGTGAAAAAACCACCTTAGCCCCTGCCCTATTTAGCTTTAGCGCGATAAAAACCTCTGACAACTTTGTGGGGTCATTTGCCAGGATGTACTTGGTTCCGCTGGGCAATTTTTCCAGTTGCCGTAAATCGTAAATTATTGCGGTTACTGGCACGCGCGCATGCAAGGCAGCAAAAAGCCCGGCCGAGAATCGAGATATTCCATCGTGGTGATCCCACCGTATGTAACGAGCGTCAAAAAAGAATCCTGAAATCATCCAATTCTCGAATCGGTTGCTATTTTTTTGACGAAGTTTTTTATCTCATCCGAAACTATCTCGGGGGTCTCATAATGACTTAGGTGGCCGACCTTTTCGATCACCCGAAGTCTCCAATTCTGATGCGGAATGAGTGCAACCATCTGACGTTGCTGTTCCACCGAGGTGATGTCATCGCGTTCGCCAGCCAAAATAAGGGTCGGTATAGAAATCCCGGCAGCAAAATCGCCGACACAGGCAGAAATTGATGCTCGGTAACCTTGGATGGCGACGTCGCGAGTTGCAAAGTCATTGAAATTAGCATCGTGCTGCCTGTGCACCCAAGTGCGAAGTGAGCGATCGCGGCTCTTAGTCATGAGGATGCTCATCCCCCGTACCATCGGCCAACTTTTCAAAAGCCACTCGCCTAATTTAGGGGAAAGTTTTTCAGCTAGGGCAAAAAATGATTTTGATACTGCGGTCAGAAAAGCCTTGGGGCCCTCGAGGGCCGGGGCCGAAACGGGATTCTGCAGAATTAGGGCACTGACATCATCAAAGTTCGTGACATGGTGAGAGACGATCAACGAACCAAAACTGTGGCCCAGCAGAAATGGGCGCTGTTCGAGCTTTAGTGCCCTTATAAAATCGGCTAGCCAAATTGAGTAGTTGGCAACGGTGTGTTCTTTGGAGAATGGGCTAGATTGGCCAAATCCTGGTAGATCAGGAATCACCAAATTAATTCCAGTCAGGGCACCTGCTTGAGCTTCAAGTCCGTGATGGTTGCCGCGGTAGCCGTGAATCATGATTAGCGTCGGCGAAGTCATCGGCTCTAAAGCAGGATAAAACCAGTACTTGGTGGCTACATCAGCAACCTGCACCGATTTTTCAATTGCGCGAGCAGCCGCGCGTTGAGCAAGAGATTTGGGGTTTAGAGCCACAGTTCAGTCTAATTCCCAGTCAACTAAACCTGGACCCCAGATGACACATAAATTTCGAAGGATGAAACTCTAGCGTGGCAAGTCAGTAGCGTCTTAGGGCAGCTCTAGTCTGACTATGTGAATCAACTTTCTTTCGACTTCGAACCGACCCTGCCAGCCTGGGCTGAACGCCTTGCAGTTTTTGACCTCGAAACCACAGGACTGGAGCTTAGGGAAGCCCGAATTGTCACCGCCTGTGCTTTAGAAATTGATTCTTCAGGTAACCCAACCTCTGAGGTCGCCGAGTGGTTGGTGAATCCAGGTATAGACATACCGATTCAAGCGGCTTCAGTTCACGGAGTGACCACAGAAATCGCTCAGGCGAAGGGCCAATCGGCAGCCTCTGCAATTTCCGAGATTTTGGCCAAATTGCGCTTTTTCTTCGAACAAAATATTCCGGTGGTGGCCTACAACGCCCCTTTTGATTTCACAATTTTGCATTTTGAAGCCCTTCGATACGGCCTAGAACCGCTAGCCAATCCAATGCCCATCATCGACCCGCTGGTCATTGATAAATACAAAGACACTTACCGCGGTGGCAAGCGCCGCCTAGAGAACGCAGCAGAGTTTTACCGGGTTCCGCTGAAAAATGCTCACAACGCTACCGCAGATGCCATTGCAGCTGGAAGGGTTGCCCAAGCCATTGCTCGTCGTTGGTCAACCGAACTTCCAACCGACCCCATTGAACTGCACAAGCTCCAAGTTTCCTGGAGTGAGGCAAACGACAAGAGTTTTGAAGACTACATGCGCCGAGTCAAAGACCCTAGTTTCACCGTAGTTAGAGGCTGGCCCCTGAAGGCATAAAAAAACCCGCCAAAAAGGCGGGTTTTTTGAGAATTTGATCGACTATGCGCCGAAACCCTTGTAGCGAGCGTTGAATCTCTCAACACGGCCGGCAGCATCCATGATGCGCTGCTTACCGGTGTAGAAAGGGTGAGACTCAGAAGAAATTTCGACATCGAAAACTGGGTATGTGTTGCCGTCTTCCCACTCAATGGTCTTGTTGCTGGTGATGGTTGAGCGAGTCAAGAACGCTACACCCGAAGCCAAATCGCGAAAAACGATTGGTTCGTACTTTGGGTGGATCTCTGCTTTCATGCGAAAACTCCGGAAATCTAGAAAGTTTGCTTGTGCCAAAGGGCACAAGGGAAAAGCATACCAGACCTTTTTAGGCAGAACAAGCGTTGTTAGAAACGTGCCGCTCTGGCGACAAAGCGACCAAATTGGTTTTCGACGCGTAACTGCATCCCAAATGCTTCGGAAATCTTCTCTGAGGTCAGTGTTGAGGCAATCTCTCCGGCAGCGTAAACCTGACCTTCTCGCAAAATTAGGGCATGAGTGAATCCGACCGGGATTTCTTCCAGGTGATGGGTCACCATAATCATGGCCGGGGCCGCTGGAGCTTGAGCGTATGCGGAGATGATGTCTATGGTTTGCTCTCTTGCTGCCAAATCAAGGCTGGCAACGGGTTCATCGAGCAGTAGCAGTTCAGGATCTGGCATGACGGCACGAGCAATTTGTGTTCGTTTACGTTCACCATCGCTCAGGGTTCCAAAGGGGCGGTCGGCAAAACCGTCTAGGTGCCATTCGTTCAGCACTCTTCTCGCGCGGCGCTCGTCAATTTCCTCGTAAGACTCGTTCCAGCGTCCGGTTACTGCATAGCTGGCAGTCATCACAGCATTTAAAACTGTCTCTGAGTTTGGAATGTGCGCTGCCATAGCGCTGGATGCAAAACCGATTCGCGTCCGCAATTCGAAGACATTGATCTCGCCCAAGCGCTCATTCAAGATTTCTGCAGTGCCGGTTGTCGGGTGAATTTGAGCAGCGGCAACGCGCAATAATGTTGTTTTCCCGGCACCGTTCGGTCCGACTATTACCCATCGCTGATCTGATTCGACCTGCCAGTCGACATTGTTCAAAATTGGGCGCTGGTCACGCACCACAGTTACGTTGTTCAGATCGATTACGCGGGACATAACTAGAGCCTAGGCGAAATCTGCAAGAGCCTTTTGATAGACATGAATTGTTTGTTCAGCAATGCTTTCCCAGCTGAAATGCTTTTCGACTCTAGCCCTGCCGGCTATGCCAAAATCATCGATCCTGGGATTTTCGAGCATCTCGTTCAGGGCATTCGCGAAATCGGCAACAAACTTATCCTCGTTCAGCGGCTTACCGCTGCCATCCAAAACCTGTTCGATTGGGACGAGGAGTCCCGTTTCACCATGGGCGACGACCTCGGGAATTCCTCCGGTCGCTGTCGCAACAACGGGGATGCCGCAGGCCATTGCCTCAAGGTTCACTATTCCGAGCGGTTCGTAAATTGATGGGCAGGCAAAAACAGTCGCAGAAGAGAGAACTGCGATTAGCTCGGTTCTGGAAAGATGTTTTTCTACCCAAATGACGTTGTTCTTGACCTTGCGTAGTTCGGCCACCAATTCGGTTACCTCAGCCAAAATTTCCGGAGTGTCGGGCGCTCCCGCGCACAGCACTAGCTGAACGTCGTTTGGCAACTGCCTTGCTGCTTTGAGCAAATATGGCAAACCTTTTTGCATGGTTATGCGACCGACAAAAACAACGCTTCTCTGATCTGGGTCGATGCCGTTGGCCCGAACCAAATCGGGATTATGTGCCGTTTGAAAGGTCTCTAAATCTATGCCGTTGTGCACCACAGAAATTTTCGCTGGATCCAACTGCGGGTAGGCCCGCAAGATGTCGTTTCTCATGCCGTCTGAGACCGCGATTATGGCGGCAGCTCCCTCATAGGCAGATCTCTCAATCCAAGATGAGAGCCGGTATCCGCCGCCAAGCTGAGCCTCTTTCCAGGGTCGAAGCGGCTCTAAGCTGTGCGCGGTAATGAGATGTGGGATGCCGTGCAAGGCTGAGGCAGTTTGCCCGGCAAAGTTTGCGTACCAGGTGTGCGAATGCACCAAGTCTGCGCCAGCTATGTCAGCAACCATGTTGAGATCGGTTGACATGGTCTGCAGCGCACCGTTGGCAGCATCGAAATTGCTGCTGTGACGATAAGCGAATGTATCGGTTTCATCACGTTCGTCTCCGAAACATCTGACCCGAACCTCGATTTGTTTGCGCAGCACCCTCACTAATTCAGCGACATGCACGCCCGCTCCCCCATAAATGTTGGGAGGATACTCTTTGGTCAGAAGATCGATTCTCATAGCGCCATGTTAGTGCTGGAGCAATAAAACCAATAACATTTGCCATATGAGTGCTCCACGCGTATTTGGAATGGTCCTGGCCGGCGGCGAGGGTAAGCGATTGATGCCTCTGACGGCTGATCGAGCAAAGCCCGCTGTGCCGTTTGGTGGCAGTTATCGACTAATTGACTTTGTCTTGTCGAACCTTATTAACTCCGGCCTGAGACGAATAGTGGTTTTGACCCAATACAAATCGCACTCGCTGGATAGGCACATTTCCCAGACTTGGCGTATGTCTCCGCTTCTAGGCTCATACGTCGCCTCGGTTCCTGCGCAGCAGCGTCTGGGTAAACGGTGGTTCGCCGGTAGCGCCGACGCCATTTTGCAGTCGATGAACCTGCTCAGTGATGAAATGCCAGACATCGTGGTAGTCGCCGGCGCGGATCACGTCTACCGCATGGATTTTGATCAAATGATTCAGGCTCACATTGAATCTGGTCGCGGCTGCACTGTTGCAGCTATTCGACAACCGCTATCCATGGCTGACCAATTTGGCGTGATTGAGGTTGATGAAAACGACCCATCCAAGATTGCCGCTTTCCGCGAAAAGCCAACCAACCCCAAGGGTTTGCCTGACTCACCTAACGAAGTTTTGGCATCAATGGGTAACTATGTTTTCTCTGCCCAGGCTCTGATTGACGCCATCGAGCACGATGGAACTCTGGATGACTCCGCTCACGACATGGGAGGCGACATTGTGCCTTACATGGTGTCTAGGGATGACGCTGGGGTTTACGACTTCACCTTCAATGACATCCCTGGTTCAACTGAACGAGACCATTCTTACTGGCGCGATGTGGGTACTCTCGACTCTTACTACGATGCCCACATGGACCTCATCTCGGTGATGCCAATTTTCAATTTGTACAACCGTGATTGGCCAATTTTTACCCAGCAAATAAATCTTCCACCGGCGAAGTTTGTGCACGATGGCGAGGGTAATCAGGGTCGAACCACCGATTCGATTGTTTCTCTGGGAACGGTAATTTCCGGTGGAATCGTTGAGCGAAGTGTGCTTTCGCCGAACGTTCGAGTGCACTCAAGAGCCCTGGTAACCGATTCAATTTTGCTTGATGGTGTCCAAATTGGCCGTGACTGCACCGTTAGAAAGGCTATCCTCGACAAGAGTGTTGTCGTCGCTGATGGCGCTTCTATCGGTGTCGATAAGCAAAGAGACCTAGACCGTGGTTTTCACGTCACCGATACCGGAATTACGGTGGTAGGAAAGGGCGTGCTGGTTACTCCGTGACCCAGCTGTTAGTGGTCTTTGATGTCGATTCAACCCTGATCAGAGACGAAGTAATTGAATTATTGGCTGAACTTGCCGGTAAACGTGATGAAGTTGCTGCCGTTACTGCAAGCGCGATGGCCGGAGAAATCGATTTCACCGAAAGTTTGGTCAAACGAGTTTCGACTCTCGCTGGGCTTCCGGATTCAGTTTTTACCGAGGTTTTTGAACGCATCACTGTAACGCCGGGGGCAAAAGAGCTAATCGCCGCCATTCATCATGCCGGTGGCAAGGTCGCTGCCGTAAGCGGTGGGTTCAGTCAAGTTCTAGAGCCTCTAGCAAAACTTCTCGATCTTGATTTCGGCAAGGCTAATCACCTTGAGGTGGTCGACGGAAAATTAACCGGCCGGGTAATCGGCTCAATTATCGACCGGGATGCCAAACAGCGAGCACTACTGGAGTGGGCTGAGGCAACGAATACCCCAATCGACAAGACCGTAGCCGTTGGCGACGGCGCCAATGACCTTGGAATGATGTCAGTGGCCGGCTTGAGCATTGCGTTCACGGCAAAACCAGTAGTACGTGAATTCGCCCAAATCGTGGTGGACGAGCCTGATTTGACTCAGCTAATCGAGATTCTGCAACTTAACTAAAGTCGCTGGTGTCCCCGACCAAACGGGTGTTATCTGCTGGCACTGGTTCAACCGCCGCCAGAGCAACCTCAGCTGCAAATTCACCGACGTTGTAAAGTTTCCCGGCTCCACTGCGCCGTGCCTCGATGGCGCCTGGGTTAGAGCGCTCGAGCAAAGTTGCTGTGATTGTTCCCTCGATCATGTCTCCAGAGACCACTACAAATTCAATTCCTGATTCAGTTAGCTCAGGAATCATCTCGCGCAGCGCGTCTTCGCCGGCCCGCTTTGATAATGCCACCGGAAGGTATTCAGGCATGGTCGGGGTGTTGCGAATGAAATGGGCTTGGTGGCTGGTTACAAAAACCACCCGAGCGCCTGGCTTCAGGTAACCAATCGCGATTTTCAACAAATTCACTTGTGAGTCGCGATTCAATCGCATCGCGTAATCTTCGCCCATGCCTGATTCCATGCCGCCGGAGGCGTTCATTACCAGAATGTCTAGCGGCCCAAAAGTTGCAACCGCAGTCTCGAACATGGATTTGACCGAATCGCTGTCGGTAAGGTCGGCGCCAACAGCAATTGCCTTACCGCCTTCGGCTTCAATCTGTTCGACCAACTTTAGGGCGCGAGCTTCTTTATTTCGGTAATTGATGACAACTGACGCACCTGCATCAGCAAAGTACTTGATGGTGTCGGCTCCAATGCCACGAGATGAACCTGTGACGAGCGCGTTTTTACCGGTCAGTGAACCTTGGCTTAGTGGGTTTGTCATTTTGCTCCGTTGTGATTGATCTAAGAATCCGATATTTATTGGTGAATTAAATCAGTGCCCCATGCCAAGGCCACCATCAACTGGTATCACAGCACCAGAAATGTAAGCGGCATCGTCACTGGCCAACCAAGTAACAACCTTCGCCACCTCAGCTGGCTGTGCGAACCGGCCAGCGGGAATCTTCTTTTTGTACTCGTCTTGCTGCTCAGCGGGCAGCGCGGCGGTCATGTCAGTATCGATGAAGCCGGGGGCAACAACATTCGCGGTAATGCCTCTGGAACCGAGTTCGCGAGTTACCGAACGAGCCATACCAACCAGAGCTGCTTTCGCTGCCGAATAGTTGACCTGCCCCGCTGAACCGAGTAAACCGACCACGCTACCGATAAAAATTACTCGCCCAAAACGAGCCTTAATCATGCCTTTGGTGGCTCTTCTAAGCACTCTAAAAACGCCGGAAAGGTTTGTGTTAATAACCTCTTCAAACTCTTCGTCTGTCATTCGCATCAAAAGCGTGTCGCGAGTGATGCCAGCATTGGCGACCAAAATTTCAACCGGTCCAAGCTTTTCCTCAACCTCTGCAAAAGCTGCATCCAATGATTCGGGTTTGGTGACATCGGCAATCACACTGAGGGCCCCGGCTGGACCAGAACCACTGCGCACTGTAACAGCAACCTTGTAGCCGGCAGCGAGGAATTCTTCTGCAATGGCAAGACCAATGCCTCGATTGCCACCGGTAACCAAAACAGTTCTTGATTCAGACATGTGTTCCTCTGGGAATTTGCAGTAGATGAATGACCTTTAGGTTATTGAAAGTTTAGCCGTGCCGCGCTGGTTAGGCTTGTAGAGAGTCGACAAATTGCACGGGATGGAGTTGAAGATGGCTAAAACCCAAAGTGTCACATCGCTGGACATCTCCCCCGAAGAAGAGCGCAAGTCACGCATGATTAAGTACACGATTGCCATGAGCGTTCGTGTGGTTTGTATTGTTTTAGCGGTCATGGTTCAGGGCTGGCTAATGTGGCTGCTTTTTGCCGGAGCAATTTTCTTGCCTTACTTTGCAGTGGTTATCGCAAATGCCCAGGGTGCAACCCAGACCAGCAAAGCAGCAAAGGCTGTAGCTCCAACCATCACTATTTCAGCGGATGCCTTCACCGCGGCTTCGCAGACCAAACCAAAAGATGACCACTGAGGCCGTAAAGTGCTCCCGGGCAGGTTGTCGCTCTACTGCAGTTGGCAAGGTTGTCTGGCGTAATCCTCGAATTCACTCGGAAAACCGTGAAAAGCAGTGGCTTTACTGTGCCGAGCATCAGGTATTTCTGGTTGACTATCTCTCGACGCGTGGATTTTTCCTGCGCACAGAAGAACTGAAATGAATTACCTGAAAGAATCCTGGCTCAGATGGGTCGGCTGGCTTGTGCTGGCATCCTTGTTTGCGGTCGCCTGCGTATTTTTATCGCAGTGGCAGTTCGCCCGCCGAGGTGAAGCTGTCGCCAAAATTGACTTAGTTCTGGCAAATTACGATAGAGAAGCCGTTCCAGTTGAGGAATTGGTTGATCCCGCTAATTTCGACCCAGCTCTTGAGTGGCGACCGGTACAGTTGCGAGGCAGTTTTGTTACTGATGCCGCACATCTGGTAAGAAACCGACCATTGAACGGGCAACCCGGATTCTTGCAGGTCATACCTTTCAAGTTGTCTTCAGGGGCTATCGTGCTGGTCGAAACCGGTTGGTTGCCGACGAGTTCTGATCTGGGTGTACCAAACTCGATTCCCCTGCCGGGCAATAATGAGCAGACAATCACTGCTCGAATTAGGCCAAGTGAACCAGAGTTAGGTCGCGATGCCCCAACCGGACAACTTGCCACTATTTCACCTAAGGCGCTCGCCGATAAAACCGGCTTAGAGCCGGTTCAAAGTTTTTACGTTCGCTTGACCAAGCAATACAGTGAATCGGCACCGAAGTTGCTGCTTAAACCTGAACTAACTGAAGGGAACCACCTCAGTTATGCACTGCAGTGGATTCTGTTCGCTCTGATGGGCTTTGCTGCCCTAATTTGGGCCATTCGACAAGAGATGCTCTTCAAACGTGCAGCGGCTGATCCGAACTTTGTCGTTAAAAAGAAACGTCGATTGGGCGACAGCGACAAAGAATATGAGGATTCACTAACTCAGTGAAATCAGCTCTGCATAAGACTCGTTCCAGTGGTCTTCGACACCGTCAGGCAAAATCAGAACGCGCTCGGGGGTGAGCGCTGAGACTGCACCTTCATCGTGAGATACCAGCACCACTGCCCCGGTAAATGTGTTCAGGGCTCGCAGGATTTCTTCGCGTGAAGCTGGATCAAGGTTGTTTGTTGGTTCGTCAAGTAACAGAACGTTCGCTGAGGAGACCACCAGAGTAGCCAGCGAAAGGCGAGTCTTTTCACCGCCGGAAAGAACTCTAGCCGGTTTGTGAACGTCATCCCCGCTGAACAAAAAGGCTCCCAGAACTTTGCGTGCATCGGTGTCGTTCAACTGTGGAGCAGAGCGCTGCATGTTCTCGAGTACTGTCTTCGAGACATCCAGAGTTTCATGTTCCTGAGCGAAGTATCCGATTTTCAAACCGTGCCCAGCGATAATTTGACCGGTGTCCGGGGTGTCAATGCCGGCTAACATTCGCAGCATCGTAGTTTTACCGGCACCGTTCAGGCCGATAATTACCACCTTTGACCCCTTATCAATGGCTAGGTCAACCGCGGTAAAGATTTCGAGTGAACCGTAACTTTTACTGAGGTTCTCAGCCATCAGAGGTGTTTTACCGCAGGGAGCCGGATCAGGGAACTTAATTTTGGCAACCCGATCGGTTTCGCGCACTTCTTCTAGGCCACTGAGAAGCTTCTCGGCCCGGCGCATCATCTGATGGGCGGCTGCAGCCTTTGTTGCCTTAGCCCCAAACTTGGCTGCTTGCAGCGACAGGGTTGCAGCCTTCTTTTCGGCGTTTGAGCGCTCGCGTTTTCTGCGCTCTTCATCAGCTTCTCGCTGCTTCAGGTACTGTCGCCAGCCCATGTTGTAAACGTCGATGACGCAGCGCATAGCGTCTAGGTAGAAAACCCGATTCACCGTCTCACCAATCAGGTCTACATCGTGGCTGATAACAATCAGCCCACCCTGATAATTTTTCAAAAATTCGCGCAGCCAAATTACCGAGTCGGCATCAAGGTGGTTGGTGGGCTCATCCAAAATCATGGTTTGAGCATTTGAAAAGAGGATTCTGGCTAATTCGATTCTTCTTCGTTGACCGCCGGAAAGGGTTTTTAGGGGCTGGTTGAGGATATGCTCTTTGAGCCCTAAGTTGCTGGCGATGGCTGCCGCCTCGGCTTCGGCAGCATAGCCTCCCCCTGCTTGAAAATCAGCTTCGAGTCTTGCATAGCGCTTCATGGCCGAATCGTATATGGCTTCGTCCACGCTGCCCATGTCATTTGACGCTTGTTCCATGCCGGCCACTAGGTCTCCGAGACCACGAGCATTGAGAATTCGAGTGCGGGCTAGCTCTTCCGGGTCGCCGGTTCTAGGGTCTTGCGGCAGGTACCCAATCTCGCCGATACGGTCAACCGAACCCACGCTGGGTTGGCCATCACCGGCAAGGATTTTGGTGAGAGTGGTTTTCCCAGCGCCGTTACGGCCAACTAAACCGACTTTGTCGCCTTGGTCCACGCGAAAATTTACGCCTGACATAAGTGTGCGCGCGCCAATTTGGATTTCTAAATCTCTGACTATGAGCACTAAATCTCCAAAAATGACTGAAAAAATATGTGCCGTTTATTAGATTGCACACAAAAGTCCTAGTCTACAATCGTCTAAACGATTCCATTCAGAGAGATAAAGATGACCATTACGCTAGCCACAAGGCCTACCATCGTCGATCGAGTATTTCCACGAAGTCTTGCCACCGATATCGCACTAATTGCGCTGGGTGCGGCTGCAACTGCTGTTTCAGCTCAATTGGTCATCCCTGCATCCCCTGTCCCTTTCACTTTCCAAACCATGGCAGTGTTGCTGGTCGGCGCCACCCTTGGTTCAGTGCGCGGGGCGCTTTCGATGCTGCTTTACTTGGCGGTCGGAATTTTGGGTGTTCCTGTCTTTTCGGATGCAAGGCACGGAATCGAAGTAGTCTTCGGCGCGACCGGCGGATTCCTGCTAGGTTTCGTTGCTGCAGCAGCAGTTATCGGCGCGTTAGCTGAACGCAAGTGGAGTTCTCACGTCGTCAAGATGTTTGCCTCTTATGTCATTTCGACAGTCGTTGTTTACGCCTTCGGAATTCCGGTATTGGGCGCTGTGGCGTTCTCCGGTGACTTGTCGGCGGCTGCAAGCCTGATGTCTAACTACCTGATCTGGGATGCACTTAAGGCCATTGCCGCAGCGCTCATTCTGCCGATTGCTTGGAAGGGTGTTCAAGCCATCCGCCGCTAAATTTTGGTAATAAAAAAGGCATCCCAATCGGGATGCCTTTTTTTAGTTAACTGCTTAGATTGAAAAACCAATTGCTCGCATTTGGTCTTTGCCATCTTCGGTAATTTTTTCTGGACCCCATGGTGGCATCCAAACCCAGTTGATTCGGAACGCTTCAACTACGCCATCGAGTGCCTCTGCTGTCTGCTCTTCGATTACATCGGTTAGCGGGCAGCCTGCTGAGGTTAGCGTCATGTTGATAAGTAACGATCCATCGTCGGCCTGCGCGAGATCGTAAACCAGACCCAAGTCGTAGATGTTGACTCCAATTTCAGGGTCGATAACGTCTTTTAGGGCTTCGACAACTGAGTCGTATAGTGCTGGTGCTAGTTCTGGCATTAGGCCCTCACGTACCGGTCGTAGCCTTCAGCCTCTAGCCTTTCGGCAAGCTCTGGTCCGCCTTCTTCAGCGATTTTGCCATTCACAAAAACGTGAACGAAATCTGGCTTGATGTAGTTCAAGATTCGGGTGTAGTGGGTAATTAGCAGCAGACCAAATCCATTTGCATCCTTGGCGCGGTTTACACCTTCAGAAACAACTTTTAGGGCGTCAACATCAAGGCCTGAGTCGGTCTCATCAAGAACTGCGAATTTTGGCTTCAGCAGTTCCAGCTGCAGAATCTCGTGACGTTTTTTCTCACCACCGGAAAAGCCCTCATTCACATTACGCTCAGTGAAAGATGCATCCATGCGCAGATTCTCCATTGCGCCTTTAACCTCTTTGATCCAGCCGCGAAGACTTGGAGCCTCGCCCTCGATCGCAGTTTTTGCCGTGCGCAGGAAGTTCGAAACAGAAACTCCAGGGATTTCTACCGGATACTGCATGGCAAGGAATACCCCGGCGCGAGCACGCTCATCGACGCTCATCTCGAGAATGTTTTCACCGTCAAGCAGAATTTCACCCTCGGTAACCAGGTATTTCGGGTGTCCGGCGATGGTGTACGCCAAAGTTGACTTGCCGGAACCGTTTGGGCCCATGATCGCGTGCGATTCGTTAGAGCGGATGACAAGGTCAACACCCTTCAGGATTTCTTTGGTGCCCTGGTCGGTTTCGACAGTTACGTGTAGGTTCTTGATTTCTAGAGTTGCCATTTTCGTTTTCCTTATAAAGTCTTATGCTGCGTCGTATTCGAGGTAGATGACGCCATCCTCGACGAATGTTTCGTAGACGGCCACCGGTTCGTATGCGGGCAGAGTAAGTGGCTGGCCAGTCTCTAGTGAAAACTTTGCGCCGTGTGCCCAGCACTCAATGGTTTCGTTATCCACAAAACCCTCAGACAGCGAGATTTCACCGTGGCTGCACTTGTCGTCGATAGCTCGAACATCGCCAGCTTTGGTGCGAACAATGGCAATGGCGTGATCGCCAACTTTGACCCTGATTGCCTTACCCGGCTTGATGTCCTCAACTGGACAAATTTGAATAGCCATTACGATCCGCTCCTAGCGAGTTCTACTTCGATTGAGTCGGTGAGTCGCTCTTCAATTTCAGCTACACCGACTTGCTGAATAATTTCGTTCAAGAATCCTCGAACCACTAGTCGCCTAGCCTCAAGCTCCGGGATCCCGCGAGCCTGCAAATAGAAAAGCTGCTCATCGTCAAAGCGACCGCTGGCGCTAGCGTGACCCGCACCTTCGATTTTTCCGGTTTCGATTTCAAGATTCGGCACCGAATCGGCGCGGGCGCCGTCGGTTAGAAGCAGGTTTCGATTTAGTTCGTAAGTGTCGGTGCCTTCGGCAGCGGCGCGAATTAACACATCACCAACCCAAACCGTGTGTGCCGTGTCACCTTGCAACGCACCCTTGTAGGTCACTCTCGACTTGCAATTTGGTACTGCGTGATCAACGTATAGACGGTGCTCAAGGTGTTGTCCCGAATCGGCAAAATAGAGACCAAGCATTTCGACTTCAGCTCCAGGGCCAGTGAACTCGGTTGAACTGGCGACACGCACAGTCTTTCCACCGAGAGTTACGACTAGGTGCTTCAGTCTCGAGTTTCGTCCCAGTTTGGCTATTTGAGCTGACGCGTGAACAGCGCTGTCATCCCAGTCTTGAATTGAGATTAGGGTTAGATCAGCCTCGTCAGCGACGATAATCTCTAGATTTTCACCCAAATTTGCCTTGCCCTTGTGGTCTAGTACGACAACCGCCTTAGAGAAAGGCTGAGCATCGATAATCAGGTGCAGGGCGCTGGTTTGTTCATCTCCAGCCAAGCTGATTTGAACCTCTGACTCGAGTTCAGCATTTTTAGGAATGGTGACCAGGTATGCCTTCTCGGCGGCTTGCCAGGCTGCCGCGCTGACGCGATCTTCAGGTAATCCGGCAGCGCCGAATTTGGAGTGATCAGCGCCAACCCACTCGGTCAAAACCGACTTTGGAGCCTTGACTGCCAGATCGCCCATAAACTCGGCAATATCAGCCTGATCTAGACCGTTTAGCTGTTCGGCGCGAAGGTACTTCCATTGCTCTTCCCGAGCACTGATTTCAGGAAAATCAGCTAACTGGCTAGACCGGAGTCGCTCGCTGCGAGTCTGAATTGGGGCACCGTGGCTGTGCGCGACAAGGCCGTGCTGTTCGGCGGTAAAAGTGTTGCTCATTAACCGACAGCACCTTCCATTTGCATTTCAATAAGTTTGTTCAGTTCTAGGGCGTATTCCATTGGCAATTCTTTAGCAATCGGCTCAATGAAGCCGCGCACAATCATGGCCATGGCTTCATCCTCTGGTAGTCCGCGGGACTGTAGATAGAACAACTGCTCTTCGCTAACTCTGGACACGGTAGCCTCGTGGCCCATTGAGACATCATCTTCTCGAACGTCAACCGCTGGGTAGGTGTCTGAGCGCGAGATTGTGTCGACGAGAAGAGCGTCGCATCGCACTGTGTTAGCCGAGTGGTGCGCCCCAGGCATGACCTTGATTTCGCCTCGGTAAGAGGTTCGTCCACCGCCTCGAGCGATTGACTTAGACACAATCGACGAGCTGGTGTTTGGCGCCAGGTGAATCATCTTGGCGCCAGCATCCTGGTGCTGTCCTTCACCGGCAAAAGCGACCGAGAGAGTTTCACCACGAGCGTATTCTCCAGCCAAGATGACCGCCGGGTACTTCATGGTCACCTTCGAGCCAATATTTCCATCGATCCACTCCATGGTGGCGCCCTCGTGTGCAATTGCTCGCTTGGTGACCAGGTTGTAGACGTTGTTCGACCAGTTTTGAATTGTGGTGTAGCGAACGCGAGCGTTCTTCTTCACGATGATCTCGACCACGGCGGAGTGCAGCGAATCACTCTGGTAGATCGGAGCCGTGCAACCCTCGATGTAGTGCACGTAGGAGCCCTCATCAGCAATAATCAGGGTTCGTTCAAACTGGCCCATGTTTTCGGTGTTAATTCGGAAATAGGCCTGAAGTGGAATCTCAACGTGAACTCCCTTAGGGACGTAAACGAACGAGCCACCAGACCAAACAGCTGTGTTGAGTGCAGCGAATTTGTTGTCGCCGGCTGGAATTACGGTGCCGAAATACTCTTGAAAAATTTCAGGGTGCTCACGCAGAGCGGTGTCGGTGTCGAGGAAGATTACGCCTTGAGCCTCTAAGTCTTCGCGAATCTGGTGGTAGACAACTTCAGACTCGTACTGCGCTGCAACACCTGCTACCAAACGTGAACGCTCGGCTTCGGGGATGCCCAGACGTTCGTAAGTGTTACGGATGTCCTCAGGAAGGTCTTCCCAGCTCTGAGCCTGGCGCTCGGTCGAACGCACAAAGTACTTGATGTTGTCGAAGTCAATTCCGGTTAGGTCTGAACCCCATGCGGGCATTGGCTTCTTTAGGAAATAGTCAAAGCCTTTGAGTCGTCGCTCCAGCATCCACTCTGGCTCGTTTTTGAGGCCAGAAATGTTTCGGACCACCTGCTCGTTGATACCTCGAGCTGCAGTCGCTCCTGCGTCATCTGAATCAGACCAGCCAAATTCGTAAACTCCGAGACTGTCTAGTTCTGGACGTTCGATGATGATGTCGGACAATGCCGGCCTCCCTTTTCATTAGTTTCAAATTCGAGTGGTTATCTCGATTTGCCTAAAGTCATCAATGGCAACCTAGTCAACGCGACAGTCATTCCCGGCGCAGCGGTAAATTTCGTGTGCGAAACTGTAGTTGAGGTTTTTGTAGCTGAGACGCTAACTAAAAATCTTTGCCTAGTCTATTCAACGACTCTCGCCAGAACCACCGAAAGGTCAACATGTTTTCCGCGCAGCGAATCCGACTTTATGCATGGCTATCACTGGCTAGTCAAATTCTGATTGTGGTGACCGGTGGTCTAGTTCGCCTAACCGGCTCGGGTTTAGGCTGCCCCACCTGGCCAAAATGCACCGATGATTCGCTAATCACTGTTCCTGAGATGGGTTTGCACGGCGCTATCGAGTTTGGCAACCGCCTGCTTACCTTCGTCCTTATCATCATTGCTCTACTCACCTTCATCACCGTGATGAGGCTGGGTAGGGGCAATCGTAAAGGCTTAGTTTGGCCATCGCTAGCTCTCGGTTTGGGTATTGTTGCCCAGGCGCTTCTCGGCGGTATCACCGTGCTAACCGGACTAAACCCTTGGGTGGTCGGCGCTCACTTTGTCGTCAGCGGTATTTTGATCGCTATCGCAGCCATGTTGGTCTGGCGAGTTTACAAGCCGAGCGAGAGTTCAAAATCTAACCGCACCGGTTTGAGCTGGCTAGTGCTAGTGGTTGGTTGGATCAGTGTTCTGGTTGGAATCGTAGTTACCGGAGCAGGCCCGCACGCAGGCGACGCAAAAACACCGCGCAATGGTTTGGATCTAGAAATTTGGCAGCATCTGCACAGTTATCCGGGCTATCTGATGTTGGCGCTAATCGTCTTGCAACTTTGGCTAAGTCGCAAGGAATTGGCAAAACTCAGTTCGAAAATTACCGCCGGCCTGTTTGTGGCCAGCGTGATTCAAGCGATTATCGGCGTCGCCCAGGCTCGACTTGGTGTTCCACCGTTCTTGGTGGCTGCCCACATGCTTGGCGCCTCGGTGATCATCGCCCTGCTCACTTTCAACCTTGTGGCCAACAAAAGCTCAAAATAAATGGCCCGCATTTTTTGGTTCAGGCGCGATCGAAGACTAAACGATAACGTTGCCCTCAATGCGGCGATCAAAGCTGCCAAGGCAGATGGCGACGGTTCGGTTGCGCCGGTTTTCTGCGTCGATCCGGCAGAATTTGGCGCACTTAGCCCGATAAGGCAGCATTCACTGGTCGCCAGTCTCGACTCTTTGGGTGCCTCGCTTGATCGAAAACTAACCATCAGGAACGGCGATGTGGCTCAGTCGCTAATTGAATTGGCTGCTGCTGCCAGTGCCAAGGTCGTCCACGCTACGCGAGCATATGACCCTGCCGGCGTGGCCGAGCAAAATCGTGTCGGTCTGGCCCTCAAAGAGCATGGCGTGTTTCTGCAACTAGATGACAGTTATTACGCGGTTGAACCGGGCTCGGTCAGAAAAGCGGATGGCTCCCCCTATCGGGTTTACACACCTTTTTTTCGAGCCTGGTTTGAACGCGGCTGGTCAAGACCGGTTTCCCTCGAGTCCGGTGCCACCTGGATTGAGCCACTTCAGTGCCATGGTCGGCCAACTCCAACTGCACCAGCGCCTTTTGAAATTAGGGCCGGTGAACAATTTGCTCTAGAAACGCTGGCTAAATTTGAAAAACGGGCACTGCAAAACTATGACGAGTTGCGCGATCGGTCTGACCTATCCGGAACTTCACATCTGAGTCACGCATTAGCCCACGGTGAAATTCATCCCCGAACCATACTCGACCGTTTAGGTGAGAGTTCAGGTGCCTTGGTATTTCGTAAGGAAATTGCGTGGCGCGAGTTTTACGCGGATGTCCTCTGGCACAACCCGCATACGCTAACCGATTACTACGACCAAAAATTCAGTTTGATGCGCTACGACTCTGGCCCCGCGGCCGAGGCCAAATTGGCAGCCTGGCAGCAGGGCAAAACCGGCTTTCCGATGGTTGATGCCGGCATGCGCCAACTGCTCGAGACGGGCTGGATGCACAATCGAGTACGCATGATTGTCGCTTCGTTTTTAGTCAAAGACCTTCACCTCGAATGGCAGCAGGGCGCAGAGTGGTTTGAAAAGAACCTGACTGATTTTGATCCGGCATCGAATTCGCACGGCTGGCAATGGACCGCGGGTTGTGGCACGGACGCCTCGCCATATTTTCGAATTTTCAACCCGATTAGCCAAGGCTATAAATTCGATCCCGAAGGTGATTATGTGAGGCGCTACGTGCCAGAACTGCGTCACATTAGCGGAAAATCTGTCCATGAGCCTTGGCAGCTGATTGATGGTTTGGTTAACGGGTATTCGCTGCCGATTGTCGATCACGGCGCCGAACGTCTGGAATCACTGGCCAGATTGTCGGAGATTTCGAAAAAGTAATTTCCGGCGAATTAGAACGGCAATAGCGGATCTACGGCTACTGCTAAGAACAGCAGAGTCAAGTAGCTGATTGATCCGTGGAATAGCCGCATCGGGTTCTTGACCGCTCCACCTTTAAGAGCTTCACGATAGAGCCTGAAGGCGTCAAAAAGAAACCAGATTCCAGTTGCGACCGCAACGATTGTGTACGTCCAGCCCATGTTTGCTGCCGGAATAAGCAGCAAACTCGAAACCACCATGGCCCAGCTGTACAGAATGATTTGCACGGCGACTGTGCCGATTGGTTTTACCACCGGCAGCATTGGCACTTTGGCGTTTGCATAGTCTTCGCGGTAACGCATCGATAGTGGCCAATAGTGCGGTGGTGTCCAGAGGAAGATGATTAGAAACAGGATCCAGGCGGCCAGATCAACTGTGCCGGTTACTGCAGCCCAGCCAATAGCCACCGGCATTGCCCCTGCTGCCCCACCCCAGACAATGTTTTGCGAAGTTCTGCGTTTCAGCACCATCGTGTAAATCAGAACGTAGAAAAGGATGGCACTAAGCGAGAGCATCGCTGCCAGCCAGTTGGTCAAAAATCCTAACCAGAGCACCGAGGCAACACCGATAACCCAGGCAAAAACCCAGGCTTCACGCTTGCTCAGTTCACCGGTAACCAGGGGTCGATTTTTAGTTCGACCCATTATTTTGTCGATATCGGCATCGATGTAGCAGTTGAAAGAGTTGGCGCTTCCGGCGCTGAGTGCTCCACCTACCAGTGTGGCCAACACCAACCAGATGTCGGGAAGGCCCTGCTGAGCCAAAATCATGGTGGGGACAGTGGTTATTAGAAGCAACTCGATAACGCGCGGTTTGGTAAGCGCGACATATGCTTTAGCCTTGCCGACAAACCCCATCTTGCGGGCGCGGGTAACAGCGGCATCTTGTTGACTCATTTCACACAAGTCTAAGTCAAAATGTTGAGCCGGCATTCCGCCTGATTTGGCACCGCGGGAGTGTAGACTTTGTCCAAACGGAATGCGAGTCTCCCCCGGTGTAATGCATCGTCAACTACCGTTTCGGCAGTGCCGCCAATGAATCGAAGCTCAGCGCATTAGCCAAATTTCTTAATGTTGACCAAACCTTCCGAAAGGACAATCTTTTGACATCACTTCAGTGGTCTGAATTGGATCAAAAAGCTGTAGACACCGCACGTGTTTTAGCCGCAGATGCCGTAGAAAAAGTGGGTAACGGGCACCCCGGCACCGCAATTAGCTTGGCGCCAGTTGCCTACCTCTTGTTCAACAAGGTGATGCGCCATGATCCAAGTGATGAGAAGTGGGTCGGTCGCGATCGCTTCATTCTTTCAGTTGGGCACTCTTCGCTTACTCTATACAACCAGCTTTACCTGCACGGTTACGGCCTAGAACTCGATGACATCAAGGCACTTCGAACCTGGGGTTCGGCAACACCGGGTCACCCCGAGTACGGACACACCAAGGGTGTCGAAATTACCACCGGTCCACTCGGTCAGGGTTTAGCCTCAGCTACCGGATTTGCATATGCTGCCAGATTTGAACGCGGATTATTTGATCCTCAGACCGCCGAGGGTGAATCGGCTTTCGACCACCACGTATACGTAATTGCCGGAGATGGCGATATGCAGGAGGGCGTCACCGCTGAAGCTGCGTCGCTCGCCGGACACCAAAAATTGGGAAACTTGGTAGTCATCTACGACTCCAACCAAATCTCAATTGAAGACGACACCAACATCGCTTTCACTGAAAACTTGAACGCTCGCTACGAAGCCTATGGCTGGCACGTTCAGACAGTTGACTGGAAAAAAACCGGCAACTACGTCGAAGATTTGAACGAACTCTACGAGGCTATTCAGAAAGCTAAAGCTGTCACCGACAAGCCGTCGCTAATTACGCTGCGCACCATCATCGGTTGGCCTTCACCAAAGAAGCAGAACACCGGAAAAATTCACGGCTCGGCTTTGGGTGCTGAAGAATTGGCCGGTCTAAAGCAGGCTTTGGGTTTCGACCCAGAAAAGACTTTTGAGGTTGCCGATGAGGTAATTTCTCACACTCGCGGCTACCAGAAACAAGCCGACGAGGTCAAAGCTGCTTGGCAAGCAAAGTTTGACGCTTGGGCTTTGGCAAATCCAGATAAGAAGAAACTTTTCGATCGCGTTCAGTCGGGTCAGTTACCCACCGAGCTAGAGGCATCCTTGCCAAAATTCGAAGCTGGTACCGAGGTTTCGACCAGAGCAGCTTCGGGCAAAGTTATCAATGCGATCGCTTCAGTAATGCCAGAGTTATGGGGTGGTTCGGCCGATCTAGCCGAATCGAACAACACCACAATTGCCGGAGCAAAATCGTTCGTACCAGAGCAATGGTCAACTCACGAGTGGACCGGTGACAAATACGGTCGAGTCTTGCACTTCGGTATTCGTGAACACGCCATGGCGTCAATCTTGAACGGTATCGCCCTGCACGGAAATACCCGCGCTTTTGGTGGCACCTTCCTAATCTTCAGCGATTACATGCGTCCTGCAGTGCGTCTTGCTGCACTAATGGGAGTCCCTTCGATTTTCGTATGGACACACGACTCAGTTGCCCTTGGTGAAGACGGACCAACCCACCAACCAATTGAGCAACTTGCCACCTTGCGAGCTATTCCAAACCTTGCTGTGGTTCGCCCGGCCGATGCGAATGAGACTGCCTTTGCTTGGAAGGCAATCCTTGAGCGTCGAAACGGTCCAGCCGGTATCGCGCTAACCCGTCAAAACATTCCGGTGTTCAAACGCGGTGAGGCAGACTCTACCGGCGCTACCTTCGCGAATGCCGATTTGGTTTCTCGCGGTGCTTACACCTTGGTGGACGCCGCCAGCGGTGTCCCGCAAGTCATCCTCATGGCTACCGGTTCTGAAGTTCAGTTAGCGGTTGCCGCTCGAGAGGCTCTCGAGGCCGAAGGTATTTCGACTCGCGTGGTTTCAGCACCTTGTCTTGAATGGTTTGATGAGCAATCAGCTGAATATCGTGAATCAGTTCTGCCCAGCTCTGTTGCCGCAAGAGTATCGGTTGAAGCCGGTTTGGCTCTGGGTTGGTCGAAATATGTCGGCGCCAAGGGTCAAAGCGTGTCAATTGAGCACTTTGGTGCCTCAGCCGACTACAAAACCCTATTCCGTGAATTTGGTATCACAACCGATGCCGTCGTCGCAGCAGCTAAAACTGCGTTGGCTAACTAAAGCTTGGAGAAAAACATGACAAACCCACTTGCCCAGCTAGCCGAAAACGGCGTCAGTATCTGGCTAGATGATCTTTCCCGCTCACGCATCGTCTCAGGTGGCCTGAAAGATCTAATCGCTTCACGCTCTGTTTCGGGCGTAACCACCAATCCAACAATTTTTGCCGGTGCCCTAGCTAAGGGTGAGGGGTATCAGGCTCAAGTAGCCGAATTGGCTTCTGCCGGTGCCTCAGCAACAGAGGCTATTTTTGAGATTACAACCAAGGATGTCGCTGATGCCTGCGACATTTTTGCCGACGTTTACCATTCTTCTGCTGGATTCGACGGCCGCGTATCTATCGAGGTTGAACCTGGTTTGGCCTTTGACGCTGCCGGCACAATTGCGCAGGCTAAAGAATTGTTTGCCAAGGTAAACCGCGAGAATGTGATGATCAAGATTCCCGCCACTAAAGAAGGCTTGGCCGCCATCACCGCCGTAATCGCGGAAGGTATCAGCGTCAACGTGACCCTAATCTTCTCGCTGGCAAGATATCGCGAAGTTATCGCGGCCTACATCGAGGGTGTGAAACAGGCTCAGGCAAAAGGCCTCGACCTAAGCAAGATCCACTCAGTGGCTTCATTCTTCGTTTCTCGCGTTGACACAGAAATCGATAAGCAACTCGAGTCGGTCGGCCATCCAGAGTTGAAGAGCCAAGCCGCGTTGGCCAATGCCAGGTTGGCTTATGAAGTCTTCGAGCAAGAGTTTGCTTCTGCTGACTGGTCGGAATTGGCTGCTGCCGGTGCCAATGTGCAGCGTCCGTTGATGGCATCAACTGGTGTGAAGGACCCAAATCTGCCAGACACTCTATACGTCACCGAATTGGTTGCTCCCCAGCTGGTTAACACCATGCCTGAAAAAACAATGGAGGCCGTTTTCGACCACGGTGTTGTGCCAAACGCTTCAATCACCAATAACTACGAAAATGCTCGAGAAGTCCTAGCCGCTGTTGCCGCGGCTGGCGTTTCTCTAGATCAGGCCACTGACCTGCTCGAAAAAGAGGGCGTAGACAAATTCATCGTCTCGTGGAACGAATTGGTTCAAACCGTATCTACCGCGCTTGAAGGAGCCAAGTAATGCAGGTTATTGCCTCGGGTACTGCTGCAGCTGCAGTCGCAAATACGGTTGGTCAATTAGTTAACGACAAAGTTGCCAGTCGAATTGCGGCTAAAGATTTCACACTTTGGGGCAAAGAGGCCGAGGCCGAGTCATCGATTCGTCTGGGCTGGGTTGATTCTGCCGTGGTAGCCGATGACCTGGTTGAGTCAATTCTTCAGCTGAAGAAAGAATTCAATGCCAAGGGCGTCAATCGATTTGTTTTGTGCGGTATGGGCGGCTCTTCGCTGGCGCCGGAGGTAATCACTAGAACAGCGAATGTTGAATTGGTTGTTCTTGATTCAACCCATCCAGACCAAATTGGGGCGGCACTAGCCGGCGACCTGAACAAAACCGCGGTAATTGTTTCTTCAAAATCTGGTTCTACTGTTGAAACAGATTCGCAGAAACGCATTTTCGAAAAAGCATTCACCGATGCCGGAATCGACAAGGTCGACCGCATCGTTGTTGTCACCGATCCAGGCTCACCAATGGAAGCGGCGGCAAAGGCCGACGGCTATCGTATCTTCAATGCCGATCCAACCGTTGGTGGCCGTTACAGTGCCCTCACTGCATTTGGGTTGGTGCCATCCGGTCTTGCCGGCGCCGACATCAAATCATTAATTTCTGACGCTCAAGCGGCAGCCAAGATTTTGGCTGTTGACACGGAACAAAATCCGGGTCTAATTCTCGGTGCTGCACTCGCTCGCACATCCGGTGAGATGGGTTACCGCGACAAGATTGGAATCGTCGCCGATGGCACCGAGATTGTTGGTTTTGGTGACTGGGCTGAACAACTAATTGCTGAGTCAACCGGAAAGCAAGGAAAAGGTGTTCTACCGCTAGTTCTTACCCCAGAAAGCGCAGAACTTAGCTCTGGCTTGGCCGACTTGGTCGCCGTCTATGTTCAACAGGATGCCAAGGTTCCGGCTCTAGATGCAGTTGCTGTCTCGGGTTCACTCGGTGCTCAATTTTTGCTCTGGGAGTATGCAACTGTTGTAGCGAGTCGACTGATCGGGATCAACCCATTTGATCAACCAGACGTAGAATCGGCGAAAATTGCTGCCCGTGGAATGCTCGAATCGAGAGATGAGCAAGTTGCTGCCTTGTTTAGCGACAACGGTGTCGAGGTGCGGGCCACTGCCCTGTCTCTTGACGGAGTAAGTTCGGTTTCCGCGGCTGTAGCGGCATTCCTATCCACCCTCGATGATGACGAGGGCTATGTTTCGATTCACGCCTATCTCGACCGCACTTCAGTTCCTGAAGCAGCCGAATTGCGCGATGCCATCGCGAATCGCACTCGGCGTCCGGTAACTTTCGGTTGGGGCCCTAGGTTTCTGCACTCTACTGGTCAATATCACAAGGGTGGACCAAAGCAAGGTGTCTATTTGCAGTTGCTTTCAAGTGCAAAACAAGACATCGCTGTACCTGGACGAGACTTTACCTTTGGCGAACTAATTGCTTCGCAGGCAGCCGGTGACGCCAAGGTGCTTGGCTCACACTCGCTTCCTGTGCTCACCCTCACCCTGGCCGATGCTAAAGCAGCCATCGATATGCTGAAGTCCGTAATCTAAGGATCAAATGTCACCCGCCAAAATTGCCCCCGGCTTGAATCCCCTTAGGGATGCAGGAGACCGACGCCTTAATCGGATTGCCGGCCCTTCAGGACTGATTATCTTCGGTGTGACCGGAGACCTATCTCGCAAGAAGCTAATGCCAGCCGTTTATGATCTTGCCAATCGTGGTCTACTTCCACCAGGTTTTGCGTTGGTTGGTTTTGCCAGGCGCGAATGGGAGCACCAAGATTTCAGCAAGGTGGTCAAGGAAGCAGTTCAACAGTACGCGCGCACCCCATGGTCTGAAGATGTTTGGCAGCAGTTATCTACCGGTATTCGCTTTGTACAAGGTGAGTTCGATGATGATGCGGCATTCGATCGCCTGCGAGCAACAATCGAGGAATTAGACAGAGATCGCGGAACAAACGGAAATCACGCCTTCTACCTTTCGATTCCACCGAAATCGTTTGCTCAGGTTTGTCAACAGCTCAAGCGAAGCTCGCTGGCTGAACCAAAACAGGATCAGTTTCGCCGTGTAGTTATCGAGAAACCTTTCGGTCACGATTTGCAGTCTTCTCGCGAATTGAATGATGTAGTCGAGTCGGTTTTTCCTGCTGACGCTGTCTTCCGCATCGACCACTATTTGGGTAAAGAAACGGTTCAGAACATTCTGGCCCTGCGCTTCGCTAACCAGTTGTTTGAGCCGCTCTGGAACGCAAACTACATCGATCACGTGCAAATCACCATGGCTGAAGATATCGGTGTTGGCGGTCGTGCCGGCTACTACGACGGTATTGGTGCTGCCCGAGATGTGATTCAGAATCACCTTTTGCAGTTGCTGGCGCTAACCGCCATGGAAGAGCCGGTTTCGTTCGATGCAGCCGACCTAAGAGCAGAAAAAGAAAAGGTTCTGTCTGCGGTGCGGTTACCGAAAGACCTAGGAAAGTACACCGCTCGAGGTCAGTACTCTAGCGGCTGGCAGGGTGGCGAAAAAGTTCAAGGCTTCTTGCAAGAAGAAGGTATGAATCCCAAGTCGGTTTCAGAAACTTTTGCTGCCATGCGCCTAGACATCAACACCAGACGCTGGGCCGGTGTTCCTTTCTACTTGAGGGCCGGAAAGCGTCTAGGGCGTCGCGTAACCGAAATCGCAGTCGTTTTCAAACGTGCTCCACAGCAACTTTTCGCTGAAGAACAGACCAGCGCTCTGGGGCAAAATGCGTTGGTTATTCGAGTTCAGCCAGACGAGGGTGTAACCATTAGATTTGGTTCCAAGGTGCCGGGTGTTGGAATGCAAATTCGCGATGTGACCATGGACTTTGGCTACGGACACGCCTTTACTGAAGCAAGTCCTGAGGCTTACGAGCGTTTGATCCTTGATGTTCTATTGGGAGATCCGCCACTTTTCCCAAGGCACGAAGAAGTTGAGTTATCGTGGAAAATTCTTGATCCGATTATAAATTTTTGGGCTAAGCAAGGGCCACCGCAGCAGTATCGTCCCGGCACCTGGGGTCCAGAATCGGCACATCAGATGCTTGCCCAAGACGGCCGCGAGTGGAGAATCCCGTGATCATTGATCTTCCAAACACATCAGTCAGTAAAGTTTCCAAGTCGCTGATTCAATTGCGCGAACAGGGCGGAGCTGTTGCTCTCGGTCGAGTTCTAACTTTGATTATTGAAACTGACTTCAAAGGGATTGAAACCGCCATTCAAGCAGCCAATGACGCGTCACGCGAACACCCGTGTCGAATTATTGTTCTAGCTGATGACAACACCAAGAGCAAAAAAGATGCCCGACTCGATGCTCAAATTCGAGTTGGAGGTGATGCCGGGGCTTCCGAAGTCATCATCTTGCGAGCTTACGGTGAGGCAGCCAGCGACCCCGAAGGTTTGGTTACCGGTTTGCTTTTGCCTGATGCCCCGGTAGTGGTCTGGTGGCCAGGAGCCGCCCCCGAACATTTGGCAAAATCGCCCCTAGGTCGAATCGCGACCCGTCGAATTACCGACGCTGCTAATCAGAAAGATCCGTTCGCTTTTCTATGCCAGTTGGGGAAACATTACACTCCCGGTGATAGCGATTTCGCCTGGACCAGGCTGACTCTGTTACGTCAGCAACTGGCTACAATCTTGGACCAACCGCCCTACGATTCCATAATCGCGGCGGAGGTTACCGGAGCAATTGACTCCCCCTCGACAGACTTGTTGGCGGCATGGCTTGAACTAAAGCTCAAGGTGCAGGTTAAACAGATTCGAACACCGAGAGGCAAATCTGACAACGGCATTTACGCGGTTCGACTTATCCGTAAATCTGGCGACATCGAAATTGTTCGCAATCAACCGGATGTAGCCACACTCATTCAGCCGACTCAACCCACCCGCGATGTGGCCTTACCGAGAAGATCTCTGCGCGACTGCCTCAGTGAGGACATGCGTCGCTTGGATCCAGACGATCTGTTCGGAGTTGTCATCACCAAGCGATTCAACGCAAAAGCGGTTCGACCGAAGGTTACCAAGCGAACCTCAGGTCTGCCTAAAACCGCCGGTAAGTAAAGTCGGTAAACGCGAATGGTTAGGGTAACTCGATTTGCCGATTCGGCGGCCGTTGCCAAAGGCGCTGCCAACGAATTTGTTGCTCACCTCAAGAAAGTTCTGGCCGATAAGTCAGAAACCCACATTTTACTAACCGGTGGCACAGTCGGAATCGCAACCCTGGCTGCGATCGCCGAGACAGCTGAGGCTTCCTCAATCGATTGGCAGCGGGTTCATTTTTGGTGGGGTGACGAGCGTTTTGTTGATGCAGCTAGCGAAGATAGAAACGCCAACCAGGCTCGTAAAGCGTTGCTTGAAAAGATAAGTCTTGACCCAGCCAAAGTTCATGAATTTCCAGCCGCTGATAACTTTTCTTTAGCCGAGGCGCTGGCTAAATTCAGTTCACATGTAGAAGCGGTTAAGCCCGTTTTTGACCTAGCTTTCCTCGGAATTGGTCCGGATGGTCACGTGGCAAGTTTGTTTCCAGAAAAGCCGGAAATCCCAGCCGGCGAATGGGTGATGGCCGAGAGCAACTCCCCTAAGCCTCCACCCCAGCGTTTGAGTTTCACCTATGAGGCTCTAAATTCAGCTCGGGAAATTTGGTTTGTAGTAGCCGGAAGCGATAAAGCCAAAGCGGTCGAGGTTGCCTTTTCAGATCAACCTGAGCGTTTGCCTGTCGGCCGAGTACATGGTGAAGATGAGACCAGATGGTTTTTAGATAATGCGGCTGCAAGTTCAGTTTGGTCTAACTGACCTGAAGTACAGCTCAAAAATTACCCTGGCTGAAATTTTGTTGAGCCGGTTGCTTAGTTTTTATTTGCCTTTAGCAGCTTCAGCAAGTCTGATGCGTCGTTCGCGCACCGCAGAGACTGCCTCTTCAAGTAGCTGATCCGCTTCCTCTTGAGTGCGACGCTCTTTGACGTAAGCCAGGTGAGTCTTGTATGGCTCGTGCTTGGCGATGACTGGCGGGTTCTCTTTGTCTTGACCCGATGGCAGACCGCAATTTGGGCAGTCTAGCTGTTCTGGGATTTCGGCCGGGTCGACGTTGGCTGCAAATTGGGGTGACTGAACATGGCCATTAGCGCAGTAGTAACTAATTACTACTCTGTCTGCCTTGAAACCACGATCGGTTTCACCCATTGGACCAGCGCCGATGCGTGATCCTCGAATTGCTGAGCCTCCGTTAGACATTTAGTTCCTTAGCCAGCGAGGTTGAATCGGGTGAACAAACCAAGTGCGATAATCACAACAACCCAGATAAGCCCAAGGATGATGGTGATTCGGTTGAGGTTACGTTCAGCCACACCGGAGGTTTGCAAGCTTGAGGTGACGCCACCACCAAACATGTCGGACAGACCGCCACCGCGCCCTTTGTGCAGCAGGATGAGTAGGGTCAACAGAAGGCTGGTGATTGCCAGCATGATGTTGAGCGCAATTTGTAGAGCGGCCATGGTAAATCCTTTATTTGGGTTCTAGAAAATTATAGGCTGATGTGCTTCTGAAAGCGCACGATCCCCGCGAATTCTTCGGCATCGAGGCTGGCCCCTCCAACCAAAACACCATCAACCTCGGTGCTCTTTAGGAAGCCTGCAACATTAGCCGCTTTAACTGAACCGCCGTAAAGAATGCGCGTTGCAGCGGCAACTTCGGGCGAATGAGCGTCTGCGATTGCTTCACGAATTTTGGCGCAAACCTGAGCTGCTTCTTCGGGGGTTGCAACTTTTCCGGTGCCAATTGCCCAGACTGGCTCGTAGGCGATGACGAATTCACCGAGTTCAGCATGGTTTGCCAATGCAGCAAGGGTTTGTCTAACCGGAACTGCTGCAGCGCCCTCATTTTCAAGTTCTTCTAGTGTTTCACCGACACAGATCACCGGGATGAGTCCGTGCTTAAAGGCGGCTGCTGTCTTTGCTTGTACCACTTCGTCATTTTCGTTGTGGTAGCTGCGTCGTTCAGAGTGGCCAACCAAGACAAATTTGACGTCTAGCTTCTTTAGGAAAGAGCCGGCAATTTCACCGGTGAATGCTCCGCTTTCATGCTTAGAAAGGTCTTGGGCACCAAGCGAAAATTCGATTTTGTCTGCATCGATAAGTGTTTGCACACTTCGTAGGTCGGTGAATGGTGGGAAAACTGCGGTTTCAACGCTCTTGTAGTCGTGTCCAGCATCGTTAAGAGTCCAGGCAAGTTTCTGGACCAGAGCGATTGCCTGCTGGTGGTCAAGGTTCATTTTCCAGTTGCCGGCAATGAGGGGAAGACGATTAGACATTTGAATCCTTAAATTTGACGTTGATTAGCGCAGAGTTTCTAGACCCGGTAGCGACTTGCCCTCTAAAAATTCTAGGCTGGCTCCGCCTCCGGTTGAAATGTGGCCAAACTGGCTATCGGCGAAACCGAGAATGCGAACAGCTGCTGCCGAATCGCCGCCACCAACCACGCTCAGCCCAGCCACTTCGGTTAGGGCTTGGGCAACAGACTTGGTGCCGGCTGCAAATTTCTCAATTTCGAAAACGCCCATCGGCCCATTCCAGAAGACTGTTTTCGAGTTTTTGATCTCGTTGGCGAATAGTTGGGCCGACTCTGGGCCAATGTCTAGACCCAAGCCGGTTTCGCCGAATGGGCTTGACTCGATGGAGTCAGCAGCAGTCACAGCAATTTCGGCATCTGCGCCAAATTTTGATGCCACCAAAATGTCAGTCGGCAGAATGACTTCGACACCAAGTTCTTGAGCTCGCTGAAGGTAGTTTTTGCAGGTGTCGATTTGGTCTGCCTCTAACAAGCTTGAGCCTACTTTGAAGCCTTGGGCTGCCAAGAAAGTGAAGACCATTCCGCCGCCAACTAAAAGCTTGTCGACAGTTGGAAGAAGGTGGTCGATGACGCCCAACTTGTCGGAAACTTTAGACCCGCCAAGAACTACCGTGTAAGGCCGTTCTGGATTTTCAGTCAGTCTGGTTAGTACTTCGAGTTCTTTTTCGATGAGGAAGCCAGCTACACTCGGCAAAGCTTTAGCAAGTTCAAATACGCTGGCTTGTTTGCGGTGAACGACGCCGAAGCCGTCAGAAACAAACAAATCGCCCAGTTCAGCAAGCTTTGCGGCAAATTCAACTCGCTCGGCCTCATCTTTGCTTGTTTCTGCAGCGTTGAAGCGTAAGTTTTCGAGAACCACTACCCCACCGTTGTCTAGAGCAGCAACCGCACCGCGAGCCTGGATGCCCACCGTGTCGGCTGCAAAAAGCACTGGCTGGTTGAGTAATTCACTCAGGCGGTTGGCTACCGGTTCAAGCGAATACTTGAGGTTTCGCTCGCCATCGGGCCGACCCAGATGAGAAATAACCACTACGCGAGCACCCTGGTCCACCAAATACTTGATGGTTGGCACCGAAGCCACAATTCGTCCGTCATCGGTGATGTTGCCACCATCCAACGGAACATTAAGGTCGCAGCGGATGATGACCCGCTTACCGCTTAGCTTGGGCAGGTCAGCAATGGCGCGCATATTGGTTATTTCTCTATCTGGATTGTTAGTTACTTGAGTTTGCTGGCAACAAGTTCGGTTAGCTCAACCAAACGGTTTGAGTAACCCCACTCGTTGTCGTACCAAGATGAAATTTTAACTGTTCGACCGATTACCTTGATGAGGCCCGCATCAACAATTGATGAGTGTGGGTCGGTAACAATGTCAGATGAAACAATTGGATCCTCGGTGTACTTGAGGATTCCCTTCATCGGACCGGCGGCTGCCGCCTCTTTGTAGGCCTGCTTGATTTCGTCAACGGTGACATCAACTTTAGAAACCAAAGTCAGGTCGGTGATTGAACCGGTCGGGACTGGGACGCGAAGTGCGTAGCCGTCAAGCTTGCCCTTCAACTCTGGCAAAACTAGGCCGATGGCCTTTGCTGCTCCGGTTGACGAAGGCACGATGTTCAAAGCTGCTGCACGAGCGCGACGAAGGTCGCTGTGTGGGCCATCCTGTAGGTTCTGATCGGCGGTGTAGGCGTGAACTGTGGTCATCAGACCATTTTCAATACCGAATTTGTCGTTGAAGACCTTGGCAAAAGGTGCCAAGCAGTTGGTGGTGCATGACGCATTCGAAATGATGTGGTGCTTGTCGTTGTCGTAGAGGTCCTCGTTCACACCCAAAACGAATGTTGCGTCTTCACCTGTTGCCGGAGCTGAAATTAGAACCTTCTTGGCTCCAGCGGCGATGTGTGCCTTAGCTTTTTCGGCATCGGTGAAACGTCCGGTTGACTCGATAACGATGTCTACACCGAGTTCACCCCAACCAAGAGCGGCTGGATCGCGCTCGGCAAGAACCTTGATTACCTGACCACCAACGATGATGTTCTGGCCATCGACGCTTACCTCTTGAGGCAGGCGTCCGGTGATTGAGTCGTATTTCAATAGATGAGCCAGCGAGGCTGGGTCACTGAGGTCGTTTACCGCAACAATTTCAAGTTCGGTACCTTTAGCAAGGGCTGCACGAAGATAGTTGCGACCAATACGGCCGAAGCCGTTAATGCCAACACGAATTGCCATTTAGCACTCCAAATGCTTGGGCGCCCAAAAAATAACAAGGGCGCATGGTTTTCAAATGAATGTTTGCCACGCGCCCTTGGGTGAAAAACTGCTATCAGACTAGCAGCAGACCTTTAGTTTTTGTGCTTGCCTCAGCAAATCTTTGTTGCACGTCGGCCCAGTTGATGATGCTCCAGAATGCCTTGACGTAGTCGGCTTTTACGTTCTGGTAGTCGAGGTAGAAAGCGTGCTCCCACATGTCTAGCATCAGCAGAGGAATGGTGCTGACAACCACGTTTCCCTGCTGGTCATAAAGCTGCTCGATAATTAGGCGCTGACCGATCATGTCCCAGGCCAAAAATGCCCAGCCAGAACCCTGGATACCTAGGGCTGCTGCGTTAAAGTGCGCCTGGAAAGCCTCGAAGCTGCCGAAGAATTCGTCGATTGCAGCTGCGAGTTCACCTTCAGGTCGGTCCGAGTTGGTTGGCGCTAGGTTCTTCCAAAAAATGGAGTGATTGGTGTGACCGCCCAGGTGGAAGGCCAAATCTTTCTGCAAACGATTGATGTTGGCAAAATCAGATGCTGCGCGAGCTGCCTCGAGTGCCTCTAGAGCGCTGTTTGCACCGGCAACATAGGCTGCGTGGTGCTTAGAGTGGTGCAATTCCATGATGCGGGCTGAAATGCTTGGCTCAAGTGCCGAGTAGTCATATGAAAGTTCTGGAAGTACGTATTTGCTCATTTATTTCTCCGATTTCGTTCATCTAGGTAAGTTCTAAAAACCGAAAATTTATTCCGTTTAGTCGTCGATGTCGTCGGGTAGGAAAGCATCGGTGCCGGGAATACCCAGATCTTCAGCTCGCTTATCGGCCATTGCCAAAAGTCGACGAATTCGACCCGCGATTGCATCCTTGGTCATCGGCGGTTGGGCTAAGTGGCCCAATTCATCCAAACTTGCCTGCTTGTGCTGAAGTCGCAGCTGGCCGGCATAGCGAAGGTGCTCAGGAACCGTATCGCCAAGGATCTCTAGGGCACGTTCTACGCGCGCACCAGCGGCTACAGCAGCTTGAGCTGAGCGCCTAAGGTTGGCATCATCAAAATTGGCGAGTCGGTTAGCGGTGGCTCTGACCTCGCGACGCAGCCGCATCTCTTCCCATTTGAGAACCTGAGAATGGGCCCCCATCTGGGTTAGCATGGCGGCGATTGCCTCACCTTCGCGAACAACAACGCGGTAAACGCCGCGCACCTCACGTGCTTTGGCTACGACACCCAATCTGCGGGCAACACCGACAAGCGCCATTGCTGCTTCGTTTCCCGGAGCCGTAACCTCAAGCGCTGCACTGCGACCGGGGTCAGTTAGTGAACCGTGAGCCAAGAATGCACCGCGCCAGATGGCTTGCGCTTCTTGAATCGAACCGGAAACCAAATTTGCCGGAAGCCCACGCACCGGGCGGCCTCGTGGATCGAGTAGCCCGGTTTGACGGGCAAGCACTTCACCCTGCGGAATTACCCGCACCTGGTAACGGCTGGTACGTCTTATGCCGCCTGGAGAAATTACCGCGAGTTCGCTCTCAATTCCGAACAGTTCAGCTATGTCTTTCCTGATCCGGCGAGCCAGGGCCGCGGTATCCACCTCTACCTCGATAGCAACACGGCCGGAGATTAGATGGAGTCCCCCGGCAAATCGCAAAATAGTCGAAAGTTCGGCAACTCGGTTAGCCGACTTGTTGAGTTCGAGGCGAGCAAGTTCATCCTTGACATCTGCAGTAAGGGCCACGATCACTCCTTTCCTAAGTCTCGGTGCTTGATGCTTACCGAGATTTCACTCTGGTCTGAGAGCGCAGCGGCAATCTTTTTAGCGATCGCTACAGACCGGTGCTTACCTCCGGTGCAGCCAACGGCAATCGTCGCATAGCGCTTGTTTTCTTTCATATATCCGTTGAGCACAGGCTTGAGGGCAGCCAGGTAGTTTTCTAAAAATTCAGCGGCACCATCTTGTGACAGCACAAAGTCACTCACCGATTGGTCCTCGCCGGTAAACGGACGAAGATCCTCGTTCCAAAAAGGGTTTGGCAAGAACCTGGCGTCAGCTACTAAATCGGCATCGGTCGGCAAACCGTATTTGAACCCGAAAGACATAACTGTGATCTGAAGTTTTCGACGACCTTCGAAGGCAAAACTTTCCTGAATTTTGGTAGCCAACTGGTGCACATTCAGGTCTGAGGTGTCAATAATGACGTCGGCCGACTCGCGCAGCCCCAGCAGGCGCCGGCGTTCCTCAGCGATTCCGTCCAAGATGGTGCCATTACCTTGAAGCGGATGAGGCCGCCTGACCGACTCGAATCGCTTGACCAAAGCCGAATCAGTTGCCTCAAGGAATAGCAGAGTTTGCTCTACCGATCGAGAGCGAACAGAATTTAGGTTTTCTTGAAGGTCGGCAAAGAACTCTCCACCACGAACGTCAATCACGACGGCAAGTTTTGGCAGCGGAGCTTTGGCTAACCGAAATAAATCGGCAACCGGCCCAAGCATTTGTGGTGGAAGATTGTCGACAACATACCAACCCAAATCTTCGAGGGCATTGCCGACGGTTGACCGCCCGGCACCGGACATACCGGTAACGATGAGCAATTGAGGCTTTCGATCAGCGTCCACTTTACCCCCTAACGGCGTGTCGCCAGTATTTCCGCGCTTCTAGCCGATTCTAGTGGGTCGCGACACGCCGAGGGATTCTTTTTGAAAAAACGGAAAGTATGTGCGGTTGGCACTACTTTTCTGAAAGTTTTTGGCCATCCTCGTTGAGTGTTGCGTGAATTATTTCGGCCAGTTGTTCACTGATGTTTGGTACCGAGGCTATTTCGGCCACGGTTGCCAAGCGCATTCTTTTTGCCGACCCAAAGTGCCTAAGCAGTAGCGAAACTCGACGCTCGCCTAGACCTGGTATCTCAAGTAGCTGACTGCTAATACTCAGCGAGCGTTTCTTTCGCTGGAAAGTAATCGCGAACCGGTGCGCTTCATCACGGATGCGCTGCATCAGGAACAGTTCTTCGGTAGCTCGAGGAAGAATGATTGGAAAGGCATCCCCCGGCAACCACACTTCTTCGAGTCGCTTTGCTAACCCGCACAGGGCAATGTCGGTAATCCCGGCTTCATCAAGGGCCTTCGCCGCCGCGTTTACCTGAGGCAAACCGCCGTCAACAATAATCAAATTCGGGCGGTAAGAAAACTTTGCGCCATCCGCTTCGGGGTCGCCCTGAACTAGGTATCGAAGTCGCCGCGTCAGAACCTGATGAATCGATTCAGTATCGTCTTTGGTGCCTTCGACATTGAATTTTCGATACGCATCCTTTTTAGGCAGACCATCCTCGAAGACCACCATTGAGGCAACCACATTGGTACCACCAAGGTGTGAGACGTCGAAACACTCGATTCTCAGTGGGGCATCCTCAAGGTTTAGAGCCCGCTGAATGCCGGCCAGAGCGTCGGCGCGGGATGTGAAATCAGCGCTGCGCCGCATTTTGTAAAGATTTTGTGCGTGCTGGGCGTTTTTGACCGCCGTTTCTGCCAAGGCAGCTTTATCGCCGCGTTGAGCTACTCGCAATTGCACTTTGCTTCCCCGCAGGTCGCTCAACCAAAGGGCAACCTCACGATGATCAGAGGGCAGTACCGGTACCAGTATTTCGCGCGGTATTTCTTGGGGTTCGATACCCGGTTTGGGGCTGTAGACATTTTGCAGAATGTACTCGACAAGTTCAGCTGGGTCGCGCTCGAGTTCTTTATCGAGCACCCAGTTTCGCGCTCCTCTGATTCGTCCACCGCGCACCACAAAGTGCGACACCGCCGCCGATAACTCATCTTCGGCAATTCCGAACAGATCGGCATCGGTTTGGTCGCTGAACACCACGGTCGATTTTTCTAAAACGGCGGCCAGTGCCTTGGCATCATCGCGAAGTGCCGCTGCCAGCTCGTACTCCTGATTTTCTGACGCGGTCGACATTCGCTGTGTGAGTTCGTCAATGTAACTTCGATCTCCGCTGTTCAGAAACTTGGCAAAATCGGCAGCCAGTCGCTGGTGTTCTTTTGGCTCAATCCGACCGACACAGGGTGCGCTGCATTTTCCAATGTCAGCCAGTAAGCAAGGTCGTTTTTTTGCTGCTGCAGCGTTGAACACGGCTTTCGAGCAGGATCTGATTGGGTAAACCTTGAGCAGCGTGTCTAGAGTCTCACGCACAGCCCAAGACTGTGTATAGGGGCCGAAATAGCGAACCGAACGCAATTCTCGGTTGCGAGTAATGAAAGCGCGAGCGAAATCTTCGTTTGTTGAAATCGCCAAGTATGGGTACGACTTGTCGTCTTTGAAACGCACGTTAAAAGGCGGGTCAAATTCTTTAATCCAGGTGAATTCAAGTTGCAACGCTTCGTAGTCGGATTTGACGATTGTCCACTGCAGGTCTCTGGCCGTGGTGACCATTTTCCGGGTGCGGTCGTGCAGCGAATCTAGCGGTGCAAAATAGCTGCTTAGTCGCGCCCGAAGGTTTTTGGCTTTGCCAACATACAGAACTCTGCCTTTGGCATCGAGCCAGCGATAAACCCCGGGATCGGTTGGGATCTCTCCGGTTTTTGGTCGCCAACTAAGGTCATTAGCCATTTCCCAAGATTTCCTTTAGGAAATGTCCGGTAAAGCTCGCCGGGATTTGGGCTACCTGTTCTGGGGTTCCCACGGCAACCACCTGGCCACCCCTCGAGCCACCTTCGGGCCCCATGTCGACAATCCAGTCTGCACACTTAATCACATCGAGGTTGTGTTCAATAACCAGAACGGTGTTTCCCTTTTCAACTAGACCATTGAGTACCAAGAGCAATTTTCTGACGTCTTCAAAGTGCAGGCCGGTGGTCGGCTCATCGAGAACATAGATGCTTCGACCTGAAGTTCGACGCTGAAGCTCGGTGGCTAGTTTCACTCGTTGCGCCTCACCGCCAGAAAGGGTTGTAGCGCTTTGACCGAGTCGAACGTAGCCGAGACCCACATCGACCAAGGTGGTCAGGAAGCGAGCAATTGAACTGATTGGGGCAAAGAATTCCGCAGCTTCAGCAATTGGCATTTCAAGTACTTCGGAAATGTTTTTGCCTTTGTACTTCACCTGCAGGGTTTCGCGGTTGTAGCGCTGCCCCTTGCAGATCTCGCAAGCAACATAGACATCTGGCAGGAAGTTCATTTCAATCTTCAAGGTGCCGTCGCCAGAGCAAGCTTCGCAGCGCCCACCTTTGACGTTGAATGAGAATCGTCCCTGCTGGTAGCCGCGCACCTTTGCCTCCGGTGTCTCGGCAAAAAGTTTTCGAATGTGATCGAAAACACCGGTGTAGGTGGCTGGGTTGGATCTCGGGGTTCTTCCAATTGGGGCTTGGTCAACGTGAACGACCTTGTCGAGAAGTTCCAAGCCTTCAATTCGGGTGTGCTTGCCGGCAACACCCTTGGCCCCGTTTAGAGCATTGGCCAAGACCTCGTAAAGAACATCATTTACTAAGGATGACTTACCTGAACCGGAAACGCCGGTTACAGCGGTAAACAGGCCGAGTGGAATTTCGACATCCACGTTTTTTAGATTGTTTTCTCTGGCGCCAACAATTTTTAGTTTGCGCTTGTCATCGATAGCTCTGCGGTTCTTTGGAATCTCAATCGACTCGCGACCGGAGAGGAATGCTCCGGTTAGCGAAGTCTTGTTTTTGAGCAATTCTTTATAGCTGCCGCTGTGGACAACTTCACCACCGTTTACTCCCGCGCCAGGTCCAATGTCGACAATCCAGTCTGCGGTCTTGATGGTGTCTTCATCATGTTCGACAACAATCAGGGTGTTGCCGAGATCCCTGAGTTTGACCAGAGTCTCGATGAGTCGACGGTTATCTCTCTGGTGTAAGCCAATCGATGGCTCGTCCAATACGTAAAGCACCCCGGTTAATCCCGAGCCAATCTGAGTGGCTAACCTAATGCGCTGGGCTTCCCCACCGGAGAGCGAGCCTGCAGCGCGCTCCAGGTTGAGGTAATCGAGCCCAACGGCAATCAGAAACTCTAGACGAGCTCTAATCTCGCGCAGAACCTGAGCGGCAATTTTTTCGTCACGCGGATCAAGTTTTAGGGCGTTAAAGAATTCGAGACTTTCACCCAAGCTGATGCGGCACACTTCAGAAATCGATTGGTTTCCGACCGTAACCGCCAGGACCTCTGGCTTTAGTCTTGCTCCGGAACAGGCGGGACAGGGAACTTCCCGGAGGAACGAAGCCCAGCGCGAACGGGCGTAGTCATTTTCTGACTCGAGCCACTTTCGTTCGATGTAGCTCAATACCCCTTCGAATCCGGTGGTGTAGCGCAATTCGCGTCCGTATTTGTTTTTCCACTTCACCTGCACGTCGAAGTTATTCCCGTATAGAACGGCCGCTTGAATTTCTTCGCTCAGCGCATTCCAGCGGGTATCTAAATCAAAGTCGAGATCTTTGGCGAGGCCCTCTAGCATTCGAGCAAAATAGTGAAATAGACCCTTGCCCTGAGTAGACCACGGGATGATGACGCCCTCGGCTATAGATAGATCTGGGTCACCGATCACCAAATCTGCGTCCACTGCCTGTTTCGTGCCAAGTCCAGAGCACTCGGGGCAAGCTCCAAATGGTGCATTGAAGGAAAAGGTTCGCGGTTCTATTTCGGTTAGTGAAAGAGGATGCTCGTTCGGGCAGGACATCTTTTCGCTGAAAACACGAAATTTTTTTGCGGGATCGGTTTCGTCAACAAAATCAATTTGGATTCGACCGTCGGCCAGTTTCAACGCAGTCTCTACCGAATCGGTGAGTCGCTGCGCAATCTCTGGTTTGTTGACTAGTCGATCTACCACCACAGATATGTCGTGCTTGAAAGTTTTCTTTAGTGGCTTGGCATCGGCCAGCGAAATCTGTTCGCCATCGACAACCACACGAGAAAAGCCCTGAGTGGTCAAGTCGCGAAAGAGGTCGACAAATTCGCCCTTCTTCTGCGACACAACCTGAGCCAAGATTTGAAATCGAACGCCCTCGCCCAGCTCGAGAATCTGGTCGACTATTTGCTGCGGAGTTTGCTTGATGATTTTTTCGCCACATTCCGGACAGTGTGGAACTCCAATGCGCGCCCAGAGCAGACGAAGGTAATCGTGAATTTCGGTGATCGTGCCAACTGTTGATCTAGGGTTTCGGTTTGTTGATTTTTGGTCAATCGAAACTGCTGGCGAAAGCCCCTCGATGAAGTCGACGTCGGGTCTATCCACCTGTCCTAAAAATTGACGGGCATAAGCTGATAGCGACTCAACGTATCTGCGTTGACCCTCAGCGAAGATTGTGTCAAAGGCTAATGAGGATTTTCCAGAACCGCTCAGACCTGTAAATACCACGAGAGCATCTCTAGGAATCTCGAGATTCAGGTTCTTAAGGTTGTGAACTCTTGCTCCACGAATGGCAAGCTTGTTGTCTGTTGGGACCTGGGAAATAAGCACCCTTGAATCCTAACTTTCGAATTAGATATGGCCGGCCTTTTTCATCTGTCGCAGTTCATGCTTGAGTTCAGAAACCTCGTCGCGAATGCGCGCGGCCAACTCGAATTGCAGCTCGGCAGCCGCATTTTTCATCTGGTTATCGAGATCTTCGATAACTGCCAGAATTTCTGCCTCGGCCATCTTGGCAATGCCTACCCTCGGTCGAATACCAACCGCATTTTTGTCTTTGCGCTTGCTACTCTCCAGTAGTTTGGCTGTGTCCTGTTCTTCACGCAGAATCTGATCTGTGATGTCGGCAATCTTCTTGCGAAGCGGTTGCGGATCGATGTTATTGGCAGTGTTGTAGGCAACCTGTTTAGCTCGACGTCGGTTGGTCTCGTCAATAGCGCGTTTCATCGAATCGGTGAGGTTGTCGGCGTACATATGCACTTGCCCGTTAATGTTTCGAGCGGCACGACCAATGGTCTGAATAAGCGATGTGGTCGAACGCAGGAAACCCTCTTTATCGGCGTCAAGGATGGCCACCAGCGACACCTCTGGAAGGTCTAGGCCTTCACGCAGCAGGTTGATTCCGATCAAGACATCGAATACACCCTGGCGCAGTTCACGTAATAGCTCGACGCGCCGTAGGGTATCGACATCACTGTGCAGATAACGAACCCGAACACCATTCTCAGTGAGGAAGTCGGTGAGTTCCTCGGCCATCTTCTTCGTGAGAGTGGTCACCAAAACTCGCTCATCGCGTTCAGCACGAACCCTGATTTCCTCGAGCAGGTCGTCAATCTGGCCTTTTGACGGCTTCACGATGATTTCCGGGTCGATTAGACCGGTTGGTCTAATAATTTGCTCAACAACCGGAGCGGATAGTGACATCTCGTATTTTCCCGGTGTTGCCGAAAGGTAGACAGTTTGGCCGACTCGCTCTAGGAATTCCGGCCACTTCAGTGGGCGGTTGTCTAGGGCCGAAGGAAGTCGAAATCCGTGTTCAACGAGAGTGCGTTTTCGACTTGAATCACCCTCGTACATGGCGCCGATTTGCGGCACGGTTACGTGTGACTCATCAATCACGGTCAAAAAATCTTCGGGAAAATAATCGAGCAGGCAACTGGGTGCGCTGCCCTCTTCGCGGCCATCAATGTGTCGCGAGTAGTTTTCGATACCAGAGCAAAAACCAAGTTCGCGAATCATTTCCAGGTCGAAGTTTGTTCGCATTTTCAAGCGCTGGGCCTCAAGCAGTTTTCCCTGACCCTCAAGCTCACGCAACCGAACTGCCAACTCGTTTTCAATCGCCTCTATGGCCCGACCCATGCGATCTGGCCCGGCGACGTAAATTGAGGCTGGAAAAATCGAAATAGTTTGTTCAGTGCGAAGAATCTCTCCGGTCAGTGGATGAAGTGAAAACAAACCTTCAATCTCATCGCCAAAAAACTCGATCCGAATCGCCATTTCTTCGTTTACCGGGATGATCTCGATTGTGTCGCCCTTGACCCGGAAGGTTCCCCGGGAAAATTCGTAATCGTTGCGGCTGTACTGCATCCCGACAAATTGCCTGATCAGGTCATCGCGATCGATCTGTTGGCCCACCTGTAGAGCAACACGGTTGGCAAGATATTCTTCGGGAGCGCCCAGGCCGTAAATGCAGCTAACGGTACTAACCACAACCACGTCTCGTCGACTCAGCAGGCTTGTCGTGGCAGAGTAGCGAAGTCGCTCAACCTCCTCGTTGATTGTTGAGTCTTTTTCGATGAAGGTATCGGTTTGCGGAACGTAGGCTTCTGGCTGATAGTAGTCGTAATAGCTAACGAAATACTCAACCGCGTTATTTGGCAGCAGTTGCCTAAATTCTGTGGCCAGCTGCGCGGCCAGGGTCTTATTGTGCGCCAAAATAAGGGTCGGTCGTTGAACCTGCTCAATCAGCCATGCGGTGGTAGCCGACTTACCGGTTCCGGTGGCGCCCAGAAGCACCACATCTTTTTCACCATTATTGATGTGTTTTGCCAGTTCGGCGATTGCCTGTGGCTGATCGCCGGACGGCGTGTACTCACTGACTACCTTAAAGGGAGCGTACGAACGAGTCGTTTCCACTAACTGTCCTTCTGTGCAGCGAGGGTTTCGAGTTTGCCCCAGAGCAAACGGGCATCGCGCAGCATTAGTTCTAGGTCTTGATTTGAATTGATGATGAAGTCGGCACGATTAGCTCGCTCCGCCGGTGTTGCTTGCGCGGCAATTCTGGCCTGCGCCGCCTCCGAGGTCATGCCACGGTGCTTCACCATGCGTTCAATTTGCTTCTCGACGGGTGCTTCGACTGTTACAACGGTATCGAATTCGAGATCGCTTGCTGCCTCGACCAGTAGCGGAACGTTGTAGATGACCATGGTGTCTGCCGGAAGTTTGCTCATTCGATCGAGCATCAATCGGCGAACCTCGGGGTGGATTATGGCTTCCAGCTTTTCACGCGCAGTCGGATCGGCGAATACGATTTCAGCCAGCTTGGGTCGATTGATTGAGCCGTCAGCCGTTATTGCGTCAGCGCCAAATTCTTCGGCGATTTTCGCCGCCGCAGCGGAACCGGGCTCAACTGCTTCTCTAGCCAGCTGGTCAGCATCTATTTGAAATCCACCCAGAGTTTGCCAATAGTCGGCAACCGTGGACTTCCCAGCTGCGATTCCTCCAGTAAGGCCGATCAGATACATGCCTCTAGCCTAAACGCAAAAAAAGAGGCCCCTTTCGGGGCCCCTTCGAGATTTGCGATGTTACTCGGCACTCTTTAGCTTGTCGCGAAGAGCAGCAAGAGATTCGTCCGAAGCAAGAGTTCCGGTCTCTACTGATTCACTCGAGTAGCTTGCCGATGAGGCAGAGTCAGCTGCAGGAGCATCTGGCAATGCGGCGGCAATTTCGTTCGCAGCCTTGACCTGACGCTTGTGCTCTTCCCAACGGGCGTGGGCTTCAGCGTATTCCTTTTCCCACTTGGCGCGAGCTTCTTCGAAGCCTGCTTTCCACTCGTTGGTCTTAGGGTCGAAACCTTCTGGGTACTTGTACTGACCGTTCTCGTCGTAATCTGCAGCCATGCCGTATAGGGCTGGGTTGAAGTCGGTGCCCTCTGGGTCAACTTCTTCGTTAGCCTGCTTTAGCGAAAGCGAGATACGGCGACGGTCTAGGTCGATGTCGATTACCTTGACGAAAACGTCCTGGTTGACCGAAACAACCTGCTCGGCAAGCTCGATGTGCTTCGATGACAGCTCTGAGATGTGAACTAGGCCCTCGATGCCATCGGCAACTCGAACGAACGCACCGAACGGTACCAACTTGGTGACCTTTCCGGGTGCGTACTGACCGATTGCGTGAGTACGGGCAAATACCTGCCATGGGTCTTCTTGAGTTGCCTTTAGCGATAGCGATACACGCTCGCGGTCTTGGTCAACCTCAAGAACCTCAACAGTTACCTCTTGGCCGATTTCGACAACCTCAGAGGCGTGCTCGATGTGCTTCCATGAAAGCTCAGAAACGTGGACTAGACCGTCAACTCCGCCAAGATCGATGAACGCACCGAAGTTAACAATCGACGAAACGACACCGGTGCGAATCTGACCCTTGGCCAAGTCAGCCAAGAAGGTGCTGCGCGATGCCGACTGGCTCTCTTCGAGCAGTGCGCGACGAGAAAGCACGACGTTGTTGCGGTTTTTGTCGAGCTCAAGAATCTTGGCTTCGACTTTCTGACCCAAGTATGGGCCAAGGTCGCGAACGCGACGAAGTTCAATAAGTGATGCTGGTAGGAAGCCGCGCAGACCGATGTCTACGATTAGGCCACCCTTGACAACCTCGATGACCACACCGGTGACAGTGCCATCAGCTTCTTTAACCTTTTCGACATCGCCCCAGGCGCGCTCGTACTGTGCACGCTTCTTGGAAAGAATTAGGCGGCCTTCTTTGTCTTCTTTTTGAAGAACTAGAGCCTCAACAGTGTCGCCAACGTTGACGATTTCAGATGGGTCTGCGTCGTGACGAATTGACAGCTCACGCGAAGGGATAACACCTTCGGTCTTGTAGCCGACGTCTAGCAGAACTTCGTCACGGTCGATTTTTACGACGGTTCCGGCGATTAGGTCGCCATCGTTGAAGAACTTCAGGGTTGCTTCTACTGCAGCTAGGAAGTCTTCGGCAGAACCGATGTCGTTGACGGCAATCTGCTTGGTTGATTTGGTGGTCATATGGATTTTTACTCTTAACGGACATTACTCGGGCTCGCGGCAGGACCTTGAGCGATTGATAAGGATTGTTGCGCAGAAAACACGCCCTTCAAGCCTAGCGCAGGCAATCCGGCAAAACAACCTGAAAATCAGGCCTGTTTAGCAAAAATCAGTGACCGGCGCTATCCCATGATGAACCGATTCCTACGTGCACATCGAGAGGCACAAGCAAAGCCACGACCTCATTCATGTTTCGCACAACCAGCTCGCGAAGTTCGTCTAGTTCCCCGTGGGCAACCTCGAAAACAAGTTCGTCATGAACCTGAAGCAACATTCGGCTGCTTAGATTTCGGGCACGAATTTCAGCAAAAATTTTTGTCATGGCCAGCTTCATGACATCGGCCGCTGTGCCCTGAATTGGTGCATTTAGTGCGGCGCGACGGGCATTTTCACGAATTTGGAAAATCTTGCTGTTTAGATCATCAAAAGGTCTGCGGCGGCCAAAACTGGTAACCGTGTAACCCTGAGTTTTAGCTTCATCAACCACCGCAGCTAGATAGCGACGCACGCCACCGAAACGGGCGAAGTAGTCGTTCATCAGTTGCTTGGCCTCGCCGTTTGGGATGCGCAACTGTTTTGCCAAGCCATATTCGCTGAGGCCATAAACCAGGCCGTAGCTCATGGCCTTGACCTTAGATCGCATTGTTGAGGTGACTTCCTCTGGCTTCACGCCAAAAATCCTGGCGCCAACAAATCGGTGCAGGTCCTCCCCCGACTTGAAAGCCTCAATGATGCCGTCATCCTCGCAAAGATGGGCCATGATACGCATTTCAATTTGCGAATAGTCGGCCGTCAGTAAGGTCTCATAACCTTCGCCAACTATGAAAGCATCGCGAATCTCGCGGCCGCGTTCGGTCTTGATCGGAATGTTCTGCAGATTTGGATTTTCGGAACTCAGCCTTCCGGTGGAGGTTCCGGTCTGTACGTAAGTGGTGTGAATTCTGCCATCAGCATCAATTGATTTCAGCAGCACCTCGACAATTTGGCGGATTTTGCTGACCTCGCGGTGCAGCAGTAATTTCTCCAAAAACGGGTGACCGGTCTGCTCGAATAACTCATTGAGAGCTGCGGCGTTAGTGCTGAATCCAGTTTTGACCTGCTTGGTGCCGGTCATCCCAAGTTCATCAAAAATCACGGTCTGCAACTGCTTTGGCGAAGCCAGATTAATTTCGTGGCCAATAATGGCGTAGGCCTCTTTGGCTACTTGCGCCACTTCGAGGCTGAGACGATCGAAAAGCTTCTGCAGCGCCTCAGAATTGACCGCAATACCGGTTGCCTCCATGGTGGCCAGCGCCTCATTGGTCGGCAATTCAATCTGCGTATAGGTGCGCAATTGGTCGGTTGCAACCAACTTTGGATGCAGTGTCTCGTTCAGCGCCAAAGCTAGCCAGGCGTCGAGGCTGGCATCGATTTTTTGATCAGATATAAGTTGGTTCGGGTCTTCGCGCTCAACCACTAAGCCAAGGTGTTCTTCGACCAGTGAGTCGAGCAGGTAATCGCGGCGCAATGGGTTGTCGAGATAACTCATCAGCAAGGCGTCGTAATCAACGCCGGCTATTTCAATGTTCAATTTGACAAGTCGACGAATCAAATCTTTGCCCGCAAAAACGGCCTTTTTAGAAGACTCATCGGCCAGCCAGCTGAGCAAAGCATCGTCGATGCTAGCGCCGAGGTTGACAAAGCGACGGGCCGCCTCGGTGGCGAAACCGAACGCGCAAATTTTGCCGTCCTGAAATTCGACTGCAAAACCCACCGTCGACTCTTGCTGAGCAAGCCATTGCGCCGCTTCATTCTGACTCAACTCTTGGGCTTGCGGAATTTCGGCATTGAAGGCCGGTAGCTTGCCCTGCTCATCATCAGAAACAGCAATATATTCATCCTGCTTCGGTTTAGAAGTGCTATCGGTGCCGCGCTGTTTCAACACGCGCTCGGTCAGGGTGCGAAATTGCAGTTTGGCAAATGCATCCCTTACCTTGGCTTCGCTAACCGGCTTAAGCGCTAGCGCATCATCAGACACAGGAAGTTGAAGGTCTCGCACCAGATGATTGAGTTTCCTATTTCGGACCGCTAGTTCTCGGTGGGTTCGTAGCGAGTCGCCAACTTTCCCGGTGAAAGATCCGGCAGCAGCTAGGATGTTCTCCAGGGTTCCGTGCTCTTGCAACCACTTGGCCGCGGTTTTTGGTCCCACTCCAGGGATACCAGGGAGGTTATCCGAGGTTTCACCAACCAGAGCTGCCAAATCAGGGTACTGGGCGGCATGAACTCCGTACTTTTCAAAAACCGCCGCATCATCCATGCGGGCAAGATTCAAGACGCCTTTGACCGGGTAAAGAATTGTGGTGTTTTCGCCAATTAGCTGGAAAGTGTCACGATCGCCCGAAACGATGAAAACCTGAAAACCGCGCGCAGCGTGTTGGTCAGCAAGGCTGGCGATGATGTCGTCTGCCTCATAGTTCTCGAGGGTGAGAGTGGTGATGTCCATCGCTGCAAGGGCATCCTGCAGCAATTCGGTTTGGCCGATAAATTCGGGCGGTGTCTCACCGCGCGTACCTTTGTATTCTGGATAAACCTCGGTTCTGAACGAACTTCGGGAAAGGTCAAAGGCTACCGCCAAATGTGTTGGCTTTTCGGCGGCCAAAATATTCAGCATCATCGAGATGAAACCGTGAACCGCATTAGTGTGCTGACCGTCAGATGTTTTGAAACTGTCAGGATTCAGCGCGTAAAAGGCCCGAAATGCCAGCGAATGCCCATCAATTAGTAGCAGAGTAGGCTTTTCGGTAGCGTTCATGCTCAAAGCCTACTTGTCTCAAACCCGAAGGATGCGTCTTGACTGAAGCAAAATTTAGCCCCGCTGCCGAAGAACTAATGAAGCTGCGTGGCCTGGGGCCGCTGGCAGAAAAAATGGGCATTGAACTTCTTGAATTGAGTGCAGAGCGGGCAGTTGCTCGGATGCCAGTCGAAGGCAATACTCAGCCGCTTGGCGTCTTACACGGTGGCGCTCACGTGGTTATCGGCGAGTCACTGGGCAGTTTTGCCGCAAATGTTTGGGCCCACCCCACTCACGTTGCAGTCGGCATCGAGGTGAATGCGTCACACTCGCGCTCAGCTTCGTCAGGTTATGTGACAGCGGTTTGCACGGCACTGGTTCTTGGAAAAACCCTAACCACGCACGAAATTGTGATCAGCGATGAGCAAGACCGCAGGTTATCAACCGTGCGAATAACTAACTTTTTGCGCCCAGTTGATCAATTACGGTCTTAGCGACCTCTTGCATCGTCAGTCTGCGATCCATTGAAGCTTTCTGAATCCACCGGAAGGCCTCTGGTTCGGACAGATTCATTTTTTCGGTGAGCAAGCCCTTGGCGCGATCAACAAGCTTGCGGGTCTCAAGGCGTTCACTCAAGTCTGAGATTTCGGCTTCTAAGGCAGTTAGTTGAGCAAAACGGCTCAGGGCAATTTCAATCGCCGGCATTAGATCATTTGGCGTGAACGGCTTGACAACATAGGCCATTGCTCCAGCTTCGCTAGCTCGCTCAACCAGTTCTTTTTGGCTGAAAGCGGTGAGCAGCACAATTGGTACATGATCATTTTTTAGCTGTTCCGCAGCGGTGATGCCATCCATGTTCGGCATTTTGATGTCCATGACGAGAAGGTCGGGCTTGTGTTCACGAACTAAAGCAACTGCGGTTTCACCATCGGCTGCCTGAGCAACCACATCGAATCCGTTCTCCTGCAAAGTCTCAACGATATCTAGCCGAATCAGCGACTCATCTTCGGCAACAATTGCTCTACGTTTGCTTTGCGTTTCTACCATGCGAATACTTTATCTTGCTTGTTGCACGTGAACTTCGTCTGATGAAGTAGACTTTTCTCTGTTGCCGGCCGAAGTGGCGAAATGGCAGACGCGGAGCACTCAAAATGCTTTTCCGAAAGGAGTGCGGGTTCAAGTCCCGCCTTCGGCACCAGATTAGAAAATCGAGCTCTTGGCTCGATTTTCTGCTTTAACGAGGTTTCAATCCCGGCTAGAGACATGCACTTCTTTCACTAAACAATGTTGTTACCAGATAGCCCGATTTTTTTAGGCGTTGCTATCGGCTGTTTGATTGCTCAAACGCATATGCCGCGGAATTTCCCACGCGTGTAGTAAAGAAAAAAGAGAAGGGACCATTCGGTCCCTTCTCGATCAGTTATTGCCCACCAGCAAAGGCTAGATGCGATAGCCGGGCGCAGCCTGATTTACTGCATCACCGACACGGTGCACTCTTAGCGAGTTAGTTGAGCCTGGGATGCCTGGAGGGGTTCCGGCAACCACAACAACTTCCTCGCCAATTTTTGCCTTACCTTCAGAGAGCAAGATCTCATCGACCTGATGCATCATTTCGTCGGTGTGTGTGACTGGGCTCACCAGGTAGGTTTTTGCTCCCCAAACCAGAGCGAGGCGGTTGCGAACTGTCTCGGATGGCGTGAAAGCGAGAACCGGAACAGATGAACGCAAACGTGAAACTCGTCGCAGCGAATCGCCTGACTCCGTGAACACACAAACATACTTTGAACCAAGAAGTTCAGCAATTTCGACAGCGGCTAAAGAAACCGCGCCGCTGTGGGTGTGCGGTCTGGTGCCAAGCGCTGGAATGCGGTCGAGTCCGTTATCCTCGGTGGATTCAATGATTCGAGCCATAACCTCAACGGTTTCAACCGGCCACTTACCAACTGAAGTCTCACCAGAAAGCATCACGGCATCTGCGCCGTCGAGAATCGCGTTAGCCACGTCTGAAGCTTCGGCACGAGTTGGGCGCGAATTATCAATCATGGTCTCAAGCATCTGGGTTGCAACGATTACCGGTTTGGCCCAGCGGCGAGAGAGTTCTACGGCGCGCTTTTGAACCAGCGGCACCTGCTCTAGCGGCAACTCAACGCCGAGGTCACCACGCGCAACCATAATTCCGTCGAAGGCATCGATGATCTCTTCTAGAGCGGCTACCGCCTGCGGCTTTTCGATTTTGGCGATAACGGGCAGGTATTTACCTTCCTCGTTCATGATCTCGTGCACTCGGACGATGTCGCTGGCGTTGCGAACAAACGAGAGCGCAATCATGTCGACACCGAGGCGAATACCCCAGCGCAGATCGTCTTCATCCTTCTCGGAGAGCGCTGGAACATTTACTGCTACTCCCGGAAGGTTGATGCCCTTGTTGTTCGAAACCGGTCCGGGTACCTCGACCACGGTAGTTACTGTCGTGTCGCTCACTTCGGTGGCGCGCAGCGTAACCTTGCCATCATCGATCAGCAAAAGATCTCCCGGCTTAACATCTCCCGGAAGTCCTTTGAAGGTTGTTCCGCAAATGTTTACGTCGCCCTGGATGTCTTCGATCGTGATTTTGAAGGTGGCGCCCTTCTCGAGCATCACTGGACCATCGGCAAACCGGCCGAGTCTAATCTTGGGGCCCTGAAGATCAACGAACACGCCTACCGGCTTGTTGGCATCAGCAGCGGCCTTTCTGACGGTTCGATAGATTTCCTCGTGAACCTCGTAGCTGCCATGGCTTAGGTTCATTCGAGCCACATCAACACCGGCTTCGATGATCGCGCGGATCTGCTCATAACTTGAGGTTGCCGGGCCTAGTGTGGCCACAATTTTGGCACGTCTCATTTTTCTTCTTTCCGTTGATTAGTAGCTAATCGAAATAGGTTTGTCGGTGGGTTTTACCGGTCTAGGCAAGACACTGCTGCCTTCTAGGTATGCGTCAACAGCGGCGGCGGCGGCACGGCCCTCGGCGATTGCCCAAACGATTAGGCTTTGACCTCGCCCGGCATCACCGGCCACAAAGACGCCATCAACATTTGTGGCCCAGTTGTCATCGCGCTGGATGTTGCCGCGAGCGTCAAGGGCTACCTGTGCTTGCGCGGTTACGCTTTCACCCTCTACCCCGGTGAAACCCAGCGCCAGCAGAACCAAATCGGCTGGGATAATTGTTTCGGTTCCGGCTTTCGGTAGACGCTTGCCGTCGACAAATTCGGTTTCGGCGACCTTTACCCCGGTAACTTTGCCGTTTTCGCCGACAAACTCGACAGTTGAGGCTAGGTACTTTCGTTCCCCAAATTCTTCGTGCGCGCTCGCTACCTCAAAGAGGGTAGGGAATGTCGGCCACGGTTGATTTTCGTTACGCTCGAGCGGCGGCTGTTTGCCAATTGCTAAAGTCGTGACCGAAATCGCGCCCTGTCTTGTAGCCGTGCCCAGACAGTCAGCACCGGTATCGCCACCACCCAAAATCACAACGTTTTTGCCACCTGCCAAAATCTGGCCTTCGACAATTTCGCCGGCAACCACTTTGTTGGCCTGGGTCAGATAATCCATGGCGAAGTGAACCCCGTCTAGCTGCCTGCCGGGGATGGTCAAATCACGTGGCTTAGTTGCTCCGGTTGCGATAACAACGGCATCGTAGCGTGCGCGCAACTCTTCCCAAGTTACATCGGTGCCGATGTTTACTCCGGCACGGAATCTGGTGCCTTCCGCCTCCATCTGTGCAATTCGACGATCGATGTGGTGCTTTTCCATTTTGAAATCAGGAATTCCGTAACGCAGCAGACCGCCAATTTCGGAGTCACGTTCAAAAACGGCCACCGTATGTCCGGCCCGGGTAAGCTGCTGGGCTGCGGCAAGGCCTGCTGGGCCAGAACCGACTACGGCAACAGTTTTTCCGGTGAAACGGTCAGGGATAACTGGCACCACCCAACCGGATTCAAAAGCGTTATCAATAATCGAAACTTCGATTTCTTTGATTGTCACGGCTGGTTGATTGATACCGAGAACACAGGCACTTTCACATGGAGCCGGGCAAAGCCGGCCAGTGAATTCCGGAAAGTTGTTGGTAGCGTGCAACCGCTCGATCGCACCGCGACCATCTTCGCGCCAGGTTAGGTCGTTCCATTCAGGAATCAGGTTTCCCAGCGGGCAGCCTTGGTGGCAAAACGGAACACCGCAATCCATGCAGCGGCCGGCCTGCCTTGTAACCACGCCCTGATCACGTTTTTCGTAGACTTCTTTCCAGTCCATGATTCGGACCGAAACTGGACGACGAGCAGCTGTTTCGCGCTGGGTTGTCTTAAGGAATCCCCTAGGGTCAGCCATTAGTGACCTCCAAAATTTCTTGCCAAATTGTTTCACTGTCGGGATCGATGCCATTCGTCGCGGCACGCGCACGAATTTGAAGCACGTTTGCATAGTCGCGAGGCAAGACCCTGGTGAAATTAGCCGACTCTGTCTCGAAGTCTTCGAGTAACTTCTTGGCCAAAAGTGAACCGGTTTCGTTGAAGTGTAGGGTCAGCAGATCTTTCAACCGTTCCAAATCGGCTGCTTCTAGCTCGCTCAGTTTCAACTCGCCAGAGTGAAGTGCATCTGGATTGACTCGATCAGCCCGCAACTTATAGACGTAGGCGACGCCGCCAGACATTCCAGCACCGAGGTTTCTACCGGTCTTGCCCAGGATTACCGCCACACCACCGGTCATGTACTCGAGAGCGTGATCACCGCAACCTTCGGCAACAGCAGTTGCTCCGGAGTTTCTGACAAGGAAACGTTCACCAACAATTCCACGCAGTAGCAGATTGCCGCTGGTGGCGCCGTAACCATTGACGTTTCCGGCGATAATGTTCTGCTCTGCCGCGAATCTCGCTGCTGAGTCTGGACGAACAACGATTGTGCCGCCAGATAAGCCTTTGCCAACGTAATCGTTGGCATCGCCTTCGAGAATCAACTTGATTCCGCGAGGCACGAACGCACCGAATGATTGCCCGGCGGAACCGCGAAGTTTGACCGTAATGGTTCCGTCTGGAAGACCCTCGGCACCAAAACGCTTGGTCACCTCATTGCCCAACAATGTTCCAACGGCCTGCTCAACGTTGGTGATTGGCAGTTCGATTTTTACCGGATGGGCATCATCGAGAGCTTGAGCTGCTGCCTCAACAAGCTTGTGGTCGAAGTGCTTGTCTAATTCGTGGTCTTGGAAAGTTGAGCGTTTACGTGATGCTGAGGCTGGAATTGGAGGCATGCTCAGGATTGGCGTCAGGTCTAGACCGTCGGCCTTCCAGTGCTGAATAGCGCGATTTACATCGATTAGTTCGGCATGACCGATTGCCTCATCAAGGCTGCGGAAGCCCAACTTAGCAAGGTATTCGCGCACCTCTTCGGCCAGGAATTCAAAGAAGTTGATGACAAATTCTGGCTTCCCGGTGAATCGGCTTCTAAGTTCAGGATTCTGTGTTGCCACACCAACCGGGCAGGTGTCGAGGTGACAAACACGCATCAGGATGCAGCCCTCAACCACTAGCGGAGCGGTAGCGAAGCCGAATTCTTCAGCACCGAGCAATGCAGCGATTATTACGTCTCGACCGGTCTTCATCTGACCATCAACCTGAACCGAAACTCGGTCGCGAAGGTTATTAATCAGCAAAGTTTGCTGAGCCTCGGCCAGACCGAGTTCCCAAGGGGTTCCAGCATGCTTTAGCGAATTCAGCGGAGATGCGCCGGTTCCGCCGTCGTGACCGGAGACCAAAATAACGTCGGCCTTAGCCTTGGCTACACCGGCCGCAACAGTTCCGATTCCAACTTGAGAAACCAGTTTGACGTGAACACGAGCCTCTCGATTTGCCCTCTTCAAATCAAAAATTAGCTGCTTCAGATCTTCGATTGAATAAATGTCATGGTGAGGCGGCGGTGAAATTAGGCCGACGCCGGCGGTTGAGTGTCGAGTCTTGGCAATCCAGGGATAAACCTTGTTCGGTGGCAGCTGACCACCTTCACCGGGCTTTGCTCCCTGCGCCATCTTGATTTGAATGTCGTCGGCGTGGGTCAGATACATGCTGGTAACACCAAATCGACCGGATGCGACCTGCTTGATGGCAGAGCGACGCTTCGGATCGAGTAGGCGCTCTACATCCTCGCCACCTTCACCGGTATTCGACTTGCCACCAAGCTGATTCATTGCGATAGCCAGAGTCTCGTGTGCTTCTGGGCTAATCGAACCGTAGCTCATTGCTCCGGTAGAGAAGCGTTTAACGATTTCTGAGACTGGCTCAACTTCGTTTAGTGGAACGGCCGGACGTACACCCTCGCGGAGGGTGAACAGACCGCGCAGTGTCATTAGCCGCTCCGCTTGATCATCAACTGACTTTGTGTATTCGCGGAAAATGTCGAAACGCTTGTTTCGAGTTGCGTGCTGCAATTTGAAAACAGTTTCCGGATTGAAAAGGTGAGCCGGACCTTCGCGACGCCACTGATACTCGCCACCAATTTCCAAAGGTTTGTGAGCGTAAGTGGCTTTATCAGCTGGATAGGCAAATTCGTGACGAGAGGCTATCTCCTGGTGGATGACTTCAATGCCAATGCCACCGAGTTGGCTGGTTGTGCCGGTGAAATAGGTGTCAACAAATTCTTGGCTTAGACCGATCGCTTCAAAGCACTGGGCACCCGAATACGAAGAGACAGTCGATATACCCATTTTCGACATGATCTTGAGCACGCCTTTACCCAGACCTTTGATTAGGTTCTTGGTGGCTTTTTCAAGTGGAACGCCAACAATTTGGCCAGACTTGATCATCTGCTCGATCGATTCCAAAGCCAAATACGGGTTAACCGCGGCAGCACCATAGCCAATCAGGGCGGCGACATGGTGTACCTCTCGGACATCGCCCGCCTCAATGACCAAGCCAACTTTGGAGCGTAAGCCTTCGCGAATCAAGAAATGGTGAACCGCCGAGGTGAGCATAAGCGAAGGTATTGGCGCCATTTCGCCGTTGCTGTCGCGGTCTGAAATGATAAGGAAAGTAGCACCATCGGCGACTGCAGCAGCCACCTCATCGAAAAGCTCTCTGATTCGAGCTGCAAGCGCATCTGGACCGCCATCAATCGGGTAAAGGCCTTTTACCGTGAACGACTTACCTGCTTGTGGCAATTCGTCGATGTGTTTGATTTTGGCTAGATCGTCGTTATCCATGACCGGGAAATTAATAATCATTTGACCGGCGTGGGCTGGTGTGGCTGCCAGAAGATTCTTCTCCGGACCGATTCCGGTGCTAAGTGAGGTGACAACTTCTTCGCGGATTGAGTCAAGCGGCGGGTTAGTAACCTGAGCGAACTGTTGAACAAAGTAGTCGAACAAAAGTCGAGGTCGGTCTGATAGCGCAGCAATTGGAGTGTCTGAGCCCATTGCACCAAGCGGTTCGGCTCCAGTTTTAGCCATCGGGGCCAAAATAACTCGGAGTTCTTCTTCGGTATAGCCAAAAGTGCGCTGGCGTCGGTTTACCGAACTGGCGCTGTGAGCAATGTGTTCACGCGGTGGCAGATCGTTGATGTTGATGCGGTTTGCCTCAAGCCACTCTCCCCATGGTTCGAGTGCGGCAATTTCGGCCTTGATCTCATCATCGTCAATCAAACGGCCATTAACGGTGTCGGCTAAGAACATTCGCCCCGGCTGAAGACGACCCTTGCGCACGATGCGGCTTGGGTCAATCTGAGCGACACCAATTTCTGAGGCTAGAACTACGAGGCCGTCGTCAGTCACGACATAGCGACCAGGGCGAAGACCGTTTCTGTCTAGGGTTGCCCCCACTAAAGAGCCATCGGTGAATACCACTGCTGCTGGGCCGTCCCACGGCTCCATCATCATTGAGTGGTACTCGTAGAAATTTTTACGATTTTGATCGATGTCAGTCTGGTTTTCCCAAGCCTCAGGAATCATCATCATCATGGCGTGAGGAAGTGATCTACCACCCAGGTAAAGCAACTCAAGAACCTCGTCGAAGCTCGCCGAATCGCTGCCGCCAGGGGTGATGATTGGTGTCAGCTGCTTGATGTCGCCGAGAAGTTCCGAACTTAGTTGAGCTTCACGAGATCGCATCCAGTTTCGGTTGCCCTTAACCGTGTTGATTTCTCCGTTGTGTGCAATCAGGCGGAATGGGTGAGCAAGCGGCCAAGACGGGAACGTATTGGTTGAAAATCTGGAGTGAACCAGGGCCAGTGTTGACTCAAAAAGGTCATTGCTCAAATCAGGATAGAACGGCTCCAACTGCAGAGTGGTAACCATTCCTTTGTAAACAATTGTGCGAGATGAAAGTGATGGGTGGTAGGCGCCAAGAGTGCGCTCACTGCGCTTGCGCAGTCGGAATAGACGCCGCTCAAGTTCTAAACCGTCGGCAAAATCAGGTGCGGTAACGAAAACCTGACGAATCACCGGCATGGCATCGCGCGCCAAATCACCAAGAACAGCCGGATTTGTTGGCACATCTCGCCAGCCGAGAACCTCAAGTTTCTCTTCGATGGCGAGGTTGGCAAAACCACCCTCGACCGCAGTCTCTTCGCCAGCTTCAATGAAAACTAAGCCGGCACCATAGCTACCCTGGGCTGGCAGGGTGAACGGAACTACCGAGCGTAAAAATTTGTCTGGTATTTGCGAGAGAATTCCGGCACCATCACCGGTGCCAGCGTCGGAGCCAACTGCGCCGCGGTGTTCCAAGTTGCGAAGAGCGTCAAGTGCGGTCGCGATGATGTCATGACCCGCACTGCCGCGCAGAGTAGCAACCATAGCCAGGCCACAGGCATCGCGGTCAAACTCTGGATTGTACAAACCGGTTGCGCTCGGCGCGGTGCTAAAGCGTGTAAACGGGGAGCGTTCAGGCATGGCGCACTCCAATCTGAATAGATTTGAATTTGGTTTAGGGACAGCGTTGGCCCTGGAAACTTAGTAAAAACGTCGTTTGTGACGACTCAAAATTCGATGCCGATCAGGCCTAAGAATTGTCTTTTGAGTCTAGTCCATCAGATTCGCTTTTAGCCGATTTTTCCAGTGCTTTATTGGTCAGCACCGAAATCTCAAGACCAGTGTGTCGATGTTTCTGCACAAAGAAAATTGTGAGTCCAACCACAACTCCTAGCAGCGCCGACCAAATGTTGATTCGCAACCCCAAAATAATCTCGGACGGGTCAATTCGGATCGATTCGGTCCAGATTCGGCCGAATGAGTAGTAAACGAGGTAGAGGCCGAATAGCTTTCCCCAGCGAAGTTCGAATTTCTTGTCGAGCAGTAAAAGCGCAGCAACCCCCGCTAGGCTCCACAGCGATTCATAAATAAACGTCGGGTGGAACAAAACACCCTCAGGTAAACCTGCAGGATACGCCGGGTTATCGGCAGAGATTTCTAGTCCCCAAGGCAGGTCTGTGGGAAGACCAAAGAGTTCTTGGTTGAAGTAATTTCCCCATCGGCCAAGGGCCTGGGCAAGCAAAATACCGGGAGCTACCGCATCAGCAAAAGACCAGAATTTTATGCCTGCTGCTCTTGCACCGACGAAAGCACCTAGGGCGCCACCGATGAGACCTCCATAGATTGCAATACCGCCTTCCCAGATTCGGAAAACAGCAGTCAAATCAGCACCCTCGAAGAAATAGTCGTTTGGGTGTGTCAACACGTGGAAGATACGGGCGCCAATTACACCGAAAGGTACTGTCCAGAGCGCAATGTCGAGAGCCAGGCCCGACTTTGCACCTCGGGCAACTAACCTACGATCAGCGAGGATTACCGCCGCGACAATTCCGGCAAGGATGAACAGGGCGTAAAAATGCACGCGCAATGGGCCCAATTCGATAAAGCTAATCTCCGGTGAAGGAATGCTGGTAAACATTAGTTTTTCAGTCCTTTGGCTAGTTCTTGCACTTTTGCGGTGAGTTCCGGAAGTGCACCGTGCTGGTAAGCCTTAACAAAAGCCGAGCCCACGATTGCACCATCCGCGTATTCGTTGACAGCGACCACCTGATCTGAGGTCGAAATTCCGATACCGACCGCGGTTAGCGACTCTGGTGCAACGCTTTGAACATTAGAAACTACCTGCTTCGCGTAAGAATCTAACTGCTCGCGGGTGCCGGTTATGCCCATGGTTGAGACTGCGTAAACGAACCCGCGACTGGATTCGGCCGCCTGTTTCGCTCGCTCTGGAGTCGAAGTGGGCGCAGCCAAAAAGACACGATCTAAATCGAGCTCATCCGCAATTTCGATCCACTCGGATGCTTCATCGGGAATCAAATCGGGCGTAATCAACCCGGCTCCCCCGGCTGCCTTTAGGTCTTCGGCGAAACGTCGAACGCCATATGAAATAACCGGGTTCCAGTAGGTCATCACCAATACCGGAGTATCGACCTGTTCCCTAATGGCCTTGACCGCGTCAAATACCTGGCGAAGTTTGAATCCGTTTGACAAAGCCTGTTCGGTTGCCTCTTGAATGACCGGACCGTCCATGACCGGATCGCTATATGGAACACCCAGCTCTAAAACATCGACACCGTTTTTGCACATGGCTACGGCTGCTGCGACTGATTCGTCAAAAGTTGGATAGCCGGCTGGAAAATAGCCAACTAGAGAGCCTTGGTTGGCAAGCTTGTTGGAACGCAAAACTGTTTCAGTTTGACTCATTGCTTGTCTCCTAGAAGCCCGAAGTAGCGTCCTGCGGTTTCCATGTCTTTATCGCCGCGGCCGCTTAGGTTTACCAGCACGCTAGATCCGGCTGGCAGGTGGTTGCCAAGTTTTAGCGCTCCGGCAAGGGCGTGCGAGGTTTCGATAGCGGGGATAATACCTTCGGTTTGGCTTAGGAGTCGCAGTGCAGACATGGCTTCAGCATCTGAAATACCCCAGTAGTTGGCGCGGCCGATGTCTTTTAGCCAAGAGTGCTCTGGGCCAACGCCTGGGTAGTCGAGGCCGGCAGAAATCGAGTGTGATTCCCTCGTCTGCCCATCCTCATCTTGAAGCATGTAGCTCTTCGCGCCGTGTAACACTCCGGGACGGCCCTTTGAGAGTGTGGCAGCGTGGCGCTCAGTTTCGATGCCTTCGCCAGCGGCTTCGAATCCGAAGATTTGCACGTCCTCGTCATCGAGGAAGGCGTGGAATAGTCCGATGGCGTTTGAGCCACCGCCGACACAGGCCGCCAAAGCGGTTGGTAAAAAGCCGTACTCAGAAAGCATTTGCTCTCTTGCCTCAATACCGATGATGCTATGAAAGTCACGAACCATGGTTGGGAACGGGTGCGGTCCGGCGACGGTACCGAGCAGGTAATGGGTCGATTCAACATTGGTGACCCAGTCACGCAAAGCCTCGTTGATTGCATCTTTTAGTGTTCTACTGCCGGTTGTTACCGGAACGACTTCGGCTCCAAGTAGCTTCATTCGAGCGACGTTCAAGGCTTGTCTTTCGGTGTCAAGCTCACCCATGTAAACGACGCACTCGAGCCCAAAAAGCGCAGCCGCAGTTGCACTGGCAACACCGTGTTGTCCGGCTCCGGTTTCGGCGATAATTCGCTGTTTACCCATCCGCTTGGCCAAAAGCGCCTGGCCTAGCACATTGTTAATTTTGTGACTACCGGTGTGATTTAGGTCTTCGCGCTTTAGAAAAATACGGATGTCACCGGCATGCTCTGCGAAGCGCTTAGCTTCGGTGATTATCGAAGGTCGACCGGTGTAGGTGCGGTGCAGTTCGGCCAGCTCAATTTGGAATGTTGGATCGTTCTTAGCAGTCTGGTAGGTAGCGTCTAATTCGTCGAGTGCGGCGATTAGTGATTCTGGAACAAACCTTCCGCCAAACTCGCCAAAATAGGGTCCAACCTGTTCGCGTAGATTTGTCATGCTGATAATTGTAAGTCGATTAAATTGCCGTAAATTCGGCTAACAACTTGGCTGCATCGTTTGTGACCAATGCTTCGCCGACCAAAACTACATCGGCGCCTGCCTGACGGTAGTGCCTGACATCGTCAGCGCTGCGAACGGCCGACTCGGCAACCTTTATTACGTTTGCCGGAAATAGCTCAACTAATTTGCCAAATAAATTGCGGTCGGTCTCGAAAGTCGACAGATCTCGAGCATTTACGCCGATGAACTGGGCTCCAGTGTCGATGGCGAACTTGGCTTCATCCTCGGAATGGGTCTCAAGAAATGGCAACATGTTCAACTCTTCAGTGAAGTGCTGCAGTTCGATCAGTCGCTTGGGCGGCAGCCCAGCAACAATAAGCAGGATGATGTCGGCTCCGTGAGCGCGCGCTTCGAGAATCTGGTATTCGTTGGCGATGAAGTCTTTTCTAAGTAGCGGAACTTCAACTCGATGTCTAACAGCGTCTAGATCGTGAAGCGAACCTTTGAACTTTCGCTCCTCGGTGAGCACGCTGATTCCCGAGGCACCATTTTGTGCGTAAACTTCGGCCAGATTTGCCGGATCCGAGATTTCAGCCATTTGGCCACGCGAAGGACTTGCTCGTTTAACTTCGGCTAGCACCTTGATGTGTTTTGCGGGTGCAAAGGCTTCGAGAGCGTCTAGGGGTGGTTTTGCAGCGAGTGCCATTCGCTCAATATCGTTAAGTGAAACCTGCTCGGCTCGCTTGGCTGCATCTTCAATTGATCCCGCGTAGAGGGATTCGAGCATGTTTATTTCTTGGACTTTGAGCCGCCGACGCCGTAGCCCATGCGCTTTAGAGCGAGACCAACGATCAGACCGACCACCGCGAGCCCAGCCGATGCCCAAACCAACGCTGCTTGATCAAACCAGAAAAATAGGGTTCCCAAAGCAAAGGCAATCATGATGATGATTACGGTTGTCCATGAAGCAACCGAGTCGCCGTGACCAGGATCGTTTAGGTTTTCAGACATTATTGGCCTTCCTTGTTCCGAAACAATTCTACGACTTCTTCTCACGCTGAGATTCCCAGAGCGAGATGGTGTCTTCTGCAGTTTCTTCAGTTGGCGCATAGCGCTTGGTTGGGTTTGGCCACTTTGGTTGAACCATGAAAATTGCACCCAGAAGGGCAAAGTAGCCAAAGATAGAAACTAAAGTAGCGGTCGGCCAAAATGAGAGTTGAAGCTCAACTCCGCTCAAACCGTGCTGTTGAGCAATTCCGGTCAGTTTCTCGATTTCGCCAAGGATGGCTGGAGGGGCATTTTCAGACGATGTTTGCAGCCCGGGAAAAACTATGGCTGACAGTACAAAAAGAGTGAACAGTCCCTGCAGGGCGAAGATGATGCGCTGAAACTTTTTTGAACTCAATAGGCTAACCACAAGTGCAGCAAGCAAAACCAAGAAGCTCGAGCTTAGGCTAGGCCAGGCTTGGAGGCCAGAGAACTTGGCTAACTCTGTGACTTTTCCGTCAACGTTCATATCAACGCGATACCACGGCTGAGAGGCACAACCCCAAATTAGAGCGAGCAGCAGAGAGCTAAAGGCGAATGAGTTTCTTCGGTTTAGTCTCATCGGGCCACCATGTTGTTTGCCGCGGTGATTGCTCTGGCAGGAGCAGATGCCTTGTTAACTGTCTCTAGGTATTCCGATTCGGGAACCGAATCAAGCACCAGTCCGGCCCCGGCTTGAATATGTGCGACAGAATTTCTGATAAACGCGGTTCTGATTGCAATTGCCAGATCAGCATTACCGTGGAAGTCAAAGTAGCCAACCACCCCGCCGTACAAACCTCTCGCCGCTGGTTCGAGCTCATCGATAATCTGAAGTGCTCTTGGTTTAGGGGCACCCGACAGTGTTCCCGCGGGAAAAGTCGCCCTAAATGCATCGATGGCAGTCATTTCCTCGGCGAGATCCCCCTCTACCGTCGAAACTAGATGCATGACGTGGCTGTAACGATGGATTTGCATGAATTCAGTGACCACAACGGTCTCAGGCTCACAAACTTTCAGTAGGTCATTTCTCGCCAGATCGACCAGCATCAGGTGTTCCGCGCGCTCTTTTTGATCGGCTAGCAGTGACTGCGCTAATTCAACGTCGTTTTCCAGCGACTGTCCCCTAGGTCTAGAACCGGCGATTGGATGCGTGACTGCGTGTCGGTTTGCTACTGCCACCAAAGATTCCGGCGATGATCCGACCACCGCATAGGGGCCGGAAGCATCCTCGAAGTTGAGGTAATACATGTAGGGGCTTGGATTGAGTGCTCGAAGTACCCGGTAGGCCTCGAGGGGTGCTGTCTCAGTGGCAATGTCGAAGCGCTGAGAAATAACAACCTGGAAAACATCACCGATTCGAACGTAGTGCTTAGCCTTTTCGATAGCTTCGAAAAACTCCTGCTTTGAAGTGCGTTGACTGCTGTCCGGTGAGACGGTCGTATCGATATCAGCTAAAAGTGTTGAATGTGGTTTTTTTGCATCCGACAGCATTTCAGCAATTCGACCTATGGCTTGTTCATAGCCCAATTCAATTGATTCGACATCGGGTGTGTAAATGTTCGACACGAACATCACTGCACTTTCGAGGTGGTCAATAATTACCAAATCTTGGAGCATCGCAAAGGCTATGGTCGGACTGATGAAATCGGCATTCTTAGCAGGGCCAAGTTTTTCGATTTTTCTGATGACATCCCAGCCCATAAGACCGACTAGACCTGAAGTCAGGCTGGGGGCAGTTGGGTCGTGCGCAGCTTTCCAACTGCCATTGATTTGAGCTATTGCGTCGAGCGAGTCAGCTGGCAGATGCTGACCATCTGGCAGGGCCGGGTATCCCTGCGGTGAAGTCCAAGTTAGGCTTCCCCCTTGGTCCTCATTCAAGAATCCACGGTTTCGAACCCCGACGAAACTATAGCGAGCCCAAACACCCTGCTCAGCCGATTCGAGTAGAAAACTGCCGGGCCGGTTGGCTGCCAGTTTCTCAAAAATGGAGATTGGCGTTTCGGTACCGCTGAATAGGGTCTGAATGACCGGAATGACGTTGAAGTTTTCGGCGAGCTTTGAGACTTCGGCTAGCGAGTAGTTGAGGTTAGTTTTCATCGTCACTCTTCAGATAAATAGTGGCAACATCGAAGCATGACTCGGCATCGGTGTGGCAAGCCGGACCGGCTTCTATCACTTGGATCAGTAGAGTGTCGGCATCGCAGTCGAGTTCGACAGACACAACCTTCTGGGTATTGCCACTGGTTGCGCCCTTGTGCCACAGTTCATTTCTAGAGCGACTGAAAAACACGGTTTCGCCGCGTTCTAGGGTTAGCCCGAGAGACTCTTTGGTCATCCAAGCCATCATCAAAACTCGTTTGCTTTCGAAGCTCTGGATGATTGCTGGAACCAAACCGGCGGAATTGAACTGAACGGTTTCTAGAACATCACGGTCAATGGCCATTTTTACCTCGTTTCAAATCCGTGCTCGCGCAGGTTTTGTTTTGCTTGGGCAATCGAGACTGAACCCTCGTGAAAAATTGAAGCAGCCAAAATTGCATTGGCACCGGCTTTGGCAGCAGGTGCAAAATCGGCTGCACTGCCTGCGCCACCTGAAGCGATCACGGGTACCGGTGAAATTTCGCGCATAGCCGCGAGCATTTCAAGGTCGAATCCTTCACGAGTACCGTCGGCGTCGATGCTGTTCACCAGTAGTTCTCCGGCCCCCAGCTCGATTGTCTGTTTAACCCAGGTAATAGCGTCGAGATTCGTTTCCTCGCGGCCACCGTGTGTTGTCACCACGAAGCCGGAGTCGGTCTTCGCCGATCGCTTCAGATCGAGGGATATCACCAGTACCTGATTGCCAAATCGGTTAGCGATTTCAGAAAGCAGGTTCGGATTGCTGATTCCAGCCGATCCGACCGAAACTTTGTCTGCTCCGGCACCCAGCAGTCGGGCAACGTCATCCACCGCACGAATTCCCCCACCTACAGTTAGCGGGATAAAAAGCTGTTCCGCACATGCAGTGACCAGGTCATACATTGTGCTTCGGTTGTCGACTGTTGCCTTGACATCGAGGAAAGTGAGCTCATCTGCCCCATCGCGATAATAACGGCTGGCCAACTCAATCGGATCACCCGCGTCTTTGAGGTTCAGGAAGTTGACACCTTTGACCACGCGGCCCTCGGCCACGTCCAGGCACGGAATAACTCGGATTGCTAATGACACTAGATTCTCGCGGCGTGAATAGCGCTAACCAAGATTGCTCTTGCCCCGAGAGCGTAGAGTTCATCCATTTTGGCATTGGTTTCACTGGTTTTTACCAGTGATCTGACCGCAACCCAATCTTCATCGCGCAGCGGTGAAACTGTGGGCGATTCGATTCCAGGAGTAATCTTCGCCGCTTCTTCGACCAGTGCGGTTGGGCAGTCGTAATCGAAGATTACGTACTCGCGAGCGACTAGTACGCCTTGCATTCTGCGCAGTAACTGCTGGTGTTCGTCAACTACCTTGGGCGACACAATCAGTTGAGCTGAACTTTGGAGGATCACCGGACCGAAAATTTCGAGGCCCGCTTGACGCAGGGTGTTGCCGGTAGAAACAACATCGGCAACCGCATCAGCGACGCCCAACCGAACGGCCACTTCAACGGCGCCGTCTAGTTGAACGATCTTGGCGGAAATCTGGTGCTCGGCAAGAAAGTCTTCGACAAGGTGCGGATACGCGGTCGCAACCCTTAGGCCACCAAGCTGCTCGATCGATTGGAATCTGCCCACCGGACCCGCAAACCTAAATGTAGAACCGCCAAATCCTAGATCAGCGACGGAATTGGCTTCGGAGCGACTATCTCTCAGCAGGTCTAAACCAGTGAAACCGGCGTCGAGCGAACCTGAACCAACATAGGTCGCAATGTCCCTTGGTCTAAGGTAGAAAAACTCTATGTCGTTCTGGGTATCAACCACGTGCAGATCTTTTGGGTCTCGTCTTGTGGTGTAGCCAGCCTCGCGCAGCATAACTATTGCGGTTTCCGACAAAATTCCCTTGTTTGGAACGGCAACTCTAAGCATTAGAAGTTTGCCTCCAACTCTTCTAGAGAAATATTTTTAGCTGCCATCATCACTTGAATGTGATAGATCAACTGCGACATTTCTTCGGCGCAGCGTTCGTTACTTTCGTATTCCGCGGCCATCCAAACCTCAGCGGCCTCCTCAACGATCTTTTTGCCGATGGCATGAACTCCGGCATCTAACCACTTCGTAGTTTCCGAATTTTCGGGGCGCTGCACTGCTCGCTCAGAAATTTGACTGAATAATTCGTTGAAGGTGGTCATGCATCAAGGTTACCTTGCCTGGAGGCAGGCTTGGCTTCAGTGGCGATGCCCGGCATTAGCCAGTGAACGAAGCTGCTCGATTTGGCTGGCTCTATCGAGTTTATTGAAGACCGCGCTTCCGGCAACAAAAGTGTCGGCCCCCAGCTCTGACACCTGGGCAATGTTGGATTCGTCGATGCCGCCATCAACTTGAAGCCATACAGCGGCGCTTTCACGAAGAATGCGCCTTCGAGCGGCCGCGACCTTGGGCAATGTTTCTTGAATGAGTTTTTGGCCGCCAAACCCTGGTTCTACGGTCATCACCAATAGTTGGTCGAACTCGGAAAGGTGTTCTAGTAGCGGCTCTACCGGCGTATTCGGCTTGATAGCAATTCCAGCTCTAGCGCCGATGCTTCGTAGTTTGCGGGCGAGTTCGAAAGGTTCACTCGTTGCCTCTAGGTGAAATGTGACCGAAAAAGCACCCATTTCGGCGTACTCGGGGGCCCAACGGTCAACATTTTCAATCATCAAGTGGATGTCCAGCGGTTTTGCCGAAACATCTTGAATTTGTCTAACCACTGGTGGTCCAAAAGTGAGATTGGGAACAAAATGATTGTCCATGACATCCACGTGGATCAAGTCGGCAGTTGAAACGCTCTGCAGTTCATCGGCCAAGTTCATGAAGTCTGCCGAGAGAATCGATGGATTAATTCTGATCACGAGCAAATACTATGCGTTTGATTTTCGAAACAGGCTAATAAACATTGCGTCAGTTCCGTCGCGATCGGGCCAGAGTTGCACCGTTTTGCGATTTCGGGGAAGGTCAAGGGCTGGGCTTAGTTTCGAAACCACATCGGTTGCATCGATGATTGCTAGGTCATGAGGGAAGTTCTTTAGTGCTTTGTCAACAATCGCCGCCGTCTCGCCCGGGTGCGGTGAACAGGTGACATAGGCGAGATATCCACCAGGCTTTAGAGCTTGAATTGCCGAATCGATCAACTCCCACTGCAGTTGTGCCAATTCCGATACATCATCCGGAGATTTTCGCCAACGCGCTTCCGGTCGACGTCTGAGCGCGCCTAAACCAGTGCACGGAGCATCCAACAAAATGCGGTCGTAGCTGGCCGGTTCAAGCTGACCGATTTGCCGGCCATCGCCGGTTCGAATAGAAACATTGCCACGTATTGCCCTCAAGGCTTTTCGAACCAATTCGGTGCGGTGTTGCGAAACTTCGTTGCAGACCAAGGTTGCCCCCGACTGAACAGCCTCAGCTGCCAGCAGAGCCGCTTTTCCACCTGGGCCGGCGCACATGTCTAACCAGCGCTCATTGTCGGAAATTTTATCTAGGCGTGATAGCGCCAAGGCCGCTAGTTGAGAGCCCTCATCCTGAACTCGAAGGCTGCTATCGGCCACAGATTCTAACTCGCTTGGGTCACCCGAGTTGAGGATGAAACCGATCGGGCTGGCTGAACCAACCTGCAGCCCTTGAGTGCTTGCGTCCAAACCTGGCAGGGCGACCAGTGCAATCTTTGCCGGGATGTTGTCGGCTGCCAGCAGTGATTCGATTCGTGATTCTTGTTTGTCCAGTTTTAGCGATTGCTCTAGAGCTTTTACCACCCAAATTGGGTGCGAATACTTAACTGCTAGGTATTCGTACTTGCCTTCGGTGTGCTCGAGGATGATTTCTTCCCAGGTATCGCGGTCACGCTCGCTTACTCGTCGCAGAACCCCGTTGATGAAACCGATGGCGCTAGGTTTTAGATTTTTCTTGGCTAATTCGACAGTTTCACTCAAAGCGGCGTGTGGCGGTATCCGGGTGGCCAAAAGCTGGTGTGCTCCAAGGCGCAGAATGATCAGCGCATCAAGATCAATCTCGTCAGAATATCGTTGCGCACATTCTTCAATCACTCGATCGTAAAAAAGTTGCCAACGCAGCGTTCCGTAAGCGAGTTCTTGGGCGAGCGCTGCATCGCGTGAGCTGAGCGCTGCTTTAGAGACAAGTTTTGGTAGCAGTAAATTTGCGTAGGCGTCATCGAACTCAACGGCCTGCAAAAGTGCAAGCGCCACCGATCTCGCGGTGCTTTTAGACATCAAATGACCCTTCTCTCAGTCCGCGAAACCAATCTGCGGCTTGAAGGGCAGATTTTCCGGCTGGCCGAACTTGAATCAATTCCAAAATGCCGTTTCCGGTGCCGACATAAACTCGCCCAGAATTAGCAAATAGCTGGCCTGGTGCAGCATCAGTCTGTTCCAGCGAAACACGGGCCTCTAAAACCTGAACGTTATTTCCCTTGATTTGGGCGCTGGCGAAAGGCTCCGGGTTCAGGGCGCGCACCTGATTTTCAATTGCTAGAGCGGAGTTTTGCCAATGGATCTGGGCGTCAGCTCGACTCAGTTTGCGGGCAAAAGCGCCAACTTCACCGCTTTGCGGCTTGGGAGAGACCATCTTTGCAGCGATTTTTGGAAGCAGCTCAGAAATTATCGATGTCGAGAGTAGCGAAAGTCGGTTAAGTAAGTCGCCTGCGTTTTCAGTTGGTTGTATTTCAGTTGGTACCTGCGACCAAATTGCTCCGGTGTCTAGACCTTCATCAATTTGGAAAACAGTGACTCCGGTTTCGGTCTCGCCGTTCAGTAGCGACCACTGAACCGGAGCTGCTCCCCTAAGTCTCGGTAACAGACTGAAATGAACATTTAGCCAGCCGAATGGGAGAAGTTCTAAATCGACCGTCTTCAGCAGCACGCCGTAAGCAACCACGATTGCAATATCGGCTTTCGTTGCGGCAATTTTTTCCCTAGTTGCGTCGTCGATTTGATTTGCCTTAATCACAGGCAAACCCAAGTCGACTGCCGCCTGCGAAACCGCAGATTGGGTTAGCACCCGCTTGCGGCCTACTGGGGCATCGAGACGGGTCAACACCGCAACGATTTCATGACCTTGGTTTACTAAACCGCGAAGCACCAACGCCGCATTCTCTGGAGTACCGGCGAACAAAATTTTCAATTAGAGCACATCCGGATCATCCATGATTAGTTTTAGCGGGCGAAGGTTTCGGCCTCTACTATTTTGCCTTGAACCGGCCGATACCTTCAGCAAGACCGATTTCAGGGTTTCGGCAACTCTAGGACCGTCGGCGTAACTAAACCGCAGAATTAAACGTTGCTCAGACGTTGCTTTCGACCAGACCTGTACCGGACCCAAAATTTCGACGACACCTAAGGCGCTGACATCTTGTACCGCCCGCTCAATTGACTCTGGCGAGCCGGTAAGACTGCAGATTCGTTTCGCCGGAGGGAAGTTCAGTTCGGTTCGCTCGCTGAGCAACTGTTGCGCGATGGCGGGCTGATCCCACCTGCTCAGCGATTCGGTAAACTGACCGACGTTGCCTACGATAACTGCCTCGCCACTTGAGCCGAGTTTGGCAATGGTTTTCGACCAAACCCGGATGGCATCCTCGGGTGCTCGCAAACTGTCTTTGGCCAGAGTGACCTGGGCATCAAGAATTACCACGGCACGGTATCCCGAAGCAGCTGTTGGCTCGGCACCCGGTGTGGCAACCACGATTTGGGGACGATCCGTAATTGTTTCGACTCGCTTATCAATAGTTGCCTCAACTAATGAAACCTGCGGAAACAATCGACCAATCTTGGCCAGGGTGTGGCTGCTGCCGGGCAGGCCACTTCGAAACTTGGAGTTTCCGCACTCGCCACATTTGAACTGCAGGTTTATTGCCGAGCACCAGCGGCATTCGGGCATCCCTTCGGAACGCTGCCAGATTGGCCCATTGCATTTTTGGCAATGAGCTTTGGCCAAACACTGCGAGCATTTGAGGGTTGCGCTCTCTCCACGACGCGCAACTTGGATGAGTACCGGTCCCGATTTGAGGGCCTCGCGAACGGCTGCCCAGGCAACGGAATCAATTCGAGATTCCGAGTCGATAATGCTGATTCGAGGAACCCTACCGGAACCGCTTGAGTCTTCCAGGTAGCCAAGATTAAGCAATCGCTGAATTTCCGGGCTTCTTGAATTTGACTCGAAGTGCAGCGAACAATTGTCAACTTGCTGACGAATTAGGGCCAATTCACGAGTATGCGTGTAAGGCGAACTCGGTTCGCGGTGGGCGGGGTCTGATTCATCAAGAACAAAAATCAGACCAAGGTTTTCAACCGGCGCGTAAATGGCTGATCGAGTTCCAAAAATAAGTTTTGGTGATGAACTAATCGCGGCTAAGAAATTCGAGTACCTAATCGAGGGTTTTTGCTCGCTGTTCAACTCGATACAGGGCAGAGAATCTTTTAGTTGCTGCCTGAGCAAATTTAGATCACGCGCATCAGGTACTACGGCAATGACTGAGAAACCGGAAGCTAGCTGAGCTGCCGCCTGCTCTTTTAGCGATGCTATCCAAGTCTCTTCGGCACTGCCCACCGGCGTGATTGCGGTGGTTAGTTTTACTTTCTTGGGCGTTTTACCCGGGGTCGGATCGTGATTTTGGAGCCAGTCTTTCTCTACTGCAACCGATCGATTCGGGATGGCAAATTTGATTACCTCGGCCAAATTGCAGGCTTGCCGCTTGCTAACCTGTTGGGCTAGTTTCAAAATGTTGGGCCGCAAGACTGGTGCTGTGGAAACGAGTTCCGCTAAAGGAACCGCTGCATCGGCATAATCGCTGTGGTTAGCTGTTTCAACAACAAAACCCTCGAGTAGTTGCCTAGAACGACCGAGACTGACCCGAACCCGAGTTCCGGGAGCCACCAGACCACGAAGTTCTTCAGGTACCGAGTAGTCAAAAAGATGATCCAGCTGAACCAGCGGAGAATCGATTAGAACTCGGGCAAACATCAGATTGCTGCCGACAGCGCGCTGGCCTTTTCAGTCGATTCCCAGGTGAAGTCTTTTTCTTCGCGGCCAAAATGCCCGTAGGTTGCAGTTTGTGCGTAGATTGGGCGCAACAAATCAAGCTCTTCGATAATTGCTCGCGGGCGCAAATCAAAGGTTTTTTGAATTGCTGCAGTGATCTTTTCTACCGAAACTTTTTCTGTCCCAAAAGTTTCAACGTAAAGACCTACCGGGCGGGCAACTCCAATGGCATAGGCCACCTGAACTTCGGCTCGGTCTGCCAGGCCGGCAGCAACCACATTCTTAGCAACCCAGCGCATGGCGTAAGCTGCTGAACGGTCTACCTTGGATGGGTCTTTACCGGAAAACGCACCGCCACCATGGCGAGCGGCTCCCCCGTAGGTGTCGACGATGATTTTACGACCGGTTAGTCCCGCGTCACCCATAGGACCACCAATTTCGAATTTGCCGGTTGGGTTAATCAAAAACTTTGTAGCGCCTAGGTCAAGTTTGGTTTGGCTGAGAATTGGCTTGATGACCCGCTCAAGTACTTCGCGCTCAATTTCGGCCTGATCTACGCCTGGATTGTGCTGTGTTGACAGCACGACGGTGTCGATTGTTTTCGGGGTGCTGCCTTCAAATCCAACGGTGACCTGGGTTTTACCATCCGGTCTGAGGAAAGAAATTTCTCCATTTTTGCGCGCATCTGCGAGTCTGCGGGAAAGCTTGTGAGCAGTATCAATCGCGACCGGCATGTAGTTTGGCGTTTCGTTAGTTGCGTAGCCGAACATGATTCCCTGATCACCGGCACCTTGTGAATCGAAGCGCTCAGTTGACGAATTGGCTCTTAGCTCAAAACCGGCATCCACTCCCTGAGCAATGTCTGGAGACTGCTGTCCAATCGAAATAGACACTCCGCAACTGCCGCCATCGAATCCGATTTCCGAAGAGGTGTAACCGATGTTGCGCACAACGTTTCTTACCAACTGCGGAATTTCGACGTAGCCTTCTGTGGTGACCTCACCGGCAACATGGACTAGGCCGGTAGTCACCATGGTTTCGACTGCAACTCTCGATTTGCTGTCTTGTTCCAGCATGGCGTCAAGGATGCTGTCACTGATTTGGTCACAGATTTTGTCTGGGTGGCCTTCAGTTACAGATTCACTGGTAAAAAGTCTTAGATTGCTCATCAACAGCGAGTTTACCTGCTGCCGAACATCACCGACGGTTCTATCTAGAACTAGTGCATTTGGGTTAGCAGCAGATCAAGCAGTCGATTGGCAACCACAGTCTTTGTGCCTGCAACTGAGACCGGGGAGCCATTTTTAGAAATGATGTGAACGCGGTTGGAATCCTCGCCAAACACTGCACCGCCAGTAACGTCGTTGGCAACGATGATGTCGCATCCCTTTGTTTGCAACTTAGACTCGGCGAGTGCGATTAGCTTAGATTCGTCGGATGCAGTTTCTGCAGCGAACCCAACCGAAACTACCTTGAGTTGATTCTCCTTGATTTCGGCTACCGCCGTCTGCAAAATATCGGCATTTGGGATAAGCCGAAGAATTAGCTCACCATCAGTGTTTGCACGTTTGATTTTCTGCTCACTTTGATTTTCAACTCTGAAATCAGATACAGCGGCTGTCATAACCAAGGCGTCAACCTTGTCGATGCGCAACATAACAGCAGTTTGCATTTCAGCAGTTGACTGAACGTGGATTACTTCAGACAAACCTGCTGCGAGTTTTTGTTCGAGATTGGCTGCAATCAGCGTCACCTCTGCACCGCGACGAGCTGCCTCAGTTGCCACGGCGACACCCTGCTTACCTGAGCTTAGGTTTCCGATGTATCTAACCGGATCGATTGGCTCTCGAGTACCGCCAGCGGTCACTAATAGACGAACGCCGAACAAATCTTTTGGTTCAACGAGAGCCAGTGCAGACTCAACAATGGCCTCGGGCTCGGGTAGACGGCCCGGCCCCGAATCGGTGCCGGTTAGCCGTCCGCTATCAGGTTCGAGCACAAACACTCCCCTAGCCCGGAGAGTTTCGACATTTCTGACCGTGGCTTCATTCAGCCACATTTCGGTATGCATTGCAGGTGCAACCAGAATGGGAGCTTTGGCCACTAGAAGCGTATTGAGCAGAAGATCATCAGCTAAGCCATTAGCAAAACGGGCTAAAAAGGCAGCAGTTGCGGGCGCGACGATAACTAAATCGGCTTCTTGACCCAATCGCACGTGTTTCACCGAGTCGACGTCGGTGTATAAATCTGCGTCGACGGAATTGTGAGATAGCGCCTCGAGGCTGGCTGAGCCAATAAATCTCAGTGCGTTTTGCGTGGGAACGACTTTGACGTCGTGTCCGGCTTCAGTGAGAAGCCTGATAATGCTCGATGCTTTAAAAGCGGCAATACCGCCGGTGACACCGAGCAGAATTCGCATGGAATTTACTCGATTACAGTTTTTTCGAGCTTGTTCTGGTCGATCTCGTGCATCGCGATGGTCAGCGGCTTTTCGTCGACAGTTGCCTCAACCAGTGGGCCAACATTGTTGAACAGGCTTCCCTCGTGAAGTGCCGAGTAGTACTCGTTGATTTGACGTGCACGCTTAGATGCGAAAATAACCAGTTCGTATTTTGACGAAACCTTGCTGAGCAGGTTGTCGATTGATGGCGAAACGATGCCTTCTAATTTTTCTGACATGAGTCTTTCTTTGATTGAAAACTTGCGATAAACGCTACTGGGACAATTCTACGATTCTTTGGGCGCAAGTCGCTACCTCATCGTTGGTAATTACGTGATCAAAAAAATCTTGCTGAGCTAGTTCAACCTTGGCAGTCTCTAGCCGAATCTTCATTTGGTCTGCGGTTTCGGTGCCTCTTGATTCAAGTCGCCTGACCAATTCATCCCAGGATGGCGGTGCGATAAAAATTGTTTTCGCCCCCGGCATCGACTGTTTTACCTGCTTGGCGCCTTGAATATCGATCTCGAGGATTACTTTTTTACCCTCGGCGAGAGCTCGAAGGATTGGAGATTTCGGCGTGCCATAACTGTGCTTGCCATGAACCGTTGCCCATTCAAGAAGTTCGCCAGAATGCTTCATTTCTTCGAATTGTTCTAATGTGACAAAGAAATAATCTTGGCCATCTACTTCAGTAGGTCTAGGCGGTCTAGTCGTTGCAGAGATAGATATTTCGAAACCGGGGTAATGCTCGAGCAGGTATTTCACGACTGTGCCCTTACCGACAGCGGTGGGTCCGGCAATGACGATTAGCGAACTAGTCAACAGCGAGCCCCTTTTCGAGCTCGAGTTTCGCTGACGCGATGGCACCGGCAAGTCCTAGGTTTCCGGCACTCAGTACCGATCGAGAAACCGAGAAAATAACCTGATCGGCTGCGTTGCCAAATATGCGTCGGGCATCAAACAATTCAGCGCCCTGAGCACCAAAGCCGGGCGCCAAAATTGGTGTGGCCGCAATCGGCTGGCCAACTTTAAGATCGGAAAGTCCGAAAGCATTCACATCTAAGGTCGCACCGACTACCGCTCCGAAGGAGCCAAATCGGGCACCGGCTGCGGCCGTAACGCCGTTAATAGTCTGCAATTTGCGCCACAGCTGAGCTGAAATTGTTTCACCCTGGGTGCTTGATTTCTGGATGCTCGCACCCTCTGGGTTTGATGTTGCGACCAGAACAATCAGTCCTTTACCCCGTTCGAGAGCATCAGACATTTGATCAGAGAGGCTTTCTAAACCCAGAAATGGATTGACCGTGAGTGCATCGCAGACAAACGGAGCGCTTTTACCGAGCCAGGCCTCAAAATAGGCGGCCATTGTGGTTCCGATGTCACCCCGCTTTGCATCCATAATCACAGTTAGGTTTGCAGCTTGCGCCCGTTGGGCGACCTCTTCAAGTACCGCGAAACCGGCTGAGCCAAAGCGCTCGAAGAACGAAACCTGGGGCTTTACGATGCCTACCTGGCCCTGCACAGCTTCGAGGACTCGAAAACTGAACTCGCGCAAACCATCGACGGTTTGTGGCAAGCCCCAGTCATCAAGTAGCGAAGCATGAGGGTCAATGCCGACGCAGAGCTGACCGTGCCGCTCAAAGGTAGCGGCTAGTTTCTCACCGAAGCTAGTTGGCAAGGGCCTTTTTCCTGTCTAATGCGTGTTCCTGCAAAGTCTTCACATCAAAAGGCCCGGCAATCACTGTTTCGAAAGAACCGATGGCAGCACTCAGCTGAGCGATAGTCGTGAAAATAGCTTTGTCGGCAGCTGTTGTTGCGGCGCGAATTTCATAGCCGTCTTTTCTAGAAGATGATCCAGATGGCGTATTAACTACGACATCAACCTCACCAGCTGCGATCAAGTCAACAATTGAAGGACCTGACCCGCCTGCTTCGGCAGTGTGCTTGCGAACCTTCTCAACCTTGATTCCGTGTCGGGCAAGAATATCGGCGGTTCCTCCGGTGGCCAGCACCCGATATCCGAGCTGCTGAAGTCGTCTAACCGGCAAAACCACTTGTGGTTTATCGCGATCCGACACCGATACAAAAACAGTTCCTTGGGTTGGCAGTGCGCTACCGGCAGCCGCTTGGGACTTGGCAAAAGCCTTCGGGAAATCAACGTCCATGCCCATCACCTCGCCGGTCGAACGCATTTCCGGACCCAAGAGCGAGTCGACAAAACGACCATCCTTGGTGGCAAAACGTTTGAACGGCAAAACTGCTTCTTTTACCGCGATTGGCGAACCTGCTGGGATGTAGGTGCCATCTCGCTCGGGTAGATCACCGTTGGCAACCAATTCCTTGATGCTTTGGCCGACCATAACCAGTGCCGCCGCTTTGGCCAGGGTGATGCCGAGGGCTTTAGAGACAAAAGGAACGGTACGCGAGGCTCGTGGATTTGCTTCGAGCACGTAGAGAACATCTGCGGCTAGAGCGAACTGAACATTCAATAAGCCGCGCACACCTATTCCCTGGGCAATCTTGAGGGTGGCTTCGCGAACTCTTTCAATCTGGCTGGTGCTCATTGTTACCGGTGGCAGAGTACAGCTTGAGTCACCGGAGTGGATGCCGGCCTCCTCGATGTGTTCCATTACGCCACCGACAAAAAGATCTTCGCCGTCGTAGAGAGCATCGATGTCGATTTCAATTGCATCGTCCAAAAAGCGGTCAACCAACAGTGGATGTGTTGGACCGACAATGCCCTGATCCGCAATTCGATCGAAGTAGTCGCGCAAAGATGGCATGTCATAGACGATTTCCATGCCGCGACCACCCAAAACGAAGGATGGCCGAACCAAAACCGGGTAACCGATGCGAGCGGCAACAAGTTCTGCCTCTTCAAGTGTCACTGCGGTTCCGTTAGCCGGTGCCAAAAGGTCTCCGGCATCAAGAATTTTGCTAAATAATCCGCGTTCCTCAGCTAGGTCAATGGCCTCTGGGGTGGTTCCCAGGATTGGCACTCCGGCCGCCTCTAGTCCCTTAGCCAATCCGAGTGCTGTTTGTCCACCAAGCTGCACGATTACACCGACTACCTCGCCCGACTGCTGCTCGGCGTGAATTACTTCGAGTACGTCTTCTAAAGTCAGCGGCTCAAAGTAGAGGCGATCTGAGGTGTCGTAGTCGGTCGAGACAGTCTCTGGGTTGCAGTTGATCATCACGGTTTCGAAACCGGCATCAGACAGAGCAAACGACGCGTGCACGCAACTGTAGTCAAACTCGACTCCCTGACCGATACGGTTTGGTCCTGAGCCCAGAATCACCACTTTGCGCTTGTCTGATGGAGCAACTTCCGTCTCCTGCTCGTAGGTGCTGTAGTGGTAGGGGGTTTGGGCTGGAAACTCTCCGGCACAGGTGTCGACGGTCTTATAAACCGGGCGCAGGTTGTTGCTGTGACGGAAGGCGCGAACCTCAGCTTCAGACAGGCCTCGCAGCGAAGCTATTTGCTGGTCACTGAAACCGTGTTCTTTTGCCAGCATGATTAATTCGATGTCAAGATAATCGGCCTTAGCAATTTCATCGGCAACTTCGTTGATGATCATCATCTGGTCGATGAACCAAGGATCGATCTTGGTCGACTCAAAAACCTCGGCGGCGGTGGCGCCAGCGCGAAGTGCCTGCTGAACCAAAACAATTCGCCCATCGGTTGGGGTCTTGATAAGTTCTAGAAGTTCCTGTTTGTTACCTTTCGGGCCGTCCCAGTGGAATGACGAACCCCGGCGTTCGAGCGAGCGAAGTGCCTTCTGAAGTGCCTGAGTGTAGTTACGGCCGATAGCCATAGCTTCACCCACCGACTTCATGGTGGTAGTTAGCGTTGCGTTCGCTGCCGGGAATTTTTCAAATGCGAAGCGAGGAACCTTCACCACAATGTAGTCGAGAGTTGGTTCGAAACTAGCCGGGGTAACAGCTGTGATGTCGTTTGGAATCTCATCCAGTGTGTAGCCAAGCGCTAATTTTGCAGCCAACTTAGCAATTGGGTAGCCGGTGGCCTTGGAAGCCAGAGCCGATGATCTTGAAACACGAGGGTTCATCTCAATAACGACTACGCGACCATTTTCGGGGTTTACTGCGAATTGGATATTGCAACCACCGGTATCAACACCAACCGCGCGGATAATGTCAAACGAAATGTCACGCAGATTCTGGAACTCACGGTCGGTGAGAGTTAGTGCCGGTGCAACAGTGATTGAGTCACCGGTGTGAACGCCAACCGGATCAACGTTTTCAATCGAGCAGACAACCACACAGTTGTCATTGCGGTCGCGCATTACCTCAAGTTCGTACTCTTTCCAGCCAAGGATTGACTCAGAGAGCAAAACCTGACCTACCGGCGAGGCCTGCAATCCGAAGCTAACGATTCTGCGCAGATCCTCTTCATCGTAGGCAAAGCCCGAACCTAAACCACCCATGGTGAACGATGGCTGCACCATAACCGGGTACTTCAGTTCAGTAACTGCTGCCAGGGCGTCTTCTAAGGTTGAGCAGATTTCAGAGCGGGCAACAGTAGCTCCCGCGGCAATGACTAGCTCCTTGAAGATTTGTCGGTCTTCGCCCTTCTTGATAGCGTCGACTTTCGCGCCGATCAGCTCAACGTTGTATTTTTCAAGCACCCCCAACTCATGCAGCGACATTGCCGCGTTCAAGGCGGTCTGACCACCCAGGGTAGGCAAAATTGCATCTGGTCGCTCTTTGGCGATGATGGTCTCGATTACCTCGGGTGTAATCGGCTCGACGTAGGTGGCGTCGGCAAAATCTGGGTCGGTCATGATGGTTGCCGGATTGGAGTTCACCAAAATTACTCGAATACCTTCTTCACGAAGCACACGGCATGCTTGGGTTCCGGAATAGTCAAACTCGCAAGCCTGGCCAATCACGATTGGTCCAGAGCCAATAACTAAAACACTCTTGATGTCGCTACGTTTTGGCATTACTGGGCCACTCTCTTGTTATTGATTAGGTCTACGAATCGGTCAAACAGATAGTTACTGTCGTGTGGGCCAGCAGCAGCCTCTGGGTGGTACTGCACCGAGAATGCCGGGATGTCTTGGCATTGCAGACCTTCGACACAGTCGTCATTGAGCGAAATGTGACTCACTAAAACACGACCGTAGCCGTTTGGCGAATCAACCTCAGGCCCGCCATCAACTTTTACAGCGAAGCCGTGATTGTGAGCAGTAACTTCAACTTTTCCGGTGTTGCGGTCAAGAACGGGCTGGTTGATACCGCGGTGACCAAACTGCAGTTTGTAGGTGTCAAAACCTAGCGCTCTGCCAAGCAACTGGTTTCCAAAACAAATACCGAAGAATGGAATCCGCAAATCCAGAATCTTTCGGAGAGTTTCAACCTGTGTTCCTGAGGCTTCAGGGTCGCCTGGTCCATTCGAGTAGAAAACGGCATCCGGTTTGACCGCCAGAATGTCTTCGGCGCTGGTTTTAGCCGGAAAAATGACGGTTTCTAGACCGCGAGCGTTCATCTGCTCGATCGTTGCACGCTTTATGCCTAGATCAAGGATGGCAACCCGGCCAATCATCTGCCCCGCCGCTTGGGAAACATAGGGCTCGGCAGTGGAGACTGTATCGCTCAGCGACAAGCCCTTCATCTTGACAGCAGCATTGACTTCGGCGATCAAATCTTCAATTGGCCGCTGTGCCTCCGCGCCGCTAAAGATTCCAGCTCGCATAGATCCGGCGCTTCTAAGGTGGCGAGTGATTGCTCTGGTATCAACTCCCCGAATACCGACAACATCGAATTTCTCTAACTCTGTTTGTAAGTCGTTCTCGGCTCTGAAGTTTGAAACCATTCGAGACGCGTCGCGAACCACATAACCCGCAACCCACACCCGGGATGATTCTTCGTCTCGAGTATTAACGCCGGTATTGCCGATATGAGGCGCGGTTTGCACCACAATCTGACCGGCATATGAAGGATCTGTGATGGTTTCCTGGTATCCGGTCATGCCGGTAGCGAAAACAGCCTCACCTAAAGTTTTCCCTATTTTTCCATAAGGCTTGCCGGTGAAAACTCGGCCGTCCTCGAGAACTAGCAGTGCTTGGTTCAATTGGTTACTTCCTTCTTCAGCAGATTGAAAAATCTTTCGTTGGCTTCGCTTGTGGCAAGACGAATGTGGGTTGCCAAATTTCCACGATGAACGATAGTCAGCAGGCCATTTCGTTCTACGGCTCGATCGATTACCGCCTGATTTCGTTCCACCGAATTCATCTCAGCGGATGCAATAAACAGCGGTCGCTCTCCGTGACGGAGAATAAGTAAACCATTATCAAAAAGTTCGAAATCAGCCTTGCCCCTGATGCCTAGTCCGTAGGCGGAAACACGGTTTAGGTAATCATCGGCAAATGTTGTTGCCACGTAGTCACCGCGGTTGGCTTCAAGTAGCGAGCCAAATTCAGTGGGTGCCATTGCCGGCTCGTCGAGCAGACTTGCCTGTTCCCGAGTTCGGCGGCGCCATCCGTTGACAGCTAGAAATGCGGCTGTCAAGACAATCGCCAAAGAGATAAGAGTTAGCTGAATTTGCCAATCGGCCATTACTGAACCACCAATTCATAGTTTTCAACAGTAGTTTTTCCGCGGTAGACGGTGTGCTTAACGGCGCCCAAAAGCTCTCGTCCCGTATAAGGATTGTTTGTGGATTTTGAGGCAGTAACTAGCGGCATCGGCCGCTTAGTCTTTGGATCGAAGAGCGCAATGTTCGCAACCGAACCAACCTGCAAGCTTTGTCCCTGACCTGAATCTCTGGCAATCTTGGCGGGATTGAGGCTCATCACTTCAGCAAAACGAGACCAATCAGACTTGCCTGAGGCAATTAGTACCTCGTAGGCAATCGAAGCAGCAGCCTCAAGCCCAATCATTCCGTTGGCAGCTGCGGCCCACTCGCAATCCTTTGCTTCCGTTGGATGTGGTGCGTGGTCGGTCGCGACGATGTCGATGGTGCCGTCAATCAAAGCGTCGCGAAGGGCTGCTACATCCTCAGCTGTTCGAAGCGGCGGGTTCACCTTGTATCGGGCGTCGTAGCTTCTAACCAGATCTTCCGTTAGAACAAGGTGGTGCGGAGTGACCTCGGCAGTCACATTAATTCCTCGGGCTTTGGCCCAACGGATTATGTCGACCGAACCCTTCGTGGAAAGGTGGCAGACGTGAATTCGGGAACCGACGTGCTCAGCCAAAAGCACATCGCGAGCGATTATTGACTCTTCCGCAACAGCAGGCCAACCGGCCAGGCCAAGATCCGCCGAAACAATACCCTCATTCATCTGGGCGGCCACAGTCAGGCGAGGGTCTTGTGCATGTTGTGCGATAACGCCGTCAAAGGTCTTTACGTATTCGAGGGCACGACGCATAATGAGCGGATCAGAAACGCAGTTTCCATCATCGGAAAACACTCGCACTTTCGCTTTCGAATGGGCCATCGCGCCAAGTTCTGCAAGATGTTCTCCGGCCAAGCCAACGGTTACCGCACCAATCGGAAAAACATCACAGTAGCCGGCTTCTTGACCCAATGCCATTACTTGCTCGACTACCCCAGCTGTGTCAGCCACGGGTGAGGTATTGGCCATGGCATGAACTGCCGTGTAGCCGCCGAGAGCCGCCGATTGAGTTCCGGTAAGCACAGTTTCACTCTGCTCAAAACCGGGCTCGCGGAGGTGAGTGTGCAAATCCACAAATCCTGGGAGAGCTACGAGACCGGTGGCATCGATTTCACGAGTTCCCGGTAGGTTGGCGCCAAGTGCAACTATTTCAGAGCCGCTGATTTGTACATCCGCGATCGAGCCATCGATCAGCGTGGCATTCTTAATCACCAAGTCAGGCATGAAAAGCCCCTTCGTTTGATAGCAGTGAATAAAGCACCGCCATGCGAACAGATACGCCGTTTGCTACCTGCTCCAAGACCGTTGACTGCGGGCTGTCGGCGGCAAAGGCGTCGATTTCAAGACCGCGGTTCATCGGGCCAGGGTGCATGATGATCGACTTTTCCGCGAGTCGCATCAGGCGCTCTTTGTTCATCCCCCAAATTCGAGCGTACTCGCGCTCGCTCGGGAAATAGGAGGCATTCATTCGTTCTAATTGAATTCTTAGCATCATCAAAACATCGGGATGACTGCCATCGATAAAGTCGTCCAAACTGTGGTGGAAATTTGCTTGCCAATTGCTCATGGCCGGAAGCAGGGTCGGTGGTGCGATGAAGTTCACCTCTGCCCCGAGAGTATTGAGCAGGTGAAGATTCGAACGGGCCACTCGGGAATGCAGGATGTCACCGACAATTCCAACCTTCACGCCAGAGAGGTCTTTTCCAGTCGATGAGTGCCCGTATAGACGCTTACGAATCGTGAACGCATCCAGCAGAGCTTGAGTTGGATGCTCGTGCGTGCCATCGCCGGCATTGACAATGGCGCCCGCAATCCAGTCGCTCTCAGCCAGTTTCTGTGCTGCTCCGGAGGCTGAGTGGCGTATAACAACCGCCTCGGCACCCATCGCCTCAAGTGTTTGGGCTGTGTCTTTTAGGCTTTCGCCTTTAGAAACCGAAGAGCCCTTGGCTGTGAAATTGATAACGTCGGCGCTGAGCCGCTTGGCGGCAAGTTCGAAGCTGATTCTGGTGCGGGTTGAATCTTCAAAAAAGAGATTTACCACAGTTTTGCCACGCAGGGTAGGCAACTTCTTGATTTCTCGCGAATTGACCGCAGCCATCTCTTCGGCAATGTCTAGAATCTCAATTGCTTGATCGCGGGTCAGGTCCTTGGTGCTCAGAAGGTGTTTCAAGACTCAATCACCACCTGATCGACTCCGTCTATTTCGACTAGCTTCACGCCAATGCGCTCATCTCTTGAGGTGGGCAAATTTTTGCCAACAAAATCAGCTCTGATCGGAAGTTCGCGGTGCCCTCGATCGACGAGCACAGCAAGTTTCACGGCTTTCGGTCGACCAAAGTCTTTTAGCGCATCGAGTGCGGCTCGAGCAGTGCGACCACTGTATAGAACATCGTCAACAAGAACGATGACTTTGTCAGCAATCCCCTGTGTTGGGATTATGGTTTCAGTCACTGGTCGAGATGGTTTCATCGAAAGATCATCTCGATACATTGTGATGTCTAGTCGGCCAACACTTTTGGTCGCGTCAAAACCTGGTTCATGGGCGGCGATGATGGCAGCGATTCGTTCGGCAATAACTACGCCCCTAGTCGGTATTCCTAAGAGGATGAGTTCTCTAACCGGGTTGGCACCAGCAGAAACGGTAGATTCAAGAATTTCGTGAGCAATGCGAGTGGCTGCTCGGCGCAGATCTTCTGCGGAAAGTACGGTGCGACTGGGCACTCGTGCCTCCTTCTTCGCCTCACAGGACGAATTCTTAAAGGAAATACTTGGTTCAGACTAACAGATTCTGGTTAGATAGCAGTCTTTGTTGCGGAAATTCTCGACAGTAAGCCGTTGATGAAGGCTCCGGAATCGTCGGTTGAGTACTCTTTGGCCAGTTCCACGGCTTCATTGATAGCAACGCCGTCTGGGACATCGTCATTATGCAGGATTTCCCAGGCGGCCACTCGCAGAATAGCGCGATCAACATTTGGCATGCGCTCTAGCGACCAACCTTGCGAGTAAGTCTCTAAAAGATCGTCAATTTCTTCGTAGTTTTCGACCACTCCCGAGACAATTTGCTGCGCGTAACCAAAGATTTCATCTTGATTCTGGCGGTCAGAAACTTGATCGTAGGTGGTTTCTAATAGGGTTGACGGTGAGACTTTACGAAGGTCGGCCGCAAAAATGGCATCAATTGCTCGTTTGCGAGCCTTAGTTCTGGCACTCAAGACTAATCAGTGATTCGACCGAGGTAGTCGCCAGTGCGAGTGTCAATCTTTACTCTGGTTCCCTGCTCAACGAATAGTGGAACCTGAATTTCTAGACCGGTTTCGACAGTAGCTGGCTTAGAACCGCCGGTTGAACGATCTCCCTGCAGGCCAGGCTCGGTGTAGGTGATCAAAAGAACTACAGATGCAGGAAGCTCCACGTAAATCGGGTTTCCCTCGTGCAGCGCGACTACTGCCTCTTGATTCTCGAGCAGGTAGTTGACTGCATCGCCAACAATTTCTGCGCCTAGCGTGAACTGGTCATAAGTGTCTTTGTCCATGAAGACATAACCGGTGCCATCGTTGTATAGATAGGTCATGTCACGCTTGTCGACGTTTGCGGTCTCAACTTTTACCCCGGCGTTAAAGGTCTTGTCGACAACCTTGCCGCTCAAAACATTCTTCAACTTGGTGCGAACGAAAGCAGGACCCTTGCCTGGCTTAACGTGCTGAAATTCGATTACTGCCCAGAGCTGTCCATCAATGTTCAGCACCATGCCATTTTTAAGATCGTTTGAGGTTGCCATCGGCTCTGCTTTCTAAACCTTGTCCCGCCAACTTTTGGTCGGGCAACCTCGAAAGTTTATCGTAAAAGGGTGGTGAACCCAATTAGGCCAGTTGCAAAAGAGCAAGCCGGTAAGAGTCGAAACCGAAACCGGCAATTACCCCAGTAGCAACCGGTGAAATAACGCTGATGTGACGAAATTCTTCTCTGGAATGAGGGTTGCTCAGATGCACCTCAATTAGTCTTTGGCCCGATTTGGTAACTAACGCCGCGGCATCGCGCAATGCATAGCTGTAGTGGGTAAAAGCAGCCGGATTGATAATCACATCCTGCGCGGCATCGACTGCCTCATGCAGCCAAGTGATGAGTTCGGACTCGGAATTAGATTGACGTACATCGACGGTTTGACCGTTGCTTGCCGCCCAATCCGAGCATTTGGTGCGCAATTCGTCAAAATTGCCGTGGCCGTAAATTTCAGGCTCTCTCGAACCTAAACGATTCAAATTAGGGCCGTTGAGAATAAGTACCGAACTCATGGCTAAAGCCTACCCCTAGGCTGTTATCTCTTGGAAAGCGGCAAATAGCATTTCCTCGGTGGGCGCGGTCATTACTGTTGGCTTAGCCAAATCATCGAGAACAATGAAACGAAGATTGGCTCCGCGAGCCTTTTTGTCACGCTTCATAGTTGCCAAAAGTTGCGGCCACTTCTCGGCGGGATAACTAATTGGCAGACCCAGAGCAGTAAGTATCGAGCGGTGCCGATCAACAACGGCATCCGGAAGCCGTCCCGCTAGTCTGGCAAGCTCGGCAACAAAAACCATTCCGATCGAAATGGCCGCTCCGTGGCGCCATTTGTATCTCTCGGCCAACTCAATTGCATGACCCAGGGTGTGACCATAGTTGAGAATTTCGCGAAGCCCATTTTCTTTGAAGTCAACACCGACCACATTCGACTTAATCTGAATCGATCTGCTGACGATCTCTTCAAACACATCGCTACTAGGATCGGTTGCTTCGGCGAGGTTGTTTTCAATTAGGTCGAGAATAACCGGGTCGGCAATGAAGCCGTATTTCACAACTTCAGCGAATCCGGCCAGAATTTCGTTCTTGGCCAAGGTCTGTAACGCATCGAGATCAACCAGTACGCCGGATGGTGAGTGAAATGCACCCACCAGATTTTTGCCCTCAGAAGTATTGATGCCGGTCTTGCCGCCTACGGATGCGTCGACCATGCCCAGCAATGTGGTCGGAATCTGGATGAGTCTGACGCCGCGCAGCCAAGTGGCTGCGACAAAACCAGCTAAATCCGTCGTTGATCCACCGCCAAATCCGATAACAGCATCTGACCTGGTGAAATCGGCCTGCCCCAAGATTGTCCAGCAGAAAGCGGCAACCTCAACCCGCTTCGCGTCTTCACTATCTGGGACACCAGCCAGCAAGCATTCATAACCGGCAGCCTCGAGGGTTTCTTTAACCAATTCTGCCGAGGCACTCAGCCCAACCGGGTGAATAACCAATACCTTGGCAACCTTCTCGCCCAACAGCGGCGCTAATTCGCCTAGTAGAGCGCGACCAATGATCACTGGATATGGGTTATTTGCAGAGACAGTAATGGTGTTGCTCATTCGGCACCGATCATTTCTTTGATTTCTTGAACGCACTGGTTCACCGTTTTCGAATTGGTGGCAATTTCGAAATTTGCCAGCGACTGGTAGAGGGGCTTTCGCTCTTCGTAGATTGCTTTCCAGTCGGACATCCCGTTTTTGAGCAGCGGACGGTTCCCGTTTTTCAAACGAGAAGCCATGTGTTTACCGTCAGTTGAAAGATAGACAACCCAGTGCTGCTCAAGCAATTTACGGTTTTCGGGTCTCAGAACAATACCGCCACCGGTTGCTATGACCGCATCCTGCGCTAGCGACTCAACTAAAGCAGCAGTTTCGTAGTTTCGAAACTCGGACTCCCCCAGTCGTTCAAAAATGTCAGCTACCGGACCGTGATCGCGTTGGATCACCAAATCGGTGTCGATAAATTGCTTTCCCAGAGCTTTGGCAACTTTCTTGCCGATAGTTGTTTTGCCAACGCCCATTGGCCCAATTAGAACGATATTTTTAGCCATTAGGCAGAGTCTGCGCACTGCGCAAAACGGCGGGGATGTTTTCCAGATACGACTTTAGGTTTCTCGACGTTTCTTCGATTGAGTCACCACCGAATTTCTCGAGGACTGAATTGGCAATTACTAAAGCAACCATCGCTTCGGCGACAACTCCGGCGGCAGGAACTGCACAAACATCCGAGCGCTGGTGGTGTGCTTTTGCGGCTTCACCGGTTGCAGTATCGATTGTCGCCAGAGCTTTTGGCACGGTAGAAATCGGCTTCATGGCTGCACGGACCCTAAGAATCTCTCCATTGCTCATTCCGCCCTCAATGCCACCGGCACGGTCTGTTATTCGCTTAACTAGACCATCTGCGTCACGTTCAATTTCATCGTGGGCGACCGAACCTCTACGTGTGGCCGTCTCAAATCCATCGCCAACTTCCACACCTTTGATGGCCTGGATACCCATCAGTGCTCCGGCAAGTTGCGAATCGAGTCGACGATCCCAGTGGACATAACTGCCCAAGCCAGGTGGCAGCCCATACACCAAGGTCTCTACGACGCCTCCTAAGGTATCGCCATCTTTGTGGCAGGCATCAACTTCTTCGACCATAGCTTTTGAAACAGCGCGGTCAAAACAACGCATCGGATCTTCGTCGAGCAAATCAACGTCGTTGGGTGTTGGTAACGGCAATTCTCTCGGCGCCAGCACAGGCCCGATACCAACCGTGTGGGTAACCAGTCGGATACCTAATTCGTTTAAGAAACTTGAAGCTACAGCACCTAGTGCAACTCGTGCAGCGGTTTCGCGTGCGCTAGCACGTTCAAGCACAGGTCGAGCCTCTTCGAAGCCATACTTCTGCATGCCGGTGAAATCAGCGTGTCCGGGCCGCGGTCTGGTTAGCGGTTCGGCTCTGGCGCCGGTTAGTTTTTCGACTGCTACCGGATCTGGGCTCATGACTTCTTGCCACTTGGGCCACTCGGTGTTGGCAATGGTAATCGCCACCGGTGAACCCATGGTTTGACCGTGTCTTACGCCGCCGCTGATTGTGACTTCATCCTGCTCGAACTTCATACGAGCACCTCGGCCATAGCCGAGCCGTCTTCTGGCTAGAGCACGTTGAATTTCTTCAGTGGTCACCGGAATACCGGCAGGTAAACCTTCGACAACAGCAACTAATTCGGGTCCGTGAGACTCTCCGGCAGTAATCCAGCGCAACATGAGGACTATTCTCGCACAGCGCTATTCGGTTACTGCCGTCATAGCTTCAAATACCGCGATTTCATTGGGTAGTTCGATGTTCGGATTACCTCCGAAAAAAATGCGAATTTGGGCGATAGCCTGCCACTTCAGCATTTCAATTCCAGAAACCGCGAAACAGTCAGCATCTTGCCAAAGCAGCGCTAGCTTGGATGGCCAATTGGCGTAGGCCACATCGAGCAGCATTCCACCAGGTTTGAAGTTTTTGCGCTCAAAATTTGATTCGGCAAACTCATCTAGTGCTCCGGCTGGCAGCGTCGAGATAGTTAGGTTAGCCCAACCGATGGAACCACCTAGGTGCCAAGATCGAGATGCTCTTAGTCCAAGCGATTTTCCCTTTTTGATGAGCGTCGAACGTGTCCGTTTGTTTCGGGCATGAATTCGAACTTCTGCTTTCGGGTTTAGGTACCTGGCTGCCACTAGTGCCGACATGGCGGTCGCGCCGCTGCCGATAATAAGAATTTTTTCGGGCTTTGGCTCCTTGGCCTTAGACACGGCTTGAACAATGCCAAACACATCAGTGTTGTATCCGGACCAGCTGCCATCATTGTTTCGCACCAGCGTGTTGGTGGCTCCGGTTTGCTGCACGAATTCGTCAACAATTTTGCAGATTCTGGTTGCTTCTTCTTTCAGGGGCATGGTGACGCTAAACCCATCCCAAACCTCGGGCAGACTTTTGATAAAAGACCAGAGACCACCCTTGCCAACCTCGGCTCGACCATATTGCCAATCAAGTCCGAGGACTCGGTAAGCTGCGTTGTGAATGGCTGGAGATTTTGAATGGCCAATTGGATTTCCCAGAACCGCGAATCGCTTACTCATAACCTGGATTCTCCTTCATCCAGTTCAGCCACTCACGAACTGCAATTTGGTGCTCAGCGTATGTGGTTGAGAATCTCGTTTCGCCGGTTTCAAGATTGACCGTACAGAAGTAAAGCCAGGTTCCGTCTGCCGGATTCAAGGCGGCATCGATGGCAACAGATCCCGGAGCCGATATCGGACCAATCGGTAGACCAAAGTACTTGTAGGTGTTGTAACCGTTATCAGCGTTGCGTTCAGCCTCGGTAGTTGCGACCGTCGTACCGTTGACGCCGTAGCTGACCGTTGCATCGGACTGAAGCTTCATGCCCTGGTCGATACGATTCAGAAACACACGTGAAGCACGGTAAAAGTCGTCCTCGAGTCGCGCCTCTTTTTGAACAATCGACGCCAAGGTGAGAACTTCGTGAATTTTCTCTGGGGCGATGCCGAACTTCTGAATTTCCTCATCCATTCTTTCCCGCAGAGTCAGCAGAATGTCTAGTGCGCTGGTGCCCGGTGAAAAACTGTAGGTAGCCGGAAAAAGATAACCCTCAAGACTTGGAGCTTCTTTCGGTAAATCAAACTTCGACAGGTCGGAAGCCGCACCGGAGAAATCTTCCACGGCTAATCCGGTGGCATCGCTGAGTGCTGCAAAAACTTGATGAATGCGTAATCCCTCGCGGATGGTAACCCGGTTGGTCACCTGGCTGTTCGGGTCACTCAACGCTGAGAGAGCTGCGATTGCTGGCATTTCAAGTTTTAGTCGATAGGTGCCCGGATAAAAGACTTGGTTTCTTTCCAGGATGAGTTTGTAGGTAAGTCTGAAATTCTTAGTAATGCCGGCAGTTACCAAATTGTTTGCGACATCTTCTCCGGTTTCACCTTCGGCTATCACAAAATCTACTTCGGTGGTTCCAGAGCCCTTATAGTCATTGCCGATAATTTGCTCAAAAGCCGAGCGTATTTCCGAGCGGAAGGTGAACGCGGTTCCGCCGGCAACCAAAACGAAAACTAGACCGATGGCTGCAATTCGTCTAAGCCGAAACTTGGATTCAGATCGCATCAGAAAATCCTCTCATCCTAGGCTTGGCCGAGACGCCATTGGTCTAGAAAGGAATTAAGTATTTCCACAGCAGCAGCAGCATCGACAATGCTTTTTGAATTCCTCGAGTTTCGTCCGGCAGCGTATAGCTTGTTTTGGGCAATTCTTGTGGTCAGGCGTTCATCAATTAGGTGAACCGGGACAGTTACCTTGTTTTGAAGGCTTTCGGCGAACATCCTGGCATCTTGCGTTGATGCCGTGTCATCACCGGTCAGGTTAACCGGCAAGCCGACCACAAACTCGGTTACCGAGAATTCATCGAGCAAATGCTCAATCGCGGCGATTGTATCGTCTACGGATTCACTTCTGGCTACGGCACCGACCGGAGTGGCTAAAATCCGGTCAGGATCACAAATGGCCACGCCAACTCTGGCGCGTCCAACATCGAGTGCAGCTATTCGTCCGGGCCTCAAAGACTCGCGAGTTCCTGACGGATTGCTTTTGACGCGTCATCAATGGCAGCCACATTAGAGCCGCCACCTTGAGCGATATCATCTTTACCGCCGCCGCCACCGCCCAAGACTGAGCTGGCAAGTTTGACGAGCACACCGGCTTTAGCGCCGGTCGCTCTTGCAGCTTCATCGGTTGCAACCATGACCATTGGCTTGGAGTCAACGACAGCAAAGAGTGCAACGACTGAACTAGCCAATCTTGCTCTTATTTCAAGTGCGATTTGGCGCAGCTCATCCGCGTTGGAGATTTCACCCAGATTTGCCGAAACGAAACGTAGGTCACCAATTTGTTCGGCCGCAGCGAGTAGTTCCGGAATACGAGATTGAAGCGCAGCAGCGGAAGCGGCGCTAAGTTTGCGATTCGCCTGTTTCAGTTCTTCTGACAGCGCTGCGATTCGCTCTTCCAGGGATTCGCGAGGAGTTTTCAGGCTTGCCTCAAGGCGGGCTACTAAAGCGCGCTCGTTACGCAGCGAGCGGAACGCCTCGATTCCAACCAATGCCTCAATACGACGGGAACCTGAACCAACCGATGATTCGCCGATTATCGAAACCAAACCAATTTGGCTGGATCTAGAAACGTGCGTTCCACCGCATAGCTCTCTAGACCATGGACCGCCGATTTGGATGACACGAACCGATTCATCGTAGGTTTCGCCAAATAGAGCGACTGCTCCCCAGGCTTTGGCCTCTGGCAAAGTCATGTATTGCGCGGAGACAGCGAGATCGCGTCGAATCGCGAGATTAGAAACTTCCTCAATCTCAGACTTAGTTTCCTCAGATAAAGCTGAAGTCCAAGAGAAGTCAAGGCGCATGTATCCGGGTTTGTTATAACTTCCAGACTGCAATGCGTTTGGACCGAGTACTTGTCGAAGTGCGGCGTGAACAACGTGGGTTGCACTGTGGGCTTGGCAAGCGCCAAGTCGCCATTCGTGATCTACTGCAGTTTGAACCTTTTGGCCGACCTCAACTTGACCCTTGCGAACTAGGGCTTTGTGCGATACCAAACCCTTCACAGGTTTCTGTACATCGATAATTTCTAACTCGAGACCATTTGCTGTAATGAGGCCGGAATCTGAGTCTTGGCCTCCGCTCTCGGCGTAGAAAGTTGTTTCGTCGAGAATTACCTCAACCAAATCACCCTCGACACCCTTGCTTGTTACTTCACCCTCTTTGATGACACCTAGAATTTTGGCTTCGGTTTCCAATGCTTCGTAACCGGCGAATTTGGTTTCGCCCAAAGACCGGAACTGTGAGTAGACAGCCAGGTCTACTCCCCCAAGTTTCTTTGAACGTGAGTCGGCCTTGGCACGCTCCTTTTGCTCGGTCATCAGGGCTCTAAATGCGTCCCTGTCGACGCTAAGTCCCTGCTCTTCAGCAATCTCAAGGGTCAAATCAATTGGGAACCCGTAAGTGTCGTGCAGCAAAAAAGCTGTTGAACCACTTAGTTCTTTGGAACCGCTGCGCTTGACTTCCGCAAGTTCTTCTGCCAACACAGCGTTTCCGCTGGTCAGAGTACGCAAGAAAGTTTCTTCCTCGGCTACTGCAACTCGAAGAATTCGATCGAAGTCGGATTCGAGTTCTGGGTACGACTCTTTCATAGCATCTTTCGAAACCTCAAAAAGCTTTGCTAGCACGGGTGTTTCAACACCCAAAAGTCTCATCGAACGAATTGAGCGACGGAGCAATCTTCTTAGGACATAGCCGCGACCGTCGTTAGCCGGAGTTACGCCATCACCAATCAGCATTAGAGAAGAACGGATGTGGTCGGCAACAACACGCAAACGCACGTCATCTTCAACCGATGCTCCATAGGTTTTGCCAGAAAGCAAAGCGGCAAGATCTAGAACTGGTCTTACTTCATCAATTTCGTAAAGGTTCTCAACACCCTGAAGCAAAAACGCCACACGCTCAAGTCCCATGCCGGTGTCGATGTTCTTTTTAGGGAGCTCACCCAAGATTTCAAAGTTGTCTTTGCCAAGCCCTGCTCCGCGCTCGAATTGCATGAAAACGAGATTCCAGATTTCGATATAGCGATCTTCATCGGCCTCTGGGCCACCCTCGCGACCATAAGCAGGACCGCGGTCGTAATAAATTTCACTGCAAGGTCCGGCTGGTCCCGGTTGACCGGTAGACCAGTAGTTGTCTTTCATTCCACGGCGTTGAATCCGCTCGAATGGAATGTCGGCGACTTCACGCCAGATTTCAATGGCTTCGTCGTCGTTCTCGAAAACCGTCACCCAAAGAAGTTGCGGGTCAATACCGAGGCAACCCTCGCCGCGGGAACCGGTCAAAAATTTCCAGGCATACTCGATAGCTTCACGCTTGAAATAGTCGCCGAAAGAAAAATTGCCGTTCATCTGGAAAAAGGTTCCGTGGCGAGTGGTTTTGCCGACTTCCTCGATGTCGAGGGTTCGGATGCATTTCTGAACGGATGTTGCTCGCGGGTACGGGGCAGGCACCACACCAGTCATAAACGGTATGAATGGAACCATGCCGGCAACGGTGAAAAGCAGACTTGGGTCTTCGCTGATCAGAGAGGCTGATGGTACGACGGTGTGATTGTTTTTCTCAAAAAAATCGAGCCAACGACGACGTATTTCTGCTGTTTTCATTTGTTGCTCTCGACTAGAACTTATTTTGATTCAGGTTCGCGCTCGGCCTTTAGTTCGGCACTGCGCTCATCAAATCCTTCTTTGGCGGCGTTGGTTAGATCTTTGGCTTTACCCCAAAGTTCATCAAGTTTCGCCTTCGCAGCGGGATCTTCTTCGAGTTTCTTCGCGAGGACCAAACCTGCCGCGACACCGGTTACCAGCCAAAACATTTTCTTCATGGCTATTTCTTCTTTCCAGACAAAACGGTTTTTACCGTGCTCGAAATTCCAACTAATTTTGCCAGCGGTGAGCCAATCGCTGAAGTGATGACAGCGACCAAAGAATTGACGTTGTTGCTGACTTCAGCTGCGTTATTGGTGATGACGTCAATTTTTTCAAGTTGACGATTTGTTTGTGAAACAGTTTCAGTCAGTTCAGTGATCAGCGGGGATGCCGACTCGTTTAGGTCACGAATCGCGTTTCGCGACTCGTCTAAGAGTCGACCGAGTTTCATGATTGGCACGGCTAGAAATAGCACTAGCAATACGAAACCCGAAGCAGCAATGATTGCTGCGACATCCCCACCGGTCATTGAAATTCCTAACTTCGGCTATCGAGCAGCGTAGTACTCAACAACAAGCTGAACTTCACAGGTCACTGGAACTTCGGCACGCTTAGGGCGTCGAGTTAGAGTGGCCTGCAATTTTTCCAGCTGTACATCTAGGTAGCCAGGAACAGGAGGTAGAACGTCGACGTGACCGCCGGCTGCTGCAACCTGGAAAGGCTCAGTCTTTTCGCTCTTCTCGTGAACGTGAATGGTCTGGCCTGGCTTGACGCGGAACGAAGGACGGTCAATGCGTTCGCCGTTCACCAAAATGTGACGGTGAACAACCATCTGGCGAGCCTGCGCGATGGTACGTGCAAAGCCAGAGCGAAGCACTAGAGCGTCAAGACGCATTTCTAGTAGCTCAACTAGGTTCTCACCGGTTAGACCTTCGGTGCGCTTTGCTTCCTGGAAAGTCTTGCGCAACTGAGCTTCGCGGATGCCATACTGGGCGCGAAGACGCTGCTTCTCGCGAAGACGAACAGCGTAGTCGCTGTCTGACTTGCGCTTGGTGCGGCCGTGCTGACCAGGAGCATATGGACGCTTCTCAAGGTATTTAGCGGCCTTTGGAGTTAGGGCTAGGCCCAATGAGCGAGACAAACGAGTCTTGCTGCGTGTACGTGTTGTTTTAGACACGAGTTCCTTTCAAGGGTCGATTGACCCATAGCGATTTTTGTTCACATTGAATCTGATGATTCACTGCCACGGACACCCTGGCTATTGGGGTGTCGCACCGTTTTGAGCGTTGAGCAGCCGTGTCAATCGCTCCAGTCGGCAACCTGCTTAGTTTAGCAGGGCGGGGTCGATTGTGAAAGAACCTATTTGCGCCTAATTATTGTCTTGACGGCATTCCATATTTTGGCCAGTCTGGCCTCTTCACCCTGATCACCAAAGCGCACAAGATTTAGATCCAAGCCGTCCGGCGAATACTGCTGACTAATCACCGGTGGCGAAAAATCGTGCGGGTAGAGATACCCAACGCCTTGCCCCCGCTTCTTTGCCCCGGCATAGTTCGATGAGCGAAGCGGAAGCGGAACACGGTGCGTACCACCTTCTCGTACCATTTCAATCGCTTCATTGATAGCCCGATAGGCGGCGTTTGATTTAGGTGCCAGCGCTAGATAAATAGTGCACTCGGCCAGCGGAATTCGCCCCTCGGGCATGCCGATACGCTCGACAATTTGCGCAGTCGCTGCGGCTATCGAGAGCGCCTCGGCATCGGCGAGACCGACATCCTCAGCGGCGATAATCATCAGTCTGCGCGCAATGAACCGCGGGTCTTCCCCGCCCTCAATCATCCGAGCTAGCCAGTAGATAGCGGCATCGGCATCAGAGCCGCGCACGCTCTTGATGAAAGCACTAATGATGTCGTAGTGAGAATCGCCATCGCGATCGTAGGTGGCGAACGCCCGCTCACTAACCGCGGTCAATCCATCCAGCGTCAATTGCTCACCGCTCGCGCTATCGGCCAAGGCCTCAAGCAGGGTGAGCGCTTTTCTGGCATCGCCGGCAGCAAGCCTGGCAATTTGCGACAGGACACCACCCTCGACTTTGAACTTGGCGCCTAGACCCCGTTCACTATTCAAAGCATTCTCGAGAATGGTGACTAAGTCCTCATCGTCGTGTGGGCTGAGCTCAATCTGAATCACTCGACTTAGCAGCGGAGAAACTACCGCGAAGGATGGATTTTCGGTGGTCGCTGCAATCAGTGAAACCCAACCATTCTCAACCGCTGGTAGTAGTGCATCTTGCTGGGTCTTGTTGAAGCGATGAATTTCGTCGACAAAGAGAAAAGTTCTCTTGTTGTATAGCCCCTCTAAATCGCGTGCTTGCGAGATGGCATCGCGAACGTCTTTTATGGTCGCGGATACCGCACTAAGTTCGACGAACTTAGAATCACTGGCTTTGGCAATCAAATTTGCAAGGGTAGTCTTGCCAGACCCAGGTGGTCCATAAAGCAGGACACTGTACTTACTTTCAGGATCGGTTAGCAATTTGCGAAGCGGTGAGTTTTCACGCAACGCGTGTCTCTGTCCGAGGAACTCATCTAGCGACCTAGGGCGCACTCTAGCGGCCAAAGGCATTGAGCCCAACCTGTTGAGAAATTCATCAGCCACTGCTCAAGGGTATCGCTTACCAACAAGCGAAGGATGCGGAGTAAAATTCAAAGTCGTTGAGAGGTTTCAGATGCGTGATTCTAAAAAGATGATTACTGCTGCGGCAAATCGTAGAGCGGCTTTCGAGGCTGAGCAAAAAGCAGAGTTAGAAAAGAAGCAAAAGCTCAAGGCTCAGAATAGAAAATGGATGATTGCGGCAGCATTATCGGTTGTCGCGGCTGTAGCGATTCAGGGCTTGTTTGCACCAGCAGCCCCCGAGGACCAACCGGCTGACAGTCTAAGTAATTCTTCAATCGTTCCAGATCCAGCACTAGCCGAAGCACGGACCTGGACTGGTACATTGAACCTCAATGATGTGAGCTTGGGCATCGAACTAGACGGTGCAGCATCACCGCAATCCACGGCCAACTTTCTATCTCTTGCTCAGAATGGTTTTTACAAAGATCTTTCTTGCCACCGTTTGACCAACGGCGGATTCTTTATCTTGCAATGCGGTGACCCTAACGGCAATGGTCAGGGCGGCCCTGGCTACACTTGGGGACCGATTGAAAATGCCCCTTCAGACAACATTTACCCAGCTGGAACCATAGCCATGGCTCGAGTAGGAAACGATCCGAACAGTCAAGGTTCCCAATTCTTCATCGTCTACGAGGACACGCAAATCCCTTCTGATTCAGCGGGCGGGTACTCTGTCTTCGGGCGTGTTACCTCGGGGCTCGATCAGTTAGTCGATCTAGTTTCAACCGGCGTCGAAGGTGGCGGCTCAGATGGAAAGCCGGTTACCCCCATTTCAATCGGAACTATCGCTCTAAACTAGAGCGTAACCTCGCCTCAATTTAGGAGAATCATGTCAACACCTTCATCGTTTGGTCGCGTGGACGCCGAAAACAACGTCTTCGTTATCGAGGGGGCAACCGAACGCAAGGTTGGTCAGTACCCGGGAGTCTCTCCTGAGGAGGCGCTGGGATACTTCACCAGAAAATTTGATGACTTTGAGGCTCAGGTTCGAATCTTGGAACAACGTGTCAAGGCAAATGCCGACGCTGCATCGCTCGAGAAGATCCAGGCTAAGCTCACTGCAGAGTTAGTTGAGCCAGCCGCCGTGGGCGACCTAGCATCGCTTCGCGCACGGGTTGCCGCGCAAGCAGAGAAGATTGCCTCACTTTCTGCGGCTAAGCAGGAGCAAAACAAAGAGGCGATTGCCGCAGCTCTCGAAGCAAAGACCAAACTTGTTGAGTCGGCCGAAGCAATTGCGAACAAAGATCCAGAAAAAATCATTTGGAAGACCGGCAGCGCCGAGTTAGCAAAGCTTTTTGAAGAGTGGCAGAGCCTACAGAAGAACGGGCCGCGCACTCCTAAAGCAGCCTCAGACGCCCTTTGGAAGCGCTTTTCTTCGGCCCGAACAAAGTTTGAGGCCGGCAAGCGTGCTTACTTTGCCGGGCTCGATTCTGCCAATAAGGCCGCCAAGGCTAAGAAGAGTGAACTGGTTGCCAAGGCCGAAGCACTTGTCGCTCGAGGTGGCGAAGCTGCTAGCGATTACCGAAACCTCCTAGATGATTGGAAGAAGTCGGGTCGTTCTGCAAGTAAGGCAGATGACGCGCTGTGGGCAAGATTCAAGTCAGCCGGCGATGCTATTTATGCCGCTAAATCAGAACTCGACAAAGAACTTGCTGTCGAGCAACAGCAAAACCTTGCTGCAAAGCGTGAGCTACTCGAGTCTGGAAAGAACATCGATCCAACTAAAGATTTGGCCAAGGCCAAGAATGAGTTAGTCGAGCTTCTCTCCAAATGGGAAAAAGTTGGTCGAGTACCTCGCGAAAACATCCGCGAGATTGAAGATGGTATTCGTGCTATCGAACGTCGCGTCAAAGACGCAGAGGCGGAACAGTGGCGCAAGACCGACCCCGCAGCAATCGAACGGGCGAACTCACTACAGGGGCAACTCGAGAGCGCCATCTCGACTCTTGAATCGAAGATCGCTGGTGCGGCAACTGCGAAGAATTCAAAACTTGAAGCTAGCTTGAAGGAAGAACTTGCCACGAAGAAGGCTTGGCTAGAAGTGGTTGTAGCCTCGGCCAAGTAAGTCGCTTATTGCCTGGCCTCGCTTCGAGTCTCAGTCTCTCCTGCGTATGAAGATGCGCGTGACCCTCATAGTAGCCTCGGCTTGTTTCTGATGATTGCCTCTAGCTGCTGACGCGATATACGTCGTAAACCGCTTCGATTCTGCGAACTGCATTGAGCAGGTGTTCAAGCATTCCTGGATCACCCATTTCAAACACGAAACGGCTGAGGGCGACCCGGTCTGACCGGGTCGATACCGAAGCGGAGAGAATGTTCACGTGGTGCTCCGAAAGCACTCGCGTCACATCGGAGAGCAGACCCGATCGGTCTAATGCTTCAATTTGAATTTGCACCAAGAACAAAGATTTACCGGTAGGTGCCCAAGAGACATCCATCATGCGCTCGGGATGCATCCTTAGCTCGTTTACGTTCTTGCAGTCTGTGCGGTGCACAGAAACTCCAGAACCTCGAGTGACAAAGCCCATAATCTGATCACCCGGCACCGGAGTGCAGCAGCGGGCCAATTTGACCATGACATCAGAGTCGCCCTTGACTAAAACCCCAGAATTATTGGATCGAACTCGATTTGCACTTCTGGGAGCGCTGGGGAGTACAAATTCCGGTTCTTCAGCATCTTCTGCTGAAACGTTATTAGCCAGTTTCTCAGCGATCGACTGAGCAGATACGTGATTGTCACCGATAGCAGCGTAGAGAGATTCAACATCGGGGTACTTGAGTTCGCCGGCAAGCTTAATTAATTCATCTGCACTCATCAGCTTTTGCAGGGGCAGATTTTGCTTTCGCATCGCTTTGGCGAGCAAATCCTTGCCCTGATCAATTGCAACTTCTTTGCGTCCGGTGGCAAACCACTGTTTGATTTTCGCCCTCGCACGAGGTGACTTGACGAAGTTTAGCCAGTCTTGGCTTGGCCCCGCATCAGGTGACTTGGAGGTAAAAATCTCGACTACGTCTCCGGACTGAAGCTTTGTCTCAAGTGGAACCAGGCGACCATTTACTTTAGCCCCCATGGTACGGTGACCGACTTCGGTGTGCACTGCGTAGGCGAAATCGACCGGAGTCGCTCCCCCGGCAAGGCCCAATACCTTGCCTTTTGGCGTGAATACGTAAACCTCTTTTGCGCCGATTTCAAAGCGTAGCGAATCTAGGAACTCACCAGGATCCTGTGTTTCGGCCTGCCAGTCGGAAAGATGCTTCAACCAAGCTAAATCTTCCTCGGTGCTTTCACTTGAGCCAACCTGCTCTTTATACTTCCAGTGCGCGGCAACACCGTATTCGGCTCGTTGATGCATGTCAGCGGTTCGGATTTGAATCTCGATTGGTCGACCCGCTGGGCCAATCACCGTGGTGTGCAGTGACTGATACAGGTTGAACTTTGGCATTGCGATATAGTCTTTGAATCGGCCTGGCACCGGCGACCATCGAGCGTGAATTGAACCAAGAACGGCATAGCAATCGCGTACCTCTGGAACAATAACCCTGATGCCGACTAGGTCATAAATGTCGTCAAACTCGCGACCGCGAACGACCATCTTCTGGTAAATCGAGTAGTACTGCTTAGGTCTTCCGGCGACCTTGCCCTTGATTCGGTTCTCTCGTAAATCCGACTCGATGTCGGCAATAATGCCCTCAATGTATTCGGCGCGCTTTGGGCTGCGCTGAGTAACTAGGTTGACAATCTCTTCGTAAACCTTTGGATAGAGCACCGAAAAACTAATGTCTTCAAGCTCCGACTTAAGGGTGCTGATTCCGAGACGGTGAGCTAAAGGGGCATAAATCTCGAGTGTTTCTTGAGCTTTTCTTCGTGCTGATTCCTCGGGCACAAAACCCCAGGTGCGAGCGTTATGCAATCTGTCAGCCAACTTGATTACCAAAACACGGATGTCCTTTGACATTGCAACAACCATTTTTCGGACGGTTTCTGCCTGTGCGTGATCGCCGAATTTGACTTTGTCCAGTTTGGTGACCCCGTCAACCAACATGGCTACCTCTTCGCCAAAGTCGCTGCGAAGCTGACTTAGGGAATAGTCGGTGTCCTCAACCGTGTCGTGTAGCAGAGCAGCAGCAAGCGTTGTCGGCCCGATACCCAATTCGGCAAGAATATGAGCAACAGCGACCGGATGGGTGATGTACGGCTCGCCCGACTTCCTGGTTTGGCCGCGGTGTGCGCGCTCAGCAACTTCGAAGGCCTTTTCAATAATTGAAAGGTCTGCCTTCGGATGGTTGAGCTTAGCGATGCGCAGAACATCAGCCAATTCTTTATCGGTAGGGCCTGACTTTATGAAAAGCCGTGGAAACCTCGTTCTCAGCGCAGAGATACTCCCCGTGGAATTTATCTCTGACATCTGAAATCCTCTGATTGGGGCCTAGGCCGTGACTTTCTTCTGGAACTTAGTTTCCGACTCACGAAGGTGACTGTAAAGAGGTGCGGCGATAAAAATCGTTGAGTAGGTGCCCACGATAATTCCGATGAACAATGCCAGCGCAATGTCTTTTAGTGTTCCAGCACCCAGCAAAGTCGACCCAATGAACAAAATCGATGCAACTGGCAGAACCGCGACTACGGATGTGTTAATCGATCGAACCAGTGTCTGGTTTATGGCGTAGTTGACCTGCTCAGCAAATGTAGTTGTCTCACTGTGCTCAACCTCGAGGGTATTTTCGCGAATCTTGTCGAAGACCACAACTGTGTCATAAAGCGAGTAGCCAAGAATTGTTAGGAAACCGATCACTGCTGCAGGTGTTACTTCGAAGCCGGTTGCGCCGTATACCCCAGCGGTGATGATGAGGTCGTGTAGTAGAGCAATAACCGCAGCTATCGACATTTTGAGGGTGCGGAAGTATAAAGCCATCAAAATTGCCGCTAAAGCAACGAAAACGACTAGACCATTAATCGCCTTTGAGGTAACGTCTGCTCCCCAGTTGGCGCCGATGAACGAAGAAGATACCGCTTCGGATTCAAGTTGGTAGGCATCTGCGAGAGCAACTCGAATTTCCTCGGCCTCGAGGTCTTCAAGTTTTTCAGTCTGAATTCTGAGGTCATTGCCAACGGTTGTGATTACCGGGTCAAGTTCTGCGTCAATTTTCAAAACCGCATCGCGAGCAAGATCAGATGATGAACCAGCTACGTCGGTAATGCGAAATTCACTTCCGCCGCGGAATTCGATACCAAAGTTGAAGCCACCGCGGGCAATTGGCAAGATTGCAGAAAGCGCAATCATTACCGCGGCAATCGCGTACCAGTATTTGCGGCGGCCGACGAAGTTAATCGACCGTTTTCCGGTGTAGAGATCATTTCCAAAGTCACTGAACTTAGACATTTTTAGTTGTTCTCCTTAGCGGCAGCAGCGGCTTTGCGTTCAGCAATAGTTTGGCGTTTGACCGCTTCTTTGGAAGATTTCAGAGTTGCTGCTTTGGTTGCCTTCTCGGCTACGACGAATGAGCCGCGACCGGTGTAGTGCAACGCACCCAGGGCACGCGGATCTAGGCCAGACCACTTGTGTCCAGAATTGAAGAACGCGGTTCTACTTAGCAGCTGTAGAACAGGATGGGTAAACATAACCGCAATCAAGAGGTCAATTAGCGTAGTTAGACCAAGTGTGAAAGCGAAGCCTCTAACGTTTCCGACAGTCAGCAAGTAGAGCACCACTGCAGCGAGCAGGCTAACCAGACCCGAAACCAAGATGGTTCGGACGGCACGTTTCCAGCCTTGTTCAACAGCTTGAGCAAGACTCTTTCCTTCGCGGAGTTCGTCTCGAACGCGTTCAAAGTAAACGATGAACGAGTCGGCGGTGATACCGATTGCAACGATTAGGCCAGCAACACCTGCTAGCGAGAGTCGGTAGTCTTGACGCCAACTCAGGAATGAAATGGCTAGGTAAACCAGTAGTCCGGCAGCAAGCAGTGAACCGATTGTCACCATGGCTAATCCGCGGTATTGGAAGATGCTGTAGACGACCACCAGTAACAAACCGATTAGGCCAGCGAGTAGACCGCCCTGAAGCTGCGATGAGCCCAGTGTTGCCGAAATGTTCTCCTGGCTTTGAACCTCAAAACCGATCGGCAAAGAACCGTACTTTAGTTGGTCAGCCAAAGCCTTAGATGAATCTTTGGTGAAAGAGCCAGTGATTTCCGCCTTACCGTTGGAAATAACGGCATTGGTTGAAGGTGCTGTGATGACGTAACCATCGAGCGTGATCGCAAACTGGTTGCGAGGGCTCTCCAGAGGGAACAAGCGCTCGGTTACAGCGGCAAATTTCTTAGTTCCCTCCTCGTTGAACTCGAGGTTTACTGCCCAAGTGTTAGTGGTTGCACCAGTGGATGTGGTCTGTGTGCCGGCAAATGCGTCACTGATTGTTGCGCCGTCGACCTCGACTGGACCAAGGATGTACTTGCCAAAGCCATCCACGTCACAGGTGATCATTGGAGCCGTCGGATCGTCAATTTGACCTGGTTTACGGAAATCTGTTGCGCAGTCTAGAGCGTCAAATTGGGCCTGTAATTCTGGAGTAACCCAGTTAGGGTCTGAACCGTCGGTCGGAGAAGCGCTAGGAGTTGCAGCCGTTGTTCCCCCAACAGCAGCGGAGGTACCGGCGCTGGCTATCAAAACTGGTCGGAAGTCAAGTTTTGCTGAAGAGCGAATTAGTTGAAGAGTGTTTTCATCTGGTGCACCAGGAATCGAAACTTCGATGTTGCTTGCTCCGCGAGTTAGGATTTGGGCTTCGCTGACGCCGGTTGCATCGACTCGTTGACGAATGATGCTAACGGCCTGGGCAAGTTGCTCTTCGCTGACCTGCTGGCCCTCGGCCAGAGTCGGAGCCAGGATGATTTGAGTTCCACCAGAAAGGTCTAGCGCGAGCTTCGGGACAAAGAGATTTGCTCCACTGGAGAATGAGGCAACACCGAGAATGGTGGCAATAGTACCGGCGATTAGTGCCAACCAACCGAGGCTTTTGCGAGCTTTTTTAGTTGCTGAATAATCTGCCACGATTAGGCCTTCTTTGTACTCGGCTTTGTCGCTGCCTTGGCTGAACTTTTAGCGGTCGACTTTGCGACTGGCTTCTTGCTTGCGGTTTTTGCAGCGGGTTTACTCTCAGCCTTGGCAGTGCCAAAAATCAATGGGTTTGACTCAACTGAGCGAATCGCCTGCTTAACGACTGTCAACTTCACGCCGGGAGTGGTCTCAATGACAGCGCGAACATCCTGAAGCTCAGTGATGTTTCCGATGATGCCCGAGTGCAGCATGACGGTAGCGCCAACCGAGAGCTTCTGCTCAAGTTCTGCGGCTTGCTTTTTACGCTTGCGGCTCGACCACACCATCATAAAGATCAAGAAGCCTAGGGCTACAAGCAGAAAAAGGTCTTGGCTGTTCATTGGTTCCCCATCGTGAGACAAATAAAAACGCCAATAACGGCGTTACCAAAATTATAGGGCTTATCGGCTTATAGTCCGAGATGCTGGCGACCCAAATCAGACAATTGTCGACCGCGGCTACTGCGTATGATCAATCCACAACGCAAAAGATAGGGCTCAATCGCATCTTCCACTGTCTCTGAGCTTTCGCCAATCTGGTTTGCCAGAGTTTTGAGGCCCATCGCTTGGCCTGGCAGCAGTGAAGAGAGCGTGTTCAACACCAGAAGATCCATGCGGTCTAGCCCCAATGCATCTATTCCGAACAGTTTCATAGCCCGTTCGGCTGAGTCGAGCCCAATTTTGCCTGCCTTTTCGACAACCGCTAAATCTCGCGCTCTGGCTAACAAACGATTCGCTACTCGTGGTGTGCCGCGACCTCGTTTCGCAATCAATTCGACCGCGGCATCATCGATAGCAACCGAAAGTCGCATTGCAGATTGCCTAATAATCTGAGCCAATTCAGATTCGTCGTAGAAATCCATGTGAGCGGTAAACCCAAAACGATCACGTAACGGAGCTGGTAATGCCCCGCTCTTGGTTGTGGCACCGACGAGCGTAAAAGGTGGCAACTCAAGCGGGACCGCGGTAGCCCCCGGACCCTTGCCAATAACGATGTCGATCCGTCTGTCTTCCATGGCCAGATAAAGCATTTCCTCAACCGGCCGAGACAGGCGATGGATTTCATCAATGAAAAGCACCTCACCCTCAGCAAGCGAAGCCAAAATTGCAGCCATGTCACCACCGTGCTGGATAGACGGCCCACTAGTGATGCGCAATCTCGCACCGGTTTCGTTTGCCACAATCATGGCCAACGTCGTTTTACCTAATCCAGGTGGCCCGGAGAAGAGGATGTGATCGGCGGCCCGCTGTTGAGCCTGCGCCGCCGAAAGCACCGTGATCAACTGTTCGCGAACGACCTCTTGGCCAATAAACTCAGTCAAACTTTGCGGGCGCAGTGCGTTCTCTCCCACAAACTCGGAATCTGCTGTCTGGTCTTCTATCATTTAGCCGCGAGCCTTCGCAGAATCTCTCTAATTGCTTCTGCCGGGGTAAGTTTCGAAATGTCGCCCTGCGAAATTGCATCTCGTATCTTTGCAGACGGCCACCCCAAATTGGCGATGGCCTCGACGAGGTCGTTTTCTTGGTTACTTGGTTCTTTGCTTGACGAAACCTGGGTAACTTTTCCAGACAGTGCAAGGATGATCAGCTTCGCAGTCTTTGGACCTACACCGCTCACAGATCGAAACACCGAGTCATCATCCTGCTGAATAGCGTTAGCAATCTGTGCCGGGGTAAGGCTGTCAATTATAGAAAGGGCAACCTTCGGGCCAATTCCAGAAACAGTTAGCAATAGTTCAAAGGTTGATAGTTGACCATCGTCGCTGAAGCCATACAGAGTCAAGGAATCTTCTCTGACTTGCAGTGAAGTCAGTAATTCGACTTCTTGGCCGATTCGCAATGATCGCAGCGTGGTAGCGGTTGCTAATACCGATACGCCAAAATTTCCAGCACGCACAACAACTGCAGACTTTCCAATCGATTGGACGCTTCCGGATACCGAGGCAATCATCGCTTTAGGTTACCTCGGAGATTGCTATTTGGCGGCAGCACGCGCAGCATTTCGCCACACTCGTTGCGCAGCAGTCTCTGAGTTGCTTGTCTGTTGCGGTCTTAGTACAGCACAGAGTGCGATTGCCAAGCTGTCTGCTGCATCGGCGGGTTTGGGTATTTCGTCGAGACCTAAAAGACTCTTAACCATGAAGCCAACCTGAGCTTTGTCCGCTCGTCCGTTTCCGGTAACCGCCGCCTTGACTTCGCTTGGCGTGTAGTAAGAAACGGGAATGCCTCTACGTGCTGCTTGGAAAAGTGCCAAACCAGACACCTGCGCTGTTCCAGTAACCGAACGAAGGTTATGTTGTGCGAAAACCCGTTCAACAGCAACCAGTTCTGGCTCATGATGCTCGATAAGAGCGTCTATTGCAGAACCAATTGCTAATAAACGGGCTTCAATCGAAAGTTCGGGCGAACTTCGAATGGTCTCAACCGCGATTAGCGATCGTTTGGATTTGGTCGCAGAAATAATGCCAACTCCGCAGCGAGTTAGACCAGGGTCAATCCCTAGTACCAGCAATTAGTCGTCGGCTTCCAATTCGGCAAGAACATCGGCAGTAATGTCGAAGTTCGAATAGACATTCTGCACGTCATCGAGATCTTCTAGAGCATCGATTAGTTGAATCACCTTACGAGCCGTAGCCGCATCTACTTGAACCGGCATAGCCGAAACAAACTCGACGTCAGCAGATTCGTAGTCAATTCCGGCGGCCTGCAACGCTGTTCGTACAGCAACCATTGAACTCGGATCGGTGGTGAGCACGAATGACTCGCCTCTGTCTTCGATGTCTTCGATGCCGACTTCGAGGACAGCCTCAAGAATCGAATCTTCATTCGCCGCGCCGTCTTTTGGTACCACGATGATGCCTTTGCGGCTGAATTGGTATGAGACCGAACCAGGATCAGCCATCGAACCGTGATTCTTGCCCACAGCCAAACGAACTTCAGCGGCTGCACGGTTCTTGTTGTCGGTCAGACATTCGATCATCACGGCAACGCCGTTTGGTCCATAGCCCTCGTACATGATGTTCATGTATTCGATTGCGTCGCCGCCAACACCGGCACCGCGTTTTATTGCGCGTTCAATGTTGTCGTTTGGAAGAGAGCTCTTTCGTCCCTTTTGGACAGCATCGTAAAGAGTAGGGTTTCCGTCAACATCGGGGCCGCCCAAACGAGCTGCAACTTCAATGTTCTTAATTAGTTTCGCAAAAAGCTTCGCGCGTTTAGCGTCGATCGCTGCTTTTTTGTGTTTGGTCGTTGCCCATTTGGAGTGGCCGGACATGTTTCTCCCTGAGTTTTGCTAACTACGAAAGTTTAGTTTCATTCTGTTCAACCATTTGAACGAAATACTTATGAATTCGAGACTCCCCTGAAATCTCAGGGTGAAATGAAATCCCGAGCAGGTTTTTGTGCTTCACAGCAACTACTCGGCCATCCGACAAAGAGGCCAATACCTCGACTTCTGGGCCGGTTGACACAACAATGGGGGCACGGATGAAAGTGGCGTGAACAAGACCGTCGATACCCTTGAAATCCAAATCAACCTCAAAACTATCAACTTGATGGCCGAACGCGTTTCGCCGAACCTCAATGTCTAGGCCACCGAAGCCTCTCTGATTTGCTGTACCGCCCGATATTCGGTCGGCCAGCATAATCAGTCCCGCACATGTTCCAAAGACAGGTAATCCGGCGAGAATTGCTCGCCTTAGCGGTTCAAACAGGCCGAAGTTCTCCGCCAACTTTTGAATGGTTGTCGACTCTCCACCTGGGATTACTAAACCCGTGACACTCTCTAATTGGGATTGTGTTTTTACCTCAACGGCATCAATTCCAATTGAATTTAGGATCTGCAAATGCTCGCGAAAGTCCCCCTGTAACGCCAGGACTCCAATTCTGAGAGACATTTACCAGCCGCGTTCGGCCAAACGGTGAGGAGCAGGAAGATCAGAGACGTTGATTCCAACCATTGCTTCTCCCAAACCTCGAGAAACATTCGCTAGCACGTCTGGGTCGTTGTAGAAAGTTGTCGCCTTGACTATAGCCTTCGCTCGCGCAACCGGGTCTCCAGACTTAAAAATTCCTGACCCAACAAAGACGCCGTCAGCGCCCAGCTGCATCATAAGTGCCGCATCGGCTGGAGTGGCTACGCCACCCGCAACAAACATAACCACTGGCAACTTTCCCGCTTGAGCAACTTCGCGAACAAGCTCGTAAGGTGCCTGAAGTTCTTTGGCAGCAACGTATAGCTCATCTTCGCTCTTCGAGGACAAAGCGCGAATTTCTCCGCCGATGGTGCGAATGTGCTTCATGGCTTCAGAAACATCACCGGTTCCAGCTTCACCCTTCGAGCGAATCATCGCCGCGCCCTCGGTAATACGACGGAGTGCTTCGCCCAAGTTAGTTGCGCCACAAACGAAGGGAACATCGAATTTCCATTTGTCGATGTGGTTTACGTAGTCGGCGGGGCTGAGAACTTCTGATTCATCGATGTAATCGACCTTCAAGGCCTGCAAAATCTGGGCTTCAACAAAGTGGCCGATGCGCGCCTTTGCCATGACCGGGATCGATACTGAGTTGATAATGCTGTCAATCATGTCGGGGTCGCTCATGCGAGAAACGCCGCCCTGGGCGCGAATATCAGCTGGAACTCTTTCAAGAGCCATTACCGCAACTGCTCCGGCATCCTCAGCAATTCTTGCTTGCTCGGCAGTTACTACGTCCATGATTACGCCGCCTTTGAGCATTTCTGCTAAGCCGCGCTTTACTAATGAAGAACCAGTGATTGGGTTGTTAGAGGTCATGCGAATAGTTTATGTCAGAAGACAGCAGCGACTGCCATGCCTTTGCAATGTCATCTCGCACTTCGCCAAGCAGCCTCGGTAGTGCCTTCGTTTCGGCAATGATTGGAAAGAAATTGGCGTCATTAGCCCAGCGAGGGACGATGTGTTGGTGCAGGTGCCCAGCAATTCCAGCTCCTGCGACCTCGCCCTGATTCATGCCGATGTTGAAACCGTGTGCCCCAGAAACCTGTTTGAGGACCTTCATGGCTTGCTGGGTAAGGAGTCCGATTTCAGCAATTTCTTCGGACGAAGCTTGATCGTAGGTCGAAATGTGTCGGTACGGGCAAACTAAAACGTGCCCGGAGTTGTACGGGAACAGGTTTAGTAAGACGAATGCACTTTTGCCTCGAAAGACGATTAGCGCCTCTTCATCTGACATCGATGGCCCGTTACAGAAGGGGCAGTCTTCCTTCGGAGGTTGCTGACCGTTCTTGATGTAGACGAGTCGATGCGGAGTCCAGAGGTGCTGAAAATGGTTTGGAACACCCGGAAGATTCGCGGACATCTCCAATTTGGTTACACCTGACTCTTATTTTCGATAGTCGTCAAAATTCGATCAATAGCCTCGGCAACCGGAACACCATTTTCCTGAGAACCATCACGGAATCTAAATGAAACCGCGCCGCTCTCGGCATCTTGTCCGCCGGCAATAAGCATGAAAGGCACCTTCGCGGTCGTGTGATTTCGAATCTTCTTCTGCATTCTGTCGTCTGACGCATCCACGACAATACGAACGCCGCGCTTGCGCAAGTCATCAGCAATGCCATTTAGATATGGAACAAACTCATCTGCAACAGGAATACCGGCGACTTGCACCGGGGCCAACCAAGGCGGAAAGTGTCCTGCGTAGTGCTCGGTGAGAACTCCAAAGAATCTCTCAATTGAACCAAAAAGAGCTCGGTGAATCATTACCGGACGCTGTTTCGAGCCATCGCTAGCGGTGAACTCAAGGTCAAAACGCTCGGGCAAGTTGAAGTCGAGTTGGATTGTAGACATTTGCCAGGTTCGACCAATGGCATCACGAGCCTGAACCGATATTTTAGGACCGTAGAAGGCAGCGCCGCCTGGATCTGGAACCAGTTCAAGCCCAGATGCTGAAGCTACGCGCGCAAGAGTTTCGGTTGCCGTGTTCCAGATTTCATCACTGCCGACAAACTTTTCATTACCCTCTTCGCGGGTAGACAACTCTAGATAAAAATCATCCAGGCCATAATCACGGAGCAGGCCGAGCACGAAGTTCAAAACATTCGATAGTTCCTGCTCCATCTGATCAGGAGTGACAAAGAGGTGTGCGTCATCTTGAGTCATACCTCGAACGCGAGTTAGACCGTGAAGCACGCCCGACTTTTCGTATCGGTAAACCGAACCAAACTCAAACATGCGCAATGGAAGATCTCGATATGAACGAGACTGCGACTTGAAGATGAGGATGTGGAATGGGCAGTTCATCGGCTTCAGGTAGTAGTCCTGGCCCTGCTTCTTGATTTCCCCTGACTCGTCGCGTTCCTCGTCCATTTTCATGGGTGGAAACATTCCTTCGGCATACCAACCGAGGTGACCGCTCTGCTCGAACAGGTTGCTCTTTGTGATGTGTGGCGAATAGACGAAATCGTAGCCAGACTCTTCGTGACGTTTGCGACTGTAGTCCTCCATGACCCGTCGCATGATTCCACCCTTTGGATGGAACACAGCTAAGCCGCTGCCGATTTCTTCAGGAAAACTGAAGAGATCAAGTTCCGCACCCAGTTTGCGGTGGTCACGTTTTGCTGCCTCTTCAAGACGAGCTTGAAAGGCTCGAAGTTCGTCTTTGCTTGGCCAAGCGGTTCCATAGATTCGCTGAAGTTGCTTGTTTTTCTCCGAACCGCGCCAGTAGGCAGCAGCAACGCGGGTTAGCGAAAAGCCTTGACCAATCATTCGCGTGTTTGGAAGATGTGGTCCGCGGCACAAATCACGCCAAACCAACTCGCCGGTACTTGGATCAATGTTGTCGTAGATTGTGAGCTCGCCAAGCCCGATCTCGGCTGAGCCTTCTCCGGCGGCATCTGGATTTGACTTCAAGCCGATAAGTTCGCATTTGTAAGGCTCTGAAACTAACTCTTTTAGAGCGCTTTCTTCAGTGGTTACGCGCCTAACGAATCGCTGGCCGGAACGGATAATCCGCTCCATTTCTTTTTCTAGTTTCTTTAGGTCTTCTGGAGTGAAGGCTTCGGCAACATCAAAGTCGTAGTAGAAGCCGTCGGTAATAGGAGGCCCAAAGCCCAACCTTGCTTCGGGGTTGATCTTCTGAACCGCCTGAGCCAAAACATGGGCAGTCGAATGGCGCAGTATGGAAAGGCCATCTGGGCTGTCGATCGAAACAGATTCGATTTGATCACCCTCGACCACCTTGTGGGCTAGATCCTTTAGGGCGCCATTGACTCTTTGGGCGACAATTTTGCGATCTTCGAATAGACCGAACCCGTCGATACCTGAACTTACGACATGTGCAACACCGTCGACGGTGATAGATATTTTCGACACAAAACTCCCTCGCAACTACATGCAATCCTACCGACTCAATTTTCGGTAGGACCGGTTTCGGCACGCCTACGCACACCTGCGTAGCGAATCACTATTTAGATGCTTTGATAGTCAGGTGAGTGAAAAGTCAAAATCTGTTGCACAGCTCGATGAGTCTATTTTCGAAAACCAATTAACTGCCAAGGTCGATTTAGCAAAAAAACTTAACTGGTTGCGCGCCGGAGTACTGGGAGCCAACGACGGAATCGTTAGCACGGCTGGTTTGCTCATGGGTGTTGCTGGTGCCGGCGCAAGCCAACCCGAAATCGTTGTAGCGGGCGTTGCCGCGACTGTCGCTGGCTCAATCTCTATGGCCGGTGGTGAATACACTTCGGTAAGCGCTCAACGCGATTCTGAACTAGCTGCACTCGAGCAAGAACGACGCGAACTAGCGGAAAACCCTGAGATGGAACTCCGCGAACTCGCTCTTTTCTACGAAGCGAAGGGTATCAGCGCCGAATTGAGCGCCCAAGTAGCTCAAGAACTAACCGAAAAAGACGCACTCAAGGCTCACGCCGAGGCTGAACTCGGAATCAACTCAGATCACCAGGTCAGTCCGATTGCAGCTGCGATTAGTTCATTCGCTGCTTTTTTCGGCGGCTCACTGCTTCCACTTTTTGCTGTTTCTGGCCCTTGGATTGAAATTCGGATTCCGCTCACAGTTGGTGCAGTGGTTGCCTCTTTGGCGATTACCGGATTCGTGGGGGCTAAAATTGGTGGTGCGAGATCGCTCCGTGCGATCATCCGAAATGTATCAATCTCACTTCTCACCATGGGGATTACTTACGCAATTGGTGCACTAGTCGGAACCGCTATCTAACGACGAAGTAAACTGTCATAGTGAGTCAAAAATCCTCGTACGACGTTGTACTCGTGGGCGCCGGCATAATGAGCGCCACACTTGGTACTTTTCTCAAACTGCTGAACCCCGAGCTGTCTATAAAAATCTTCGAAAGACTAGATGCTCCGGCTCAAGAATCTTCTAACCCTTGGAACAACGCTGGCACCGGGCATGCTGCGCTTTGCGAACTTAATTACATGCCCGACACATCGGATGGGTCGCTGCCAAATGCGCAAAAGGCTATTGCTATCAACGAGCAATTCCAGTTAAGCCGTCAATTTTGGGCTCATCTTGTTGAAGTTGGAATTTTGAAGAATCCATCGAGTTTCATTACTTCTACCCCACACATGACTTTTGTCCGCGGCGAGAAAGATTGCGACTATCTAAAGCGACGTTATTTGGCCCTCAAGAATCAGCCCCTTTTTGCAGGTATGGAATTTTCACAGGATCCGGAAGTGATCAGACAGTGGGCTCCACTACTAATCGAAGGTCGCGACCAGAACGAAACCATCGCCGCGACAACAATTCAAACTGGCACCGACGTCAACTTCGGCGAAATAACTAGACAGCTAATCGACCATTTAGTCAGCCAAGGGGCCGAAGTCGACTACAACTCTGAGGTTCGCGGCCTGAAAAAGTCCAAGGATGGCTGGCTAGTCTCGACCGGTTCAGTTGTCACAAAAGCTAGGTTCGTCTTTGTTGGAGCGGGTGGTTGGGCTCTCAAGCTACTGCAGAAAGCTGGCATTCCAGAGGCCAAAGGTTACGGAACCTTTCCAGTAGGTGGCCAGTGGCTTCGATGCGATGACCCGGAAATCGTCGCCAGACACAGCGCCAAGGTCTACAGTCAGGCTTCGGTCGGTGCTCCCCCAATGTCGGTACCGCACCTGGATGCCCGAATGGTTGATGGGCAACCAAGTTTATTGTTCGGGCCATATGCCACTTCAAACCCTAAATTCCTGAAGCACGGATCAATTCTTGATTTGCCAAAATCAATTCGCCCATCGAACGTCATTCCTTACCTCGCCGTTGCCGTCTCGAATTTCCCGCTAATCAAGTACCTAGTCGGCGAGTTGGCCAAGGGTAAAAAGCGAAAGTTCGAGTCTTTGCTCGAATTCATGCCCACCGCGAATGCAAAAGATTGGCAGTTACTAAACGCCGGTCAGCGGGCGCAGATCATCAAGAAGGACAAAGCTAAGGGCGGAATCCTGCAATTTGGCACCGAGATTATTACTTCAGCTGATGGTTCTATCGCTGCTTTGCTTGGTGCTTCACCAGGCGCATCAACCGCGGTCAACGCAATGCTTGAAGTTCTGGAACGTTCATTTCCGGAGCAGTTTCCGATTTGGAAGTCAAAACTTTCGAAGATTATGCCGTGGTACGGAAAGAGCCTCAACAGCGACGCAAAGGCTGCTGCTAAGTCACTGGCTGAAACCGCAAAAACACTTCAGCTGAAGTAACCTGCTGCAAAAAACCTCGATAAGAAAAAAGAAAATAGCCTCCGTTTCCGGAGGCTATTTTTCGTGGACGATACTGGGATCGAACCAGTGACCCCTTCCATGTCAAGGAAGTGCGCTACCGCTGCGCCAATCGTCCGTGCTATTCAAATTGGAGGTGGAGACGGGATTTGAACCCGTGGTTATACAGCTTTGCAGGCTGCTGCTTTGGGCCGCTCAGCCACTCCACCAGATCTCACGTGGCTTATTCCCACTGCGAGCGGATGACGAGATTCGAACTCGCGACCCCAACCTTGGCAAGGTTGTGCTCTACCAACTGAGCCACATCCGCATGTCTTTTTCAAGACTTGAAAACTCTAACCGAAATTCACAAAGTGGTCAAACTGACACGCAAAAAACGGAGGGCGGAAAATCCACCCTCCGTTTTTTGCCATTCTCAGCCGCGATCAGCGCCAAATGCGTATGCTTCTTCACCGTGCACAACAGTGTCAATGCCGGCAATCTCATCCTCGGCACGAACTCTGAAGCCCATTGTTTTTTCAATTGCAAAACCAATAACGAGTGAAATTACGAAGCTGTAAACAAGAACAGCAATTGCGCCAACAGCCTGGGCAATTAGCTGATCAAATCCGTGCCCGAAGAACAGCCCTACTCCGTTTCCGAATAGACCAATCCAGAGAGTTCCTACGACTCCACCCACGAGGTGAATTCCTACCACATCAAGTGAATCGTCGAAGCCAAGACTAAATTTCAGATTGATTGCCAAGGCGCAGAGAGCACCTGCAACGAGACCAAGCGCAATTGCCCACAGTGGGTCGAGTACTGCACAGGCAGGTGTAATTGCTACCAGTCCAGCGATAGCGCCTGAGCCGGCTCCAATCGAAGTTGCCTTACCCTGTTGCATTTTCTCGACCAGAATCCAGCCGAGCATCGCAGCCGCAGGAGCGGCGAGTGTGTTCACGAAAGCTAGGGCCGCGACACCGTCTGCTGCCAACTCACTGCCGGCATTGAAGCCAAACCAGCCAAACCAAAGAAGCGCTACTCCAAGTAGGGTCAATGGAACATTGTGAGGCTGGGTAATGCCCTTGCTGAAGCCAAAACGTTTACCGAGGACAATGGCCAGGGCCAGACCTGCTGCACCGGCGTTGATGTGCACTGCCGTGCCACCAGCAAAATCAATTGCGCCCAGTTCATACACAATCCAGCCACCATCAACCACCTTGCCGTCCTGCAAGGTGAAGTTGAACACCCAGTTTGCTACTGGGAAGTAGACAATCGTCGCCCAGATTCCAGCGAAAACCATCCAAGCTCCAAACTTTGCACGGTCGGCTATCGCTCCAGAAATCAGAGCAACGCTAATAATCGCGAACGCTGCCTGAAATGCAACGAAAGCGAGACTTGGAAAAGATCCCTGAGGATCTGCAGCATCTGCCACTTGAGCTGCGAGCCCGATTGAACTGGTATCGATTCCGAACCAACCATCAATACCCAAGAATCCGCTTGAGCCACCGTTTGAGAAGGCGATTGCATAACCGTAGAGAACCCACAGCACCGCTATCAATGCCAACGACCCGAAACTCAGCATCATCATGCTGACGACCGACTTAGCTTTAACTAAACCGCCGTAAAAGAAGGCCAGTCCTGGGGTCATCAATAGAACTAGTGCCGCGGAAATTAGGACAAACGCAGTGTTTCCCTGATCCATTTGTTTACCTCTCTCTTTGAAAACAAATACAGCCAACAACTTCTTGGTTGAAGAAGAGTTTGGGGTATCTCTGTTTCGAGAGAGGTCTTGAAATGTTTCTCGTTTGTAAACAGTTAGCGGGTCATTGCGCCCAAACGCGAAATAGCTCGAAGGTATTTTTTGCGATAGGCACCCGAAATGTACTCATCTGAGAAAACGTTTACCAGGTCGATACCGGTGCCAAAAATTCGCAACTGGGCTTCATACGCGCGGTCAACAAAAGAGACGAATCTGAGTGCGTTGACCTGGTCATGAAGAACGTGAATGTCTTTCAGCACCAAAGCCTCAACACCTGAAAGTAGTCGACCATACCTCGATGGATGAACCTTTGACAAATGTGCAAGCAACTCTTCGAAGTCGTCTACAGCCACTGCGTTTGGCGAGTAGGTTGCAACCTTCTCGAATGCCGCTGACTCCTCATAAGTTACGAAATCGAAGGATGTGGGACGATGACGATAGTCCTCACCGTCAATTCTCACCATCTGGAAACGATCGGCAATACCGTGAATTTCACGAGCAAAATCTGCGGCAGCGAAACGACCTTCGCCCAAGGCGTTGGGTGGGGTGTTACTGGTGGCGGCGAAACGAACCCCGAGCGGGGCGAGCTCATTCAACAGCCGAGACATCATCATTGTGTCGCCCGGATCATCTAACTCAAATTCGTCGATGCATAAGAGTTCATACTTTTTTAGGACCTGTACGGTTTCGGCAAAGCCCAAAGCACCAATCAAACCGGTGAAGGAGATAAAGGCGCCGAAGGCTTTTTTGCCTGAAAATTCGTGCCAAATGGATGCTAGTAAGTGAGTTTTTCCCACGCCGAAGCCGCCATCCAGATAGATGCCAGCTTCAAACACCGGTTTCGAAAATAGACCTTTGCGCTTTCCACTAATGAATTCGCGAGAGTGAGCGAGAGCCACTGATTGGGACTCAAAATCTGGACTTGGCTTGTAAGAATCGAAGCGAGCGTTGGCAAACTCACGTGGCGGTACAAAGTCCAGTAACAGTTGACTGGGTTCGACCTGAGGCCAAACCGTAGAAAGAGACGCAAAAGTCTTTGAATTCATTCGGGAAATAATCTTTGTAAGGAAGAAAAACTGGGCACCGGCTGGTTAACCTTTATAGAGAAAGTTTAGTTCCGTATTCGAAAGTGAGTTCATTGTGGCCGTTGGCTTCGATTCAAGTCCTAAGTTCGCAAAGTACGCACACCCGGAGGTTTTGGTTTCGACCGAGTGGCTGCAGCAAAACCTAGGCACAGACGGTTTGGTAGTTGTCGAATCTGACGAAGATGTTTTGCTCTATGAAATTGGCCACATTCCGACCGCGGTCAAGATCGACTGGCACACCGACCTGAATGACCCCGTCACCAGAGATTACGTTGAGGGGCCAGAGTTCGCCAAGCTAATGTCACAGAAGGGCATTTCTCGATCTTCAACCGTCGTGATCTACGGCGATAAGTCGAACTGGTGGGCTTCATATGCACTTTGGGTGTTCAAGCTCTTCGGCCACGAAGATGTTCGTCTGCTTGATGGCGGCCGCGAAAAATGGATCGCTGAGGGTCGCGAACTGACCAAAGAACAGCCTGCAGTCACAGCGACGGACTACCCGGTCATTGGCCGTGATGACAGCGTGCTAAGGGCTTTTCGCGATGACGTTTTGAAGCACTTTGGCAATCCCCTAATCGACGTGCGTTCACTTGAGGAGTACACCGGAGAGCGAACCCACATGCCTGCATATCCAGAAGAAGGTGCGTTACGTGGAGGACACATTCCAAGCGCAAAGTCAGTACCTTGGGCAAAGGCAGCCGGCGAGTTGGGTGTTTTCAAAGAGCGTGAAGAATTAGACGAAATCTATCTCGGTCAAGCCGGCTTGAAGGAAGGCGACAACGTTATCGCCTACTGCCGAATCGGAGAGCGTTCAAGCCACACTTGGTTCGTTTTGAACTACCTGCTTGGCTTCAAGAATGTTAGAAACTATGACGGTTCGTGGACCGAATGGGGAAGCCTTGTTCGGGTTCCGATCGTTAAGGGCGCTGAACCGGGTATCGCTCCAAAGGTAGCCTGATGCCAGTCGAGGATCCAAAAAGTCTGATTGAGGATTTTCAAAGTGTATCTACCAAAGAAAAACTAGATCTTCTTCTTGAATTTTCCGAGAACCTGCCTCAGTTGCCGGCCCGATACGTAGATCATCCCGATCTACTCGAGAGAGTCGAAGAGTGTCAATCTCCGATCTACTTGTTCGTGGAGGTTTTGAGCGACGGAAACAAGACAGTCAATCTGTTTTTCACTGCTCCGGAAGAGTCGCCGACTACTCGCGGCTTCGCCAGTATTCTGCACAGCGTCTTGGATGGATTACCGGCAAGCCAGGTGCAAGCTTTCGACGATGATTTTCCGAGCAAATTGGGTTTAGCTGAGGCGGTTTCCCCGTTGCGTATGCGTGGAATGCGCGGCATGCTTTCGCGGATTAAGCGGCAGGTAAGTGAAAAATCTTCCTGATGACAAATTAGCTGCTTTAGTTGCCGAATCGTTCGATAGCGCGCTAGTGCACTCGATTGCTCTAGATTCGGCTGGTAACTACTACGGCGAAGACCAAAGCTCGAAATCTATTTCAGACGCCTCCGACAATGAGTGGCTGATGTTTTTGCGATCGAAAGCAGACCTAATTGTCACCTCGGGAAAAACTTTTCGTGCCGAGAGTTATCGTCAGTCGAGATTCTGCCCAATCGTTGTTATCAGCCGTACGGTGAGTCAAACAATCGATTCCGACACATCCAGGTTTCCTATTTTTTTCTCAACGTTGGAAGACTGCATCGACCTGATCAAGCGCTCGGGCAAAGTATTACTTGAATCGGGACCAAACTTGGCCGTTGAGTTGGCGTCACGCGGCAAAGACATTGTGATTGCACTAAGTTGCCCCAGAGCCATAAGTGAGATTGAAATCGAAATGGTTATAGCTGATTTTTATTCAGGGCATCTTCGAAGAAATTTAGGCCAGGGTTCACTCTCCTGGTTCGAATTTGGCACTCGCCAAATAACCCTCATACCGCTGATTCGGCGAGCCTAAGCCCGCGCAAACAGGGATGTTCTAACCTTATTCAGATGATCGAAATCTCAGCCCAAGACTCAGCCAGCACCGAATTCAAACTTGCTTTGACTCGCCTTGCTGAGGCAGAGCTCCGCAAAGAGCTTTCCGTCACTGAGATTGCCGCCCCTAAAGGCTTGGCCCAAAATGCAGTCGCTTTTTCTGCGCAACTTGCCGATTCCGATCACTCCCACGGACACGTTGCAACCGGAAGATTTGTTTTTCTTTGGGATAAGTCGCCGCAGGACGCCTGGGCTGGGAATTTCCGCATTGTATGTTTTGTGAAGTCAAATTTAGAGCCAGATATTGCCGATGATGAGCGCATTTCTGATGTGGCATTGGCCTGGTTGTCTGATGCCTTGAGAAGACGAAACGCAGTCGGTGAGGCTGCTGCTGGAACTACTACCCGAATAGTGTCATCCGGGTTTGGCTCTTTGGCGAGCGAACCAGATCACGGGGAACTCGAGATTCGAGCATCTTGGTCACCTACTGACGATAACTTCTCCGGTCATTTAGAGGCCTGGCAAGACCTTCTCTGCGTCATGGCAGGCTTCTCCCCTCTCCCCGATGGCGTTCATCCGCTATGACCGATTCTGAAGCCGTACCTCAGCTATTTTCACTTGAGAAACCAACATCGCCGGTAATTTATGTCGATGATGAGCCCTCGCTCAGCTCGATGTTTGATGAACTCAATCGCGGAAGCGGGCCTATTGCCGCGGATGCAGAGAGAGCCAGTGGTTTTCGCTACTCTCAACGCGCGTACCTAGTGCAGCTGAAACAGATCGACGGGCCCATTTATTTACTAGATCCGGCGGCCTTCGACTTTGACCAAAATCTTTTCAAGCCACTCAGCGTAGAGCGACCTTTTATTTTTCATGCTGGCTCGCAAGATTTACCTTGCCTGCGGGAACTAGGCCTCAATCCCATAGAGATTTTTGACACCGAACTCGGCTCTCGTCTCGCCGGTGTCGAGAGAGTAGGACTGGCCGCAGTTTGCGCGCTCTTCCTCGAAATTTCACTTGCTAAAGAGCACTCTGCAGTTGATTGGAGCACCCGACCGCTGCATGAAGATTGGCTCACCTATGCGGCTCTGGACGTAGAAATCTTGCACGATCTTTGGCAAAAAGTTAGCGCTGAACTCGAGAGCCAGTCAAAGAGTGAAATTGCGAAACAAGAATTTGCTCAGGTATTGAGGCAGCCGACAAAAACTCCAAAAATTGAACGGTGGCGATCAACTTCTGGCGCACACCTAATCAAGGACAAGCGACAACTCGCTGTTTTGCGCGAACTTTGGCAGTCACGTGAAGAATTAGCCCAAAAATTAGATGTTTCACCAGGAAGACTCATTCCCGACACATCTATCGTCTGGGCTGCGACAAACAAAGTGTCGAGTCGCAGCGAACTTGCACACTCAAAGGGATTCCACGGCCGAGCCAGCCGAACCTACATCGACCTTTGGTGGTCTGCAGTGGAGCGAGGCTACGCTTCAAAAGATTTACCCGAGTTGCGTCTCAAAGCAGAAGGAATTCCAAACCATCGAACTTGGGAGAAAAGATTTCCCCTTGCTCACCAAAGACTCTTGGTCGGCAAGGCAGTCGTAGATGAAGTTGCCGCGCAACTGAAATTTGCACCGGAACATGCCCTAACCCCGGATACGTTACGCCGGGTGGTTTTTGAATTCGAGACCGATATGACAATGGATGATTTTCGAAATCGACTGATCGAACTAAGCGCCAGGCCTTGGCAGATTGAGGCCCTCGCCGAAGTTTTGTTTACTGCGCTTCAGTCTGTTGCGACGGATTGAGCTCAACTTCTGAATCTAGCTTTCGGGCATGTGGAACACGTGCGCCCAGAACCTGAGCAACAACTTCGTGACTGATCTGACGTGCGGTGAGGCCAACTCGCTCAAGAATCTCTTCCCTGGTCGCGTGTTCTAAAAATTCATCCGGCAAGCCCACTTCGCTCAAAGCAGTATCAATTTGAGCGCTGCGCAGATCTTGACGAACTCTGGTGCCGATGCCACCAACCTTGATACCGTCTTCGATGGTGACCACAAGTCTGTGCTCCTTCGCCATCTCAAGAACCGACTTGTTAACCGGAATAACCCAGCGAGGGTCGATAACAGTCGCGCCAATCCCCTGGTCAGCGAGGTGCTTCGCTACGTCAATACCTAACTGCGCCATCTGACCAACGGTGAGGATCAAAACATCTTTGCTAGGTGACTGGTGCAGAACGTCTACCCCGTCGGCAGTGCGAACGATCGCAGGGATGCTTTCGCCGACGTTACCCTTACCGAAACGAATCATGGTTGGTGAGTTTTTTTCGGTGACAGCTTCTTGCAGCTCTTCGGCAAGCGTTGCAGCATCACGAGGTGCTGCAATTTTGATTCCGGGAACCACTTGGAAAATTGAGAGATCCCACATTCCGTGGTGGGATGCACCGTCTGGACCGGTTACGCCGGCCCGATCAAGCACAAAGGTGACACCAGCTTTGTGCAGCGCCACGTCCATCAGCACCTGGTCGAATGCGCGATTCATAAAAGTGGCGTAAACAGCAACAACTGGATGAAGTCCGCCGAAAGCTAAGCCAGCAGAAGCGGTGACAGCATGCTGTTCAGCAATTCCGACATCAAATACGCGGTCTGGGAATTTGTCGGCAAATTTCTTCAAGCCGACAGGCTGCAGCATCGCTCCGGTCAGAGCTACAACCTTTTTGTCGGTTTCGGCAATCTTGAGTAACTCTTGACCGAAAATGTCGGTCCAGGATTGTGCCGAGCTTGTTTTTAGAGGCAAACCTGTTTCAGGGTTTATTTGACCGACGGCGTGAAACTGATCCGCGTCATCTGATCTAGCTGGTTGGTAGCCGCGACCTTTTTCTGTAACAGCATGGACAATCGCCGGTCCCGCGTAGCGTTTGGCCTGACTTAGGGCCTGTTCTAGCGCATCCTGATCATGGCCATCAATTGGGCCGATGTACTTGATGTCGAGATTTGGGAAAAGCCCTACCGGCGCGAAAGTTGATAAAAGACCTTTGCCGGCACCTCTCGCGGCCGAGTAAATCAATCGACCCGGAACGCCGAACTTGTAGAACATCTTCTTGCTTGCTTTGTAAAGCCGACGGTAGGTCTGGTTTGTTCGAACATCGTTCAGGTGCCGAGCCAAGCCACCAATGGTCGGTGCATAGCTTCTACCGTTGTCATTGACAACAATCACCAGGTTGCGATCGTTGTCGTCAGAGATATTGTTTAAGGCCTCCCAGGACATTCCACCAGTCAAGGCACCGTCACCGATGACGGCAACAACGTGACGATCACTCTGATTGGTCAGTTTGTATGCCCGAGATATTCCGTCAGCCCAAGACAGCGAACTGGAGGCATGGGAGCTCTCAACGATGTCATGGACTGACTCACCACGCTGCGGGTAACCTGCAAGGCCGTCTTTTTGGCGAAGCGTAGAGAGATCTTTGCGTCCGGTGACCAATTTGTGGACGTAGGACTGGTGACCGGTATCAAAAATAATTGAGTCTTTTGGCGAGTCAAAGATTCGATGAATTGCCAAGGTCAACTCAACTACACCCAGATTTGGGCCAAGATGGCCGCCAGTCTTCGATACTTGTGAAATCAGAGTTGCCCGAATCTCAGCGGCAAGCTCGGTCATTTCATGGCGACTTAACCGCTTGAGATCAGCCGGCTGATTCACTCCATCGAGAATTGACATAGTCACTAGAACCTATGAGGCCCAGTCAAAATTCCTAGGCAACCAAACTTCTGAGCACATACTGCAAAATTCCACCGTTGCGGTAGTAATCAGCTTCTCCAGGAGTGTCGATGCGCAGCGGTGCATCGAAGACGATGACCGGTTTGCCTTCTTTCGAGTGAGCCGATGGCTTAGCGGTAACCTTCAGTGTCTTCGGAGTTCTTCCTTCATTGAGTTCGGTCACGCCTTCAATTTCAAAGATCTCAGTTCCGTCTAGGCCGAGAGATTCAGCGTTTTCACCAACTGGGAATTGGAGCGGTAGTACTCCCATTCCGATTAGGTTGCTACGGTGAATTCGCTCAAAACTCTCTGCGATTACTGCCTTGACACCCAAAAGTCTGGTGCCCTTGGCGGCCCAGTCGCGAGACGAACCTGATCCGTACTCTTTGCCGCCCAAAATAACTAGGTCAGTACCAGCAGCAATGTAGTTTCTGCTGGCGTCATAGATAAATGACTGCGGACCGTCAGCCTGGGTGAAGTCGCGAGTGTAACCACCCTCAACGCCATCTAGCAACTGGTTCTTTAGGCGAATGTTGGCAAATGTGCCGCGAATCATAACCTCGTGGTTTCCGCGACGAGAGCCGTAGCTGTTGAAATCGGCTCGTGAAATTCCGTTTCCAGTTAGATACTGGCCAGCTGGTGAATCAGCCTTAATCGAACCCGCAGGGCTGATGTGGTCAGTAGTGACCGAATCGCCAAGCTTAGCCAGAACTCGTGCTCCGGTAATGTCACGAACAGGCTCAGGTGTCTTCTGCATGCCATCGAAGTATGGAGCCTTACGAACGTAGGTTGATTTCTCATCCCACTCGAAAACCGCGCCCTTCGGCGTTGGTAGCTGCTGCCAGCGGTTGTCACCATCAAAAACGCCTGCGTAGCGTGTTTTGAACATGTCCGAACTAATCGACTGATCGATAGTCTGCTGAACCTCCTCAGCAGAAGGCCAGATGTCTTTCAAGAAGACTGGGTTGCCGCTTGAGTCGGCTCCAAGTGCCTCGGTTTCGAAATCGAAGTCCATTGTTCCAGCAAGGGCATACGCGATGACCAGCGGTGGGGATGCAAGATAGTTCATCTTGACATCAGGACTGATTCGGCCTTCGAAGTTACGGTTTCCAGAAAGCACGGCAGTTACGGCAAGGTCGTTGTTGTTGATGGCCTCTGAGATTTCATCAGACAGTGGACCTGAGTTACCGATACAGGTTGCACAGCCGTAACCAACCAAATTGAAGCCCAATGCGTCCAAATCGGCAGTTAGTCCGGCTTTCTCGTAGTAGTCGGTAACCACTTTCGATCCTGGGGCAAGCGAGGTCTTCACCCAAGGCTTTGCCTTAAGGCCTTTGGCAACGGCCTTTCGCGCAAGGAGTCCGGCTGCAAGCATTACAGACGGGTTAGAAGTGTTGGTGCAAGAGGTGATCGAGGCGATAGCAACGTGACCGTTGTCTAGTGCAAATTCTTGACCGCGCACTGCGGTCGGCTTGCTTGCCGATGCTGAATAGGTAGGTAGAACCTTTTGGAAAGCCGACTTTGACTCGCTTAGAACGATTCGGTCCTGTGGTCGCTTCGGTCCGGCAATCGACGGAACAACAGTGGACAAATCAAGCTCAAGATACTCGCTGTAGCGAGGCTCAATGCTTGGGTCATGCCACAGGCCCTGTGCCTTGGTGTATGCCTCAACCAAGTCAAGCTGCTCTTGCGAACGACCAGTTGTTCTTAGGTAATCGATGGTTACTTCGTCGATTGGGAAGATCGCAACAGTAGAGCCAAACTCAGGAGACATGTTTCCGATGGTGGCTCGGTTAGCTAGCGGAACGCTGGTGACACCAGCGCCGTAAAACTCGACGAACTTGCCGACAACTCCGTGCTTGCGGAGCATTTCGGTGATGGTCAAAACAACGTCGGTCGCGGTAACTCCGGTAGCAATCTGTCCGGTTAGCTTGAATCCGACAACCTTCGGAATAAGCATCGAAACCGGCTGACCCAGCATTGCGGCCTCGGCCTCGATACCGCCAACACCCCATCCTAGAACGCCTAGGCCGTTGACCATTGTGGTGTGTGAGTCTGTACCCACGCAAGAGTCTGGGTATGCCTGAAGTTCACCGTTAACCTCGCGGGCCATAACGGTTCTGGCAAGGTACTCAATGTTTACCTGGTGGACGATACCGGTGCCAGGAGGTACAACTTTGAAGTCATCGAATGCTGTCTGTCCCCAGCGAAGGAATTGGTAACGCTCTGAGTTGCGCTGGTACTCCAAGTCGACATTCTTTTCGAATGCGTCTGGTGATCCGGCTACGTCAATCTGAACTGAGTGGTCAATCACAAGCTCTGCGGGTGCCAGAGGATTGATCTTGTTTGGGTCTCCACCGAGCTCAGCTACGGCTTCGCGCATAGTGGCTAAGTCAACAACACATGGAACACCAGTGAAGTCCTGCATGATTACGCGAGCAGGTGTGAACTGGATTTCAACATCTGGCTCGGCTGCTGCATCCCAGTTGACAAGAGCGTTGATGTGGTCCGCAGTGATGTTTGCACCGTCTTCGGTTCGCAGCAGGTTCTCTAGCAGAATTTTCAGCGAATAGGGCAAAGTTTTTGCATCAACTGAGTTAAGGCGAAAAATGCGATAGCTTTTTCCGTTGACGTTTAGTAGATCAGATGATCCGAAGCTGTTCACCTTTGACATTGCTCGCTATTCCTTACTTGTTACGTATTCTCTAAAAGTACCATTTATGAAACCGGCTTGAGCGTATTTCTGATGCTCAACCAGGTAAACCAAAGCAGAAGCGCATAAAGCGGTACGCCCATCAAAATCCGTGCAGCACCCAATGCTTCAACCTGGTTGCTGAAGAACAGTGGCAACTGCACGATGAGTCGAAGTGAAAATAAACCGATCCACATGAGGGTGATCAAGGTGTAGCGGCGAAGCTGTGCCTTAGATGCTCGAAAAAAATTGAGGTCGCCTTGAATTGCGCCGACCAGCAATCCGACCAGCGGCCAGCGAATGAGAACAGAAATGACCAAGACGACGAGATAAATTGCGTTGGTAAAAAAGCCTTGTATGAAGTAATCGACAGCTTGCCCACCTTCACGAAGCGGCAAAGCGGCAGAGATTGCAATGCCGATGAACCCGGCAATCGACTGAGTGATTGGTTTACGCCTGAATAATTGCAGCAGTAGAAATGCAACCGCCAAAGTCGCGGCAAGAATAACGGAAGTGAGAACATCCTTGGTCACAATCACTGAAATTGTGTAAGTGGTAGCCGGCAAAACCACCTCAGCGATTCCGAGCCAACCCCCCAAACTACTCAGTAAGGATTTCTTCGAAAACCCGATACCATTTTCGGAAACTTCAATTCCAAGGCGATTACTAGACATGAGCTAGTTCTTTACGAAGCCTGAAGAACCAGGGATACGGAGTTCGAGAAGATCTTTGGGTGGCATCGGTGTCTCGCCACGAACGACGACCACCGAGCGAAAGACATCGTCTACTTCAGCCGAAGCTGCCAAGTCAGTTAGCGCAGCGCCACTAACGACGCCTCTCAGAAACCAGCGCGGTCCATCAACACCGATGAATCTCATCAGCTTTTGCGAGACCGGCTGACCTGACTGATTGTTGACTGGCACCTGGGCTAAGAGCTCAGGGCCCAATGAACCCGTGCGCGCCTCAAGTTTTCCACCCTGTGCACTAATGGATGCGGAAATTTGCTCTCGAACTTCATGCCACAAACCCTCGTTTCGGGGCGCGGCAAAGGCTTGCAACTGCAACGATGAGTGCGCTAGTTCAAGTGTGACCGCGAGAACTCGCTTTGAGGTTTCCTCGATCTCAAGTTTCATGGTGAGAGAGTCTCGGGGTGGAACCCTTATGGCACCAAAATCGACGTAGGGCGAAACATCGCTTACTTCAGAAATGTCAAACGGGCCCGCGTTCTTGCGGTCTGCAGGAGCAGATTTATAGTTCAAAAGTGAGTTCACTACTTAACCCCGCTAGATCCGAATCCGGTAGCTCCTCTTTCGGAGCCAGGTAATTCACTAACCGGAACAAATTCTGCCTGGACGTATCGCTGAATCACAAGTTGGGCAATGCGATCCCCTGTCTTCACAGCAAATTCTTCATCGGAGTGATTTTGCAGCGCGACCATCAACTCGCCACGGTAACCCGAGTCAACGGTGCCGGGGCTGTTCAGAACTGTGATGCCGTGCTTAACGGCTAGCCCACTTCTAGGGTGGACAAGTCCGACGTATCCACTCGGCAAAGCAATGGACACTCCGGTAGGGACCAATGCTCGCCCCCGTGCCGGTATAACCAGGTCAACACTGGACCTTAGGTCGGCTCCAGCATCTCCCGCTTTCGCATAAGCCGGATAGAAACTTGGATCAGCGGTAATAAGCACTTCAATACGTTCTGGCACGTTTAGAGCGTAGTCTAAAAGGGTGTCTTTCTCTTACTCTGAACGTCTTCTACCCAGTTTCTGGCAGGTTCTGGCCAGCATGCTCGTCATTCCCGCCGTTTGGCTAATTACTCTTCCGATTTTGGGCGAATTTGCCATTGTCGTGGCCTTGGCCGTTTGGTTCGTTGTGATTGCAACGATGCTTGCCCGAAGTAAAAAATTAGACATCCGCGACGGTCGATTCGCTGCCGGATCAGCCCAGATTCCGCTCAGTCTGCTTGGGAAAAGCGAAATCATTGCTCCCGAGGACATGAGGTCACAATTGGGCCCAGATCTCGATGCCCGCGCTTACCTTTGTTTCAAATCTGGCAAAAAAGGGTTGGTAAAGATAGATGTTTCAGACAAAAGCGACCCAACACCATACTGGTTGGTGTCAACTAACGACCCACGCTCGCTGGTTGAAGCACTATCGAGAAAAAACTAAAGGATCTAGCCCTGTTTAGGCAGCGCACTCAACGCAAACTTGCCCGTACTTGCCCTTGACTGAGGAAAGTAATGAGTGGTGCTTCACGATGAAGCACTCAGTGCAGGTAAATTCGTCATCTTGGGGTGGCAAAACAACCACTTCCAGATCTTCAGCCACCACGTCGGGGATAACGAAAGATTCGGCGTGGTCCGTTTCGTCAACATCGACTACTCCGGATAGCTTGTCTGGGATTCGCTCCTTGATCGCCTCAATCGACTCGTTGTCGTCGTCGGACTTTCTCGGTGCGTCGTAATCGGTAGCCATTCCGCCCTCTCAGGTTTTCTATTCGGCGCGCACAGTTTGCCTTAAAAAAACTTCAATAGCAAACCTGCAACGCCGATTGTAATCAGAAAACTTTTCGAATTCATAATTCGGCGTGGTGAGTTACCAACATACTGGCCTACTGGCAAACTCTTCATAAGGAGGACGCCATGGAAGATTTATTGCTTCTCGAGACAGCCGGAGAATATCTGATTCTGGAATCTCAAGATGGAACCCGATTCCGCCTGATGGTTGATGATTCAGTTCGGAGAGCAGCTAAGCCTGCCGCAACCATTTCAAACTCTAATCCGGTCAGCCCACGTGAAATTCAGGATGCTGTTCGTGCCGGTGAAAGTGTGTCACAAATCTGTGCTCGAACAGGATTGCCCGAAGACTATGTAATTAAGTTTGCTCAACCTGTGCTTGATGAAATCGAGCACGTCCTGCAAATGGCCCAGGCTACTCGCATCACGTTGGATGCCGATCGCTTTGGCGAGCAAAAAGTGCTCGAACTTCGTGAACTAATTACTGACAGGACACCTGCCGGCCAACGTTGGTCGGCCCAAAAACTCGACGGGCCAGGATGGTTAGTTGAACTGAGTCTTGAAGGTATCGACGAAGTTGCCAAATGGCACTTCGACCTAAAGAAACTATTTCTTACTCCGGAGTCGGTTCTAGCCGCGAAACTTAGCGCGTCGAAGACAGCCGAAAATGTGTTGGGCGGGTTGATTCCAACTGCACCTTTAAGGAATTCCCCAGACAGTTCCAACATCATCCCGCTTACGCCCAAAGCCTTTCGACTTGAAGATGAAGGTTCTGAGACGGTTTCGGCTGAGACAGTTGAATTGGTGAAAACGTCTGACGAATCCCCCGTCATTGTTGCCCCTATCAGCGAGGATGCCGAAGCCGTCGAGAACGATTCTGAAGACGACACAGCTTCAGCCAGTATTCCCGAAGGTGTAGCAAAACCAGAGTTGTTATCCGAGACTGCCGACCTGCTAGAAGCCATCAGACGTAAACGCGAGTCAAATTCACAGCAGGAGAATTCAACTGACTCACCAACGACTCCCCCAAGAAGTTTCGAACCAAGTCCCGAAGATCAAACTGAAAATTCTGAGTCACAGGATCCGACGCCGCCGGTTAAAAAAGGCAGAGCCAGTATGCCAAGCTGGGATGAAATCGTTTTTGGCACGAAAGTCGACGACATCGACTAGCCCAACCTACTTGCGGCTAGCGCAATCTCGTTCCGGCTAACGGAACCCGCCTGCGACAACTGCCGGAACTCGAAGTTCTGCATTCGAAACAGAGCCATGCTGTCCGACAATCAATCTGCTCTTGGGCTCGCTAAATCTTCGGTCATAGAACGCGAATCCCTCTTTGGCTAAAAGCACTAAATCTGGCTTGAGGCTACCTACCGGGATCGCTCCGTAAGCCGCACTGGCGAAATCCGCGTAAGAAACCAAGAAACCAAACGACTCAAGTTCAGTTGGCATGTCGACAGAGTCCCAGGTGTCTTCGAGGTAAATAAACCGACATCGCGGATCACCGGTAACGGCAATTGCGGTCGGAAAGTGGTTCGCAATCTCGATGTGACCTGATTCGGGAACATCGACCATGCCATGATCGGCGGTTAGAAAAATACCAATCCGATTTTTTCGGGCTATCTGGTCTGCGCGCCTGAATTCGAGATTCAAATCCTCAAGCGCTTGAACCCATTTTTGCGATAACCAACCATATCGGTGGCCTATTTGGTCAAGTTCCGGAACATATAGGTAGACCAAACTGCTCCCCGACGAAGCTGCTTGAAGTGCAGTGTCGAAGCGATCGCTCAGTTTATTTGCACCCCGATAGTCCTCAGCACCAAAGGTCAGTTCAGTAAAACCCGAAGCGGCATAGGCTGTTGGGCCGACAGAAGTGACCGAAATCCCCGGATTTTGTTTCCACTGCAGCCTGTGTCGCCTGGCATCCTCGGGCGAAATTTTTAGAAAGCTGATCACCGCTTCAGATTGACGATCAAACGCGCTGTAGCCCAAAACACCATGATCGACCGGTGATCCTCCGGCTGCCATGCCTGCTAAAGAAACCGTAGTGGTGGAAGGCAGTGAAGAATAGAGTTTTGAAGAAGTATCAGCCGAGAACAATTCTTTGGCGTGAGCTTTCCGCTCCGAAAGATTAACCAGGCCGAGACCGTCAACCAAAACCAAAATTGCCGATGAAACTCTCGGCAGGTTCAATCGGTTTTGCTCGCCTCGGATAGCCCGTTGCATGGAATCAAACACGGTGGTCAGATTCCCAAGAGATTTCGGCAGGCTAGGTAGCATCGAACTTAGTCTGCCATGACCCACCTAGACAGAGAATAAATGAGCGAGATAATTTCAGCCAGCGAGAAAATCCAAGACATCGACGTTTCGATGGAGATGAAGGATTCGTTTCTTGAATACTCGTATTCGGTTATTTACGCACGTGCGTTGCCTGACGCCAGAGACGGTCTAAAACCAGTCCACCGAAGAATCATTTACCAAATGGGCGAAATGGGCCTTCGGCCAGATCGAGGACACGTCAAGTCTGCCCGAGTAACAGGCGAAGTCATGGGTAAATTGCATCCGCACGGCGACAGCGCAATCTATGACGCGCTGGTGCGCATGGCCCAGGATTTTTCGCTCCGCTATCCCCTCATTGACGGACATGGAAACTTTGGCAGCCTGGACGATGGCCCAGCAGCTGCGCGCTACACGGAAGCTCGTTTGGCCCCGCTTGCTCTGGTTATGAACGAGAGTTTGGATGAGAATGTAGTCGACTTTAAACCCAATTACGACGCCCAGCTCTCCGAGCCCGAAGTTTTACCTGCGGCATTTCCGAATCTTTTAGTCAACGGTTCCGCTGGTATCGCGGTTGGTATGGCCACAAACATGGCACCACACAATCTGCGTGAAGTCATTGCCGGAGCAATCCACTTGCTTGATCATCCTGAAGCGACGCTGGATGACCTGATGGATTTCATCCCCGGACCAGATTTGCCGACCGGAGCAACAATTTTGGGCATTGACGGCATTAGAGATGCATACGCAAGCGGTCGTGGAAGCTTCAAGATGCGAGCCAAAACAACCGTTGAGACGGTGGGACCAAGAAAGCTCGGAATCGTTGTTTCTGCTCTTCCCTATCTGGTCGGTCCAGAAAAAGTAATAGAAAAGATCAAAGACGGCGTCAACAGCAAAAGAATTGTCGGCATCTCGGCGGTAACTGACCTAACCGATCGGGCTAATGGCATGAAATTGGTTATTGAGTTAAAAACTGGTTTCGATCCGAATGTCGTTCTAGAGCTGCTGTACAAGTTCACGCCGATGGAGGAATCGTTTGCAATCAACGCCGTTGCGCTGGTCAATGGTCGACCAGAGTCGCTTGGCCTGAGGGATCTCTTGGGCGTATACCTAGCGCATCGCGTACTGGTCGTTCGACGTCGAAGTTCGAATCGACTCGGTAAGCGCACTGCCCGCTTGCATCTGGTTGAGGGTCTTCTAGTCGCCATCGAAAGCATTGACGAGGTCATCCAGGTAATTCGCACCAGCGATGAGGTTGCCGCGGCACGCGAGCGGTTGATGCAGATCTTCGACCTCTCCGAGATTCAGGCCGAGTACATCCTTGAACTAAAACTTCGTCGACTAACTAAATTTTCTCGTATCGAACTGGAAACTGAGCAGAGCCAACTCAAAGCAGAAATTGCAGAACTCCGGGCAATTTTGGCTGACGACTCTAAATTGCGATCACTCGTTGCCGATGAGTTGCGAGAGGTAGCGAAAACCTACGGTGATGAGAGAAGATCGGCAATTCAGGATGGTCAAGTCGTCGTTCAGAGTATGGCATCTGCTCTGAAGTCGGCATCATCCGCAGAGCTTTCCGATGAGCCTTGCTCAATAGTTTTGACAGCAGCAGGTCAGATCGCTCGACTAGCCAACTCCAACGACTTATCGGGCCGCTATTTGGCCCAAGTATCAACGACTACTCGATCAGATTTGGGCTTTGCGGCTTCGGATGGATCGGTGATTCGTATTCACGCTGCAGACATCCCCGAGTTCGCAAACGAGAATCAGCTTAACTCGGCACCTAAGGTAAATGATTTTCTGGGAATTAGCGCAAAATTTGTTTCGCTAATTGACCTGAACGACACATCAACAGCAATTGCCATCGGAACCAAGCAGGGTGTTGTGAAGCGAGTGCTCCCTGAATTCCCCGATAAGCACGAGTTCGAAATAATTTCACTCAAAGAGGGCGATGCCGTCGTTGGCGTCGCACGAGCGGGCGATGATGCCGAGCTTATTTTCACAACCAAAGACACCCAAACGCTGATTTTCCCGGCCGCAAGCGTTCGTCCGCAAGGTAGACCGGCAGGCGGAATGGCTGGAATCGGCCTCTCGGAAAATGATGAAGTCATTTACTTTGATTCGGTTAAGCCAGATAGCTCTCTAGTTTCTGCCGCCTGTTCGGACGCCGCACTGCCTGGTACCGACCCAGGTTCGGCTAAACAAACACCGTTAGCCGAATTCCCTCGCAAAGGACGCGCTACCGGAGGTGTCCGAAGTCAAAAACTTCTAAAGGGGGAAGACCGGCTCTACTTCGCGGCTCAACTTAGCGAAGAGTCGGTTTTGTTCGATGAAACCGGCAGGAAAATTTCTGTTAGCATCCCGACTGCCAAACGCGATGCATCGGGCCAAAAACTGTCTTCGCCATTAGCAAGTTGCAGTTATTAGAAAATCTTGTACGAGAGAGTTGGCAACAAGGGAAATAACCAGCTCAATGAAAACGTAACCGCTTGACGTTTACGCGTCTATTCGGTCGCGCTCGAAAGAGTCTGCAGACTCGACGATGAAGTCTTTTCTAGGTGCTACGTCATTACCCATCAGCAACTCAAAGGTAGTCTCAGCGGCCGCTGCATCCTCGACACGCACTCTGCGCAGCATTCGCTGTCCGACATCCATTGTGGTCTCAGCTAACTGGTCTGCGTCCATCTCGCCAAGGCCTTTATATCGCTGAATCGGTTCCTTATAGCGCTTTCCTGACTTGCCTAAGCGAAGAAGAAGTGCGTCCAGTTCTGTCTGGCTGTAGGTGTAAATCACCTCGTTAGCCTTTGACCCGGAATTAACTACTTCAACCCGATGTAGCGGTGGAACCGCGGCAAATACTCGTCCCGCTTCAACCAGGGGCCTCATGTATTTGAAGAACAGGGTCAGCAGCAGAGTTCTAATGTGTGCGCCATCCACATCGGCATCCGACATCAGGATGACTTTGCCGTAGCGAGCTAAAGACAGATCAAAGGTGCGCCCCGAACCGGCACCGATGACTTGGATGATGGACGCGCATTCAGCGTTGGATAGCATGTCGGCAACAGATGCTTTTTGTACGTTTAGAATCTTGCCCCGAATTGGGAGCAGAGCCTGGAATTCAGAATTTCGAGCCAGTTTTGCAGTGCCCAGCGCAGAATCACCCTCGACGATGAAAAGCTCACTTGACTCAGTATCTTGGGTTCGACAATCCACAAGTTTGGTAGGTAGCGAGCTGGTCTCTAGTGCATTTTTTCGGCGCTGCGTTTCTTTCTGTGCTCGCGCCGAAATTCGGCCCTTCATCTCGGAAACTACTTTTTCGAGCAGGACGGCAGTTGCCTGCTTATCTTCACGCTTAGAGCTCTGGAACTTCTCAGTGAGAGATTTGGCCAACACGCTAGCCACGATGTTTTTCACTGCTGGTGTTCCGAGAATTTCTTTTGTCTGTCCCTCGAATTGCGGCTCGGCGAGGCGGACGGTGATTACAGCAGTGAGGCCAGCGGTGGCGTCATCCTTTTCGACTTTTTCACTACCAGCCTTCAGCTTTCGTGAATTGGCCTCCACTTCTGACCTGATCACCTTCAACAAGCTTTGCTCGAAACCAAGAAGATGGGTTCCGCCTTTTGGTGTTGCAATGATGTTTACAAAGCTCTTTACGGTTGTGTCGTAACCCGCACCCCACCGAATGGCGAGATCGACTTCACAGACCCGGTCAACCTCGCGCGAGACCATGTTGCCTGATTCGTCCAAAACCGGAACCGTTTCCGTAAACGTGCCGCTGCCGGTAACCCGCCAGGTCGGAGTGATGGCAGCATCCGGAGCTAGATAGTCAGCGAACTCGCTGATTCCGCCATCAAATTTGAAACTGTACTCTTCGGCCGACTCCCCGCGGTTGTCAGAAATCTTGATTGCGAGTCCGGGTACGAGAAACGCTGTTTGACGCGCTCGCTCGAGTAATTCATTCAAGACAAAATTGGCGTCTTTGATAAAAATTTGCGGATCAGCCCAGTAGCGCACTCTGGTGCCAGAGACACCCTTGGCTGCCTTGCCTAAGACGATCAGCTTCGATTCATTCTCAAAAGGCTCAAAAGCATTCGTAGGTGCGATGCCTTTTGAATCATCAAAGACTCCTGGCTCGCCACGACGGAAAGACATCGAGTAGGTTTTGCCATCGCGATCGACTTGAACATCTAGTCGTTCTGAAAGCGCATTTACGACGGATGCGCCCACGCCGTGCAGGCCACCAGATGCAGCGTAAGAACCAGAGCCAAACTTTCCGCCGGCGTGCAATTTCGTGAAAACAACCTCAACACCGGTTAGACCTGTTTTGGGCTCGACATCAACGGGAATACCACGGGCCAAATCGCGCACCTCGACGGATCCATCCGAGTGCAGAACTACGCTAATCTCGCTACCGTGGCCAGCCAAAGCCTCATCGACTGAGTTGTCGATGATTTCCCAGAGGCAGTGCATCAGTCCGCGAGAGTCGGTGGAACCGATGTACATACCAGGACGCTTGCGAACAGCTTCAAGACCTTCTAAAACGGAAAGATGGCGGGCTGAGTAATCGGAGTTTGGCACCTTCAAACTCTAAGCCTGTCGACCTTGAGCCAAGTTAATAGACACGAAAACTTATGACTTCGCAGTTAGCGAAATTGGCGCCTGTTTTCTAAATCCTCGTGTTCAAATAGTCATGTGGAGAATTTAACCCAAGCAGTTGAGCAGCCTTCGAAGTCATTGACAGCAGCAGACAGATGCGATCTCTGTGGCGCACAGGCATTTGTTCACGTAGAGCTTTCGACCGGTGAACTGTTTTTCTGCGCGCATCATGCTAACGAGCGAAAGGCAGAACTCTCGCCCATCGCAAAATCTTGGCATGACGAGAGTGCAAAATTACTCATCCGCTAAAGCTATAGCCAAGTCTCTGGCACTGTTCACAGCATCCTGAAGCTGATCGTCCAAAACGGCAACAGTTGAAAACCAAGTTTCCAAAAGTTGAGGATTTTTTGCGACCAGGGGCCCATGGAGTGACGTTAGCCAAAAGCCATTTTGACGCTCAAAGAGCGGCAGGTTGCGATCGCTGTTTAGATAGCCAACGATTTTCTGGTTTTCAAACTCGGTGTGTGTGAACTTCGATTGCCTTTCAATTTCGGCAAACTGCACATGCAGTCCAAGCGAATCAGCCAGTTCACTGATTGCGCTGCTTACCAGAAGCACTAACGCCCCGTTATCACGAGCTGCCAGCAAGAATTTTGCAATCACTGGCTTGAGATCGGTTAGTGAATTCCAAGCGGCCATTGATCCGTGTCCGACCACAATAAAGTCAGCGTCAGGACTCCAGGTTTGGCCGAGGCGGTAATCGACGACAGTTGAACCTATCCCCGATTTGTTAAGGTAAAAACTTATCGCGTCACAGTTGGCTGCATCGCCGTTCAAATTCAAGTGGCTGGGAAGAAACCTGACTAGCTTTTTCAAATGCGGCTCACATCCTCAGGATTTGTTAGACCAAGGTAGCGGCGCATGCGACGCATAACATCTGCGGAAAAAATCACTGTCTTGTAACCAACGGGTGGAACCGGTAGCTCAAAATACTTCTCGATTGCTTCTTCCAGGTCATATACAACTTCGTCGATGATTGAGCCGCCAGCTCGAAGTTTGAGGGTAATTTCGGCTGCGTTGTAACCTGCGACCATCGCTACATGATCCAACTTCTCAGTATCGACAGTCCACAACCAACTTGGATCGTGAACATCACGGCCAATACCGACAAAAATGCAGTCAGCATCATCTGGTAAGTAGTCGAGGTTTAGTTGAAAACTTGGCGGATTTTGAACCAGATTGAATTCGACTAACTGTCCTCTCACCTCGCGCAGCTCTCCCCTCGCGAAAACTGGAGGCAGTTGGTTTAGACACTTTTCGGCCACTGTCGGATCAAACCTAGATTGCAGAATTTTCTTCGCGCCGGTTAGTGCGGCAACCGCATCAATGGCGAAGTGAACGCCACGGTTCGGCAAGTTGAATTCGACGCGCTCGGAGCCCAACGAAACAATCGTTTTGCGTCCATCCATTCCAACGACAAGGTTTTCGGTAACTGGCTCATCTAGAGCATCTAAATAGGTTGGCGCATACCCTAAACCAATCTCACTGAGAACACGAAGCGAGTGATCAATTGAGAACCAGGTTGGCTGCAGTTGAATTGATCCAGCCAAAATGAGCATGTTTTGATCACTCGCGTTGAGAGCGACAAAATCTGTGGCTTCCTGAGCAAGGTCAGTCAGCTTGTCTCTAACTAAACTCGGATCGACGAATCGGTCTAACTGATCCTCGGTTACGTTCAGGATTACAACACCTTTTGGCTTCACCAATTTTGCAATGGTTAGCGCGTGGCCCTCGTCAACCTCGAGTACGGCGACTTCACCCGGAAGCCTGCCGGTCAGCGAACCTAACTGAATCAAGGTCGAGTAGAAGCCCTGGTTGATGTTTGCTGTAGATGGATTCGTGAATACACTCAAACCGTGTTCCCGAAGAATGGCAACCAACATTTTGGTGGTCGTCGATTTTCCTGCTGAACCGGAGACCAGGTAAATACCTTGTGGAAACGCAGACAAAGCCCGCTTCAAAACACCGGGGGCAATTTTAGAAAGCACCAGTCCTGGCAGTGCCGAACCGCCACCCGGCCTGACCATGCGCACCAGAGCACGCAGCAGACGCCCAATAAGGAGGGCCGGCAGATAACGCATTAGTTGTCTAGATAGTCTCTAAGCATCTGTGATCGGGAAGGGTGACGCAATTTAGACATCGTCTTTGACTCTATTTGTCGAATGCGCTCGCGAGTAACGCCGAATTCTTCACCAATTTGATCAAGAGTTTTCTGAACACCATCGCCAAGACCGAATCGGCTTCTGATTACGCCGGCTTCTCGAGGATGCAAGGAGTCGAGGATTCGCTCTAATTCTCGCTGAAGCATTGTGAAACCTACCGCATCAGCCGGAACAACCGCTTCAGTGTCTTCAATCAGGTCGCCAAATTCGCTATCGCCATCTTCACCAAGCCGAGTCGAAAGCGAAATTGGTTCTCTTCCGTACTTCTGAACCTCGACAACCTTCTCGGGAGTCATGTCTAGTTCGCGAGCGAGCTCTTCAGGAGTCGGCTCTCTTCCGAGATCTTGGAGAAGCTGGCGCTGAACTCTAGCAAGTTTGTTAATTACCTCAACCATGTGAACTGGAATACGAATCGTTCTCGCCTGGTCTGCCATGGCACGTGTAATCGCCTGACGAATCCACCAGGTTGCGTACGTTGAGAACTTGTAGCCCTTGGTGTAGTCAAACTTTTCAACTGCGCGGATGAGGCCCAGATTTCCCTCTTGGATGAGGTCTAGGAATTGCATTCCGCGGCCGGTATAGCGCTTAGCCAACGAGACAACCAAACGCAGGTTCGCCTCTAGGAGGTGACTCTTCGCACGCTGGCCATCTTTAACAACCCACTTTAAATCGCGTTCCATTTCGCGAGTGAGGTTCTTCGACGTTGCCAGCTTCTCCTCAGCAAAAAGACCGGCCTCGATTCGCTTTGCCAACTCAACTTCTAGTTCAGCATTGAGCAGTGCGACTTTACCGATCTGCTTGAGGTAATCCTTGACGGGGTCTGCAGTAGCACCGGTAATGGTGGTGGTGATGGCCGGGATATCGTCTTCCTCGCGGTTGGATAGAACCAACGCACCCTCAGGGACGACTATCTTCTCTTCGTCTTCAGTTTCGTCTTCGAGCGAATCTTCTTCGGTCGCTAAATCAACGGATGACGTTGCCTCGGCGACAATTTCTTCTACCGAGCCGAGCTCTTCTTCGTCGAGCTCTTCCTCATCCTCTTCTAAACCTTTTGGAAGCTTTGCGGCTTTTGCAGGCTTTGCCTTTGCGGTGGTTTTCTTTGCAGCTGTAGCCGGGCTTTCAACAACAGCCTCTTCGACAAAGTCAGAAACCTCAGGCTTGGCAGAAGCCTTAGCAACCTTTGCCTTTTCGGAGACTTTGGGTTCAACCTTAGATTCGGGTTTTGCAGCCTTAACTTTCGCCTCAGTGCCCTTGGCTGCCTTCGCCTCAGTGCTTTTGGTAGCTTTTGCCGATGCGGGCGCTGCGGCCTTTGCCGACTTAGGTTTTGTGACAGTCTCTTGAGACTGCTTCACGGCCTTTGCAGCAGGCTTGGCTTCTTTGATGGCAGGCTTAGCCTCCGTCTTCGTTGAAGCCTTTGCAGTCTTGTTAACTTTCGGGTTTGACGCGATTGCTGAAGTAGAAATTTCTCTAGATTCTTTCTTGTTGCTCGAAACTTCCCCCGAAGTCTTTTCCTGCGGGTGCAGCAGGTTCGCAAAAAAACCGCGCTTCTTGGCGCCCTGTTCCTCTGACTTGGCCATGCTGTCCCCTTTGTGCCCAAATTCCGGGCAGATTGAAGACCCATGTCAAGTTGCTCCTTGACTGGGTCTTAGTGCCTAATTATGGCACGAAAATGGTCAACAAAACGCATTTCGCATTTATTTCCACAATTTGTTTTTCGCCGCTGACAAAAGCGGAGAAACCCTGATTCCTTGCGCGGCCAGTACGGCTCGAGATTTTCTGCGCTCTAGGGCAACCATGCTTAGTCCGAACAATAAGTTGACCAGAGGAACTAACATCGCCAGCCGGAAAGCTTCAGGGTTGATTCCCAGGCCAAATCTTGAGCCTCCCGTGTAGAGATCTACAACCAAACCACTTGCGTACATCATGCAGAAAGTCGCAAGAAAACCACCGATGTTAACAAATCCATTGGCAGATCCAAGTTTTGAAAAATCTACTGAACTGCGAGTCAAGTCAAAGGCAATCATTGATGCCGGACCAGCCATAGCCAAGGCAATAACCAACAAAATGACCACCCAAATTGGCGCTGGGGCTGGAAAGGACAGCACGAGTGCCCAGGCGAAAATTGCAAAGCCGCCAAAGGCAAATACTAAATTGGATCTTCGCAGCGGGAAGCGGGTGCACAGCTGAGCAACAATCGGACCGGTCAAGAATCCTGCGATAACGAATGATCCAAGAAGAAGACTTGCTAGAGCGGGATCAACACGCTGTCCGACAACGAGGTAGGGGTATCCCCATAACAAGATGAAAACGGATGCGGCGCTCTGCAGGCTGTAATGAACCCAGAAAGCCATACGCACAACGGGTTGCCGGACTGATTGCCGAAGCCCGGCAAAAGCGTGGCGGATTGTCTCGGGTCTTTCGTGATTGACCGGATCTTGAATGAGCGTGATCACGACAAGCGAAACAGCCAAACTGAAAAAACCAATCACCCAGAAGGCAGCATTCCAACCGATGTTGTGCAGCAACCCGACAAAAGGAATGGCAGAAAATATCTGGCCCAACTGCCCCAAGTTGGTAAGCAGTTGCTGAATCTTTGTGGCCTTTGGTCCATGAATCCAACCATTGACCAGGCGCAGCATTGAAATGAATACAAAAGCATCACCAAAACCCACGGCAATTCGGCCGACCAAGGCGAGAAACAGCATGTCGGTATAGCCAACCAGAAGTTGACCAAGGCCAATTGCGGCAACACCGAGAGAAATTGTGAATTTGGAGCCAACTCGGTCGAGAACTAAACCGACTGGAATTTGAAAAAGTGCGTACGTTGCTAACTGCACAACGGTAAGCAGACTAAGGTCTGCCGCTGAGACTTGGAATCGCTCGGCGGCATCCAAAGATGCGACGCCCATACTGCTTCGGTTAACTACTGCAGCAAAGTATGCAAGAGTTGCAACTCCTAAAATGAGTCGCAATCTAGATCTATTCAAAGGGCCACCAAATGAAAAATCGAACGGTAATTATTACCGGTGGAACTAATGGTATCGGCCGTGAATGCGTCGCTGCGTTCGCTGAGAGAGATGCGACCGTTATTTTCACGGGTCGTGACCGAGATGCCGGGACTTCGCTTGCTGGTCTCTGGCCAGGAAAGGTCTTTTTCTTCGAAACAGACTTCGGTGATTTGAACTCGGTTTTGGATACTTCCAATCGAATTAACAATCATTTTGACGGTTTCGATGTGCTGCTCACCAATGCCGGCGCAAAGATTGAAAGCCCACTTCGCCTAACTTCACAGGGATTTGAATGGCACTTCGGAGTAAATTACCTGGCCAATTTTCTAATCAGTCATTCACTGAAAAGCAGAAGCATTTCGGACTCTATTTTGGTTAATGTCTCATCCATCGTTGCGAAACGTCAGCCACCAACTCTGGATTTGGCTAAAACGCTAACCTCACCAAGCATTGCCTACGCAAATTCAAAAGCGCTCAACCTGTTGAATCGGCCAATCATTCGTGGCTCGGCACAAACTACAGCTGCCGCCCATCCTGGTTTCACGCGCGCAAAAAACTACGGTCCGTGGTGGCTTAAGCACATAGAGCGAGTATTTGCACAAAGTGCGAAATCTGGGGCAAGACCAATCATTGATGCCGCGCTACAAGGTCAAAATGGTGATTATTTCGCGCCGAGACTACTTGAAATTTGGGGCGCGGGAACAAAAATTGAAATGCCCAATTGGTTTGAGCAGGTAGACCGCGAGGCAATTTACCTAGAAACCAGAAGCCTTATCGAAAATGCTGGATTTAATCTTCCGCCTCTAAGTTCTTTTTAGCGAGGAACTCCTCAAGCTCAATGGCGATCTCCTCGGCATCTGGGATGCGGGTTTCTGGCCTGCGAATAGGAGCCCGAATTGGCCCCATTTTTTCGCTTCCATATCCATTTTCTAGAGCCTGAACCATCTTTTGAAGATCTTCGCTCTCTGCTACCTGGGCATTAAGTTTCGCTGCAAATTCATTATTTTGGGCACGCAGATCATCGCTCGGAATAACCAAACCGGTAGTCGCCATAATTTGTTCGACAGCGGTGAGTGCCGTTAGCGGAAAATCAGATTCTGAAAGGTAGTGAGGAACTAATAGGACGAAGCCAACTACATCGATTTCTGCCTGGCTAGCCTTGTATTCGAGTAGGTGCAAAACATTTCCTGGAACCTGGGTTTGTGGTTTCCACTCTGAAAATTGATCAATCATCTCAACGCGGTTACCCGAGACCGTCATGCCCAATGGTCGAGTGTGCGGAGTTGGGAAAGGGATTGAGTGTACCCAAGTAACGCCAGAAATTTCTAGTTGTTTTGCCAGATTGACGAGCTCGTCGGTGAATTCTTCCCAGCGGAAATCAGGCTCGTAACCGTTCAACAGGAGAAATTTTTGGTTGGCGTCATCCTCGACCAAATAGAGAGCGAGTTCAGGGGCGTCGTAATCGGCGATGTGGTCTTTATCGAAGTACATCAATGGTCGACGTGAACGGTAATCGAGAAGCTCGTCATTAAGAAAAGTTGCTACTAACTCGTGCTGCAAGTTGGTAAATAGATGTTGAGAAAGCTGGCTAGAGGTGCCGCCAGCGTCGGTGAAGCCATTCAGATTGCAGACCAGGGGTAAACCTAGAGGAATCTCTGCGAAATGGCCCTGCAATTTGAATAATCTACTGTCCACACGTCAATCCTAAACAAACTATTAGCATTGCCATATGGCTGTGAAAATTGAATTTATTACCAAGCGCCCCGACGACTTTTCCGGAGCATTGATCCTCGGAAACCCATCAAGTGAAGCCATCCCAAGTTGGGTGCCAAATCCGATCAGAGAAAAACTCGGCAAATCGAAGGCAGCCGACAAGATAACCACACCCAAGGGAAACAGCCTGACCATTTTTGTGTCGGATGAAACTCCAGAGAAGTCGTGGCTTCAATTAGGCGCTGATGCCGCCAAGGCAATTTCAGATAAGACTGAAGCGATAGTTGATACCGATGCAAACCTGGAGAGTTCTAGAAACATAATTCTCGGGCTACTTCTAGGCACTTATGAATTCGCCCAATACAAGCGGGCCAAAAACCTGACTCAAAAAATTATGTTCGTGACTCAATTCAGCTCAAAGGAACTCAAATTTGCTGAATTGCAGATTAAGGCCGCAGCCGTTGCCAAGGCTAAGGACTTAGTCAACACTCCGGCCAATCACATGTACCCAGAATTACTGGCCACCGAGGCTAAGAATTGGGCAGGCAAATTGGGCCTAAAAGTTGAGGTTTGGGATACGAAGCGTCTTGCTAAAGAGCGTTGCGGTGGCATTCTGGCCGTCGGTCAAGGCTCGATTCGGGAGCCTCGCCTGGTGAAAATCAGCTACCGACCTTCAGGCGCGACCGGAAAATTGGCGCTGGTCGGAAAAGGAATCACCTTTGATACTGGTGGTCTCTCACTAAAGCCAGCCGAATCGATGGTTGGCATGAAATACGACATGACCGGTGCAGCAACCGTACTTGCTGCCATTTCCGCGATTGCCGAACTGAAACTTAAGGTAAATGTCACTGCGTACATGTGTTTGGCTGAAAACATGCCGGGTCCAAACTCGACTAGACCAAATGACGTGATTACCGCCCGCAATGGAAAAACCATCGAAGTGCTAAACACCGATGCCGAGGGCCGTCTGGTGCTGGCCGATGGTTTGGTTTTAGCCAGCGAAGAACAGCCCGATCTCATAGTCGATGTCGCTACCCTTACCGGTGCGGCAACAATTGCTTTGGGAAACAGGTACACCGGAGCGATGGGTTCGGATGAAGCTATCATGCAGATTCTTGATGCGTCTGCCGAAAACGAAGAGCTGGTCTGGGGCATGCCTATGCCGCGGGAGTTGCGTGAATTGCTCGATTCGGAGATTGCTGACATTGCCAACGTGAAAATTGGCAACCGCGCTGGCGGCATGCTAATCGGCGCCATTTTCCTGAAGGAATTTGTGGGAATCAGCAAGAAAACCGGTGAACAGATACCGTGGGTTCACCTTGACATAGCGGGGACAGCAAATAACTCTGGTGCTGCATTCGGTGTCACCGGCAAGGGTGCAACCGGTGTCATGATTCGAACCCTTATTTCTTTAGCGGCGAGAATTTCAACAAATAACCGGTAGTAAAGTTTAAGTGTCTATTAGCAAGGAGATCCCGTGGCCGACCACAACTTCGACGTCGTAATTTTAGGTGGTGGAAGTGGTGGCTACGCAGCCGCTCTTCGCTCTGCACAGCTTGGTAAAACCGTCGCCCTTATCGAAAAAGACAAACTTGGTGGCACCTGTCTACACAGAGGTTGTATCCCAACTAAAGCACTGCTGCACTCTGCAGAAATAGCAGACAATGTTCGTGACGCGGCCCACTTCGGAATCTCGGCTACCCTGGGCTCGATTGACATGACTGTTGTCAACCAGTACCGCGACTCCATCGTGGATCGACTCTTCAAGGGCCTAAGCGGTCTAGTTGCAGCGAAAAACATCACCGTTGTTGCTGGTGAGGGCCGCTTGGTCGGGCCAAAAACCATTTCGGTTAACGGTGACAACTACACCGGAACAAACATCGTTCTTGCTTCGGGTTCTTACAGTAAGTCTCTGCCCGGCCTAGAAATCGGTGGTCGAGTCATCACTTCAGAGTCTGCACTGCAACTGAATTTTGTTCCGAAACGAGCAATCGTTTTGGGTGGTGGCGTCATTGGCGTTGAATTCGCGTCGATTTGGCGTTCATTCGGCACTGAGGTGACCATCATCGAAGGTTTGCCGAATTTGGTTCCTAATGAGGATCCTTCGGTAAGTAAGGCTCTAGAGCGTGCCTTCCGCAAGCGTGGTATCGAGTTCAAGACCGGCGTTCGCTTTGCCGGAGCCGAGCAGCACTCCGAGGGCGTAATCGCCACTCTTGAAAACGGGGAAAAGTTTGAAGCTGACCTAATGTTGGTGGCCGTCGGACGCGGCCCAAACACTGCAAACATGGGTTACGAAGAGCAGGGTATCGCGATGGATCGCGGTTATGTTCTCACTAACGAGCGCTTGCAGACCAACATCCCCGGTGTTTACGCAGCGGGCGACATTGTACCTGGCCTCCAGTTGGCACACCGAGGATTCCAGCAGGGAATCTTCATTGCGGAGGAAATTGCCGGACTGAACCCGGTTGCAATTGATGAAAACGGTATTCCAAAGGTTACTTACTGCGAGCCGGAAATCGCCTCAGTGGGGCTAACCGAAGCAAAAGCACGCGAAATTCACGGTACCGACAATGTATCGGTCTATGAATACAACCTTGGTGGCAATGGTAAGAGCCAGATCTTGGGCACTGCCGGATTCATCAAACTTATTCGTAAAAACAATGGCCCGGTCGTCGGTGTCCACATGATCGGTTCACGAGTCGGCGAGCAAATCGGCGAGGCGCAACTAATTGTGAACTGGGAGGCATATCCTGAAGATGTTGCTAGCCTTGTTCACGCACACCCAACTATGAATGAGGCAATTGGCGAAGCGCACCTTGCGTTAGCCGGAAAACCATTGCACGCACACGCATAAACAGGCTTGAGGAAAATAATGAGCGAAGTTTTACTACCAGCACTCGGTGAAAGCGTCACCGAAGGCACCGTGACCCGCTGGCTCAAAAAAGTTGGCGATACCGTGGCGGTAGATGAGCCACTGGTTGAAGTGTCGACAGACAAAGTTGACACCGAGATTCCATCGCCGGTTGCCGGAGTGATTCAACAAATCCTGGTTCAAGAAGATGAAACCGTTGCAGTGGGCGCGGTCCTAGTAATCATTGGTGATGGCGCTGCGGCCGAGGCGCCGGCAGCTCCGGTTGCTGAGCCAGTGGTTTCGCAGCCAGAGCCTGTGGCAGCCCCAGTAGTTGAGCCGACTCCGGTAGTTGAGACCAGCCCGGTCGCACCGGTTGTTGAAACACCGGTTGTTCCGAGTGTTCCAGTTGTTGCCGCACCGGCAGCCCCGGTAGCCAGCCCGAGCGTGACAGCAACCAAATCTGTTTCGGTTGACCCAACTTACGTGACCCCTCTGGTTAGAAAGCTTGCCAGCGAGACAGGCATTGATCTAACCACCATTACCGGTAGCGGAGTGGGCGGTCGAATCCGCAAGGATGACGTTCTAGCTGCAACTAGCTCTATTTCAACGGTCGCACCCGCTGCAGTTGCTCTCCAGCCAGCCCAGGACTCACCTTTGCGAGGCACCACAGAATCAATGTCTCGTCTGCGTAAAGTTCTTGCAGAACGTGCCGTGGCAAGCATGGTGTCAACTGCACAACTTACAACCGTGGTTGAAGTAGATGTAACCAAGATTGCCGACCTAAGAAAGCGTGTTCAAGAACAGTTCGTTGCCAAGACCGGCACCAAGCTAAACTTCATGCCGTTCTTTGCACTTGCCGCCGCAGAAGCTTTGCGGGCGCATCCAAAACTAAACGCAAGCATCGATGGTGAAAACATCGTCTATCACGGTACCGAGAACATCTCATTTGCAGTAGACACCGAACGAGGACTACTGACTCCGGTTATCCGCGATGCGAGCACCTTGAACATTGCTGAAATTGCGCAGCAAATTGCTGACAAGGCTGCACGAACCCGTGCCAACCAGCTAAAGCCTGATGAACTAGGCGGCGGGACTTTCACACTGACTAACACCGGCTCTAGAGGAGCGTTATTTGACACTCCTGTGGTCTTCTTACCTCAAGTAGCAATTCTTGGAACCGGTGTCGTCACTAAGCGTCCGGTGGTAATTACCGACGCCGACGGACATGACTCAATCGCGATTCGCAGCATGGTGTACCTTGCCCTTTCTTACGACCACCGATTGGTCGATGGTGCCGATGCATCTCGTTTCTTGGTGGACGTAAAAACTCGACTTGAAGAAGCGAATTTCAGCGGCAATTTGGGCATCTAGTTCAGTTGAGATTAGGGTCGGCCAGCGCTTGCTGGTCGACCCTAACTATTTCTGGAGGTTCGACCGCAGCATTGATGAGCATTCGGTAAGCAACCACCGAGTCACCACAACTGACTTCTGCCAGTGCTGAGACCAGCCCACCAATTTGATCACCGCCAGACACTAATTCTCGAATTTGTGTTGATGTTAATTGGGGGTCTGCCACACAGTCATCCGCGGTGTCAATCGGGGCGCTGCTCGCGTTGGACGAACCGCGCAGCGAGCTTTGCATCGACAAGCTTTGAAAACTGACAACGGCAGCAACGACAGCAATCCCAAGCGCGGATGCCTTAGCCACTTTCATGCGCGTTGAATTTATTTTGTCGGGCTTCTGCAACTTTCGATAGCTGGCATGTGGTCGAAATAGCAACTGTTCTTTCAGAGACATAACCATTCAACAAGTTTGCTCTTGCGGCCCATAGTTTCTATTCGAAAGGGCAAAACTGTGGAAAGAGACTTAGACTCTTTTTGTGCCCGAATTTCTTACCGCTGGCTTATCCCCCAACTTCGTCTCCTATACAGATGGCTGGGATTTGCAACGTAAAATCCACGCAGAAGTAGTTTCCGGTTCGCGTCCGGACACCGTAATTCTTCTAGAGCACACCCCCGTATACACAGCTGGAAAGCGAACTGAAGACAGTGAACGCCCCCAGGACGGCACTGACGTAATTGATGTTGATCGTGGTGGAAAAATTACCTGGCATGGGCCTGGCCAATTGGTTGGTTATCCAATCATGAAACTTCCGGAACCAATCGATGTTGTCGGTTACGTTCGATGGCTCGAAGGTGTTCTTATCGATGTGATCGCCGATTTCGGAATCACGGCGGAAAGAGTCGAGGGACGCAGTGGCGTTTGGGTAAACGTCGGTTATGAAACGGTGAAGGTTGCCGCAATTGGCATCCGCGTTGCCGAAAAAACCACGATGCACGGGTTCGCACTCAATTGCAATAACAGCCTTGAACCCTACGAAACCATCATCGCTTGTGGAATCCGCGACGCACGAACTTCCACCCTTACCGCACTACTCGGCTCGGAGGTAACTCCGGAGATGGCCGCAGAAAAAATAAGACTTAGACTGAAAGAAATAACTCCAAGGAAAAAGATTTGACGGACACATCTAAGCGTCTTCTCCGCATTGAAGCCCGCAACGCTGCAGTGCCGATTGAAAAGAAACCTGAGTGGATTAAAGCAACCGCGAAGATGGGGCCCGAGTATTTAGCCATTCGCGAAAAAGTAAAAAACGATTCACTGCACACGGTGTGCCAAGAGGCTGGTTGTCCAAACATTTTTGAATGCTGGGAAGACCGTGAGGCAACTTTTCTTATTGGCGGTTCACAGTGCACTCGTCGTTGCGACTTCTGCCAAATAGACACCGGCAAGCCGGCTGCGTTTGACCCAGACGAACCAAGACGCGTTGCCAATTCGGTTCGCGAAATGAATCTGCGCTATGCGACCGTAACCGGAGTTGCCCGCGATGACTTACCCGATGAGGGTGCTTGGCTCTATGCCGAAACCATCAAGCAAATACACAAGAAAAACCCAAGCACCGGAGTCGAGATCTTGGTTCCAGATTTCAGTGGCAATCCGGAACTGTTAAAAAAAGTCTTTGACGCGAAGCCTGAGGTCTTTGCCCACAATGTCGAGACTGTGCCAAGAATCTTCAAGCAAATTCGCCCGGCATTCAAATACGAGCGCAGCCTGGATGTAATCACGCAGGCAAGGAACTACGGCCTAGTCACCAAATCAAACCTAATTCTTGGAATGGGTGAAACTAGGGAAGAGATCTCCCAGGCTCTGAGGGACTTATACTCTGCCGGTACGGACATCATCACCATCACCCAGTATTTGCGACCCTCTCCCCTGCACCATCCGGTCGAGCGCTGGGTAAAGCCTCAGGAGTTCGTGGAGATGCAGCAGGAAGCCGAAGAGATCGGTTTCTTAGGAGTTCTTTCCGGACCGCTAGTCCGTTCCTCGTATCGAGCCGGTCGGCTTTGGGCGGAGTCGATGATGAAGAAAGGTTCCGAGATTCCCGAGGCCTTGCAACATCTTGCCGATGCCGCCATCAGCAAGGGTTTTGCCCAAGCTGTTCGATAGAATTTTCAAATGGCTAAAAGCAAAGGTACCCCAGGCAGAGTTCGTCAACTTCTCAGCGTCTACAAGTTAACAATCAAAAAAGACAAGGCCTCCTTGGCCTGGGCTCTTTTAGCGCTGGCCTTGGGTGTTGGCTTTGGAATTTCCCTTGCTGCATTCTTTGGCGGGGGCAATGTTTTCAGTAACACGCTGTTTATCATCTCTGGTTCGATCACAGGTATCTTGGCCGCTCTAATTGTCATGTCTCGACGAGCCGAGCAGGTGGCTTACAGCCAGATCGAAGGGCAGCCGGGAGCAGTTGGAGCAGTCCTCTCCAGCTCGCTTCGCAAAAACTACACGTCTTCTGAAATGCCGGTGGCGGTAAACCCCAAGACTCATGATGCCGTTTATCGAACAGTTGGTCAGGCCGGCATTGTTCTAATCGGCGAGGCACCTGCCAGCACTCGCGTCAAGAGCCTGGTCGAGGATGAGAAAAAGAAGATTGCGAGAATTGCTCCTGGGGTACCAGTGCACACCATCTTCGCCACTGGCGACGGTGTTGAGCTGCACCGACTAACAAAAGAGATTTACAAACTAAAGAAACAGTTGAATCGTGCCGAAGTTGCCGTGGTAAGAAAGCGTCTCGACGCTATCGGATCTAGCTTGCCGATTCCAAAGGGTATTGACCCTAAGAAGTTCCGCGCTCCGAGAAGATAGCTACCTGGTCTTTACCAGCGCAGTTTTTGCCGCGCGGTCATGGAGTCCGCGGTTGTTGTTGTCGACTATGACCACCGGTAAAACCAAAATCAGAAGCAGAGATCTGATGGCTGCTGCGGAAAAGCCAACTTGCCGATGACCAATTTTGATTACCCGCAGACGCAAAAGTTTATGCCCAAGCGAGCCGTTTGCTGTCGCAATAAAAACACTTTGGGTAGCTAAGAAAATCACTAAAGTGGCTGCGTTATCGCTCGCAAAGAATGCGGCGGAGACAAGCAGGCAACTTAACCAGTCAATCAAAATGGCCGCGATGCGAGTTGGCATCTTCGCTAACGATCCTGGGCCGCTCGCAGGTAATCCTAGATCCTTACCGGCCCAATTAGTCTCTGTCATGTGACCACCCTATTTCAAAGATTTACATGCCGGAAACATTAAGTCGAATGCACGCAACATTGACTTCACTAAACTAGAGGTGGCTCGAGGGTGCGCCGCAAAATATCAATCTTCCGAAGGGAATCCACATGTTTAAGACCGCCTCTGAGGTAGTCCAATACATCAAGGAAAACGATGTTAAGTTCCTAGATGTTCGCTTCACCGACCTACCTGGTGTTCAGCAGCACTTCAACCTTCCGGCGTCAATGATTGACGAAGATTTTTTTGTCAACGGTCAACTCTTTGATGGTTCTTCGATCCGAGGTTTCGCCTCCATCAACGAATCGGACATGCAGTTGATTCCAGATGTCACCACCGCTTACATCGATGCTTTCCGTGCTCAAAAGACTTTGGTGATGATTTTCGACGTATACAACCCTCGCAATGGTGAGATTTACGGTCGCGACCCCCGACAGACTGCAAAGAAGGCTCAGGCTTACCTTGCTACTACCGGCATCGCCGACACCGCATTCTTTGCGCCTGAGGCCGAGTTCTTCATTTTCGATGATGTTCGCTATGAGTACAAGCAGAACAGTTCTATGCACTTCATCGACTCGGATGAAGCTGCTTGGAACAGCGGCCGCGAAGAAATCGGCGGTAACCTAGCGAACAAAACCCCATACAAAGGCGGCTACTTCCCAGTAACACCAGTTGACAAGCATGCTGACATGCGCGACGACATCGTTGCAGAACTTTTAGCTGTAGGCCTAGAGGTAGAGCGCAGCCACCACGAAGTTGGTACAGCTGGTCAGGGCGAGATCAACTACAAGTTCGACACTCTGCTCTCATCAGCTGATGACATCCTGAAGTTCAAGTACATCGTCAAGAATGTTGCTGAGCGCTGGGGTAAGACCGCAACCTTTATGCCAAAGCCACTATTTGGCGACAACGGTTCGGGTATGCACGTTCACATGTCACTCTGGAAAGAGGGAAAGCCTCTTTTCTATGACGAAAACGGCTACGGCGGTCTATCAGATATCGCTCGCTGGTACATCGGTGGAATTTTGAAACACGCACCATCGCTGTTGGCGTTCACCAACCCATCGGTAAACTCTTTCCACCGTTTGGTTCCAGGCTTCGAGGCTCCAGTTAACCTGGTCTACTCGGCTGGAAACCGCTCGGCTGCAATTCGTATCCCAATGACCGGCACCAACCCAAAGGCGAAGCGCATTGAGTTCCGTGCACCGGATGCATCGGCAAACCCTTATCTGGCTTTCGCCGCAATGTTGATGGCAGGTCTTGATGGCATCAAGAACCGTATTGAGCCACACGCGCCTGTCGACAAAGATCTGTACGAGCTGCCACCGGAAGAGGCAAAGTTGATTCCTCAGGTTCCTGGAAACTTGGAGGACTGCCTCAAGGCTCTTGAAGCAGATCACGACTACCTTCTTCAGGGCGACGTATTCACTAAGGATCTAATCGAAACCTGGATTGACTACAAGCGCACCAAGGAAATCCAGCCAATTGCCCTTCGTCCTCACCCATACGAGTTCGAACTCTACTTCGGCGTTTAGTTAGAAGTTGAAAAGGGTCACCGCAAGGTGGCCCTTTTTCACACTTCGGCGTTTAGTTAGAAGTTGAAAAGGGTCACCGCAAGGTGGCCCTTTTTCACACTTCGGCGTTTAGTTAGAAGTTGAAAAGGGTCACCGCAAGGTGGCCCTTTTTCACACTTCGGCGTTTAGTTAGAAGTTGAAAAGGGTCACCGCAAGGTGGCCCTTTTTCACACTTCGGCGTTTAGTTAGAAGTTGAAAAGGGTCACCGCAAGGTGGCCCTTTTCTATTCGTAGAACAGTCGCTCAAATACCGAGCGGGCTCGCCGGGTCACCGCCAGGTAATCCTGCTCGAGAGCGGATGCCGAACTAGCCGAGTAGCCAAGGATTCTGGCTATTCCATCAAGTTGCTTCCGATCGTGAGGAAGCACATCCGCTGGTTTATTTGACCAAAGTGTCATGGCAGAACGACACCGGGAGACAAAAACCCAAGCCTCGCTAAGCACGCGAGCATCGTGTTCAGCCACGAGCTTAGACTCAACTGCCGCGTCCAAGGCCAGGAGTGTGTTTGGCGTTCGCAAATTCTGAAATTGCGATCCATGTCGCAGTTGTAGCAATTGAATCACCCACTCAACGTCGGATAGCCCGCCGCGACCGAGTTTCATGTGACGCTTTGGATCGGCCCCCTGAGGCAACCTCTCGGTTTCCATTCGGGCCTTGAGGCGGCGAATCTGAATAATTGCCTCTTCAGAAACTGTGCTTGGGTAGCGATACTTCTCGATGAGGGCCAGAAACTCAACCCGAAGTTCGGTGTCATCCGTGATGAGTCTGGCTCTTAGCAAAGCCTGAGCTTCCCAACTGTCAGACCAGCGCTCGTAATAGCTCGCGTATGAGGTAATTGAACGAATAATTGGCCCGTTCTTGCCTTCCGGTCGCAAGTCAATGTCCAAATCAAACTCGAGAACGGGGTCTTGGACTAACTTTCGCAGCGTCGATACAACTTGCTCAGCTAACTTTTGATTATTTTGGCTTTCTGAATTTTCAAGTGCTCGATAGACAAACATCACATCTGCATCTGAGCCAAAACCAAGCTCCTCACCACCGAAACGACCCATAGCAACAATTGCCACGGCGATCTTTTCACCCGTGCCGACAGCTTCCTCGGCGAGACGCAACATGCCATGCAAATATGCGCTTGTGAGGTCGCTCAGACCTTTCTGCGCGGCCGAAAGGTCAAGCTCGCCAAGAACAGAGCCAATCGCAATTCTAAGTGTCTCTCGGCGCCGCAGGCTTCTTATCAGGGATGCCGCCACCTCGAAATCATCGTGTCGGCTGCTAATCGCGTCTATCTCGGCCTCGAGATCTTGTGTACTTGTCGGTTGCAAGTCTTCGGCACGTTCAAACCAGGATGCGGCCTCAGGAATCTTCTCAAACAGAGCGGTGGCCAATTTAGAATTTGCCAAAACCTGAGTCATTTTTTCGGCTGCCCCGGATGAGTCACGCAACATCCGCAGATACCACGGAGAGTCACCGAGGTCTTCACTGAGCCGTCTGAAACTGAGTAAAGCGCTATCCGGGTCAGCACCCTGAGCAAACCATTGGATAAGCACCGGCAGCAACTGACGTTGAATGTCAGCGCGACGGCTTAACCCGGAAGTAAGTGCGGCAATGTGCTGCTGCGCTGATTTGGGATCAACAAAACCAATTGCCCGAAGGCGATCCTGAATCTGGTCAGAACTTAGGGCGAAAGCATCTGGATCGAGTTTTGCGACCGCAGACAGCAGAGGTCGATAAAAGATTCTTTGGTGCAGTGCCCTAACCTCGAGCTTGATTTGGTTCCACGCAGCCAGCAAATCTTGCGCTGAAAAAGTGACATCGAATGCTCTGGCTAGGGCTCGCACCGCTTCCTCGTTTTGCGGTAGCAAGTGCGTTCTGCGCATTTGAGACATTTGGATTCGGTGTTCCAGAGTTCGTAAGAACTTATAGTGCTGCTCGAAGGTGGAGGCATCTGAACGCCCAATGTAACCCGCGGTTGCTAACGCACGAATCGCGGAGACAGTGTCTCTTACTCGAACCGTTTCATCAGTTCGGCCGTGAACTAATTGCAGCAGTTGCACGGTAAATTCGACGTCTCGAAGCCCTCCGGGCCCGAGCTTTATTTGTCTGTCTAGTTCGCCAGCGGGAATGTTGGCGGTCACTCGCTCGCGCATTTTCTGAACGGATTCAACAAAGTTTTCCCGTTCAGTCGACTGCCAAACCATAGGCGATAGCTCAGCGACGTATCTCTGACCTAAGTCGCGATCGCCAGCCACTGGACGGGCCTTTAGCAGAGCTTGAAACTCCCAGCTTTCAGCCCATTTTTGATAGTAAGCAACGTGCGATTCTAAAGTTCGAACCAGGGCACCGGACTTACCCTCCGGCCTTAAGTTGGCATCAACCTGCCACAATCCTGGCTCAATGCAAACGCCGTCAATTGCTCGCATCATGCGAGTTGCTATTTTTGTAGCTACCTCAATTGCTCGAGAGTTGCCTAGATCATCACTTCCAGACTCAGCAACAAAAATGACATCGACATCGCTGATGTAATTAAGCTCTCTAGCGCCACACTTGCCCATTGCGATCACGGCGAATCGAGTCGATGAGAGTTCATCGACCGTAAACGTTCCAAATTCTTTCGATGCAGTAAGTTCGACTCGCGCTATTGAAATGGCTGCATCCAGCGCTGCACCGGCAATGTCGGACAGCGCCGTGGCGACCAGCGGCAGCACATCGGTAACCGAGTCTGAAGTCAGATCAAAAATTGCGATTCTTAGCAACTCTTGTCGATATGCGATGCGCAAGGCTCGCCAGGCCTCTGCCACATCTGGCCACTCTTGAGGAAGTGCCTCCAAGAATATGTGCTGATACTGATCTTGGGTTTTTGGCATTACCGGTGATTCATCAAAAATCGACAAAGACGAGGGATGCGTCTCCACAAACTCAATTAGCGAAATCGAGGCACCAGCAAGCAAGGCCAATCTTCGAGCGCTCTCATCGCGCCTAAGCAGTTTTTTGAGGGAACTGCTGTCTTGCCTTGCTAAGCGAACTGTTGCACTCAAGGCCTGGTCGGGATCTTGAACTTTTGCCAAAGTTGCCAGAAATGGTCTGGCCGGATCACCAATCAGCGCAAGCAACTCGTCAAGGTTCGCCATCGCCTGCGATAGGTTTGCAAAACCATACTTGGCGAGACTCGAAAGCGAAGCAGGACGCTCTAATTGCGACATTGCCTAGAGGGTCTCGAAGTTTTGCTTCAATTCGAAAGGCGTCACCTGAGAGCGGTACTCACTCCACTCGCGACGTTTATTGGCAAGAACATAGCTGAATACCTCTTCACCAAGAGTTTCGGCAGCCAGTTCAGACTCTTCGAGTTTGCGAATGGCATGGTCGAGGCTTTGTGGCAGAGGTTGAATTCCCATGGCTCGACGCTCGGCGTCGCTAAGCGCCCAAACGTTGTCTTCGGTCTCCCCTGGCAGGACATACTCTTCTTCAATACCTTTTAGACCCGCAGCTAAAATCAGCGAATAAGCGAGGTACGGATTGGCCGCAGAATCAATTGCTCGGTATTCAATCCGTGAGCTCTGGCCTTTATCTGGCTTGTATAACGGAACGCGAATCAGGGCTGAGCGGTTGTTGTGACCCCAGCACACAAAGCTCGGTGCCTCGCCGCCACCCCAGAGTCGCTTATATGAGTTCACGTACTGGTTAGTGACAGCGGTGATTTCCGGAGCGTGCTTGAGTAATCCGGCAATGAAGTGTTTCGCGGTCTTAGACAGGTGGTACTGCGACCCAGCCTCAAAGAATGCATTCGAGTCGCCCTCAAAGAGAGACATGTGGGTGTGCATACCTGAACCGGGATGTTCGGTGAACGGTTTGGGCATAAACGTTGCATAAACGCCCTGTTCAATTGCAACCTCTTTGATAACGGTGCGGAAAGTCATGATGTTGTCGGCCATGGTTAGGGCGTCGGCATATCGGAGGTCAATCTCGTTTTGACCGGGACCACCCTCATGGTGGCTGAACTCAACCGAGATTCCCAACTGTTCGAGCATGGATACGGCGCGGCGACGGAAATCGTGTGCCGTGCCACCTGGAACGTTGTCGAAATAGCCAGCCTTATCAACTGGGATGGGGCCCTCAGGGCCCAACTGCGAGGACTTTAGGAGATAGAACTCGATTTCTGGATGAATGTAGAAAGAGAAGCCCATGTCACTGGCTTTGGCGAGTGAGCGGCGCAGAACGTTACGTGGATCGGCAGCGGCTGGAGCACCATCCGGGGTTTGAATGTCGCAGAACATGCGAGCAGTTGGATTGATTTCACCGCGCCATGGAAGGATTTGAAAAGTGCTGGGATCTGGCATGGCCAGCATGTCTGCTTCATATGTTCTAGCAAGGCCCTCAATTGCTGAGCCATCAAAACCTAGGCCTTCGGCAAAAGCACCCTCGACCTCAGCCGGAGCAATTGCAACCGACTTTAGAGTTCCGGCTACGTCGGTGAACCATAGACGGACAAACTTAACACCGCGCTCCTCAATGGTCCTCAAAACGAAGTCGCGTTGCTTGTCCATATTTAGTCCTCTCTCTTGCTACTAGGCTAATGGTTATGCCGATTTTTCGCTTTGCGATTGCTCAAGTGAACCCAATAGTGGGAGACTTCGTCGGCAACCTTGAACTCATTAAGACCGCCTGTAATCAGGCAAGTTCGAGTGGCGCAGACCTGGTGGTTTTTGGCGAGATGGTCATTTCGGGTTACCCGATCGAAGACCTCGCGAAAAATGAATCGTTTTTGCAAGATAGCGCAGAATCGCTTGCTAACTTAGCCGCTTGGCTCGAGGCCAATCACCCAAATCTTGATGTTTTAGTTGGGCTACCTCTGGCTGATAAAAACGAACAGAGTTGGTCAGTAGCAACAAACTCAGCCGTTCTAATTCGCGCCGGACGAGTGGCCGGAAAATATGACAAGCATCACCTACCCAATTACTCGGTATTCGATGAGTATCGAATCTTTAATTCGGGTTCGGACTATTTCTCTTTCGAAGTAAAGGGGCACCGCATTGGTGTAGTTATCTGTGAAGACATCTGGCAGGAGGGCGGACCAGTTGGTCATACCAAGGCTGAAGGAATTGAGCTGCTATGCGTGTTGAATGGCAGCCCTTTCGAGATTTCAAAGGCTGACACCAGAGTTCAGCTGGTTAGCAACATCGCTAAAAAATACAACTGTGCCGTTGCCTACTCGAATTTAGTTGGTGGCCAGGATGATCTGGTTTTTGACGGAGATAGTTTCGTAGTGTCGGCGAACGGCTCTTTAGTCGCACGAGGTAAACAGTTTGAAAGCGACCTGCTACTGTTCGATTTTGACTCCGCAAATCACATTTCCGCGATTACCTCGCAGTCTGTGGAGCCTGCTGATGAACTCTGGCAGATCTGGCATGCGCTCCGCCTAGGGCTTGCCGACTATGTGGCCAAAAACAGTTTCAAATCTGTCATTCTTGGGCTCTCCGGCGGTATTGACTCAGCATTATGTGCCGCTCTTGCGGTCGATGCCTTGGGCAAAGAACGAGTTTTCGGCGTGGCGATGCCTTCTGAATACTCGTCGCAACACTCGCTTGACGATGCAGCCGATCTTGCGCGCCGTCTTGATATCGACTACCGGATCGAGCCAATCGCAGACTTAGTTGAACCTTTCGACAAGCAACTTGGACTCTCGGGTCTCGCCGCCGAGAACATTCAGGCACGCGTTCGCGGTTCGCTGCTGATGGCTCTAAGCAACTCTGAGGGCCACCTCGTGCTCACAACCGGAAACAAAACCGAGATTTCAGTCGGCTACTCCACTATCTACGGCGATTCTGTGGGGGGTTTTGCCCCGATCAAAGATGTTCCAAAAACCTTGGTCTGGGAACTTGCCAAATGGCGCAACCGCATCGCCCGGGAACTGAGCGAGATTGAACCCATTCCGGAAAACTCAATCTCGAAACCACCATCGGCGGAGCTTCGACCCGGCCAAGTTGACCAAGATACCCTGCCCGACTATGAATTGCTGGATGCGCTGCTTGAACTTTATGTTGGCCAACGAAAATCAGTATCTGAGATTGTTGCTTTAGGCTTCGAACGGGAGTTGGTGTCGAAAATCTCGCGACTTGTAGATTCAGCCGAGTGGAAACGCAGGCAATCGGCAATTGGCACAAAAATTACCGCTATCGCCTTTGGGCGAGACCGCAGACTTCCAATAACAAACAGATACAGGTGAAAAATGGCAGCAGATAAATTAATTTCGAGTGGCGGACCTTGGGAATCGGTTATCGGTTACTCACGCGCAGTGGTGGCTGGCGAATACGTTCACGTTTCCGGCTCGACTGCAACCGTTAACGGTGAATTGCAGCACGAAGGCGATGCCTACGGCCAGACTTTGGTTGCCCTGCGTGAAGTAATTGCACCAGCACTCGCACAAGCGGGCTATACCCTGCAAGATGTGGTTAGAAGCCGTGTATATGTTGCGAACGCAGAAGACATGGATGCCGTCAGCAAGGCGCACGGTGAGATTTTCGGTGAGATTCGCCCTGCCGCGACAATGCTCGCTGGAATCAAATTCATCAATCCAAAAATGCTCATTGAAATTGAAGTCGATGCCTGGAAGCGAGCCTAATTGGCCAAAGTCAGAGCGACAACGCTAGCCGAGTTCAAACAGCGTGGTGAGAAATTCACCGCGTTGACCAGCTACGACGCAATTACTTCAGCTATTTTCGATCAAGCAGGTATTGATGTTTTGCTAGTTGGTGACTCGGCAGCCGACACAGTGCTGGGACAAGACTCAACACTCGCAGTAACGGTCGACGAGATGATCATGCTCGCTAGACCGGTAGCCAAATCGGCGCACCGCGCTCTTGTTGTGGTCGACATGCCTTTTGGAAGTTACGAACTTGGCGGCGAGCAGGCACTGGAGAATGCCCTAAAAATAATTAAGCTTTCCGCCGCTGAAGCAGTAAAACTCGAAGGCGGAACGAAATCTGTCGAGCAAATCCGACGCATTGTTGAAGCGGGCATTCCAGTCATGGCACACATTGGTTTTACACCGCAGAGTGTGAATTCGCTGGGTGGTTTCAAGGTCCAAGGCAGAGGTGAAGGCGCAGCTAAGCTTCGCGAAGACGCTCTGGCCGTTCAAGCGGCCGGGGCTTTTGCAGTTGTTCTAGAGATGGTGCCGGCAGATTTGGCCGCAGAAATCACGAAAGAATTGCAAATCCCAACCGTTGGAATTGGGGCTGGCCCGGACACAGACGGTCAAATTCTGGTTTGGACCGACATGTCGGGCTTCAGTGATGGCAGACCTAAAAAATTCGTCAAGCAATTTGGTGACCTGCGAAATCAGTTGACCCAATCGGTCGTTTCCTACCGAGAAGAAGTCAAGGCCAAGCAATTTCCGGCGCCCGAGAACAGTTTTGAATAGTCGCCTTAGGGCTTAATTTCGGTCACTATCCTCTTCGTCGCGCCACGCCTTCGAACGTGACTCAATAATCTCGAGGGCCTGCTCTGCCTCTGCTGCCGTTTCAAAAGGGCCAATCCGGTTCAGCGCATTCGTCTTTAGCCCGAACTCGACCTTACGGTTAGCCAAATTGAACCAGTATCCGGGTTGGTCTTTTTGATCTTTCGCCAACTGCCACTCCCTTAGACTTCTTCTATGCCTCGCGATTTGGTACATGGACATCTTATTCCCGGGGAAATAAGCCCCACACGGTTCGTACCAGACCTCATTCCCCGACCCGAATACGTCGGTAAGCCCGCCCCGCAACCGTACACCGGGGGCGACATCAGAACAGCTGACGAGATCTCAAAGATTCGCGAAGCCGGAAAGATCGCTGCGGCTGCTATTCAAGCGGTTGGCAGACAGATAAAGCCTGGGGTAACTACCGACTTTCTCGACAAAATTGGGCACGAATTCGTCATTAGCCACGGGGCCTATCCCTCAACGCTGGGTTACCGCGGCTACCCCAAATCACTTTGCTCATCAGTGAATGAAGTCATTTGTCACGGAATTCCAGATAACACGGTTCTTGCCGAAGGTGACATTATCAACATCGACATAACCGCTTTCAAGGATGGTTTCCACGGAGATACCAACCACACCTTTATAGTTGGCGAAACTAGCGAAGAAATTTCACAGCTGGTCAGCCGGACCCATGAAGCAATGATGCGCGGCATCCGTGCCGCCATGCCTGGCAGGCAAGTGAACATAATTGGAAGGTCTATTGAGGCTTATGCGAAGCGTTTCAATTACGGTGTGGTTCGCGATTTCACCGGGCACGGCATCGGCCAAGCATTCCACAGTGGCTTGATTATCCCGCACTACGATTCAGCACCGCACTACGCCGACGAGATCAAGGTTGGCATGGTGTTTACTGTCGAGCCAATGCTCACCTTGGGCACTCACGAGTGGGACATGTGGCCAGACGGCTGGACTGTTACCACCAAAGACAAATCTTTGACAGCTCAGTTTGAGCACACAATTGCCGTCACAGAAAATGGCCCAGAGATTCTCACCCTTTTTGAAGGAGGCTTGGCATGAGCAAGTATGCAATCGGAATTGACATCGGCGGAACTGGAATCAAAGGTGGCCTAGTTGACCTAAAGTCAGGTGAGCTGGTGGGTGAAAGAATTCGAATAGAAACCCCAACTGGCGGCGAACCAGATGCGATTGCCAACGCAGTGGTCAAAGTGTTGACTCAGCTTCCACAAACTGATCCGCAGACACCGGTTGGCATCTGTTTCCCGGCCGTAGTCAAACACGGGGTAACCATGAGTGCCGCTAACGTTTCAAAGGCTTGGATTGGGCTTGATGCTGAGAAACTTTTCACGCAGAAATTGAATCGGAAAGTTCATATTGTTAACGATGCCGATGCAGCTGGGGTTGCTGAAATGAAATTCGGTGCCGGAAAGAAAAAGCGTGGTCTCGTAATCATGACTACCTTGGGCACAGGCATTGGTACGGCTCTGTTTATCAAAGGCATTCTGGTTCCAAATGCTGAACTCGGGCATCTAGAAATTGGTGGGGTTGATTACGAAACTAAGGCCGCTTACTCCGCTAAGGAAAACGAAGATCTCACGATGGTTGAATGGGCTCAGCGGCTTCAGATTTATTACTCCAACCTGGAGCGCTTGTTCACGCCAGATCTATTCATCGTCGGTGGCGGAATATCTAAACATCATGAAAAGTTTCTACCGCTGCTGAGGCTCAATACAGAGATTGTCCCGGCAACTAAGCGAAATAATGCCGGAATTTTAGGTGCGGCCGTTCTAGCTCATAAGACAAAAACTGACGAGTGATGGGTCGGCCGATACGCCGGGTTCTGTCCCTTTCGGGGGCAATCATCTATCTAGAATCTTGATTACTCAAGACTTCAAGCGACCTACCCGTTAGCAAAGCGGGCAACTTATAAGCTAACTGTCTGGTCTTGCTCCAGGCGAGGTTTACCTAGCCGAGGTGCTCACACACCCCGCTGGTGGGCTCTTACCCCACCGTTTCACCCTTACCGCTTGCGCGGCGGTTTACTCTCTGTTGCACTTTCTCGCGGGTTACCCCGGGTGGCCGTTAGCCACCGCCCTGCCCTTTGGAGCCCGGACGTTCCTCGATTTCTCGCGATTGCCTGGCCGACCCATCGCACCTAGCATAACCGCAGGCTAATTCAAATGCGATGTTGCGTTGAAATTCAGTAGGTCGGCGGCCGAACTTCCCCAGAACCTAAATGCGGATATCGAACACGGCGCAACAACCGGTCGCCAATAGGTCTCCGGTCCGGCGCCGAGACAGTATCGAAGTACTCCCCTGATTGGCATCACATGCGCTACGACTACAACCGTAGCGCCCGCGTGTTTTTCGATAGTGCGTTCAAGGGCACCTCGGATACGAAGATCGAAATCAGCTAGAGATTCGCCGTTTGGTGGCGGCACATCCCATGATCCTCGCCAAGTTTGATATTCGTCAGGCCACTTTTCAAAAAGCTCTTCGTTGGTAAGTCCATCCCACTCGCCGAAAGAAATTTCCGCAAAATCTTCGACAACCTCGACTTTTAGCCCGAGCTTAGCGGCGATGATTTGAGCAGTGTCTAATGTTCGTTGAAGCGGTGAGCTAATCACTACCGTGGGCGGATTGATATTTTTCCAAAATCCACGTTTACCTAAATTTGAAAGTTCGGTCGCAGCACGCTGCGCGTCTTCTTGACCCAAATCTGACAATCCCGGGTTGAGTCCGGTTCGACCGGAAATGCGGTTGGTTTCGGTCAATTCAGTTCTGCCGTGTCGAACCATGATTACGGTAGCGGGTGGAACATTCTCGGCTTGCGGTGCACGAATTGAACTTGGTCGAGTCAGTTTTTGCTCGTTTACTGGTGGCACAAAGCTTTCACTGCCCCCATCGAGGACTCGAGAAAAATCCTCAGCTGAGTCCATCGCTTCGTTTGCTAAAGCGTCGGCTCGGCTGTTTTGCTCACGTGGAACCCAAATGAAATTTACCGTTCGGGAGGCGATAAGCCTTTTGATATTGATTGCCAAATCCTGCATGTCAGGATGTTTTATTTTCCATCGCCCAGACATCTGCTCGACAACCAATTTCGAGTCCATTCGCACTTCAACTGTGGCCCCTGGGTCGATTTCAAATATTTTGCTCAAACCGATTTCGAGGGCAATGTACTCAGCGACATTATTTGTGGCCATGCCTACGTAGCGACCTAATTCTGCAACTAGCTCCCCAGTGTTCAGATCAATTACAACTGCTCCTGATCCGGCCGGTCCAGGATTACCTCGCGAACCACCATCCGCCTCAAGAATGAAATAACGTGGCACCGCTATTCCCTAATCAGAATGGCTTGGCACTCTGGGCACTCAATCAATTGATCTTGCGGGGTACCGGAAATAGCCTCAAGCGACGTTGCGCCGAGAGTCATCCGACAGGCAGTGCATTCCCGGCCTTGGAGCAGACCAACTGGAACCGAGCGTCGGGCTTTTCGTTCATAAACTTCAAAAAGTTCTGGAGCCAAACGGGCGGCAAGTTGCGCTCGCTTATCTTTAAGCAGAACTAGTCCCGAGGCAATTTTCTGTAACGCTTTCTCTTGGACTTCGAGCGCTTCGCGAACTTGGGTGTCTAAATCATCACGAACGAATTGCTTCTTTTCGAGGTCGCGTTCAACCTGCTCCAATTCATCCATCAGATTCAATTCAGCGTCTTCAAGCTCATCTTTGCGGCGCGCCAGCGTTGCCAATTCGGACTGAATTCCCTGGGCATCTTTTGGGCTACTGGTTTGTAGCAGTTGGGTCTGGTCCTTAGCAATCCTTGTCTCGACCAAGTTGAGATCAGAGGCCACTTTTTCAATTTCAGTTCGAATAGTTTCAACTTTTGAAAGCACATTGGTGAACTCACTGGCAGCCTCAATTAGTCGGTTTCGAATCTCAGAAAGTTCGGTGGATTTGGCTATCTGATCTGAGTCATTTTTCGACTTGGTGATCTCTAAATCGATTGCCAGCAGCGCGAGCAAATCTGATTTAGCTTCTGAAGAAATATTCACTTTTTCCTTACTGTGTTACTACAAAATCCCAGGGGTCGGTGCGAATCGCGCTGACCACAAATTGAATTTCCGGAAATTCTTTTGACAACCTAGCAGCAGCATGATCAAGCCACAGCCACTCAGCCGCCCAGTGGCTGACGTCAATAATCGCCGGTCCATTGCCAACCGCGAGATTTCTTTCAAGCTGATCTTGAACCACGTGGTGACGCAGGTCGCTGGTGATGTAGACATCCACATCTAGCCTAGAGACCTGTTCGAGCAGCGAATCGCCGGCACCGGCGCATAGCGCAACAGTGCTAATTAACCTTTCGTGATTGCCAGCAACTCGCACACCGGTTGCGGTCGACGGCAACTTCGAGGCTACAACTCTGGCAAGGTCAAGCAAACTGAGCGGTTCAGCCAAAGCACCAATTCGCCCCAAACCAAGACCGTCACCGCGGTCGATTATTGGACAAATGTTGCGAAGCTCGAGGTGTTTTGCGAAAGAGTCTGAAACGCCATCCTCGGCTACATCAGCATTGGTATGAGCGCTAAAGATGGCTATTGAGTTTCTAATCGCCGTCGATAACAGACTGCCCTTACCAGTCTGCTCAGACAGAGTTGTCACGCCCCGAAGTATCAGTGGATGATGTGCGAGCACTAAGTCAAACTCGCCTTGCTTCGCCTCTTCTAATACATCGCTGCAAACGTCAACCGACAATAAGACGCGCGATATTTTCTGATCAGCCGAACCACAAACTAAACCGACGCGATCCCATTCTTCGGCGTCTCTGGTAGGCCAAAGTGTCTCAAAAACCTCAATAAGGTCGATCAAATTTGCAGTCATTTTTACTCAACCAAACCTAGAACGTCTAACAATTCAGAGCGACGAGCCTCAATGGCAAGCACCTCGGCTTCCTGTCGCTTGATCCTGGGGATACCGAAAATCAATGGCAGCAGAATCCCAAGCGAGAAAGTCGTCAAAATCGCCATATTTCCTGATGCCCAGAAATCTGGATTTGGGACACCGATTAGCAGATAGCCTTGCCAGTTGAGAAATGGCATGTCGCTGTCAGCCAGCCCAAATCCAACTGCGCTGGCGACGACTAGTCCGCCCAAGTTGACCCAGTTGACTGCTTTGTAGAATCCATAGCTTCGGCTAAGTGAAATCTCGTGGTAAGCGATTCGGCGAATCAAGACGTCGCTGATGAAGATTCCAGCCCAACCCGAGATTGGGACAGCTGCAAAAGCTAAGAAATCTAAAGCCAAGCCACTAGAGATATCGGTCTGTGAGTGTAGGGCAAACGATGCACCCAAGACCAGCAGGGCAAGAAGTGGTTGCGAAATGGCCGGCTTTGCATTCCAGCCAAAAGCGGAGAAAGAGCGGCTGGTGCTGTACTGGTTAGACGTCAGCAAGACTGTAATGCCGAGGATCAGTGCAATTAGAGAAAGCCACCCAGTTTCGATAGAGAAATAGGTCAGGATGCTTGCACCCAGCGAACCGCTAATAAACACTGCTAAAAGAACCCACAGTGTTACTGAACTGCCCCGAACCTTTACCGACATCTGTCTGGTGTACTCGCCGGCAGATGATGCAAGAAGAAGACCAAAGACTGCAAAAACTAAGGCCGCAGCGGAAAGTACTCGGATTGGGTTGATGTCGCTGGGTAGCGCACTGACAACTTGGTCCATATAGCCTTGGGCCACAATCCACATCAACAGTGCGAGAGCGGCGATTGAAACAACCTGCTGAAATCTGTAAAGAACTTCACCGCCAAAGCCCGCGATTAGCGACACAACGAGAAGTATTACCGCCAGGGTAACTAGTCCGACAAAACCCTGGTTCGCATTTAGATCATCAACAGTGCTGAGCAGAACAAAACCCAGAACAAGCGAGAGCATTAACTTGCCAAGTACGGTCAAAACCGCAGGCAAAAGGTTGCCATAGTAGCCAAAAGCTGCCCGCGAAATTACCAAAGTCGAAAGACCGCTGCGCTTACCGGCAATAGAAACAACCGATATCGCCAAGCCGGCTCCAAAGAAACCGATTATGGTTGCCAACAAAGACTCTTGCTTCGAGAAACCCTGACTAGATAAACCTGAAAGAGCTAGTGCTGGAGCTCCAACCATGAAGACCGAAGCCCAGACCCAAAATAAAGACGCGGCAGACTGCCTTCCGGTAGTTGCTTGGTCCGATAACTTAACCGGATTACGTTTTTGATTGGCCTGTTGAACCTCGGATAGATCAAAATTGGCAAAGTTCACTTGACTGGCACTGATCTGGCTGCTGTGCTCAAGTTCTGATTCGAGTTGGTAATCCTCGTCGATAACAATCTCAGCGGCAGAGCTTGGACTTGGAACAAAAACAGCTTCGCTCAATACCGGAGACGGTTCACGATGAGGAACTGATGCTTCCATTACTGCTGGTGCGTTCTCAGCGGCAGGAGATTCGGTAGCGGACAGAATCTCTGAAGAAGTAAGCGAGTGCGAAGCATCAGGTGATTCAGTGCCAGTTACATCAGGTGATTCAGTGCCAGTTATTTGAGCAGTCGATTCGCGCTGCTTCGCCAACTCATCTACAGTCGCCTCTTCATCTGCGGAAATAACCTCGTATGGCGCTACTGAAGCGAGCTGGGGAGTTTCAACGACGGGCTGATAAACAGGCGGGTTGTCTAATTGCCACTTAGCTAATTCAAGTTCGTCGAGTTCACGCAGGCGCGCCTGTTCCTCGAGGAAAGCTATTGCGGTTGCGGCGCCCTGCTCTTCGGCAAGTTGGTAAACCCGGGCTTGAAGCTCTTCATCGCTCAGGGCGCGGCGCTCTGGCGGATTGCTCGGATTCAAACTCATACCCAAATACTAATGCCGAGGTGCTTTCGCACCTCGGCATTTGAGTGGGCCCTACCGGGCTCGAACCGATGACATCCACGGTGTAAGCGTGGCGCTCTACCAACTGAGCTAAAGGCCCCCGCAAGAACATTACATTTCTTCTTGCTGAACTTCAAATCGACTAGATCAGTTCAAGCGCCCGCTGGTAGTCTGCAAAGCTTCGTGCCTGGCCAGGCGCGGTGATGAACTTGGCAACTAGAACACCGTCTTTATTAATGACGAAGGTGGCTCGGTTAGCAAAACCCGACTCTGGGATAAACACTCCATATTTTTGCGCCACTTCACCGTGGGGCCAGAAGTCAGCCAAAACATTGAATTTATAGCCCTCTTGTTCGGCAAATGCACGCTGTACGTGCTTTGAGTCGACTGAAATGGCGATTAGCTCAGTGTCTTGCGATTCAAATTGCGGAATGTTGTCGCGCAGTTCGCAAAGTTCACCGGTACAAATCCCGGAGAAGCTGAGCGGATAGAAGACCAGCGTCACTGCCTTCTTGCCTCGGAAATCACTCAGTTTTACTGATTCTCCAAATTGGTTGAGCAATTCAAAGTCAGGCGCCAGTTCGCCGATTTCTGCAGACATGTTTACCTTTCAAGATTGTTGTTTCGTAATCAACCGCGCAAACAAACATTTGCTTCCCTTTGTCGCCTTAGACTGTTGGAGAGCTTAAACAAAGGCTCGCGAAAAACATTATCTATCCCCCACGAAAGGGAATGTCGGTGTCTATCAACAACAACGATGCCTACGCGGTCAGCACCCCAGACCAGGATCCGCAAGAAACCGCTGAGTGGCTTGAATCTCTTGATGCAGTTGCCCGCGTACATGGTCGAGGCAGAGCACGAGAGATCATGCTAAATCTCTTGCGCAGATCGCACGAACTGCAATTGAACGTGCCTATCGTTCCAACCACCGACTACATAAACACAATTGCTCCCGAGAATGAACCTGAATTCCCCGGGGACGAATCGATTGAACGAACATACCGAGCCTGGATGCGCTGGAACGCGGCCATGCTTGTTCACCGCGCTCAGCGCCCGGGTGTCGGCGTTGGCGGACACATTTCAACTTTTGCCTCTTCGGCTTCGCTATACGAAGTTGGCTTCAACCACTTCTTCAAAGGTGCCGATCACCCAGCCGGTGCCGATCAGATTTTCATCCAGGGTCACGCGTCTCCCGGCCCATACGCTCGTGCTTTTCTCGAGGGTCGCCTATCCGCCAACCAGCTAGATGGGTTCCGTCAAGAGAAATCCCACGCTGGTGGCGGCCTGTCATCGTATCCGCACCCTAGATTGATGCCCGACTTTTGGCAATTTCCAACTGTGTCGATGGGTATCGGACCAATCAACGCAATTTATCAAGCCCAATTCAACCGCTACCTTTCGGGACGCGGTTTCAAGAACACCGAAGAACAGCACGTTTGGGCATTTTTGGGCGATGGTGAACTAGACGAAGTTGAAAGCCGCGGAGCACTGCAACTAGCAGCCAACGACGGACTAGACAACTTGACTTTCGTTGTGAACTGCAACCTTCAGCGTCTTGACGGACCAGTTCGCGGTAACGGAAAGATCATCCAAGAGCTTGAGTCTTTCTTTAGAGGCGCTGGCTGGAACGTCATCAAGGTTGTCTGGGGTCGCGAATGGGATGACCTGCTAGCCCGCGACCACGATGGTGCGCTAGTAGACCTGATGAACAAAACCCCTGACGGCGACTATCAGACCTATAAAACTGAAGACGGCGCATTTGTTCGCGAAAACTTCTTCGGCCGCGATCCACGAACCGCAAAACTGGTTGAAAATATGACAGACGACCAGATCTGGGGTCTGAAACGAGGCGGTCACGACTATCGCAAGGTTTATGCGGCCTACAAGGCAGCCATAGAACACAAGGGTCAGCCAACCGTTATTTTGGCCAAGACCATCAAGGGCTTTACCTTGGGTAAGTCATTCGAGGGCCGTAACGCAACACACCAGATGAAGAAGCTGACTCTCGACAATCTAAAGAGCTTCCGCGATGAGTTGCGTATTCCAATTTCTGACGCACAACTTGAAGAGAATCCGTACCAACCTCCTTACTTCCACCCAGGCGAGAACGCTCCGGAAATTCAGTACATGCATGAGCGTCGAAAGGCTCTGGGAGGTTATCTTCCAGAACGACGCAGCAAGTATGTCTCTTTCGACCTTCCCGGCGACGAGGTCTACAAGGTTTCGAAGACTGGTTCGGGCACCCAAGAAGTAGCCACCACCATGGCCTTTGTGCGACTGCTCAAAGACTTGCTGCGCGCTCCGGGGCTAGGTGAGCGAATTGCGCCGATCATCCCAGACGAGGCAAGAACCTTCGGTATGGATGCGTTCTTCCCGACCGCGAAGATTTATAACCCTCAAGGCCAGCACTACATCTCGGTAGACCGCGAACTTTTGTTGAACTACAAAGAGTCGACTGCTGGGCAAATTTTGCACACCGGCATTAACGAGGCTGGCTCTATCGCTGCTTTCACAGCGGCGGGGTCTAGTTACGCAACTCACGGTCAGCCAATCATTCCAATTTATGTTTTCTATTCGATGTTTGGTTTCCAGCGAACTGCCGACTCAATTTGGGCAGCTACAGACCAATTGACACGTGGATTCATGATCGGTGCGACTGCTGGTAGAACCACATTGACCGGTGAGGGACTTCAGCACGCAGACGGACACTCTCCGGTTTTGGCGTCCACCAACACCGGCGTGATCTCGTACGACCCTGCCTACGGATACGAAATTGGCCACATTGTGCGCGCCGGCCTAGAGCGCATGTACGGCGGCAACCACCCAGATCCAAACGTGGTTTACTACTTGACCGTCTACAACGAGCCTTACGTTCAACCGGCTGAGCCTGAAAACGTAGATGTGGACGGCATCCTTCGCGGAATTCACAACATTAGCCGCAACGAGAATTCGGGACACAAGGCTCAGATTCTTGCCTCAGGTGTCGCAGTTCCTTGGGCACTCGAAGCTCAGAAGCTACTGCAGGATGACTGGGGAGTATCCGCAGACATCTGGTCGGTAACGTCTTGGACGGAATTGCGTCGCGACGGACTTGCCGTCGATCAGCGTAAATTCCTCGCTCCAAACGAGCCTGCCGGCCAGGCCTACATCACTGAAAAACTGGGCGGCGCTCAGGGGCCATTCCTCGGTGTTAGCGACTATATGCACGCGGTGCCGGACATGGTCCGCAATTGGATTCCGGGTGACTACGCGACTCTTGGAGCAGATGGTTTCGGCTTCAGCGACACCCGCGCAGCGGCTCGCAGATTCTTCAAAATTGATGGTCCGTCAATCGTCGTTCGAGTTCTTGAACAGTTGGTTGAGAAAGGCCTGATTGATCCGAGCGTTCCTCAACAGGCAATCGACCGCTATCGTCTGCACGATGTAGCGGCCGGCACCTCAGGATCAACCGGTGGCGAAAACTAAGGCTGAAACCCTAGAGTGGCTCAACTCGATTTCGGGTGAGTTAGCAACAACCACGCTCAAGCGTCTCGACGAGACTCTGCCCTGGTATAGAGATATGCCGGCTAGTCGTCGCTCAGCAGTGGGCCTGGTTGCACAGGCGGGCATTACTTCGTTCGTGTCCTGGTATCGAGATCCAAAATCTCAACCCTGGGTTGCCGCAGATGTTTTCTCGACCGCACCTCGCGAGCTTCTGGGATCAATCTCGCTACAGGAAACACTCCAGCTGATCCGCGTCGTCGTTCAAATTGTTGAAGAACGAGTTGTTCAATTTGATGAGTCGATGCGCGAATCGGTATTGCTCTACTCAAGAGAAATAGCCTTTTCAGCTGCAGATGTTTACGCCCGCGCTGCCGAGGCCCGCGGCCTTTGGGACGAGCGACTTGAAGCTCTCGTGGTTGACAGTGTCCTAAGCGGTGAAAACGAAGAAGAGTTATCCTCTCGCGTAGCCGCACTTGGTTGGCGAGCAAAAGGCTCGGTAGCAGTTCTTATTGGTAACTGTGATGACTCAGTTGACTTAGACGAATTTCGACGAAGTGCGCGTAAAAACCAAGCCGACGTTTTGCTAGGAATTCATGGCAATCGCCTCGTTGCTGTACTCGGTTTTACCAACGATTCAGATGCAAATAAAACAAAATTCTTTGAACTAGCCACTCAGTTCGACCACTTTTTTACAGGACCTGTCCAAGTTCTTGGCCCAGAAGTCAATTCTGTTGTAGACGCACATCGCTCAGCTAAAGCCGCTCTCGCCGGTTTTGTTGTTGTAAAAGCCTGGGCTAAGGCTCCAAAGCTTATTGCCGCCGATGATCTGCTTGCCGAGCGAGCGCTTGCCGGAGACATGTTGGCCAAGGCAACATTGATTAATAAAATTTATCGACCGTTGGCCAGCACCTCGACAGAACTGCTTGAAACCCTCGGGGCTTATCTCGAGTCCGGTCGGTCCCTAGAAAATACTGCTCGAGAGTTATTCGTACACCCAAATACCGTTCGATATCGATTGAAAAGAATTTCAGACGTTATCGGCTGGGATGCTACCGGTCCGCGAGAAGCATTCGTACTCCAGGTCGCGATGGTTTTAGGTGCTATGAATGAGTCAGAAAACAGAAAGCGCAGATAAACATGATTGCTCTCCTTTGTCCAGGTCAGGGTTCTCAAACACCGGGCTTCCTTGCGCCTTGGCTAGAACTGACTAGTTTTCGCGAGGCTATCGAATCGATGCAGGAAGTTTCCGGAATCGACCTTATTGCCCATGGAACCGTAAGCGACGCCGACACAATTCGTGACACTGCCATCGCCCAACCCCTAATTGTTGCTGCCGGTATTGCCACGATGGCAGCGCTAATGGATGGCAAAGACCTCCATGATTCAAAGGTCTCAGGCATAGCTGGACATTCGGTTGGCGAAATCACTGCAGCGGTTGGTGCCGGAATATTTGATGCCGCCACCGGAATCAAGTTCGTTCGGGAACGCGGTGAAGCCATGGCCCGAGCAGCCGCACTCGAGTCAACTTCTATGGCTGCAATTCTGGGTGGCGAACTGCAGGCAATTGAAGATCGCCTGAGCGAACTAGAACTAGAACCGGCCAACTACAACGGCCCTGGCCAAATCGTCGCCGCGGGAGCAACTGCTCAAATTGGCGAACTTCAGGCTAATCCGCCAGCTGGCACACGAGTTGTTCCGTTGCAGGTTGCTGGAGCATTTCACAGTCGATTCATGAAACCGGCACAAAGTTCATTAGCGCAATATGCTAACTCGATGGCCGTAGCGGACCCCACCATTGCTATTTGGAGCAATCAGGACGGCCATCAAGTGTCTTCGGGAGATGAGTTCTTGAAACGTTTGGTGAGTCAAGTTGCATCGCCGGTGCGTTGGGATCTCTGTATGCAAAACATGATTGACTCGGGCGTAACCTCGGTTATTGAGTTAGCGCCGGCTGGAACACTAGCCGGAATCGCGAAGCGCGCTATGCCCGGAGTGGAGATCGTCGCTGTAAAGACTCCTGAAAACCTCGATGCGGCTTTGTCGATTCTCTACAACTAAATCTGCTCAAAGATTCGCTAAATTATAGAAATACTCGAAAGGCACCAACCGATGGCCCAGCCCACGTTGAATCAATATCAACCGGTTAAGTACTCAAAAATTTATTCTTTGGGCGCTGCCCGCGGTGACCTGACAGTAACCAATGACGACATTGCTGGCCCAATCGATTCGAGTGACGAATGGATTCGTCAGCGCACCGGAATCATCACCAGACGCCGCGCCAGCGAAAACCTAAGTCTTTTAGACATGGCGGTCGATGCCTCGTTGCAAGCAATCAAGAATGCTGGAATTGAAGCATCTGAGGTTGAAGCCGTTATTTTTTCGACCATTACGCACCCGCACCAAACTCCATCGGCCGCGGCCCTTTTAGCTGACAAAATAGGAGCCAATCCGGCGCCAGCCTTCGACATTTCTGCCGCCTGTGCCGGCTACTGCTATGGCATTGCGCAAGCAGATGCACTGGTGCGCTCTGGCGTAGCCAAGTATGTCTTGGTTGTCGGAGGCGAAAAACTGTCCGACTTTATCGATCCAACCGATCGCACCATCAGCTTTTTGCTGGGCGACGGAGCCGGGGCGGCAATCGTTGGACCATCGGACACCCCGGGAATCTCTCCTACGGTTTGGGGTTCAGACGGCTCTCACTGGGATGCCGTCGGCATGACCGCATCTTTGCTTGAACTTCGTGACGGTGTCGCCAGCTGGCCAACCCTTCGCCAAGAAGGACAGACTGTGTTCCGCTGGGCAGTTTGGGAAATGGCTAAAGTAGCCAAGCAAGCGCTCGAAGTTGCCGGCATTCAAGCTGAAGATCTAAGCGCCTTGGTCACGCACCAGGCAAACATTCGAATTATTGACGAGTTGGCAAAGCAGTTGAAGTTGCCCGAGTCAGTTGTTATCGCTAGAGACATTGTCTATACCGGCAACACCTCAGCAGCAAGTATCCCGCTTGCTATGCACGCACTACTCGAATCAGGCGAGGTCAAATCTGGCGGCCTGGCTCTCGAAATAGGTTTTGGCGCAGGCTTGGCCTTCGGGGCTCAAGTAGTCGTGCTCCCCTAAACTAAATTCTGGTCACCAACCCTAAGGAGAAACACAATGGCACTATCACAGAGCGAAGTTCTAACCGGTCTAGCCGAGATCGTAAATGAAGAGACCGGCATTTCAGCTGATGCAGTTCAGCTAGACAAGTCATTTACTGACGACCTAGACATCGACTCCATCTCAATGATGACCATCGTTGTCAACGCAGAAGACAAATTCGGCGTAAAGATCCCAGATGAGGAAGTAAAGAACCTCATCACCGTCGGCGACGCAGTTAACTTCATCGTTAACGCCTAATCAGGCTTAGAAGGCACAACCTTGGCTACCCGAATTGTTGTCACCGGACTCGGCGCAACCACCCCACTAGGCCGAAACGTTGCAGATACTTGGTCAGCATTGCTGGCTAAAGAATCTGGCATTTCAGCTCTAGAACAGGATTGGATTGCGCAGTACGAGATTCCCGTAACAATTGCGGGTCAAGCCAAGGTTGCCGCCGGCGAGGTATTGACTCCGCAAGAGGTAAAACGACTTGATCCGTCAAGCCAATTCGCCCTAATCGCAGGACGTGAAGCTTGGGCGGATGCAGGCTCACCCGAGGTCGAGCCTGAACGTCTAGCAGTTGAGTTCGCCACCGGAATTGGTGGAGTTTGGACTCTGCTTGACGCCTTCGACACCCTCAAAGAAAAAGGTCCTCGCCGCGTCTTGCCAATGACGGTTCCAATGCTTATGCCAAACGGGCCGGCCGCGGCGATCGGTATGGACATAGCAGCCCGCGGTGGTGTGCGCACTGCCGTTTCAGCCTGTGCTTCAAGCACCGAATCGATTGCCAACGCAATCGCACGACTGCGCAGCGGAGAAATCGACATAGTTGTAGCCGGCGGCTGCGAGGCGGCCATTCATCCTTTGCCAATTGCGGCATTTGCTTCAATGCATGCCGTGTCACGTAGAAATGATGAACCTGCCAAAGCCTCACGACCATACGACGTGAATCGCGACGGGTTTGTGATGGGTGAAGGTGGCGCAGCACTAGTTTTAGAAACCCTCGAGCACGCCCAGGCTCGTGGCGCCAAGATTTATGCCGAATTGGTCGGTGGTGCAGTAACTTCAGACGCGTACCACATCACCGCACCAGATCCTGAAGGCACCGGAGCTGCCCGTGCAGTTATTGCAGCGCTAAAACAAGCCGGAATCGAACCCAATCAGGTTTCGCACATCAACGCACACGCCACCAGCACCCCGGTAGGAGACATCGCGGAGTACACCGCTCTCAAGCGGGTTTTTGGTGACCACCTAGAAAAGATTCCGGTTTCTGCAACCAAAGCCTCAACCGGTCACCTACTTGGTGGCGCAGGCGCAATTGAAGCAATCTTCACAGTGCTAGCTCTGCACCACAGAGTGCTCCCACCGACCATCAACCTAGACAATCAAGACCCTGAGATTCCTCTCGATGTAGTGACCGAACCGAGAAAACTCGAGGGCAATGACCTCTACGCCATTAGCAACTCGTTTGGTTTTGGCGGCCACAACGCCGTTGTCGCCTTCAAAAGTTTCAACTAGCTGATTGTTTGTTAGCCTAACCACGTGAGCAAGCTCTACTTTAGACACGGCGCGATGAACAGCGGTAAAAGCACCGCACTGTTACAGGTTGCGCATAACTACGAAGAACGAAATCAGCGGGTGTTGCTGATTAAACCTGCGATTGATACCAAAGGTGACAACAAGGTTGTCAGCCGTTTGGGCGTGGTTCGAGAAGTCGACTTTCTGCTGTTACCGACAATGAATTTGCGTGACGAGGTCAGCAAACGCGCCGGCGCCGATGCCAGCTCAGAAATCGCTTGTTTACTTATCGATGAAGCTCAGTTCATGACTGCCGAGCAGGTAGACCAAGCGCTAGAAATTGCCGTTCTCGACAATATCCCAGTTTTGGCCTACGGAATTCGCACCGATTTCCAAACCAAAGGTTTCCCGGGCAGCATCCGATTACTGGAAATCTCACACAGTTTGGAAGAGCTAAAGACTATTTGTCGCTGTGGCAAAAAGGCTCTCTTCAATGCCCGCCTGAAAAACGGCAAATTTACCTTTGCCGGCGATCAGGTTGCCATTGACGGTGACAAAGTCACCTACGAGTCGCTCTGCCCCAGCTGCTACTTCGCTGAACTCGGTAAAAAGTAGCTAAGCCCTAATCCACTCTCGCGAGACAGCGAAACGCTCAATGATCTCTGGAATTGGGTCGACACCGATGCCGGGACCGGTAGGGACATCAATGTGCCCATCCTTCAGGACAAAAGGTTCGGTCAAATCCGTCTCAAAATAGCGAGATGACGCTGATGTATCTCCTGGCAGGGTGAACCCAGGCATCGCCGCTAGGGCGAGGTTCGCAGCGCGACCGATTCCGGTTTCGAGCATTCCACCACACCAAACCGGGATGTTGTTGGCAACCGAAACATCGTGAATTTTCTTCGATTCGATGTAGCCGCCAACGCGCGAAGGTTTGATGTTGATAATCTCTGCGGCACCCAACTCGATAGCGTCACGTGCAATATCGGCTGAGATGATGCTCTCATCGAGACAAACCGGAGTTTCGATGTACTGAGCCAGCTTGGCGTGACCGAGCATGTCTTCTTCATTGATTGGCTGCTCGATTAGAAGCAGGTTGAATTCATCAAGTCGCTTCAAAAGATCAAAATCATTTCGGGTATAGGCGGTGTTGGCGTCAACCTGCAGCAGCAGATCGGGGCCGAAAGTTTCGCGCACCAACTTGACCGGTTCGTAATCCCAACCAGGCTCAATCTTCAACTTAATGCGTACATAGCCCTCGTTTAGATAGCCCTCAACAAAATTCATCAGTTCAGGTAGCGAGTCCATGATGCCTACCGATACACCGGCCGGAACCTTGGTTTTATCGGAGCCGAGATACTTCGCGAAAGAGATGTTTTCGGCGCGTAGCTGGGCATCTAGCAGCGCGGTCTCTATTACGGCCTTGGCCATCCGGTGCTGTTTCAGCCATTCGAGGGTAGGCGCAACCTTTTCGGCGGTTAATTCGTCGCCCAGAGCAAACAGGTCTGGCAGGATGAACTGCTTCAAAACATCCATCGCACCGGTGTGGTACTCGCTGGAGTAGTCTGGTCGCTCGTTCGCGCCGCATTCTGCCCAACCCTCACCCTGATCGGTGATGACGTGTGCCCAAACAACCTGATGCAGGTTGACCGAACTAAACGAGGTTCGGAAGGCTGATTTCAACGGCACATTTAGACGAATTAACTCGACTGCTTCTAATTTCAATGGATTTCCTTTTCTAAAAATCAATCACGATGGCGCTGCGGTCTGCAGTCATGTTGGAAATTCGGGCCCCGGCGACAAACGCCGGCTGGAGCACTTCGCGAACTGATTTACGCCAACGCAGTGCTGCTTCCAAATTGTCTCGACGCAAAGCTTCAATGTCCTCTGGTAACTCAACCAAAAATTGTCGTGTCGAATCAAAGCTCTGCAACTGGGGTAATCCCCCATGATTTTGAACGGCAATGTTGGTTGTCAATCCGCTTTCCTCAGGAGAATTTTCTGGTTCAGATTGCATGTCCCAAAAAACAAACAGCCGATCCGATTCATCTCCGCGATTTATGTCATCGGTCATGGTGCCGTAAAAGTTGGGAAGATACTCTTTTGCAGTTGCCCCCAACTTTTCAAAGTTGAAAACGCAGTTGCGCCTAACTAGTGGGTCGAAAGTCCAAGTTATGCCGTCTAAACCTAGTTCTCTAACCCAGGATGCCTGATGCATCTTTAGCTGCCAACCCACACCGCGGATGGATGCGGCGGTTACGTGTGAGTGCAGAATGTCTTTATCGTCGGCTACTCCCCTGACGCCAAATGAACCACCGACAACTTCACCATTAATTTTGGCCAGGGCAGCATAGGCACCAACGTGAAGCAGGGCCAACTGCATATCTGGTGGCACAACGTCATCCTGGCCACCCCAGACATCTCTGAAGTACGCTGCCAGCTGCGTCGCCTGCTGCGCGGATTGCACCATTTGGATGTCGGCTTGGTCACTCACGGATTAATCCTCCCAAAAAAAGTGGGGGCGCAAATGCACCCCCACCAGTTTTAGATTTGTTACTTAGTGCCGTTGATTGTTGCTTCGCTAACTGCGAAGGCGCTCAGGTTCCACTTTGCCAAAAGCTCGGCGTAGGTTCCGTCGTCAATCAAAGACTGGATTGCTGCCTGAATAGCCTCGGTCAAACCACGGTTCTCTTTTAGAACACCAACACCGGTTAGCACCGAAGTGTAGCCCTCAGGTGAGTCTGCAGGATTGACGATTTCGAAGTAGGCGCCATCGCCAGCGGTCTGTGCGGTGTACGCAGCAACCTGGCCGTCGTTAACACCGGCAACTGCCTTGCCGGCACGAATTGCGTTTTGAGCGTCACCATCGGTTGGGAATTCAAGAACCTCGATCTTGCTGTCACAGCTTGGGTTCACGGCGTTGATCAAGTCGATCTGAGCGGTAGCAGTCTGAATAGCCACTGTCTTGCCACAGAGGTCTGCCAGCGCGGTAATACCTTCTGGGTTGCCCTTAGCTACCAAAATAGCGAATCCGGCGTTGAAGTAGTCGACGAAGTCAAGAACCTGCTGACGCTCAATGGTGTCGTTCATTCCCGACATGATGATGTCGTGGGTACCCGACTGAAGCGAAGGGATGATTCCATCCCAGTCTTGGTCGTTGAAAGTGAAAGTCACGCCCAGCTTGGCAGCAATTGCCTGCGATAGGTCATAGTCAAAACCGGTCGGGTTGTCGTTCTCGTCGAACAACTCCATTGGAGCGTAAGGAATGTCTGATGCGACACTGACGCCATCTTTGTATTCTTCAGGCAGCAATGCTGCTGCAGCTTCGTCAATGGCAGAAGTGGTTGCGGTGGTCTCTTCGGCAGCTGGTTCAGCTGCAGCGCAACCGCTAAGAAGGATGATGCCTGCTGCAACTGCTGCGGCAAGCGCGGTCATTTTACGTTTCATTTTTACTCCTTGGATTTACCCTTAGAGCCTAGCCGATACTAGAAAATCATTCAGTTAGATACTGTTGCGAATTATCTCAATTAGAGAACACTGTTGATGAACGCCTGGGTGCGCTCATTTTGCGGATTATCGATAACCTGCGCTGGGGTTCCAGACTCAACCACCAAGCCTGAGTCCATGAAAACAACTCGATCAGCAACTTCACGCGCAAAACCGATTTCGTGGGTGACCACAATCATTGTCATTCCTGACTTAGCTAGGTCACGCATCACGTCTAAAACGTCACCCACCAACTCAGGATCAAGAGCCGAGGTTGGCTCATCGAAAAGCATAAGTTTTGGCTGCATGGCCAATGCTCGAGCAATTGCTACACGCTGTTGCTGACCACCGGAGAGCTGAGCTGGGTAGTGATTGGCCTTATCAGAAAGCCCAACTTTGGCCAATAACTCGAGAGCCTGCTCGGTAGCTTTTGCTTTGGGAAGCTTTTGAACGCCAACCGGAGCTTCGATTACGTTCTCTAGCGCGGTTAGATGTGGAAATAGATTGAAACGCTGGAACACCATGCCGATAGAGCTGCGTTGTTTTGCGATGGCCGCCGGCTTCATCTCGTGAAGTTTGCCATCTCGCTCTTGGAAGCCCATTAGTTGCCCGTCAACATATAGGCGGCCGCCGTTGATAACTTCGAGGTGATTAATGCAGCGCAGGAAAGTTGACTTACCGGAACCGGAAGGGCCCAACAGGCAGAGCACCTCGCCGTTGTGCACGTTTAGATCGACGCCGCGAAGTACCTGGTTTGAGCCATAGTTCTTTTTTACGCCGATTGCTTCAATCATTAGATCTTGACTCATGCATTTGCCTTCGCTGCGAAATTCAGCCAACGTCGCTGCTGGGTAGTCGCATAGAAGCCACGCCCATAGCGTCGCTCAAGATAATTTTGCGGCACCGAAAGAACCGTGGTCATAACTAGGTACCAGAAGCCAGCCACCACCAGCAGCTCAACTTGAGCAAGGTTTTGCGAAGAAATTTGCGAGGTTCTGGCGTATAGCTCCATAACGGCCACAACCTGAAGCAACGAGGTGTTTTTTAACATGCTGATGAATTCATTGCCCATCGGCGGAATTATGACGCGCATGGCCTGAGGAAGAACGATTCGGCGAAGCGTATACCCCTGACTCATGCCCAAAGATTTGGCAGCCTCGGTCTGCCCTCCGTCCACCGAAAGTATGCCAGCACGGACAATTTCAGCCGCGTACGCAGCCTCGTTGAGCGAAAGTGCGATTATGCCAGCGACTAAAGAAGTGAAAACCAACGAGGTTTTTTCTGAGAACCAAACAATGTCAGTGAATGGAATTCCGATGTCGATTGTTGGGTAAATGATTCCGAGATAACCCCAAAACACAATCTGAAGCAGCAATGGGGTTCCACGAAAGAATCCAACATAACCAGTTGAAACAAGGCGCAAAAGCGGATTACTGGAAAGCCGCATAACCGCAAGGATAATCGCCAAAATTGTGCCAATGATCATTGAAACAACGGTCAAAATTACGGTTAGCCACGCGGCTCCGATAACTTTCTCGTTGAAGAGATACTTGGCCACAATCTCATGGTTGATGTTTGGCGAGCTAACTAACGAGTAGATGAATAACCCGAGCAAGGCCAGAATTATTGAGGCTGATACCCAACGCCAAGGATGGCGAAGCGGCACCACCACATCCTGGTAATTTTGTGTAGCCATTCAGGGGCCTTCTTTTCGCAAGTGCTTGTCTCTTTACGCAACTATAGCCAAAAAGATTCTGGGGTTTAGACGAATTCGGGAAAAGTAAAAGGGGTGGTCCAAGACGGACCACTCCATTTGTTACCTTTAGAACTTGGCGATGAATCGACCAACCACTCCTCCTGTGTGAAGTTTGTCAACCCCACCTGGGATTTCGTCAAACGAGATGATGTTGGCAGGATGGTCTAGTTTTCCGCTGCGCATTAGCTCGTAGATACCAGCAAGGTCTTCTTTGGTAACTGACTTTGAGCCGGCGATTGTCAACTGCTGGGCCTGTGGGCTAACTTCGGCTGCATAAACTTCTGCTCCGGTATGCAACACATGTTGCATAACTCTTTAGATAGTTGAAAAAAGGATATTGGTAGGGAGTACGGGACTTGAACCCGTGACCGACGGATTATGAGTCCGCTGCTCTAACCGGCTGAGCTAACTCCCCTTGGTTGGATCATTTTCATCTTCGCCACGTAGTTTATCGGCTGCATCGGCAACAGCGCGTTTTGCCTTACTTACCGTCTTCTTGGCGCTTTTCTTTACTCTCTGGTTAACCTCTTTGGTGCGCTCAAGAACCTCTTCTTTGATGTCTTCTAGGCGCTCACGCACCTCATCACGAACTTCGTCTGCTCGGTCACGAATAGATTCTGCAGCTTCGCGGATTGCTCTAGCCTGAGCCTTGAGCGCCTCAACACGTTCGTGCAGCGACTCGCTGAGGACACCGATTGGCTGGTTGTACTCTTCGAGGTTGTCGTCACTTGACCGCTGACCAGAACTTTCACCTCGGTAGAGGTTTTCAAAAATGTTTAGGGTGCGATTGATGTCGTGAGCCTGGATGAGGTGCAAAGAGTTCTCGGAGAGTCGGTCGAGTTCTTTTTGATCCGCGGTCAAAATTCGCTTCAACCGGTCGGAAAAGACTTCGACATCGTCTGGCGGGAAAAGGTAACCATTGTCACCATCGTGAACTAGGTGGGGCAAAGCCATGGCGTCGGCAGCAACAACCGGGCGACCGGTGGCCATGGCTTCCATGGTGGCGATGCTCTGCAGCTCGGCAATCGAAGGCATAGCGAACAAGGTGCAGCGTTCATACGCGCGCGGTAATTCTTCTTCGGTGATGTGCCCGAGGAATTTCACCTGTTTTGAAATGCCAAGTTCGACAGCAAGCTGCTCTAGTTTTTGCCGCTCACCACCGTCGCCAACAATTTCTACTTGAGTGTTCAGCGACCTTGGTAGTCGAGCTACTGCTTCAAGCAGGTTGTGAATGTGTTTTTCGTAATCTAAGCGACCCAAAAATAGGATGCGCGGGTCTTTGTTTGAGGTCTGTGACGCGTTAGCAAATTTAGATGCGTCGATACCGCAGCTAATCGGCAAAACCCCGGATACCCCAGCGGCATTTTCAAGCAAATCGGCTGCTCTGCGAGTAGGTGTCGTGATGTACTCAACCTGCTTCAAAACCCGGCCAGCATCTTTCCAGGCAAGCTTCATAATGGTCTGCTCTAGAAATTTAGGTACAATCACCGAGTACTTGATTAGGTTTTCGGGCATGATGTGGTTCGTCGCCAACAACCTAATGTTGCGCTCTTTGGCCGACTTCACCAGGTAGCGACCCACAATTAGGTGACTTTGGATGTGAACGGCATCCGGTTTGATTTCATCAAGTATTTTGTCGAGCTTCGACTTGAGCGTAAACGGCCAAACAAATCGCAAAGTTTTGTGTTGCGGTAATCGGTAGCTCTTGATGCGATGCACAGTCATGCTGCCGCCATCGTACTGTTCGGAATAAGCACCGTGATTTGAATCGTAAGCAGCAGCAATGATGTGAATTTCGTGACCACGTTTAGCTAGGCCAGATGCCAAGCGCTCAGCAAAGCGAGCAGCGCCATTAATGTCCGGAGGAAAAGTGTCAGCACCGATGACAATTTTCAGCGGCTTGAACTCAGCAGAAGTTGTCAAAGAATTTCTTTCTATCGGGTCTTGGCTAATTTTAGCCGAGTTGAAATGCTATTTGGCCTTGCGAATAAGTTCTGGGTGAACTCTCGACATCAGGACAACACCGATTACCGCTATAACCGCACTGAGTCCGAAGCCAACCATTTCAACAGCCGATGCAGCCTGCGCCTCGCCCAGAATCACGATTGCTATCGAGACAGCAACGAGCGGATCAATAACCGTTAATCCGGCGATAACTAAATCTGGTGGTCCTGAACTGTAGGCGTTCTGCACAAACCAGCCACCGAGTAAAACCGCACCAATCAGAGCCAACAGGCACAGCAGCGTGAGCAACTCAAACTGGTTTTGGTAAATGCGCTGGATGACCACTTTGGCCAAAGTTGCTACGAATCCGTAAAGAACTCCGGCACCGACAACATAGGTGAGCGCTTTACCACGTTTGCCAAAGAAGCCAAATAAGACACCGAAAATGGCCAAGATAACCATGAGAACACCCAGAACCTCGCGCAAACGATCATCGGTCAGTTCGGTTTCAGCTGCAACGGATGAGGCAGTTGCCACAAAAAGACCGATGCCGAGGGTGCAAATTGCGATTGCAATAATCGTTGGCCGGTTCAATTTGGTCTTAGTGACTTTGGCGTTGAGAACTGATGCAATCACTAGCGCAATTGCCCCAATCGGCTGAACCACAATCAATGGGGCCAGACTTAGTGCAGCAAGCTGCAGCACAATGCCGAGCCCCAAAAATCCGGTTCCAGAAAGCCATCGAGGATGCAGCAGCAGGCTAAAAAGCTGCTTGACCGAGAGCGAGCCACGTCGCTTTGTTTTATTGACCTGACCCGAAACTACGGCGTCGTTCTGAAATTGCGCACCGAAAGCCATGGAAACAGCAGCAACGACTGCGAGCAAAATTGCAATCGTGCGCTGCGCATCAAAATTAGCCATGCTCGCCTTTCAGGTACCAAACGAGCCTAACCAGTTAACCGAGAAATAAGCCTGAACCCGCGGTAGATTTTTCGCATGGCGATTAGAAGAATCTGTATAACTGGCGAACCTGTTTTGCATCAGCGAGCTCAAGAAGTCACTGAATTCAACGAAGAATTGAGGATTTTGGTTCGCGACATGTTTGAAACCATGGATAAGGCACCGGGAGTCGGCCTTGCTGCTCCACAGATTGGTGTCGGTTTGCGAGTTTTCGTTTATGACTACCCAGATGATGACGATAATCCGAGGCGGGGTGTGATCATCAACCCAATACTCACGGTTGGCCCCATCGTTGACGAGCCTGCTGACGAAGACACTGAAATAGAAGGGTGTTTATCGGTGCCAGGTGAACGATTCCCGCTCAAGCGTGCCGATAACGTTGAGATAAGCGGTGTAGATCTCGAACAAAATCCGGTTTCAATATCAGCCGAGGGCTGGTTCGCCCGCGTATTCCAGCATGAGTTCGACCACCTAGACGGCATCCTCTATGTCGACCGTTTAGCTGAACCGTGGAATGAAATAGCCAAAGACATAATTGCGGACAATGGCTGGGGAAAACCAGGTATTTCTTGGTTGCCAGGCAAGGACAAACTGGAGGGCTAGAAGAAAGCTCGCACCAGGGCAGCGACTGCGGCGGCGACCGCAACCACGACAATAAACGGAGCACGAATTATCAGCAGCAATCCGGCAACGATTAGAGCCGGTATGCGGGCATCAAATTGAATTTGATTTCCACTGATTACTGCTTGCAACCCTAAGAGTGCACTTAGCAAACTAACTGTTAGTGTTGCGACGGTTCGAGTAATTTTTGGTTTCTCAAGAAGCTTCACCGGAAGCAAATAGCCGAAGATTTTCCAAGAGTAAACCAGCGCTGCGGCAACAAAAATACCGATCCATAGGTTCATTTTTTAGCCCCACCACCGATGTCAAACCAGCCAAAAGCGACTCCTACTGCCGCAGCCAACAAGACGGGCACGCCAGTCGGCAAAAACGGCGTGGTTAACACAGCCGTTGCTATTGCAAAAAGGGCGACGAGTCGGTTTTGCTTACTGGTAAAGCGTGGCCAAACCAAGCCTAAGAAGGCAGCCGCCGCCGCCGCATCAAGGCCCCATTGAGCTGGATCGCCCAGTGCGTTGCCGATAACAGCACCTAGGAGCGTACAGATGTTCCAAAAGACATAGACCGCAAAGCCGGTGTACCAGAACCCGCGTCGCTGATCTTCGGGGGAAGTTTGAGCCGTTGCAACTGCCGCCGACTCATCGATTGTCAACATCGCAGCGGCCAATCGTTTCAATCCAACTTTTTGCAAAATTGGAGCTAGTGAAATTGCGTAAAAACCATTTCTGATACCGAGCAGCCATGCCGAAGTAACCGCTGCTGCGATAACCGCGGATGAGATTGGCGCCGAGGCCAGCAAGCCGATAAAAGCAAACTGAGAGCCACCACTAAACATGAGCAGGCTAAGCACCATGGTCTGCCAAACATCTAGCCCAGCAGACACTGCAAGAGCACCAAAAGAAATGCCGTAGAGTCCGGTTGCAATGCCGACTCCAACCGAGGTCGCAAAGATGTTTCCTGATGGCTTATTCATCTTGAACCCTCGCCTTCAGTAATCCTGCTTCAAAAAGCAGCAGAGCAAGTTGGGCCCTGGTTGAGCATCCTAGGTTGGCCTTAATGACCTCAAAAGCCTTGCGAATTCTCAAGTTGCTCAAGCCAAATTTTTGAGCAATCTCGGCATCGTTTAGTCCAGCAACGAATTCATCTAGAACGCGACGTTCAAGTTCAGGTATTGTGGCTAATTTGATCAGTAGTCCTTCATTTTGATCAACCTTTAGATAACTTGAATCAAAAAGCTTGGTCACAGAATCAAGGTCAATTTCTTCGGTTTTAGCCTGCGAACTAAGCACTGATTTGATTAGTTCAGCCATGCTCAAATCTTGACTAATGAAATCAGTTGCACCCTTGCGAATTGACTCGAGTCGCAATTCATCCGAGGCATAAGGTCCGGTGATGATAATTGCCGGGCACCGTTCACCCCGGGCGAGGTAGTCTCGCACTAATCTGCTCGCCAAGTCGGTGCCAGACATGCCCCTGGTTCGATAATCAATGACCAAAACGTCAACCAAAGCCTCAGGCACTTTTTCAAGTGCAGCCCGAGCGTTATCGATTTCGAAAACAACGCTCAGGTCAGGATGGGCATTGATTGCCATTTTGCGCCCGAGTCGGATGTCCTGATCCGCGTCAATTAAGCCGATTCTCAGTTGATTAGCCAATTAACGTTCACCTTGAATCGAGATCATCGACTTTAGGTTTGGAAAAATTGCCGACACGGTGAATCCGACGCCTGGGACCTTGGTCACCTCTACCAGCCCACCGTATAGAGCCGCTCTCTCACGCATTCCCAAAATTCCAGGACCCATTACGGTTTCGGTTAGCGAGGCCAGATCTTCCTTAATGCTGTAGCCGGAATCACTGTCTTCGGGCAGTAGCGACTTTGACTGAACTTCTATGCCATTGTCTTTGATCAAAATCTGAAGACCAGAATCTACCCAGGTGAAGTCAACCGAGACATCGGTACCGACTGGAGCGTGCTGACTGACATTTTCTAGGGCTTCGAAAACAATTCGATACAGCACTAACTGAGCGCCCTCAGATAGCCGGAAAGTATGTCCGTGATGCTTGAGGGTTGCGTTCAGACCACGTTCGCGATAGCTAACCACTAAGTCTTCCAACTCATCTATTTGCGGTGGCGCTACCGATAGCCCCGAGGTTCGATTCAGCATCTCGTAAAGGCGTCGAAGCTCAACCTGGGCATCAGCCGCCGAAGCTGAGATTCTCTGCAGGGCTCTAGGCGCCACCTCTGGATCAACCTTTGACGCGTATAGGGCACCTTCGGCCTGGCTGATGACCGCAGTTATGCGCTGCACAATTAGGTCGCTGATGTCGCGAGCGATGTCGAAACGTTCCTCCTGCTCGGCCAGAGCGAGATTGAGTCGAGCCCGGTCCTTAGCAACCATGGCTCGATCGGCAGGTTTTCCGACGTGGCGATCGATTACGCGAATAAGCAAACCGCCAACATGAGCAAGTGCCGCAGCGAGAACTACCGAAAGTGCGGCAAGCCACAAACTGTCTTGCTCTTCTACCGAAATTGCCAAGACAGATTTTGAGGAGAACAGCGCCGACAGCACTGTTCCAATGAGAAATAGCAGTGCCAGCAATCTTGAAAAGATTATTGGTTGAAGTAATGAAACCACAGCCACAGTAGCCAGCCCGGCAAGCAAGCTGAAGCCTAGCCGGCCGTCGATAATAGCCAAACCAAAAGCTAAGGCCAAGGTAATCAGCGGCCAAAATCGATGGTGAAAAGCTAGAAACACAGAAGCGAAAAACGCAAGTGTCGCCATCCATTGAAAGTACGGTACTGCCCCAGATGGAGTCAGAGTATCAAAATCTAAAGCCGCTAAAACGGCAAAGAGAGTGAGAGTAAGCAAACTGGAAGAGAGCCAAATTCTCTCTTGGATCCACCTAACCAAGACGGCCTCCCGAGAGAATGCATTTTTTGGCTCCCCGGCTTGGACTCGAACCAAGAACCTATCGGTTAACAGCCGATTGCTCTGCCAATTGAGCTACCGAGGATCGTTGTTGTTTAGGCAACCCGTATACCCTAGCAAATTTTTTATCGCTCGCAAAACTAGTACCCGAGGTTGCCGTCAACCTTGCCGATGAAGTTTCGATCACTGAGGAATGCTGCAACATTGTGACGAAGTCGCTCGGCGAACAGTTTCGTCACGATAGGCATTGTGTCGGCGGTGTGCGGCGTAATCAAAATGTTTTTTGCGCTCCACAGTGGATGGCCATCCGGCAGCGGCTCAGGGTCGGTAACGTCTACTGCTGCACCGGCAATGAGACCTTGGTTAAGCGCGGCAATTAGGCTTTCAGTCTCGATGATTTGGCCCCGAGCGATGTTGATGAGATAAGCGTCAGGTCTCATGGCTTCAAATTGCGCGGCAGAAAAGAGGTTTCTGGTTTGATCCGTAAGTGCCGCATTGATAAATACGAAAGTGTTTTTACCAAGCTCGGTGTCAAGCTCATCAATCCCACCGACCCGAATTGCTCCGGCAACCGGGTTTGGTCGATTTCGCAGCACCGTGATGCGGCACCTGAACGGGGCCAGCAGTTCGATTAGAGTTTCGGTAATTCCGCCGGCACCAATCATCAAAATATCAGCGTCAAACAGAGAAACCGCAAACTTTTTCCCCCAGGTAGTTGCTTTGACCCGCTCGGGGATTTTTCGACCCAAAGCGAGCGCCAGTGCCAGCGCATGTTCGGCAACCGGTTCTCGATAGGCACCTTTCGCCGAGGTGAAAGTGAGCGGTGCATCAAGAAGGTGAGAGAAAGCATCTACACCCGCAAACGGCAGTTGCACCCACTCAAGTTGCGGATTATCTCGAATGATTTCGGCGAGCAAATCTGGGCGCGCATAGTCGGTCCAAACTAGCGCCTTTACCTCAGCGGTCAGCGGACTAACTTTTCCGCCCGACTGCTCAATTGCTTCAAGGTAGGCGGGAAACTGTTTCGGTTCTAAGGCAACTAGGTTGTTCATGCTTGCCCCTGGGCAGCCCTTCGTCTCTGCTCGAGCGCGACTAATTCACGTTGAATCTGCCCGATTCGCTCTGATTCGGTATTGGCATCCAATCGACGCAATTGCGCCAAAAGCTCTCGTTTTTGCAGATCTATAAGACCAACCAAAGCCTTACCGATGACACCTTGCGCGAAGCGAAGCAGTTCTTCTTCGTTGGATGCGGGCAGCGGCAAAATTGTCAACTCTCGAATCAGTGAGTGCAACCCAGGATTGGCAGCGACAAGAACGCGATTGGCTAGGTCGGCAGCCGAACTGCTGTCTGAATTGGTGGCGATAGCCGACAGAATTTGCCGGTGCTCTTCGGAGACGAGCGTGGGCACCAACTCGGAGAGTAATGATGCGTCTCGTTGAGTCTGAGACTGCAACAGAACTGCCAGTAGCGTTCGTTCGAAACGTAATAGTGGATCGTTTGGGTTGTATTTGGTAGCAGGGGTTGCAGGGTTGGCCGAAGACATTTGTTGCAAAATGTCTGCCCGTTGACCCCGCACACTGTTATCCACCATTTGAGCCAGTTCTCCGGCTTCTAGATTTAGCCAACCGGCTACCTGTCTGGTGTAGGCGGGGCGCAGAGCCGGGTCGGAAACCTGAGCCAGAAGCGCGGCTGCAGAGCGGGCGGCCATAATGCGACCCTCAAGCGAAGCTAAATCAAAATTTGCAATCTTCTGTCTAATAGCAAACTCAAATATTGGGCGCTTTGCGGAAATCATTGCAACCACAGCAGCATCGCCGCGTTGGGAGCGCAAATCACAGGGGTCAAGGCCGTCTGGGCCAATCGCAACATAGGTCTGGGCATGGAATTTATGCGAGTCGTTGAATGCTCGCATTGCCGCTTTCTGGCCAGCCGCATCCGGGTCGAATGTAAATACGACTTCCGCTGGTGAATCTTGATTACTGCCTAAAAGACGATTCAGAATGCGGATGTGCTCATCGCCGAACGCGGTGCCGCAGGTTGCCACGGCAGTGGTTATACCGGCCAGGTGGCAGGCCATCACGTCGGTGTAGCCCTCAACCACGACCACACTCTTAGTCTTAGCGATTTCTTTTTTGGCGAGATCAAGACCGTACAGCACCTGCGACTTGTGGTACACAAGCGTGTCAGAAGTGTTTAGGTACTTTGGCCCCTGGTCATCCTCGTAAAGTTTTCGGGCACCAAATCCGATTACCTGATTCGATGTGTCTCGAATCGGCCAGATCAGCCTTCCTCGAAATTTGTCGTAACCTCCGCGATCGCTTTTTGTAGCCAATCCGGCAGTTACCAATTCGGCGATAGAAAAACCTTTTCCGGCAAGGTATTCGACCAGATTAGACCAACCCTTTGGTGCGTAGCCGACCGCAAAATGCTGAGCTGCGGACTTGTCGAAGCCGCGCCCCTTCAAGAAATCTCGGGCCGGAATTGCCTCATCGGTATACAGCTGAGTTTGATAAAACTCGGCAGCCAACGAGTTTGCCTCGAGCACTCTGGCTTTCACGCCGCTGTCGACACTGGGCGCTCCGGCCTCATAGGTAATCTGAAAGCCTATTTTTTGAGCAACTCGTTCAACTGCTTCAGAGAAACTGAGTTTCTCAAGCTGCTGTAAGAACTTAAAAACATCGCCACCCTCGCCACAGCCGAAGCAGTGATAAAAACCCTGCGCTGGCCGAACGTTAAACGATGGAGATTTTTCATCGTGAAATGGGCACAAGCCCTTCAGCGAACCCACCGAGGCTGGCCTCAGGTTGACATACTCGCCAACCACGTCAGCAATGTTTGCCCGAGATTTGATTTCCTCGATATCTCGTGAACTAATCCGGCCGCTCATGCTCTCATCCTAGGCTTTTCTATCAACTAGGCGACTGTGCAAGGTGATGGCACTCTGATCAGTCAGTGAAGCTATCTGATCAACGATCACTCGTTTTCGCTGATCGGCCGAAGTAGCCGACAACCAGGCAGAACTGCAATAACTGTCTAGGTGCAACCCTCGAGCTGAGTAGAGTGCCTCCGCCAGTTCCTGCAACAAATCTCGCTGCCAGTCGTAATAAGACTGTCGATGAGGTGCTGTCATCAGAACAGCCGAAACTAAACCCTTCAACAGAGCTATTTCTGCAGCGATCTCACGAGGTGGCATAAGTGCGCCGCCAAATCGAGCGAGCGAGGCATCAGCAGACAGATCTTTGAGGCTGCTTACCGCAGCGCGCACAAAACGACCGATCAGTGCACTGGTGAGGTTTTTCAATTGCGCCAGAGACTGCGCGGTGCGATCAAATGAGCTGATCCAAAATTCGCTGTTTTCAAGGCGATCAAAAGCAGATGTAAGTTCGGCCGGAGAAAATTTATTTGACGACCATTCGCCAACTTTTTCAAGCAGCTCTGCTCTAGCCGCCCCAGGTCTTAGTAGCTCAACGTCGAGAAATCCGCCAACTATGGCGTCCTCAAAATCATGAACCGAATAGGCAACATCATCTGCGAAGTCCATTACCTGGGCTTCCATCGATTTCTGTCGTGCTGGGGCACCCTGGCGGAACCAGTCGAAGATTTCTTTGTCATCCTCGTAGTATCCAAATTTTTGCGAGCCCTCAGCGGTTTCAGAGTCACTTTCGCCCCTAGCCCACGGATATTTGCAGGTTGCATCTAGGCTGGCGCGGGTCAGATTAAGCCCCAGTGAACGGCCGGAAGGGGTGAAAACTTTAGGCTCAATGCGAGCCAGTAATCGAAGTGTTTGCGCATTTCCCTCAAAACCACCGATGTCACTTGCCCAGTCATTCAAAGCCGTTTCACCGTTGTGGCCGAAGGGCGGATGCCCCAGGTCGTGTGCGAGGCAAGCCATGTCGACGATGTCGGGATTCAGCTCAAGATCAATTGCCATCTCGCGACCAATTTGAGCAACCTCTAAGGAATGGGTTAGTCGAGTGCGGGCAAAATCACCGCCATTGGTTGGTGACAAGACCTGTGTTTTCGCACCTAATCGCCGCAAAGCTGCCGAGTGCACCACTCGAGCTCGATCGCGAGCAAATTCGCCGCGACTAGCCGACTCCCTCGGTTCAGGAAGGTAGCGTTCGCGATCAAAATCGCTGTAACCAAACTCGGAATTTAGGCGCACATCAACCACCGGAAACGTTGATTTCGGCATCGTTCAGCATGGTGCGCTGGTCGCCCTCAAGCTCTCTGGAAAGCAACCAGTTCTCTGGCAACGAGCACGATTTGGCTCCGCCCAAGCGTCCACGCGGACCCTCGGCCAAATCGCCTGGGTAAGGTGAAGACCAGTCGAGAGTGGCCAAAATTGCATCCATGTGGTCTAGCGATGTAACTTTCGCCAGAGCAGCCCGGAATTCGCCGCCAACTGGGTAGCCTTTGAAATACCAGGCCACGTGTTTGCGAATGTCGCGACAGGCGCGCTCTTCCGACTCGAAAAATTCGACCAAAAGCTCAGTGTGCCGCTTGAAGGCCTGAGCCACTTCCCCAAGGGTTGGTTGAATCGGCTCGATTGCTGCGTTCGAATTTGGATCGCGCTGATACTCTTCGAAAGCCGCTTGAAGGTCGCCGAACAACCAAGGTCTACCGAGACAACCACGACCAACCACAACCCCATCAACGCCGGTTTCACGCATCATGCGAATTGCATCGCCGGCCGACCAAATATCGCCGTTACCGAGAACTTGAACGTCTGGTAACGCTTCGCGCAACTGAGCAATTGAATTCCAATCAGCATTTCCTGAGTAGTAGTCGCTGGCTGTGCGACCGTGTAGTGCAACAGCAGCCACACCGGCATCACGAGCTGACTTACCCGCGTCTAAAAAGGTTAGGTGGTCTTGATCGATGCCTTTGCGCATTTTTACGGTCACCGGCACGTCGCCGGCGGCCCGAACCGCTGCCGTAACAATCGAAGAAAATAAATCTTGTTTCCAAGGTAGGGCAGCCCCGCCGCCTTTTCTCGTTACTTTTGGAACCGGACAGCCAAAGTTAAGATCGATGTGGTCGGCACGATCCTCAGCCACCAGCATGGTTACCGCTTGGCTGATGGTTTTTGGATCAACTCCGTAGAGTTGAACCGAGCGGATGTCTTCACTTTCGTGATGACCAACTAGCCGCAGCGATTCTTCGGTGCGTTCAACTAGCGCTCGAGAGGTAACCATCTCAGAAACATAGAGTCCACCACCGAATTCACGGCACAGCCTTCGAAAAGCGGTGTTGGTAATTCCGGCCATCGGAGCCAAAACCACTGGGGTTTTGATCTTTAGGCTGCCGTAGGTAAGACCGGACCCAGACATGTTACGAAACTAGCTTGGTAGCCAAGTACTCGCGCAATTGGGTCATACCGACTCGCTCTTGAGCCATTGTGTCTCGCTCACGAACCGTTACGGCCTGATCTTCTAGCGAATCGAAATCGACGGTTACGCAGAATGGTGTTCCGATTTCGTCTTGTCTGCGATATCTGCGACCAATTGCACCGGAATCATCGAAATCAATGTTCCAGTAGCCGCGAAGCTCTTGAGCCAGGTTTCTCGCTACCGGTGAAAGGTCTTCATTTCTGGATAGCGGTAAGACCGCTGCCTTAACCGGAGCCAGGCGATAGTCAAGGCGCAAAACTGTTCTGACGTCAACGCCGCCCTTGGTGTTAGGCGCTTCGTCTTCAGAATAGGCGTCAACCAAAAATGCCATCAGAGATCGGGTTAGTCCGGCCGCCGGCTCAATCACGTAAGGAACCCAGCGTTCGCCCTTGGCTTGGTCAAAGTAGCTTAGGTCAGTACCTGATTCTCTCGAGTGAGTCGAGAGATCGAAATCGGTGCGGTTTGCAATTCCCTCGAGCTCACCAAATTCACTTCCGGTGAAGCCGAAACGGTACTCGATGTCCACCGTGCGCTTTGAGTAGTGCGACAGTTTTTCCTTCGGGTGTTCGAACAAACGCAGATTTTCTGGATCGATACCCAAATTGATGTACCAATTTAGACGTTCTTGAATCCAGTAGTCGTGCCATTCCTCGTCAGTTCCGGGCTCTACGAAGAATTCCATTTCCATCTGCTCAAATTCACGAGTGCGGAAGATGAAATTTCCCGGGGTGATTTCGTTTCGGAATGACTTACCGATTTGGCCAATACCGAACGGTGGTTTCATCCTTGAGGCGCCAAGCACATTGGCAAAGTTCACGAAGATACCCTGAGCGGTTTCTGGACGAAGATAGTGCAGACCCTCTTCGTCGGCAACAGGACCTAGGTAGGTGCGCAGCAATCCGTTGAACGATTTAGGTTCTGTCCAAGTCTCTTTAGAGCCACAGTTTGGGCAAGCGATGTCTTTCATCGACTCTGGCTGGCGTCCCTTTTTCTCGGCAAACGCCTCTTCGAGGTGATCTTGACGAAAACGCTTGTGGCAGCTCGTGCACTCAATGAGCGGGTCGGAAAATTCACGGACGTGGCCAGATGCTTCCCAAACTTTGCGAGGAAGAATTACCGATGAATCAAGACCGACAACATCTTCGCGAGACAAAACCACGTTGCGCCACCACTGTCGCTTGATGTTCTCTTTTAATTCAACTCCCAAAGGCCCGTAATCCCAGGCACTGCGACTGCCGCCGTAGATTTCACCCGCCTGAAAGACAAAACCTCTGCGTTTTGCTAAAGAAATTACTGCGTCTAGACGGTTAGCGGTTGCCACAAATACTCCTTTGCCAGGCTGGATACCTGGTAGTTGCTCGAAGTCATCAGTTTAGTCGAGGATGTCTGCAAGCGCGGGCAGCGAGAGACTGTTTGTAGCCGTGACAGTTAGTTTTTGGGCTCAGGTTCATCAACGGCGCCGCCAAAGCGACGGTGCCGACTGGCATAGTTCGAAATAGCCCGCCATAAGCTTTCTCGATCAAAGTCGGGCCACAATGTCTGCTCAAAAATCAACTCAGAATATGCGGTTTGCCAGGGCAAGAAATTACTGATTCGCTGCTCTCCGCTGCTTCTCAAAAATAAATCGACATCCGGTAAAAAAGCCGTGCTCAAATAGCGAGTTAGTGTCTTCTCGGTGATCGACTCAGGCAGCAGCGAACCATTTGCGACGTCGGCGGCTAGCAACTTCACCGCGTCAACCAACTCGATGCGACCGCCGTAGTTGACGCACATCGTCAGGGTCAAAGTCGAATTTTTCTCAGTCATTTTTTCAGCCTGCTCAAGCTCGGCGATAACGGACTTCCAAAGCTTTGGCCGTCGACCAACCCAGCGAACACGAACTCCCCAGGCGTTTAGCTGATCTCTTCGCGCGCGCAAAACCTGTCGATTAAAACCCATCAGGAATTTCACTTCATCTGGCGAGCGTTTCCAGTTCTCCGTGGAAAATGCGTAGACCGTCAGAAACTTTACCCCGGCCTCGATGGCGCCTGCGACTACATCTAACAGCGCCGCTTCACCGGCTTTGTGACCCTCGACCCTGGTTAGGCCACGCTGATTAGCCCAACGTCCATTGCCATCCATCACAATGGCGATGTGTTGCGGCACCGAACCGGCTTCGAAATTTGGAACCTGAACATTTGCGCGTCTAAGCGGCTGTAACTCGGTCATTCTCGCTCCAAATGCTGGAGGGATTTGAGCCCTCGCTCGATGTGCCATTGGCTGTATGCAGCAACGATACCGGAAGCTGAAGCTCGACTACTCTCGCCAGCGGCGCTGACTGTTCCCCAGTCTCCGGTTAGTAAGGCTGCCAACAGTGCAGACGTTTCGCTGTCAACAATGGCCGACCCCGGAATTCGGCAATCTTCACAAACCATACCTCCGGCGCTCAACAGAAAAGCGTTGTGCGGCCCGGGCTTTTGACAGCCGACACAGAGTTCAAAATTGGGTGCCCAGCCGGCGATGGCAAGGGCGCGCAACAGATAGGAATCTAAAGTTGAACTTGGGTTGCGCTCCCGATTGGAGAGCGAGCGAATTGCACCCACCAAAAGCAAATACTGCTGCGGTGAAGATAGCTCAGAGGTTAGTTTTTCAGCGGTTTCAACCATCACACTTGCGGCGGTATAGCTGGGGTAGTCGCTGACAATCTCTTTGCCGTAGGCCGACAGAATCTCAACCTGGTTGACGATGTCGAGTGACTTACCTTCGTAGAACTGGACCTCAACCGCCATAAACGGTTCAAGGCGAGAGCCAAATTTGGATGCAGTTTTACGCACACCTTTAGCGACAGCTCGAACCTGTCCGTGATATCGCGTCAAAAAGGTGATTATTCGATCGGCTTCGCCCAGCTTGTGAGTGCGAAGCACGATCGCTTCATCCTTGTATAACGGCATACTACTTTCGCAGGGCGCGGTTAACCGAAGAGATAACGGCCTTCAGTGAAGCGGTTGAAATGTCACCGTCAATACCGACACCCCATAGCGTTTGGCCGTTGAGATCTAGCTCGATGTAGGCCGCTGCTTGTGCATCGCCACCCTCGCTGAGGGTGTGCTCGACATAGTCACGCAGGCTTACTTCAACGCCCTGCCCCTTCAATACATCTAGGAACGCAGAGATCGGGCCGTTTCCAGTTCCGTGAGCGTCAAGTTCACCATCGCCGTCACGCAGAACAATGTTCAAGTCGACGACACCATCCATGTTGCTTTCGGTTCGCATTTTCTTGAGCTCAAATCGACCCCACTTGAGATCGAGTCGATCTGCCGGAGCTGGAAGGTACTCATCGATGAAGATGTCCCAAAGCTGCTCGCTAGTAACCTCACCACCGTTGGTGTCGGTGCGATTTTGAACCACTCGAGAAAATTCGATTTGAAGCTTTCGAGGTAGATCGAGGTGGTGGTCGGTCTTCAAAAGGTAGGCCACGCCGCCCTTGCCAGACTGAGAATTAACGCGGATAACAGCCTCGTACGAACGACCAACATCTTTAGGATCAATTGGTAGGTAAGGAACAGCCCAGACCAGGTCATCGATTTCGACGCCCTTCGACTTGGCCTCAAGTTCCATCTTTTCGAATCCCTTTTTGATGGCATCTTGGTGCGAACCAGAGAAGGCAGTGTAAACCAGGTCGCCACCGTATGGGCTGCGCTCGTGAACCGGCAACTGGTTGCAGTATTCAACCGTGCGCTTGATCTCATCAAGGTTTGAAAAATCAACGTGCGGATCAATGCCCTGGCTGAAAAGGTTGAGGCCCAGGGTAACAAGATCTACGTTTCCGGTTCGCTCGCCATTGCCGAAGAGACAGCCTTCAATGCGGTCTGCGCCAGCAAGATAACCCAACTCAGCAGCTGCTACAGCGGTACCGCGGTCATTGTGCGGGTGCAGCGAAATGAGCACACTGTCTCGACGATCAATGTTTCTGCTCATCCACTCAATTGAATCGGCATACACGTTTGGTGTTGCCATCTCGACCGTGGCCGGCAGGTTGATGATCAACTTGTGATCTGGATTTGGATCTAGTGCGGCGATTACCGCATTGCAAACCTCAAGCGCGTATTCCAGCTCGGTTCCGGTGTAGGACTCTGGTGAATACTCGTAAAAAACATCTGTTTCTGGAATCAGGCTTTCCATTTGCTTACATTTACGCGCACCGTTTAGAGCAATCTCAAGGATGCCCGCCTTGTCGGCGTTGAAAACAACTCGACGCTGCAGCACCGAAGTCGAGTTGTAAAAGTGAACAATTGCGCGCTTGGCGCCCTTGAGCGACTCATAGGTTCGTTCGATTAGCGAATCGCGAGCCTGGGTGAGCACCTGGATTGTCACATCGTCAGGGATGTGGTTCTCTTCGATAAGAAGTCGAACAAAATCAAAGTCGGTCTGGCTGGCCGATGGGAAGCCAACCTCGATTTCCTTGTAACCCATGCGAACCAACAGTTGGAACATCTTTAGCTTGCGATCTGGGCTCATTGGATCGATTAACGCTTGGTTGCCATCGCGAAGATCAACCGCACACCAGCGAGGTGCTTCGGTGATGGTTTTTGATGGCCAGGTTCTATCCGGCATTGAAACTGAGATTTGTTCGTGAAATGGCTGATATTTATGAACCGGCATGCCAGACGGTTTTTGTTTATTTTCCATTGTGTGCTCCTATTGCCCGCAGGCCATGACTAGAAAAAGGTGGCGACCAAGCAGAAATACCCGCAACGAGAAAGGTCGATTTAGACCTCGTTGCGGCCACTAAGCAGTAGGCCAAAGAACACATTTTTAGCGTAGTCGGTCTGGACCCTAAAAGCCAAGTTTGCCCAGTTGTTTCGGGTCACGTTGCCAATCGGCAGCAACTTTGATTCGTAAATCAAGAAAGACTTTGACTCCGAGTAATTTCTCAATTTCGAGCCTCGCCTTGGTGCCAACTTCGCGCAGGCGAGACCCCTTGTGCCCAATTAGGATTCCCTTTTGACTGTCGCGTTCAACCCATAAATTGGCGTGAATCTGCATCAGTTTTTTATCATCCCGAAACTTCATTTCATCCAAAGTGACCGCGAGTGAATGCGGCAACTCATCTCGGACACCCTCGAGTGCAGCTTCACGAATTAGCTCACAGACACGGTCTTCATCCGATTCGTCAGTTAGGGCATCTTCTGGATAGAGCATTTCGCTGAGCGGCATGAGCTTGATGAGCTCTTCGATCAGAACATCTAGCTGTTGCTCGCCCAAAGCTGATACCGGGATGATTTCATCCCACTCGCGAAGTTTCGAAACCTCGAGAAGTTGGTTTCGCACCTCAGCCGGATCGGCTAATTCAATTTTGGTAACCACAGCAACTTTTTTAGCCCGACGGAAACGATCCAACTGCTCGCTGATAAACCGATCCCCCGGACCGATCTTTTCATTGGCCGGTACGCAGAAAGCAATAACGTCAACATCGGCGAGAGTACTTTCCACCAAATCGTTAAGCCGCTCTCCCAGCAGGGTTCGAGGACGGTGCATGCCCGGAGTGTCAACAATGATGAGTTGACCCTGAGGTCGGTGGATGATTGCCCGGATAGCTTTTCTAGTGGTCTGCGGTTTTGCCGAGGTGATTACGACTTTTTGACCGACAAGAGCATTGGTCAGCGTAGATTTGCCGACATTTGGTCGCCCAACAAAAGACACAAAACCGGCGCGAAAGTTCGGATCAGTCATTAGCAGACTCCTTTGCTGATAGAGCCTGGGTCATGTCATCGTACTCTTGGGTTTTTTCCACGATTATTGAAACAAGGCGCTTACGCCGACCCTCAATCTTTTCGACTTTCATTCGCAAACCCGAAACGGTCACTTCATCTTTTAGGTTTGGTAGTCGGCCCAGTTGCTTGGTGAGTAAGCCGCCAACGGTATCAACATCTTCGTCCTCTAATTCAAGGCCCAACTCTTCGCCAAGATCAAAAAGCGAGCATTTGGCATTGACCCGATAACTGCCATTCGGCAACAGTTTGAAGTCTTCGACTTCTTGATCGTATTCGTCAGAAATATCACCGACGATTTCCTCTAGGACATCTTCCATAGTCGCAATTCCAGAGACGCCACCATACTCGTCGACGATTATTGCGATATGTGTTGCCGATTGCTGCATTTCGCGCAAAAGGTCGTCAACGGGTTTTGATTCAGGAACAAAAACTGCCAATCGCATAATCGCTGAGGCAGCTACAGTTTCGAGCGACTGGGGGTCAGAACTGAATTTTAGAGCCAGATCTTTGAGGTAGAGAACACCGACCACATCGTCGATGTTTTTACCGATAACCGGCAGTCGTGAGAAACCGCTCTTTAGAAAAGTTTCGAGAGCCTGATCGAGAGTTGCCGAGGCAGAAACTGTTGCCAAATCAATGCGTGGCACCATTACCTCGCGCACGATGGTTTCAGTGAACTCTTCAACTGAGTCCAACAGTTCCTGCTCAAATTCTTCTGGTGACTCCTCCTGTGGCACCGCCAAAGGTGTGAAAAAAAGCCCAAGTGAAGTCAGCAAAGGCTCAAATTTCTTGGCGAGCCAAGTTGCAAAAGCCTTGGCCGCCAAAGCTTTACTTAGCAGTTGGCTGGTGATGACGACAAAACCCATGAGCGCCACGGCAGCAAGCGCGGCAAGCGACCTGTGAATTTGAAGCGGAGCAAAGGCTTGACCGACCGTGACGCCGAACACACCAACCAGGCCAAGACGAATAAAACCAAGGGCGTCAATTTGCGTGCCGGTAGCACTTCGAAAAACCAGGTTTGCTCTCAGCAATCCAAAAATGTAGATGAAAAGAGCAATTACTCCGGCAATAATCAGCGCCCAGGCAATCATTGATTTTCCAGCTGGTAGAAGGCTTCAAGAATGTCTTTTTGGAGGCCAAACATTTCACGCTCTTCATCTGGTTCGGCATGGTCAAAACCCAGAAGATGCAGGATGCCGTGGGTGGTCAGCATCAAGATTTCGTTGATTGGCTCATGCTCTGCAGTTTTTGCCTGCCGAATTGCTACCTGCGGGCAGATGACAATGTCTCCTAGCAGCCCTGCAGGCGTAGGTGCACCGGGTAGTCCGGGTCGCAATTCATCCATCGGAAAACTAAGCACATCGGTCGGACCAGGTTCATCCATCCACTGAATGTGTAGCGCCTCCATCGGCTCTTCATCGACAAATGCGATAGCCAAATCGGTCTGCGGATGCATCATCATGCGATCGAGAGCAAACTCTGCCAGTCGAAGTACCCGAGCCTCATCAACTTCGATTGCTGATTCGTTGTTTATGTCGATGCTCATTTTTTACTTCCTGGCCTGGGTCGAACAGCCGCCGTGCTGCGGTTCGCACTGGTCTCGCTACGAGATTTCTTGACCAGCTGTTGCTCGTCAAATTTTGTGTAGGCATCCACGATTTTCGCAACCAACGAATGGCGAACGACATCCTCGCTGGAAAGATAGCTGAAATGTAAATCATTGACCTGATCGAGGGCCGCAACTGCCGACCTTAGTCCAGAGGCTCCGCCGGGAAGATCTATCTGAGTTATGTCACCGGTTACCACCATCTTTGAGTTGAAACCGAGACGGGTGAGAAACATTTTCATTTGCTCTGGTGTTGTGTTTTGGGCTTCATCAAGCACGATGAATGAATCGTTTAGCGTGCGTCCACGCATGTAAGCCAGTGGGGCGACCTCGATTGTGCCCGATGCCATTAATTTTGGAACCGAATCTGCATCGAGCATTTCTTGCAGGGCATCAAAAAGTGGGCGTAGGTACGGGTCAATCTTGTCGTTGAGCGTGCCCGGTAAAAAACCAAGACGCTCACCGGCTTCAACCGCCGGGCGGGTCAAGATGATGCGACTAACCTCTTTGCGCTGCAAGGCCTGCACCGCTTTTGCCATGGCAAGGTAGGTTTTTCCGGTTCCGGCAGGGCCGATTCCGAAAACTATCGTGTGGTTATCAATGGCGTCTACGTATTGTTTCTGACCGAGAGTTTTAGGCCGAATGCTCTTTCCTCGAGAGCTCAGAATGCTCTGACTGAGGACATCTGCTGGACGCTGATTAGCTTCGATTATTTTTCCAGAGCTCAAAACTTCTGTCAGACCTAACGTTTGGCCTGACTTGATTAGCATCACCAGTTGTTCTACCAAATTTTTTGCCTGCACTATCGAGTCTGCCGGACCCCGCAACTTAATCTGGTTGCTTCTCACCATAACGTCGAGATTCGGAAACTGTTGTTCGAGTGCCTGCAGCAATTGGTCCGACGCCCCAAGCAGCGAGACCATGTCAATCCCGTCGATTTCAATGTTTTGTGAAGTCTGGCTCACACTATGCCTTGGGTGTGGTCGAGGTAATGTGACCGTGAACGTGAAAAACTGACTGTCCTGCTTCAACGCCGGTGTTGAAGGTGAAACGGAATGATCCCGTCGATAACTCTTCAGCTACTTTGGTACCAAGTTGCATCAGATCGACCAAATGCTCTGGGCTTCCTGTTGAAAGTTCAGCAATGTTTTCGTAATGAATTTTTGGCACCAGCAATACGTGTACCGGTTGCTGGGGCGAAATGTCCCAGAAAGCTATTGTTTTCGCGGTCTCGGCCACGGTCTTTGCGGCAATTTCTCCGGCGGCAATTTTGCAAAAAATACAGTCCATTTGGTCTCCTGTCAAAAGTCTAAGCCCAGCCCTCAATTTGCCCATGGATGACCGACAACGCTGCAATACCTGCGGTGGATGTTCGCAGCACCGAATCGCCTAGGGCAACTGAACGAGCACCGGCAGCCACCAACTGTTCAATTTCTGCTTCGGCGATACCACCCTCTGGGCCTACCACGAGGGCAATCGATCCCTGCTGTGGCAATGTGACGTCGCCAAGTTTCTCAGCTGCGGTCGGTTCCAAAACTAAAACTAGGTCGAAACTCGAAACCATAGTTGCTAGCTGATTTGTGCTGACCAGCTCGCGCACCTGCGGTGTGTAAACCCGAAGTGATTGCTTCGCTGCTTCCGAAACAATTGACTGCCAGCGGGAAATACCCTTGGCAATCTTTGGGCCTTCCCACCGGCTAACTGATCGACTGGCAGCCCAAGGGATTACCTCGTTAACTCCAATCTCGGTGCAAGCTTGAATGGCGAGTTCGTCGCGATCCCCTTTGGCAAGCGCCTGAATCAGCACGGTTTTCAGCTTGGGTTCAGCAACCTGATTTACTTCGGTTACCGAGATTGTTAGCAGGTCAGCAGCGACTGAAGAAATTACACCTCGAACGCGAAGGCCTTTTCCGTCAGTCAGTTGAAGTTTCTCGCCAACGCGCATCCGACGAACTGACGCAGCATGCTTAGCCTCTGCCCCGCCGATTTCGACCGATTGCCCGATAGCTGGAGCACTCTTGGTTTCCCAGAAGAAAAGTGGTTCAACCATTTCAGCGATTACGTTTCCCGGCAAAGAATCCGGTCGTGTGTCGCCGCAAGCTTGGTTTTTCATCCTTGCGCGCCTTCGCAAAACTGCGGAATAGTTCTTTTTGCTTGGAATCTAGCTTCTGCGGAATCTGAACGGCGAGTTGGATTTTTAGGTCTCCTCGACCAGAAGAACGCAACCTGGTGACACCTTTAGATTTGATCGTGATGACATCACCGGATTGAGATCCAGGTGGAATTTCCAAATCGAGAGAGCCGTCAAAAGTTTCGATAGTTGCCTGTGTGCCGAGCACGGCATCAGCCAAAGGAACTTCTAGAACCGCAGTAAGGTCATCGCCCTCGCGCCCAAAAACATCATGAGTCTTTATCGAAAATTCGACATACAAATCACCGGATGGGCCACCACCGAAACCAACTTCTCCCTGCCCTGCCAACTGCAACCGAAGCCCGTCATCGACTCCACCGGGAATGTTCAGATCGAGGTTTCGACGAGCGCGCACTCGACCTTGACCACGGCAGTCAACACAGGGATCAGGAATGACTTGCCCGTAGCCGCGACAGGTGCCGCAGGGCGCTGAAGTGACTACGTTTCCCAGTAACGAACGAACCTGGCGCTGAATCTGACCTGAACCACGGCAAATATCGCAGACTACTGCTGAGGTTCCGGGGCGGGCACAAGACCCCTGACAGGTCTCGCAAAGAACGGCGGTATCAATTTCGATCGTTTTTTGGACACCAAATACGACGTCACCCAAAAGCAAATCAACCCGGATGAGCGCATCTTGGCCGCGTTCGGCACGAGATCGTGGACCCCGTGTTTGGCTGCCAAAAAATGAGTCAAAAATGTCACCGAAGCCGAAGCCACCAGCAAAACCTGCTTGGCCACCCATGTCGTACTGGGCTCTTGCCTGGCTGTCACTGAGCACTTCATAGGCGTGGGTAACCAACTTGAAACGCTCTTGCGCCTCTTCACTCGGATTGACGTCCGGGTGTAACTCGCGAGCAAGCTTTCGGTAAGCCTTTTTTATTTGATCTTCACTGGCATCTCTCGCGACACCTAAAACCTCGTAATGGTCAGACAATTATTCCTCAGCTTCCAAGCGTTTTACTCAAGTAGCGGGCAATGGCGCTAACCGCTGCGATGTTTTGCGCGTAATCCATGCGCGTTGGGCCAATGACACCAATCTTGGCGATTTCAGCCCCCTGGTTTTCGTATCCAGAAACCACAACCGAGGTTGAAGAGAAATCTTCAAATGGGTTCTCTTTGCCGATGCGCAAACTAACTCCGTGCTGGCCTGCCTGCATCTCGGTAATTAGTTTCAAAAGCACTACCTGTTCTTCGATGGCCTCTAAAATCGGCGAGACACTCCCCTGAAAATCAGATTCACTGCGGACTAGATTTGATGTTCCGGCGAGCAAGATTTTGTCTTGGTGATTTGCATCAACTAATTCGAGTAGCGCATTTTCAATCAAACGGAAACTCTCAATGTATGCCGGCTCCAGTTGATTTTTGAGCTCGGCAAGTTTGTTCGAGACTGAAACCAGGTGCGAGCCCTGCAAAGATGCATTCAGTTTTTGACGCAAAGTTGCGATGAAGACCTCATCGATTTCACTAAACAACTCCACAACGTGCTGCTGAATTCGGCCAGTGTCAGTGATCAATATCAGCAACACTCTGGTCTCGTTGGCTGGCACAAGTTCGATGTGCCTAACGCTGGCCTTGCCAAGAGTTGGATACTGAACCATGGCAACTTGATTGGTTAGGTTCGACAAAAGCCGGACAGTTCGCGAGAGAGTTTCATCCAAGTCAACGCTGCCGAGCATGAAAGTCTCAATTGCCTGCCGCTCGGCTTGACTCAGCGGTTTTACTTCGCTCAGGCGATCAACAAAAAGTCGGTAACCCTTGTCTGTTGGAACTCGACCAGCTGAAGTGTGCGGGGCATGGATTAGCTCTTCATCCTCGAGGATGGCCATATCGTTGCGGATAGTTGCTGCTGACACACCAAATTGATGCCGCTCAACCAAAGATTTAGAGCCGACCGGCTCGCGAGTGGCAATGTAGTCCCGGACTATGGCGCGAAGGACTTCGAGACTACGATCTGGAATCAAACTGCACCTCACTTAGCACTCTTTAGCCTAGAGTGCCAATATTACCTCGCATTGCCCGATGCAACTAGGCTAAACACGAAGCAAGGAGTGAAATGACGAACCCGAATCCCTACGCTGCCAACGAGCCTCTGGATAAACAAACGGAAAAAATTCTTGCGGTTGCGGCTCACCTGCTGGCTATCCCATTTGAAGTAGTTGTTCCAATAATCGGTTACTTCCTGCTGCGCGATCGTGGCCCTTTCATCTCTCATCACGTTAAAGAATCACTCAACTTTTCAATCAACATGGCACTACTTGCTGTGGTGCTAGTGATAAGCGTGATTGGTTGGGCGTTGCTTTGGCTGCCGCCTATCATCTGGTTGGTAATGCGAATTATCGCTGCGGTTAAGGCTGCCCAGGGCGAGTTTTATCGCTACCCGCTGACTATTCGATTTTTTAAGTAATTAGCCGGTAATTAGGGCTGCAATAACTCGGTCAGCGAGCAGTCTGCCGTTTAGTGAAAGCACTAGCTTTCCCTGTATTGCCTGATGTCCTTCAATCAATCCATCACTGATTAGCGTGCTGATTACTTTGTCAGCTTCGGGATTAATCTGCTTGACCGTCGCAATCGGAAGGCCAGTTCGGAGCCGACTTTGCAAAAGAATCTGTTCTTCCAACGAAGTGGTTACATCAAGCACCTCACGAGCAAATCCCGGTGAGACATTGCCACGCAGCGATTCAGAGTAGGTTGCCGGGTGTTTCTTGTTCCACCAGCGGACACCGCCAACGTGAGAGTGCGCACCGGGCCCGTAACCCCACCAGTTTTGATTTTGCCAATAGGCAATGTTGTGGGCCGACTCTAAATCTGGTGATTTGGCAAAATTGCTAAGTTCGTACCAACGGTAGCCACGCTGCTGCGCTAGTTCGTCAAGTAATTCGTACATGTCGGCCTGCAAATCCGAATCAGGCTCGGGCAGCTCACCGCGCTTTATTTTGCGCGCCATTTTTGTGCCATCCTCGACAATCAGCGAGTAGGCAGAAATGTGACCTGGATCAAGCTCAAACGCGGCCTCTAACGACTGGCGCCACTCAGCCAAAGTCTCGGTTGGTGAACCGTAGATTAGGTCGACAGAAGTTTTCAGACCTAAGGCCTTTGCCCAGCCAACCGCCTTGGCTACACCTTCAGGATTGTGAGTGCGGTCTAAGATCTTCAAAACCCGATCAACAGATGACTGCATACCGATTGAAATTCGATTGACGCCCGCTTGAGCTAGCTGCTCTAGATACCGCTCGGATAGATCATCGGGATTAGCCTCAGTGGTTATCTCGATGTTGTCATCAAAACCAAAATTTTGAACCAGCGAATTCAAGACCGCGCTAAATGCTGAAGGCTGCAATTTGGTTGGGGTTCCACCACCAAAAAAGATGGTCTTTAGTTTTGGCACCTGGATTCCAGATTTAGTTAAAGCCAGCGCAGAGAATTGAATTTCGCTAATTATTGTTTGGTGAAACTCGTCCTGCGAAACACCCTGCAATTCGGTTGCGGTGTAGGTATTGAAATCGCAGTACCCGCAGCGAACTGAACAAAAAGGAATGTGCAGGTAGGCGTGGAAGCTTTTATCTGCTGCTCGTTTAACGGCAGATTCCGGCAATCGACCGTCATCCGGAATTGGCTCTCCGGCCAACTGCGATGAAGCCATTACTTTTTCTTCTCGCCCTTTTTCTCACCATCGGTGGAAAGCGCGGCAATGAAAGCCTCTTGCGGCACCTCAACCCGGCCGACCATCTTCATGCGCTTCTTACCCTCTTTTTGCTTCTCGAGGAGTTTGCGCTTTCGCGAGATGTCACCGCCGTAGCATTTGGCAAGAACATCTTTTCTGATGGCTCGAATTGATTCGCGCGCAATGATTCGGCTTCCGACTGCTGCCTGAATCGGAACTTCGAATTGCTGCCTTGGGATAAGTTCACGCAATTTTCCGGTAATCATCACGCCGTATGAATAGGCCTTGTCTTTGTGAACGATTGCGCTGAAAGCATCAACCTGTTCGCCCTGAAGCAACAGATCCACCTTTACCAAATCGCCCTGCGCCAAACCGGCCTCTTCATAATCGAGAGAGCCGTAACCGGCAGTCTTACTCTTTAGCTGATCGAAGAAATCAAACACAATCTCTGCTAGCGGCAGCGTGTAACGCAATTGCACACGATCTTCGCCCAGATATTGCATGTCAATCATCGAACCGCGCCGAGACTGGCAGAGCTCCATGATGACGCCAACGTAATCTTTGGGAGTCAAGATTGTTGCCTTAACAATCGGCTCAAGGATCTTTTTGACTTTTCCGGTTGGAAATTCACTTGGGTTGGTGACCGTAATTTCTTTGCCGTCTTCCATGGTTACTTCGTAAACCACAGATGGTGCGGTTGCAATTAGGTCTAGGCCAAACTCACGCTCGAGTCGCTCGGTAACAATTTCTAAGTGCAGCAACCCCAAGAATCCGCAACGGAAACCAAAACCCAGAGCAACCGAGGTCTCTGGTTCGTATGCCAATGCAGCGTCGCTGAGCTTGAGTTTGTCGAGTGCTTCGCGAAGAACCGGATAGTCGCTGCCATCAATTGGATATATTCCAGAGAAAACCATCGGCAGTGGATCTTTGTAACCCTTCAAAGCCTCGGTCGCAGGCTTTGCCAAGTTGGTGATAGTGTCACCAACCTTTGACTGGCGAACATCTTTTACACCGGTAATTAGGTACCCCACCTCACCGACACCCAATCCTTTGGTTGGTTCAGGTTCAGGTGAACTGACGCCGATTTCGAGCAGCTCATGAACTGCCTTGGTCGACATCATTTGAATTTTCTCTCGACTCTTGAGATTTCCGTCAACCATTCTGACGTAGGTGACCACACCGCGGTAAGGGTCATAGACAGAGTCAAAAATCATGGCACGAGCCGGTGCATCTGGGTCGCCCACCGGATTAGGCACTCGCTGCACAATTCGATCGAGAAGAGCATCAACACCAACACCGGTTTTTCCAGAAACCTTTAGGCAGTCAGCTGGGTCTCCCCCGATTAGATTTGCCAACTCTTCCGCGTATTTTTCGGGTTGCGCGGCTGGTAAGTCGATTTTGTTTAATACTGGGATGATTTCCAGGTCATTCTCGAGGGCTAGGTAAAGATTCGCCAAGGTCTGTGCCTCGATGCCTTGGGCCGCATCAACCAAAAGCACGGCGCCCTCGCAGGCAGCAAGAGATCTCGAAACCTCGTAGGTAAAGTCAACGTGCCCAGGAGTGTCAATCATGTTCAGCGCATAGGTTTTACCTTCGTAATCCCAAGGCATACGAACCGCCTGTGACTTGATAGTGATTCCGCGCTCGCGCTCGATGTCCATGCGGTCAAGGTACTGGGCCCTCATCGAACGATCGTCGACGATTCCGGTAAGTTGCAACATTCGATCGGCCAGGGTTGATTTGCCATGGTCGATGTGAGCAATGATGCAGAAATTTCTAATCGCCGCTGGATCTGTTTTGGCTGGCTCGAGTCGAGACAATGAACGTGGCGACAAATGGACCTCTAAGAATTGGGTTGCTGGTTTGTGACAATTCTCGCACATAGATGACTCAAGGCGGTTGTTTATTGAGATTGGCCCTGCTAGGCTTGGTGGTTGATACGGGTGAGTGTCTCCACCTAAATCCCTACAACTCTTTTTCAGTTGTTCTGTCACGAGCAACTAACCCAGAAAGTGAAACATGGCAAACATCAAGTCACAAATCAAGCGAATTGCGACCAACCGCAAGTCGGCAGAGCGCAACAAGGCAGTCAAGAGCGAGTTGAAAACCGTAATCCGCGCTGCTCGTGAGGCAGTCGCTGCCGGAGACAAAGCTGCTGCTGATGCAGCCGTCAAGCTAGCAACCAAGAAGCTAGACAAGGCTGTTTCTAAAGGTGTTATTCACCAGAACCAGGCAGCTAACCGCAAGTCGGCTATCGCCAAGAAGGCATCTGCTCTCTAAAGAAGTTTTGAAAATAATCCTCGAATGAAAATTCGGGGATTATTTTTTTACCCGGAAGTTGGCAGGGCTTTTTTACTCGGAACTTGACAGGGCCAATAACGAAACGTAGTTACTGCAGTTTGCCCTTACTGGCAATAAGAAGAACTAGTTGTTCCAGAACGAATTCTGGATCACGACTGGCACCTTTGGCAGCTGCATCGGCATCAACCAACGCTGAAATTACCGCCGCTAACCCCTCTTCGTCCCAACCAGTGAGATCTTTGCGTGCTCGATCAAGTTGCCAGGGGGCCATGCCCAAAGTTTGAGCCGAAGCGCTTCTGTTTCCATAAAGTTTGGCCAATTGCCTAATTTTCATAGCAACGGCCGCAACCAAAGGAACAGTCTCAGCTCCCGATGACAGCGCATGCCTCAATAGAGCCAGCGCTGAGGCCGAATTAGCCGCAAGCGCCGCATCGATGACTTTGAACGCGTTGGTTTCAACTCGGCCCGAGTAATACCGATCAACAATTTCTTCGGTGATTGTTTCTGCTGCGTCTTGCAGTAGTTGGCTACATGCCGAGGCTAGTTCAGCCAAGTCTTCGCTGAACGCGTCTAGAAGTGCTCGGGTGGCGCCTGGCGTAATTTTGCGACCAGCAACTTCGAATTCAGCTGCGACAAAGGCAGCACGCTCTGAATCTTTAGAAATTGATAAGACGGGAATTTCGATGGCGACGGATCTGAGAGCTTCGAGTAATTTTTTGCCGCGAACCGACGAGCCATTGTGCCGAAAGATTACTGTGACATCTTGGGCTGGGTTTTGAACATAACGAACGCCATCTTCGATCAGATCATCGCTGCAGCGTTCTACTGATCTGATGATGATTAGTCGCGGCTCACCAAACAAGGATGGGCTCGCCAAAGAATCAAGCAATCCCGAACTATATTCGGCTGCGTCTAGGTCGTGAATTTCTAGATTTTCATCGGCCGCGCGAAGTTGCTCGCGAATTGACCGAATCGCTCGGCCAGCAAGAAAATCTTCTGGCCCAAAAACCAAAACTGCTTCGCTTGGCCGCGCATCGCGGAAGGAAAGGATTTGATTTTTAGCCACGGAGACAGCCTACCCAGTTGCTGAGATGTTCAGTTTTGAATTGCTGGACGAAAGTGCAATGCTGCCCAACTCATCGGTTCTAAGTATCTGTTTGGCAGACTGGACCAACTGACCAAGCGTTCTGTCAGTGGGATGCCCGTAACTGTTGTTTTTGCCCACCGAAATCAAGGCAATATCGGGTCTCAGTTCTTCATAAAGTTCAAAAAATTGATCGGCTGAGCCGTGGTGGGCAACTTTTACTATCAGCGGCCGGGAACGATCGTTGAAATTTAGATCTTCGGAAAGTCGCATCTGAGCTCTTTCGCCAGAATCGGCCAAGGCCAGCAACTCTAAAGTCGGCAAGGTAATGAGAATAACTAACGAGCCATCATTCGAGTCTTCGCCTTGGTTGCCAATCGGAGAGAGAACAGTTGTCTGGGTGTTTTTGAAATCTATTTTTGAACCAGCGCTAGCGCTTTGTACAGGTATGTTGTTTAGTTCTGCTATCCGGTTGAGGTTCGTTGCTGCCCAGCGCTTATCTGGCCAAGCCGAAACGTAGATCATTTCAACCGGCAGATAAGAAATTAGATCGTCAACTGCACCCATGTGATCGAGGTCAAAGTGAGTTAGAACCAGATGATCAATTCTCGAAACGCTAGCCTGATCAAGGCAAAGTTTTAGTTTGCCCCAGTCGTTACCGGCATCGATAATCATGGTCTCGCTCGATGATCGCACCAGTAAAGCATCGCCTTGCCCTACATCGCACTGCACTAACTGCCAGTCATTAGTGATCTGCTGCCAAGGTTTAGGTGCCAACGCGGCACTGGTGCCAAGAGTTGCCGCCAGCAGTGCGGCGGCGATGGCAAAAAAGAATTTGACTCGTCGGTAATTCGGTATTGCAAAAGCAACAAGATAGACAGCCAGCGCACAGAGAGATGCCAGAGCAAATGGCCCCTGCCAGGCGAAACTTGCTGCAGGAAAAGAAGCTACCAATTGAGCAACAGCGAGTATTAAGAAAGCCGGAATCGAAGCAAACCAACCGACGATGGCGGCTAGTGGCGGAAGCACAGTGGCAAAAATAAGAGTAAGCAACCCAAGTACAGTCACCAACACCACCATGGGCTCGACGATAAGGTTTGCCAGCAAACTGTAAATCGGAATAGAGCCCTGCAATGAATAAATTATTGGCAAAGTCAGCAGCTGAGCAGAGACACTTGCACTAATCAGCAGAGACAGCCAATTCGGCAGCTTTTTTGAAAACCGATCGTGAATTTTTGGCGCGACTAGAAGAATGCCGAAAGTTGCCAAGGCCGAGAGCGCAAATCCGATATCGGTGGCGAAGCTTTGATTTACGAGCAGCAACCCTGAGACCGCGAAAGTAAGGGCCCCCAAAGTGGAGTTAGGTCGCCCAGACATTCTGGCAAGAACCACGACTAGAGCCATCGCTGTTGCCCGCAAAACGCTAGGTTCGAATCCGACAAGCAGCAGGTACCCGACCAGGGCTGCAGCAACCGTAGCCAATTGCCATCGAATTGACGGCACCATTTGTTTAGTTAGCAACCAGACCGCCGCGCCGACAATGGCACAGTTTGTACCTGAAACTGCAGTGAGGTGACTAAGACCAGCGATTTTCATGTGGGCAACCGCTAGCGGGTCTAGTTCAGAATCGGCACCGAAAGCCAGACCACCCACCAAGGCCTTTGCCCCGGCAGTTACCCCGAAATCTAGGTTTGCAAAGGCTGATCGAAGATTTTCGATTGGGCCGACCGAGAATTGGAGATTTTGAAACCAATAACTGAGCTGGTCGGTTGGCAGTTTGAGGAGCAGCTTGGCGAGAGCAACCGAAATTGCCAAAGCAAACGCAGCTAGAAATAGCCAAAATCTGCCAGTTGATCGAACAGCAGCAGTGTGACCCAGATTATGGCCGGAACCTGCCAGGGCACTCAAGGCACCACCAAAGTCTTGATTGATTCGTAAAGTTTTGGCCCAATTCCGCTAACTTTACGCAGGTCGCTGATGCGGCTAAAACCACCGTTTTGCTCGCGCCAATCAATGATTCGCTGAGCCAAAGTTGCTCCGATTCCAGGTAGCTGATCTAGCTGGTTCAAAGTTGCCGAATTTAGGCTGATAGTGCTCTGGCTTTGATCGCTCTGCACTGAAGTTTCGCCGATTTTGGCGACTTTTATCTGCTCACCATCGTTTATTGGCCGAGCTAAATTCACCGAATCTGCTTGGGCCTGATCGGTAAAACCTCCCGCCGCAAAGACCGCGTCAAAAAGCCGTGAGTTTGCCGGAAGTTGGTAGATTCCGGGATTGATAACTTCGCCAGAAACGTGAACAAACACGTTTGCCGTCGATGTCAGGGGTCTTTCTTCGGCTGCGGTGATGAGCTGCTGATCAACCGCTAGGGCCACGTTGTTATTTGATTCGAGCGCGCTAACCATGCCCGCGCTTAGCGCAACGAGCGCAGCTAGTAGCCCAGCCCCCAACCGCTTCGCAAATTGAGGTAGTGACTGAATCTGACCTAAGAGGACTCGAAGTTTTGACACCCATTCAGGTTAGAAACCCGGTGTCGCCAAAACCCCTAGCAACAAAATAACTGTGGAGAAAGTTAGGCCTTGGTCGCTATGTTGACAAGCTTCGGTGCGCGGATGATGACGTTGGCAATTTCTCGATCGGCTATTGCCCGCTGAACATTTTCCGAGCCGAAAGCAAGTTCGCGCAACTCATCCTCGGTGATGGTCACTGAGACTTCGAATTTATCGCGCAGCTTGCCGTCGACCTGAACCACGGCCGTTAGCGAGTCTTCAACTAACAAAGACTCATCTGCGGCTGGCAAGCCAGCTAAAGCAACCGAAGGCTGATGGCCGAGCTTTGCCCACATGTCTTCTGCGGTGTATGGGGCAAAGAGCGAAAGCGCCTTGGCTACAGTCTCGGCCGCCTCTCGAACAGCCGGATCTGCTGCTCCAGGACCGTTGTCGATTGCCTTTCGTAGCGCATTAACCAATTCCATGATTTTGGCCACACCAACATTGAATTTGAAGTTCTCGATTGCGACTGGGAAGTCGCGCAAAAAGCTGTGAGTTGCTCGACGGAGGTTTTTATCACCGAGAGCGACATCGGCACCAACTTCACCGGTGACCTCGCTCGCACAGCGCCAAGCGCGCGCCAAAAATTTTGCTGAACCAGCTGGCGACACATCAGCCCAGTCAATGTCATCCTCGGGCGGGCCAGCAAACGCCATGGTGAGTCGAACAGCGTCAACTCCATGCAAATCTAACTGATCGCTTAGACGCACCAGATTGCCACGACTTTTCGACATCGCCGAACCGTTCATGAGCACCATTCCCTGATTTAGCAGGCGGGTGAAAGGCTCGTCAAAGTCTAGATATCCCAGATCGTGCAGAACCTTGGTGAAAAAGCGAGCATAGAGCAGGTGCAAAATAGCGTGAGTTACACCACCAACGTATTGGTCAACCGGAGCCCACTGCTTGGCTAGATCTTGATCAAAAGCCTCAGTGGTTGAATTCGGTGAGAGGAATCTCAGGAAGTACCAAGAGGAATCGACAAAAGTATCCATTGTGTCGGTGTCTCGCTTGGCTGGCTTATTGCACTTCGGGCAGCTCACATTTACCCAGTCGGTTGCACCGCCCAATGGCGAGGTTCCCTTTGGTTTCAGATCAAGACCAGCTGCCGATGGAAGCTCAACTGGAAGTTGTTGCGCAGGAACCGGAACTTCACCACAACTGTCACAGTGAATAATTGGGATTGGCGTACCCCAGTAACGCTGACGCGAAATTAACCAGTCACGCAACCTGAAGTTTTTTGTCGCCTTACCTTTTCCTTGAAGGGTAAGTAGTTCGGTAGCCTTGGCAATGGCTTCGGCCTTAGTCAGTCCATCTAGCGGACCCGAGTTAATCAGTACACCATCGCCGGTGGTTGGAGTTTGAGATTCGAGCGGTGACGGATCGCCGGTGTCGACCACGACACGAATTGGCAAATTCATGGCCTTGGCGAAATCAAAGTCGCGCTGATCGTGCGCCGGAACAGCCATAATCGCACCGTGTCCGTAATCGGCCAGGACGTAGTCTGAGATCCAGATTGGTAACCGCTCACCGTTGATTGGATTGATGGCAAATCGCTTGCTGTCTAGGCCGGTTTTTGGTCGATCGGTAGCTAATCTTTCGATGTCGTTCGACTGCTTAACCTTCTCAAGGTAGGTTTCGAATTCTTGCTGAACCTGAACATCAGAGCCGGCGACTAGTTCAGCCGCGAGTTCACTGTCAGCGGCGACGACCATAAAAGTTGCACCGAAAAGAGTGTCTGGTCGAGTGGTAAACACTGAAATAGGTTCCGCGCGACCTTCAATTTCAAATTTAACATCTGCTCCGTAAGAGCGCCCAATCCAGTTTCGCTGCATGGTCAAAACCTTTGAAGGCCAGTTGCCCTCAAGGGTGTCTAGATCATCTAATAAGCGGTCGGCATATTCGGTCACCTTGAAATACCACTGAGTAAGAGCCTTTTTGGTTACCAGGCTGTCGCAGCGCTCACAAAGGCCCTGCACCACCTGCTCGTTAGCCAACACAGTTTGACAGCTCGGACACCAGTTAACATTTGAGTTTTTGCGGTAAGCCAGACCGCGATTGTAGAACTCGAGGAACAGCCACTGATTCCAGCGGTAGTAGTTCGAATCTGAAGTGATTAAGACTCGATCCCAGTCGAAGGAGCAGGCGTAACGGCGCATTGAGGCGCGCTGCTGTGCAATGTTGTCGTAGGTCCAGCCCTTGGGGTCGAGACCGCGCTTGATAGCCGCATTTTCGGCTGGCAAACCAAATGAATCCCAGCCAATCGGGTGCATAACGTTGTAACCCTTTTGCACCCAGTAGCGTGCAATGACGTCACCTAAGGCATAGGCCTCAGCGTGTCCCATGTGCAGATCGCCCGATGGGTAGGGAAACATGTCCAAAACGTATTTTTTTGGACGCGCGTCTGTTGGGTTTCCAGAATCAAAAGGGCGCAACTCATCCCAAACTGGGAGCCATTTGTCTTGGATGGCATTGATGTCGTAACCGTCGTTGGTTTCAGGCGCGTTTGAGTTAGTCATTTCTCACATCGATAAGCGATTGGATGGAATCTAAGTAAAGGTTACCAAGGGCTGGGTGCGCCCAGCACGTCTAAGAGTGCTTTTGCCTTGAGTTCGATCTCGGCAAATTCTGCCTCAGGATCAGAATCGATGGTTATGCCGCCACCGACTCCAATTGAAATCTGCGATTCTTCGAAGATGAGGGTGCGAATCACCATACCCAGTTCAAGGCTGCCGTTGCCAGAAAAACTACCAATTGCTCCGGAGTAAATACCGCGCGGCCCTGCTTCCAACTCGGCGATAAGTTCTATTGCCCGAATTTTGGGAGCTCCGGTCATCGAGCCGCCGGGGAACGCTGCCTCAAAAGCATCAATTGCTGATTTACTAAGGGCGAGCTGCGCGGTTATGCGACTGACCAGCTGATGAACAGTTGCGTAGGTCTCAATCTCAAAAAGACTGGAAACCTGGACGGTATCGAATTCGGCGACTTTGCCTAAATCGTTGCGCATCAGGTCGACAATCATCAAGTTTTCGGCCCGCTCTTTCGAGTTGCTGCGAAGCTCCTGGGCAATCTCAGAATCTTCTAACTCATTTTCTGAACGAGGACGGGTGCCCTTGATGGGTTTTGTGGAGATTTTTCCGCTTGATGAAACGGTAAGAAACTGCTCTGGACTGGCACAGACGATGGCTAATTCGCCTATTTTGAGGTAAGCCGAATATGGCGTCGGTACTCTAACTCTCAGTTTTAGAAATATGGCCAGAGGATCTGCCTGAGCCACGATGTTGATTTGGTTGGTTAAGCAGAGCTGATATACATCGCCATTTGCGATACTTCGCTGAGCACCGGCAATTAACTTCAGGTATTGAGACTTCGAATGCCTTGCGCTCACTGATTCAAGATTGATATCGCCATGCTTTAACAAATAGCTAGCGACTTCGCCACCAACTAGCGCGAGTCGCAGAAACGCGGCTCGATACCAATTCTTAAATTCGGCTTCAGATTCTGCGTAAGCCAAAAAATGCATTTTCCGATTTCGGTGATCAAAGACAATTGCCCGATCAACCAGAAGAAGATTCTTTTGGCCTTCAAATCCAACAGCACCAACCAAACCGGGCCTGAATTCAAATGGCAACTCTAGGTCTTCATCGGACTTAAATAGCTCAAGTTCAGAAAACTCATGAACCGGCAATCCCGATCCGATAACGCTGAACGGCTTTTCTAGATTGTGCTCTCGATCCAGCCAGAAAGCATTTGGGCTATTGGAATAAAGCTGCACAAATAAATCAGCAGGAGCCACCCAACCTTGAAGATCGATGTGAAAAAGTGGCAATTAGTCTCCGCTGCAGTCGATTAGTGTTTCGTCAAATTCATAATCTAGATTAGACGCACGGCAACGGAGGTGAATGATGGATTTTGGCCAAGTTTTTCGCTTTGTTGACGACAACCTAGTGTCGGTGAAAAGTACCACTGGAGATCCAGAGTTGGCCGCTGCTGATTCCTGGCTGGTTGAAGAAGGGCGCATCCGCTCACTTGGTATGCATTTTGACCGGTTTGCTGAGTGGGCACTGCAAGCATCTCCACAATCCGGCGAGATCCTGCCAAGATTTTTCAATTCCGTGATTGAAGCACTTCCAGAAACCGGTCGCTGGTTTCCCAGAATTGAACTGCACAGCGAACTTAGCCAGGATCAATTTTTTCTGCGGCTTAGACCAGCTCCGGCGCAACTCGGTGAAATTGTTTTGTGGACCCTTCCAGAAGCCGATCCGCGTCGATACCCCAGAATTAAGGGCCCAGATCTCAGTCTTTGCATGCAGTTGCGCCGCCGAGCGCAACTGCATCACGCCGACGAGGCAGTGCTGTTAGACGCTGAAGGTTTTATCCGCGAAGGAGCACTGAGTTCTCTGGTTTGGTGGCGAGACCAAACTCTTTGCGCTGTTGACGACGAAACCGAGTGGTTGCCGAGCGTAACCCGAAACGAAGTCTTTCAAATTGCCGATTCACTCGGAATCACCACGAGGTTTGAAAAAGTGACCCCGAACGACCTTAGCGGATTAGAAATTTGGGCACTGAGCTCACTGCAGGGTATTCGACCTGTCTCAGCTTGGATTGAGAACACGGTTGCCGACGCTAACCTGCAACGCCTAGAGCAATTTCAACGCCGACTGCGTTTGTTCGCGTCAGTTCCGAGTCTCTAACCTAATTACTCGCTGAAATTTATCGGCCAGGGTAAGGTCATGACTGATTACAATCAGTGCCCGGTTCTGACCAGCCCAGGTTGCTAGGTAAAGATCGATTACATCGCGAGCACGTTGGTAGTCGAGGTTGGCGCTTGGCTCATCGAGGATCAAAACGCTTGTGTTAGCGAGGATGGCTCTTGCCAAAGCGATTCGGTGCGCTTCCCCGCCGGAAACAAAAGCTGCGCCTTCACCGAGAGCCAAATCGAGGCCACCGCGCTCGTCAAAATTGAGCCCAACCGCTGAAAGAGCAGCCAGCATTTCATCATCGCTGGCATCCGGTTTAGCTAACTTCAGATTGACCCGCAACGATTCAGGAAAAATGTGCGGAGCTTGCTCAATGAGACCAACCGCTCCAACCTGCGATTGCCTCGAAAGTGCGGAAAATTCGATGCCGTTAATCAGATACTTACCCGCATCTGGTTGCAAAAGGCCGGTCAAAACAAAGGCGATAGAAGATTTTCCGCTACCGCTGGCACCGGTGATAAACAGGCTTTCACCGGCGTTGAGTTGCAGCGAAAAATCATCAATTACGGTTGGCGCATTGGGGTAGCTAACGGCCACCGCCGCAAGCCTTAGGTACTCAAACTTAGAGAGCTGATCGCTTCCGCTGCGAATTTGAAGTTGGTTTGGCACTTCTGCGTTAAGAATCTCTTTGACCCTGCTGGCAGCTTTGGTAACCGATCGACCAAGTGCCAGGCCTGGCACCATCGCAGCCAATAGGTCGGCGAAGGCCAGTGGCAGCAGAATAAACACGGCGACCTCAACAGCGGATATTGAATCCTGCGCTAGCAGATTTGAAATAAAAACGCTGATGGAAACAATTGCAGCCAGAAGCCACAACTGCACCAAAGCAGCTGCGGCACCGGACAAAAGCGCGATCTTGCCAGCTAAATTTCCCTGTCTGGTAAACGCCGCATCTAGCCCGGCAAGCGAGTTGGCTTGAGTGTCAAAATCGCGATTCAATCGATAAAAACTTAGATGCTGAAAAAGCTTTATCTGCACCTCTTGGCTTGCCTCATCGAATGCTGTGTCACTTCGTCTAGTAAACCTTGCCATCATGAAAACGAGCACATGGCCAAGCAGCAACAGGATGGCAAAGATGATTGCTAGCTCAAGCGAACGCCATGCAATCAGCAAAATCGAGAGAATACTGGTAACCGCGCTGACCAAGATTGGCGTAACCACGCGCAATGGCCCATCTTGAAGTTTTTCAGTGTCAATCACCAAGTTGGTTAGGCGCTCACTGTTGCTGCGGATAGCAGCCGGAATAAACGGGGTTAGTTTTTCGACCAGTTGAGTGCGCAATCGACCCAGTCCCCGAAATACGCTGTCGTGGGAAACTAACCGCTCAAGGTATCTAAAAAATGCACGACCAATTGCAAAAGCTCTAACTCCAACGACCGCAATTGACAGATAAAGCACCGGAGGCTGCTGAGCTGCCCTTGAAATCAACCAAGCCGAACTGGCTAACAGAGCAACTGCACTGATTCCTTGTAAAACAGCAATGAAGACCGCAAGCGCATAGCCTTTCTGGCGACGAACAATCATTAACCAATCAAGCATGCTGCACCTCAATCACTTGCTCGGCGACGTCTCGCCATGCATCTTGGTGACTGATAACAATCAATTGACCTTTATCGGTCAGTTTCGCTAAATTCTGGATAATTTTGCGGCAGCGCTCATCATCCTGTGCCGAAGTTGGCTCATCGAGCAGCAAAGATTCGGCTTCGATCAGCAAAAATCGATAAATAGTTCTAGCGAGATTGAGCCGCTGCAGTTGCCCACCTGAGAGGTTCGTACCATTTTCGGCAACCGGATAGTCGAGCGATACATCGTCTAGCACTGCCGCAGCCACAGCAATTTGAACCAACCGACCATTGGCCCTGTTGCCTGGCCCAGTTATGTTCTCTTGAACCGATAGCGGCCAGGCCTGAAGATCCTGCGCCATTAGCGATGAGGTTTTCATATTTTCCTCAAAGTAGGCGCGAAGTAAAGTGGTTTTTCCAGAGCCTGACGGGCCGCTGATGAGAGATACACCTGATTCGAATTGCCTAACATCTGGCTTAATTGCAGCTTGTTCGAGAGCGGGTTTTTCAAAAAGGGTAAAAATACGTTCAATGTTTACGGCACCTTCGCTGGATGCGTGGAAACTTGCACCGACATTTCGAAGAGGCAAATAGACCTCAGGGGCAAGCAGCAGGATGAAAAGACCCGGTAGTAAATCGATCTCGCCCCAAACCAAACGAAAACCAATTGCTACAGCAACCAGAGCAACCGATAACGAAGCAGCCAATTCGAGTGCGAAACCCGATAGAAACGAGATCCTTAGAACTCGCATCGTTTTCTCTCGATAGGCGTTATTCGATTTTGCTAGCTGTTCTTCCTGATTTTTCTCGCGGCCAAAAATTCTCAACGTGGCCATGCCTTTTAGGACCTGAGCGAACCGCTGCGACAGAACAGTCAAAGACTCCAATTGGTTTTTCTGCTCGACTCGAGTTGCCCAACCAATAAAGACCATAAAAATAGGGATGAGTGGCAAAGTGAAAGTAAAAATTATTCCGCTGGTGAAATCGACCCAGTAGGCAATAACCACCAGCACCGGCGTTGCGATTGCCGCATGAAACAGGTGCGGGACGAACTTGGCGAAGTAACTGTCGAGTGTATCGAGGCCTCGCCCGAAAAGAAGCGCAAGTTCAGTTGCGCTCTGCCCCGCTAGCCAGCCACTGTTAGTTGAGTCAATTTGGTTTAGGAACCGATTTCTAAGGTCCTGCTTGATTCGACTTGCCGCACTGATTGCGAGGTAATCGTTCAACCAAATTAGTGCCACCCGAAGCATTGCAAAAACTGCCAGGTAGGTCAGTGGTAAAAGCTTTCCAGAGGCAAATAGCTCGGTGACGACAACTGAAATTTGCCAGGCTAATCCGACAGTTGCAAGCAGGCTAAAAAAAGCCAAGGCGACCGCGCCGGCGATGAACCAGCGGGCCGCTTTGACTTCTCTAAATAATCGAAGATCGAGAGGTTTCAAGATACTTCTAGTGTGCCCCAACCGGGATCGATTTGCGGCTTACACGCTTGCGGAAGACCCAGTAAGTCCAGCCCTGGTAAAGCAAGACCAACGGAATCATAATTACGGCTACCCAGGTCATGACACCTAGGGTGTAATCGCTCGAGCGTGCGTTTTCGACGGTGAGGCTAAAAGCATCGTCGATGGTCGATGGCAACACGTAGGGGAACAGTGCGGCAAATAGCGCGCCAACACCGGTAACGATGGTTAGTGCCAGCAAACTGAAGGCGATTCCGCTGCGCTCCAAGCGGTTAGCAACCAGGCCACCAATCAGGCTCAACGCAGCCACCGCAGTCAAAACCAAACCGAGTACGAATAGCTCTCGGGTTGCCGTGATCGCGAAAAGCGTCCACAACAGGAAGGTCGCCGCCAAAGCAGTTGCCACCAGGCCGACTTTGTGGGCCAGTTCTCTTGCTCGAACCTGAATTTCACCTTCGGTTTTTAGACCGATGAACATCAAGCCGTGGGTCCAGAAAAGGGTCAAGGTAACCAGTCCGCCAAGCAAACCGTATGGGTTTAGCAGGGTGAACAGGGTTCCGGTGTAGACGTGATCCTCGTTTAGCGGAACACCTTGCACAATGTTGGCGAATGCCACACCCCAGAGCAGAGCTGGCAAAGCTGAACCAATCACAATCATCCAGTCGAAAGTTGCCTTCCAGCGAACTTCGTTAGCACCAATTGTGTGACCCTTGCCGCGGTACTCAAAGGCAACACCGCGAGCAATTAGAGCAGCCAGAATCAGCAGCAGGGCAAGGTAGAAACCGCTGAAGAGCGACGCATACCATTCAGGGAAAGCGGCAAATAGAGCCGCTCCGGCGACAATAACCCAAGTCTCATTCAGGTCCCAAACGGGCCCGATTGTATTGATTAGAACTCGACGGTCAGTGTCATCCTTGGCAATAAACGGCAGCGACATTCCAACGCCGAAATCAAAGCCATCGAGGACGAAATATCCGATGAAGAGGAACCCGACTATTAGGAACCAGATTTCTTGTAGTTGCATAATTTTTCTCCGTTCCTAGTAAGCGACCGCTAGTTGGTCTTCGTCTTTCGACTGCTTTTCTTCAACCGGACCAGCTTGTGCGGCTGCGAGCAGCAACTTAAGCTCGACCACAGCAAGTACGCCATAGATGAGGGTGAATACAATCAACGAAATCAAGACGTCAACACCGTTGATTCCGGGCGAGACCGCATCAGCGGTTTTCATGAGTTTGAATACGATCCAGGGTTGACGTCCCATTTCGGTAAACAACCAACCGATTGAGATAGCCAATACAGGAATTGGGGCTGCCCAAATTGCGGTGTTCCAAGTCCATTTAGGTAGCTGGATGCGCCCTTTTCGAGTGATAACCAAACCGACTACCGCAATAAGCGCAGAAAGCACGCCTAGTCCGATCATCCAGCGGAACGCCCAGTAGGTGATCCAGATAACCGGCATGTAGTCGCCGGGACCGTAGAGAGTCTCATATTGAGCCTGAAGGTCGTTTAGTCCTTCAACTTCACCATCCAAGGTGTGAGTTGAGAGGAAAGACAAAAGGTAAGGAATCTTAACCGAGAACAGCTCTGTCTTACCGTCGGGAGTACCAAGCGTGAATAGTGAGAATGCGGCTGGCGAGCTGGTCTCGTAGAGAGCCTCAGCCGCAGCCATTTTCATCGGCTGTGTTGCCACCATGGCAAGACCTAAACCGTCACCGGAAAGAACAGTTCCTGCTCCACCAACGAGCACAGTCCACAAGCCGAAACGCAATGAAGTGTACATGCTGTCAACAAATTGGTTGCGCTTTAGGTGGTAGGCGGCTACCGAGACGATTACAGCACCGGCAAACATCAACGATGCAGTTATCGTGTGTGGGAATTGGTTTAGCGCAACAACGTTGGTTAGCACTGCACCAATGTCGGTTAGCTCGGCGCGGTTCTTAGCCTCGTTAATTTCAAAACCAACCGGGTTTTGCATGAATGCGTTGGCCGCCAAGATGAAGTAAGCCGAAAGGCTAACACCCAGTGCCGTCATCCAAATAGTAGCTAGGTGGATGCCCTTTGGCAACCGATCCCAACCGAAAATCCAAAGTCCAATGAAAGTGGCTTCGAAGAAGAAGGCAAGTAGACCTTCCATAGCCAAAGGTGCGCCGAAAACGTCACCGACAAATCGCGAATAGTCTGACCAGTTCATTCCAAATTGGAATTCCTGCACGATACCGGTAACTACACCCATGGCAAAGTTGATCAAGAAAATTTTGCCGAACAGTTTGGTCATCTTTAGGAATTTTTCATTTCCAGTTTTGTACCAAACGGTCTGCATAATTGCGACCAAGAAAACCATGCCGATAGTTAGTGGCACGAATAAGAAGTGGTAGATGGTTGTCAAACCGAATTGCCAACGAGATAGGTCGAGGGCACTCAACTCGGTTAGCACCGCGATGTTGTGCATTTTGAGGCTCACTTTCCGAACTTTTTTCTAGTTCACCTCTAAATTTACTAGAAAACTTATCTAGTTTTTTCCAAAACGCCGCATGCGAGGATTGTTTCGTGAATAAAGTGCTCGATTGCTTGATTTTCGCGACTCAACGCCAATCAGAGGGTGTCCGCTAGTGTGCGGCCGTTTTGTGGTTGCCAAAACAGTTGGCGAATTGCTTACCATTTTTGAAGCGGATGAGATTGTCGGTGAGCATCCGGGTCCGCGTTTCAATGTGGCACCGACTCAACCAATCAGCATCCTGGTTGATCGAGCATTTGAAAAAGATGAGGCCGGTATTCCGGTAGGTGAGCTCTCTCGTGAGCTGCACGTTGCCCGCTGGGGGCTAGTCCCCCGCTGGGCAAAAAGCCCGACCGAGCATGCCCCTCTAATTAATGGGCGAATTGAAACAATTCTGGAAAAGCCCTCTTTTAAAGATTCAGTGGTTCGGCAACGCTGCGTGATACCTGCTTCGGGTTATTACGAGTGGCAGGTTGGCGCAGATGGCAGCAAACAGCCTTTTTACATCCACGCCGGCAATGATGGAATGTTCGCCTTGGCTGGGCTTTACGAGTGGTGGCGAGATGATTCGAAAGCAGCGGATGACCCGAGTCGATGGTTGCTCTCGGCCACGACCTTGACCAAAGACAGTGCTCCAGAATTGGCTCACATTCACGACCGAAACCCGGTGTTGCTGACCCCAGAAACTTTTGAGAGCTGGCTAGACCCGCTGCATTCTGGCAACGCGCAATTGCTTGCTGAGGTTTCTAGAGGCTCTGATCTGGTTGCAGCCGAGGCGCTGTTTCATAAAGTTGCTGCCGATGTTGGCAAAGTTAGCAATGATTACCCAGAACTGACCAGGGCTATTTAGCCGTTTCTAAAAAATTGACTTGCATTGTCTTAGTCGAGGCATACACTTTTAACATTCGAACAAATGTTCGAATGTTGTTCGTGGCTGAGGGGTCAAAATGCGGCAACTTGAAAATCGAGTTGTGGTTTCGGTTAATCAAACGGGCGAACCGGTGCGGTTTGTCTGGAAAGAAAATCGCTACCTAGTAATTGCCAAACCTCGTCGCTGGTTTACTCGAAAAAACTGGTGGCTAACCAGCACCACAGTCCAACCGGGTACCGGCCAAGCAGCTCTTGAAGCTGAAGTTTGGGCAATTAAGGCAAAGCCAGCAGATACCGAACAACCGTGCCAAGAGTTTGAACTAAGTCGAGACAACGAAGGCAATTTTTGGTCAATCAAGGCTAAATAACCATGAGCTTTGTGCACCTAAACGTCAGCTCAGCATTCTCCGGCCACTACGGCGTAACCAGACCCGAACTAATCGCCGAGGCTGCCGCTACTCAATTTCGCGCCTTGGCAATCACCGATCGCGATGGCCTTTACGGGGCAATAAAACACATTGCAGCCTGCCTGCACTTCGGCATCGTGCCAATAGTAGGTGTCAATCTTGCTATCACCGATGAAGAAGGCTTGAGCCTTGGTCGCTGCGTAATCTTGGCTCACGGCCAGAACCGCGGTGTGGGTTGGCGAAAACTTTGTCAGCTAATCTCTGAAGCACACCAAAACCAACGCACTAAAGCAATTGCTATTTCACGCAGTCGGCTGGCTGAAATAATCGGCGAAGATGGCGGCCTAACTATATTGCTGGGCAACGAAACAGATGTCGGCACCGCGGTACTGAACGATCAGGCTAAAACGGCAAAGCTACTGCTGACCAAATGGGCCAGCCTATTTCAGGCCCGAGCCAGCCTGGCAATAGAAATTACCAGTCACCTCACCGAGCCGAAAAGTAAATATTCAACTGAGCAGGCTGCTCGAATGCTGCAATTAGCCGATGCCTTTCAATTACCGGCGGTGCTAACCAACGCGGTTAGATACCTAACCCCCGATGAAGCTCTCACCGCAGACATCCTCGATGCCGCCAGAATGCTGGCGCCATTAGGCGAATTTGAGGGGCAAGCAAATGCGCAAGCTTGGTTGAAGCCGACTACAGACATGCAAAATCTGGCTGCCGAGATTTGCGAAGATACCGACCGAACTAAACGGCTCTTGTCTGATACCGAGCAATTAGCCAATTTATGCGGGTTAGACCCGGCAAAAGACTGCGACTGGGGAAAACCAAAAACCCCAGAAAAAGAATTGCTCGGAATCACCGATAACCCTTTCGAGGTGCTCTGGCAAAAGACACACTCGGCAATCAATCTGCGCTATCCAACTGCCAAACAAAACCAACTACTGCAGGTGACTCACCGCCTAAATCAAGAACTCATCACCATCAATCAATTGGGCTTTGCAACTTATTTTTTGACTGTTGCCGATGTTGCTCAGATGATTCGTGACATGAACATCAGGCTGGCTGCACGAGGCTCGGGTGCGGGGTCCCTGGTCAACTATCTGCTAGGAATCAGCTCAGTAGATCCGGTTGAGCACGATCTGCTATTTGAACGGTTTCTAAGCACCGAAAGATCATCGCTACCCGATATCGACATCGATGTTGAATCGGCCAGAAGACACGACATTTACCGGGCTATTTTCAAACGCTACGGTTCAGAACGAGTAACCCTGCTCTCTATGCAAAATAAATACCGCGGTCGCGGGGCGATGCGTGACAGCGGCTTGGCGCTTGGCCTCGATGAGGAAGAGATTGACGAGATTGCCAAAAACATGTGGCGCTTCAGCGCGCGTTCGTTCAGAAGTGCTCTCGAGAAGAAGCCCGAACTTGCTGAAATGGCAAAGCAGGTAGAACAAGATCGAAAACTAAACCTTTTAGTCGATCTAACCGAACGCCTAGATCGAATTCCGAGACACATATCGATGCATCCGTGCGGAGTTATCTTAGGAAACCAACAGTTGCTGTCGCTGACCCCGGTTGAGCCGAGCGGCATGGGCTTGCCGATGAGTCAGTTTGATAAAGACGACATGGACCCGATGGGCATGCTCAAACTTGATGTTCTCGGGGTGCGAATGCAAAGCGCGATGGCATATGCAATCAGCGAGATTGAACGCACCCGCAAGGTGCGCATCGATTTAGACAGCATTCGCAAAGATGACGAAGAAACTTTTCGACAGATTCGAACCACCAACACCTTAGGAATATTTCAAATCGAAAGCCCGGGGCAACGCGAATTAACCGGCAAACATCAACCAACCGAATTCAATGACCTAACGATACAAATTTCTCTGTTCCGTCCCGGCCCCATGAAGGGCAACATGATTGCCCCCTATCTTGATGGTCGCCACGGTTTCGCCAAACCGCACTACATTCATCCAGATTTAGAACCAATTCTTCGAGAAACCTACGGAGTTGTAATTTTTCACGAACACGTCTTGAAAATTTTTAAGACCATGACCGGCTGCTCGCTAGCCAGGGCTGATGAGCTACGTAGATCGCTAGAAAACCCGAGGCTAAAACCTCAAATTGAGCAATTTTTTCGAGAAAAAGGTGCGCTGCACGGCTATAGCACCGAGGTAATCAACGAGGTATGGCAAATACTCGAAGGATTTAGCAGTTTCGGCTTCTGTAAAGCACACGGAGCCGCATTTGCCTTACCCACATATCAGAGCGCTTGGTTGAAAACCCACTACCCCACCGAATTTCTAGCCGGCCTGTTTACCCATGATCCGGGAATGTACCCTAAACGTTTGCTGCTGGCCGAAGCCCGGCGATTAGGCGTAAAAATCCTGCCAATCGATATCAATCAAAGCAGCACCGAATATCGTGTTGTTTCAGCTCCGCGAAAAACTACCGACCCTAATGAGCCCGATATCGGCATCCGGTTAGCACTTACCGAAATTCAAGGTGTCAGCGAAGCCGAAATAAAGCGAATAATCAGCAATCAACCCTTTGATAGCCTTGCCGATTTCTATCTTCGAGCTAAGCCTTCGAGACGCACCTTTGAGCGGCTTGCCTTGCTGGGTGCCTTTGATGAATTAGCCAAACAATCTGGCGATGTTACCCGAGGCGACGTGTTGGCCAGAGTGCGACAGCTCAACGCAATAAAAAACAGACCTACCTTCGAGGGCAATAGTGCTCTTGATTTCACGGTGCTCGAACAATTGCCAACCGGCAATGCCGATTTTGATTCGGCAACCAAGGTTCAGCACGAACTCGAGCTAGCCAAACTTGACTTTAGCGAACACCTAATCGAGCAGTTTCGCCCAATGCTCGACGATTTGGGGGTTGTGCACTCAAGCGAGTTGGCCAAACTTAGAAATAAAACCGATGTTTTGGTAGCCGGGGTTCGTGTAGCAACACAAACCCCACCAATGCGTTCGGGCAAAAGAGTAGTTTTCATCACCCTGGATGACGGTTACGGCTGCAGTGATGCAACTTTCTTCGATGAGGCCCAAAAACGCGCTAGCCACATCCTGTTCAATAATCGACTACTGGTTATTGCCGGTAAAACTAGGCGAACCGGAGTAAATGGGGTCTCGCTGATGGCAGAAAATGCCTGGGATTTACGAGAGCTTTGGCGGCAATGGCAGCAAAAGAAAGACCCCTTGGCTTCATAACCAAGGGGTCTTTTTTTCAACTCAGGTAGAGCAGTAGGAGGCTTTAGTCCTGGTTGAAAATGGCTAGCAGTCGAATAATTTCGACGTATAGCCAAATCAGTGAGGCGGTGAGACCAAAAGCTGCACGCCACTCATTTTCAACCGGGAGACCCTCGCGAGAACCAACGATGATGGCCTCAAAATCAAGATTGAGGGTGAATGCGGCTAGGCCCACACCAACTAGTGCTACTAACCAACCAAATTGGCTGGTATAAATTCCGCCGTTACCGGAGAACATTGCAAAGCCCAGATTAACCAGAGCAAAGATGCCATAGCCAATTAGAGCGAAGGTCATCACGCGAGTGAAGCGAGCGTTGACTTTGATCCAGCCAAAGCGATAGGCCGCAAACATTGCACCGGCGGTAGCGAAGGTAGCCACAACAGCGCTCTGCACGATACCCGGATAAGCAGCTTCCAAAATTGAACTAATTGCACCTAAAAAGACACCCTGGACCGCGGCGTAAGCCACGATGACTGCAGGACGAACCTTCTTCGAAAACGATGCCCAGAGGCCGAGACCCAAACCAACCAGCATTGCTGGGAAAAGCAGCGCGGTAAGACCCATGAACCAGGTGATACCGGCTGTGGCCAAAACAACTAGGAATAGCCCAAATACCTTGCCGGCAGTGCCTTCAACGGTCATTTTGGCCGAGGATGTGATGCGAGAGAATTCTGCGTCAACAACCGACTGATCGGTTGAGCGAGCCTCTTCAACACCGGTTTGCATAGCGCGGTTGAAAACTGGGTTGTGTGAAATAGCCACGGTTTTCCTTTCTTGAGTTACTAGCAGAGCCTAGTTGCTCGAAGTGTATGCAAGTTGTCTGTTAATTTCCTGAACATGATCGAGAACTATGGTGTGACCGCCGGAGTGCTCTAGATACTGGACTTCGGCCCCAAAAGACTCAAGTTCGTCAATCATCTGGCGGGTTTTTTCGATCGGCGAATATCCGTCTACCGCCCCGTTGGCAATCCAAACTTTTTTTCCGGCCAGTGAAGGTTGAGCTGGTGACTTGGCAAAACTCTTTGTGGTCCCAAATGCAATAACTCCAGCCAGCTGTTCTGGGTGCAGTAGCAAAAAGGCGCCCGCGGTATTAGCTCCGTTCGAGAAACCAACCGCATAAACCTTTGACCGGTCGAATTGGTATTCGTCGGCCGCTGCCGATAACCAAGCGCTGAGGTCCTCGACGTTATCGATGATCGATTGTTCGTCGAAACTGCCATCCGCGAAACGAACGAAGAAGCGGTTCATCCCGTGTTCTGAAACTAGGCCACGAACCGACAGCAGATTAGCTGAGGGCATCAACGCAGTGCCAAGATTTAGCAAATCGTACTCGTCTGCTCCAGTGCCGTGCAGCAGTAGCAGTGTGGGTGCCTGCTTTGGATTTTCGGATGGTCGCCACACGTGTGGGCGGCTTAGACCTCGAGGATCAATTTGCTGATTCAACCTGGTACTCACTCTCGGTAATTTCAATCTTGGGTAATACTGCCTGAATCTGCTCTCTGCTTGGCTCTAACCAAGGCGGCAATTTGAGCGAACGCCCAAGTTCTAACAAAGGTTCGTCGATATCAAATCCTGGTGTGTCGGTAGCAATTTCAAACAACACCCCGCCCGGTTCGCGGAAGTAGATGCTCTTGAAGTATTGACGGTCCAAAATTTCGGTCACTCGAACACCCCTGGACTGAAGTTCGTGCTGCCAAAGTGTCATGGTGTCTAAATCCGGAGCACGAAACGCTACGTGGTGAACGGTTCCTCCAGCTTGCAAGCCACGCTGGCTTCGCTCGGCGGAAAGTTCGACTAGGGCGCCGCTGGCACCCTCATCCATGGCAAAGCGAGCAGCACCCGCCCCCTCCTGGTCCAATTCCATGCCCAATAGTTCAGTCAGCATGGCGCTGGTCGGGTCAAAATTTGCCTCGCTCATGGTCACCGAGTGAAGACCACGAACGGCGTGCTCCATCGGGATCGAGGCAACACCATCCCAGCCACTGCGTAAGTCACCCTCAGTTCCAACCAATAGCAGTTTCATCCCATCGGGGTCTCTGAGCTCAATTGCATCGCTGCCATCGAACTGCCTTTGCAGCTGTGCCGGAACACCGATTCGAGCGAGGTGATTTTGCCACCAGCCCAGCGACTCGGCAGGAACACTGAAAGCTGTCGCCGTCGTTAGCCCGTAGCCCTCGCGCCCGGGGGCTACGTCTGGCCAGGGGAAGAAAGTCATTATGCTTGCCGGACGCCCGGCTTCGTCGCCGTAATAGAGATGCCAAACATTTGGGGCGTCAAAATTGACGGTTTGTTTGATCAGCCGTAAACCCAACACCTTGGTATAGAAATCTACATTTCGCTGTGGATTGCCAGCGATAGCGGTAACGTGGTGCAGTCCATTTGGCCTGATACCCATGAGTTCTCCTAACGACATTTCTTTGTGCAGTTAAGTAAACCCCCACTTGACTAAATTATTCCGCTTTTTCTAAAAACTCAGCAAGGATTGCCTCGGTCGCGGAAGAGCCGGACCTAGAAACGCCTGCATCCATGAAATCAATTAGCTGATCGAGGGTTCGAACTCCCCCGGAAGACTTCACCTTGAGTCGGTCGCCCACGGTAGCTTTCATCAATTGGATGTTGTGCAGGGTGGCACCTTCGCTGGCAAAACCGGTGGATGTCTTGACGTAATCGGCACCGGCAGCTTCGGTCAACTGGCAGGCTTTGATTACTAAGTCATCGTTCAAAAATGCAGTTTCAAAAATTACCTTGACCGAAACACCTTTCGAGTGGGCAGCTTCGGCGACAGCACGAATGTCTTCTTCCACAAACGCAAAATCTCCGGATAGCAATGCGGAAATATTCAAAACCATGTCCACCTCGGTTGCTCCATTTTGAATCGCGTCCTGCGTCTCAAAAACTTTGGTAGCTGTGGTTACGCTGCCGTGCGGGAATCCAATTACGGTGCATACAGCTACATCGCTTCCGGCCAGTAATTTAGCCGCTTTGGCAACGTCCATCGGGCGGATGCAAAGCGATGCGGTATTGAACTTGAGCGCCACCTCGGCACCATTTTCCACGTCGCTATAGCGGTGATCTGGCTTGAGAATCGAGTGGTCAATTGTGCGAGCAACTTGCTCAAAGGTGTATCCGCGATAGGTAGCTGTCATGAGTTCAGTCTATGTTTGAAACATGCGGGTTTCGGTCAAAGTTAAGCCGGGTTCAAAAAAGGGGCCTCTGGTAGAAACCGATGAAGACGGCAGCTTGATAGTTTTCTTGCGTGAACGAGCGGTCGACGGCGCTGCAAATGAGGCGCTGGTAAAAACTTTGGCAAAACACTTCGAAACTCGATCAGCGAACATAACCATTGAAAGTGGGCACTCTTCGCGCCTGAAAAGAGTTCGAATCGAAGAATAGACACAGATGTTCGGCCTAGCCAAGGGCAGCACCGAGCTTAAGCAAAAAACCCGCCGAAGCGGGTTTTTTTCGTGGACCTGAGGGGACTTGAACCCCTGACCCCCTGCATGCCATGCAGGTGCGCTACCAGCTGCGCCACAGGCCCTCGTTAGGTAACTGGAACAGTTTACATCAAACTGAGCCGCTGGAAACCATGTCTAGGGCAATAACCGGGCAATCTTTCCAAAGGCGCTCTAGCGAGTAGTACATGCGGTCTTCTTCGTGCATTACGTGAACAACCACATCGCCAAAATCTAGCAGAACCCACCTGCCTCCAGCCTTTCCTTCAGCACGAAGCAACTTTTGACCGGCCTGTAGCAGTTTCTCTTCGATGCCATCTGCAATCGCAGAAACCTGACGTTCATTGCGCCCTGAAGCCAATAAGAAAATGTCGGTTAGCGGCATAAAGCCTGAAACATCTAGCGCGACAAGATTTTCGGCGATTTTATCGGCCGCAGCATTAGCGGCGATGGTTGCAATTTTTATAGCATTTGGATGAGCGGTCACAGTTTCCTTAGGTTAGAGCAGGCCCAGCATGTATGCGCCAATGATTACCGAACCAACCGCGACGATTAGCACCGACGCAGTCAAGACAGCAAAAATTTGATTTTGGCCACGGGCCAATTTTGAGGGCAAGATACCTAGCTTGCCGCTTGAGTTAACCACGCCGCTGGCCCGCAGTGGGGCAACCGAGGATACAAAACCGGCGGCCGCATCCTGAGCGATTGCTTCATCAACCAAATTGGCATCGCGAACCAACGCAATTTCGCCGGTATTGGTGCTCATCTTGGGCAGTTCAATCGAGCCGGTTTTTAGAAATTCGGAATTTTCGCCAATCGGAATCGTCAGATTGACTAAGTCATCGACTCGATCAACCACTATTGAGGCTGTCGTTGGCTCGACAATGAGGTTAGGCGAAATCTCGAATAAGTTGTTTTGCTGGGTAATTGGCTCTTCGGCTTCCGCTAGTACGTTATCGAAACTAGCGAAACTTTCGGGAGAACCCTGCGTTTGCGCGACGTTTTCAGGAACCGTTTGAGAAATAGCGGCAACACCAAAATCAGAGATACCAGCATTTTGTTCTTCTTCAAATAGCGCTGCAATCAATTCGGCATCAAAATCTCGTTGCTGCACAATCTCATTGAGTGCTGTGTTCAAACCAACCACCTCAATGGGGCTTGCTAGCTGGGACGACTGCTCAACCATCGAATCTGATGAGACCGGCTGCGAAACTTCGGAATCGGCAAAAGATTGCGGCGCCGCAGAAGCCCAATTTTTTTCCGCTTCACGTCTGGCACGACGCGAGCTAAATGACAAATCGCTCACCAGACCTCCCGATAAAGATTTGTTTTGGCTATGTATTGAACAATACCGTCAGGCACAAGGTACCAAATTGGTCGATTTTCTCTAACTCTCGAGCGAATATCGGTCGATGAAATTGCCATGGCTGGAATCTCCAGGATTGGCACCCGGTCAGCCACCTCAGCGGGAAGTTTGAAGTCATGCCCGGGCCGGGTTACGGCAACAAAATTAGCTAGCTCTAAAATATCTGGGTACTGATGCCAAGTGGACAAATTTGAAACTGCATCTGCGCCGGTGATGAAAAAGAGTTTGGCATCGGGATAGGTTTCGCCGAGTTCGCGCAAAGTATCAGCCGTGAAACTTGGCCCTTGGCGGTCGATTTCGACCCTGGAGACGCTAAATCTAGGATTGCCAGCTGTTGCAATGACGGTCATCAAATAGCGATGCTCAGCTGGGGCAAAATCCGTTTTTTGGTATGAGTCGTTAGTTGGGACAAAGATTACTTCGTCAAGGCCTAGAGCGGCCGCCGCCTCACTCGCAGCCACCAGATGGCCATTGTGAATTGGGTCGAAAGTTCCACCCATCACCCCGAGGCGACGCATGCCCATGAAAATTAGTGGTGCGCGTTGTTAGATGTCTTGTGGTCGTGACGGTTAGCAACATCGCGGTAAGACCAGGTAATTGCACCAAGCAAAAGAAACACTGACATTGCAATGACGCCAAAGAGAATTGCTGGGAATGGAAGCTCGAGGTAAACCTCGTGGCCGGTTTCTGCGGCATTTGCTAGTAGCTGGTGCATTTTTCTCCTAAGTCACTTCAAGAATAGTCTAAACGCGGACCTGGCCGGAGCCACGCACCAACCACTTAGTGGTGGTTAGTTCGGGCAACCCCATTGGGCCTCGGGCGTGAAGTTTTTGGGTCGAGATACCAACCTCAGCACCAAAGCCGAATTCGCCTCCATCGGTAAATCTGGTTGAGGCATTAACCATCACGGTCGAGGCATCAACTTCAGCCAAGAACCTCTCGGCATTGGCGACATTCTCGGTGATGATCGATTCGGTGTGCTTGGTTGAATATTTTGAAATGTGCTCGAGCGCCTCATCCAGTGAGTCGACAACTCGGACCGAAATATCTAGGTCATGCCACTCGGTAGCAAAATCTTGTTCAGTTGCCGGGATGGTAGCGAAGAAGTTGGCCGCGGTGGTCTCATCCCCGTGAACACGAACGCCCGATTCGGCGAGCCGATCTAAAATCGCGGGCAAAAGACGATCGACAGCTGCCTTGTGCACCAAAACAGTCTCGACAGCGTTGCAAACCGAGGGACGCGAAACTTTTGCGTTGTGAACAATTTCAACGGCCCAATCGAGACGAGCGGACTCATCGACGAAAATGTGTACCACTCCATCGCCGGTTTGGATTACCGGAACTTTGGCTTCGGTGACGACTTGTTGAATCAGGCCAGCACCGCCGCGTGGAATCAGTACATCGATAAGACCGACAGCGCGCATCATTTCAAGACCGCCATCGCGACCGAATTCATCGACCGACTGCACAACATCGCTGCTTAGGCCGACCTGGGCAAGTGCATCTTGCAGGAGTTTTACCAAGACACGGTTGGTGCTTTCTGCTGCACTGCCGCCGCGAAGAACTACAGCGTTGCCGCTCTTGATTGCCAACGTGGCAATGTCGATGGTGACATTCGGGCGGGCTTCGTAAATTACCCCAACCACACCAAGCGGAACTCGTACCTGAGCCAACTTCAAACCATTTGGCAAAGTCATGCCGCGGATTACTTCACCAATTGGGTCTTGCAGTCCGACAACATTTCGAGCTGCCTCAGAAATCGCCATGATTCTTTGACTGTTCAGACGCAGTCGATCTTGCAAGCTCTCAGACATTCCATTTGCTGCCTCGCGTGCCAAGTCAATTTCATTAGCGCGGATGATTTCTTCAGATCGCTCGATTAACAAATCGGCAATCTTGCTGAGTGCGGCATTTTTCTGCAAAGTTGTCGCCTGAGCCAGCGAAGAATACGCCGACTTGGCTAATTTCATTTTGTCGATAGCTGAAATCATGTGACTAGCCTAACCCTGACTAATTTTTGCCCTGAAACCACGTGCCCACGGCTTCACCATTGAGCGCCGCAGCAACATTGTCTGCACTGGTCAACAACACTGAGACTGAGCAGTCGGCTGCAGTGGAGGCCGCGCCTATTTTTGTGACTGCCCCGCCAGTTCCGACCGAGCTTGAGCTGCCACCAACCTGAATCGAAGATAGATCTTGGCCGTAGGCGACATAGTCAACCTTTTGAGCTCCCGGTAACTCGGGTGGCATTGTGTAGAGGGCATCAATGTCACTGAGCAGAATCAGAGCGTCTGCCTCAACCAAAATTGCCACCAGAGCAGCCAAACGATCATTGTCGCCGAAACGAATTTCTGAGGTTGCCACAGTGTCGTTTTCGTTCACAATCGGCAATACCTTTAGCGACACCAAAGTATCCAGGGCTGCTTTCGCATTTGCCCGGGTTTCCGCCTGTTCAAAATCTCCCGCGGTTAGCAAAACCTGTCCGGCGATGATCGAATACTTATCTAGTGCCTGCTGATAGCGAACCATCAGGCGGCTTTGCCCAATTGCAGCCATAGCCTGGGAACCAGCCAGTTCCACTGGCCGCGAATTGAGACCAAATAGTGGCAACGCGGTAGCAATTGCACCAGAAGTGACCAAAATTATTTCGGCGCCGCGCTGGTGCGCCTGGGCAAGAGCATCCACCAGAACCGGCAGTTTTTGCTCATTTTCACCGGTTATCGAGGATGAACCCACTTTGACCACAATTCTTTTGGCCAAAGCAAGCTGTTTGCGATCAGTCAGAGTCAACTGTGTTCCTATTCGTCGTCTTCGTCGACCCAAATGCCGGCGATTCCCTCTTGGCGAAGTTCTTCACGGGCTCGAGTCTTCGCATCCATGCGTTCACGATACTCTTCACGACGCTCTTTGGTAGTTCGTCGATCGTTAGTGTCAAGTCGGGCATCTGAGCCTCTTGGGCCGGTAAGCAACTCGGCCGTTGAGCTAATCGTTGGCTCCCAGTCAAACACCACAGCGTTTCCAAGCCCGATGACAACTGTCGAACCTGCTACTGCCCCGGCTTTGAACAGTTCTTCTTCGACACCTAGCTTGGCCAGGCGATCACCAAGGTATCCAACAGCTTCCTCGTTTGAGAATTGGGTTTGAGCAACCCATCGCTCTGGCTTGGCGCCAATAATTCTGAAGAATTCACCGTCAGCGTTTGATTCTTTACGAATTTCAAACTTGGATTCGTCGCGACGCTGTTGCATAAGTTGAATTCGCGGCTTGACCGGCTCTGCCGCCTTTTGCTCGCGAGCTTCGCTGACCAATTGCGCCAAGGCAAAATTTAGCTCTTTCAATCCATCTTTGGCGATTGCCGAAATGATAAACACCTTGTAACCGCGAGCCTCTAAATCTGGCTGGACAAATTCTGCCAACTCGCGAGCCTCAGGCAAATCTGCTTTGTTTAGCGCGATCAATTGCGGACGCTCGGTGAGTGGCTTTTCGCCCTCTGGTACCTTGTAGGCAGCAAGTTCTTTCAATATCTTGTCGAGATCAGAAATTGGGTCGCGGTTCGGCTCTAGGGTTCCGCAGTCTAGGACGTGCAGCAGCGCGCTGCATCGTTCTACGTGTCGCAAAAATTGAAGACCTAGTCCCTTGCCCTCGCTGGCGCCCTCGATCAAGCCGGGAACATCGGCAATTGTGTAGCGCGTGTTGCCTGCTTGAACCACACCAAGGTTTGGGTGCAGGGTGGTGAAAGGGTAGTCGGCAATCTTTGGTCTAGCCGCGCTCATCGCAGCGATTAGCGAAGACTTTCCGGCACTTGGGTAGCCAACAAGAGCAACATCGGCCACGGTTTTAAGTTCGAGGATGATGTCGCCTCGCCAGCCCGGCACACCGAGCAGAGCGAATCCAGGTGCTTTGCGTTTGCGACTTGCCAACGCGGCGTTGCCCAAGCCACCAACTCCACCTTCGGCTACAACCAGTTCCATTCCTGGTTCATCAAGATCGGCGATTAGCTTTCCGTGCGCGTCTCTAACCACGGTGCCCACCGGCACCGGTAGCTTTACATCTTCACCCTTGGCACCATTTCTGAAATCGCCAGCTCCGTCGCCACCGTCGCCACCGCTGCGATGCGGATGAAAGTGATACTCGAGCAAAGTGGTCACGCTTGGGTCGGCCACCAAAGAAATGCTGCCGCCGTGGCCACCATCAGCACCATCTGGGCCACCAAGAGGCTTGAATTTTTCACGGTGGACCGAGACGCAGCCGTCGCCACCATCTCCGGCGCGCAAATGCAGAGTTACCTGATCTACGAAAGTAACCATGATTGCCTCCTTGGCAGAAAAACCGAAAGGCGAGCCAATGGCTCGCCTTTCGAAAGATTTTTGTGACTAAGCAGTCTCGATGTTGACTACTCGACGGCCACCCTTGGTTCCGAAAGCAACCGAGCCTGCGGCTAGAGCGAACAAAGTGTCGTCTTTTCCGCGACCAACGTTTGCGCCCGGGTGGAAGTGAGTGCCGCGCTGACGAACAAGAATTTCGCCTGCGTTGACTTCTTGACCTGCGTAACGCTTTACACCAAGACGCTGTGCGTTTGAATCACGACCGTTTCGGGTCGAGCTCACACCCTTTTTACTTGCCATTTGTGTTCAGCCTCTACTTACTTGATCTCGGTTACCTTGACACGGGTTAGATCGGCACGGAAACCCATGCGCTTCTTGTAACCGGTCTTGTTCTTGTACTTCTGAATAACGATCTTTGGGCCACGAAGGTCGTTTAGAACCTCGGCGGTGACCTTAACCTTGGCTAGCGCCTTGGCGTCGGTGGTGACTTTGTCGCCATCTACAAGCAACAGAGCAGGAAGCTCGATCTTGCCATTGGCGTCACCTTTAATACGGTCTAGAGTCACGATGGTGCCAACTGACACCTTCTCTTGACGACCGCCTGCACGGACTACTGCGTAAACCACGGATTTACCCTTTGTTCGAAAGTCTTAGATGTTGCTCTTGCGAATGGACAGCAGGCAACAGGGATTTAGTCTACATTGCCAACCGGCAAACGGTCAAACCTATTCAGCAGAAATATCTACAACCGGAGCACTCGCTGATGCTGTTGCTCGGCGCGGTTTCCGTTTTCCTTCTCCTGGGCCCTTTGGCTCAGGCAAGGCGTCGAGAACTGCTTCGAGAAGTTTCTCAGTTTTTTCAGGCAATTGCTGTTCAGCAACCGCATTGCCATTTGCATCTTTTAGGCTAGGCAGCTGAATTGGCGAAGGTTCGCCTGCCGCCTCATGTGCGGCAACGGTTGAGGCAGCAATCTTGGTGATTACCGAATTAATCTCAACGGCACGTTCGGGAGTGACAACCTTGGCCGGTTCGGGCTTGGAGTTTCGGTCACGGTTCTTCTTCGACTTTTGCGGTTTCGCATCCTCGTGAACGTGACTCTTAGATCTCATGATTGGTTCGTGGTGCACAATGACACCGCGGGACGCACAAGCCTCACAGGGCTCAGAGAAGGCTTCTAGAAGACCCAGGCCAAGTTTTTTACGAGTCATCTGAACCAGCCCCAGTGAGGTAACTTCAGCTACCTGGTGTTTGGTTCGGTCTCGGCTGAGGCATTCGATTAGGCGACGAAGCACCAGGTCTCGGTTCGATTCGAGAACCATGTCGATAAAGTCGACGACAATGATTCCGCCTATGTCGCGAAGTCGTAATTGACGAACGATTTCTTCGGCAGCTTCCAAGTTGTTTTTCGTGACGGTTTCTTCAAGATTCCCGCCTGAGCCCACAAACTTGCCGGTGTTAACGTCGACAACTGTCATTGCTTCAGTTCGGTCGATAACCAAAGAGCCGCCGCTTGGAAGGTAAACCTTGCGATCTAGCGCTTTAGAAATTTGCTCGCCAACGCGATAGGTGTCGAAGATGTCTTTATCGCCAGAGTATGCCTCGACACGCTCGAGCAAGTCTGGAGCAACCGACTTCAAATATTCTTCGATCGTGGCCCGCGCATCTTCACCCGAAATTACCATCCGCTGGAAGTCTTCATTGAAAACATCTCGCACAATCTTGACCAGCAAATCAGGCTCGCTGTGCAGCAGCACCGGAGCTTGGCCTTTCTCGACTTTCTGGCTAATTTCAGTCCATTGCTCCTGAAGTCGCTGTACGTCAAGCGTCAACTGCTCTTCCGTTGCACCCTCTGCCGCGGTGCGAACAATTACACCCGCATCTTCAGGCAAAATTTCTTTCAGAATCTTCTTTAGTCGGGCACGTTCTGAATCAGGAAGTTTGCGCGAGATTCCGTTCATCGAACCGTTTGGCACGTAAACCAGGTAGCGTCCCGGTAGCGAAACCTGACTGGTCAAACGGGCACCCTTTTGGCCAACCGGATCTTTGGTTACCTGAACCAAAACCTGGTCCCCCGACTTCAACGCCAATTCAATTCGACGCGGCTGGTTGCCAGTCTCGGCTAGTTCCCAATCGACCTCGCCCGAGTAGAGCACGGCGTTTCTGCCGCGACCAATATCAACGAAGGCAGCTTCCATCGATGGCAAAACGTTTTGAACTTTACCTAGGTAAACATTGCCTATCAGCGAGGCTTCGGCAGCCTTAGCTACATAGTGCTCAACCAGGATGCCGTCTTCAAGCACACCGATCTGGATTTTGCCGTCTTTCGAACGAACAATCATTGACCGGTCGACTGCCTCACGGCGAGCTAAAAATTCAGATTCTGTGATAACTGAGCGACGGCGCCCTGCGTCTCGGCCATCACGACGACGCTGTTTTTTTGCCTCGAGTCGAGTCGATCCTTTGACGCGTTGCGGCTCATTTGACGGCTCTTTTGGCTCGCGAGGGGCGCGCACTTTAACCACGGTGTTTGGTGCGACCTCTTTGACATCAACCTCTTCACCAGCGCGACGACGTGATCGACGACGAAGGTGTGATTCTGAAGCTTCGTCGGCAAGTGGCTTGCCGCGCTTGGCATCAATGACTGGAGTTGGCAGATCTGGTGCCATAAACATCAGCGATGTGGCGGACACTGGTGCCGGAGGGGTAATTGGGGAAGCAGAAACAGCCTCTTGCTCTTTGGCCTTGGCTTGGCGCTGACCGGATTTTTGCTCTGAGTCGGCAGATTTGCTTCGTTTTGACCGGTTTGAAGATTTTTCCGCCGACTTAGCTGCTGTCGTTTCAGAGTTATCAACCTCGGCGCTGGGCTTTTCAACTTCAGTGGCCGCAGCAACTTTTTTGACGGCCGGCTTGCGGGCCGGGGCCTTCGCGGCGGAAGCCTTTGCAGCAGGTTCTTTGGCTGCCGCGGAAGAATCTGAACCAGCAGATTTGCTTGCTCGTTTCGGTTTTTCGATGACTTCGGCAGGAGCCTGCTCTAAGACAGTATCGACAACTTTAGCGACGGTCTTTCGAATTCGACCGGTCGAAGTTTTTTTAGGTGCCGATGATTCAGTTTCGTTTTTCTTCACCATTTCTGGTGCACTCCAAGCTGCCCCGAAACTAGGCCACACGCTCTAGCCGCAAAGGGCTTAATTCTCTTTGCAACTTGCGATTACAAGATGCCAAACCTAATTGCGAGTAACCGTTTGTCTTCGCCACGCTGCCGAATGGTCTTATGCATGCTGCGAAATTGTTCTCGCTAAACCTTTAGTCGCGTTCGGGTGTGGTCCGTTTGCAACTTAGACCAGTATGGCACCTGAATCAGATAATTTCAGCAATTAGCCATGCGATACTGAAAATGTGAGCGCAAAACACGAAGAGAATCTAATCTCAGCACCTAAGTCTCTAGCCTGGTTGTTACTGATTGCCGGAGCAGTTGGCTGGTATGGATCCTTCATGCTGACTTTGGATCGATTGAAAGTATTAGCCGACCCAGCAACTTCGCTAGCCTGCGACATTGCGTCATTTATTTCCTGCAAGTCGGTCATGCTCAGCTGGCAGGCTAAAATTTTCGGATTCCCAAACCCACTTATCGGAATAGCCGCATTCGTTGCCCCAATCGCCGTAGGTGTTGCCGTCCTCGCTGGTGCGAAATTTAAAGCGTGGTTTTGGCAGGCATTCCTGGCTGGAACCTTCTTGGGTTTTGTTTTCGTGCTCTGGCTGTTCGATCAGGCTGTTTTCTCAATTGGTGCCTTATGCCCCTGGTGCATGGTTGCTTGGGCGGGCATGATCCCAGTTTTCTGGTCGACTCTGCTGCTTGGAACTCGCGAGGGATTCGTGCCGGTACCGACCAAAACCATAAATTTCTTCGTGGCTGCCTTTGACTACAAATGGGTCTTCATCGTGGTTACCTACTTGGCAATTGCCGTCACCATCGCGGTCAAGTTCTGGAGCTTGTGGTTGCAATTTTTCAGCAACCTATAGTCGCAAAGCGGAACGCTTCCCCAGATCATTCAAGTTCGCTGCGAGCCGCCAATTGATTTGCCCTGGCTAATCAGCAGAAACGATGCCCGCTAGGCGGCTGGCTAGAACCAGAGCGACAATTCGCGCTTAGCTGATTCGACAGAATCTGATCCGTGCACAAGATTCTGCTGAACCTTCAGACCCCAATCCCGACCAAAATCACCGCGGATGGTGCCCGGTGCTGCAACGGTAGGATCGGTAGCCCCGGCCAAAGCTCGGAAACCCTCAATCACCCGATTGCCCTCAAGCTTGATAGCTACGACATCTCCTGATGCCATGAAATCGACCAGTGGCTCATAGAAAGGTTTGCCGACATGCTCTTCATAGTGCTTGGCCAATAACTCACGCGAAGGAGTGAACTTTTTAAGGTCGGCCACTACGTAGCCTTTGCGCTCGAGGCGAGCGATAATCTCGCCGATTAGATTGCGCTTCACACCATCTGGCTTGATTAGTACAAGTGTCTGTTCTGTCATTGTCTTTACTCCGTTGTTAGCTGTTGAGCTTTTTCATAGGCCCGACGCGCTTTATCGATGGTGCTACCTGCGAGCATTGCCCAAGCCCAAAGGCAAATAAAAATGGCTCCAACCACATACATCAGCGGAACCCAAATACCGAGGGAAATTACAACCAACTGCAGAAAGGTTCCCCAGTAGTAGGAAAACGGCTTTCCCAAAATAGCCGGCGTGGCAATTAAGACAAAGGCCAAGGTTAGACCTACACCCCAAACTACGGGGCCGTCAGCAACTTTTAGCCCAAAAGCCACCAGGGTTGCAAAAAACACCACAAATGATTCAAAGGCAAGCAACATTGAACCAAGGGTTCGTTGGGTTGATCTGCTAGACATCTTCTTCCTCATCCAGTTGCACGTAACTCATTAGGTCTCCGATAAGCGTAATCGAGCCGGTTGCAATCACCATCGCGCCCGGGATCTGCTCAGCAAGCTCCGAAGCGCGACGCAAGGCTAGTGCTGGCTTGGGTTCAACCTCAATTTGATCGAAGTCAAAGTAGTCTTGCGCGAGCAACTCGAGTTCTTCAGATGGAATTGCCCGAGCTGATGAAGATTGCGTCAGAATAATCGAGTCAAATCTCGAAGCAAACGCGCCCAGTATTCCGCGCGCATCTTTCTCGGCAAGTACCGAAACTACACCGATAACCGCCCGACCCGGTAAAACCGAATTCAGCGCTTCCACCAAAATCTCAGCACCGGCAGGATTGTGTGCGGCATCGAAAATAATCAGTGGTTCTGGGCTGATAATTTGAAGTCTTCCAGGGGATGACATGTCTGCCGTGGCAGCCCTCACCACATCATCCATCAGCCGCTGCTCGCCGCCACCGATGAACGCCTCTACAGCCGCAACGGCAAGGGCAAGATTTTGCGCCTGGTGCAGGCCTAAAATCGGAAATTTTAATTCGACGTATGAGCCAGCAATATTGCGCAGGGCAAGCTCTTGACCAAAACCTAAGCCAACACTTGATTCGACCTCAAAATCAGAGCCATAGTGGAAGATTTTTTCAGCTCGCTCTGCCGCCACCGCGTCAAGCACTGCCTTGGCGGCCTGGGACTGCGGTGCCGAAACAACGATTGACCCCGCTTTGATGATGCCCGATTTAGTTGTCGCAATTTCGGCAATTGTTTCACCGAGTCGATCTGCGTGGTCCATGCCGATTGGGGTGAATACCGAAACATCACCGTCGGCGATGTTGGTGGCATCCCACTCGCCGCCCATGCCAACTTCGAGAACCAAAACATCTACTGGCGCATCCGCGAAAATCGCAAAACCTAAGACAGCCAGCAATTCAAAAAATGTCAGCGGCTCATCGCCGGCAGCAATCAATTCACTATCGACAAATTCAACAATTGGCTCAATTTCAGACCAGATTGAAACCAATCTTTCATTAGTTACCGGCTCGCCGTCGATACTGATGCGCTCATTCAGCGAGACCAGGTGAGGGCTGGTAAAACGACCGACTCGAAGGCCCAACTCTCGCAAAATTCGATCGATAAAGCGAACAGTGCTGGTTTTGCCATTTGTTCCGGTGACATGAATGACGCGATAGCTTTTCTGAGGGTCGCCCAAGAGTTCTGCCAACCGAGCGGTCGGTGCGAGGCGAGGACGAATTTTATTTTCTGGAACACGCGAGAGTAGTTTTTCTTGAACTATCTGCGCCGCCGCTAAAAACTCGTCTTCATAGTCGAGGTCGTCAACCAAGTTTTGCCACCTTGATTGCCACAAACAAATCGTTACCCACGGTTGCCCCGGCTGAAACAGGCTCTTCTTTGGTTTCCAATTGAAGGGTGAGCGTCTCAGCCATAACCAGGGCTTGGTGTGCACCAACTGCTGCAATAACCTCGGCAGAACCAGTTAGCGACAGAGCAATTCGATCGCTGACATCGAGATCTGCGTCTTTACGAGCCTGCTGGACCGCACGAATCACGTCGCGTGCCAGTCCTTCAGCCTCAAGCTCTGGGGTTAGTTTGCCGTCAAGAATCAAGAAACCACCACCGGTGAGAATGCCGATGTGATTGGTCGCATTTTGCTCGGCATCGGTATCGGCTACCAAGTTGATTTCGTACTCACCCTCGATAAGAGCAATACCGCCGGCGACAACCGATCCGCTATCCTCAACCCAGTTGCCCGACTTAGCCGCGGCAATTACAGCCTGAACGTCTTTCCCGATTCGTGGGCCGGCAGCGCGTGAGTTTACGGTTAGGCGCTTGGTGACCCCAAATTCAGATGTTGAGTCGAGAGAAAGCTCAACCAGATCGACCGCTTTCACGTTCAATTCGTCAGTCAAAATCGATGAAAAATCGCTGAGCAAATTGGCATTTTTGGTGACCACAGTGAGCTTGGCCAACGGCAAACGAACACGCAAACCCGCTCCTTTTCGCAGCGCCTGAGCGCTAGAGCTAATGGCACGTACTTTATCCATGGCCTCTACCAAAGCGGCATCGGCTGGGAAGTTTTCTGCATTCGGCCATGATTCGAGGTGAACACTGCGACCGCCGGTTAGACCCTGCCAAATTTCTTCGGTAACCATTGGCAGTAGCGGCGCTGATACTCGACAAACTGCTTCGAGCACGGTGTACAAAGTGTCGAATGCTTCGGGTGAGCCATCCCAGAATCGATCGCGTGATCGACGCACGTACCAGTTGGTCAAAAGGTCAGCAAAATCGCGCAAGCTGGCCGCGGCCGAATACGAGTCGTAGCGATTGAAATGCCCTTCAACCTCAGTGATCAAATCGCTGGTTTTTGCCAATAGGTAGCGATCTAGCACGTCTTGACTCGAAAAACTCGTTTTCGCTTCGTACTTGGCAGCATTCGCGTATAGCGAGAAGAAGTACCAGGTGTTCCACAGTGGCAGCAGCACCTGGCGCACACCCTCGCGGATACCCTGCTCGGTTACGATCAGGTTTCCGCCGCGCAAGATAGGGCTGGACAGCAAGAACCAACGCATCGCGTCGGCACCGTCGCGGTCGAACACCTCGTTTACATCCGGGTAGTTTCTGAGCGACTTCGACATTTTTTGGCCGTCATTGCCAAGGATGATGCCGTGTGAAATAGCCGATTTGAATGCTGGGCGGTCGAACAGCGCGGTCGATAAAACGTGCAGTGTGTAGAACCAACCACGAGTTTGGCCCACATACTCAACAATGAAATCGCCAGGGTTGTGCGTTTCAAACCAATCGGTGTTTTCGAACGGATAGTGAACCTGGGCATAAGGCATCGAGCCCGATTCGAACCAGCAGTCGAGTACTTCAGGCACTCGGCGCATCATTGATTTTCCAGTTGGATCATCTGGATTCGGTCGGACTAGTTCGTCGATGTAAGGTCGGTGGAAGTCGGTCGGCCGCACACCGAAGTCTCGCTCAATCTCATCCAGTGAGCCGTAAACATCAATGCGTGGGTAGTTTGGATCGTCAGATTTCCAAACTGGAATTGGCGCACCCCAGAAACGGTTTCGGCTGATTGCCCAATCGCGAACATTTTCGAGCCACTTACCGAATGAACCATCTTTGGTGTGCTCTGGGGTCCAGTTGATTTCTTGATTTAGCTCAAGCATGCGCTCGCGGAGCTTGGTTGTTTCGACAAACCAAGAAGAAACAGCTTTGTAAATTAGCGGGTTCTTGCAGCGATAGCAGTGCGGGTAGGGGTGCTCAAACGAAGCCTGGCGCAACACACGTGAGTTGGCCTTAAGTAATTGCGAAATCGGTTTGTTGGCCTCAAAAACATGCTGGCCAACAAAGTCAGTTACTAAAGAGTTGAAGCAGGCTCGCTCATCAACGCTGACATAGGTTGGAATTCCGGCAGCGTTACAGACCCGCTGGTCATCTTCACCGTAGGCGGGTGCTTGGTGGACGATTCCGGTGCCGTCGCCGTCGGTGACGTAATCGTCAACTAAAACTTGCCAGGCATTGGCAACATCGAATTTTTCTGAATCGGCGTAGTAATCAAACAGACGCTCGTAACGAATGCCGGCAAGTTCAGATCCGTCAAACTCTTCTTCGATTGCGGCTAGAGCAGCCTCTGCATCGGCGTAGCCCAAATCTTTGGCGTAAGCACCAACTTGGGTTTTTGCCAGGATGAATTTGCCGCCCAGGCCATCAGCAGACCCTGCTTCACCGGCAGGAATCAAAACGTAGCGAATCTTCGAACCCACAGCTAAGGCAAAGTTGGTCGGCAGTGTCCACGGGGTTGTTGTCCAAGCTAGCAACTTTGCTTGAGCGAATTTTTGACCATCAGAAATTGGGAAAGTGACGGTTAGGGTTTGGTCTTGACGCTGACGGTAAACCTCGTCATCCATTCGAAGTTCGTGATTGGAAAGCGGAGTCTCACAGCGCCAGCAATATGCCAGCACCTTGAAGCCCTCGTAAACCAGACCCTTTTTGTGAAGTTCACTAAAAGCCCAAATCACGCTTTCGGTGAAACTTGCATCCAATGTTTTGTAGTCGTTGTCGAAATCTACCCAGCGAGCCTGGCGAGTAACGAAGGTTCGCCAGTCTTCGGTGTATTTCAGCACCGAGGTTTTGCAGTACTCGTTGAACTTGTCGATGCCGTATTTTTCAATCTCGGGGCGGCCAGAGATTCCTAGTTGACGCTCGGCCTCAACCTCGGCTGGTAGACCGTGGGTGTCCCAACCGAAACGACGCTCCACGCGGTACCCCTGCATGGTCTTGAAGCGAGGAATCATGTCCTTCGCATAACCGGTCAGCAGGTGACCGTAGTGTGGCAAACCGTTGGCGAAAGGAGGGCCATCGTAAAAGACAAACTCTTGTGCATTCTCGGCAGCGCGTTGATCAATTGAGGCCTGAAAAGTTGAATCCTGTTGCCAGAACTCAAGAATCTGCTCTTCAATCTTTGGAAAACTCGGACTTGGATTCACGCCATCGCGCGCATCATTCGAGGCTTTTTTATTCTTCGGATACATTCAGAGCTTTCAGTTCAAGCAGCAAGACTTACCTCAACAATGTTAACCTGTTACCAACCCGTTTTTTGGAGACTTTCAGCGTGAATACTGCCCAATCTGCTTCTAGCATCAACATCCTGGCAAAAGCCACCACACCAGAGAAGGTCGGTGTCGAAGGCCTAGAAGAAAAGTGGTCAAAAAACTGGGACGAGAATTGCGTCTACAGTTTTGATCGCAGCGCTGACAAAAGCCAAATCTTTTCGATAGACACCCCACCACCAACGGTTTCGGGGTCGCTGCATGTCGGCCACGTTTTTAGTTACACCCACACCGACGTTGTCGCCCGATTCAAGCGCATGCGAGGCCTTGAGGTTTACTATCCAATGGGCTGGGATGACAACGGTTTGCCAACCGAGCGACGAGTTCAGAACTACTTCGGTGTCCGTTGCGATCCAAGTCTTCCCTACCAGGAAAATTTTGTTCCACCATTTGAAGGTGGCGACAACAAGAGCAGCAAAGCCGCTGATCAGCTTCCGATTTCGCGTCGAAACTTTATTGAGCTTTGCGAAAAGCTGACCAGCGAAGACGAAAAACAGTTTGAGGCCCTCTGGCGCAAACTTGGCCTTTCGGTCGACTGGAGCCAGACTTACCAAACTATTTCGCCCGATGCAATCGCTGTTTCACAGCAAGCTTTCTTGAATAACCTAGCCCGCGGCGAGGCTTACCAATCAATGGCACCAACCCTCTGGGATGTCACGTTCAGAACCGCGGTTGCGCAAGCTGAGCTAGAAGACCGAGAACAGCCGGGAGCGTATCACAAATTGGGTTTCAACGGCCCCGACGGCAAAATCTTCATCGAAACCACAAGACCAGAATTGCTACCTGCCTGTGTTGCACTTGTGGCCCATCCCGATGACGAGCGATACCAAGGACTGTTTGGTAAAACCGTTCGCACTCCCCTATTTGATGTTGAGGTTCCGGTCGTTGCTCACCGGTTAGCGCAAATCGATAAAGGCACCGGCATCGCCATGATCTGTACTTTCGGTGACGTAACCGACGTGATTTGGTGGCGTGAGCTCGATCTTCCGAATCGCGCCATTATCGGGTTCGACGGTCGAATCATCGATGAATGCCCGGAAGCGATAACTTCGCCGGCCGGAGTTGCAGCTTTTGCCGAACTTGCTGGCAAAACCGTGTTCTCAGCCAAGGCCCGAATTGTTGAACTGCTGCAAGAATCCGGTGACATGATTGGCGAGCCTAGAAGCATCAGCCACGACGTAAAGTTCTTCGAAAAAGGCGATAAGCCGCTCGAGATCGTGTCAACCCGACAGTGGTACATCCGCAACGGTGGCCGAGACGCCGCTATCCGTGAGCGTCTCATCGAGTTGGGTAAAGAGCTCAAATTCCATCCAGATTTCATGCGTGTTCGATACGAAAACTGGGTCAACGGTCTCACCGGAGACTGGCTGATCTCTCGCCAACGTTTCTTCGGTGTCCCAATTCCGGTTTGGTACCGTCTTGACGAATCTGGAAATCCAGATTTTGAGTCACCGCTGGTTCCGCAAAGCTCGCAGCTGCCGATTGATCCATCCACAGATGTTCCCGACGGATTTAGCGAGGCGCAACGCGATCAGCCTGGCGGTTTTACCGGTGAAATGGACATCATGGACACCTGGGCCACATCGTCCTTAACTCCGCAGCTTGCCGGTGGCTGGCTTGCCGATCCAGAGAAGTTTGCCAAGGTTTTCCCCTACGATCTTCGCCCGCAGGGTCAGGACATCATCCGCACCTGGCTATTCTCAACAGTGTTGCGAGCTCAGCAAGAACACGGATCACTTCCTTGGTCTGATGCGGCCATTTCAGGATGGATTCTCGACCCAGATCGAAAGAAAATGTCGAAATCGAAGGGCAACGTTGTCGTGCCGGCCGAGCCAATTGACAATCACGGAGCGGATGCTGTCCGTTACTGGGCTGCGTCGGCCCGACTCGGCACTGACGCCGCTTTTGACGAAGGGCAGATGAAGGTTGGTCGACGACTGGCCATCAAGATTCTGAACGCAGCCAAGTTCACCCTTTCGTTTGATGTACCCGAGGGTGAGTTCTCGGTCAGTGAACCAATCGATGCTGCAATGTTGTTGGCACTTGGCGATGCGGTTAAGGCAGCGACCGAGGCTTTTGAAAACTACGACCACACCAAGGCTCTAGAGACAGCAGAGCGCTTCTTCTGGACTTTCACCGATGATTACCTCGAATTGGTTAAAGAGCGCGCCTACAACGCCGAGGGTCGCTATTCAGCACAAGCCCAAGCATCGGCTGCCTTCGCGCTGCGTCGGGCATTGCACACGATGCTTCGCCTTTTCGCACCATTCTTGCCGTTTGCCACCGATGAGGTTTGGAGCTGGTGGCAATCTGCCGCGGGTTCGATTCACCGTGCTAGTTGGCCAACCGCCGAAGAAGTTACTGACGGTCTAGATTTCGGCTATCACGGCCTGCTTGAGTTGGCGACAACCGCAGTTTCTGGGGTTCGTAAAGCGAAATCCGATGCCAAAGTTTCGATGAAGGCACCAATTCAGTCAGCGACCCTGCAGGCTCCTGCCGCTGTGCTCACGTCGATGCGACTGATTGAAGCTGACCTCAAGTCCATCGGCAAAATCAGCGACTTGGCTTATGCCGAAGCCGACGAACTTGCCATGGTAGACATCGTCTTGGCTGAGGTTACCGACTAACCAAGATTGGTATTGAAAACCAGGCTGATGGCGATGGCGGCGATAACCAAAGCCACCAGTCGATCGAAGATTTTCCAAAACCTAGCGCTCGAGGCAAATTTAGACAGCGCCTTGGCGGCGTAGCCGAGTCCGGTGAACCAGAGGACCGAGCCGGTCATTGCTCCGATGGCAAACATCCAGCGGTCTTGACCGAATTGGTTGGCAATACTGCCCAGCAGGATAACGGTGTCGAGATAAACGTGTGGGTTTAGATAGGTAAGCATCAACGCTGTTGCGGCGGCAGCCCAACGACCTGATTTAACTTCCGCGGCTGGCTTCAGCGAAGAGTGCTGATTCGATTGCAGCCAGGTTCTAATTGCAAACCAGAGCAGGTAAGCAACGCCCAGCCACTTGACCAGTTGCAGCAACCAAGGTAGCGCAGAAATTGCGGCACCTAAACCGGCTACACCGAGAAAAATAAGCAGTGCATCCGAGAGCGCACAAATCAAAACAATCAGGCCAATGTTTGATTTAGCCAATCCCTGGCGCAAAACAAAAGCATTTTGGGCACCGATGGCGATGATCAGCGATAGCCCCATGGCTAATCCGGCAAATGCTGCGGTCACTTCTTGCCCTGCTTTTCTCTAGTCCAAGCCATCATCAGCAAACCGGCTAGAAGAGCCCAGAAAGCCGCACCAATTGAAAGGAAACTGACCGAGGATGCGCCAACCAGGAAGGTAAGCACCGCCGGTAGCCTCAAGCGAGGATCTTCGGTTGCTTGGGCCAGCGCACTAGTAATCGTGCCAACGAGGGCCAAGCCAGCAACCGTCAAAATTAATTCGCGTGGAGTCTGGTGCACGAAGGCGACCAACGCTGGGGTGGCCAGCGCCAAAAGGACATATTCAACACCGCCCAAAACGGATGCCAGCCAGCGCTTACCTGCCTCTGGGTGTGCCTGCTCATTGGCATTTATCGCTGCGGTTATAGCGGCTAGGTTCAGGTTGAAGCCACCAAACATTGAACCGAGGACGCTGGTTAGACCGGTTGTAACCATGACTGGCTTGAAAGGGACATCGAAACCAAAGGTTTTCATGATGGCAATTCCCGGAACATTTTGCGATGCCATGGTGACTAAATACAGCGGAATTGAAATACCGATTATTGCTGCCAAATTAAATTCGGGCGCGACAACAACCAAGTGTGGCACTAGCGAATTTTGTTCGAGCTTGATGCCTTCGAAAATTGACACCAGTGAGAACACCACGACCATTGCCGCTGGAGCGGCCCAAATTTGCGCGACCCTAAAAAGAACGAACCAAACCAAAATTGCGGGGAAAACAATAAGCGGCCAATTTGACGCGGCTTGAAAAGGGGCAAGACAAAAACTAAAAATTACTCCGGCAAGCATCGCCGATGCGATTGGTTTTGGGATGGATGCAACCAGCCGCCCCAGAGTCGGCCAGAAGCCGGTCAGGGCTACGAGTACACCTGAAACCATGAAGGCGCCAACCGCAGTGTTGAAATTTAGGCCTCCCTGACTAACCAGCCCACCGCTGGCAACCAGTAACGCCCCGCCTGGAGTGCTCCAGACAATTGAGATAGGCATTTTGTATCGCCAACTGAGCAATACCGAAAGCAAACCGTAAAACAACAGCATGATGAAAACTGCAGATGCTGTTTGTTCGGTGCTGGCGCCCAGTGAAAGAAATGCTGCTAAGACGATGCCAATGCTCGCGGCAGTTCCGGTTACCGAGGCAACTGTTCCGGCCAGAAAAGGCGCAACTAGGTCTTTTGCAGAAATCTGCAATTTATTGGCTTGAGTCATTAGAAATTAGGCGGTTTTTTCTCGAGCAACCTTGAACGGTATGAGTTGCGGCTCAGCTTTATCAACTACCACCGATTTGGTAATGAGAATTGTCCCCTGCTGCTCGCTACCTGGAATTTCAAACATAACCGGACCAAGGATTTCTTCCATGATTGCCCGCAGACCTCGAGCACCGGTTTCGCGTTGGACAGCCAAGTCGGCGATGGCCTCGAGGGCATCTTTCTCAAATTTGAGGTCGAAGCCGTCAAGCTCAAACATGCGTTGGTACTGCTTTACCAAGGCATTCTTTGGTTCGGTAAGGATTGCAATCAGAGCAGGGCGATCTAGTGGCGTAACCGTAGCCATCACCGGCAGTCGGCCGATAAATTCGGGGATGAGCCCAAATTTGCGCAAATCTTCTGGCTGGACCTCGTTGAAGATTTCAACCTCGTCACTTTTACCGGCGATAGGCGCACCAAAGCCGATGCCTTTTTTACCGGCACGGGCAGAAATAATCTCTTCTAAACCAGCAAATGCTCCGGCAACGATGAACAAGACGTTTGTCGTGTCAATTTGGATGAATTCCTGCTGCGGATGTTTTCTGCCACCCTGGGGTGGCACAGATGCGACAGTACCCTCAAGAATTTTGAGAAGCGCCTGCTGAACACCTTCGCCAGATACATCGCGGGTAATCGATGGATTCTCGGCTTTGCGAGAAATTTTGTCGATCTCGTCGATGTAAATGATGCCAGTCTCAGCACGCTTGACATCAAACTCTGCAGCCTGAAGAAGTTTGAGCAGAATGTTCTCGACATCTTCGCCGACATAGCCGGCCTCGGTCAGAGCAGTGGCGTCAGCCACGGCAAACGGAACGTTTAGGCGCTTAGCCAGAGTTTGAGCTAAATAGGTTTTGCCACAACCGGTTGGGCCAATCATCAAAATGTTGGATTTGGCAATTTCAATCGAGTCGTGATCTTTACCTGCAGCGGTCAGTGTTCCTCGAGAGCGCAGGCGTTTGTAGTGGTTGTATACGGCCACGGCCAGGGCTTTTTTTGCCTGATCTTGACCAATTACGTACTCGTCCAGAAAAGATTTAATCTCTTTGGGTTTTGGTAAATCAAGTTCTTCAACAACCTCGGCTGTTGCGTTGCCGAGCTCTTCTTCGATTATTTCGTTGCAAAGCTCGATACATTCATCGCAGATGTAAACCGATGGCCCGGCAATTAGTTTGCGAACCTGCTTCTGGCTTTTGCCACAGAAGGTACATTTCAGGAAATCGCCTGATTCGCCAAGCTTAGTCATGTAAAAACTTTATGCCTTTAAAGAAGAAATGCGGGCTTAAACTCGCCCGCATTTCAGCCAATTACGCGTTTTTTCTTGAAGTCAAAACCTGGTCGATTAGGCCGTATTGCAACGCTTCCTCGGCGGTAAGAATCTTGTCGCGGTCGATGTCTTTGTTGACCTCGGCAACCGAGCGCTTTGAATGTTTTGCCAAAGTGCTCTCTAGCCACTCGCGCAATCGCATAATTTCGCGAGCCTGAATCTCGATGTCTGATGCCTGACCTCGACCCGCGTCACCGGTTGACGGCTGGTGGATAAGAACTCGCGCATTTGGCAAGGCCAAACGCTTTCCTGGTGCTCCTGCTGCTAGTAGCACTGCAGCCGCAGACGCAGCTTGACCCAAACAAACAGTTTGAATTTGAGGACGGATGTACTGCATGGTGTCGTAGATCGCAGTCATAGCGGTGAACGAACCACCCGGTGAGTTGATGTACATGGTGATATCTCGATCTGGATCTTGAGATTCGAGCACCAACAACTGAGCCATGATGTCGTCGGCGGATGCATCATCAACCTGAACACCCAAAAATACAATGCGGTCTTCAAAGAGTTTGTTGTATGGGTCCTGGCGTTTGAACCCGTAAGAGGTTCGCTCTTCAAAGGTAGGAAGAATGTAGCGAGCCTCAGGGCTTCTGAATAGCTTGTCAGTCATTTTTACCTAGCCTTAGTTATTTCCGACACCGGTAGCAGAACCGGCAAATTCTTGAATGTGGTCGATGAATCCGTACTCGAGGGCCTCTTGAGCGGTAAACCAGCGGTCACGATCGCCGTCTTGCATGATTTGCTCGACAGTTTTGCCGGTTTGTTCTGCAGTGATGCTTGCCAGCTGCTTCTTCATCGACATGATTAGTTCAGCCTGAGTCTGAATGTCTGACGCGGTTCCGCCAAACCCACCGTGCGGCTGGTGCAATAGCACACGTGTGTTCGGGGTTGCGTAACGCTTTCCCTTGGTTCCTGAAGAGAGCAAGAACTGCCCCATTGATGCGCACATACCGATTCCAACCGTGACAATGTCGTTTGGAACATATTTCATGGTGTCGTAAATTGCCATACCCGCAGTAATTGAGCCACCGGGTGAATTTATGTAAAGGTAAATGTCTTTGGTTGAATCTTCAGCTGCAAGCAACAGAATTTTGGCGCAAATTTCATTTGCCATGTCGTCGCGAACTTCTGAGCCAAGCCAAATAATGCGATCTTTAAGAAGTCGCTCGAAGGTGCTGTTTGGCATCTGAGGTGCATCAGCCATTGAAAATCTCCCTTTTCAAATAGGTACCTGATAAAGATAACCAGCATCGGCCAGAAAAATGATGCGTGTTCGCCCCAGGCTAAAGACACCATTAAAAATAAAAAGACCCCGCCGAGGCAGGGTCTTTTTGGGAAAGAACTTAGTGGTCGTGACCCTCGTGAGAGTCGCCGTCGTCAAGGGTTACCTTGTTGAACTCGGTTAGGTCAACCTTATTTCCGGCCGAGTCAACAACCTCGGCTTTTTCAAGCACAACGGCTAGAGCCTTGCGGCGAGCCACCTCAGCCACAAAAGCGGGAACCTGACCCTGCTCGCTAATGGTCTTAATGAAGTCGTTTGGTGCCATGCCGTACTGCTGTGAAACCTGCACTAGGTAGTTGATTAGCTCTTGCTCGCCAACCTGGATTTCTTCTTTTTCGACGATTGCATCAAGCAACATCTGAGTTTTGAAGTTCTTAGTGCTGTCTTCGGTTACCTCAGCGCGGTGCTTGTCATCTTCGAGTCGGCCTTCGCCTTCAAGGTGACGGTGCACCTCAGCCTCGACTAGTTCTTGTGAGACCGGAACATCATTTTGCTCGAGCAGCTTCTCGGTTAGCACCTGACGGGCCTGAACACCCTGGTCAAATACCTTTGACTGCGCGATTGACTTCTCAAGAGCTGCTTTAAGCTCAGCCAAAGTGTCGAATTCGCTGGCCAGTTGAGCGAAGTCGTCGTCTGCCTTAGGCAATTCGCGCTCTTTTACAGCTTGCAAGGTGACAGAGATTTCTGCATCTTGCCCTTTAGCCTCGCCACCAACTAGTCGCGACTTGAAAGTTGTCGATTCGCCGGCGGTTAGGGTGTCTAGCGCGTCGTCGATGCCATCGAGTAGGTTGCCTGAACCAATTTCGTAAGAGATGTTCTCAGCCGCATCGATCTGCTTGCCATCAATTGTTGCGGTGAGGCTGATGGTGGTGAAGTCACCCTTCTTAGCAGGACGATCTACAGTCTTCAATGATCCGAAGCGTGCGCGAAGAGCGTCTAGTTCAGCTTCAACATCCTTTTTGTCAACCTTGACCTCATCAACGGTCAGTTTGATGCCGGCGTAGTCTTTGAGCTTGATTTCTGGACGAACCTCAACCTCAATCTCAACGATTAGGTCACCCTCGAAAGTTTTTTCGTCTGGAGTCTGCTTGACATCTGCCTGAGGCTGGCCAATTGGGCGAAGTTTGTGCTCTTCAATTGCAGCGCGGTAGAGGCCGTCAAGACCGTCGTTGATTGCGTGAGCCAAGATTGCTGGACGCCCGACACGCTGGTCAAGGATTGCGGCTGGAACCTTACCTTTGCGGAACCCAGGGATGTTCACGCCTTCGGCAATGTGCTGGTAAGCGTGATCAATACTTGACTTGAAATCAGCTGGATTAGCCTCGATGACAAGCTTTACGCGTGTTGGGTTTAGTGTTTCGACCTTGGTCTTCAACTTGCTCTCCTAAAAGATAAGGCCCGCGTACTTTACGCGGGCCACCATCCGGTGGTCGGGATGACAGGATTTGAACCTGCAACCCCCTGTACCCAAAACAGGTGCGCTACCAAATTGCGCTACATCCCGGTGGATTTCTCAAGAAAATCATTGTTTTCTCGAAAACGACCTCGGTCAGTCTATCCCATAGAATAGGGTGGTGTTGTTCGAAATCTAAAAAAGGTTTCAACGCCATGCGGATGTAGCTCAATGGTAGAGCCTCAGTCTTCCAAACTGATGGTGCGGGTTCGATTCCCGTCATCCGCTCTGAGTTAGACGCCCTGGCAGTTAGGGCAAAAATACAACTTTCTTGTCGCCATAAGGTCGATTGCCACGTTTGCGCCGCAATTCCGACAGGGCAAACCCTCCCGCTTATAAACAAAATTGCGCTCGGCTTTGGTCGGGCGCTTTGTGAACAGCTCGTCTCTTGTGATCATGTAGCCGGTTTTGACGCCGACCTGCATCAACGCAACGGCATCATCCCAGATGGCTTCGATTTCTTGCCCGGTCAGACTGCTACCGAGCCGGTATGGGCTTATTTGCGACCTGAAAAGCAGTTCGGCGCGATAGACGTTGCCGATACCGGCCACGACGGACTGATCCATCAGCAACAAACCAATCGATTTTTTAGATTTCTTGATCTTTTCAACAAATTGTTGCTTGGCCATGCCGTCCGGGTCTCGGTTCAACGGATCTGGCCCGAGCCGGTTGAAAATTGGCTGTAGTTGCTCTTGGGTAAGCACCTCGCAAGCGGTTGGTCCGCGCAAGTCGGCAAGGTGCGTACCATTTTCAAATCTGGCTCTAACCTGCCCCTGCGGTTCGGAAAATTCTCCTTCAGCAGAACTTTGCCAGCTCCACTTTCCGTAAATACCTAAATGGATTCGCAACACGAGTTCGTTTTCAAATTGGAGGAAAAGCTGCTTTCCAATTGCGCTGGCTGAGTCAAGAACCCGTCCATCGACTAAACGGGCATCCTCTTGAAATCTGCCCTGCGGCGAGTGAACCTTCAGCGGTGAACCAGCGAATAACTTGTTGAACTGTTTCGCACTTCGATGAACGGTGTGACCTTCTGGCACTTAGAGAATTTCTCCGGTGTTTTCGTAGGCTGCGATTTTGCCGATTCTGCGTGCATGGCGCTCATCGTGACTAAACGGCTCAGCTAAGAAGATTTCAATTAGCCGAAGCACCTCGTCGTTGGTGTGCTGTCGGGCCCCAACCGCAATCACGTTTGCATCGTTGTGCTCTCTCGCAAGGCGAGCGGTAGCCTCGTTCCAAACCAAGGCAGCCCTAATGCCCTTCACTTTGTTGGCGGCAATCTGCTCACCGTTTCCAGACCCACCTAGAACGATACCCAGCGAGAACACCTGTGCCTGTTGGTCGGCCATTACCGCAAGTGCCGCATTGATGCAGAAACTTGGGTAGTCATCGAGAGGGTCATACTCGGTTGGCCCGTGGTCGAAAACCTCGTGCCCCTGCTGATGTAATTGCTCGATTAAGTAGTGGCTTAGGTCGAGACCGGCATGGTCGGTGGCAATGTGTACTCGCATTTTTCTTCCTTGTTTAGGCCTCAAATTTACTTCTGAAAAGCCGCAGCACAATCGATGATGCAACTGTTGTCAAAAGCACATAGGTCAGTGTGACTGTTTGGATTTGCCCACCCAGTGCGCTCTGCGCTGCCAAGGCGGCGATCACGATGGAAAACTCGCCGCGTGGAATCAGGAAGGCTCCGGCCCGGTACCAGGCCATCGAGTCGGACATGTCTTTCGCGAGCCACCATCCGGTGAACATCTTTCCGGCGATGCCCAAAACCGCCAGTAACAGCGCGAGTGGCAATGCCGCAGGAATGTCGATCGGATTGACCCCCAAACCGAAAAACAAGAAGAAGATGGCGGCAAACAAATCTCGAAGCGGCGCAAGTCGGCCACGCACAGTATTGGCGACCTCGCCGGTGAGCACCAAACCAACCAAGAACGCAGCTACCGCGGATGAGAAACCCACTAGTTCGGCGGCACCTGCCGCCGCCAGCGCTGCACCGAACACTGTGAGCAGCAAAGCACCAGGCGACTGAGTGTTCAGAATTTTACCTAGCGCATTTTCACCTTTGAAGCTAACTACTAGGGCAAGGGCTGTCATGGCAATCGCCAAGCTGACCGAGATTAGGCCGGTCATAGCACTGGCGCCAGAAATCAACGCAGTGAGTAGCGGTAGGTAAGGCGCCAGCGCGAGATCTTCAATTACCAAAGCTGAAGTAACGCGCCTCGAAAGCTCTGATCTTTGCCAACCCGACTCGCGGATGAGCTGCGCCGCGATTCCCGATGAACTTACGTAGGTAATTCCACCCAGCAAAATGGCGCCGATGAAACCCCAGCCCAGCACTAGAGCGACCGCGGCACCTGGAATGGCATTGGCCAGAAAGTCGATTACGCCAACTGAACGACGCTTTTTTATTGCCGAAGCCAGTTCTGGCCCGGAATACTCAAGCCCCAAAAGCAGCAAGAGCAGAATTGCCCCAATTTGAGCACCGGTGGTGAGAAATTCTTCACTCAAACTGAGCGGAACTAGCCCACCTTCGCCAAGAGCTAGTCCGAGTACCAGATAAACCGGCACCACTGAGAATTTGAATTTTGATGCGAAGAAGGCGGAAACTCCGAGAACAAGCAGCAGCAATCCGATTTCCGCAAGCATCAAGCTCTGGCTCACTGAAGTGGGTGCGGAGGTCAAGATGCCGGTCATTTTACGATTATCGCACCCGCTTGCCTTGGTTAGGCTAATAGGGCTACTAACAGACTCGGAGATCGAATTGCCTGGCCAAAATCTAACTCAAATTGAAGCAATCGAACGCGCAGCAAAAATTCAGGTGCAGAACTACCTGGTTCAGCTTGATTTGACTGCCAACGAAAAGACATTTCGCTCAAAAACAACGGTTCACTTTTCGGCCCTAGCCGGAGCGAAAGACACTTTTATCGACGCAATCACCGCTGAAGTTCACTCGCTTACCCTCAACGGCAATTCAATCGACAAAAGTGCCGCTGACGGCAGCCGCATTGCACTAACAGGCCTTCAAGAGCAAAACGTATTAGTGGTTGATGCCGATTTCTTTTTCATGAACACCGGCGAAGGCCTTCACCGATTCGTCGACCCTGTCGACCAAGAGGTCTACCTATACACCCAGTTTGAAGTTCCTGACTCGCGACGCATGTTTGCTGTCTTTGAGCAGCCAAACCTAAAGGCTGAATTTACTTTTGAGGTAATAGCTTCAAGCCGTTGGAAAGTAATTTCCAATCAGGCTTTGGCAAGCAAAGAAGAACTCTCAGCTGGCAACGCTCGATTTGTCTTCAAAACCACGCCAAAGATTTCCAGTTACATCACAGCGCTAGTTGCTGGCCCATACCACGAGGTGAGAAGCGAACTCACCTCGTCGGACGGCCGCATAATTCCGCTTGGCGTATTTTCTAGGGCCTCGCTAGCCGAGTATCTGGATGCCGACTACATATTCGAGAAGACCCGCCAAGGTTTTGAATTTTTTGAAAGCAATTTCAAGCTGGCATACCCCTTCGAAAAATATGACCAGCTTTTTGTACCTGAATTCAACGCTGGGGCCATGGAAAATGCCGGTTGCGTCACCTTTACCGAGAATTACGTTTTCCGTTCAAAAGTTTCAGACGCTACTCGTGAACGCCGCGTTGTGACAATTTTGCACGAACTGGCCCACATGTGGTTTGGCGACCTCGTCACCATGGAGTGGTGGAACGACCTATGGCTAAACGAGTCATTTGCCGAATACGCATCTACCTTGGCCACCGCTGAAGCCACCGAATGGCACGGCGCCTGGACCACCTTTGCCTCGCTAGAAAAATCTTGGGCATATCGTCAGGACCAACTACCTTCTACCCACCCAATCGTCGCGTCAATCAAAGATCTCGAAGATGTTCTAGTGAACTTCGACGGCATTACCTACGCCAAGGGCGCTTCGGTTTTGAAGCAACTGGTTGCCTGGGTTGGTCAAGACAAATTCATGGCTGGTGTTGCCAAGTATTTTGAGAAGCACGCCTGGGGCAACACCCAACTGAAAGATCTTTTGGCTGAACTTGAGGCAGTTTCAGGTCGAGATTTGAGTGAGTGGTCGGCCCTATGGCTGGAGACCGCCGGAGTAAACACGATGAAGCCTGCAATTGAGACCGATGGCTCGGTGATCAAGTCTTTTGCGATTATGCAAACGGCTATCAAAGAACAGCCGACAATTCGCCCACACCGCATGGCGGTGGGTTTCTACAACCTGATCGATGGCAAGGTCATTCGTACCAACCGAATCGAACTTGACGCTGATGGCGCTCAAACCATGGTGACCGAGGCAGTTGGCCTAGAGTTACCAGATCTGATTTTGCTCAACGATGACGATCTGGCCTATACCAAAATTCGACTGGATGAGAAATCCTGGAAATTTGCGATCGAGAATCTAGGCAAGATTGATGATTCCCTCGCTCGCAGCCTCATTTGGGGTGCTGCTTGGGATGCAACTCGAGATGCTGAAACTCCAGCTCGCGACTTCATCCAGTTGGTGCTAAACAACATCGCGTTTGAAACCGAATCAACCACGGTACTGACTTTGTTGCGTCAACTACTGATCGCCGCGAAACAGTTTGTTGCACCGGAAAACCGCGACGCCGAAGTTGCGCGAGTTGCCGATGAATTGCTCGAATTAGCCACGCTGGCAAAACCCGGGTCAGACTCGCAGTTTCAGTTCGCTAAGTTTTTCGCGCAGTTTGCCTGCGCAGATAGACACTTCGACGCGCTCGAAAAACTTCTTTCACAAAAACTGCAACTATCCGGCTTGGAAATCGATACCGATTTGGCTTGGGAGTTACTAACCGGTCTTGTCGTCGGCGGCAGAAAAACCGCAACCGACATCGACCAGATGCTCGCCAAAGACAACACGTCTAATGGCCAGCGCGCGGCAATCGCGGCACGAGCCGCTATTCCTACTGCCGAGAGCAAGAAGGCAATATGGCAGCAACTCACCACGGATAAGTCGCTTTCGAACGTCTTGGTCGATGCCGGCAGCTTGGCCTTTGGCAGAACGCTGGATGACTCACTGATTGAACCTTTTGTGGCTCCCTATTTTGAGGCTGTCCTCGAACTGTGGAACAACAACACCTTCAAAATCGCCGAATACCTGATCGAGAATTTGTACCCGACAGGTTTGGCATCGAATGAGCTGGTTGCTTTGACCGCGGCCAAACTGCAAGACTCTCAAGTGCAGCAGATTCCGGCACTGAGCCGAATTTTGCTGGAGAGCAAGGCCAATGTCGAGCGCGCCCTTCGTGCGCAGCAAAAAGATAGCGAGAATTAATGTCGTTGACCGCAATCCCAAACTGGTTGGTTGAATTCTGGACTGACTGGGGTTCTCTGGTGCGGGTCGGAATCATCCTGTTGCTCGCGGTTGTGCTGCGACTCATGCTGCTTGCTTCGGTGAAAAGGATTGTCTCGACGATTTCAAGCGGAAGCAAAAAAGCTGAGGATGACTCACCGGTAACTAAGGCGCGCATTGGTCAACGAGCTAAAACGATTGGTTCGGTGCTAAGTAACTTCATCACCTGGGGCATCACGCTAGTCACCCTCTCGCTGCTGCTAAGCGAATTTGGTATTGCCGTCGGTGCACTCATCGCCGGTGCCGGAATTGTTGGGGCCGCGGTCGGTTTTGGTGCTCAAAGTTTGGTTCGAGACCTAATTTCGGGACTGTTTATTGTCTTCGAGGATCAATTCGGGGTTGGCGACAGCGTTGACCTCGGGCAAGCTAGTGGCGTCGTTGAGTCGGTGGGGCTTCGGGTCACCCAGGTGAGAGATGCCTCAGGAACTCTCTGGTACGTGCGTAACGGAGAGATCTTGCGAGTCGGTAACCAGTCGCAGGGATGGTCGCGCCTGATTCTCGACGTTGCGGTTTCAGCAGATTCTGACATCAATAAGGCTAAAAAAGTAATCGCTGAAGCCTGTCAATCAGCCGCGCAAAGTGAAGAACTTTCCGGCCGACTCATCGGTGCACCAGAGGTCTGGGGGCTCGAAGCGATCAGCGGAGACCAATTAGTCTTCCGAGTCACCCAGCAGCTGAAACCGGGCGAACAAGATTTGGCCGGCCGCATTTTTCGATCAACCATCAAAAACTCTCTCGATAAGGCAAAGATTGAGCTTTCTTCTACGGCTCCAAAAATCTCTGTCAATTTGAGCCGAGATACTCGTGGCTAACGGATTTGAGGATGCTGGTCGAGTCGAATCGGTTCGAATTCGAAAGCCCGGCGGTGACTTCGCTGAAGGAAATTTCTTTGAACAGGTTGGCGGCAGCGAAACTTTCGACAAGTTGGCGACAGTTTTTTACCAGCAGGTAGCCGAGGATGAAGTTCTACGCCCGATGTACCCCGAAGAAGATTTAGAACCGGCAAAAGAACGCTTGAGAATGTTTCTGGAACAGTATTGGGGTGGGCCCACCACCTATCAGCAGTTGCGCGGTCATCCTAGATTGCGAATGCGGCACTCACCTTTTCAGATCAACCCAGACGCTCGTGAACGATGGCTGAGGTGCATGCGTGTTGCTGTCGATTCTTTGGCGCTAAGTCCGCTCGCTGAGGCTCAACTCTGGGGCTATCTAGATAGAGCAGCCACCGCGATGCTAAACACTTTCGACGACTAGCAATCGGTAAAAGCAAAGTTATAGAGACGCAAACTTAATCGCGGCTTTGGCCAACACGTGACCGTGCATCGAACTTAGTCGCACCCAGCCATCGGTTTGAAAAACGCCAACTTCTTCGTTTTCGGTCAAAAACCCTAATCCTGCCGCGACAAAAGCAGCACCGGTTGGCAGTTTCGATTCAAGATCTATGCCACGGCCCCAAATTTCACCGCGGATGCGAGCGGCAATTGGGCCACCCACCGACTCGGGAAGTGCGGCAGCTACCTCAGCGATTCCCTCTCGTGCAATATTTGTGATTTTGGTTTCATTCAGTGTGCCGGTTTGCACCCAACCTTGGCGCGGTGGCGAGATACCTGCCCAGACAGCCCGTTGCGGCAGAGGCAACTCAAGTTTTACTGGCCCATCGGTTCGCCCGCTCAACTTGGCAATTCGATCGAGAACAGCCGAAATCGAAACAACAACGTCAAGCTCAACTTCCTGGTAAAGTTCGGTGGTTCGCAGACCAAGCACTGTGGGGCCAGCATCCATCAGACTGCCCGAAAAAATTGGGGCGACGTAACTTGCCAAAATACTCCCAAAAGCTCGGAATCGGACCATTCCCTCGGAGTCGAGTCGTTTGGCGCGAGTCAAAAATGACTGCATGTCGAGCAGGCTTTGCTGATCGGGTAACACAAAATGCTTTTCCATGACCTGTCTAAACTAGCCTTAAAAATCCAAGTTCAATGTCAGGAGTCGAATTGAATCTGCCACTTCCGAGCGACCCAGTCGCACAGATGTTGCACGCGTTCGATCTAAGTGATGATCAGGGCGCAAGAACGACCGAGGACATTTTTGTAGGCCCATCACAGTGGATGCCTCACGGCCGAGTATTTGGTGGACAGGTTCTTGCCCAAGCACTAATAGCAGCGTCTAGGACTGTGGCCGATCGCGCGGTGCACTCGATGCACGGCTACTTTTTGCGACCCGGAGACATGGATCTGCCAATCACCTTTTCGGTCGATCGCCTACGCGACGGTCGCTCTTTCGGCACCAGGCGAGTCCAGGCATTTCAGAAGGGCGAGGCGATATTTTCGATGATTGCCTCCTTCCAAGAGTCAGACACTGGACTGGAACATCAAGAGGCATTTCCTGCAGACATCCCAGACCCAGAAACACTCCCCTCGGCTGCCGAATTAATCGGCGACAATCCCCATCCAGTTGCGCAATATTGGGCCAAAGCCAGGCCGTTTGATATCAGACACATACCTTCGGCAATCTATTTCACCGTTGAGTCCGAGCAGGTTGCACATCAAGCCGTTTGGATAAAGTCGCTTAGGCCACTCCCGGCTGACCAAATCATTCACACAGCGGCTTTGGCCTATGCCAGCGACTACTCCATCCTGGAAAGCATCTACCGGCGTCACGGAATTTCTTGGTCACATCCAGGCGTGAAGACCGCCAGCCTGGATCATGCGATGTGGTTCCATCGCCCTGCAAAAGTAGACGAGTGGCTGCTATACGTGCAAGAGTCTCCGAGCGCGCAAGGTGGGCGAGGTCTCGCTCTTGGCCGAATATTCAATCGCGGTGGCCAACTTGTCGCCACGGTTGCCCAAGAGGGTATGGTTCGCGTGCCTGTCATGGCAAAATAAAAACCAATTCCTCTGGAGTTCGGGCAGTAGTCGATTCATTGAAGAGTCGGCGGGGGACCCAGTTTGGCACTGATTCAAATGATTAATCGTCAAAAATTAGCAACTCTCAACGAGCGCGAACAGCAGCAGTTTGCCGCGCGAAACCAAAAATCAAAGGCAGCCTATGAGCGAGCCGATCACCTTTTTGGTCGCGTTCCCATGACTTGGATGAACAAGAAGGCCGGCGGTTTTCCGGTCTATTTCGACCGTGCCGTGGGTAACCGAATTTGGGACATTGATGGCAATGAGTACATCGACTTTGCCCTTGGTGACACTGGTGCCATGGCCGGCCACTCTGCGCCCGAAGTCGTCGACGCGGTTGAACGTCGAGTGAAAACCTTGGGTGGCGTAACTACGATGATGCCGACCGAAGACGCCGAGTGGGTTGCCGCAAATCTCTCAGAGCGTTTTGGCATGGCTAAGTGGTCGTTCTCGCTTACTGCAACGGATGCCAACCGCTGGGCGATCCGCCTGGTCCGTGCAATCACCGGCAAACCGAAGATTCTTTTCAACAGCTACTGCTATCACGGTTCGGTTGACGAATCTCTTATTGTGGTAGGCCCAGACGGGCAGGGAATGGACCGCCCCGGTAACGTGGGCGCTCCGGTAGATGTAACCATGACGTCGAGAGTCGCCGAATTTAACGACTTGGTCGGCTTGGAAGAGCAGCTTCGAAACGGCGATGTCGCTGCGGTGCTGATGGAGCCAGCAATGACCAATATTGGAATTGTGCTTCCGGAGCCGGGCTATCTGGCAGGAGTTCGTGAGCTAACTCGCAAGTACGATGCACTGTTGATCATCGATGAGACTCACACATTTTCGGCCGGCTGGGGCGGAATGACGATGCGAGACAATCTTGAACCAGATGTTTTCGTCATCGGTAAGGCGATTGCCGGAGGTATCCCCACGGGCGCCTACGGGCTCAGCGCTGAATTTGCTGATCGAGTGCTAGCCAGAACGGACCTAGACCTTATCGACATGGGCGGTGTGGGCGGAACACTGGCCGGAAATCCACTTTCGGTCATCGCCATGCGCGCCACTCTAGAAAACGTGCTTACCAAAGACAACTTCGAAAAAATGATTGATTTGGCAACGTACTTCACCGACGGAGTGAATGCCTTGTTTGACAAGTATCAACTGAATTGGTCAATCAACCAGCTTGGTGCACGCGCTGAGTATCGCTTTGCGAAGCCATACCCAAAAAACGGCACTGCCGCGCATGAGGCTGCAGATTACGAGCTCGAAGACTTCTTGCATCTCTATCTGGCAAACCGAGGAGTGCTCCTGACACCATTCCACAACATGGCACTAATGTGCCCGACAACCACCAAGGCAGACATCGACGTCCACAACCAGGTTTTTGAAGCTGCCATCAAAGAGCTTTTAGAACAGTAAACAATTTCTGCAATAAAAAAGGGCCGGAAGTTATCCGGCCCTTTTTTATTTGCTAACTAATCGCGAGTTAGTCGACGGTAGGTAGAGCGGTGGGGCTTAGCCGCTTCTGGCCCCAGTCTGGCAATTTTGTTTTCTTCGTAGGCTTGAAAGTTTCCTTCGAACCAGTACCACTGGTCTGGGTTTTCATCGGTGCCTTCATAGGCCAAAATGTGGGTGGCAACGCGGTCTAGGAACCAGCGATCGTGAGTGATCACAACAGCACATCCAGGGAACTCTAGCAACGCATTTTCAAGCGAACCCAAGGTCTCGACATCTAGATCGTTGGTTGGCTCGTCGAGCAGCAAAAGGTTTCCGCCCTGCTTTAGGGTGAGTGCGAGGTTGAGGCGGTTTCGCTCTCCACCAGACAAAACGCCAGCCGGTTTCTGCTGATCGGGGCCTTTAAAACCAAACGCAGCAACGTAGGCGCGTGACGGCATCTCTTGATTTCCGACCTGCATGTAGTCGAGGCCACCCGAAACGACTTCCCAAAGAGTTTTTTCGGGGTCGATACCCTCTCGTGACTGGTCAACATAAGAGATTTTGACAGTCTCGCCAATTTTTAGCTCGCCGCCGTCAAGCGGTTCTAAACCAACAATGGTTTTGAACAGCGTCGACTTACCAACACCGTTCGGGCCGATAACGCCCACGATTCCGTTGCGCGGCAAGGTGAAACTTAGCCCGTCAATCAGGCTTCGACCGTCGAAACCCTTCTTTAGGTTTTTGGCCTCGATGACAACATTGCCAAGGCGCGGGCCAGCTGGAATTTGAATTTCTTCAAAATCGAGCTTTCTAGTGCGATCGGCTTCAGCAGCCATTTCCTCGTACTTAGCCAAACGAGCTTTTGATTTTGTTTGACGAGCTTTAGGACTTGAGCGAACCCATTCGAGTTCTTCTTCTAGACGCTTCGCCAGTTTGGCATCTTTCTTGCCTTGCACTGCCAAGCGCTCGCGCTTTTTATCTAGATAGGTTGAATAGTTGCCTTCGTATGGATAGGCGCGACCGCGATCGAGTTCCAGAATCCATTCGGCGACGTTGTCGAGGAAGTAACGATCGTGAGTTACCGCCAGTACCGCACCCGGATATTTGGCCAAGTGCTGCTCTAACCAGAGGACCGACTCAGCATCTAGGTGGTTAGTTGGTTCGTCAAGGAGCAACAGATCAGGTTTTTCGAGAAGCAACTTACAAAGCGCCACTCGGCGACGCTCACCTCCGGAAAGGTGAGTTACTGGAGTGTCTCCTGGCGGACAACGCAGTGCGTCCATCGCTTGCTCAAGTTGGCTATCAAGATCCCAGGCGTCAAGGTGGTCAATTTCCTCTTGAAGCTGGCCCATCTCGGCTAGCAGGGTGTCAAAATCGGCATCCGGTTCTGCCATCTGAGCCGAAATCTCATTAAATCGATCGAGCTTAGCTTTGGTGTCTTTTACGGCCAGTTCAACGTTTCCCAACACGGTTAGGTTTTCATCTAGTGGCGGCTCTTGCATGAGCATGCCGACGCTGAAGCCAGGGCTTAGCCGCGCTTCACCGTTGCTTGGGGTATCTAAACCAGCCATGATTTTCAAAACCGAGGATTTTCCGGCACCGTTTGGTCCGACTACGCCGATTTTGGCTCCGGGATAGAACGCCAAAGTTACGTCATCAAGAATTACTTTGTCGCCGTGCGCTTTTCGCGCCTTAATCATCTGATAGATGAATTCAGCCATTTATGAAGATCACTTTCAAGTCGTTGACCGATCGTGAAAACCCCACTCGGCCAAGTTAGCAACTTGAGTTTAGCTCAAGGGCTTAGCTATTGCGCCGAGTGGGGCACGCCGACAAACTCGAGGGGTTGAGCTCGTCGGATTCTTAGGCCTTAGCGGCCTTTTCTTTCAGAACTTCGGGTTTCCCATCTTGGCTGGGGGCCGAATTTTCGGAATTGTTTTCGTCTTCACGTACCAGAATCGTCCTGGTGAAATTGTTAGTGCCCCAGGTAAGGTCGTGACCGATGGTTTCGGCTTCAATCTCGACTGAGGTTCCTGCTCGTTCACCGTTGTCCCAGTCGCGGATGCGCAATTTTCCTGAAACTAAGACTCGATCGCCCTTGTTTACTGAAGATGCCGAATTGATGGCCAATTGCCTAAAGCCAGTAACCGTGTACCAGTTGGTTTCGCCATCGAGCCAGCGGTTTTGGGTGCGGTCAAAACGGCGATTCGCAGCAGCCAAGCGAAAAGAAGTTATAGGCAGGCCGTCTTGGGTTACCAGGTGCCTTGGTGTGGTGGCCACCAACCCAGCCACCGTGATTGTCTCTGTCATGTGAATACCTTTCTTTTGGTATTCAAAGTGTGACTTTAGAAAGCAGGCTGGAACAGAGGGGGTGCCTAAACTGTGGATAACTACTCGGTGCGCAGGTACTGCGTAAAAGCTGACCGAACTTTTAGCATTTTTGGCAAAACAACGGCGTTGCAATATCCCTGCCCTGGATTCTTGGCAAAAAAGTCTTGGTGATATTCCTCACCGCGGTAGAACTCAGTTGCCGGCTCCAGAGCCGTCACAATCCCATCGCCCCAGACCTGCTTGGCCCGCTCAACTGCGGCTGTAAATTGAGCCAATTCATCGTTGTTTTGGTAAAACATCACTGACCTGTATTGAGTACCAATGTCATGGCCTTGTCGGTTCAGTTGCGTCGGATCATGCAAGGTAAAAAAGACATCCAAAACAACCTCGGCTGGAATTACCCGCTCATCGAAAATCACCTTGGCAACCTCAACGTGTCCGGTATCGCCGTTGCAGACATCCTCGTAACTTGGATTCAGCGAGCGCCCGCCCATGTAACCGACCTCGACATCGTGGATTCCGCGCAACTGCATGTAGGCCGAATCTAAACACCAGAAACAGCCGCCGCCCAAAACAAACTCAATCATGCAGCCAGCCTAAACTGAGAGCATGAGTTTTGTCGCCGCTCCCAGCCGTTATGAGTCGATGCCTTTTCGGCGCTGTGGCCGAAGTGGCCTGCAATTGCCAATTATTTCTTTGGGCCTATGGCACAACTTCGGAGCCAAAGATTCTTTCTCGAATCAGAAAGCCATCCTTCGTCGTGCTTTCGACCTGGGCGTAACCCACTTTGATTTGGCCAACAATTACGGACGCCCGGTTGCCGGCAGTGCCGAGACCAACTTTGGTAAGCACCTCAAACGCGATTTTCTTAGATACCGGGATGAGCTAATCATCTCGACTAAAGCAGGTTACGAAATGTGGGAGGGGCCTTACGGCGAGTGGGGTTCACGCAAGTATCTGCTGGCATCTCTCGACCAGAGCCTAAAGCGAATGGGGCTCGATTACGTTGACATTTTTTATTCGCACCGTTTTGATCCAAATACACCGCTAGAAGAGACGATGGGTGCCTTGGCCAGCGCGGTAAAGTCAGGCAAGGCGCTCTACGTTGGAGTTTCTAACTACAACCCGGAACAAACCAGAAGAGCAAAAACTATCCTGGCCAGCCATGGTGTTCCCCTGTTGATCAACCAGCCGAGATACTCAATGTTCGACCGAACTGCTGAAAGTGGTTTATTTGACACTCTGGGGGTTGAAGGGATTGGCGGCATTGTCTTCTCTCCCCTAGCCCAGGGCTTACTTTCGTCGAGATACCTAGAAGGGTTTGTCCCCAACGGGTCGAGGGCCAGTAAAAAGCAATTTCTGAACCCCGAAGTAATCAGTCTCGATTACCTTGAGAAGGCTCGTAAACTCAACGAAATTGCCGCGGCACGAGATCAGACCCTCTCACAATTGGCGATTAGTTGGGTTCTGCGCAAACCCCAGGTAACCTCTGCCCTAATCGGCGCCAGCAGTGTCGCTCAACTGGAAGAAAACCTGGCCGCGGCGCAGGCCAAGCCGCTGGGGATTGGCGAACTTGCCGAGATTGACAAATACGCGATACACGGAACTGGCCTAAATAAGTGATTTCAAAAAACCCAACCCTGGGCGTGATTCTTGCCTTTTTCGCCGCGCTACTCTTTGGATTGAACGCATCCACCAGCAAGGTGGTTATGGCCAGCGGAATCTCCCCAGATTCAATTGTGCTGTTTAGATCGGCTGCCGCAGCCCTGATTGCTGGGTTGGTTGTTCTAATCCAAAACCGAAAAGATTTTGCCCTAAAGCTTCGCGAGCTGCCGTTCCTGGTTGGCTTTGGAATTTTTGGTATCGCGCTGATGCAGTGGGCCTATTCCAATGCGGTTTCCAGACTTCCGGTGGGTATTGCCCTGCTCTTTGAGTACACCGCAATCATTATCACGCCCATTGCCGCACTGTTGCTGTTCAAGCAGCGCACTTCAAGCAAGTTGTGGATCGGTGTGGCCCTAGTTATTGGCGGTTTGGTGATTGTTGGCCAAATTTGGAATGGTGGCCTCGATGCAGTCGGTGTGGCTTTTGCCTTTGCTGCGGCTTTTCTACTCAGTGCCTACTTCATCATGGGTGAGCGCGCCGCACTGAATCGATCACCGATGTCGACCATGTTTTACACAATGAGCGTTTCCACCATTTTCTGGCTGATTTTTAGCCCATGGTGGAATTTCGATCCGGCCAAATTTTCTGAACCGATCAACTTGACTGCAAATCTGGCCGCGATTACCGTTCCGGGCTGGTTTGCCTTTGTCTGGCTGGGGGTTATGGGCTCGTTCATGCCCATGATGCTGAGTTTCACCGCCCTAAAACACGTGAGCGCTACTGTCGTAAGTGTGGTTTCAACCGCCGAACCGGTGTTTGCATTCTTATTTGGGTTGCTCTGGCTTTCAGAAAATATTTCGGGATTACAAATGCTGGGCGGATTGTTAGTCTTACTAGGAATTTTGATCGCCCAAACAGCAAAAGCCACACCATTGGCCGAACGCAAAACTTAGGACTAACCATGGCCAGTATTCAACTCACCGAAGCTACATTTCTCGAACAAGCCAATAAAGACGGAATCACTATCGTCGACTTTTGGGCCGAGTGGTGCGGTCCTTGCCGCCAATTTGGTCCGGTTTTTGAAAAAGCTTCAGAGACTTACCCAGAAATCACTTTCGGCAAAGTTGATACCGAAGCCGAGCAGAGCCTAGCCGCACAGGCTGGAATCAGCTCAATTCCAACACTGATGGTTTTCCGCGACGGTGTCTTGCTATACAACCGCGCAGGTGCACTGCCGGCTCCGGCATTCGATGAGCTGATCACTGCGGTCAAGGGTTTGAACATGGATGAAATTCGCGCCGAAATTGCGGCAGGCGAAGAAAAACCCCAAAACTAAATGTCAAAATTTGCAAACAATTCAATGGCGATGTTGGCCACAATCAGCATCGTGGTCTTGATTGCATCGATTATTGGTTTTTTCAATCCGGGAAACTGCCCGGTCAGTACCGAAGTCGGTTGGACTTCCTGCCAAGCTATTGCCGAAGAACGGCGGATTGCCAGCTGGGCGCTGCTACTGCTTTCGGTTGTTGGCTTCGCCGTGTCTTTCGTCAGAAGAAGGTCTCGCCGCTAGGCTCATGTTGTGCACCGGGTCAATGACGCAACAGTAGATCTCAGAGAGGCAATTTTTGCCTACGCCAGAACAAGGCTGAATTATGAACCAGCTCCCTTAGATAACACCGCAAGCCCTGAGCTGCTTTGGCAGCAGGCGGGTCAAACAATCACCGAGGATGGCCTGGGCGGACTAGAAGCGCTCAAAATTTTCGAGCAGGTTTTAGCCCCGGCCACCATTTCAACCGACCACCCCGGCTACCTGTCTTTCATCCCGTGTGCACCAACTGAAGCATCAAAGCTTTTCGATTTGGTGGTTTCGGCATCCGGTATTTACGGGGGTTCATGGCTTGAGGGCGCCGGCGCCGTTTACGCCGAAAATCAGGTTTTGTCTTGGCTTGCCAAAGAAGCTGGCTTACCCGCTGAATCTGGTGGTGTCTTTGTGCAAGGCGGAACCCTGGGCAACCTCAGTGCTCTGGTTGCCGCTCGCGAAAATTATCGGCAGCAACTTTTAAAGTCGGGACAGCCGCTACCCAATCGGTTTGCTGTTGCCTGCAGCAGTGAAGCACACTCGTCGCTAAAAACCGCTGCCCGAGTTATGGACATAGATCTGCTGCCCATCCCAGTTGCGGCCGATGGGCGAATCGGGCACGCCGAAGTTTCAGCAATGCTTACGACCAAACCTTCAGGGCTTTTTGCCATAGTTGCCACCGGAGGAACGACAAACTTTGGAATTGTTGATCGACTTGACGAGATTGGCCAACTAGCCAAGGCACACAACCTCTGGTTTCATGTGGACGGTGCCTACGGTCTGGCTGGCATGCTCAGCCCACTAACCCGCAACCTTTTTGCCGGACTTGAGTTAGCTGACTCGTTTATTGTCGATCCGCATAAGTGGTTGTTCGCGCCGTTCGACGCCTGCGCCCTGATTTACCGCAACCCTGAGATAGCTAGGGCGGCACATGCGCAGCACGGTGAATATCTTGACACTCTGACTGACTCGGGTGATTTCAATCCGAGTGACTATGCAATCAATCTCACTCGTCGGCCGCGCGGTCTGCCGCTGTGGTTCTCGCTAGCCACACACGGAGTCGCAACTTACCGCGAAGCAGTTACCAAGAACATTGAACTTGCGAAGTTTGCTCGTGACGAAATTGTCAAACGCGACTTTCTAACCCTCGTTCGCGAACCAGAGTTGTCGGTGGTGGTTTTTGAGCGCAACGGCTGGACCTTAGCTGATTATGAGGCTTGGTCAGATCGGCTACTGAACAACCAAATCGCATTTGTGGTGCCCAGCTCGCATGCCGGCCGTCCAAATGCCAGATTCGCAATTGTGAACCCGCTAACCAGTCAAGAACTTATTGTCGACATTTTGAACAGCATGGAGGACAAATGAAACTGACCATCGCCCCAGCTCTACCATCACTAAGTCGCGTAAAACCCGCTGAACGAGCGCCACTGAAGGTTGCCCTGGTTCAAACACGATGGCACGAGGATGCCGCCGAGCATATTGCCAAGCTAAACGAGGGAATTGCCTTAGCCGCCGAAACCGGTGCCGAAATTGTCTTTCTGCCTGAACTGACTTTGAGCCGATACCCAGCTGACCAGCTTCCGGCAGGTGACCCGGTCGCAACAGCCGAAATTTTGGATGGTGGCCCAACCCACCGTTTCGCCGCTGCCGCCGCCGCGAAACACAACATCCTAATTCACGCATCGCTGTTTGAAAAAGATATGCAACCAGATGGGCGCGGGCTAAATTGCGCGATTTTGGTTGAACCAAATGGTGCGATTGTGGCGCGAACGCCAAAACTGCACATCCCTGTTACCGCCGGATACTACGAAGACAAGTACTTTGCGCCCGGTCCAGCAAGCGGTGAGCCCTATCCGGTTTATGAAATTGAATTTGCCAATACTCGTGCAAATGTCGGTCTACCAACCTGCTGGGATGAGTGGTTTCCAGAGGTTGCCCGCAACTACAGCCTGCGCAACGCTGAGATCTTGGCCTACCCAACCGCAATTGGTTCTGAGCCAGATCACCCCAACTTTGACACCGAACCACTTTGGCGGCAGACCATCATCGGACACGCGATCGCCAACGGACTGTTCATTGTGGTGCCCAACCGCTGGGGAAACGAGGGTGCGCTCAATTTTTATGGCAGCAGTTTTATTGTCGATCCGTATGGCCGCATCTTGGCTCGAGCTGAGCGCGACACCGACGAAGTCTTGGTTGCCGAACTCGATCTTGACCAGCGTCGCGACTGGCTAGACCTATTTCCATTCCTAGCCACGCGCCGACCAGATACCTACGATGCTCTAGTCGAAACAGTGGTTAACCCGCGCTCGGCAAACGGCGACGGAATCGAAGGCGGAATTGCCGGAGTCAACTACTAATGTCCTACCGGATGCCGGCGGAGTGGGAGCCGCATAGCGGAACTTGGATGGCCTGGCCCTCTAACGGCTATACCTTGGGCGATAGCGAAGCTGATGCTCAAGCAGCTAGGTCAACCTGGGCAAAAGTCGCGAACACCATCGTCGATTTTGAACCGGTTTGGATGTGCGTAAATCCCGGTGACGAGACGATTGCGCGCGCTTTTCTTGATCCGCGGGTTCAAATTTTTGAAATGCCGCTAAACGATGCTTGGATGCGAGATATTGGTCCAACATTCGTTAAAGATTCATTCGGTCACTTGGTAACAGTTAATTGGATCTTCAACGGCTGGGGCGCTCAAGGCTGGGCTAAATGGAACTTTGATGAGCTTGTGGCCGAAAAAATCGGCGAACTTAGCAAAACCGCGGTGCAAGACTCTTGGCTGGTAAACGAGGGCGGCGGCATTCACGTTAATGGTGCGGGGGTTGTTCTGCTGACCGAAACGGTTCAGCTTGGTCAGGGTCGAAATTCATCTAGCAGCAAAGCTGAGGTTGAAGCAGAAATCCATCAAAAACTTGGAACCTCTAAGGCCATCTGGCTAAAACGCGGATTGCACCGTGACTATGACGAATTTGGCACTCGCGGCCACGTCGATATTGTGGCTTGCTTCGCTTCGGAAGACACCATTCTTTACCACGATCAGCAAGACCCGAGCCACCCAGATTTTGAGGTGAGTCGCGAGGTATATGAGACCTTGACGGCTGCCGGAGATTTCAAACTGGTCGCAGTGCCGGCACCCAAAAAACTTACCGACGATGAGGGCTTCGTCGACTATAGCTATATCAACCACTACATCGTCAACGGTGCGGTAATTCTTTGTGCCTTCGATGACCAAAACGACGAGGTTGCCAAAAAGATTATGGAACAGGTTTATCCGCAGCGCGAAATAATTTTGGTGCCGGCAATCGAGTTATTTGCTCGCGGCGGCGGCATCCACTGCATTACGCAACAGCAGCCGAAATAGGCTAAGACTTTGGTGCCAAATGTTTGTGCACTGGATGGGCTGGATGCCGCAATTCAAACCAGATGGTTACCAGCAGCACCGGTAATAAAATGTCGGTCGCGATAAAAATGGGATAGTCCAGTAGATAGCCGGTGTAAATCTTGCCGTCTTGAATAAATAAGCTGATGTGGTTCACCACTAAAGAAACAGGCCAGATTAGAGCCGCAATTGGAAGGGCACGCAAAGAATTGCGGTATCCAGCCGCATAAAAACTAAAGATGGTAACGGGTGCCAAAGCGAGGACTATCCAACCAACTGTTGTTAACGTCAAGACTGCAGCTCGAGCGCTATTTTCTACAGCGAAAGGATTGAACAGGAAAAACCCGGGATAGGTCGCGACTACCAGCCAGACAAATGCTGAAATGAAAATGCCAAATGTGACCATCACCATTCGAGTTGTTACCGAGGTAAATCTAAATTGCGGTTCGTGTGCCATCTTTGTCTCTTTCTTAGTAATCACAAACTACTATCCAGCGTTGACCAGTGAGGTTGTGCCACGCGTAAGTCCCCAAGCCCGTTTGACCTGGAACCTGGCAAGGGCCACCGATTGGCGGCTCAAAATTTTGCATGGGATTCACGTAAATAATTCCGTTCGTGGCATCTGACTGGGCAACATAGCCAATTTGAACTACTCGACCATTCACCGGTCGCACATCGGTCAAAACTCCACTACCATCCGCATACAGCGGTGCGCCCGCGGCCCAGCTTGAAGTGTTAGTGTCACGTACAAGACCATAGGTGGTCACATAGCCCACGGTGTTTGGTTCGATATCTTCGGTCAAAACGCCTATCACACCAGTTGAGCCGATCACAGTCGAATTATCAGCATGCGTAACCGTCATTCGACCGCCACTTGATCCGGTTACCCTTACAGCGCGGCCGTTCAGCAGAGTTCCACCGGTATTGTTCAGTACCACCTGCACAGATTCTTGACCAATTTGGAGAGTTACTAGATTTTCTTTCAGCCTCAAATCTAGAGTGCCATCAACGTCATTCCACACCAGCCGACCGGGCTGACGTTCAGCCGTAGAGGAAGTATTGAATTGCAGATAGTCGAGAGAGCCTAACCGCTCAAACGCATCAAGGTCGAGTGAAATGGTTCTCGTGTCAGCGTTGTACTGCAGTGGCGAAGTAGCTACGACGATGCCGGTTGGACCCATTGGCCCAATTTCGCCCTGTATTCCCTGTATTCCCTGAATACCCTGAGGGCCAGCCAGGCCCTGTGGGCCGGTCTCACCCTGCGGCCCAGTAGGACCCATTGGCCCAGTGTCACCGGTAGGCCCTGCCGGGCCGATGGCACCCGAAGGTCCTGGTTGTCCAGGTGCACCATCGTTTCCTGCAGGCCCAATTTCGCCGATCGGGCCAGCTTGTCCCGGTGCTCCATCAGCGCCAGTTGGACCCTGCGGCCCCGTGGGTCCTGCCACGCCCTGAGGACCTTGCGGGCCAACGGCACCTACGGCCCCAGGAGGGCCGGTAGGGCCCATCGGCCCGGTTTCACCTCGTGGACCTTTCACCAAAACAGCGCCGGAGTCAAGGGTGGTTGGAATTGCCGAATAGCCAGCAACAGCGCCGATTCCAAGAGCCGCCAAACCGACAGCTAATAGCTGAGTGCTTACTAAAGTGGCCCTGCCAGGAACCAAAACTGTCATGTCTTTCCCCCGTTAGGGAAAGTCTATGCAGAAACAGCCTCCGAAACGCTAATTGACTGCATACCCAGCGCGTCAGCAACAAGCTTGTTAGTCAAGACTCCGGCGTGTGCATTTAGGCCCTTAGCCAGTGCAGCATCATCGCTGAGCGCCTTCTGCCAACCCTTATTAGCAATTGCCACCACGTATGGCAGGGTGGCGTTGGTCAGCGCACGAGTTGATGTTGCAGGCACTGCACCCGGCATGTTTGCTACGCAGTAGTAGGTGCTGTTGTGAACCTGGAAGGTTGGGTTGTCGTGGGTAGTTGGCTTTGAGTTTTCAAAACAACCACCCTGGTCGATAGCAATGTCCACCAAGACCGAGCCTGGCTTCATACCCTTCACCATGGCATCGGTGACCAATTTTGGAGCCTTAGCACCAGGAATTAGAACCGAGCCAATAACTAGATCGGCATCGCGAAGCTCTGCCGCGATTTCGTAGGCTGTCGAAACACGAGTTTTTACTGCGCCGTTGAAACGAGCATCAAGCTCACGAAGTTTTGGCAGCGAAATGTCGATGACGGTAACGTCGGCCTGCATACCCAAGGCCATAGTTGCTGCATGTTCGCCGGCGACGCCGCCGCCAATGACGACAACCTTTGCCTTTGGTGCACCTGGCACTCCGCCCATAAGCACTCCGCGACCACCGGCGTTTTTCATCAGCTGATAGGCACCAATCTGAGCCGACAGGCGGCCAGCAACTTCAGACATCGGCTGCAGCAGCGGCAGCTGACGATTGTCGAGTTGAACAGTTTCGTAAGCAATTGCGGTGGTGCCAGACTTCAAAATTGCATCGGTGCATTCTTGTGATGCGGCTAGGTGCAGGTAGGTAAATAGAACTTGCCCTTGGCGCATCTTTGAATATTCGGCGGCAATCGGCTCTTTAACTTTGAGCAGCAAATCGCTCTGAGCCCAGACCTCATCCGCATTTGCAGCAATTTCTGCGCCTTCGGTTGAGTAGTCAACGTCACTGAAACCCGAGCCTAAACCGGCACCTGCTTGAACCAAAACTTTGTGACCGTGTCGCACCAACTCGTGCACTCCAGCCGGGGTGATTGCTACTCGGTTTTCGTTGTTCTTAATCTCGGTTGGAATTCCAACAATCATGGCCGCTCCCTGCTCGCAATGTTTCTACCTAATAGTGCAGTAAATTCATTACAAGCAGAATAATTTCGAAGATTATGCGATTTTTAGTCATAAATTCAAAGGATGTTCACAAATGACCCAAAAAATAGCCAGCCAATCGAAGAATGTTCAGGTTGTCCTAGACGACATCGATCGCCAAATTCTGAATCAGCTCAGCGAAAACGCCAGAATCAGCAACGCTGAACTAGCCAGCGCTTGCGGTATCGCGCAATCAACCTGCATCACTCGGGTTCGAAATTTGGTCAACAACAAGATCATCACCGGTTTCACCGCGAAACTTGACCGTCGCAAGGTGGGCCTTTCCAACCAGGTGCTCATTTCGGTAACCCTGCGCGCCGGGGCAAGAGCGCACCTTGCCGACTTCATGGCGCAGATGAGCGCACACCCTGATGTAATCCAAGTTTTCTTTCTTGGCGGACAAGAGGATTTCATCGTTCACCTGGCAGCAAAAACCAGCGATCAGGTGCGCGAGTTCGTGCTGGAAAATCTCTCGAATAATCCGACGGTCGCCGCCACCCGAACAAACATGGTGTTTGACCACTTTTCTAAGGCGCCGACCCTCTAAACTTTTGACCTATGAGCGACCTGTTGCCATTTTGGCTCGAAGTTACATCTTTGATTGTTTTAGTCGGAATCCTTATCTTCGACGTCTTAATCATCGCCCGCAGACCTCACATCCCGTCGAATCGCGAATCAACCCTTTGGATAGGCTTCTACGCCGCATTGGCAATTCTTTTTGGACTCGTAATTTTCTGGTTTGCAGGAGCCGAACCGGCTGGCCAGTTCTATGCCGGTTGGCTCACCGAATACAGTTTGAGTCTCGACAACCTTTTTGTTTTTGTCATCATCATGAATCGCTTCAGTGTGCCAAAAAAATACCAGCAGGAAGTGCTTATGATCGGTATTGTGTTGGCGCTAATTCTTCGCGGAATCTTTATTTTGATTGGCGCCGCCCTGATCGAAAACTTCAGTTGGATTTTCTACATCTTCGGCGCTTTCTTGGTCTACACCGCTTGGGGTCAAGCCTTCAGCTCACACGAGTCTGATGAAGAGACCGAGAGCAAACTAATCCGTTACCTACGCCGACACATCGAGTTCTCGCGCGATTTTGATGGCTCGAAAATTCGAACCGTGGTCGATGGTCGCAAGATGTTCACCCCAATGCTGGTTGTTTTCATTGCGATTGCAGCAACCGATGTTCTCTTTGCCTTCGATTCAATCCCGGCAATTTTCGGAATCACGACGAACCCATTCATTGTGTTTACCGCTAACGTGTTCGCCCTGATGGGTCTTCGCCAGCTTTACTTCCTGCTCGGCGATCTCATCGACCGACTCGAGTACTTGAAATACGGCATCGCCTTCATCTTGGCGTTTATCGGTGTCAAACTGACCGCTCACGCAATGCACGTAAATGAGTTGCCATTTATCAATAACGGTCAGCACATTGAATGGGCCCCTGAGATTGATACGACCACTTCACTAATTGTGATTGTTTCCTCAATTACTATCGCCGCAGTTGCCAGCATTATCAAAGCCAGAAAGACCCCAGCAGCTTAGTTTCAACTTTCAAAACGGTAGGCTAGTGGCGTGTCTAAAGTTCTAGCTTCTCTTCCTGTTGGTGAAAAAGTCGGTATCGCATTTTCTGGCGGCCTTGATACATCTGTGGCAGTGGCCTGGATGCGCGAAAAAGGTGCCATCCCATTTGCCTACACCGCTGACCTAGGTCAATACGACGAGGATGACATCGACTCAATTCCTGATCGCGCCAAACTCTACGGCGCCGAGGCAGGTCGATTGGTTGATTGCCGTCATTCACTGGTCGAAGAAGCGCTTGCCGCAATTGCCTGTGGCGCATTTCACCTGCGCACCGGCGGCAAAACTTACTTCAACACCACTCCCCTCGGTCGCGTTGTAACCGGAACTCTTCTAGTTCGTGCGATGCGCGATGACGGAGTTGAAATTTGGGGCGATGGCTCAACCTATAAAGGCAACGACATTGAACGCTTTTACCGTTACGGTCTGCTAGCAAACCCTAACCTAAGGGTATACAAGCCTTGGTTAGACGCTGACTTCGTTAACGAACTTGGTGGCCGCCACGAAATGTCTGAGTGGCTGCTCGAACGCAATCTGCCATATCGCTCCTCGGTAGAAAAGGCCTACTCGACCGACGCCAACATGCTAGGTGCCACCCACGAGGCAAAGAGTCTCGAGTTTTTGAACACCTCGATGGAAATCGTCGAGCCAATTATGGGTGTGAAGTTTTGGGATCCTTCGGTTGAAATCGAAACCGAAGATGTGCACGTAACTTTCCGCCAAGGTCGACCTACAGCAATCAACGGAGAAGAATTCTCCGGCGACGCAGTTGCGCTATTCATGAAGGCCAATGAGGTAGGTGGCCGTCACGGTCTGGGCATGTCTGATCAGATTGAAAACCGCATCATCGAAGCAAAGAGCCGAGGCATTTACGAGGCCCCTGGCATGGCATTGCTTTTCATCGCCTACGAGCGTTTGCTAACAGCGATTCACAACGAGGGCACCATTGCCAACTATCACAACCAGGGTCGCGCTATGGGTCGACTGCTTTATGAAGGTCGCTGGCTAGACCCGCAAACTTTGATGCAGCGAGAAGCCATCATGAACTGGATTGCATCGGCAGTCACCGGCACCGTGACTATTCGTCTTCGTCGTGGCGACGACTACACAATTGTTGACACCCAGGGCGAGGGCTTCAGCTACCACCCTGAGAAACTTTCGATGGAGCGCACTGAAGACGCAGCCTTTGGTCCCGCAGATCGAATCGGTCAGCTAACCATGCGCAACTTGGACATCCAAGATACTCGCGAAAAACTTGATCTTTACCGTCGCCAGGGCCAAATTCAAGGCCCTAAATTTGAACTCACTTAATAAAGATTTTTAAACGGCGTATCCTTTTCTTGAGGGCTACCTCAAATCAAAGGAGACACTGTGAAAGTTCAAGGAAAAGTTCTAGTAGTAACCGGTGCTGGGAACGGAATGGGCCGTGAGGTTGCTCTCGAGTTACTGCGTCGAGGCGCAACAGTTGTAGGCCTAGACCTGAAACCTGAATGGCTCGCGGAGACGAAAAAACTCGCCGGATCCGCCACCGATAGATTTTTCGAGATCGAACTAAACATCACCGATCGTGAACGAGTGCTCGCCCTACCTAATGAGGTAAAGAAACTCGCTGGCGAACCAGACGCACTAATCAACGTTGCCGGAATCATCCAGCCGTTTGTCAAAATCAATGAACTCGACTTCAATGCGATTGATCGTGTGATGAGCGTCAATTTCTTCGGTCCGCTAAACCTAATCAAGGCATTCTTGCCAGGACTGCTAACCCGCCCAGAAGCACACATCCTGAATGTTTCTTCAATGGGTTCTTATGCTCCTGTTCCAGGTCAAACCCTCTACGGCGCCAGCAAAGCAGCAATCAATATGTTGACCGAAGGTTTGCGTTCAGAACTGAAAGAGACCAATGTTTCGCTCACCCTCGTTTGGCCGGGTGCAATTGGCACCAACATTTCAGCTAACTCGGGTGTCAATTTCGGTAATACCGAAATGACCGAAGAACAAAAGAAAGCGGCTGCACGGGTAACCGCTGCGTCTACAGCAGGCAAGATGATGGTTGATGCAATTGAGGCAAAAACTAACCGAATCTACATCGGTAGCGATGCCAAGACCATGGGCAACCTAACCAGGATGAACCAGGATTTTGCCGCCAACCTCATTTACAAGAACATGAAGTCACTGCTCGGCTAAAACGCCTCCAGAATCTCAAAGAGCCAAGAATGAATCCACTGCTCAATCTCAAAAAACACATCGGTTTTGGCTTTATGAACGCATCATGGCCAGGTTCAGCCGTTTTGATTGATGATCACGCCAAAGCAAAATTTATTGAGGTTCTTCAATACGCACTTGATCAGGGCATCACCTTTTTTGATACGGCAGATATTTATGCGCCCAGTTGGGATGCAATGGGGCACAACGAAAAACTATTGGCTGAAGCAGTTGCGGGTTGGGCCGGCACACTCGAGCAGAAAAGGCAACTCGTGATTGCAACCAAAGGTGGAATCACTCGCAGCGAAGGTGAAGTTTGGGGTCGCAATGCTAGCCCTGCTTATTTGGTGAGCGTTGCAGAGCAGTCGGCTAAAAACCTAAACCTCGATGTAATCCCGGTTTGGCAACATCATCGACTAGATCCGACCCGCACTTTTAGTCAGGCGCTGCAGGGGTTACTGGCTGTCAAAAATTCGGGGTTAGCAAAGAACATCGGGGTTAGCAATTACAACGCCAATCAAGTTCGCGCGGCCTTCGACCTGCTCGGGGGCCCTGAAGATGGTGGTCTAGTTTCGGTGCAGAACCAGCTCAACCCCGCCTACATACATGACCTAGATGTGCTTGATGTCTGCGAAGAGTTGGGTCTGGCTTTCTTGCCCTGGTCACCGATGAAAGGAGCTCGACAGACCGAAGCCGGCACACCCTCATATGAGGCGCTGGGCAAGTTGGCGACCCAGCGAGGAGTGAGCCGCTTTGAAGTCACCAGTGGTTGGCTTCGCGGTCTTACACCAAACCTAGTGATTATGCCGGGTGTGACCAGAAAAGAATCAATCGACAATTCGCTCAAGGGCTTGGAATTTGTATTGAGTTATGAAGAACGCAACTTTTTAGACGCTTCACTAGTCTCTGAGCCGGTGCATCACGAGATTATCGACGATAGCCCGCTAGCCGAATAACAGCCAGAGCAACTAAGAGACGTCGGGGGGGGCAGGTGTTCTCGTTTCTAAAGCAAAATTTTTTCAGCATTGCTGCCGCAGCGGTGGCAACAGTTTTGGCTACTTTTTCGATAGTTCAAACCAATAATCTCAGCAGCGGTCTACTCTGCCCTCCAGGCACCCAAGGCCCAGTCGGCAACACTGGTGCAACTGGTCAAACCGGACCTCAGGGCGAAACCGGCGAACAGGGCCCCGTGGGACCATGCGGACTCACAGGCAAAACTGGTGCTACCGGGGCAACCGGCGCCACTGGCGCAAAAGGTGAAACTGGTGCGGTAGGCTCAGCGGGACCAACAGGACCTGCAGGATCGACCGGCCCAGCAGGAGCTACGGGAGCTCAGGGTCTCCCCGGGGGCTTCGGTGATTACGGATACTTCCATGACGAGTCATCCGTTCAAATTTCAAATAACGCGGCAGCACCTACCCGGGTAATGCTCGGCGTCACCGAAAAGTCATCGGGCGTGTATATCGATTCGTCGGATAAATCTAAAATTCGTTTCTCCAAACCAGGCACATACAACATCGCGTTCTCTTCACAGATATTTAACAATTCGAAAATTGCCAACGTCGCGGTTGCGATTTGGCTAGCCACAGGCAACGCAAACGGAGAACAAGACTTGCCCTGGACCTCAACTGACGTCTTTGTGGGAAAAGATCCTCAAGCTGAAAGGCGAGTGGCAGCTTGGAACTTCTTTGTTGAAGTAACCAGCACAGATCAGTACTACACATTGAAGATGGCTTCGGATGCGCCGGCAGGGGCAGAGGTTGAGCTGTTCTCAGGTGACAGCAAAGTTCCGGGAACCATCCCAAGTATTCCGGCGACAATTTTGACAGTCAACCAGGTGGGCTAAAGAACTAACAAAACGCAAGATGAATTCGCCCACGTTTTGATGACACGTCCGAAACATTTGGCTCAGATTTTTCCCGATTTACTTGGATGTACGCGCGACGTACAGTTTTCGCTCTTTCAATTTTGAGCCGGCAAAATCAAATTGTCTACGCATCGCCACATGCTGTTGCGATTTAGCCACTTTCACAATTGCGCTCTTCTGGCACTGGCTGCGTCTAAAACTGCACTACCGGGAATAAGTCTTGCCCGACAGGCCCAAACATCAAGGAGTACATCAGCCTCGAAAGGGCGCCCCCGGCAGGAATCGAACCTGCGACCAAGAGATTAGAAGGCTCTTGCTCTATCCACTGAGCTACGAGGGCATTGCGACCCACTTAGTTTATTAGCCTTAGGCGGGGATGTTTTTCTGCCAGAATGGTTCAAATTCACAAATTCCTTGAAAACCCTCGAGCTGCCAACCGTATTTGGCTAGAACGTTAAAAGAATCCCGAAAGGCATCCATGTTCAAAAAACTTCGATTAGCCCTGGTTGCTGCGTCAACCGCCGCTGTTTTGGCATTGGCCGGCTGTGCTGCGCCGTCAACTCCAGCCGAGACCGAAGAATCATTCGGCGATTTGACCGTTCAACTTTCGTGGATCAAGAACTCTGAGTTCGCCGGTGAATTTTTCGCCGATCAGAACGGCTACTACACCGATGCAGGTTTTAGTTCGGTTAACCTAGTTGCCGGCCCGGCCGCTACTGAAGCTGAGGTTCTAGCCGGAAACGCTCTAGTTGGCATCGCAAACCCAATCTCGGTTGCGCCAATTATCTTGAGCGAAGGGGCGCCGCTAAAAATTATCGGCACCACTTACCAGAAGAACCCATTCACCATCGTTTCGCTAAAAGGTGGCGCGAACATCGTTACAGTCCAAGACCTAATTGGAAAGAAGATTGGTGTCCAGGCTGGACCAAACGAAACTCTTTTTGACGCCTTGCTTAAGGCAAACGGAATCGATGCCTCTAAAGTAACCAAAGTTCCGGTTCAGTACGATCCAGCACCACTGGTTAACGGCGAAGTTGATGGCTTCCTTGCTTACGTAACCAACGAGTCATTCATTGTTGAGCAGCAGGGTTACCCAGTAACCAACTTGCTTTTCGCAGACAACGGATTACCGTTCGTAACTGAAAGCTTTGTGGTAACTCAAGATTCAATCGACAACCACCGCGAGAAATTGAAAGCATTCCTTTACGCAACTATTCGCGGTTGGAAAGATGCAATTGCTGACCCGGATGAGGCGGCACGTCTGGCCCTTGAGGTTTACGGAGCTGACCTTGGATTGATTGCTGACAAAGAGAAGTACCAGTCAAAGACTCAGAACGAACTGTTGGTTCAGACCGATGAGACTCGCGCAAACGGTTTGTTCACCATCAGCGACGCCATGATTTCACAGAACTTGGCAACCTTGATGGCTGCCGGTTACGAAATCTCAGCAGATCAGCTTTTCGACATGAGCTTGCTTGCTGAAGTTTACGCAGAGCACCCAGAGCTCTTGGAGTAATCTAGGGTCATGTCTTTGCTTGATGCCGCTGCCCAGTCACCTGAATTGGGCAGCGGCATTACCATTTCCGGGCTAACCAAAACTTTCAAGATTGGCCGCAACACCCTAACGGCTCTAGAAGATGCCACTCTGCACAGCGACCGAGGCAGCTTCATCTCGCTGCTCGGCCCATCCGGTTGCGGAAAATCTACAATTCTTCGCATTCTGGCCGGCCTCGACACACCAACTTCGGGCTATGTCACAGTTGATGGCAAATCACCAGCCGAATTGCGCAAGAATCACGAGCTTGGAATCGCCTTTCAAGACTCGGCACTTATGCCCTGGCGCAGCGTTTTGGCGAACATCAAACTTCCGCTTGAACTGGCCGGTGTCAAGCCTGACGAAAATCAGATTGCCGAACTTATAAAACTGGTCGGCCTCACCGGCTTTGAGAATGCCAAGCCAGCGCAACTTTCTGGTGGCATGAAACAACGAGTGTCTATTGCACGCGCCCTGGTGATGCAGCCTTCAGTTTTGCTGCTTGATGAGCCATTTGGCGCCCTCGATGACATGACGCGACAGAGGCTCAACCTCGAATTACAGCGCATCTGGACAGAAAAGCCGGCGACCACTTTGATGGTGACTCACGGCATAGCCGAAGCCATTTTTCTATCCGATTATGTAGCTGTGATGTCCGCGCGACCTGGGCGCATCAAAGAAATCATCAAGATTGACCTACCTCGCCCACGCACCATCGAAATGATGCGCAGCCCTGAGTTCCACGCGCTGCACGATCAAGCGTCAGAGATTCTTTTCGGCGCCCACGGCGAGAATGCGCTCGATGACTAAGCTGCGTAGCTGGCTCTCGGGCGGTGTCGGCACTCTTGGCATCATCGGCCTATGGTGGCTGGCCGCGATTACGGTAACTGGCTCGAGTGAAAAAATCAGCTACTCTCCCGTCCCTACCCCCATTGAGGTGTTGCAACAATTTGGCACCGATGGTTTCGAATTTTTCTGGAAAAACGCTTCGGTTACGGTCGCTGAGGCCAGCATTGGCTTTTTATGGGGCAACTTGACCGCACTGGCATTAGCCGCCCTAGCCTTCATGATTCCGAAAATTGAAAATCTTGCCACTCAACTGGCTGTGATTACCTATTGCGTGCCGATTGTTGCTATCGGCCCAATCATTCGTCTGGTAATCGGCGCTCCAGATAGTGGCGAGCCAGCTGGCGCAGCCATCGCTTTGGCCGCACTAAGCGTATTTTTCACGACCATGGTTGGTGCTCTGACCGGGGCGAAATCAGCAGACAAGGCAGCGCTCGATGTGGTCTCGGTGTTTGGCGGAAAAGCTTGGCATCGTCTGATCAAGGTGCAACTGCTTTCGGCACTCCCCTCAATTCTTGCCGCGCTCAGAATTGCAGCCCCGGCCGCGTTTCTCGGTGCAATCTTGGGCGAATATGTCGGCGGTCCGGATGTGGGCTTTGGGCCAGCTATGGTCAATGCTCAGCAAAGCCTCGAGGTAGCTCGAGTTTGGGCTTTGGCCCTAGCATCAGGAGCAATCGCGGGGCTTGCCTATGCCGCCTTTGGTTCATTGGCAAAACTGGTTACTCCGTGGGCAAGGGGTAACTGATGAATTCTCTAGGTGCACGCATCTCGAAATCGTTGGCTAACACAGCAATCGCGCTGGTCACCATTTTCATCCTTTGGTTCGCCCTCCTGCAAATTTTTAGTGTCACGCCGTTTATCGGGAAAAACCCGGTCGATGTTTTCAACTTTTTATTCACCGTGCCGATGGCTGCCGAGAATCAAGCGCTGGTGCTGAACGCCCTAGGTCAAACCATGGTCGATTCAACCATCGGTTTTATCGCCGGAATGTTTTTTGCCACGCTAATCGCAACGGTTTTTGCGTTATCAAAGTCGATCGAGCAAGCTTTGATGCCATTGGCGATGTTGCTTCGCTCGGTCCCGCTGATTGCCATGGCGCCAATCATCATTTTGATTTTTGGTCGCGAATTTGCAGCAGTTTCGGTCATGGGTGCAATCGTGGTGTTGTTTCCCGCTCTGGTAAATATCGTCTTTGGTTTGCGCTCGGTTTCTGCAGCCATGAACGATCTGGTTCACGTCTACGGCGGCAACAAACTGGATGCGCTGCGCACGGTGGCATTCCCGACCTCGCTCCCTTCATTTTTCGCTGCTTTGAAAATCTCGGTTCCGGGAGCTATCACGGGTGCGCTTTTGGTTGAATGGCTGGCTACCGGCCAAGGCATCGGCTATGCGATCGTATCTGCAATCGGTCGTGCCAAAACCAGCGAGGTTTGGGCCTATGTGGCCGTCATCACAATAGTTTCTGTATTGATTTACAACTTGGTTTCACTGCTCGAAGATTCAGTGCTCGCCAAATTTGGCCAAAACAATCAACGCTAAAACCAGAAAACCTTGGGCTAGCCACACAGTGCGGAATTGTCTTCGTACGATTCTGGTTAGGCTGAAAGAGGAGTTGGTCCAGGTTGTCGCGTTTCGACGGCCCCAACTCTATTTTCCTTAGGGGTTTTTGTGCACATTTTTGCAAAACTAAGTTTGGCGAATCGATCAGTCGTAGCCTTGGCGACCGCAATCATCGCGGCATTTGGATTGATTTCACTGTCGGGTTTGAAACAGGAGCTAATTCCAAGTTTCGAAACCCCACAGGCTGCTGTAGTCACCAGCTTGCCGGGCGCATCGCCCGAGATTATCGATCAGCAAATCAGCCAACCCCTCGAAAACGCAATTCGTCAGCAGGAAGGCCTGATTGGGTCAACCTCTACTTCGCAGAGCAGCCTGTCTATCATCCGCGTTGAATTTGATTACGGTACTAAAACCGCGGATGTCAGTGCACGACTAAACGCTGCAGTTGCTGCGGTCGAAGCCACACTGCCAGAGGGCGCATCGGCTCGAGTTATTTCGGGGTCATTTGACTCGGTTCCGATCATCGCGCTCGGTATTTCTGCCAACGATGGCAATAACGAAGCCTTGGGCAAAAAACTTGAAGACATCGCAGCTCCGCTGCTGGCCGAAATCCCTGGGGTGCGAGATGTGACCTTCAGCGGCGTTCAAGAGAAACGCATTAACCTCGAGTTAAAACAGTCGGTGCTTGCCGCAAATGGACTATCGCAACAGTCAATTGTTTCTGCCCTGCAAGCTAATGGTTTTATTGTTCCCGCCGGAACGATCGATGATAGTGAAGGCTCTATCGCAGTCCAGGTCGGTACTGCCATTAACTCAATTGAAGACTTCAAGAATCTGCCACTGATTGGTAGTAAAACGGTCATCAGCACCCCCTCGGCAGCTAGCGGCGGTTCACTCAGCGGTATTCCATCTAGCGGTATTCCAACTGGTGCCTTCCCTGGGGCAACGCTTCCAACAGCTAGCGCACTATCGGCTACACCAACTGTAACCACAAGAACTGTTGTGCTCAGCGTTGCCGATGTCGCTACGGTCAGTTACGAGAACGCGCCAGTAAGCAACATCTCGCGTATCAACGGCAAAGCTGCCTTGACTATTTCGATCACCAAAAACCAGGATGCAAACACTGTTTCCGTGTCGCACGCAGTTGAAGAAAAATTGGCCGAGTTGGAGCAACAACTTGGCGATGTGACTATCGTTACGGTTTTCGACCAGGCGCCATTCGTTGAAAAATCGCTGGAAAACCTAACCACTGAGGGTCTGCTCGGTCTGGGTTTTGCAATCTTGATTATCTTGCTGTTCTTGCTTTCGGTGCGATCAACCTTGGTAACCGCCATCTCGATTCCAACCTCGGTGCTGATCACTTTTATTGGTCTATCCGGCTTTGATTACTCACTGAACCTCTTTACCCTGAGCGCGCTAACGATTGCAATTGGTCGAGTGGTTGATGACTCGATTGTGGTTATCGAAAACATCAACCGCCATCTTTCTTACGGCGAAGAGAAGAAGCAGGCGATTCTTACCGCGGTCCGTGAGGTTGCCGGAGCCATTACCGCCGCAACCATCACCACGGTTGCAGTCTTCCTGCCTATCGCGCTGGTTGAAGGCCTGGTCGGTGAACTGTTCCGTCCTTTCTCATTCACATTTGCAATCGCCCTGGTAGCTTCGCTGGCAGTCTCACTTACTATCGTGCCGGTGCTGGCCTACTGGTTCTTGAAGTCGCCAAAAATTCAGACCGGTGAAAACCAGGATGAAGTTATCGCCAAGGTGCGCGAACTAGAAGAAGAAAAGGAGCGCAAGAGCTGGTTGCAACGAGGCTACCTTCCAGTACTCTCTTGGACCCAACGGCGTCCGGTAGTTACCTTGGTCGCATCGTTCTTGGTTCTGGTCTTCACCTTTGGTCTGGTTCCACAGTTAAAGACCGACTTCATTGGCAGCAGCGGCTCAAACTCGTTTGTCATCAACCAGACCCTTGCCCCCGGCGCCACTTTGGCTCAAAAAGACGAGGCCGCAGCCAAACTTGAAAAACTCATCTTGGACCGCGAAGAGGTTGAGGTTGTCCAAACCACGATTGGTTCTGCCGCAGATGGCCGCGTTGCTTTTGGTGCTCAAACCGGCGGCACCTCACTGCAGGTGACGACAATCGAGGGTACCGATCAGACTGCATTCCAGGCCGAACTCGAAAGCTTGTTCCAGGCTGACAGCAGCCTAGGTACCGTCGAATTTAGCAGCGGTGGCGGTGGCGGCTTTGGCGGCTCGAGCACCATCGACATCAAAATTACTGCCGCCGACGAATCGAAACTTGAGGCTGCAATTGCCGATGTTGAAAAAGCAATGGCTGGCACCCCCAACGTCTCGGCGATAGAGAATTCATTGGCTGAACGTCAGCGCACTCTGCAGGTAACCGTCGACCGCGAAAAGGCCGCTAACAAAGGCTTGACCGAAATCGCGGTAGGTGGAATCGTCTCAGGAATCATGCGACCATCAAGCATCGGCTCGCTAAACGTCGACGGCGTCGCTACCGATATCTACGTCGTCCGCGAAGATGTTCCAGAAACCATCACCGAGGTGAAGAACATCGAGATTCCATCAGCTACCGGGATCGTGAAACTAAGTGAAATTGCCTCGGTGCGACTCTCGAGCGTGCCCGTGTCAATCACCACCGAAAAGGGTGAGCGCACCGCAACCGTTTCGCTGACGCCGGATGGAGATAACCTCGGAGCCATTACCGCAGAGGTAACCGAAAGACTCGATTCGGTTGATTTGCCAGCCGGAACCAAAGCTGAAATTGGTGGCGTCAGTGCATCGCAGGCCGAATCGTTTGGTCAGTTGGGAACTGCACTTTTGGCTGCGGTAGCGATTGTATTCGTGGTTATGGTGGCCACGTTCTCCAGCATTATTCAGCCGCTGATTCTGCTGATCTCTATCCCGTTTGCCGCAACCGGCGCGCTTGGTCTATTGCTTATTACTGACACCGCGCTGGGTGTTCCAGCTCTTATCGGTATGTTGCTACTAGTTGGAATCGTTGTAACGAACGCAATCGTTTTGATCGATTTGATTAACCAGTACCGAAAAGATGGGATGCCAACACAGCAGGCGATCATGGATGGTGCTCGCCAGCGACTTCGACCAATTCTCATGACAGCACTGGCTACAATTTTTGCACTGACCCCAATGGCGCTAGGTGTAACCGGCGGCGGCGGATTCATTTCACAGCCTCTAGCCATTGTTGTCATCGGCGGGCTCTTCTCCTCCACGGTGCTGACTTTGGTTATCGTTCCGGTGCTTTACTGGCTGGTTGAGGGTCGCAAAGAACGCCGGGCCGAACGTAAGTCACGTCGCGCCGCTAGACTTGCCGAGGCGGCTGCAAAAAAGGTGGCCCCTGAAAGCTAAAGAGTATGTTGCCCAATTCTGATCACCTAGTCTGGATCGATTGCGAGATGACTGGGCTCAACCCCGAGAAAGATTCTCTGGTTGAGGTTGCTGTGGTTATCACCACATCAGAGTTGGAAATTGTCGACGAAGGTTTGACCGTGGTGATCAGACCACGACCTGAATCTTTAGAGTCAATGAGCGATTTTGTCCGCGAAATGCACGCATCTTCTGGACTTTTGCCCGAGCTTTCAACCGGCCTTGATCTGGCTGAGGCTGAGGACGTAATCCTTGAATACATTAAGCGTTTCGTGCCAAACGCTAAAGAGGCGCCGCTGGCCGGAAACAGCATTGGTACCGATCGCATGTTTATAAATCGGTACATGCCCAAAGTTGATCAGCATCTGCACTATCGAAACGTGGATGTTTCGTCCATCAAAGAATTGTCTCGACGCTGGTACCCGCGTGTTTACTTTCAAATGCCTAAAAAAGATGGCGGGCACCGCGCCCTAGCCGACATCAGAGAGTCAATTGTCGAGCTTCGCTACTATCGCGAGACAGTTTTGGTAGCCGCACCGGGACCGAGCAGCGAAGAGGCAAAGTTGGCCGCCGAAAAAGTTCAAAAAAGCAACTAACTACACCTGCTAGAATCTAACGGTTGTCTGCCTAAACGCAGAAACATGGTGGGTATAGCTCAGCTGGTAGAGCACCTGGTTGTGGTCCAGGGGGCCGCGGGTTCAAGTCCCGTTACTCACCCCAATAAAAAACCCGAGTCAACGACTCGGGTTTTTTAGTTTCTAGACCAAATTAGGGTCTAAGCCTGGTTTGCTTTCTCAATCAGCAATTCGCGTACTCTACCGGCGTCGGCTGAGCCCTTCATCGCCTTCATGACCGAACCGATAACTGCTCCGGCGGCCTGCATGCGACCTTCACGGATGGCATCAAGCACATCAGGCTGAGAAGCAAGCGCTTCATCGATGGCGGCAATCAATGCGCCATCGTCTGATACGACCTCTAGACCTCGAGCTGCCACAACCGCGGCAGGGTCACCCTCGCCGGCTAGAACATAGCCAACAACCTCACGGGCCAAACGGTCGTTGATCTTTCCGCTCTCGACCAGTTCGGCAAGCTGGGCTACCTGCTCTGGGGTAATCGCCAGGTCAGACACATCTTTGCCCTCGGCGTTGGCTAGTCGAGCCAATTCACCACTCCACCATTTACGAGCTGACTGCGGCTTGGCTCCGGCTGCCACGGTCTGTTCGATTTGGTCAAGCAAATCAGCGTTGATCACATCACGGAATTCGAGGTCGGCAAAACCCCATTCGGTTTGTAGGCGCTTGCGACGCTGTGCTGGGTTCTCTGGCAGAGAAGAACGAATCTCTTCGATCCACTCTTTGCTCGGCTGCACTGGAACCAAATCTGGCTCTGGGAAATAGCGGTAGTCGTCGGCGTCACTCTTAGGTCGGCCAGCACTGGTCGAGCCCTTATCTTCGTGCCAGTGTCTGGTTTCTTGAGTGATGCTTCCACCGGCAGCCAAAATGGCTGCCTGGCGCTGGATCTCGTAGCGCACTGCTCGTTCAATCGAACGCAGCGAGTTGACATTCTTGGTCTCGGTTCGAGTACCCAACTTTTCTGCGCCAATTGGACGCAGCGAAACGTTCGCGTCGCATCGAACATTTCCTCGTTCCATGCGGGCATCAGAAATGTCTAGGGCACGAACGAAATCACGAATCAATCGCACATAGGCGGCTGCCAATTCAGGCGCCTCAGCACCGGCACCAAAAATTGGTTTGGTCACGATTTCAATCAGTGGCACACCGGCGCGGTTGTAATCAACCAGCGAATACTCGGCACCCTGGATTCGACCGGTATCGCCACCGACGTGGGTCAACTTGCCGGCATCTTCTTCCATGTGGGCGCGCTCGATTAGGACATCGAAGACTTTTCCGGATGGCACCTCAACCTGCAGGGCACCCTCGAAAGCGATTGGTTCGTCGTACTGCGAGGTTTGAAAATTCTTGGCCAAGTCTGGATAGAAATAGTTTTTGCGTGCAAATCGACCAGTTGGGGCAATTTCACAGCCCAATGCCAAGCCAAGTGCAATCGCCGACTCGACAGCGCGCTTGTTCACCACGGGAAGTGATCCTGGCAAACCGATGCAAATTGGGCAGACGTTGGTGTTTGGCTCGTTACCGAATTCGTTGCGGCAACCACAGAACATCTTGGTCTTGGTGTTTAGCTCAACGTGAACCTCGAGACCGATAACCACCTCGAACTGGGCTAAAGCCTGTTCGTAATTCATCAATTGATCTTTGGCCATTAGTTGTTCACCTCTAATTCGGGAGCAAAATCAATCATTCGCTTGCCCCAGACTTCTTCGTGCATCTTCTCGAGCGCGGCACCTACGTGGTAGAGGCGAGCATCGGCACGGGCCGGAGCCAAAAGCTGAATTCCCGTCGGCAGTTGTGTATCCGAAGCAATTCCGTTCGGAATCGACATACCCGGGATGCCGGCCAAGTTGGCTGGGATGGTAGCGATGTCGTTTAGGTACATAGCCAGCGGGTCTTCTAGTTTCTCGCCCAACTTAAACGCTGTGGTTGGAGCAGTTGGCGAAACCAAAACATCGGCTTGAGCAAAAGCGGCATCAAAATCACGCTGGATCAGGGTTCTAACTTTCTGCGCGCTGCCGTAGTAGGCGTCATAATATCCACTGGAAAGCGCATAGGTACCGAGAATGATGCGACGCTTCACTTCGGGGCCAAAGCCCGCCTCACGGGTTGCTGCCATGACTCGCTCGATTGTCGGGTTTCCTTCGGGGGTTACTCGAAGGCCAAACCGAACCGAATCGAACTTGGCCAAGTTTGACGAAGCCTCAGCCGGCAAAATCAAATAGTAGGCAGCAATTGCGTATTCGAAGCTGGGGCAAGAAACCTCAACAATTTCGGCGCCGGCCTGCTGCAGAAGTTCGAGAGAGTGGTTGAAAGCCTCGGTAACACCAGGCTGAAAACCGGCACCGGTCAACTGCTTGATTACACCAATTCGCATGCCCTTGACGTCAAGCTTCTTGGCAGCCTCGGTCATTGATCCGAGTGATTCTGGAAGCGAAGTGCTGTCGTGAGGGTCGTGGCCAGCAATTAGGTCTTGAAGCATCGCAGCGTCTAGAACATTTCTCGAAACCGGGCCGATCTGGTCAAGAGAGCTGGCCAGTGCGATTAGGCCGTAACGAGAAACGGCTCCGTAGGTTGGCTTGGTGCCCACCGTGCCGGTAACCGAAGCCGGGAAGCGGATTGAGCCTCCAGTGTCTGAGCCAATCGCCAGTGGCGCCTGAAATGATGCAACCACCGATGATGAGCCACCGCCAGATCCACCTGGGATGCGGTCTAGATCCCATGGGTTGCGGCTAGGTCCGTATGCGGAAAATTCGGTAGACGAACCCATAGCAAACTCATCGAGGTTGGTTTTACCCAAAATTGGTAGCCCGGCTTCGCGCAATTTAGTTACCACAGTCGCGTCGTATTGAGGCACCCAGCCCTCGAGAATTTTTGAACCGGATGTTGTTGGCGCATCGGTAGTGGTCAAGTTGTCTTTAACGGCGATAGGCAAACCTGCCATCGGGTGCAAGCTTTCACCAGCAGCCCGTCGGCGATCGATTTCGGCGGCAGCGGCGATTGCTGCCTCAGGGCCCACGTGAAGGTAAGAGTGCACTGCCCCATCGACAGCGGCCGTGCGGTCTAGGTGCGCGCGGGTCAGTTCAACCGATGAGATCTCGCCGGCATGCAGCATCGCGACCAAGTCGCTGGCATTTTTTCTAATTAGCTCGGTCATGACTTAGTCCTCATCCAAAATTGCGTGCACACGGAACCGACCGTCGGCCTTGTCAGGAGCACCCGACAGAGCTTGCTCTTGGCTGAGTGACGGTTCGACCACGTCTTCGCGAAAGACGTTTGACATTGGGATTGGGTGGCTGGTGGCTGGAATGTCGCCGGCAACTGCCGCTTTCACGGTAGCTACCGAATCGACGATTAGGCCGAGTTGCTCGGTGAAAAGATTGACTTCGGTTTCAGACACATCAATTCGAGCCAAGGCGGCTAAGTGTCGCACTAATTCGGGTGTAATTTCAGACATTAATCTACTCACTGAGGTTAGAAAATTTACCTTTAGCCTACCGCAGTGGGCTTTGATCGCAGATGCGAACAGAATGCCCGAACTATTGAATTTGGGCTGTTTTTGGCATTTTTATGCGGATAAACTAAGCAACAGAGATAATCCCCTCAATTCAAAGGTTGCCTGTGGAAAACGAACAGTTCACAATTGCGTTCCGCGGTTACGACAAAGACGAAGTCGATCGCTCACTTGCAGAATTGCGCGCCGAACTAGAACACGTTCGCGAATACAATTTCACCGCGGCCAACGAGGTTGAAATTCTGAAAAGCGAAGTAACCGAACTTCGAGCCAAGGTTCGCAAAGCTGGCAATGCAGGCTATGCCGAGTTAGGTGCCCAGTTCGAACAAACCTTGCGTTTGGCTGAAGAACAGGCTAAAAAACTAGTTTCTGATGCGGGCCAAGATGCCATCAGAATCCGCGAGACTGCCAAAGCCGAATCAGAGCAGTTAACTCGCAAGGCTCAGCAAAAAGCCGACAAACTGGTTGCCGAGGCAGAGGGCAAACTCAACGAAGCCAAAATTGAGGCCGAGCGCCTAATTGCTGAAATGCTGAACAACGCTAAAAACCGTGAGGCTGAGGCTGCCGAGAAAATCAGCACCGCCCAGCGCGAAGCAGCAGCTATCAGGTCTGAAGGCGAGCGCTACGCTGCTGAACTTCGGGCCCAGGTACACCGTGAAACCGAAGAAGCTCGAGCACTTGCTGCCGAACTAACTCAGAAGACCGCGCAGGCCCGCGTCGAACTAGAGGCCGAAACCAAAGCTAAGCGCGACGAAGCCGAACAAGAGGCACTTCGCCTCTACCAAAATGCGGTTGCCCAGGCCCAGCAAATCACCGAAGAGGCCAGCGCCAACATGGTCGAGGCTTCTGCTCGAGCTGCCGCCTTAACCGCCGAGGCCGAGCGCATTTCTCGTGATTCTCAAGAAAATGCCGATCAAATTCTGGACGATGCCAACCGCACCGCGGTCAACCTAATTAACCAGGCACGACGTCGAGCCGACATTCTTAGCCGCAAAGCCGATGGTTACGCCAACAACGCCCTGCGCGATGCCGAAGAGCGCCTCAACCGCATGCGTTCGGAGCGCCAGGAAATCGAAGACTTCTTGGGCACCTTGCGCAATTTGATGACTACCGAATCTATGGTGGCGGCCGACGAGACTATTGCCGCAGAAAAAACCGAATCCGAGTAGTTTGAAGCGCAATTCCGAATAGTTTGAGGCGCAAATCGGATCATTTGAAATCGTCTGTTGCTGACAAGCCGTATTTTCTATGACGGCGCAAAAAGCTACCTGCTCAATCGACGGATAAATTCTTCTTCATCGATAATTTCGATGCCTAATTCTTCGGCTTTGGCCAATTTAGAGCCGGCATTTTCCCCGGCCACCACAAACGCGGTTTTTTTAGACACAGAGGATGCTGCTTTACCACCGGCCCAAATAATGGCCTCTTCAACCGATTCGCGGGTGAAATTCTTGAGGCTGCCAGTTGCCACAATCGACAAACCGCTGAAAATGCCTCCAGCTACCTGATTTTGACCAGGTCCGGGATGCCCTTCGGTAGCTAGCTGCACACCGGCTTGGCGCCAACTTTCAATGATTTCTCGGTGCCAGTCGGCCGAATACCATTCAATGATTGACTGTGCCAGGGTTTGGCCCACCCCATCAACCTTGGATAGCTCTTCGACGGAGGCGGAGAAAATTGCGTCTAACGAACCGAAGTGATCAGCCAGTGATCGAGCGGCCACCGGACCAACATGCCGAATTGAAAGAGCAGTCAAAATTCGCCAAAGGGGTCTAGTTTTCACTTCTTCTAGGTTGCGCAACAGTTTTAGTGCAACCTCGGCTGGAGAGCCATCCTTCTTTTTGAAAAACTCGACGGTCTTTGGCTTGCCGTTCTGGTCAAGTTTTGGCATACCGGTATCGGCATCTAATACCGCGGAGACAATTGGCAGCAAATCATCGAGCCGAAGTTTAAACAGGTCAGCTTCAGATTTGATGGGTGCGACCGCTGGCGAGATTGGCTGTGTTAGAGCGCACGCAGCGACATACCCCAATGCTTCAATGTCGAGCACACCACGCGAACCGATGTAGGCAATTCGCTCGCGCAACTGCGCGGGGCAAGAACGAGCATTTGGGCAACGGAGGTCGACATCCCCCTCGCTAGCCGGAGCCAATTCTGACCCACAGTCAGGGCAATTGGTCGGCATAGTAAAGGTGCGCTCGGTTCCATCTCGAAGGTCAACTACCGGGGCTAAAATTTCGGGAATTACGTCGCCCGCCTTGCGCAACACAATGGTGTCGCCGATCAAAACACCCTTAGCACGAACCACATCTTGGTTGTGCAAGGTAGCAAATTCGACCACGGATCCGGCAACCTTTACCGGCTCAACTACCGCGTAAGGAGTCGCCCTTCCGGTTCGGCCCACCGATACCCTGATATCAACAAGCTTGGTGGTTACCTGTTCGGGAGGGTACTTGTAAGCAATTGCCCAGCGCGGAGCTCTAGATGTAAAACCGAGGGCACCCTGCTTTTCAAGTTGGTCAATTTTGATTACGATTCCGTCGATTTCATGCTCGAGTTGGTGTCGGGTTTCATCAAATTGGCGTATGTATTTCTTGACCTCATCCGCGGTCTCTAGAACCTGATAGCGCGGTGAAGTTGGCAACCCCCACTCGGCTAGCAATTGGTAGACCTGGCTTTGGCTGGATACCGACAAAGAGGCGGCTGAACCGATACCGTGCACCAGCATCTGCAAAGGTCGGCCCGCGGTCACTGCTGGGTCTTTTTGGCGAAGTGAACCGCTGGCAGAATTTCTTGGGTTGGCAAACGGCGATTTGCCCTCGGCCACCAAATATTCGTTGAGTTTGTCAAAGTCGGCCAGCGCATAGAAAATTTCGCCGCGCACTTCTAAAACCTCGGGATGATTTTCACCGCTGAGGCGATGAGGAATCGACTTTATTGTCATCACATTTGCGGTGACATCTTCGCCAACTACCCCGTCGCCGCGGGTTGCAGCCGAAACTAGTCGCCCACGTTCGTAGCGCAAATTTATCGCAAGCCCGTCAATCTTCAACTCACACAGGTAAGGGCCATCACCAACTCGACCAAACCATGCTTGCAGTTCATCGAAGTCGAAAACGTTGTCGAGCGACCACATGCGATCACGATGCGGACTGGGCGAAAAGGCTGCAGTCGCGTTACCGCCAACCGACTGAGTTGGGCTGTCACCGGTGATGAATTCTGGGTGCAGGCGCTCAAGTTCTTCCAGTTCGCGCATTAGCGCGTCGTACTCAGAATCACTGATAAGCAACGTGTCTTGCTCGTAATAGGCCCGGCGATGGCGATTTATCTCATCAACGAGTTGCTCGATTCGGTGCTGAATCTGCCCGTCTTGCCCAGTTGGCACTAGCCTTCGGCCCCAACCGGAACAGCGCTGACCGTGCGGTCGATAGTGGTTTGACCTAAAACTCTGGTGCCTACGTAGACGACGGCGGTCTGGCCAGGTGCCACGCCGATCAGTGGCTCATTCAGTCGGACCACTAGTTCATCGTCGACTACGGCAGCTGAAGCCGGAACAGTTTCACCGTGTGCTCGAACCTGAACTTCGCAGTCAAACCAGCTGAAAGCATCTACCGGCGGCTGACCACACCAGGTGTATTTTGAGCCAGCCAACTCGCTGATTGCCAAAGCCTCTTGCGGACCAACAATCACCTGGTTGGTTTTCGGTCTAATTTCGAGAACGTAGCGGGGGCGCCCATCTGGTGCTGGTCGGCCGATGTTTAGACCTTTTCGTTGCCCCACCGTGAAACCGTGAGCACCCTCGTGTTTGCCAAGCAGTTGGCCATTTCTATCGAGGATGTCGCCGGTGGCCGAGCCAACTTTGTCGGCAAGCCAGCCCTGGGTGTCACCATCGGGGATAAAGCAAATGTCGTAACTGTCTGGCTTTTGAGCAACTGCCAGACCGCGACGCGCTGCCTCGGCTCGAATTTCATCTTTCGATGAGGTGTGGCCCAGCGGAAACATCGAGTGTGCGAGTTGCTCAGCAGTGAGCACACCAAGAACATAAGACTGATCTTTAGCCATGGCGTTACTGCGGTGAAGCTCGAGATTGCCATTCTCGTCGGTGAGCAAACTGGCATAGTGCCCGGTGCAGACGGCATCAAAACCTAGAGCGAGTGCTTTTTCAAGCAGCGCCGCAAACTTGATTCTTTCATTGCAACGCATACACGGATTAGGCGTGCGTCCAGCCTGATACTCGGCAATAAAGTCGTCAACAACATCCATTTTGAATCGCTCGGAGAAATCCCAGACGTAGTAGGGAATGCCGAGCACATTGGCTGCACGTTGCGCATCCATCGAGTCTTCAATGGTGCAGCAGCCGCGCGACCCGGTGCGTAAAGTTCCGGGCATTCGCGATAGGGCTAGATGAACACCTACCACCTCGTGGCCGGCTTCAACTGCACGGGCTGCGGCTACAGCAGAGTCGACTCCGCCAGACATCGCAGCTAGAACTTTCATGAAGACAAGTTTACGTTTTTATTAGACAGTGAGGCCCGCTTTTTTGGCACCGGAATAGGCGGCCGGCAGCGCCTCTAGCAGTGCATCGATTTCAGCCTCGGTAGTGCTGTAGCCGAGCGTAATTCGCACCGCACTGGCTGCATCGATGTTGCTGTAACCCATGCCAATCAGAACGTGTGACCCCTGCGCAACGCCGGCCTGACAGGCAGAACCGTTTGAAACCGAGATGCCAGCCCGGTCTAGCAAAAATAGCAGCGAGTCACCGCTGCAACCAGGGAATACAAAATGTGCGTTATCTGGCAAACCGGGCGCATCGCCGCGACTGAGTTCTGCTTCTGGAGCCAACTGCGCCACGGTAGCCACGATGCGATCTCGCAACACACTAAGCCGCTGAGCTTTTGCATCCAACGTAGCAATCGAAATTTCTGCAGCCTTTGCAAAAGCAGCAGCACCGACCGCATCTAAGGTTCCAGAGCGATAACCGAATTCGTGGCCCCCGCCATGGTTTACCGCAGTAATTTTTGTGCCGCGACGCACCACCAGCGCACCTATTCCAACCGGCCCACCAACTTTATGAGCCGTGAAAGTGAGTGCCGAAAGATTACTCGGGGCAAAGTCGATTGGTATGTGACCGAATGCGGCAACCGCATCAGAATGCATCGGAATTTCAAACTCGGCTGCAAGACTTGCGAAAGCTGGAATGTCATTTACGACGCCACTTTCGTTGTTTGCCCACATCAGAGTGATTAGCGCCACCCGGTGATGATTTTCAACCAAATAATCGCGCAGCCAGTTCAGATCAAAGACCCCATTGCGATCCACCGGCAGCCAAACGATCTCGGCACCTTGAGCTTTTTCAAGCCACTCAACCGAATCGATGACGGCGTGATGCTCGGTTGCTGCGGAAATGATTACAGTTCGGGCCGAATCTTGGTCTCGACGCGCCCAATAAAGGCCTTTAATGGCCAAGTTATCACCCTCGGTGCCGCCCGAGGTAAAAATAATTTCGCTGCGGTGGGCACCCACAGCCTGGGCTAACTTTTCGCGCGCATCTTCGACCAAACGGCGAGCGCCCTGACCAAAGCCGTGCACTGCAGAAGGGTTTCCAACCAGTTCAAGGTGGTCTAGGTAGACCTGCTTGGCCTCCGGCCGAAGCGGTGTGGTCGCTGCATGATCTAGATATACGCGCACTTAACTAGCCTAGTTCTATGTCTTCCAAATGACTGTTTTGTATGCCAGCGCGGGTATCATTTCAACACTGTGCTCGTTTCAACCTAAGGCATTATGAACCCGCTAGATTCCCGTGATACTGACCCACTAGGTGTGGTCCTAGACGAAAACGGGGGCACCATCCGGGTTTTTTCGGCTACGGCAAGTGAAATTTGGCTTTGTTTGCTTGATACAGCCGACCCCAAAAAGGTGATCAACCGCGTGCCTTTGCAGCGCGGCGAAAACAACATCTGGACCGGTTGGTCAGACTTACTCAAGCCGGGTGCGAAATATGCACTCAGTGCCGAGGGCCCTAGAGGACCGAGAGATCGCTTCAATCAGAAACTTCTACTGATTGACCCATATGCCAAAGGTGTAGTTCGAGAATCGGCCCGCGAATACCACTGCGTTGTTGTTACCGACGATTTTGATTGGCAAGGCGTAGGCAAGCCAAATAGCCCGCTTAGCGAAACCATTGTTTACGAGGCTCATGCCCGCGGTTTGACCCGAGCCAACAAAGATTTGCCCGATGAGTTGAGGGGCACTTATGCCGCTTTGGGTCATCCCAGCACTATTGAACACTTGAAGAAAATTGGTATCACGGCAGTAGAGCTGTTGCCAATTCAGATGTTTATCAGTGAACCGCGATTGATGAACATGGGACTAATCAACTACTGGGGCTACAACACCATCAACTTTTTTAGCCCGCATCCTCGCTATGCCACCTCGAAGGCCCTTGCCGCCGGCCCGGCAGCAGTAATAGCTGAGTTGAAAACTGCTATTCGCGAACTGCACCGAAACGGCATTGAGGTAATCCTCGATGTTGTCTACAACCACACTGCCGAAGGTGGCGCCGGAGGCCTAACCCATTCATACCGAGGGCTCGACAACTCGAGTTACTACCGACAAGACGACAGCGGAAATTATCACGACACAACCGGGTGTGGAAACTCACTCAATTTCGGGAATCCGCAAGTTGTGCAGCTGGTGCTTGACAGCCTTCGTTACTGGAGCGAAGAGTTCCAGATTGATGGCTTTAGATTCGATCTAGCCACTACCCTGGCCAGAAATGTTGACAACCACTACGACCCAAACCATCCGCTGCTGCAGTCAATAGTTTCCGATCCGGTACTGAGCAATTCAAAAATGATTGCTGAACCCTGGGATGTTGGCCTCGGCGGTTGGCAGACCGGAAATTTCCCCGACCGATTCAGTGAGTGGAATGACCGCTACCGAGACAGCGTTCGCCGTTTTTGGCTGGTTGATATCGCGGCGGCGCGCAACAGCGGTAAACATTGGAACTCAGTTGCCGATTTAGCCACCCGACTCGCAGGCTCGAGAGACATCGTGGATGGCCCAAGCGGACCATTGGGCAGCGTCAACTTCATTACCGCGCATGACGGTTTTTGCCTAAACGACTTGGTTAGTTATGACGTCAAGCACAACCAGGCAAACGGTGAAAGCAACCGCGATGGCTCGAACGGAAACCATAGCTTCAACCACGGCCACGAGGGTGCTGATGCCACTGCCGAAACCAAGGCGGTGCGTCGAAAAGCTGCACGAAATCTGCTTGGCACACTGCTATTTTCAGCCGGAATTCCGATGGTTACCGCTGGCGATGAACGACTCAAAACTCAAAATGGCAACAATAATGCCTACTGCCAAGACAACCTGATCAGCTGGGTGAACTGGGAGCTAAATCAGCACCAAATTGATTTTCAAGAAACCTTTGCTTACCTGACAAAACTGCGACGAGAGAATCCGGTGCTTCGACCATCCAGTTTCGGTGACTTCCACGCCGCTACAGCAGAGCATGATTTGGTCAAGTGGTACAACGCCGCTGGTGAAATCATGAGCGAACACGACTGGCATGATGGCGAATCAAGAACTCTGCAGCGATTTTCGCTACATGTCGACGAATCTGGCAGCCTGAACGCGATGCTGCTTGTTGTTCACGGCAGCGAAATCGAAACCGGAATCCTCTTACCTCAGACACCCTCGGTAGATAATTTCGAACTGCTATGGGATAGTGCAGACGAAACGCCTCAGCCTGATTCACGACGCTTACCGGCGGGAACAATTATTCCGATGACGGCTACGTCGATCAAACTTTTCAAAGTGGTTTAACGCTTTCGGGTCACAGATTAGTAAAGCATCTGCCGAATGCGCTGCTCTAGCCCCCGAAGGTCACTAAGTTATCAGTTGTGACTAAGCAAAATCAGATCAGTTATCGCCACCCAAAGCCGTTCGGCCGAATCCCAATTCTGGATATTCGACCAAGTGTTGATTCTGGTCGCTGGCCTGCAAAAGCCTTCGAGACTGAGGTAATCAACTTCAGCGCAAAGGTATTTCGTGAAGGCCACGACTCTCTCGGCGCCGAACTGGTCCTGGTCAGCCCCAGCAAAAAAACATCGCGCCACCGCCTAGTCTCCGGTGCCCCGGGCAGCGACCAGTGGCAGACAAGTGTTCAGCTTTCTGAATTGGGCACGCACCGATTTTCAATTGAAGCTTTTGCCGACGACTTCGATACCTGGCACCACAATGCGACCGTAAAAATTGCAGTTGGCGTTGATGAAAAACTGATGATGCTTGAGGGTATTGCTCTGCTAAATCGGGCAAAACTTGAGAAAGGCCGTGGCAAATCCGGGCTAGCCCTGATTGAATCGGTGATCGCCATCCTTGCGGACGAAACAAAGTCGGCAGCTGCGCGATTGGCCGAGGTAGAAACCGCAGCGGTGCTCGATTACTTCTGGAATAACCCGGTGAAGAGCCTGGTCACCGAAAGCGAACAACTTGAGATCAACTGTGAGCGCAAGCTTGCTGGCGCAGGCGCCTGGTACGAGTTCTTTCCTCGCAGCGAAGGCGCAAAATTCGACGAAAAGAAACAAAGCTGGATCTCGGGAACATTTAAGTCTGCAACCAAGCGGCTAGCAGCCGTTGCTGACATGGGCTTCAACGTGCTCTACCTACCGCCGATTCATCCGATCGGAGAGTCGTTTAGAAAAGGACCGAACAACACCCTAAACGCAGGGCCACAAGACCCCGGTTCGCCCTGGGCAATCGGCTCCTCAGCTGGTGGGCACGATGAAATTCACCCCGATCTGGGCACAGTTGAAGACTTTGAGAAATTTGTCAAAGCGGCTAAAAAAGTTGGCTTAGAAATAGCGATGGATTTTGCGCTGCAAGCCTCCCCAGATCACCCTTGGGTCAAGGAGCATCCAGCCTGGTTCACAACGCGCGCCGATGGCAGCATCGCCTACGCGGAAAATCCGCCAAAGAAGTACCAAGACATTTACCCGATTAACTTCGACAATGACCCAGCGGGCATTTATCAGGAGGCCTTGCGAATCATTCGTTTTTGGATTGATAAGGGTGTAAAAATCTTCCGAGTCGACAACCCTCACACCAAACCGGTTAATTTCTGGGAGTGGTTAATTGCCGAGGTAAACGCAGAAAACCCAGAGGTCATCTTCTTGGCTGAGGCATTCACCAAACCAGCCATGATGCATGCGCTGGGCAAGGCGGGTTTCCAACAGTCGTACACCTACTACACCTGGCGCAACACGAAGCACGAACTGGAAAGCTACCTCACTGAGCTAGCGAGGGAGAGCGCTGATTTCTTTAGGCCGAACCTTTGGGTCAGCACTCCAGATATTTTGACCCCTTACTTGCAATTTGGCGGTCCGGCTGCGCACAAAATTCGTGCTGCAATTGCCGCAACGGCTGCACCAAGTTGGGGAATGTACGCCGGATACGAGTTGGTCGAGTCGGTAGCCCGCCCCGGCGCCGAGGAACACATCGATTCTGAAAAATTCGAATACAAGCCTCGCAATTGGGCTGCCGCCGATAAATCTGGGCGCAGCATCACCGGCTACATAAAAAGACTGAATCAAATCCGCGCAGCTCATCCGAGTTTGCAGCAACTGCGAAACATTGAGTTTCACCACACCGACGACTCGGCGATCATCGCCTACAGCAAATACCTGGCTGCCGAGCACAACCCAGATGGCAAAGCGGATGCGATTTTAGTTGTTGCGAACGTTGATCCGCACGCAGTTCGCGAGACGATGGTGCACCTAGACCTGACGAAACTTGGACTTCCGGTTGATTCGCAATTTGATGTAACCGACCTACTCACCGGCGAAAAATACCGGTGGTCGACTCACAATTACGTTCGCCTGGATGCCTTCGCAAACCCCGCGCACATTTTTCATATTGGCAAAGCTCACTAAAGAATTGATGTCCATGACAAAAACCGATTCCAACTTCCCCGAACTTGCCAGCGATTTTGTCAGCAGCGTTGCCCATGGTTCGCATCATGAACCCCACAGCCTGTTAGGTATCCATCCGCATCTAGATGGCTGGGTAATTCGAACTTTGAAGCCTTTGGCAAAATCAGTTTCGGCGCGCACCAAGGTCGGCGATATCTCACTTACGCATTTGAGTACCGGAGTTTGGCAAGGCTTCATCAAGGCAAACAAAGCCCCCGCCTACCGAATCGTCGCAGCCTATGACAATCAAGATGGTGAAGCTGAATGGTTGGTTGATGATCCTTACCGCCACCTGCCCACTTTGGGTGAATTCGATCTGCACCTGATTGCCGAGGGGCGACACGAGCAGTTGTGGCAGGCCCTAGGTTCGCACAGCCACCAAATTTCTGATGACCTAGGTGAAAGTCACGGCACCAGATTTGCGGTTTGGGCACCAAACGCCAAGGCGGTCAGAGTCGTCGGTGATTTCAACCACTGGAACGGCGTTGCCCACTCGATGAGAGTCATGGGCTCAAGTGGAGTCTGGGAACTGTTTATCCCAGGCGTTGGGATTGGAACCAAATATAAATACGAAATTTTAACTAAAAATGGTAACTGGGTCACAAAAATTGACCCGTTGGCTAGAGCCACCGAGGTTCCTCCGGCAACCGCATCGATTGTCACCGAGTCGAAACATAGCTGGAAAGACTCAAAATGGCTGAAAGCAAGAGCAAAACGCGATGCTCTAAAGAGTCCAATGTCAATTTACGAACTTCATGCCGGCTCCTGGCGACTAGGCCTCAATTACCGAAGCCTCGCCGATGAACTAATTCCTTATCTGAAGCAGACGGGGTTCACCCACGTCGAATTTATGCCACTGGCCGAGCACCCGTATGCGCCATCCTGGGGTTATCAGGTCACCGGTTACTACGCACCAACGAGTCGATTTGGCAGCCCTGACGACCTCAAATATCTAATCGATCGCCTGCACCAAGAAAATATCGGCGTGATCTTGGATTGGGTGCCAGCACACTTTCCAAAAGACGAATGGGCACTTTCGAGATTCGACGGCGAACCGCTTTACGAGCACGCCGACCCACGCCGGGGTGAACATCCAGACTGGGGAACCTACATATTTGACTTTGGTAGAACCGAGGTCAAGAACTTTTTAGTTGCCAACGCCCTTTACTGGCTCGAAGAGTTTCACGTTGACGGTTTGCGAGTCGATGCCGTTGCCTCAATGCTCTATCTCGACTATTCGAGAGAGGGTAGCGAATGGCTGCCTAACCAATTCGGTGGACGTGAGAATCTCGACGCCATTCAATTCATGCAAGAGGTAAACGCAACTGCCTACCGTCGAAACCCTGGCATCATGATGATTGCCGAAGAGTCAACCAGTTGGCCCGGGGTTTCGGCTCCAACCGACAGCAACGGCTTAGGGTTTGGCTTCAAGTGGAACATGGGCTGGATGAACGACACCCTGCGCTACGTGGAAAAAGATCCGGCATACCGTTCGTACCACCACGGTGATCTGACTTTCTCAATGCTCTACGCTTACAACGAAAAGTTCATCTTGCCGATAAGCCACGACGAAGTAGTGCATGGCAAAGGCTCGCTACTTTCTAAAATGCCGGGTGACCGTTGGCAACAACTGGCCAATGTGCGCGCCTATTTGGCTTTCATGTGGGCTCATCCGGGAAAGCAGCTGTTGTTCATGGGTTCCGAATTTGGTCAGCAATCTGAATGGAATCAAGAACGCGGTTTGGAGTGGTGGATTCTTGACCAGCCCAGCCACCGAGCACTGCAAAGCCTGGTCAGCACTTTGAACAAGCTTTATCTAGAAAACCCGAGTTTCTGGCAGCTAGACCACGAATCAACTGGTTTTACCTGGATTGATGGCGGCAACTCTAGCGCGAATCTCATCAGTTTTATTCGCTGGGATGAGGCTGGGACCCCAATCGTCGTAGTGATAAATTTTGCTGGCCAACCGCACCATGATTTTGTCTTGGGCTTGCCGCTGCCAGGAGAATGGGATGAAATTTTGAACACCGATGCTAGCGAATTTGGTGGCTCTGGGGTTGGCAATTTCGGTCGAATTACTGCTTCGGCCGAAGGTAGTCACGCACAGCCCTACTCGGCAAAAATTTCAGTTCCACCGTTGGCAGCAGTCTGGTTTAGGCCCGCCAAGGCCTAACTGCATGAAGTTGATTTACCGGATTAGTTAGGTAATTCGGTTAAAACAGCAACATGGTCAATCGCTTGCGAGCGTTGATCACCGATTCATCTTCAGCACCGATAACTTCAAACAGCTCAAGCAATCGAGCCCGAAGAATGTCTTTATGCTCACTTGCGCTGAAAGCATCAAGAATTGTGGCAAATCCGGCAGCGGGTTGGCCAATCGCTACCAGTGCGTCTGCCTTTGCCAAAACTTCTTCATCGGTAACGGCAGGGCTCGAAACGACCGATTCGAAATCGGTGTCTTGGGTTCTAATTAGCAAGCCGACCTGAGCCAAACCAGCCTGCGCTAATTTGTCAGCGGGATTCTGCGCTATGGCTTTCTCATAGAACGTTTTAGCCGCCTGGTAGTCGCCGCTACCAATGGCGTCGTAGGCCGCTTGGTGCAACGGCGGCAGCATCGGCTCGGCAGCCTCTTTGGTTTCTGTCGAGACTTTGAGCGTGCCGGCTAAACCGTTCTCGGTAGCGACCTCGATGAGCCTGTTCATCACCGCAGAAATTGCCTCAGCACTTTGGTCACCGTTAAATAGCGGGACCGGTTGACCCTTGATCAGGGCAACCACCGCTGGGATTTCTGCAACCCCAAAAACCTGAGTTAACTGCGGGTTGGCCTCTGCGTCAATTCTGACCAGTAGCAACCTTGGTGACATCGAGCGCACAGCTGATTCGAGCTTTGTTTTTAGGCTCGCACTCTGCTCAGACCAAGATGCGTGAAACTCGATAACCACTGGAACCGAGTTCGACACCGCAACAAAACTACGCAGATTCTCTTCGGTTGCTACAGCCACGACATCAGGAACCGCGATGGTGCTGCCCGATTGTGCAGCATTCTCGCCTGTTGCAGCGGGTTTGTTTCTAAGACTCGACAAATCTACGGCGGAGGCCAGCGACGCCCGACTAAGTGGATCCATTAGAGACTCCTAACCGAAAGTAATCCTTGTGTGGCTCCGAGCAGTCGAATCCCGCTCTCATCTGCCACTGCTGGAACGTAGAACAAAAGCATGTTTCCGTAAAGAGTGCGCACACCCTTGGTGGAACCATCGGCCCCCAGCAAAATCTTTTCTAGACCCGTCACCGCAACCGCAGAATTTCGGTTCTTAGGTTTGATTGTGTAGATATCGGTCAGATAAACCGCGACCAAAGCGCCGGAATTGCTGGTACTCAACGACAGCACATTTTTTTCATCGCCTAGTGCGTGAGCAAATGTGATGTTGGCATCGGGCAAATTAGCAACCTGATCTTTTTGGCTCTTCGAAACCTGCTGATAGTAGGCATCATTCTCTAAATCGAAGAGGCCTGCATTGAGGCTCGCCATACCGTTGTTTAGCACGTCACCATAGGACGCAGCCAGATCAATCGGTGGCAACTTGAGGAACAGCGATGAAGAGTCGACCGGAATTGCTCCGAGTTCGGTAGCCGGAACCTCAGGGATTTCTGCACCCGGTATTAATCGGATGTTGTAAATCATCTTGTAGTTTGTGCGTGGACTCTCCTGCTGCAAAACCAGCATTTGCGGATAGGTTTCTTCGCCCTCGGCGTCGGTCACCGCCATAACCGTTCTCGGCCAAGAGGTACTGGCCGCTGGCAAGCTAAATGATATTGGCGCCGCTGCGATGGCCGGTAGCGCCTCAATCGACGTTGATTTCGAGCGCAACACGTAGTGAGCTGCGCGCAGACTAAATGCCGGACCGGCCACTCGCGGGGTTAAGAGTTTCTTGTCAGAAACCTCATCAGCTTCAGCAACAACCTGAGAAACCTGGCCCACGATTCGAGTCAACTGGGCCGAAGTGATCACCGCAGGGGCGACCTCAATCGCGCTGGCACTTGGCGATGGTGAGGCACTCTCTGTGGCTTGAGGATTCGGAGTACAGCCGGCTAGTAGCGAAAGCATCGAAATTCCGCCGACGAAAGCAACCATCCGTCGTTTAGCCGATCTGCGGCCACGCACCGGTGCTTGGCTTGGTTTGCGCTTCACCCGATACCGTGGTGGTTTCGGCGGAGCCGGAGTGCGTCGACGCGGCCCTCGATTTCGGCGCTGAATTCGATAGGCGATTAGATTCAAAATCATGGCAGCCGTGAGAAGCACAGCACCGGTAATAAGCCAAAAATTTGACCAGTAAAGGTCGTGATCTACTGGCCAAACAAGCTGAACCTGGGTGGGCGCATCAGCCTGACCGTCGCTGGCAATTAGCACCCCAGACTCATCCTCGACACTTACTGCCAGGGTTGCCGTTTGTTCACCAGATTGTTCATAGCGCCAAAGGTCGGAACCCACCGGAGAAGCCAAATCGCGCCCAGCGGTTACGACCTCTTCAAACAGCTCGCCAGACTGCGCGTCAAAAGAAATGATGCCGCGAGTGTTATCGCCAACCCAAGCCTCAACATCTGTTTGCCGGCCATAGGCGATAAACACCTTGTCGCTTCCTGTCGCAGTGACTTTTGGGTTTCCCGCAGCTAGGCGCAGGGTCTCATTTGGAATCACCAGGTAAGGGGTTTGAGTGTCTAGGGTAATTGTCTTGGCAATGGTGGGTGCTGGGGCCCAAATCGTGCGCTCAGCTAAACCAACAAGAAGCGCGACCACCGAAAGGACAAAAAGCGCAGCAGCAATTACAAAGCGCATTGAAAATCCAATCGGGTAGACTTTGGTTCAGGCTTTTTACCTGCCCTAAAGTCTACCCAAGTGCCTAGGAGCCGCTCTTTGTCTGGCGAAGAAACTGAATTTCCGCTCGTAATGCGTGGCTATGAGCGCGGCGCTGTTGACGATGCAATCCTTGACCTGCGCAAAGAAATCCTTCATCTTTCGGCGCAAAATGCCAACATGCTGGCTCAACTTAAAGAACTCAACCGACAACTGGATGAAGCTCAGGCGCGTTTGGCAGAAGCCGGCGACCCAAGCTATTCAGGAGTGGGTGCCAGAGCCGCACTCATTTTGAGCACGGCAGAGGATCAGGCTCAGAATCTGGTAAGCGAAGCCAAATTAGAAGCACAGCGAATTATTGCCGCGGCAACTAAAGAGGCCGATTCGGTAACCGGTGAAGCTCAGGGTCTCTACGATTCACTGGTGGCAGAATCTCAACGCCGCAGCGATCGCATTTTGAGCTCAGCCCGGGCAGATTACGACGAAATTATTAAGCGAGCCAAAGACGAGGCCGCCCGCTTAACCGATGAAGCAATTCGTGATGCCGGCTCTATCCGTGGCGCAATTTCTACCGAAGTAGCCAAGATGCGTGCCAACGCTAAACGCGAAGTCGAGTCGCTAAAGGCAAACGTTGAACGCCAGTTAGCTGAGCAGAAACTGATTGCCGCTAAACAACTTCGCTCCCCAAACGACCTTGAAAACGCTATCTCGATAGTGACCGAACAGGCCCGCATCGACCTCGACCTTGAACTAACGGCACGCCGTGCCGAGGCGGAAGCTGAATACCTGGCTAAGCACCAGGAAGCTGTTGCTGCCACTCAGAAATACCTAGATGACGCCAATGCCCAGCTTTCCTCGGCCCTAATCCGAGCGAATGCGGCCAAACTTGAAGCCGAAACTTTGGAGGCAGCGGCCATTTCGATTACTCAGCAAATCACCAGTGAAGCTCGCAAAAAAGCAGATGGAATTGTGGCGGCAGCTGAAGCAGAATCGAGAAACCTAATCGGCCAAGCTCGCAGCGAAGCGCAAGCAAAACTGGATGCCGCCAATTTCGAGCTGTCAAGAATTCAGGCCGAACGCGAATCAGTCGAAGTTTACCTTCGCAACTTGAGACAAGTCTTAGAGCGATAACGACCCCTAGAAACTAGGTTAGATACCATGCAAGGAAACATCAGAGTCACAAACGCCTTCCAAATAGGCCTGCTCGGTGGCCTGGGCGTGCTGACAGCAATCCTGATTGGGGGCGCAGTCGCCACCATTGCCAACATCATTGCCTATGTTTTCGCGGCTATTTTCATCGCTTTGGGGCTCGACCCTTTAGTGAAGCGGGTAACTCGCTTGGGGCTCAACCGCAACCTAGCTATCCCCCTGGTCGCAGTGACAATCTTCGGCTTTTTTGGATTACTGCTCTGGAACCTAATTCCCACCCTCGCTACTGAGGCCGCACACTTTATCGACTCGGTTCCGAACCTAATTGCTGGCTTCACGCAACTCGAATGGGTTAGGGCCATGGATCAGCAGTTTGATGGCGTGATTGTTGATGCGCTCGAGCGTGCCGGCGCATACCTAGCCGACTCACAGAATTGGCCCACCATGCTCGGTGGAGTAGTTCAGGTTGGCCTCACCATCTTTAATGGCTTCTTCGGAGCAATTGTGGTGGTCATCCTCAGTGTTTATTTCATGGCCTCGCTGGAGAGATTCAAGAGCTGGGTCTATTCGCTAGTTGCGCTTAGCCGCCGCAAAGTCTTCGAACAGATTGCCGAGCAGATTGCCGAATCGATCGGACGCTATGTCATGGGTCAGGTCGCGATAGGCCTGCTGGCCGGCATTGCCAGCCTGATCATGATGACAATTTTGGGTATCCCCTACGCCCTAGTCCTTTCGGCACTGGTCTTCTTGTTCGGATTGATACCTCTAATTGGCCCAATTATTGCGGCTGTGCTGGTTAGCCTTGTAGCGCTTAGCGTCTCGCCCACTACCGCGCTCATCGCGGCAATCTACTACTTGATTTACATGCAGGTGGAGGCTTACCTGTTCAGTCCTCGAATTATGAGCAAAGCGGTAGCTGTTCCCGGAGCAGTGGTGGTGGTTGCCGCTCTAGCCGGAGGAGCACTGCTCGGTGTGATGGGAGCGCTAATTGCCATCCCGGTTGCTGCGTCAATCATTTTGATTATTCGCCAAATCTGGGTGCCTCGCCAAGACAGCAACTAGCGAGATAACCACCAGTGCAAAATCTTGCTACTGCTGCCAAACCGAAGGCAGTGGATAGTGCTTCGGGTTGGTAATTCGCACAATCTCATTCAAGACACGAGCCGTCGAAACCTCGCCCACCCACAGATGTTTTGCTCCGTCAATTCCGAGCACTTCGGCTTGAGGTATCGGAGCAAACCGCATTTTGGCCTCTTCAGGTCGCAAATAATCGTCTAACTCGGGAACAATAGCCACAATTTTTTTAGCCGCCGAGGACCAGCGCAGCAATTCTTCGTTAGTGGTTCGGCGCAGAGGCGGCGAAAGCAGGATGATGCCCTCAACATCGTGTTCGAGCCCATATTTCAAAGCAAGTTCGGTACCGAAAGACCAACCCACCAACCAAAGATTTTTCAAACCCAGCGATTGCGCGTAGTGCACGGCTGCGCGAACATCGTAGACCTCACTAATGCCGTCGCCGAATTCACCCTCGCTTTTCCCACGTGGTGATTCGGTACCGCGAGTATTGAAGCGCAACACGGCCAAATTCGCGAGGGTAGGTAGTCGGTTCGCTGCCTTTTTGAAAACATGAGAATCCATAAAGCCGCCGTGGGTGGGCAGCGGGTGCAGAGTAATCAGGGTTGCATCCGGCGACTTAGAAATCGGCATAGCCAACTCCCCAACCAAATTCAAACCATCTTCGGTCTGTAAATTAAATTCAGTGCGAACAGAAGGCAGTTCCACCCCTGAACGTATTTCAACGAATTCGCTCAAAGCAGTACTCCCTGAAATGCCTTCCAACAATTGCTGTGAAAATGTCTTCTAGTTTCAACCCCACGGATGGTATCCCAAGCAACAAGGTGAGCTGTCCCCTTGGCGATCTGGATCTGGCAATGTGGGCAAACCCAACTCTTGTCATCCTCAGAGTTGAGCCCGGTGGTGCTTTGCACGGTGTACTCGGTACCACGCTTGATTTCAGTTTTGCGAAAACCAGTCTTGATCAACGCAAGATTTAGTTCGACCGGCTCTGCCTTTTTTGCATTTCGAGGACGGTTTGAGCGGGGCAATTAGTACCAGCCCTTTTTGTCTGAGTGCGCCAATGCCCCACAGGGTGAACCGTAACGACCCTTGATGTACTTGATGCCCCATCGAATTTGTGTTTCTGGGTTAGTTAGCCAGTCTGCGCCCTCTGAAGCCATCTTTGTCCCGGGTAGAGATTGTGGAATACCGTAGGCGCCGGATGATTTATTTTTAGCGTTATAACGCCAATTAGACTCACGTTCCCAAAGCTTTACCAGGCAAGAATATTGCTCTGAGCCACCAAGCTCGACCTGGGTCAGAAAATCACGTGCGTATGCCTTTGCGGTGCCGGCTTGCGGTACACCTGCATCGGCAACGAACATGGCGGTTACTTCAGAACCGGTAACTATGTTGAATCCACCGCGGGCATAAGAAATGGTTTGAGTCTGAGCGAACCCGTAAGTCTCTTCTGGAAGCTCGCTTTCACCAGAAAAGACCAGAGTGTCAGCACTGGCAATGGTTCCGGAATAGGGGTCAACCACAGAAACCAAAAGCAACGAGGTAGAAAACAGAAAACCCCAGAGTGGTCGAAAAGCGTGCTTTTTTAGCTTTGGCAACCGAGGACGCGTGAAACGGGTTCCGGCTAATTTTTCGTCTATTTTGACGGTGATGCGGTTTGCGACCGAAATGTGTTCTGCTTCGTGTCTACCCATAAATCACCTCACTTGCCAAAACTTCAGTTTACCTTCAGCCATCAATTTGGTACAGCCTGTTTTGGGCAGGCAGATATTATGCCAGCCATGGCTTTCTTTTCAGCGGCTGTCACCCAAACCCTGTATTTTGCCTTCACCGCGATCTGCCGGGCAATGAAGGCACAGCGATAGGCCTTGTTTGGCGGCAACCAGGATGCGGCATCGGAATCGCTTTTCTGGGCATTGGTTGGGCCATCAACAGCCAATAGGTTGAGCGGGTCATTGGCAAACTGTTCTCTCCTGGTGTCCGTCCACTGTTGAGCACCCTTCTGCCAGGCATCACTTAGTGAGACAACATGATCGATTTGAACCAAACTCGAAGTCTTCACCCCGCGCACGAACTTTATAGTTTTAGCAGTGTATGGGTCTCGGAGAATTCCTGTTTCAACAATGCAACTATCGCCAGCACGCAATTTTTCTTGCCGTAAATCCCATTTCAAAATCTCGTTGCGCATGTCGCATCCGTTGGCAGCATCGCCCCAGCCATCGCCGAATTTGGCCCGCTCATAGCCGGTTTTGGGGGCTCGCCCCTTTACCGTGAGAGTCTGCAAAACTGCACTAGCAAGTTTGCTTTGGGTAAAAACACGCTCTTGCGGGGCGACAACTTGAACAGTGTCACGCTGAAGTAAATCACTTGCTATAGCCGGTGTTGAATTCAGCAACGCGATCGCGGTGAAAACTGACACCAGAGTTCGCGTGAGGCTGCGTTTTTTCATTTGAGTCAGGGTCGGCTGTTTTTCTCGATTTGCAGCGCTTCGATTACCCGATCAATAAAGGCATCAACCTGCGCCTCACGGTAGCCGTTTCGTGAAGACTTGAAAGTTGCTCGACGAACCGAATTCAAATCTAGAGCTGCTTTTTTCTCAAAGTGGTTGGTTATGTCAACACAGAGTCGATCGACCTGACGCCTTGAATAGCCGCGCAACAGAATTCCAGTTTTTGCAAATTTTCTGCCGTGCTTTCGGCTAAGTCGCCCCAAAATAATGTCGGTAACCCGTTGCAGACGATCGGCTACGGCCTGTTCGGAAGCATTGGCGCGCAACCTGGCTATTTCTTTGGCCGCGAATGAGTCTTCGAGGCGGTCGATTGCTGAATCTACCGCCGCAATTAGGTATCCGCCGGGTTCAAAATCAAATTCGACATTGCGCAGTTCACTGGCTGAAATGACTGCCTGGTCGGGATTCTGATGCTGAAGTCTGGCTCGTTCGATAAGTGCATCCACCTGGGCAGGAGCATAGCCGCGACGGTTGCCGGCTGCTCGGGGAAATTCAAAGCTCATAGGCCTATTGTTTCACGCTGTGAAAAGCGGAAAAATGAAAATGACGAAAAGGTAAACCGCCAACGAGGATGGCAGGATTGAATCGAGTCGATCCATAATTCCTCCGTGGCCGGGCAGTAAGGCGCTCATATCTTTCAAGCCGAGATCGCGCTTAATGAGTGATTCGGCCAAATCTCCGAAAACCGCGGCAAAAAGAATTATTGCTGCCAAGAGGATTCCGCCAAAAATGTTCAACTGCCAGAAACCCCAGGTGAAGGCGACGGCTGAAATTGATCCGGCAGCAATTGATGCAGCAAGTCCTTCGAGAGATTTCTTTGGGCTAACTCCGGGTGCCATTTTCGTGCGACCAAGCTTGCGTCCGACCAGGTATCCCATAGTGTCAATCAAGGCAACGGTAACCACCAAGGTCAGCACCCAGCCGGTTCCATCTTCCCGGGCCAGCAGCAGCATGGTGAAAGATGTCATCAGCGGAAGATAGATGACGAGGAAGGCCGCCGCCGCAAAATCTCGAACTGTTTCCCGAAGAGTTTGCGTCAAATCTTTTCGGCGTTCCCAGAGCAGGTGAACTGAACGCCACAAGATTAGAGCTGCGACAGTAGCCAGAGACTCCAACCACTGCATTGTTGGCCCACCAAAATAGGTTGCCGGCATGATGAGCACCGACCCAACAACTGAAGGAACTCGTGGCACATACCAGCCCTTAACGCGCAGAGCGGTCGATAGCTCCCAGGCTCCCGCACCAGCTGCCACAGCAGCCAAAACCACAAAAGCTTCTTTGTAAACCAGGATGGAGAGCAGGAAAGCTGCACCCAGGCCGAGCCCAACCACGACAGATTTCGAAAGAGATCTGCCTTGAGTACTGGTTGCTTCAGACATTAAACCTCGAGCAGTTCGGCTTCTTTGCGCTTCAGCGCTTCGTCAATCGCATCTACGTGACTCTTGGTTAGGGCGTCAAGCTCTTTCTCACCACGGCTAATTTCATCGTCGCCGGCAAGCCCGTCCTTCTTTAGCGCAGCCAAATCGTCGTTTCCTTTGCGGCGAATGTTTCGCACCGCGACCCGGGCATCCTCGGCCTTAGCCTTCACGATTTTTACGTATTCTTTGCGGCGTTCTTCGGTTAGGTCTGGCAAAGTCACGCGAATTAGGTTGCCGTCGTTCTGCGGGTTTGCATCCAGGTTTGGCATTTCTCGAAGTGCACGTTCAATCGCACCCAAAGCTGACTTGTCGTAAGGGGTAATCACGATGGTGCGGGCTTCGGGGTTTGCCAACTGGCCAAGCTGAGCCAACGGTGTTGGTGTGCCGTAGTAGTCAACCATCACTTTTTGGAATAGCTGAGGGTTGGCGCGGCCGGTGCGCACGTTAGAAAAATCTTCTTTTGCGGCATCTACCGCCTTGTTCATTTTGTCGCCAGCGGTTGCCAGAATTTCTGAAATCATTTTTTCTCCTGTTTGGGCCTAAGCCGATACGTAAGTTCCAATTGCGGCACCGCGGATTGCCTGAGTGACGTTTCCTTTGCCCTGCATGCCGAAAACTCGCATTGGCATTTTGTTGTCCATGCAGAGCGAAAATGCGGTTGCATCAACCACTTTCAAGCCGCGAACCAGAGCGTCTTGGTAGGTGATTTGGTCAAGTTTTACAGCGGCAGGATCTTTTTTAGGGTCGGCCGAATAAACGCCGTCTACGCCATTCTTAGCAACCAAAACTTCATCTGCTTTGATCTCTAGCGCACGCTGAGCAGCTACCGTGTCGGTAGAAAAGTAAGGCAAACCAGCACCGGCACCGAAAATGACAACTCGACCTTTTTCAAGATGACGGATGGCACGAAGTGGGATGTAGGCCTCAGTAACCTGGGCCATTGAAATTGCCGACTGAACTCGGGTGCTAACACCGGCCTGCTCAAGAAAGTCTTGCAGAGCAAGTGCGTTCATCACGGTGCCGAGCATTCCCATGTAGTCGGCTCGAGATCTTTCCATGCCTCGCTGAGATAGTTCTGCTCCACGGAAGAAATTGCCACCGCCAACCACAATCGCAATTTCAGCGTCTTTGGCTCCCTCGGCAATTTCACGGGCAATTTCTGCCACAACGTCGGGGTTTACACCGAGAGTTCCGCCACCAAAAGCCTCACCCGAGAGCTTAAGTAGAACTCGGCGCTTTTTGTGTGGCATGTGACCCTCCGTGCTGAATATTCCTAGGTTCTATCCTAGGCCGAGTATGAAAATGGCCCGGTCGAAAGACCGAGCCATTCTCAAGATTTTTTAGTTATGCACCGACGCGGAAACGCACGAACTGCGAAACCTTGATACCTGCAGACTCGAGCACTTTGCCCACTGACTGCTTGTTGTCTTTTGCATAGTCTTGGTCGACCAAAACGTTTTCTTTGAAGTAACCGGTAACGCGACCCTCAACAATTTTGGTGAGCGCAGCTTCAGGCTTGCCTTCATTGCGAGCGGTTTCTTCAGCCACGCGACGCTCGGTTTCTACGATCTCGGCAGGAACATCCTCGCGAGTTAGGTAGCTTGGCGAGAATGCAGCGATGTGCACTGCAACGTCGTGAGCGGTAGCTGCATCTGCACCCGAGAAGGCAACCAAAACACCAACCTGTGGAGGTAGGTCTTTGCTGGTGCGGTGTAGGTAAGCGTCGACAGCTACGTCGTTGACAACGGCTACGCGACGAAGTTCTACCTTCTCGCCCATGATTGCTGCTTCATCGTTGATAACTTCAGCAACGGTGCGACCATCTAGCGGTGCAGCCAAAGCTGAATCTAGATCGGTTGCCGCTGCTGCAACGATTGCGTCAGCGAGCTTCTCGGCTAGAGCAACGAACTTCTCTGCCTTGGCAACGAAGTCGGTTTCACAAGCAAGCTCAAGTAGGTAGCCGGTGCCGCCGTTTACACGGGCAACAACCAAACCGTTGCTGGTGGTGCGGCCTTCACGCTTTGCAACACCTTTTAGGCCCTGCACGCGCAGGAACTCTAGAGCCTTCTCAACGTCACCGTTTGACTCATCGAGTGCCTTCTTGCAGTCCATCATGCCGGCACCCGACTTGTCGCGAAGTGCCTTTACATCTGCGGCTGTGTAATTTGCCATTAGTTCTTTTCCTCTACTGCAGCTGCTGCTGCTTCTTCAGGCTGAGCAGCAACTTCGGCTGCTGGCTCGGTAGCTGCTGATTCGGTGGCGGCGGCGCCCTGCTCTAGCAGTTCGCGCTCCCACTCAGCAAGTGGCTCTTCTGCAGCCTCAGGCTTTGAGTGACGAGCGATCAAGCCGTCAGCAACAGCATCAGCGATAACGCGGGTTAGCAACTGAACTGAGCGAATTGCATCGTCGTTACCTGGGATGCCGTAAGCAACATCGTCAGGGTCACAGTTGGTGTCTAGGATGCCGATTACTGGAATGCCAAGCTTCTTGGCCTCAGTGATAGCAAGGTGCTCTTTGTTGGTGTCAACAACCCAGATTGCCGAAGGAGTCTTGTTGATGTTGCGGATACCGCCAAGAGCCTTCTCTAGCTTGTCTTTTTCACGACGAAGAATTAGCAGTTCTTTCTTGGTCAAACCAGACTTTGAAGCATCTTCGAAATCATAGGTCTCAAGTTCTTTTAGTCGAGCCAAACGCTTCTGCACGGTCTGGAAGTTGGTCAAAAGACCACCCAACCAGCGCTGGTTGATGTAAGGCTGGCCAACGCGTAGAGCCTGCTCTGCGATTGCTTCCTGAGCCTGCTTCTTGGTACCAACAAACAGGATGCTGCCACCGTGCGCAACGGTGTCTTTTACGAAGTCGTAAGCGCGGTCAATGTGAGCCAATGACTTCTGTAGGTCGATGATGTAGATACCCGAGCGGTCGGTCAGAATGAAACGACGCATCTTAGGGTTCCAGCGACGGGTCTGGTGACCGAAGTGGACGCCGCTGTCGAGCAGCTGGCGAATGGTTACTACTGCCATGGCAGTGCCTTTCTTGTGGCGCAAAAATGCGCCGGTTCAGTTATTTGTTTCGCGCGGTTGCACGAGACACCTGGTGTCGGACTTGCTGCGCCAACTAAATGGACTGATGCAAGCAATATCTGGTTCGACACGCGTAGTCGACGTGATTTGAAAATCAAGATTGATTAAGCAGAAAACGCCGCTTTCTCAAGGATAGCAGGGTCAAGCCCGAGTTTTCCACAGTTTTTTAGCGACTCGGTCGCCTGGTTTACAGAAAGTTCATTCTTGTTTCATGAAGTTTTTAACCTTGGGTGCGGCCATGCTTATCGGCATTGTGGCCTTGCCGCCGATTCAGCCAACTTTTTTGGCCAAATCTCAAGTATTGACCGAAGGCCAACCAGTACCCCAATCGGCAAGTCAAACAGTGTTATCTGCCACTGAGCAGAATCGCATCCAGCCGCTGCCCTATTCAGGCAAATTCGATGCGGGCCTCGACTGGTCTTGGCCAACAGCTAAACCTGGGCCCATCGTGAAACCTTTTATGGCCCCCAAAACCGAATACTCCCAAGGACACCGGGGCATTGATCTGAACACGAAAATCTCGGCAGGAGTGTTTAGTCCAGAAGATGGCTATGTTATTTACAGCCAGGTTCTGGGCTCAAGGTCGTTAGTTTCTATCGAACACCCAAATGGCTTCCGTTCCGAATTCGAACCGGTTTGCTCATCCTTCAAAAAAGGCGATTCTGTTAAGCGAGGCGAACTCGTTGGAGTAGTTTGCACCCCGGCCACAAACTATGTTTGGCATTGTGAATTACCACCCTGCCTGCACTTTTCACTACGCAGTGAACTGGGATATCTGAGCCCCGAAATTGCCTACGGTGAAATTCAACTAAGCAGGCTCAAGAGTTTCGGCTCGGTCAATTGAATTACCTTCGGCTTTTGAGCCTTTTAGTTCTAGCGTCAGTTGCTTTATCTCGACCGCACGTGCAATTACGCTCGTGGATGCGCAGATTTATAACCGGACTTCAAGCGGTCGATTGAAACGTGGGTGTAAATCTGTGTCGTGCCTAGGCTGGCATGTCCCAGCAGTTCTTGGACCGCGCGCAAGTCAGCACCACCGTCAAGAAGGTGTGTTGCGGCGCTGTGTCTAAGCGAGTGTGGACCGGCGGCACCTGTTGGAGTTTGGGACAACTGCTTAGCTACCAGCGAATAAACCTGGCGCACGCCCAATCGTTTACCTTGCGAATTCAAAAACAACGCGTCAGTTAGCTGTTCATGACGCAGAGTTTCACGACCGCGAACTAGCCAATTTTCAACCGCGTGTTTTGCTGGAGCACCAAAAGGCACCAGTCGCTCTTTAGAGCCTTTGCCGGTTACCCTTAGCAAGTTTCTGGAAAAATCAACACTGTCCAGATCGAGGCCGACTAATTCGCTAACTCGAAGACCACTCGAATAGAGCAGTTCGACAACGGCATAATCGCGCATCAACTGGGGATCTGATCCTTGGGCTTGGACTGCCATTTCGTTTAGTAATTCATTGATAGCCGTTGCCGAAACAACTTTGGGCAGAGTTCTAGAAGCTTTTGGCGACTTTAGCCGAGCTGCAGGATTTTGATCGACCAATTTTTTGTCATTTGCCCAGGCAAAGAATGCTCTGATCGAGGCACTTTTCCTGGCAATAGAGCTCTTGGCCAAGTCGCGCTGATTCAGCTGCCACAGCCATTCTCGAAGCGATTCGGTACTTATCAGGCTCAGATCTTCAGTTAGGTAGTCATCCAAAACACCTTGCAAGTCGGCCAAGTCGTTCAGATAGGCCTTGACCGTGTTGTTCGAATAGCCGCGCTCGTGTTTGAGATAGTCGCTAAAACTATTAACTGCAGCGGCGAAAGTAACCACGTGGCAAGCCTAATGGTCTGGTTTAGCAACTTTTGGTTTATCCCGACGCCAACCACCCGATGTCCGTTTGGTCAGCCCGACGAGTTCTAAGGAAGCGAGAGCCATATTCGTTTCGAACTCACTCATGCCAGATTCTTTAGCCAAAGCTAAAGTGCTTTTGGGAGTTGCGGTAAGTGCATCGAGACAACGCAAATCTAGGCTTCCTAAAAAATCTGCCACCCTGGCCTCGGTGGGCAGTTCATCGCGACCCAGAAATGTTAAGAAACTTTCTCTGTCATAAACCAGAGATGTCGGCATCGAACTGAAAATGCGGAAGCTTCCTTGGGATCCGAAATAATCAATGGGGCCAGGCACTATTGCCACATCTCGGCCCAGTCCAGCGGCTGCGTTGGCAGTGTTTTGGGTGCCCGAGCGCCAACCAGCCTCTACCACCAGGGTTGCCCGAGATGCTGCGGCTATGAGTCGATTGCGTCGCAGAAACCGCCATTTCGTTGGTGCCACACCGGGTGGCGACTCACTGATTAGAAGGCCGTGAGAGATGATTCTTTGAAATAGATCTTGGTTTTGCCACGGATAAAGCAAATCAATACCGCCTGCAAAAAAGGCAACTGTATTTCCTCCCGCTTCGATTGCAGCAGTATGAGCTTCGGCATCACAACCTAACGCTCCCCCAGAAATAACGGTGAAATTCTCTTGTGCTGCAATTTCTGAAAAGAGCCGGGTGCAGTTTCGACCATATTCAGAGGCTGTTCTGGTGCCGACGATTGAAACCGACGACTCGCAACTAACCTCACTCAAATTGCCTTTAGACCAAAGCAGCCAGGGAGCGTGATTGTCTAAGTCGTGAAGGCCGAATGGAAAACTCAAATCACTTGGCAGTAAAGTGCGGGCTTTATTTGCTTGGGTTATCGCGATTGCGTTCTGCACCGATCGCAGTGAAATTCTGGGCTGATATCGCTGCACAGCGCGTTGATGCTTAGTTGCGAACTCTTCGTCATCTGCAGTCAGCGAAAACTCCTCTTGCAAAGCCGAAATTGAATCAACCCCGAGCAACAAACTAAGTGTTCGAACCGCACCAAAGGTGGCTATTAGGAACGCCATATGCGAATCAGACGGTTCGGAAAATACTGAGAGAGCAATTCGAGCAAAATGCTCAAGTTGCTCTCCGGGATCTGCCCAGTTGATTTGTCGCAAGTCTTCGAGCCCGACCGATGGTAATTTGTCAAGCATGGCTTCGGCGGTATCAGTCATATGCCAACCCCCAAAGGCTGATCTGAGCCGCGCAGCAGCAAGGCACCGTCAAGATCGTCTTTGGTTGGCTGCTCGTGATTATTTAGATCGGCGATTGTCCAGGCTAAGCGAAGGCAACGATCAAACCCTCGTTGACTAATCGTGCCGCGCTGTAGAGCGAAATTGAGTTTCTGAGCAACTTGATTGTCGAGGCGAAAGTTGGTGCGAAGCAATTTCGGTGGAATTTGCGAATTGAGGCTAAGCCCATACTTGGCTAACCGGTTGGCCGAGATTTTTCGAGCTGCGATTACTCGCTCGCGAATTTCTCTGGAACTGGCCGCAGGCTCGGTGGCGGTTTTCGAACTTTGAGCCATAACAAATCGAATGTCGACTCGGTCAAGTAATGGGCCGGATAGTTTCGCCTGATACCGAGTGCGCGCTGATGCCGAACAACTGCACTTTTGTGATCCACCGAGGGCAAAACCGCATGGGCACGGATTTGCGGCAAGCACCAGTTGAAACTTTGCTGGAAAAATTGCCGAGCCGTTGGAGCGACGAATCGAAACCTCACCCGATTCAAGCGGTTGCCGCAGAGATTCGAGAACGTTTTGGGCAAACTCTGGTGCCTCATCTAAAAACAGCACCCCGTTGTGCGCCAGTGAAATGGCTCCGGGAACCGGATTGGCCATGCCACCTCCGATCAGCGCCGCTGCGCTGGCGGAGTGATGTGGCGCTTCAAAAGCCCGACTTAGATCGGCCAAATCGCGACCCCATTGAGCGGTTAGAGTCTTGGCTGCCAAAGACCTTATGGCAATTGACTCGAGTAATTCATCGTGCGTGAGCGGTGGCAAAATTGTCGGGATTCGCGAGGCGATCAGTGTTTTGCCGACACCTGGTGGGCCAACGAGCAGAAGATGATGGCCTCCTGCAGCAGCCACCGTGCAGGCCCAGATGGCTAGCGAATTACCTTGCACATCTGCCATGTCAGGCGCAAGTACCGACGGGCTTGTCTTGGTAACCTGCTGCTCGAGCGGGGGTTCGTAGTTTGGGACGGATACATTTTTGGCACCCAGCATCGCTGCGATCTGCAGCAGATTTTTTATGGGAATGACTTCAAGGTCGCTGACAAGTTTTGCCTCGGCAAAATTTTCTTCGGGAACGAAAGCCCTTGTGATGGCTAACTTTTTAGCCGCGAGCAGCGAAGGTAAAACCGCACTAACCCGATTGACCGAACCGGTGAGGCTGAGCTCGCCTAGAAAAATAGAGTACGGATCTAGTTGCCGAATTTGCCCCGAACTTGCCAGCACAGAGACCGCAATTGCAAGGTCAAAGCTGGAACCGTGTTTTTTTGTGCTTGCCGGCGCAAGATTGATGAGAACCTTTCGAAGGGGCCATTCGAGACCACTGTTGGAGATAGCAGTCTTGACTCGATCTTTCGCTTCACTGAGTGAGGCATCGGGTAGGCCCACCAGCGAAAAACTTGGCAGCCCGGAACCAACCTCAGCCTCGACTTTGACAATTTGCCCGTTGAGCCCCAACAGTGAAACTGCGTTAGCGATTGCGATGGTCATCAATACACCGCTTTGAGATGCTCGACGTGGCCCTTGCCGTTTGACACCAGGATGGCAATTGCATCGAGCCGAATTTTGAAACCGTAACTGGCATTTTGCCGACACCAGGCGTGAGCAAGCTTTCGCATTCGTTCAATTTTTGCCGGCGTTATTGCTTCGAAGGGGTGGCCAAAGCCAAGCCCGCTTCTGGTCTTTACCTCAACAAACACTAAGTGAGTTGCGGTGGTGGCAATTATGTCTATTTCGCCAAAATTTGTGCGCCAGTTTCTCTCGATTACGCAGTAGCCGCGCTGCTCTAAGAATTCAACGGCAAGGGCTTCACCGGCTTTACCCAGTTCTTGAATTTGATTCATGGGCCAATGATGAATTAGGCCCGACCTTGAAACGGGGGGATTTTAGGTTTCTGTGGATAACCTATTCGCCGACAGCAAGCTCTTTCGGCAAATTGAATGCCTTGCCCGAAAGCTCTTCGATGTTTAGGTCCTTAAAGGTGAGCACGCGCACTTTGTTGACAAAACGATCTGTTCGATAGATGTCCCAGACCCAAACATCGGTCATTGTGATCTCAAAGTAAAAATCGTTGCCCGCATCGATTCGCTGCAGGTCAACCTCATTGGCCAGATAAAAACGACGCTCAGTTTCAATCACATATTTGAAAGTGTCTACGACATCGCGGTATTCGCGGTACAGCGCCAGCTCCGCGGCTCGATCGTAGTCGTCAATTTCGTTTTCATCCATCGCTGCAAGTCTATTCGTTCGGGGACAAATTTGGCCCAGCGAGTATTTTGCTTAGCCAAGATATTCGGTGCACCTCACTGGGGCCATAGGTCTGAATCGCGTCGATGTGCTTCGCAGCCGCATAGCCTTTGTGCCCCTCGAACCCATAGGCCGGGTGCAACTTTGCCAGGTCAATCATCAGTCGGTCGCGGGTAACCTTGGCAAGCACAGAAGCTGCGGCAACGCTGACACAATCGCGGTCGGCTTTAGGTCGAACTGTTACCGGTAGCCCCATAGCCGATTCGCCAAGCCAGTTGTGGCTGCCATCTAACAGCACTGCGGCGCCGTCACTAACTAGTTGGGATCTGAACTCGGGGCTGGCTAAAACCTGGTCCAGCGCCCGCTCAGCAGATTTGGCCAGCGCCCAGACAATGCCGCGCTCATCGATTTCTTGCGCCGAGACCTGACCTACTCCCCACGCCACCGACCAGTTCGACACCGGTTCAAACAAATTTTCGCGCTGACGCTCGGAAAGCAACTTCGAGTCAGCCAGACCCGCAGGCCAAGGCAATTCGCTTTGCAAATCGATTATTGCTGCGCCAACCGCTACCGGACCAGCAATTGCCCCGCGCCCAACCTCATCGATACCAATCAGGTACCTAGCGCGACCAGCAAACTGGCTGCGCTCAAATTCAAGGCTTGGGAACGTCTTTGAAGACATCTGGGTAGTTGTCGAGCCAGGTGAAATTGCTGAAAGGCCAGCTGATTACGAATGCCCGGCCGACCACAAATTCGGCGCCAACAAATCCCTTTGATGGCAGATCGTCGTGGAAACGCGAATCTTCGGAGTTTGGTCGATTATCGCCCATTACCCAAAATGATCCTTCGGGAACAACAACATCAAATTCAACCTCGGATGGTTTCGCACCTGGGGCTAAGTAAGGTTCGGTAATCGGTTGTCCGTTAATCGTGAGTTTGCCATCAACATCGCAGCAGACAACATGGTCGCCGGGCAGGCCAATCACCCTTTTGACCAGATGCTGAGAACTGTCTGGGGCAGCAATTCCAAACGCAGACAGCAACCACTCTCCGGCAGCCGAAAGTGGATCTAGTTGTATTTCAGGAGCCAGCCCAAGCCAGCCACCCGGATCTTTGAAAACTACGATGTCGCCGCGATTGAGCGGCACAATATCGGGGACCAGCTCGTTGACAATAATTCGGTCATCGATTTGCAAGGTTTCAAGCATCGAACCTGAAGGTATAAAAAATGACCTAATCAGGAACGTCTTGATTAAGAGAGAGAGCACCAACGCCGTGCCCACTATTACTAAAAGGTCGATGGCCAGAGAAACAAATACGTTTTTTCTGAACCTACGCCATTTTGTTGCTAGCGGCGAGCGTGGTGCTCTTCTTTTTGGGCCTTCGAACTGCCCGAGGTTTGTCATGCTCTAAGGTTATTTGGCGTTGTCGCGCTTTTCGCGGATCTTTGCCTTCTTGCCACGAAGATCGCGCAAGAAATAGAGCTTCGCGCGACGAACGTCACCGCGAGTAACAAGTTCAATCTTCTCGATGACTGGCGAGTGCACTGGGAAAGTACGCTCGACGCCAACCTGGAAGCTGATCTTTCGAACTGTGAAGGTCTCGCGAACCGAGTCGCCCGAGCGGCGAATTACGATGCCCTGGAAAACCTGGACACGGCTGCGGTTACCTTCAACGATGTTTACGTGAACCTTTACGGTGTCACCAACACGGAAGTCTGGAATGTCTGAACGCAGCGAGGCTGCATCTACGACGTCAAGAATGTGCATTCTTTTATCACTCTCTGCTACTGCGCGCAGGTCAATAACGGTTTAGTTTGATGATTCGATGTCCTTTGGCCGAAAACTCCCCTGCGGCAGAGTTTTCATCGGCAGACAACTTATAAAGTTTAGACCTATTGATCGCTTTTCGGCAACAGGTCGGGTCGAACCATCCGGGTTCTTTCGATCTGCTGCTCGCGTCGCCAACTAGCAATCAGTGCGTGGTTTCCGCTGAGCAAAACCTCAGGAACATCAAACCCGCGCCAAGATGCTGGTTTTGTGTAGCTGGGGTATTCAAGTAATCCATCAGAATGGGATTCTTCGATTAGGCTTTCGGCATTTCCGATAACCCCCGGAATGAGCCGCGAAATCGCCTCAATCATGGCCAAGGCAGCTACTTCTCCGCCATTTAGAACATAGTCTCCGAGACTAATTAGGCGAACTGAAGCCTTGGTTGCCGCGTAATCGACGACTCTCTGATCAATGCCCTCATATCGACCGCAGGCAAAAACGAGATGAGATGCCTGGGCTAGTTCGACCGCGGTCGACTGCTTGAATTGCTCTCCGGCGGGAGAGGTAAAAATGACAATGGCGGATTTGTCGGCAGGCAAGATGTCGTCCAAAGCCTCACCCCAAGGCTCGGGTTTCATAAGCATGCCAGCACCACCGCCGTAAGGCGTATCGTCTACGGTTCGGTGTCTATCGTGGGTGTAATCACGTAAATCGTGAGCTGAAAAATCGATGATGTTTTTCTCGCGGGCTTTGCCGAGTAGCGAAAGATCTAGCGCTTGAAAATAATCGGGGAAGATCGAAATAGCGTCGATGCGCATAACTACTCCTCGATTACCTCTTCGAAAAGACCGCCGGGTGGCGTAATAGTTACCGTACCGGCAGCAAGATCAACCTCGGGCACAATTGCCTTAACAAAAGGGACCAAAACTTCATCGGTCTCGGTTTTTACAACTAGCAAATCTTGAGCCGGCATGTGTTCAAGTCGTTCGACAACACCGACCTGCAGACCATCTCGGATGACCTTCAATCCAACTAACTGGTGGTCGTACCAGGCATCGTGCTCTTTCGGCAGTTCGGAAAGATCAGTTTCAATGAGCAGGATTGCTTTTACCAGGGTTTCGGCTTGGTTGCGATCTTCAACTTCTTTGAGAAAAAGAACAGGAGATTGGTTATACCAGCGAAGTTCATTCACGGTCACGGTCTTACCGAACCAGGGTGAAGTTTCGGGAACCTGAAGGTTCAACTTGGCCCCGGGCGCAAAGCGCTCCTTGGGGCTATCAGTGTAAAGCTCGAGTTTGAACGCTCCCTTTAAGCCGTGGGCCTTGACCAATCGGCCTACGCGGAGTGTTTCAGTCTTAGAAATCGGTGTCCACCACGTCGACGCGGACTTTTTTACCGTCGGCCAATGCGCTGACCACAGTGCGCAGCGCTTTAGCAGTGCGGCCGTTGCGCCCGATTACGCGACCAAGGTCATCAGGGTGCACGTTGATCTCTAGAAGATCGCCACGCGAGGTGGTTCGTGCAGTTACTGATGCGTCGTCAGGATTGTCGACGATTCCTTTGACCAGGTGTTCGAGCGCAGCGGCAAGCACTTATTAAGCCTCTTCGGTCTCTGCAACCACTGCTTCTTCAGCGGCAGCTTCAGCAGCAGGTGCCTCTTCTGCGGCAGCTTCAGCAACCGGTGCTTCTTCAGCGGCAGCTTCAGCAGCAGGTGCCTCTTCGGCAACAGCAGCGACGTCTTCGGTAGCAACTTCTGCAGCTTCAGCAGCAGGGGCTTCCTCGGCAGCTGGAGCAGCCTTCTTAGCAGCTAGTTCGTCTTTTGGAAGAAGAACTGGCTTCTTTTTGGTGTCTAGCACGAACTCGGCTTTAGCAGCCTTGGTCTGCACAACGTTCTTGGCATTTAGGTCGCCCTTAGATGCCTGGAAGTCACCGGTTAGCTTCAAGATTGCTTCGACCTGCTCGGTTGGCTGAGCGCCAACGCCAAGCCAGTAGCGAGCACGCTCTGAGTTAACCTCGATGAAAGATGGGTTTTCGGTCGGAATGTAGCGACCAATTTCTTCAATGACGCGACCGTCACGCTTGGTGCGTGAATCAGCGACGACAATACGGTAGTGAGGCGCACGGGTCTTGCCGAGACGCTTCAGGCGGATCTTAACTGCCACAAAAACTCCTGTGATGTGAATTGGGGCGAACATTCATCCGTGAGCGTGGGGTGCACACTCGGAAGAAAAAGCTCTGGGGGTTGCCCTGATAACTGGTTAGAGGGTCAGCTACCGGCAACCGCTCTATTCTGCCAGAAACTTTAGGCTTGCGCTAGTTGAAAGGCTAAATCCCGAAAGATGAACCACCGGATTGCTGATCCGGGTTGCGACCGGCCAGACGTGCTGCTTCCTCCGCAGCACGTTTCGCCGGGTTTCCAGACTTGGAACCTTTTTTCTTATCTTTCGACTTTGACTTGCCGCCGCCAAGGTAGCCACCGCCCATACCTGGCATGCCAGGCATTCCCGGCATTTGAGGCATTGCACCCTTGGCCATGGTTTTCATCATCTTTGCGGCCTGTTCGAATCGGGTGACTAGAGAATTCACCTCGGTGACAGTTGTGCCTGAACCTCGTGCAATGCGCGCCCGGCGCGAGCCGTTCAAAACCTTAGGCTGGCGACGCTCGAGGGGTGTCATCGAACGAATGATTGCCTCGGTGCGGTCTATTTGCTTCTCGTCAAAATTCTCGATTTGCGAACGCATTTGGCCAGCCCCCGGCATCATCGCGAGCATGTTTTTGAGCGAGCCCATTTTTCGCAACTGCTGCATCTGCTCGAGAAAATCCTCAAGGGTAAAGGTTTCCTTGGCTAGCTTGTCGGCGAGCGCCTTGGCTTCTTCTTCGTCAAATTGTTTTTGAGTTTGTTCGATCAGAGTAAGAACGTCACCCATGTCGAGGATTCTGGAAGCCATTCGATCTGGGTAGAAAGGCTCAAAAGCGTCTAGAGCCTCACCGTTTGACGCGAAGATGATTGGCTTACCGGTTACCGAAGATACTGAGAGCGCAGCACCGCCTCGAGCATCACCGTCAAGCTTGGTTAGCACAACGCCGGTAATTCCCACGCCATCCTCAAATGCCTTGGCCACGTTTACTGCGTCTTGACCAATCATTGAATCGATGACGAACAGAACCTCATCGGGTTCAACTGCCGATCGAATGTCTCGAGCCTGGGTCATCAGCTCTTCATCGATACCCAAACGACCGGCGGTGTCAACAATTACGACGCTGTACTGCTTTTGGTTAGCAAACTTGATTGCATCTTTGGCAACCGTGACTGGATTTCCGACACCATTGCCCGGCTCTGGCGCAAAGACCTCTACCCCAGCTCGCTCACCAACAACCTGAAGTTGATTGACCGCGTTGGGTCGCTGCAAGTCAGCCGCTACCAAAATCGGGGTCTGGTTTTGGTCCTTCAACCATTTTGCCAATTTTCCGGCCAAGGTTGTCTTTCCAGAACCTTGCAAGCCGGCAAGCATGATGACGGTCGGCGGCTTCTTAGCAAAGTTGAGTTTGCGCTGTTCGCCACCCAGGATGGCCACCAATTCGTCGTTGACAATTTTGACGACCTGCTGGGCCGGATTTAGGGCTTTAGAAACCTCATCGCCGAGGGCACGTTCGCGAACCGCTGCAATAAAATCTTTGACCACCTCGAGGGCGACGTCAGCTTCGAGCAATGCTCGTCGAATTTCCCTCAGCGTGGCATCGATATCTGCGGCGCTGAGTTTTCCCTTGGCGCGCAGGTTTTTGAACGTATCGACTAAACGATCTGAGAGGTTGCCAAACAAAATAACTCCTTAGCTAACTAAACCGTTAGCGAATTCTTGCGGATCGAAGAATGCAAAATCATTGATGCCCTCGCCCACTCCGACAAGTTTCACCGGAATACCTAATTCTCGCTGAATTGAATAGACAATTCCGCCTTTTGCCGTGCCATCCAACTTGGTCAGCACAACCCCGGTCACCTTGGCGATCTCAGCGAATGCCTTTGCTTGCGTAAGGCCGTTCTGTCCAGTTGTTGCGTCTAGCACCAGCAAGACTTCGTTGATTTGCGCGCGCTTTTCGACAACTCTTCGAATTTTTTCCAATTCGGCCATGAGATCTGTTTTGTTTTGCAAGCGACCTGCGGTGTCAATCAACAGGATGTCGGCGTCTGCGGCAATCGCAGCATCAACGGCTTCAAAAGCAACCGAAGCCGGGTCTTGTCCATCTTGATTTGGTCGCACCAGCTTCGCCCCGGCTCGATCTGCCCAAGTCGCAATCTGGTCAACCGCCGCAGCCCTGAAAGTGTCTGCAGCAGCGATGAATACTCTCCAATCACCCTCTACTAACCAATTGGCCAGTTTTCCAATGGTGGTGGTTTTGCCAACGCCGTTGACGCCAACCACTAAGAAAACGTAGGGCAGTTTTCCATCAGCTAAACTGAGTGAGCTGTTCGGGTGCTGCAGCTGCTCGGCAATTATCGAAGCCAGAATTTCTTTCAACTCGGATTCGGTTTCTGCTTTCGCCGCTTTAGCTCGGTCCTTTACCTCGGCAACAATTTGGGCTGAAGCGGTGACACCGAAGTCGGCTTGGATCAGGATGTCCTCAAGTTCATCCAAATTTTCTGGATCAAACTTGATTCGGCTAAACAGACTGCGAATACCCTTCTTCGCACTGCGTTTTGGCAATTCAACCGGCTGTAACTCTTCTTCTTGAGGTTCTAGCTCCTGCTCTTGGACTTTGTCTTCGGCCTGCTGCGGCACCAGAACAACAGGCTTGATTTCTTCTACAGCAGGTTCGTTTGGCTGATTTTCTTCAACCGACTCAACGGCATCGTCTTTACGCTTCCGCTTCCAAAACATCAGGCCGGCCACTAGTTGCCCTTTTCCCCGAGGCGTTGCCCGACGACCGCCGAGACGCCATCCTGGCGCATTGAAACTCCGTACAAGGCATCAGCGATTTCCATGGTGCGCTTTTGGTGAGTGATGATGATTAGTTGCGAATTCGCTTTCAAATCTTCAAGAATCTTGAGCAAACGGCCAAGGTTCGCGTCATCCAGTGCCGCCTCTACCTCATCCATGACGTAGAAGGGCGAAGGGCGGGCTTTGAAGATCGCGATGAGCAGTGCAACGGCAGCTAGAGATCTTTCGCCTCCGGAGAGCAGCGACAAACGCTCGATGCGCTTCCCGGCTGGCTTGACACTGACTTCCAAACCGGTCGTCAGCATGTCATCCGGATTAGTTAGGTAAATTGAGCCGCTGCCGCCCGGGAACAAAACCGGGAAAACCTTTTCAAAAGCCTGTCTGGTGTCTTCAAATGCCTCTGCAAAAATTGCCTGCATTTTGGTGTCGAGGTCTTCAATAATTTGCAGCAAATCTTTTCGAGTTTGGGTTAGGTCAGCCAACTGTTCGGTCAGGAACTTGTGCCTGGCCTCGAGCGCAGCAAATTCTTCAAGAGCTAGCGGATTTACGCGACCCAGGCGCTCATAGAGCTTTTCAGCCTCACGCAAACGGCGGATTTGCTCATCGCGATTGAACGGTTGCGGCTCAACACCTTCGGCCACTTCAGCGCTTTCAGGTGAATACTCGGCAAGCAAAACCTGCAATTCGAGACCCAACTCATCGTTCGCCCGGCTAACCAAATTTGCCAGATTGAGTCGCTTTTCATGGTTCGACATTTCGATGTCGTGGACACTTTGGGTTAGCCCCTGCAGCTTCATCTGAATTTCAGCAGTTTCACCGCGCAATTTGACCAACTCGGCATTTTGGTTGGCTCGAGCTGTTTCGAGCTCGTTGAGTTTCACCTTCGCCGAAGTTGCGCTGTTGGAAACGAACTCCATAAATTTTGGCAAAATCGCCAAAACCCGCTGAGCCTTCTCTAGCTGCACCTGCTGGGCCCGGGCAGCCTGCTGCGCCTTTTCAATCGCAGCTGCGGCGACCGCAACTTGCTGGCGCAGGGACGAGGCTCGTTCAGCTTCGACGCGTTGGCGTTCGATAGCCGCCCCTAAGTCAACGCGAATCTCAAGCTCGCGCTGGCGCTGCTGTTCCAGATTTGCAACCAGTTGATCACGATCTTGCAGGTTGACATCTGGTCGCTCTTGCGCAGCAAATTCGTCATGTGCTTTCAAAGCCAACTCGAGATTTTCCTGAGCGAGGGCAATTCCCGCCTGCGCCTGTTCGGCTACTTTGGCCAGTCGCTCAACCTCGGCTGCTGAAGACTCCACTTGAACCCTCAGGCGACCCAATTTCTCGGCGTTCGCTGCCAAGGTGGCATCGTGTTCGTTTAGTTTCGCCAGCGCCTCTTTGGCAGAAAGTTTTGCCGCCTCTTCGGTTGAGCGCAACTGCGCCAGTTCACCCTTGGCGCGCTCAAGTTCATCGGTTACCGAAAGCAGTTTCTGTTCAGCTGAATCGCGCTCAGCGACTAATTCAACTTTTGAAGGTTTTGAATTGGAACCACCGCGCAAAATTGATTTGGTCAGCACGTCACCGTCTTTGGTGATGACTACAAATTGCGCAACCGATTGGTCAGTGCGGTAAAGCTCGCGTGCGGCAGCCAAGTCGTCAACCACAACGACATTTTCAAGAATCTGCAAGATACCGGCCGGAGCCTGAACTACATCTGCGGCAGCTTTTGCACCGGGAACAATTGGCAAGTTTTTGACTTTGCCCAGTGATTCCACGTCGGCCACAATAAGTTCGGCACGCCCGCCATCAATTGATTTCAAATGCTCAAGGGCCGCGATGCCAGCATCTCGATTTTCGGCAACCAAGGCATCAGCGAGAGAACCAAGGGCAGCAGCGATAGCGGTTTCGTAACCGCTCTCGATTTTCATGTGGTTGGCCACCAACCCGCGAATGCCGCGCAATCCGGCAGCTACCAATTCAGTAGCACCGTCTTTCTGCTCCAAGGTTAGGTTTAGCGCTGATCGACGCGCGGTAAGCGAGTCACGCTCACGCTCAGACTTATGAATGCGCTCTCTTAAGTCTTCAATTTTTTGAGCCGCCTCAGAAACCGCTTTTTGAGCATTTTCGTATTGTTGCTCCAGTTGATTTTCGCCGCGAGATTGCTGCGACTGCAGCAGCTGATCTAAAGCATCAAACTCTGATTGCCTCGCTGCCGCTCGGTCTTTTGCTTCGGTTAGGGCCTGTTGATGACGCACAAGCTCATCACGCAATGACCCCAGCCTAGATTCGGCTACTGCCGCTTCATTAGCCAGTTTTGCCTTATCCATGTCGAACTTGGATATCAGCGCTGTTTGTTCGGCAACTTCGGCATCAAACTTTTCGAGCACATCCCTAGCTGCAGTTCGATCTAGCTCCGCTTGGTGCAGAGATTTTTGCAACTCTTCGACCGACTTTTGTAGCTCGAGCAAAGCCTGATCGGCAGCGTCTGCTTCGGCAGCGATTGCGGATGGATCGACCGTGGCAGCGGAAACCTGCGCCTGGCTTTCGAGCATCGCCAATTTCTGATTGGCAACGGTGAACAGTGACCGAAGGCGCTCTGCAGCGGTATCGAACTGGTAGGCCAGATTTCTTGCCTGGTCGACATCCGTAGAAACTTGAGAGTTTTCTAGCTGACCTAAACGCTGAGTATTTTCTTCAAGCAGCGACTGAAGGATGTTTCGTTCTGCTCGGCGGTCGGCTTCGTTTTTTGATGTCTCATCAAGGGCTTTGTGAAGCTCTTGGATGTCGAAAGCCAACACTCTGGCCTTGGCATCTCGAACCACAGATGCAATTTGCTGTGCTTCGCGAGCAACCTCGGCTTGCTGACCCAAAGGCTTTAGCTGACGACGAACTTCGCCAGCCAAGTCGTTCAAGCGAGTGAGGTTCGCTTGCATCGCTTCCAGTTTTCGAACTGTTTTCTCTTTGCGGCGACGGTGCTTCAAAATACCAGCGGCTTCTTCGATGTAACCGCGGCGCTCTTCAGGCGTTGCCACCAGGACGTTTGAAATTTGCCCCTGACCGACGATGACGTGCATTTCACGCCCAAGTCCAGAGTCGCTGAGCAATTCTTGAACATCTAGCAGTCGGCACGATTCGCCATTTATTGCGTATTCGCTGCCGCCATTGCGAAACAGGGTTCGCGAGATTGTCACTTCGCTGTACTCGATCGGTAATGCTCCGTCGGAGTTATCGATGGTGAGAATTACCTCAGCTCGACCCAGCGGACCTTTAGTTGAGGTGCCAGCAAAAATAACATCTTCCATTTTGCCGCCGCGCAAGGTTTTTGCACCCTGCTCGCCCATAACCCAGGCGAGGGCGTCGACGACGTTCGATTTACCCGATCCGTTTGGCCCGACAACTGCCGTGACTCCCGGTTCAAAAGCAAAGGTGGTTGGGTTTGCAAAAGACTTGAAACCTTTGAGTGTGAGGCTTTTTAGATACACGCAGCAACACACCCCTCAGCTATTAGTAGAAAATTGCGAGAACACTCGCCTCTCAAAATTACCGTATTAGTGCTTGAGTCTCTGACACTTGGGGCAGAAGTGCGAGCCGCGATTCATCCAGTTTTCGCGCTTTATCGCCGTGCCACAGCGCTTACAGGGAAGACCGGTCATTCCGTAGGCGTTGAGCGAAACAGCAAAATAACCGGATTCACCATTCACATTTTTGTACTGTTCGTCAAAACTGGTGCCGCCTTCGGCCACCGCTTTCTGCAGAATTTCAGTCACCGCACTCAACAGTTCTTTGGCTTTCATTTTGCTGATTGTGTTAGCCGGTTGGTCGTAGTGGAGGCGAGAACGCCAAAGCGCTTCATCAGCGTAGATATTGCCAATTCCACTCAGTGTTTGCTGGTCGAGTAAAACTCGCTTGATACCTGAGCTTTTTTTATTGAATTTTTTGAAGACTGAGTTGGCATCAAAATTCTCATCCAACGGATCTCGACGGATGTGGGCTGCCTGCATCGGTATGAGATCGGCAAACCAGCTCTCCGAAGTCATTTCGGGGCAAAATCCGCCAAATTTTCCGTCATCGGTTGGCACCAATTCGTCAATCGCGAGCGAACCGAAAAGACGCTGATCAATAAAGCGCATTTCAATTTTTTCCCCAGTTACCGCCTCGGCGTGAATTACCGCTCGGGTCAATTTATCTTCAACGGCTTTTTCTGGGCGAATCAAAATTTGGCCGCTCATGCCCAGGTGCCCCACGAGGGCGATTTTTCTTTCGGTTTTTTTGGTCTCCAGGGGGAACCAGAGAAACTTTCCGCGCCGAACTACACCCGAAACTTTGGAGCCGACCAGCGTCTGCTCGAAATCTTTTGCGCTGCCAGGATGGCGTTTCAAAGAACGAGCATCATGAATGTCAACAGCGAGAATTTTGGCGCCGGTTAGATAAGGGGCTAATCCGGCTCTAACCGTCTCAACCTCGGGTAACTCTGGCATTACTTATTTTTCTCTTCAACATTTTTAAGTCGCGACACGGCGTCGATCGCGGCCGCTGTTTCAGCCAATTTTTTCGACCTAGCGCTGCCAGCGCCGATTACTCTGCCTTCGAAAACTGCCTCAGCAAAAAAGGTTCGATCATGATCTGGGCCTTCGTGCGTGACGGCGTAATGCAATAGGTCTTTGCCGCTGGACTGCAGAAGCTCTTGCAAAGTGGTTTTGGGATCAGAATTTGCACGCAGTGAATCGGTATCGGCTAACAGCGGAAAAATGTATTTATCGATCAGGGCTGTGGCAGCAGGGAGGCCATTCGACATCAAAACCGCCCCCAGTACGGCCTCAAATCCGTCGGCGAGTAGGTTGATTTTCGAACGCCCGCCAGTCAACTCTTCACCGCGGCCCAATTTTAGAAATTCGCCGAGACCGATTTGATTTGCCACATCGGCCAAGGCATAAACCGAGACCACGGCATTTTTGACTTTGGTGAGTTCACCCTCATCCAGGTCAGGCAAAAGTCGATAAATGTGCTCTGTAACGACAAAACCCAACACCGCATCGCCTAGAAATTCAAGACGTTCGTTGTTGGGTACGTTGCCCTGCTCATAAGAGTATGAGCGATGAGTTAGTGCAGTTTCAAGCAGTCGGTGCTCGACCTCAACGCCTAGGCGTTCGCATAGAACGTTGAGGTTCATGACTTCAAACTTTAGGCGTCAGCGACCTTGCGGCCCTTGTACTCAAGGAACAGCGCGTTGCCTGCAGAGTCTTCAACAAGCTTTGCGCGGTGAGGCATGCTGTAAACGGTCTTTCCGTTCTCAATGGTCTTCACCAAGGTAACCTCGGCAGCCTTCCACTGTGAACGACGTGAGTGGGTGCGTGAACGAGATAGTCGTCTCTTTGGTACTGGCATGGTACTACTCTTCCTTTTTGCTAAAACCTTCTAGGGCACTCCATCGCGAATCAATCGCTTTTTCGTGCGCATGCTGCGGGTTGTCGGCCAACTTCACGCCACATTCTGGGCACAGACCAAGACAGTCGGTTGAACAGAGTGGGTGGTAGGGAAGGCTTAGAACTACCGCATCACGGATGGCTTGCTCAAGATCGATCTGCTCGTCCTGCACAACAAACTCATCCTCGTTAGTAAAAGAATAGGCGAAAAGCTCTTGAAAATCTACCTCAAGCGGGATGTTGAGCGGATCGAGGCATCTACTGCATTCACCGCTGGCCTTGGTGAAAAGGTCGGCGGTGGCCAAAATACCCTCGTGCACAGACTCTAAACGAAGATCAAGTTCAAGAACTGTGCCTTTATTGACGCGGACAATGCTTTCGCCTAGATCGCTGGGAATTTCAAAGTCGAGCTCTAACTCACGCATCTGACCGGGTCGGTGCATGAGGTCGTGCACGTTTATTCGATAGGGGTGTTCGGACATGGTTCTACTTTCGATTTGCCGAAGAAGATGCTAACGCTCGTTCGACAGATTTCGTGACGTAACCCGAAACATCGCCTCCCAAACTGAATACCTGCTTGACCAATGAGCTGGAAACATAGCCGTACTGCGGATTTGCCGGCAAGAAAATTGATTCGACGTCTGCCAAATCGCGATTAACCTGAGCCATCGGTAATTCGTAGTCGAGGTCGGCATTGCTTCTAAAACCCTTAATCAATGCCCGAGCTCCCACCATGGTGCAGTAGTCGACTAGCAAGCCCCCATCCAAGGTGTCAATCTTGATGTTGTTTGCACGAACTCCGGCTTCTTGAAGCCCCTCTCGAATAAGTTCGATTCGCACCGCACTGGGAAGCGATGCCGTCTTTGCGGGATTGTGCACCACAACGATGTGCAGTTCGGCAAAAAGTTTTGCCGCGCGAGCCGCTATGTCAAGGTGACCGAGAGTCACAGGGTCAAAAGAGCCCGGATAAACCGCGATGGAAGACATGGGTAAAACGCTAGCCCAATTTATGGGATTTGGCGAAGCCGAATGTTAGGCACGGGCGAAGCCGAATGTTAGGCACGGGCGAAGCCGAATGTTAGGCGCGGGCGAAGCCGAATCTAGGACTTCGCCAAATTGGCGCTCGCCTCTTCTTCGATTCGCGCCAAGGCCGCGGCGAGATTTGGGTGAGCAGTCAGAGCTGGGTCTTTTTGAAATACTTCTAGCGCAATTTCTCGAGCCTGCTGAATTGTTTTGGCGTCAGCAACTACTCGCAACAGTCGCAAACTTGATTTTCCGCCGGACTGCCTCAGGCCGAGAACATCGCCTTCACGTCTGAGTTCTAGATCAATTTCGCTTAGTTTGAATCCGTCAATATTTTCGGCTACGGCTTTTACTCGTTCTAGCGCCAAACTGCCATCTTCAGCTGTGGTCAGCAGCAGACATAATCCGGGATGTTGCCCTCGACCCACTCGGCCACGCAACTGGTGCAGTTGACTGATGCCAAATCGATCGGCATCAAGCACCACCATGACGGATGCATTCGGCACATCTACGCCCACTTCGATGACTGTCGTTGAAACCAGTAAATCGATTTTTTGGTTTAGATAATCTGCCATCACAGCAGCTTTTTCTTCACTGGACATCCGCCCGTGCAGCACTTCAATTCTCAATTTTTGAAGTGCCGGGTTTTGTCGCAGTGCCTCCGCGATTGGAATAGCGGCTGCCAGTTTCTTAACTTCTCGATCTTCGGTCGGTTCATCATCCGGTTGGAAAATCGAAGATTCTTGAACCTCTAGCTTTTCGTCGTTCTCGTCGATGCGCGGGCAAACCACAAACGCTTGACGCCCCTGCGCGATTTCTTCGGCTATTCGCTGCCAAACCCTTGCCACCAAGGTCGGCTGAGACAACTGCACCACGTGGCTTACGATTGGCTGGCGATTTTTGGGCAGCTCGGTGATTGACGAAATGTCTAGGTCGCCGAAGGCGGTCACAGCAAGAGTTCTCGGTATCGGCGTGGCAGTCATGGTTAAAACGTGTGGCGGCTGTTTGCCCTTCAGTCTCAATGCTTCGCGCTGATCAACCCCAAATCGATGCTGCTCATCGACGATTATCAAACCAAGATCGAAGAACTCGACATTCTGCGAAAGTAATGCGTGAGTCCCAACTACCAAAAGAGCTTTGCCGCTAACTATCTGCAGTAGCGAACGCTTGCGATCGGCAGTGCTCATCTGGCCGGTGAGTAGCGTGAGCCCAAGCGTTTTTGCCAGGTCTTCGCCCAGAGTGCGCTCAATCGAACGATAGTGCTGTGCAGCAAGAACTTCGGTCGGAGCTAAAATCGCAGATTGACCCGACGAATCAGCAACAGCGAGCATTGCGCGCAAAGCGACCAGCGTTTTTCCCGAGCCAACTTCACCCTGTAGCAAGCGATTCATGGGGTGCGACTGTGCCAGATCCTCAAATATTTCTTCGCCAACCTGCTTTTGTGAACCGGTGAGCTCAAACGGCAGTTTTGCGTCCAACTGTTCGACATAACCTGACTTGGCTCGAACACGTGGAACAGATTTGGTTGCCTCATTTGCCAAACGGCGCTGGAGCAAGGTTGCCTGTAATACGAACGCTTCGTTGAACTTCAGTGTTTCTCTAGCCTGCTGCCAGTCAGTTGCAGTTTGCGGCTGATGTATTTTTCGTATCGCTTCAGCCGCACTCAAAATTGAGTTTTTGGCCCGCGTTTGCTCGTCAATGGTGTCTTCAAATTCGGTAAAAGAATCTAAAACAATTCCGATTGATTTGGCGATTGTCCAGGTTGAAATGGCTGAGGCTGCTGGGTAAATCGGGATGGGCAAATCAGCCCAGCGTTTTGCCTCGGCGGCAGAAACCTCTTCGAGGAAAAGCTCGTAGTCAGGGTGGGACAACTGAAGTTTTCCTTGGTACGAGCCGATTTTTCCAGCAAACAAGCCTCTAACACCTGTTTTTAAATCCTTTTGTCGCCAAGCCTGATTGAAGAAGGTGAGAGTCAAAAACCCTTCACCATCAGTGATTTTTATTTCTAGGATGCTGCCGGTTTTGCCCTTCATCCGGCGTTCACGCACCTCGACCACCTCGGCCACAACCGTAACCTGCTCACCAATCGGCAACTGTGCGATGGGTGTTAGTTCACCTCGCGAACTGTAGCGCCGCGGATAGTGCTGCAGCAGGTCGGAAACCGTATTCAAACCCAGGTGGCGCGACAGTGCCTTGGCGGTTCTATCGCCAAGCACCATCGAAAGTTTGTTATCGGGAAGCAGCACGGTTCAATCTTGAACTGACAAGTTAGGCTTGGCACATCATGACACGAATAATCGGTGGAATAGCCGGCTCAATTAAGTTAGCCAGCCCGGCTAAAGTGACCAGGCCAACCAGCGATCGAATTCGGGAAGCAATCTTCAATCGCCTTGAAGCTCGAACCGAGCTGGATGAGATCACTGTTTTAGACCTTTATGCCGGCACTGGTGCATTAGGCCTTGAGGCGGTAAGTCGGGGCGCCGCTAAATGCATCCTGGTTGAAAAAGACAGCAAGGCTGCGGTGATTTGCATCAAAAATGCACAGCAGGTGCTGGCGGCTCTGGAGAAAGCCAAACTAGAGCCAGATGTTCAAGTTGCAAACAAGTCGGTCGCCTCGTTTTTAGCCAGCACCAACCAGAGTTTTGATTTGGTTTTTATAGATCCGCCATACGAGGTAGAAAACCAAGAGATCACCGAGAACCTGACCCAGCTGATTCCGCATTTGGCAGAATTTGCCACCGTCATGGTTGAACGTTCAAGCCGAAGCGGTGATTTTCAAATTCCCGCAGGCCTTAGCCTGGACAGCCAAAAAACATACGGCGATACTGAAATTTTTTGGCTCAGCGCCGACTAATTTTTAGTGGAAAAACCCAGGCAAATCGCGCTTTGGCTCGCCAACGTAAATCTGTTGTGGGCGACCAATCTTAGTGGCCGGATCGACGTTCATTTCGCGCCAGTGAGCAATCCAGCCGGGAAGTCGTCCCATAGCAAACAGTGCGGTAAACATGCGCGGTGGGAACCCCATCGCCTTGTAAATCACGCCGGTGTAGAAATCAACGTTCGGATAAAGTTTGCGCTCGATGAAGTATTCGTCAGCTAGCGCTGCAGCTTCAAGTTCTTTTGCGATATCAAGCAGCGGGTCTTGAACGCCAAGCTCGGCCAGCACGCGGTCGGCAGTTGCCTTTACGATTCGAGCACGTGGATCCAAGCTCTTGTAAACGCGGTGTCCGAAGCCCATCAGACGGATGCCATCTTCTTTGTTTTTGACACGGTTTACGAAAGTTTGAACCGATTCACCCGAAGCCTGAATCTGGGTCAGCATTTCTAGTACAGCTTCGTTGGCGCCACCGTGCAGCGGGCCAAATAGAGCATTGATACCGGATGCAACCGAAGCAAACAGGTTGGCTTGGCTTGAACCCACCAAACGCACTGTTGATGTTGAGCAGTTCTGCTCGTGGTCGGCGTGCAAAACCAGCAAGGTGTCTAGAGCTTTCGTGACAACCGGATTTTGAACATATTGCTCAGCCGCGTTACCAAAAGTTAGTCGCAAGAAGTTTTCGACATAACCGAGGCTGTTGTCTGGGTAAAGCAGCGCTTGGCCGAGGCTGTTCTTGTGCGCATAGGCTGCCAAAACCGGCAACTTGGCCAAAAGACGAATGGTTGAAAGTTCGACCTGTTCAGGATCGTGAGGGTCAAGCGAGTCTTGATAGAAAGTTGAAATTGCTGAGACGCCGGCGGCCAACACAGCCATTGGGTGTGCATTTTGCGGCATGGCGTGGAAAAGGTTCTTTAGGTCTTCGTGCAGCAAAGTGTGACGGCGAATTCGCTCTTCAAAATTCGAGAATTCTTCGTTGGTTGGCAATTCGCCATAAACCAGAAGGTACGCAGTCTCGAGGAAAGACTTTTGCCCAGCGAGCTGTTCGATTGGATAACCGCGGTGACGCAGTACGCCGTTAGCACCATCGATGAAGGTAATAGCTGATTTGGTTGATGCGGTGTTGACAAAACCCTGATCGTAGGCGGTTAGCCCTGTGATCGCAGTAAGTTTCGAGACGTCTACTGCATCAGGACCATCAACGCTTTTGATAATTGGCAAATCAGCCGTGATCTCACCGTAGGTGACGGTTACTTTGTCGCTGGAGGTCATCCTGCTCCTAAATAAGTGTCGGCAGCCTTTTTTAGGCCTTGGATAAGCCTATGGCATCGTGCAAACGCTGTGCTGCTTCGGCAATGTTTTTATCGGTTGCGGTAATTGAAAAACGAACGTGTTGGGTGCTGTGCTCGCCGTAAAAAGTGCCCGGAACCACAACAATTCCAAGTTCTGCCATGCGGTCAACAGTTTTCCAACAGTCTTCGCCGAGGGTGGCCCAAAGATAAAGCCCTGCCTGACTATCGCTTAATTCGAAACCGTAAGCACGAACAGCGGCCAGCAATACATCGCGGCGTTGCCGATAAATTTCTTTCTCAATCGCAACGTGTTCCTCGTCGGCGAGCGCCACCGCCATGGCTTTTTGCACCGGGTTCGGAGTATTCAGACCCGAATGCATTCTCAGGTTCACCAAGGCTTTGATCAGGGCTTCTTCACCGACCGCGAAAGCGGCACGATAACCGGCCATATTTGACTGCTTGCTCAGCGAGTAAACCGCCAAAACACCATGGTGCGATGTGCCACAAACACGAGGATCTAAAACCGACGGAATCAGCTCAGTTGACCATTTTCCCCAACCAAGTTCGGCGTAGCATTCGTCGCTCGCTAATAGTGCACCAAGTTCGCGGGCCCGATCAACAGCGGCCCTCATGTGCTCAACGTCCAAAACTCGACCATCCGGGTTGCCGGGTGAATTGATCCAAATAAGTTTTGAATTTTCCGGCCACTTGGCTGGGTCATCTTCGGAGACAATTTCGGCACCGCACAGGGCCGCACCCACCACGTAGGCGGTGTAGGCAACCTTAGGCTGAACGACGACATCGCCGGGACCAAGACCCAGCATCAGAGGTAGCCAAGAAATCAGTTCTTTGGAACCGATCGTGGGCATCACCTGGGTTGGTTTTAGGCCGGAAACTTTTCGTCGACGCTCAAACCACTCGACCACGGCCTGGCGAAACTCTGCCGATCCGGCGGTTGATGGGTAGCCCGGGGCATTCGATGCTGCATTCAGGGCATCTTGGATAATTGCGGGGGTTGGGTCAACCGGTGATCCAACCGAGAGGTCGACTGCCCCACCAGGATGCGCAGCAGCCTTAGCTGCGAAAGGCTCCAGAGATTTCCATGGATACTCAGGCAGTCGGTCAAACACTGAACTACGCCTGAGGTGGCAAAACGCTGACTACAGCGTGGTCGCCATCGATTTTGCCTACTTTGGCTGCGCCACCCGGCGAACCAATTTCGGCGAAAAATTCTACGTTTGCTTTGTAGTATTCCGACCATTGAGCAGGCAGGTCATCCTCGTAATAAATTGCCTCAACTGGGCAAACTGGCTCACAAGCACCGCAGTCAACACACTCGTCTGGGTGAATGTAGAGCATTCTGTCACCCTCGTAGATGCAATCAACCGGGCACTCTTCGATGCAGGCTTTGTCTTTTACATCAACGCAAGGCAAGGCGATTACGTAGGTCACACTAAATCCTTCTCTAAAACTGCCTCTAGTTTAACTTGCCAATCAGCAAATTAGCGGTGGCCGCGGGAAGATCGTCGCCAAGTTCCGGGCCGGACCCTTGGAAACAGAATTATCAAAGCACAAATTCCGATAGATCCGTAAGACCAAATGATCCCAAGATCGTTGTTTGGAATGAATAACTCTCCCCCAGGTTGCTCAAGGGCCAAGAGGTAAACCGTCGCTATGAACGAAGCACTCATCAGATAAAGTGCGCCGCGGCTTCTTCGCAACAACCGAATTGCTAGAGCCAGCGAAGTAATAGAAACTAGCGCAACCCAAAGCCCAATTGGGAAACCTGCTGCCGAACCTCCGCGAATCTGGTGCAGCATTGTTCCGGCAAAACCAGCGAGCACTCCTAGCGGAATGGCCCAGAAAAAGGTTAGGGCTGGGCGTAAATGAACAAGTGGGTTTGGGGCAGCACGCCGAATTCTCTCAGGCCGGTCGTACCGAACATTCTTGCCTGGCACGACCGAATAAGTTTCTCGGCTGATAGCCACCTGCGAGGCGTGGGCTTCTAACGCACGCTTTTTGACTTCAGCAGTTTTTGCATCGCCGATTTCTAGGTCAAACCGCTCGCGCGGTTCAGCGATTACCCAAAATTGTGGAGCCTGACCATTTTTTCGCGAGTAGTGACGCAGAGCCATAGCGGTAGCCTCATGGGCGACCTTGTGATCGGGGTGCCCAAATCCACCCCGACGGTTGTAAGTCAAGACAGCATCAGGCTTGAAATTTTGAATTGCTCGAGCGATGTCTTCGGCAACAACCGAGGTTGACACGGCCGCAAGAGAAAGTTCGTCGAGCCGCTTTTTACGACGCGGACGACCATTTGCGCCAATGCGCATCCCTGAATCTAAGTAAGCCCGGGTGCCGGCAAAACCATGTTTTACCGGACCAAAAACCGAGATGGCTTCGCGCAACTCGTTAGCTCGAAAAGCACCCATAGCCGGCAAATTGCCCTCTAAGGCTTTCAACTCTTCGAGCTTGACCCTACCTCGCTCGCCGCGCGTGAGAGTGAGGATAAAAACCTCTGCACCCTTGGCGACACGGTCAGCGATTATATGCCCGGTGTAAAGGCTTTCGTCGTCTGGATGTGCGTGAACAATCAGCAAACGTTTTGGTTCGAAACTCACCTTGGGCATAAAAATACTTTAGGCGTTTTTATGCCTCGCTAGCGCGCTTTCTGGCCGAAGTCTGACGTGCGCGGATGTTTGGGTCAAGTTCCAACTTGCGAATTCGAATAGCCTCTGGGGTTACCTCAACGCACTCGTCTTCACGCGCAAACTCAAGCGACTCTTCCAAAGAAAGTTTTCTTGGCGGGGTCAGCGACTGGAATTCATCTGCCGAAGCGGCTCGCATGTTGGTGAGCTTCTTCTCTTTGGTGATGTTTACTTCCATGTCGTCAGCGCGTGAATTTTCACCAACTACCATTCCGGCATAAACCTCTGCGCCCGGATCTACGAAGAATGAACCTCGCTCCTGCAATGCGATCATGGCGAACGGAGTTGCAACACCGGCACGGTCGGCAACCATCGAACCGTTGCTTCGGGTCACAATTTCACCGGCCCAAGGCTCGTAACCGGCTGAAATCGCGTTAGCAATACCGGTTCCTTTAGTAGTGGTCAAGAACTCGGTTCTAAAGCCGATTAGACCGCGGCTCGGAACTAAAAATTCCATACGAACCCAACCGGTGCCGTGGTTAGACATACTCTTCATGCGGCCTTTACGGCTCGCCATCAGCTGAGTAATCGCACCCAAGAATTCTTCTGGCACGTCAATGGTTAGATCTTCGACCGGCTCATGTAACTTTCCGTCGATTCGCTTGGTAACCACCTGAGGCTTACCAACGGTGAGCTCGTAGCCTTCGCGTCGCATCTGCTCAACCAGGATTGCTAGAGCTAGCTCGCCACGTCCCTGAACTTCCCAGGCGTCTGGTCGTTCAGTTGGCAAAACTTTGAGCGAAACGTTTCCGATGAGTTCTTTGTCTAGTCGGTCTTTCACCAAACGTGCGGTTACTTTTGCACCTTTGACACGGCCAGCCATCGGCGAGGTGTTGATACCGATAGTCATCGAAATGGCTGGGTCATCGACCACAATCGGAGGCAGTGGTCGAACATCGTTGAGGTCGGCAAGAGTTTCACCGATGGTGATGTTTTCGATACCGGCTACAGCAACTATGTCGCCAGCTTTAGCCTCTTCGGTTGGGAATCGCTCAAGAGCCTTGGTCTTCAAAAGCTCGGTGATTTTTACAGTCTGAGTTGAACCGTCTGCGCGAACCCAGGCAACCTGCTGTCCCTTTTTCAAGGTTCCGTTGAAAATACGAAGCAGAGCCAAGCGACCCAAGAACGGTGAGGCGTCAAGGTTGGTTACGTGCGCCTGCAGCGGGTGCTCGTTGTCGTAGGTAGGGGCCGGAATGTGTCGAAGAATAGCTTCGAAAAGCGGCTCAAGATTTTCTGCATCTGGAAGAGTTCCATCAGCAGGCTTGTTTAGGCTGGCGCGGCCGGCTCGACCTGAGGCGTAAATAACTGGAAGGTCCAGAATGCCGTCGATGTCAAGATCAGGCACATCGTCAGCTAGATCTGAAGCTAGGCCCAACAAAAGGTCATGAGCTTCTTCGACGACCTCATCAATTCGAGCATCTGGTCGGTCAGTCTTGTTTACCAACAAAATAACAGGCAGCTTGGCCTCTAGCGATTTACGCAAAACGAAGCGGGTCTGCGGTAGCGGGCCCTCTGATGCGTCAACCAGCAGAACAACACCGTCAACCATCGAAAGGCCGCGCTCAACCTCGCCACCAAAATCAGCGTGCCCTGGGGTGTCAATCACGTTGATGGTGATTTCTTTTCCGCCAGCGGCTGGTCCTTTATAAGAGATTGCGGTGTTTTTCGCGAGGATGGTGATTCCCTTTTCGCGCTCTAGGTCACCGGAGTCCATAACGCGCTCACCGACATCGCCGTGATCGCTAAAAGAACCTGTTTGACGCAACATAGCGTCGACAAGAGTGGTTTTACCGTGGTCTACGTGGGCAACGATGGCAACGTTGCGCAGGTCATCTCTATTGACGATGGCCATTTGAAACATCCTTTTTTGAGCGCGTGGCAGTAGCCAAAAGCGCTTGGTTTGAAATCGGGGGTGCAGATACTGCATCTTTGAGCCCCTGCGCTCTCAGTCTAGCCATGAATGCCTCGCTAGCCTAGAAGCTAATTAGTTAGTTTGGAGAAGTCGTGGCGAACAGACGACAGCTTTGGTTTGAAATTGCCGTTGTTTTTTCATTGAGTTTGGGAGCTTCTGCCCTCTACTCGATCGTGGCGCTGATTGCCAAGCTCACCGCGGAAACAACTTTGGCTCAACAGCAAACCACAATCAATCGCAGTCTTTCCGAGCGGGAGTGGCTAGATTTCACCTATCAGTTTTTAGGTTTTGCGCTAGGACTTGCTCCGGTGGCTCTGGTGGTCTTTCTTTTTTACAAAGAGAGTGGGAAACTTCGCGAGTCGTTTAGCTCGCTCGGTTGGCAACAACCCGGTCGCCTAAGTGATTTGTCCCGAGGTTTTTTGCTTACCGCCGCAATCGGCATCCCCGGCATCGGGCTCTACTTGTCATCCTTGGCGCTAGGGATAAATTCGCAAGTCGTACCTGCAGATTTGAACAAATATTGGTGGACAGCCCCAATACTTCTGCTTCTGGCGTTGAAGGCTGCACTTCTCGAAGAATTCCTGGTGGTCGGCTATCTTTTCAATCGCCTGCAACTATTGGGCTGGTCGAGCAATCGAATCATTGCGGGGTCGGCCCTATTTCGCGCCAGCTACCACCTATATCAAGGTTTTGGCGGGTTTATCGGAAACCTGGTTATGGGCTTTATTTTTGGCTGGGTCTACAAAAAATATGGTCGACTTCAGATCTTGGTTGTTGCCCACTTCCTCCTGGATGCCTTCGCCTTTGTCGGCTACTCGCTGCTTCTTCCCCAGCTGAATCAACTGCTTGCCGGTTAGGCTTGACTAGATGCGAAAAAACCTAGTTTTTAGAGGAGCTGTCTGGCTCAGTGCACTAGCTTTGCTGGTCAATCCAGCCTCGGCCAGCGCTGCACCGATTAGCGCGAAAACACAAACTTTCGTGAGCAACGCTTTTACCAACGACGGCGGAACCGCAATCACAAGCGCTGGCAACATTCAGTGGAGCACAAGCCTTGAAGCGCTCATCCAGCGGCGAGGAACTGGCGTCAAATTTGCCCAACAATTGAAGCCGGCAAAATTTCTACTGGGTACCACGGCAGTGTCAGTTGGTGCCTCGACAAACCCTAATTCGGGATATCTTTACGACTCGAATCGCCAGCTGATTCCGGCGCTCGCCGGACAATTTCTGGCAGCATCCAAGAGTTTGCGTGTGCCCAACGGTCCGCTAAGCAAAGTTGTACTCACCCGACTGAGGTCGATAATTGCGATAGATGGGACATTGGCTCAAGCACCTAATGGCAGCGTCGACTATGCCTGGGCAATACTCGGCCTGAAGAGTCAAAACCAAACAGAACTCGCTGACAAAGTCGCAAACAAACTGCTGGCCTTTGCCAACTCGGATGGCGGATTTGATGGCGTGACCGACAGCAGTTCAGTTAGCGCTACCGGACTTGCTATGCAGGCCTTGGTTGCCGTGAAGAATTCTGGCGGTGCGGTTGCCGTCAAATCCAAGTTGGTTGCATTGCGAGCCGCCTATAAATTTCTCACCTCGACCGATAGCCAAGACTCACATTGGATGAATGTCGGCTTGCCGGATGTATCCGGCACCGCCGAAGCGGTCATGGGCATCAGAGCTTTTGCGGGCGGAAAACCGGTAACCGCGCACCAGAAATGGTTGGTCTCGCAAACTGCAACCGATGGCGGCATCCGAGCTGATGTTTCGGTCGATAAGGGTGACGTCACCGCCACCGTAAAAAGTTTGCTCCCCATCTTTGGCGGCACTTACTTGAGCGCGATTCAGTAGCTGATCGGCCTCGCATTGGGTTTCGCGGGTAAAGAAAACCCCCGACCCTAACCCGGCAGGGAAAGAATCGGGGGCTAACTAAAGATTTAGAACAGCGGCAAAACTACTAGAGCCTGCAATACGCCGGCAACAACAGCTGCTAGCAACAAGCTGGCATTCATTTTGAAGGTGTACTTGCTCTCTTTGCGAGCTGCGTGCACGATGATGGCGCCAACCATGGTCAAAGCCAAACCAGCAGCGGCAAGGATTCCCCAGATTTGTGCCCATTCGAAACCAGGCAGGATCCAGGCGGCCAAAGGTGCGACAACGATTCCGGCTGCACCGATGATTTCTAGCCAAGCGATAAGGCGAACAACGCCGAATGGGATTTTCTCAATCCAGCCAAAGCCTGCGCCCAAAAGTGTTTCGCGACTAGATGTGGCTTTGAATTTACCAGCTTTGAAAAAGCCGTTTGCTACAAAAACCGAAACCGCTAGTGCGGCGATTGCCCATACGTAATTCATTTTTCTCCTACGCTTGTTTTTTTCCTGATTTGGATTACCCTTTTAGTAAAGCATTACTTTACTTGTTTAGTCAAGTAGCCCTTTACTTATTTTCCTAAGTGTTGCGGCAGCATCAGGTGACAGAGGAGGTCTCATGGAAATCAAGGCAGTTTGCGAACGTCACAATGACGGCTGGCTAGTCGCTGTTCCACAACTTGGTGGCTACAAGACCTCGGCTAAACGACTCGACAAAGCTACCGAGGCCATCAAGGCACTGGCCGAAAAAGAAACTGGCGAGTCAAAATGCGACATCGTAGTAAAAGTTGAGGCGGTTATGCCCGGCATCATTTGCGACCTTGAGGCTGCACAAGAAAAAATGATTGCAGCTCAGCGGATGCAAGAAGAGGCATCTGCCGAAATTCGCGATGTCGTTGCTCGCATGCGCGACGAAGGTCTAACAATGCGCGATATCGCAGTTTTGCTTGGAGTAACCCCGCAGCGTGTTGCTCAGCTTGCGCCCTGCACCGAAACTTCGATCGCCTCTTAGCTCACCAAGCCTTCGCAGGCCTCTTAGGCCGCCAAACTCAGGGCTAGTTGCTAGGCTCGCCACTCTGGCAAACGCCATCCTCTAACGATGGCCAAGATTCTTACCGCGATGATAAACAGCGCCCCAACTGTAATTGCCCAGAAATCACTGCTGCCCAAAGAATTGAGACCAACTACAACCCAACCGCCGATGAAAGCAATCACCGAATAAGGTTGGTGGTCACTAAAAGCTCGTGGAATCTCGTTAACCACGACATCGCGCAGCACTCCTCCAAAGACCGCCGTGATGATTCCCATAATGATCGAGACCAGCGGTGAAAGACCCGCGTTGAGTGCAATCTGAGTTCCCGATGCGGTGAAAATACCCAAGCCGAGGGCATCGGGCCAAGTGGTTGCTCGGGCTGTCACCTCAAGATGGCGACTGCGGACAAAGAGCATCGCCGCCAACACAATGGCCAACAAAACCCAGAGCCAAAATTCATTTTGAACCCAGAAGAACGGTCGGCGATCAAGCAAAACATCGCGCAAGGTTCCGCCGCCAAAAGCGGCCAATGCCGAAACCATCGCCATGCCGACAAAGTCAAGTTTCTTACGGGCGGCTTCGATTAACCCGGATAGAGCGAACGCCAGAGTACCGAGAACTTCAAAAAGCAAATTTGAGTTTGCAAAAACCGACTCAACGGTATCGATGGGATTCACCCTTCTAATGTAGACCCTGAGCAGCAGCGATGCCGTTAAATAAAAAGCCCCCCATTGCTGGAGGCTTTTTAAGTGGTGGAGATGGGGGGGGAATTGAACCCCCTCCCCCGATTACCACACCTACACCTTTGCGAGAAGTTCCTTCATGTATGCAATTTGCTTGGTTTGCGATGCGATGATGGCGTTTCCGAGAGCTTTCACTTCGGCGTTATTTGATTCGGTCACCATTTGGGCCATTTGGATTGCTCCTTCGTGGTGGCCAATCATGCCTTCAAGGTAGAGCCTGTCGAATTCGGCACCTGACGCATTTTTCAATGCTGTCATTTGAGCGTCGGTGAGTAATCCGCCCATTCCCATGTCGTGGCCCATTTCAGTTGGAGCGTTGGCGGTTTTGAGCCAAACCTTCATCTGCGTGATTTCGGGTGACTGTTCAGACTTAATCTGTGCTGCCAAGGTTTTTACCTCTGGGTTTGACGCACGAGTTTCGGCAAGCGTTCCCATATCAACTGCCTGCTGGTGATGGACAATCATCATCTGGGCGAACATAATGTCGGTTCCCGAGAACTGGGAACTGTTGCTTCCCATCATTCCGCCGTTGTCCATCATTCCTGAATCATTGTTTGACCCAGCTGAACCGAGGTTGATTGTGCAACCTGCGAGAGAGAGTGATGCTAGCAGGATTGCTCCGCCGATTGCGATGGAGCGAATTGTTAAAGATTTCATTATTTTTCCTATCGTGAATTTGAAAATTTTGGGGTGCGGCAATGCTTGAGCATTTCGCTTTTCACGGGTCGGCTTATGTTCGGCTAATCCCCAAGGCAAGAGGATTGACGGCATTAGGAAAATATCGCCATGTTGGCGGTCTTGCCAAGAGAGCCGTGAAAAAAGTCTCCGAGAATTTCAGTTCTGTCGATTTTCTGAACAGCAAGAGGAAACCAACAACGAGCAGGCAGGCAGGAACAATGAACAGTGTCACCAAAGTCAAGGGGTCTCCTGCGCCAAGCGGCTTGCCTGGGGCATTGACGGGGGCTTGGTCGTGGCTAACTGCGAGGGCATGGGCCGTTGAGTCGGAGACCATCGTTGTGTCGGCTTCAGACTCAATTCCCATAATGTTGCCGTCAGCCATGATGTGGCTTGACGCAGAGGTTGAACTGGCCTGAATACACATCGAGTGGAAAATAGGTGCGAAGCCTGCCATGAGGGCGACGATGGTCACCACAATCCATTTACTCGCTTGATGGCTTTTCAGCACACTCCAAATCTACTGCTGTTTCCTGAGAAACACCTTTGAGCACTTGAAGTATTGCTTTGGATTTACCCAGTTTCAAACATCACAAATCAGCTGAAATTTTAAGCAACACCTTTTAAGCAACGAAAAGCCCGCCACCACTAAGAGAGTATTTCTACTTCCCAGTAATTACGGGCTTTTTGCCTATCGGTTGAAATGTGACCAACTGATTTGTGGAGATGGGGGGAATTGAACCCCCGTCCAAAGAACTGATTCTGGATCTTCTACGGGTGTAGCTTCAATAAGGTTCTACTTGGCCCCGGTGCTAGCTTGAAGCGACATAACCGACGAGCCCAGCCTGAGTTTGAGTCCCGGGTAGCCCTAAGGCGTAACTACCCAGCAAGATTTCTAAATGACGCCGGAAACCAGATTGAAATCAGGTCTGGACCGACGGACTTCGGGCTAGGCGCTATTAAGCGGCTAGGGCAAAGTCAGTGCGTGATGATTTAGCACTTATTTTTTGCAGCGGACATTTACGTGTTGACGCTACATTCACGACCCGCTTCCTCCAGGCACAAAGTACCCTGTCGAAACCGATCATCCCCATGTTTAGTTACCAATGCCTCAAATCATCTGAGGCTCAATAAGACTAGGCCAAAGCTGAGACAAATGGAATGCCGCCGGCTGTGAATTGACTGAAAACCTCTACCAGTCTTTGCCCTTGGTCGACATAGCCCGATCTGCTTCGCGCTTATCTTGAGCCTCTTTTAGAGCTTGACGCTTGTCGTACTCTTTTTTACCTTTGGCCAGAGCGATTTCAACTTTTGCTCGGCCGTCTTTGAAATACAGCTGAAGTGGGACCAAGGTGTATCCGGACTCACGTAATTTGCTGTTGAGTTTGCTGATTTCTTGACCGTGCAGCAACATCTTTCGGCGGCGACGACTGCCCACGTTGGTCCAGCTCGCCTGCGTGTATTCGGGGATGTGCACGTTCTCAAGCCAGGCCTCGCCATTTTCGATACTGGCATAACCGTCGATCAGGGATGCGCGACCAGCTCGCAGCGACTTCACTTCGGGACCCGTTAAGACCAAGCCGGCTTCATATGTGTCTTCGATGTGATAGTCGTGGCGAGCTTTGCGATTTGACGCAACCAGCTTTTGACCGACTTCTTTAGGCATAAGGCTTCTATATTCGCAGGTAGCGACGAATAGCAAGACCAGATGCCACAGCCGCGAGCAAAATTCCAGCCAGAACCAACAGCGGAACGACCAATAAACCATCGGACAATCCGACAAAACTGGTGAACGGAAGGCGCTCAGCTAAATAGCCCTGGACAAAGAACTGAACTATGCCAAGAACAGCCCCGCCGGCAAGAATGGAACCAACGGTTGCCGCGACTACGCCCTCGAGAATAAATGGCAGCTGGATGTAAAAATTGCTGGCACCCACCAACCGCATAATTCCTAATTCACGGCGGCGGCTAAAGGCAGAGAGTCGAATCGTGGTGGAAATTAGCAGCGCGGCCGAAACGAGCATCAGCGCGGCAATACCAATCGCCGCAATTGAGGCGGCGTTCAGGATGCTGAAGATTTGATCGAGATAGCTGCGTTGATCGCGCACCTCTTCAACACCGGGCATACCACTGAAAGCTTCGGTGATAATTGCACTCTGGTTTGGGTCTTTTAGATTGACCCAAAAAGTTTCATTTAGTTGCTCAGCTGAAACGTATTTCGCAACCGCATTGCCCTCAAACTGCTCTTGGAAGTTTTTGAAGGCCTGTTCGTGATCTTCAAAATAAAACTCTTCGATGTAGGGAGCCAACGTGGTTGAATTCAAACGCTCTTCGACCGCACCCTTCAAGTCGGCCGAGGCTTCGCCTTGCGGGCAGATCTCATCAGGCGAGACCGAACTGCAAAGGTAAACCGCGACCTGCGCACGGTCATACCAGTAATTCTTCATCTGGCCAATTTGCAATTGCAGCAAACTTGCGGTGCCAACAAAAGTCAAAGAGATAAAGGTAACCAGGATGATTGAGACAACCATCGAAAGGTTACGCCGAAGGCTCTGGCCCATTTCGCGAAATACATAGCCGATGTTCATGCGTCTGCCGAATCGTCCAAAAACGAGATAAACCCGGTGGTTTGCTCCGTTGCCGATATTTGCTCATCTGCCTGAATTTTTTCGGCAGTCACAATCGGATTAGTACCGGTCGCCACTTTCTGGTATCCAGACGAACGCTGGTCGCGCAAAATCTCGCCACCGCTGAGTTCGATTACGCGTTTTTGCATGCGGTCCACAATTCCGCGATCGTGAGTGGCCATGATAACCGTGGTGCCCGCCAGATTAATGCGCTCGATTAGGGCCATAATTTCTTCACTGGTCGCTGGGTCAAGATTTCCGGTAGGTTCATCCGCGAGCAAAATAGCGGGTTTGTTCACGATGGCCCTTGCTAAAGCAACTCGTTGCTGCTCACCGCCTGAAAGTTCGTTGGGTAGTCGTTCGGCTTTTTCACCGAGCCCAACCAATCTCAAAACATCGGGTACGGCTTCTTGAATAAAACCCTTAGATTTGCCGATAACTTCAAGACTAAAAGCCACGTTTTGAGCGACAGTTTTATTTGGCAATAGGCGGAAGTCTTGAAACACGACGCCCAATTTGCGACGAAAGTATGGAACTCGACGCGACGGGATGCCGACCAAATTCTCACCCAACACATGCACCGAACCGCTGGTTGGCACATCTTCGCGCAACATTAGGCGCATCAGCGATGACTTTCCCGAACCGGATGCACCGACTAAAAAGACAAAGTCGCCTTTTTCAATTTCAAGCGAGACATTATTCAAGGCCGGCTTAGCCGAACCCCGATATTGCTTGGTGACGTTTGAGATGCTGATCATATACTGACCAGCCTAAACGCCGACCTGCTTTCTCCAGCGGATTCCCGCGGCAATAAATCCAGCTAAGTCGCCATCAAAAACAGCCGCTGGATTGTTGACCTCAAATTCGGTGCGAAGATCTTTCACCATTTGATACGGGGCAAGCACGTAGGAGCGCATCTGCTCTCCCCAGCTGGCCTTTACATCGCCGGCAATCTGCTTTTTCTTAGCTTCCTCTTCACGTCGCTTCTGTTCCAGCAATCTGGATTGCAAGACGCGCAGAGCGGCCGCTTTATTTTGAATTTGGCTTTTTTCATTTTGGCAACTCACCACAATCCCGGTTGGAATGTGCGTGATGCGCACTGCCGAGTCGGTCGTGTTAACCGATTGCCCACCGGGACCACTCGATCGAAAAACGTCGACCCTAATTTCCGAATCCGGAATTTCAACCACGTCGGTAGTTTCAATCAGAGGAACAACTTCAACAGCTGCAAAACTTGTTTGGCGCTTTCCGGCGGCGTTGAAAGGGCTCATGCGTACCAAGCGATGAGTTCCAGCTTCAACTGAAAGAGTGCCAAAGGCATAGGGTGCATCTACCTCAAAAGTTGCCGACTTGATTCCAGCACCTTCGGCATAGCTGGTATCTAAAACCTGTACCGGCAATTTTTGTTTCTCGGCGTAGCGCAGATACATGCGCATGAGCATCTCAGCAAAATCAGTAGCGTCATCCCCGCCTGCTCCCGATCGAATAGTGATGACCGCGCCTCTGGCATCATATTCGCCATTCAATAGAGTTTGAATTTCAAGTTCGGAAAGGATTGCCCGCAATTGTTCAAGTTCTAGTTTGGCCTCATCCTGAGTTGCCTTATCGTCCTCGGCATTAGCCATTTCAACGAGAACTTCAAGGTCGTCGATGCGACTGGTGATCGAAGAAAGCTTCTCGATGAGGCCCTGTTTCCTCGAAAGCTCACTGGTGATTTTCTGCGCCTTCGCTGGGTCGTCCCATAAATCGGGAGCAGCGGCGGCAGCCTTAAGTCGAACAACTTCTTCGCCCAGTCCAGCCGGGTTCAACACTTGGCGAACATCACTGAGGGTTGAACGCAGTGCGCGAATTTCTGGAGACAAGTCGAGTTCAGGCATATCCATCTCAGTTTAGAAGGGGCTTAGGCTGGGATGGTGGCAAAATCAGCGCAATACCGAGTTTCAGGGCTAATCCTGCCTGTTTATCTACCCAGCCTGCTCTTCACCGCAGGCGAGATGGCACTGATACCTACTATTCCAGCCATGGCCGAAAGCATGGGAGCAGGTATTGCCCTAGCCGGCATCATCGCCGGTTTGCTCATGGCCGGAACCGTTGCTGGTGATTTACCCGCGGCTCGGTTGGTCCACTCTCTCGGCGAGCGCCAATCCATGATCGTGGCGGCTCTAGTTGGGGCGATCGGAATTCTGACAGCAGCTTCAAGTTCAAGTTTGCTTCAACTCGCCGCGGGCATCTTTATTCTGGGTGCCGCCGCAGCAGTGTTTGGTTTAGCGAGACACTCATATTTGACAGCCGTTGTTCCGCTTTCCCATCGCGGCCGGGCGCTCTCAATCCTGGGCGGAATTTTTCGCGCTGGCGGAATGCTTGGCCCACTGATCGGTGCAGCTGCCATAAGCATTTGGTCACTTTCGGCCGTGTTTTGGGTGGGCGTGGTGCTGTGCGCTCTGGCAGCTCTGCTACTGGGCCTCAGCCCTGATGACCGTCTCGAAACAGCAGGTGAAGGAAAATTCACCATGTTCCAGACTGTACGAGATAACCGAAAAGGTCTCGCCACCTTAGGCGTTGCCTCGGCACTGTTGGCTGCTGCCAGGGCTGCGAGAACAGTGGGATTACCACTTTGGGCGCTGCACATAGGGCTGGATCCGGCGCAGACCTCGTTGGTTTTAGGAATTGCTGGAGCCGTGGATGTGGCTCTCTTCTACACCTCGGGTCAAATAATTGATCGGTTTGGTAGACGTTGGGTTGCTATTCCAACCACAGCCGGTCTTGGTTTGACCATGCTCTTGTTTGTTCTCGCAACCGATGCCAATACTTTTCTTGCCTTGGCTCTGCTGATGTCGCTGGCGAACGGTTTGGGTAGCGGAATTATCATGCTTATCGGCGCTGACCTTGCTCCGCCAAAAAAACGCAGCGAATTTTTGGCAGCCTTTCGTTTAATAGTCGACCTAGCTAGCGCAGCAGCTCCGATTACTATCTCGGCAATTACTGCCGTCTCAAGCCTTTCACTTGGCCTTGGCACAATTGGCCTTGCCGCCATCTGGGGAACAGCTCTTTTTTATCGGCACCTACCCAGACCTAGCCAGCGCAACAGCGCATAGGGTCGGACTGGTTATTGACGGACGCCCACATACTTGAACTCGTTTTGTCATGGGCTCCGGATTATCAACCGCGACCTCGGTGATCTCTAATTTCCCAACACTCGCCTGCGCCAACAGCAGATCAAGATTTTGCTCTGCAGCCGCCGCAAGAACAAGTGAGTCGGCAATGGTCTGCAGCCGAAACCGAGCCAGCGCGCTCTGCTGCAGATCACCCAAGAAAATGCTGAACACCAACAGCAGCGATGACAAGCCAAAAGCGAGTGGCGCAATCATTTGTACATGACCGCGGACGCTATTTGGCCAGCGTATGCGACTTCGACTTTTAGCAATTTGGTTTGCGCAGAGCAGCCTGAAAGGCAACTGGCTTGGGCTTTTAACTTTTGCGACTGTTCGACTGTTCGAATCGCAGTGTTGCTCAAGTATGTTTCGAGAATTTGTTCAAATGGCCGGTCGGTCAGGGCGAGTTCCCTGATCAAATAGCGGGCCGAATGTTCGGCAAATAATTTTTCATTGAATTTTTCAGCCGAAATTCCGATGAACCAAACCACGGGCAGCATAAGCCCGGCCACAAGAACGACAAATTCGACCAATGCGTTGCCACCCTCATCGAAGATGAATGATTTAGTCACCGCGCCTCCAGATTTGACGATAATTCGAGTTTGCTGACGTATTCGGGAAACACCGTTGAGCCAAATTGACCGGTCAATCCAAAGTGGTCACTTGAATTGCAGAACCTATTTTGGATTAATACGGATTTATCAGCACGCGAATTTTCCGCAGGGCCAGAACTCAAGAAAATTTCGCAGAGCGAAGTTTTGTCTACATCGGCTAGCCCCAATCGCCGGTTGTCGAGTAGCAAGTTTGTCACCGCAACCGTCTGAAAAAGTGATGTTGCCGCTAGGTAAAGGCCAAAGACAAAAAGGCTAACCAGTGGAGCTGCAACAAGCACAAATTCGATGACCGCAGAGCCGCGATCGACACTGTCGACTGCTCGCTTTTTAGCGGTTTCAATCATCTTCAGAATGTAGCCACTTTGGTTAGCGCTTGATCAAATAGCCCCTTCAGTGCAGGAGCGGCGGCGGTCCAGATCAGAACCACCAGTCCGGCGGTCATCAGAGTTATTAGAACCCAACCGGGTACATCTCCGCTTTCATCGCTCAACCAGTTGATTATTTTTTTCATTTTTCCTCCTCTAGAAAATGCCCTGCACCATCAGCAGAGACGGGAAAATTGCAAAGATTACGGTCACCGGTAGGACCAGGAAAACTATCGGAATAAGAGTTTTCGTTTCATTCTTTCCAGCGGCAGTAATGAGTTGGGCGCGGGTGGCTGCAGCGCTGGAGCGAGATTGCTCAAATATTGTTTGGCTGATTGGCGTTCCGCGATCGATAGCGATGCGCAATTGAACTAGCAGTTCGACAACCTCGATTGGTAGCCTGTGCCGCTCGAGTTCGGCAAACTCGGCTTCAAACGTTGAACCCAACTGCAGATTGGCCACAGCCGGCAGCATCAGTTTCGCCAATGTTCCAGAACTGCACTCGCTCAGTGACTTCAGTGACGCGAAAAGCGATTGACCGGCTTCGATTTGCAGGCCTAAAAACCAAATTTCATCCGAGATGGCAAGCGATTGGGCAGACCTTCTGGTCGGACGAAATTTTTGCAATTTAGCGAGGTTTAAAGGGGCTATCCGTCGCGGTTTTTGAATTGGCAAGTAGTTATCTAAATGATTTCTGGGTGGCCGCACCAGCCCCGAATAAAGCAAAACAAAGGCAATTCCAAAAAGAATTGCAACCGCGGCACTCATGCAAACACCCTTGGAATAAGAGGTAGCCGACCAAGTATCGAAACTGCCCGGTAAGCGACCACAGACACGAGAAGACCAACCATAAGCAGTAAAACCCCCTGGGCTGTTTCATAAAAAGCTCGTGCTTCTGGTCGCATCGAAAGCAACAGCACAACCACCCAAGGGGAAGCAACTGCAAGTCGGGCGGTGGCCCCAACCCACTGTTGCTTAGCTCTAAGTTCTAAATGCATGGTCTGTTCAATACGAATCCGCCCAGCTAACTCTTTCAGAGCGCGGATGGATCCGGAATTGCCACCCTTATTTGCTACCTCAAGCGCTATGAAAACCAAATCGAAATATCGGTTTTGGAAATTATTGGAGAGTTCACGAAGCAATGTTGAAACCCGATGCCCCGAGAGCAAACTATCGACTGCGCTTTGAAACAACTCCCGAAGTTCAGGCGGACCGTTTTTGGCCAAGTCTTCAAAAGCTTCTAGAAATGTCGCGCCTACCGAAAAAGATGACGCAAACGAATTTGCAACTATAGGTGCCAACGATTCAAGATGCTGGGCAATTTTTTTAGCCCGCAGGACAAAAATTTCTAGTACCAGTGCGGTTAGCCCTACGCTCCCACCAATGGCAAATGCTTTCAACCCTGACATTGATTCGAGCATTAGATAGGTAAAAATGGCAAACGTCAGAATTGCAGCAACCGCGAAACCCGATGTTTTTTGCCCAAATCTCAGGATGCCGGCTAATCGATTGGCAATAGTGCTCAATTTTGACTCGCTTCGATGGCTCGCATGGCGCTTAGCTCTTCAATTGCGGTTACGCGTCTTAGCCCCGATGGAAGCATTTGGCAGTAAATAATCAAATCAATACTCGATTGGATTGCTTTTTGCACGAAAGCCTCTGAAATGTTTGACCCGGCGAGCAGCGGCAAGGAATGCAGTTTTTCAATTGCGGCAGTCGGACTGTTGGCATGGATAGTGGCCATTCCGGCAACTCCCGAATTTAGGGCCATTAGCAAATCGAAGGCTTCTGCCCCGCGAACCTCACCAATTACTAAACGGTCAGGTCGCATCCGCAACGATTCGCGCACCAGCCGCCTCATATTGATCTCACCAGAACCCTCGATGTTTTCGGGCCTGGTCTGTAAAGCCACCCAATCATCAACCGATAACTGAAGTTCGCGGGTGTCTTCAATCGTGACTACTCGCTCTTTATTGCTTATGTAATTGAGCATGGCGCCCAACAGAGTGGTTTTACCCGAGTTAGTGCCGCCGGCGACAATGATTGTTTGCCGCTGATTGATTGCCGAAGTTATTTTTTGAAGGTGATCTGGTTCGATCATTTTCGAGGCCAACAAGGATGCCAGCGACAATTGTTGACTGCCAAACTTTCTGATGTTGATCGAAAATGACTTATCGGTAAGCCCGTAACCGACTATATGCAGTCGCGAACCATCGGCAAGTGTGGCATCGACAAATGGCGTTGCTCGATCGATGCGCCTGCCCGTTTGGCGCAGCAACTTCTCAACTAATTCAGCACATTTTTCTGCCGAGATTGTTTTTCCAAATCGATGCCGGGTGCCAGATTTCGAATAGTAAATTTGCCCATCTGGGTTCACCCAAATTTCCTCAATGGATGGCTCAGCCATCAAATCATCGATTTCGCCGACTCCCAGAAGCTGGCGTTCAATCAACGAAGCTAGTTGGGGCTCGGCAGCTAGCGGCAACTGACCGGATTCAAAGCCTGAGTCAAGTTCAGCAAGGATTGCCTCAGATAAAGTGAGCCCGTCACCAACGACTCTATTTCTGACCGAACCGGCATACGCGCTGACATCATACATTTCACACCTCTAGATAGAGGGTGCCGCTATGCCAAATCCTTTTCTTTAGTTATCCACAGGCGAATTTGGTCAGATTTCCGGCTCGATTTCCGTTCTGGCGCTGAAATATGTAAACTGTTCAGGCATGCGGAAGTGGCGAAATTGGCAGACGCACTGGATTTAGGTTCCAGCGCCGCGAGGCGTGTGGGTTCAAGTCCCACCTTCCGCACCAAATAAAAAAACCGGCCTAGGCCGGTTTTTTTATTACCCTGATTCGGTTAGCCGATTGAGACCTGGTGGCTGTGTGAGCCAGGCTTGTGACCAATCTCAAAGCGGAATTTGCCACGACGAAGAACCTCGATGCCGTTGCCGCCTTCAGCTTCGATTCCCAATTCTTTGGTCACTGATCCGAAGAACTCTTTGAGGCTCTCGTCGGTAAGCTGCGATGCCACATACCAAACCGGCTTTTCATAGTTACGACGAGCGATAGCAACCGAGCCAGCTGCAACTCCCTCGCCGAAGGTAGCCAGAACCTCGGCGCCGTTTGCCTGAGAAATTTCAGCCCAAAGTTTGGCCTGGTAACCGTTCGACAGGGTTGTCACCGAGCCCTTTGGTAGCGGAGCAAATTCTTCAACTCGAACACCGATGAAGTCTTTGACCAATTTGCCGCCATAACCACCTAGACGGATCAGGTCAGTTTCGTTTGATATTCCAGTGAAGTAAGAGGCCACCAATGATCCGCCGTTTTTGACGTAATCAATTAGGTTAGCTTCGAGTTCATCGGTCATTAGATACTGTGTCGGAGCCAAGACCAAGTCATACTTTTTGAAGGTCGCCCTGTCAGCTTTAGCACTGACGAAGTCAACGCGAACACCCATGTTGTAGAGCGCCCGATACCAGTCTTGCGAAATTTCGGTGTAGTCAAGCTGGGTAGTTGGCACGTTGTATTGACGCATAGCCCAGAGCGACTCATAGTCATGGATGATTGCAATCTTGGCCTGTTCGGTGCTGGTTGAAACCAAATCACGCAGCTGGTCTAGTTGGTCACCCAACTCAGTCACCTGTCGATAAACACGTGTGTTTTCACCTGCGTGCGGAACCATCGCTGAGTGGAACTTCTCTGAACCACCCTTTGACTGACGCCACTGGAAGTACATGGCGCCTTCAGAGCCGCGAGCCACGCTGCCAATCGAGTTGGCCAGCATTTCGCCCTGCTCTTTTGGCAGGTTGTGCTCTTGCCAGTTGACTGCCGAGGTTGAGTGCTCCATTAGTAGCCATGGTTGGCCGTCGGCAAAACCGCGGGTCAAATCGCAAGCGTAAGCAAATTCGATGTCGCGATTTGGATCTGCAGCAATCAGGTAGATGTCAGTTGAAACGAAGTCAACCTCTTTCGCCCACTTCCAATAGTCGACGAAAATTGAGCCGCGCATCGACATGAAGTTGGTGGTGATTGGGTGCACTGAGTCGTATTTACGAATGGTGTCGCGCTCGAGCTTGTAAATGTCTAGCAATTCATCGCTGCTAAAGCGGTGGAAATCAAGAACCATTGATGGGTTCGGGAAGGTTCCATCCGGAGTGCGACGCGGTGGAATGATTTCGTTCCAGTTGTGGTAACGCTGCGACCAGAAGTTGGTTGCCCAAGCTTCGTTTAGCGCTTCAAGATTGCCGTATTTGTTCTGCAGCCAACCCTGCCAGGCGGCAGCAGTAGTGTCGCAGAAGCAGAGTGGGTTGTGGCAGCCGAATTCGTTGTTGACGTGCCACATTTCGACGGCTGGGTGGTTGCCGTATCTTTCAGCCAGTTTTGCAACAAGTGCGGCAGCGCGCTCGCGATAAATTGGCGAGCTGGTGCAGTAGTTCTGACGACCACCGTGTGAACGAACTACTCCGTTTGCATCGATTGGCAGCATCTCTGGGTGGGCTTTGGTTAGCCAAGCAGGTGGTGAAGCGGTGGCCGTTGCCAGGTCGACCTTGATGTCGTTTTCGTGCAGCAGGTTGATGATGTCGTCGAGCCAGTCAAATTGATAGACACCCTCTGCAACTTCGATGTTGGTCCAAGAGAAAATACCAAGCGAGACTAGGTTCACTTTGGCTTGTTTCATCAAGCGAATGTCTTCTTGCCAGACATGGCGACTCCACTGCTCAGGGTTGTAGTCGCCACCGTAATAGAGGGCACTTGGGTTGAGTTTCGGCATCTTTACCTCGATCTGTTTACATGCTTCGGGCTGAGGTTTGCATAACCACAAATTTTTCTAATTTGACCCTGTTTGAAGACTACGTCGCCGCTTTACAAAAACTCACAAAAACTAACAAAAGTAATCAATCCGTTACCGAAATACGCTAATTTTTCTGGCCAAGGCCGTAATCTGTTGATTGTTCGATTTATGCCTTACCGAAATGGAAAGTAGTCAAATGCTGGCCGCACAACGTCAAAGCCTGATCCTCAAAGAGGTATCAGCCCGTGGCGCTGCACGCATTGCCGAGCTGGCTGAGATCCTTGATGTTTCGGAAATGACCGTTCGACGCGACATCGATGTTCTAGCTGAGCAGGGCTTGGTTGACAAAGTACACGGCGGGGCCACCTCAATTGGTGCCAGTTCGGTGTCTGAACCTCCCTTCACCGCAAAGTCTCTGCGTGAGCGAGTGGCCAAAGAGGCAATCGCCGAGGCAGCAGCCAAATTGGTCGCCCCAGGGGCCGCTATTGGGCTCATGGGCGGCTCTACGGTGTACGCACTAAGTCGGCACTTAGCCGATGTCCCTCGACTTACCATCATCACCAACTCGTTACCGGTTTCAGATTTTCTCCACAAAGAAGGACGAAGCGATCAAACTGTGATCCTCACCGGCGGGGTTAGAACCCCCACCGACTCTTTTGTTGGTGAGTTGGCAATCAATTCGCTGTCCAGCTTCAACCTGGATTTGGTTTTCATGGGAACTCACGGCATGCACCCAGAAGCCGGCTTCAGTTCGCCAAATTTGCTCGAAGCTGAAACTAACCGAGCAATCCGCAACCGGGCTAAAAAGTTTGTTGTGCTGGCCGATAACACCAAATGGGGCGAGATGGGCTTCTCTAGTTTTGCTCGACTTGAAGATGCTGACATTTTGGTCACTGACGACGGGCTAAGCCAAGATGTGCAAAACCAACTCAAAGCATCCGTTGGCGAAGTTATTGTTGTCCACGCAGAGCAATTGGCTGCAAGCTAAGCAATCTCTATCTCAGGCCGTGCCAAAAACCGATTAGCGCTCCCGAACTCTAAGGCAGTGCAGCCGCAGCGGCTACCGCAAGAGACGCGTTAACCACACCGATTCCACAAAGCCCAGCACTACATTGTGTGTTCGCTACGTGCGGCTTAGCTGTGGTCTGCAAAATATTCCAGATTTGATCTGGTGTGATGTTGTATTTTGCCGAATACATCAGCGCCACAACCCCGCTTACCAAAGGCGCCGCCATCGATGTTCCTTCTTGATAGGAATATCCGAAGTCGGTTGAAACTGTGGTGCCGTTATTAATCAGCGACAGCACTCGTCCGTTGGTGCCGCTCGGTGATCCGGCTGGGTTTTGGCTATCACCGCCGGGTGCTGCGATATCAACACCGTTTGAAAACTGCGAGCCGTAGTTTGAATAACCAGCTTTTTCGCCGGTTGGGCCAACTGAGCCAACATTAATCGTTGGGTAGCAGTTTCCCGGCCAGTAGTTTGCGGCATTGCCTGCCGTGTTTCCGGCCGCGGTAACTACGGTGATTCCCTTGGCTTTGATGGCTGGCAGGATCGTTGCCAATGAGGTCGGGCAGGGCCCAGGATCAGGAGAAGCCACCGAAAGATTGATCACTTTGGCTGGCGTCGCGTTTGCCGGCACGCCAGATACTGCATTACCGGCGGCCCAGTTCAGAGCTTTTACGAGTGAACTCGAGTTTCCAGATCCACCCGCGCCTAATACACGCACCGGTTGGATTCGAACCTGGGGCGCAACCCCGATGATTCCAATGTCGTTTGCTCGAGCAGCAATTAAGCCAGCCACGTGTGTACCGTGCCACGAACTGCGCTCAGAGTTCAGATAGTCTCCGGGGTCAGTCGGATCTGGATCAGGGCCATCGCCATCGTTTGTGATGGCGCAACTGCCAGTGTTGGTGTCACACTCTACGAAGTCATAGCCGGCGACCACGTTGCCATCAAGATCAGGATGATTGGTGATGCCCGAGTCTAGAACCGCAACCACGACAGATCGCGAACCAGAAGTCATCGACCACGCTTTTGCAGCGTTTATGCCGTTTGTTGCACTTAGATACCACTGCTTGCCGTACTCAGAATCGCGAGGAGTAAGAGTCACTCCGCTAAAACTGGTACCGCGAGAGTTTGTCGCGGCAACCTTGATTTCATGTTCAATCTCGGGTGCAAGACCCAAGATTGTGCAGGTGTTTGAGTAAGTAACACACTCAGCAACAACTGCGCCTCCAGCTGTTGCTGTGGCTCGATAGCTGGTTCGCAAACCACCTTTTTGATAAATCGATTGACTTGACCAAGTCACAGTTACGCCGTTAGCAGCATCTGCTGAGGCTAACGACACCAAGTCAGGAGTGATGAGTTGCGGTGGCTGCGCAACGGTAGTTGCTCGACCACGCACTGCAGCCGAGGCTAAGCCGACTCGCACAAAAGAGCCCAGTTTTGTAATTGCCCGAACCCGCCAGTAGTAATTTACCCCCGAGGTGTTTCCCGCGGTGACGGTATGTGTGCGACTGGTGCGTGCGGTGTTCGAAACCGCAATTGACCAAGACGAACCATTCACGCTGCGTTCGATTCGATAGCCGACAATTTTTGCACCGTAGGTGCTTGCTGGCGCAGCCCAGGTTAGGTTCACTCTGGCGTTGGTCGGTGCCAACGGACTAAAGGCATCTTTCGCAATCGGACTTCTTGGCGCCGAGGCCGCACGCAAAGCGGATAGCACTCTCGGGGTCGAGCTGGCCGCCACAATTTTGGTATCTAATTCAACGGATGAAATTCTTGGGTCTTGCTGCATCCGGGCTGCAATTTTCTGAGCATCGGGTGTGGTTAGTTCACTCTCAAATTGCACGGCATAAAAGCCCATTCCGAGAGCCTCGGTATTTAGCAGATCGACACCTGCCGCATTCTCGCCGGTAGGCTGGCCATCATCTGAGACGGGAGAAACGCCATCGCGATAAGAAACGATAAGGCCCGAAACAGAGGATTCTAGGTTTGCTTCAGGGGCGACTTGACTGATGCTTGCCGCAGCAGGAATGGCAGCCAACGGCATTGCTGCAGCAACCGCGATAGCCACCAAGTGGCGGAATGGGAACTTCACCATTTCAGCCTAGATGCCTGACGCTGAAAACTTGCTGAGATAAGTCAAGTTTGAACTTACAAACTTTTCTGCATCAGATAGGTACCAATCCATTTGCCAAGTTTGAAGCCAACTCTTTCAAGATGCCCCTGCGACTTGAACCCAAAAGACTCGTGCAACCTTATCGAGGCTTCGGCACCCTGGTCAGAGATGACCGCCAAGACTTCTCGAATTCCAGCTTTTTTTCCTCGCTCAAGCAACTCGGCAAGCAACCGGCTGCCGATGCGTTTGCCCATCGCTGCCGGCCTTAAGTAAATGGTATTTTCAGCCGTGCGCTTGAAACCAGCCTTCTGCCGCCAGGGTGCTAAATAGGCAAAGCCAAGAATTTCACCCGATGGGCTTTCGGCAACAATGAATGGCAAGCCAAGTGACTCAAGCCAAGCCGCCTTGTCTTTCCACTGTGCCAAAGTCATTAGCTCGATGTCCAAAGTGGCGACACCGTTTTGGATGTAGAAATTGTAAATATCGTGCACCTGAGCCAAATCACCCGGTTCAAGGGTGCGAATTTTGGATTCAAGATTTTCTGGATTGGAGGGTTTCGCCTTTTTCTGGCGTACCAGTCGCCAGCGTGATTCAGAATCCAAAGGCATCTTTTTCTCCTAACCAGTCGATTGGCGGCAAACCCTGCTCAGAGAGTAATCGGTTGATGTTACTAAAAGGTTTCGAGCCAAAAAAACCGCGGTGCGCGGACAGCGGTGAAGGGTGAACTCCGCGAATCACCTGCGCCTTGCCTAATCTCGATTCAAGTTGCTGGGCCTGATTTCCCCAAAGCACAACAACTAGCTTCGAGCCATGCAGCTTATCTAAAGCGCGAAGAGCAGCATCTGTAATCTCGGCCCAGCCCAGGTTGTGATGCGAACCGGCCTGACCGGAAGCACAAGTGAGGTGGCGATTTAGCAGCAGCACGCCTTGCCTCAGCCAAGTTTCTAAACTCTCATCGACATTTGCAGATTGACCAATGTCTTCGCCAAGTTCTTTGAAAATATTTCTCAAGCTGCCTGGTATCGGCCTGGTGCCGCGTCGAATAGCAAAAGCTAAACCGATTGCAACACCCGGGGTTGGGTAGGGATCTTGTCCGACAATCACGACTTTCACAGACTGCGGATCGGCTTCAAAGGCCTTCATGATCTGCTCTCGAGGGGGCAGGAAATCTTGGTTGCCAAGTTTGAGCTCAATTTGCGCGAACAACCCTCGCTGATCAGACAGCAATTCTTGCCAGCGCGGATGCATTTGCTCAAAAAACACTCCTCTAGCGTAGAGCGATTGCGATATCTCGTTCGACACCTTGGCTGCAGTTTCAAAATTCCTTTCCTTGACCAACCGGCCTTCCCCGCTAGACGCCAAATGTTACGAGAAATTTCTAGTCAACTCGCCTTACGCTCAGCATGGGCATAGTCTTAAAACACTCCACACCTAGGTTCAGAAGAGGACTAAACATGAGCACCGATCCAAACAACTGGGGATTTGAAACTGCACAGATTCACGCCGGTGCTACCCCGGATCCGGTTACCAATTCCCGTGCCGTACCGATTTACCAGACCACCGCTTACACATTTAATAGCAGTGAGCACGCTGCCAACCTTTTCGGTTTAGCTGAGTTTGGCAACATCTACACACGCATCATGAACCCAACCCAGGATGTAGCCGAAAAGCGCATTGCGGCGCTCGAGGGCGGAACTGCAGCGCTACTTCTGTCATCTGGTCAGGCGGCAGAAACTTTTGCCATTTTGAACATCGCACAGGCCGGTGACCACATCGTTGCGTCTTCAACCATCTACGGTGGAACTTACAACCTCTTCAAATACACTCTGCCAAAGCTGGGCATCACCACCACTTTTGTTGAGAATCAGGATGACCTCGACGAGTGGCAGCGCGCGGTGCAGCCAAACACCAAGGCATTTTTTGCAGAGACCATCGGCAACCCTAAAGTTTCAATTTTGGACATCGAAGGAGTCGCTGACGTTGCGCACCGCAATGGCGTGCCATTCATCGTAGATAACACAGTGGCCACCCCGTACCTCATTCAACCTCTGAAGCACGGAGCCGACATTGTCGTTCACTCAGCCACCAAGTTTTTGGCGGGTCACGGCACGGTTGTTGCCGGAGCAATCGTCGACGGCGGCAAATTTGAGTGGAGCAAGTCTGACAAATTCCCTGGCCTAAATGAGCCAGACCCTTCATACCACGGCGTGGTTTACACCCAGGCACTGGGCGATGCCATCGCTTACATCATCAAAGCCCGAGTTCAATTGCTGCGCGACATCGGTGCAGCCATTTCACCGAACAGCGCCTTCCAACTGATTCAAGGAATTGAAACCCTAAGTCTTCGAGTCGAACGACACGTCGAGAACGCTAAAAAAATTGCCACCTGGCTAAAAAACCACCCTCAGGTTGAATCGGTCAACTATGCCGGACTTGAGAGTTCACCCTGGTTTGAAGCAGGCAAGAAGTACGCACCTAAAGGCACAGGTGCAATTGTCTCCTTCGAGATCAAGGGTGGCCGCCCATCCGGTTCTAAATTTGTCGACTCGTTGAACCTGTTCAGCCACGTGGCAAACATTGGTGATGTTAGGTCGCTTGTGATTCACCCGGCTTCGACGACTCACTCCCAGCTGACCCCAAAGCAACAGTTGACTGCTGGTGTCACCCCCGGTCTGGTTCGACTTTCAGTCGGCCTTGAGTCAATTGATGACCTAATTGCCGACCTAGAAACCGGTTTTGCCGCAGCTCTGTAGGCTGCTAAAAAATGGAGTTTCAAACCTCAGAGGACACCGTACCGTCCGCGTTTATTACCGAGGAGCAAACCCGGCAGCTCGTCGGGCGACCCCCTGCCTCGGGTGCTTGGCGAGACGGTGACCCCGCAGGTGATCGACAATTTGCCACCCTTCCCGACTTGCGCCTCGAAAGCGGTCGAGTTCTAGAGTCTCCTCGAATTGCTTTTGAAACCTGGGGCGAGCTCAACAACGAACACACCAATGCGGTCCTAATCTTGCATGCGCTGACCGGCGACTCTCACGTTCTAGGCAGTGCCTCAAAAGATCATCCCACCGAGGGTTGGTGGCAAGGCATTGTTGGTCCAGGGCTTGCAATTGACACCGATCGCTACTTTGTTGTTGCGCCAAACATGCTTGGCAGTTGCCAGGGATCTACCGGGCCTTCATCGCTGGATAAATTTGGCCGAGAGTATGCCGCGCTATTTCCATTTCTAACTATTCGCGATCAAGTGCTCGCGCAGCACGAATTCGCTCATGTTATCGGCATCAAAAAATGGCACTCGGTGATTGGCGGCTCGATGGGTGGCATGCACGCCCTCGAATGGGCTATCACCTACCCGGATGAGTTGAAACGCGTAGCGGTTCTTGCAGCCCCAGCAATTTCTAGCGCCGATCAGATTGCTTTGAATTCGGTGCAAGTTGAAGCAATCATGACTGACCCGGCATTCAACGACGGCTTTTACTACGATGCCAAACCGGGATTTGGACCACACCGCGGATTAGCCCTAGCCCGACGGATGGCACTTTTGAACTACCGATCACCGGGTGAACTAAACGACAGATTCGAACGCAGTTGGCAATCTGAGGTGAACCCGCTCGGTGGTGGTGGGCGTTTTGCTGTCGAAAGTTACCTTGACTTTCACGGCAATAAGTTCACCCGAAGATTCGATGCCAATAGTTACATCACTCTGGTGCAGGCAATGAACTCACACGATGTCGGCCGTGGCCGCGGTGGGGTCTCTAAAGCTCTCGCTCAAATCACAGCAAAAACGCTGGTCGTAGGAATTTCTACCGATCGACTTTTCCCGGTGCATGATCAGCAACTTATTGCCGATGGCATCACGAGCGAACTAGTCGGTGGCGAATTGCGAGTCATTGAATCGGCTTACGGCCACGACGGTTTCTTGATTGAAAACAACTTAGTTGGGCCACTGATCAGCGAACTGCTCGAGTCATAATCACCAATCGGAAAAGCAACCAAGCAAAAAATACGATTAGCAGGACGTTTCTAACCGTTAGCAGGGTCAAACTGGTAAGGCCGAGCGACATTAGGTCTAGATACCAAATTGGATAAACCAAGTTGGTGAGGGCAGCGAGTGCAAAGACAAAGCCTGTCGCTACGCGAACTAGCTTTGACCCAATCAAAATTAGGCCCAGAACGGGAACAACAATCCAGCCGATAAATTGGGGCGAGCCAACTTTGTTGAACACGATCAGGGCGACGGTAATCGTTAGCCAGACGACAAAAAGCAGTTCATTGGTGTTTTCAGTTCTTTGAGCGGCGCGCATCCCCAACAAAACCAAGGCAACTACCGCGACAAGTAATAGCGGGTTGAGAACCTGGGCGATTACTCCGATGTCTGGCCCGAAAACCTGATTGGTCACCATTTTTTCGTCATAGTAAATGCCGTAACTGCCGTCACCGAACTTGGCTAGCCACAGAAACCAGGTCGCGGCCACAGACTCAATCTGTAAACCTCGTCCGGTTTGCGAGGCGATAAAACTGAGCGCCGAAAAATTGCCTGTCAAGATAATTGGTGCAGCCAATATCGCGACCGCCAAAACCAGTGCGGTGCGAATGACTGCAGCCTTTTGCTTTACGAAGATGAACAGGCTGGCAACAAACGCTGCTGGCCAAACCTTAAGCCAGGCTCCGAAAACAAAAAAGGCCGCAGCAGTTTTTTCTCGACCGCGTAACCAAATCATCAATCCCGCTAACGCTGACAAGCTTGCTGCGGTATCGATTCGGCTTAGCGATACCGGCCCCAAGACCAACAGAAAACCAAACCACAAAATTGCTGCCCGGCTACCTGTTTTACCAAAGTAATACTTGAGCGCGAGAGCCGTAAGAATGTGCAAAATCGAGAACAGCACAATCCAGCCGATGAGCAGGCCCGCGCCGTTCGAAAACCCCTGGGCAATTAGCATCGGAAAGATGGCCAGGTATGGGTAGACCCATTCAACTGTGATTCCGTACCAACCCATTCCAGCCAAGGCCTGTTGCAGCCACCACTGGTAAAGAATCAAATCATTCATCGGCGAGACAGCCGAATTCTGCAGCCCCTGCAGATAAATAATCGAGTGCGCCAAAATTCCAAGCGCAGCAATTGCCAGATATTCCAGCCAGATTTTCTTAGTTTGACCGGGCAAGTAAAACCCCTATTTGCTCTGCGACGTCTAGCGCAGCAACTGTTTTGATAGCTGCTGCAGCAGTTGCTGCTGCCGAATGTAGTTTTACCGCCGCAATAGCGATATCAAAAAGCAAACCTGCATCTGTGGCCAACGCGGATGCGTTTCTCGCAATCATCGCACCGAGCAATCCGGCAAGTACATCCCCGCTTCCGGCGGTAGCTAAATGCGGCGAGTTGGGGCCAACTTTTTGAACCTGAGAATCACTGGCCACAAAAGTTTGGTGCCCCTTTAGCAACACGGTTTGGCCGGTTAGATTGGCCGCAAGCAAAGCAAAAGTTGCAGGGTCGGTGTCGATGTCTGACCGCTGGTATTTTTCACCAAATCTGGCCAAGAGTTTGACCATTTCGCTGGCGTGTGGAGTCAGTACAGTTCGGGCAGTCAAAACCGAAAAATCCACAATTTCAAGCGCACCGGCATCGATCACCAACGGTGTTTGAGCCGACCCAAGCTGAAGAATGCGATCGGCTAATTCACTGTCATCCGGCCTGACGCCAGAACCAAGCACCCAACAATCAACTCGGCCATTACCCAGGACAACCTCTGGCCTAGCGGAAACTACTAATTTGGCAGTTTCTGAATTGCCCCAGTACCGAACTAAACCGGCGCCGGCCCGAATCGCCGATTGAACCCCCAAAATTCCTGCCCCAGGGTAGTTGGCCGAGCCTGTAACAAATCCGACAACTCCGTGTGAGTACTTATCATCAGCCGGACCGAGCGGCCGAAAAAACCGAACCGGATCAAATGAATTTGCCATGACCTTAGGCTAGAGGAATGGAGTCAACCGTGAAACTATTTGAGCCGATTCAAGTTCGCAGTCTTGAAATTAGAAACCGCATCTGGATTCCGCCGATGTGCCAGTACTCGTGTGAGCAGCAAAACGGTGAACCTAACGCCTGGCATCAAGTTCACTATGGGGCACGAGCCACTGGCGGTGCCGGGTTGATTATTGCCGAGGCTTCGGCCGTTAGCCCAGAAGGCCGAATTTCGCCGTGGGACACTGGCATTTGGAATGATCTTCAGGTCGAAGCTTGGCGACCGGTAGTAGATTTCGTGCATTCTCAAGGCGCAAAGTTTGCCATTCAGTTAGCTCATGCGGGCCGAAAAGGATCCACCTATCGTGAGTGGTCAGGCCGAGGTTCGGTGCCGCTGAACGAAGGCGGTTGGCAAACAATATCGGCGACTGACGAGGCATTTGAGGGCTACGCTGCCCCGGTTGAAATGTCTACCGTTGACGTGATTGAGCATGTTCAAAAATGGGTTTCCGCTGCCAAGAGAGCCGTAGCTGCCGGGTTTGATGCGATTGAAATCCACGCCGCCCACGGCTATCTACTGCACCAGTTTTTGAGCCCAATCACGAATCACCGCGCAGATGAGTATGGCGGGTCGTTGGAGAATCGAGCTCGTTTACTACTTCAAATCATTGATGGCATTAGAGCAACCGTGCCGAGCGAAATGCCAATTTTTGTGAGATTTTCTGCCACCGACTACGTTGATGGCGGATTCAACTTCGAGCAAACTGCGCAGGTCGCTGCCTGGTGCGCCGATAGAGGCGCCGATTTGTTCGACATTTCCACCGGAGGACTAGTGGCCAACGTCCAAATTCCGCTCAAGCCTGGATACCAAGTTCCGGCCGCTGAATTTGTTTCAGAGAACCTTAGCGAGCCGGTGTCGGCAGTGGGACTAATCACCGATCCAACCCAAGCCGAGCAGATTTTGCAAGACGGTTTAGTCGAAGTTGTAATGATTGGACGAGCCTCGCTGGATGATCCGATGTGGCCACTGCATGCAGCCGCAGCGCTTGGAGTTGAGGTTGACTATGTTCCCAAGCAGTATCAGCGCAGTCAACTGGGCCGCACAAAGAGCTAATTAGTCGCGCTGCGAGGCATCCTGCACTTCGCCAACGAGTTCTTCCAAGATATCTTCGAGGAAGAGCACTCCTAGAACGGTGCCCTGTGCGTCAAACACCTTGGCTAGGTGAGCATTCACTCGTCTCATGCTGGCCAGCGCATCTTCGAGTTCTGTCGTGTCGGGCAACGAAATGAGGGTTCGCACCCGCTTTGCCGGGAATGGCTCGTCGGCTTCATCGAGATCGAGATCGATGACATCTTTCAGGTGCAGGTAGCCGATGAGCTCATCGTTTTCATCGGTTAGCGGAAAGCGAGAGTAGCCGTATTTTGCAACTGCTTGCTCAATCTCGCGCGGCGACACCGTTTCACTAAAGCTCACCAAATCTTGCAACTTGACGGTCACATCAGAGACTTGTTTGTCGGTGAATTCAAAAGTATTGGTTAGGGCGCCGCTGGCATCTCTCAGCACACCCTCGCGAGTCGAATGTTCAACGATGTCTTCTACCTGATCAAGCGTAAAAGCTGAGTTTGCCTCGTTTTTAGGCTCAATTTTGAAGGCTCGAAGCATGGTGTTCGAAACCGCATTCAAACTAACGACAATGGGCTTGACCAAAGTGGCGACGCTGTAAAGCACCGGGGTGAGAATAAGCGCCGAACGCTCTGGCACCGCAATTGCGATATTTTTTGGCACCATCTCACCAAGCACGACATGCAGGTAAGTCACCAAAAGCAGCGCGATAACAAACGCGACTGTCGAAACGACCTCTTCAGACCAGCCCAGCGCACCAAGCGGATACTCAAGCAGGTGGTGAATACTTGGCTCGGCAATCAGCAAAATTAGCAGCGACGAAACAGTGATTCCGAGTTGGGCTGTGGCCAACATCAACGAAACACGCTCCATGCCAGCAAGTGTCATTTTTGCCGGTTTCGAGCCCGCTTCAGCTCGAGGCTCAATTTGTGCTCGCCGAGCAGCAATCACGGCAAATTCGGCGCCAACAAAGAAAGCGTTAGCGGCAAGTAAAACAACCAGCCAAATGAGCCCCTGCCAATCGCTAGACATTAACTTCACCAGCTTCCAGAAGCGCCGCCGGGGTAAATCGGACCCGATCGATTCGACGACCATCCATGCGCTCGACGCGCAAGCGGCCACCATCAATTTCAATTTCGTCTCCGACAGCTGGAATCCGACCCAAAACAATCATGATGTAGCCGGCAACTGTCTCATAGGCTCCGCTATCTGGCACCCGAATAGCCATTTCAGCCAATTCATCAGGTCGAATCATCCCGGGAAATAGGACCGAAGAATTTGCCCCACGAGTGATGCCGGCCTTGGCTCGGTCGTGTTCGTCAACCAACTCGCCAACCAGTTCTTCAACAAGATCTTCTAGGGTGACCAATCCGGCAGTTCCGCCATATTCGTCAACAACTATCGCCAGCTGCAGACCTTTGGCTCGCAATTCACCCATCAGATTTTCGAGGCGCATAGTTTCTGGTACGCGAATGGCCTCAACCATGATTGCGGTTACCGGAACTTCGGCGCGCTTTTCTCTGGGAACAGAAGCCGCTTGTTTGATGTGGGCGACTCCAAGAACGTCATCCGACGAACCATCAATAATTGGAAAACGTGAATAGCCGGTCTTGATCGACGCTGATACAAGATTGTCAATGCTGGCATCTTTTTCTAAAAAGTGGATGCGTGGGCGTGGTGTCATCACATCGGCCGCGACCAACTGACTCAGCGCCAGAGTTTTAGTCAACAAAGTTGCCGTTTGAGCATCTAGTGCACCTAAGACAGCCGAGCGCTTTACCAGCGAGCTAAGTTCTTCTGCCGACCTGGAAGCACTCAATTCTTCTTTTGGTTCGATGCCGAAACTTCGAACAATGGCATTACCGGTGAAATTCAGAAACTTGATCATCACCGCAAATACCCAGGTAAAGGCAAGCTGAAAACCAACCACAAACTTGAGGGTTGGCAGCGGGATAGACAGCGCCAGGTTCTTGGGCACCAACTCACCAATCAAAAACGAAAACAGGGTTGCAATAGCCATGGCTGCAACCAGGCCGAAAACCTCTTTGGTGCTTTGTGAAACTTGAACGTTTACAAAAAGTGGAGAAAGCAGTTTGGTCAGTGCAGGCTCTGCCACGTATCCGGTGAGCAGTGTGGTCAGGGTAATACCCAACTGAGCTGCACTTAGATGAGTGCTGGTGCGTTTTAGCGCCCTGATTGGTGCGGTTAGGCCGGCCTCACCTCGAGCTGCCCTAGCTTCAAGTTCGTTTCGCTCTACGTTTAGCAGCGAAAATTCACTCGCTACAAAAAAGCCTGTTCCGATGGTGAGAAAAATACCGAAACCCAGCGCAAGCCACTCGTTCACGAGTCTGCACCGCCTAGGCGACTATGGTCATACCCCGATTTATCCATACAGGGACATTTTAGTTGGCAAAGTTTCGCCAAGAATGGTGCAGAAGTCATTTTTTATCCGGTTATCCAAAGTTGAGCGGGTAGGCTATAAGTTGCTCATTGAACGGACAATGTAAGAGGGTGGTTTCTCTGTCTGGCAACGCCGATAACTTCAGCAGCGAAAACGATTTCGGAGCCAATGACTGGCTCGTCGACGAAATGTACGCACAGTTCAAAGAAAATCCCGACTCGGTCGACAAATCCTGGTGGCCAATCTTGGAAAACTACCGCCCCACCGAGACACCGCACGTTTCAACTGGACCGGTTACGATCGCGCAAACTTCAACTCCAGTAACGCCGATTACACCTACCGTTCCTGCATCAGCTCCCGCTCCGGCACCAGCTGCGACAGCAGCCGCACCCGCTGTCGAAACTCCGATGGCTGGTGATGCTCAATTAGTTGCCAAGACCACCCGAGTAGAAGCCCGACCACAGCCAATTCCTGCTCAGGCACCGGTAACCACAGCCATCCCGGTTCAAGAAGATGAGTCTGCTGAAGACCAGGTAACCGTGCTCAAGGGCATGTCCAAAGCGCTGGCAGCAAACATGGATGCATCGCTTCAGGTTCCTACCGCCACCTCGGTGCGAACCATTCCAGCCAAGCTTTTGATTGATAACCGCATCGTCATCAACTCACACCTAGCTCGCACCAGGGGCGGCAAGGTTTCGTTTACGCACATTATTGGCTACGCAATTGTTCGTGCGCTCAAAGAATTTCCAAGCCAAAACGTCTACTACGACGAGGTCGACGGCAAGCCGTCTGCAGTGACTCCAGCAAACATCAATTTCGGTCTGGCAATTGACATTCCGAAAGAGGATGGCACCAGAGCCTTGCTGGTCCCAAACATCAAGCGTGCTCAGCGTCTGAACTTTGCCGAATTCCTATCGGCTTACGAAGACTTGGTGAAACGCGCGCGCGACAACAAGTTGACCGCTGGTGATTTTGCTGGCTCAACTATTTCGCTCACCAACCCAGGTGGAATTGGTACAGTGCACTCGGTTCCACGTCTGATGAAGGGCCAGGGTTGCATCATCGGTGCTGGCGCACTCGACTATCCAGCCGAGTTCCAGGGAATGTCTGACGCACAGCTTTCTAAGCTCGGCATCAGCAAGACCATCACGTTGACCTCGACCTACGACCACCGAGTTATTCAAGGTGCAGGCTCAGGCGAGTTCCTAAAGAAAATTCACGAACTGCTGCTCGGTGAACGAGGCTTCTACGAAGAGATTTTCAGCGACCTGCGCATCCCGTACCAGCCAGTCAAGTGGGTTACCGACTTTGAGCGCAACGGCGCAGACGACCGTGAAAAAGAAGCTCGAATTCAAGAACTCATCAATGCCTACCGTGCTCGCGGCCACCTCATGGCCGACATCGATCCGCTCGAGTACCGTCAGCGTTCGCATCCAGACCTCGACATCACAAATCACGGTCTCAGCCTCTGGGATCTAGACCGAACCTTCCGAACCGGTGGTTTTGGTGGCAAGAGCGAAATGCAATTCCGCGAAATCTACAAAATTCTTCGCGACAGTTACTGCCGAACCGTTGGTGTTGAGTACGCACACATTCAAGACCCAGCACAGCGCAAATGGTTCCAGGAAAAACTGGAGCGCCCATACGCGAAGCCAACCCGTGAAGAGCAACTGCGAATTCTTGAGAAACTAAACGAGGCCGAAGCTTTCGAAACCTTCTTGCAAACCAAGTTTGTTGGTCAAAAGCGTTTCAGCCTCGAAGGTGGAGAGTCGACAATTGCCGCTCTTGACGAAATCTTGCAGGAGTCGGCAAACGCCAACCTGCAGGAGGTCGTCATCGGTATGGCTCACCGCGGTCGCTTGAACGTGCTAACCAACGTGGCCGGAAAGACCTATGGTCAGGTCTTTAAAGAATTTGAAGGAAACACCGACACCTCTACCGTTCAGGGTTCGGGTGACGTTAAGTACCACTTGGGCACCGAGGGTGTCTTCACCAACATGGAGGGCAAGCAGGTTCGCGTTTCTCTTGCCGCAAACCCATCTCACCTCGAAGCGGTTAACCCAGTTGTCGAAGGTATTGTTCGAGCAAAACTAGATCTAGCCGACACCATCAACGACAACAACTTCCCAGTTTTGCCAGTGATTATTCACGGTGACGCTGCATTTGCCGGCCAAGGTGTGGTTCCAGAAGTTCTTAACATGTCGATGTTGCGCGGTTACAAAACCGGCGGAACCATCAACATCGTGATCAATAACCAGGTCGGTTTCACCACTCCCCCTAGCGAATCACGGTCTACCATCTATGCGACCGATATCGCCAAGGGCATTCAGGCTCCGATTTTCCACGTAAACGGTGACGATCCTGAAGCTGTAGTTCGCACGGCACGTCTGGCTTTTGAATTCCGCCAGGAATTCAAAAAAGATGTTGTTCTCGACATCGTTTGCTACCGTCGCCGCGGTCACAACGAGGGTGATGACCCATCGATGACTCAGCCGCTAATGTACAACCTCATTGAAGCCAAGCGCTCGGTTCGAACCCTATACCTTGAATCACTGGTCGGTCGCGGAGACATCACCCGTGAAGAGTTTGAAACAGCCAACTCTGACTTCCAGAGCCGCCTTGAGGGCGCCTTCACCGAAGTGCATGAAGCTCAAAGCAAGCCAGTTGAATTGCAGGCTCGTCCAGTTGGAATTGGAACAACAGCCAGCGACCACACCGGTGTCGAGCACGAAACAGCGATTCCTCGCCAGGTGGTTGAGCTAATCGGAAATGCCCACGCCAACATGCCTCCGGGTTTCAACGTTCATCCGAAGTTGCAGCAACTACTCGCAAAGCGCGTCGAAATGTCTCGTGAAGGCGGCATCGACTGGGGCTTTGGCGAATTGCTCGCCTTTGGTTCGTTACTGATTGAAGGCAAAGTTGTTCGCATGGCGGGTCAAGATAGCCGCCGCGGAACATTTGTTCAGCGCCACGCAGTCTTCCACGATCGCGAAAACGGTCAAGAATGGATGCCGCTTCGAAACCTAACCGAGGACCAGGCCAAGTTCTACATCTACGACTCACTCTTGAGCGAGTATGCGGCTATGGGCTTCGAATACGGTTACGGAGTCGAAAACAATGACGCCTTGGTTCTTTGGGAAGCACAGTTTGGTGATTTTGCCAACGGTGCGCAGACCATCATCGACGAATTTATTTCGTCGGCAGAGCAAAAATGGGGTCAGCACTCGGGCCTAGTCTTGCTGCTGCCACATGGTTACGAAGGTCAGGGCCCAGACCACTCATCTGCTCGAATCGAAAGATACTTGCAGCTCTGTGCCCAAAACAACATGACAGTGGCTCAGCCGTCAACACCGGCCAACCATTTCCATCTTTTGCGCCGCCAGGCCTACTCCACTCCAAAGCGTCCTTTGGTGATTTTCAGCCCCAAGTCAATGCTTCGCCTCAAGGCAGCGTCGTCGACAGTTGAAGACTTCACCAGCGGCACTTTCCAGACGGTAATCGATGATCAGCAGGGCCTCGACAAGAACCAAGTTCGTCGAGTGCTCTTCTGCTCTGGCAAGGTCTATTGGGATCTGTTGGCCGAGTCACAAAAACGCGGCGATCGAACCACAGCAATCGTTCGCGTTGAGCAGCTTTACCCAACCCCAGTGGATGAAATCAAGGCGACCTATGCCCAGTATCCAAATGCTGAATTGGTTTGGGTACAGGATGAACCGGCAAACCAGGGACCTTGGACATACATCGGTCTTTTCTTGCCGCGTTACATGAACGGTCAGGTTGCCAAGTTGGTCTCACGTCCAGCCTCGGCATCTCCGGCTACCGGTTCGGCCAAGCAGCACGCGGCAGAGCAGGCCGACCTCATCGCTCGCGCATTTGACGCCTAGAAATGCTTGAGACCACCGGACGCGATCTTCGCATCGTAATTCTTGGCGATGCGCTGATCACATCCGCTGGCGACCCTAAAGGAATGGGCTGGGTTGGTCGAGTAACGGCTAAAACAACAATTGAAGGTCGAAACGTCGAGATTTATGCCCTAGCTGTGCCAAATGAAACCACCAGCATGCTGGCCGAGCGATGGATGTCTGAAGTTCAACGCAGATTCAGTTCGGAAACAGAAAACCGTCTTGTGATCGCCCTGAGCAATCACGACCCAGCGGCCGGCATTTCAATTTCTCGAAGCCGACTCAACATCGCAACAATTCTTGACGAAGCACACCGAAACGGGATCGCAACTTTTTTGGTGGGTCCGACCCCGCACCGAAATAATGAATTGAATTACGAGATCGAGCACTTGGCTACCGGTTTTGAAGACGTTGCAAATCGACGGTCAATACCGTTTGTGGATTGTTTTCGCCCTCTGGTTGAGCACGAAGGTTGGAACAATGACCTGGCCGTCTCAAGCCGGGGCTTTCCCGGTCAAATTGGTTATGGGCTAATTGCTTGGCTGGTGCTTAATCGCGGCTGGTACGAGTGGCTCGGCATAACCGAACAGCAGTAACCGCCTGAATCTGCCTAAAAGTTAGTGGGCCTCGCCGGCCTGGACCTCCCGGATCCTGGCCAAAACTCGCTGAGCTAACTCGGCTGGAGGAGCTTCATCGCAGGCCTCTTTGATGACCCCGTTGATTAGGTTTTCCATGTCGTAGTCAGCCTCGCAACTATCGCAATTAGCTAAATGCGCGGTGATGTCACGAATTTCATCATCACTTAGCTGATTGTGCAGGTACTCGTGCACATGCCGCTTCGTCTCTTGGCAATCAAAGTCAGTCATTAGCTGTCCCCGAATTTGTAACGTTGTAACCCTCTTGAGCAGCGTATTCAGCCAAGAGTTTCTTGAGTAATTTTTTACCACGGTGAAGCCGTGACATCACGGTTCCGACCGGGGTGTTCATAATTTGGGCAATTTCTGCGTATGGCAGACCATCGACCACCGCATAGTAAACAACCATGCGAAATTCATCTGGAATTTGGTTGAGAGCATCTTTAACTGCCTTGCTTGGCAAGTTATCGATGGCCTCTAGCTCGGCCGAACGCGAGCTGGTGGAGGTAACTGATTCAGCTGAACCAAGTTGCCAATCTTCTAACTCATCAAGGGCGCCCTTAGCTTGATCTTTGGCGCGCTTGTTGTAGAGATTGATGTGGGTGTTGGTCATGATTCGGTAGAGCCATGCCTTCAAGTTTGTACCCTGTTCAAACTGAGCCCAGGCAATGTAGGCCTTTGCAAAAGTTTCTTGAACAAGATCTTCAGCATCTGATGGGTTTCTGGTCCAACGCAGTGCAGCACCGTAAAGCTGCGGCATCAAGGGCAACGCCTGCAATTCAAAGGAACGTAATTTGTCTGCAGCAACAGAATTTTCAGACTTTTTCATCATCGAAGAGTCTATTGGCTTGGCTAAAAGAGCGCCTGCTGCGGCCATAGATGCCATAGTCAACCGTCCTTTTCTGCTCGCTAGTGCCTTTTATGCTGGTATTTTTGAAACCTATGACAGCCTCGCATTATTCCCAGCCCTGGCCAGCGCCGCTTGCCACTGGCCAATTGAATGCGACGTTGGGCCTCCCCGGCTCGAAGTCACTGACCAATCGAGAGTTAGTTTTATCTGCGTTGGCTGACGAGCCTTCGGTTTTGACCGGCCTGCTAATGTCACGCGACAGTTTGCTCATGATTGATGCTTTGAAAGCACTGGGCGCCGAAATTTCTATCGCTGCTGACGGAAAAGTTCGTGTTACCCCCGCTACTTTCGACAGATCAGCCAACATCGATTGTGGCCTGGCTGGAACAGTAATGCGCTTTGTTCCGCCCATCTCGGTCTTGTCTAATCAGGATGTTCACTTTGACGGTGACGCCGCTGCTCGACGTCGCCCAATGAAAACCACCATCGATTCGTTGCGGGCTTTGGGTGTCTCCGTGACCGACGCAGACTTGGGTGCCCTGCCGTTTACGGTTCACGGAACAGGCAGCGTTCCGGGTGGCGAAATAACAATCGACGCATCCTCGTCTAGTCAATTTGTAAGTGGACTGCTCTTGGCTGCCGCAAGATATGAAACCGGCTTGATTGTTCGCCATGAAGGAGAGCACTTGCCATCAATGCCACACATTGAAATGACCATCGACTGTCTGGCAAAACGCTCAGTCAAGGTCACCAGAATTGGCGACTCGGCTTGGCAAGTTTTGCCGGGGCCAATAAGCGGTGGAAACTTCGCTATTGAGCCCGACCTATCCAATGCTGGCCCATTTTTGGCGGCAGCCATGGTCGCTGGCGGCTCGGTCACCATTGAACACTGGCCCGAGTCAACTACCCAGGTGGGTGACGAATTTGACGGTATTTTGCAGCAGATGGGGGCAACGATCGCTCGCTCGGCACAAGGGTTGACCATCACTGGCACTGGTGAGATTCACGGAATTGACATTGATCTTTCTATCGGCGGCGAGCTAACCCCGGTGATTGCGGCCTTGGCTGCTTTGGCTGATAGCCCAACTGTCATTCGAGGTGTTGCCCATTTACGCGGCCACGAAACCGATCGTTTAGCTGCACTGGCAACTGAGATTAACCGGATTGGCGGCATCGCTCGCGAGACATCCGACGGCCTAGAAATTGACCCGAGCGAAAATCTGCACGGCGCACTTTGGCGAACCTACGAAGATCACCGGATGGCTACCGCCGGCGCCATCATCGGTCTTCGTGTGCCCGGAATCGAAATTGAAGATGTGCGGGTGACATCGAAAACTATGCCGAGTTTTCCTGGCCTCTGGCACTCGATGCTAGGCACTGGCGAAATTTGGCCTGAGATTGGTGCCCAGTAGTGAGTTGGCTTTATGAGCCGATGCCGGGCGATCACGACCTAGACGAAACTGATGTTCGGGTGCGCCCTAACCCCAAAGGAAACAAGCCACGTACCAAGAATCGCCCGGAGCACAAAAATGCCGTTCTTGGCATGGTAATCGGCGTTGACATGGGTCGATACAGCGTTTTATTGCAAAGCGAAAAACGAGTCATTACAGCGACCCTTGCAAAAGAATTGCGTAAAGGCGGCGTGGTTGTTGGTGATGTGGTGGCTATAGCCGGCGACACTTCTGAGACAGTTGGAGCCTTGGCTCGGATTGTTCGAATCGAACCCCGTAAAACACTTTTGCGCAGAAGCGCCGACGATAGTGACCAGGTAGAACGCGTGATTGTCGCCAACGCGACCCAGATGGCGATCGTTGTGGCAATCAAAGACCCCGAGCCTAGAACGCGCCTGATTGATCGCTACCTCGCTGCCGCATTTGATGCTGGCCTCAAGCCGATTTTGATCATCACAAAAACCGATTTGGCTAATCCCGATGAATTCCTCGAAAACTTCGCTGGGCTAAGCATTCCGGTGGTGCTCTCTCGATCAGATAACCCGGCGCTGCCAGTGCTACGTAATCTGCTCAAAGACCAAACCACCGTAACAGTAGGCCACTCTGGAGTGGGTAAATCAACTCTGGTAAACGCTCTGGCGCCGCACGCAGCGCGAGTTACCGGTGGCGTAAATGCGGTTACCGGTCGAGGCCGTCACACTTCATCCTCAGTGCGTGCCATTGAACTGGATGAGAGCTTTGGCGATGCCTGGATTATCGACACCCCGGGGGTGCGTTCATTTGGTCTAGGGCATGTCAAGCCAGAAAACCTGCTACGTTCCTTCGAAGATTTGTGGCAGGTAATTGAAACCTGCCCGCGAGATTGCCGCCACGACGAACATTCGCCGGACTGCGCACTCGACGTCGCACTGGCTCAAAACAAACTGGGTGCATCTGGTGCTGATCGAGTTGATTCTTTGCGCCGCCTGATGAAATCAACCGTTGACAGCGAAAACTAGACTGGTCAGATGAGTTACGCCGCCGATCTTGAATTCGCCCTGGCCATGGCTGATGCCGCAGACCGAATTTCGCTAGACCGATTTCGCGCCCTTGACCTTAATGTCGAGACCAAACCGGATCGCACTCCGGTAACCGATGCCGATCGCTCAGTGGAGCTGGCCCTAAAAGAAATGCTGGCCACCCAGCGACCAGAAGATGCCCTAATCGGTGAAGAATTTGGGATTTCCGGTGAGGCCAAGCGAACTTGGATTATTGACCCAATTGACGGCACTGCGAACTTTCTTCGGGGTGTGCCGGTCTGGGCAACGCTGATTGCCCTTGTGGTCGATGGCAAACCAGTTGTGGGTGTCGTTTCGGCGCCGGCTCTCGGCCGTCGCTGGTGGGCGGCACAGGGCGAACCAGCTGAAACCACCGACGTGGATGGAAGTCTGCGCGACCTCAAAGTTTCAAAAATTAGCGATCTAGCCGACGCCTCGCTCAGCTACAACAATTTGCAACTGTGGGACCAAGCCGGATTGGCCGAAACTTTGCTGCAATTCTCCAGAAAAATTTGGCGAACCAGAGCCTACGGTGACTTTTACAGTTACATGTTGCTAGCCGAAGGATCGGTCGACATTGTTGCCGAGCACGATTTGAAAATCTATGACATTGCCGCGCTAGTGCCAATTGTCGAGGGAGCTGGCGGAACCTTCACCGCCCTCGATGGTCCGCTTACCCCGGAATCATCTTCGGTTTTGGCTACCAATGGAAAGCTTCATGCTGAAGCAGCTAAAGGCTTAACCTGCTAATGTCTTAACAAGTTGCCAAAGTGCAATTTCTGTCAACGACGGCAAGTAGGAATTGATGAATCAACAAGAGCAAATTCTTCCAATCGGAAAATTTATGGATTTAGATCGCTCGGGGCCAATTCCACTTTATTTTCAGGTCGCCCAGAAAATTGAAAAGGCAGTTCTAGACGGCGAGCTTCCACCGGGTTCAAGGCTTGAAAATGAGGTTTCGCTGGGCGAACGCCTTGGTCTAAGTCGCCCAACGGTGCGCCGCGCAATTCAAGATCTTGTTGATAAGGGCCTGCTCGTACGACGCCGCGGAATTGGAACCCAGGTGGTTCACGGCCAAGTTACCCGAGGCGTCGAACTCACTTCGCTTTATGAAGATTTGGAGCGCAGCGGACAAAAGCCAAGCACGAAAATTCTCGAACTGAAACGCATCAAAGCCGACTCCAAGATGGCGGAAAAACTAGCCATTGAGCCAAATTCGGACGTGCTTTACATGAAGCGGTTACGTCTTGCCGACAATGTACCGGTGTCGGTTTTAGAAAACTGGGTGCCGGCAGAATTTAGCGATTTTGACGAGTCGGCTTTGCACGAACACGGTCTCTACCAACTGTTGCGCACTCGCGGCGTAACCATTCGAGTGGCAAAGCAGCGGATTGGTGCACGCAAGGCAAGCCAGGCCGAGTCGGCATTGCTCGACATCGAAAAAGGCAGCGCCTTGTTGACCATGGACAGAACCGCTTATGACAACTCGGGTCGAGCAATTGAATTTGGTCACCACTGCTACCGCCCAGACCTCTACTCGTTTGAAGTGACACTGGTCGAAAAATAGCCGAGAAGAATTCCCTTCCAAACACGCTAGGGAATTGATTCGAGTTAGTTTCGGCGATCGCTAACACCATTACCAAGCAGCAACTTTTGACGTTTGCGAGCCTCGGCATAGCCTAGGTAGGCCTGTTGGGTGCTGGCCACGGTAGAAATTGGTGACACTGGAACATCCCACCAACCTTCACCATCTGGCGCGTAGATCAATGGGTCATTGTTGATGTGAATCAAAACCGGGCCGCCCTCGTGAGCTTTTGCTGCCTTAACGGCTGCTTTCAAATCACTGATGGCATTTGGTCCCGGCTCGACACGAATCACCTTGACGCCATAACTTTCGGCGTTGGTTGCAAGATCTACCGGCAAAAATTCGCCGTGTTCGTGTGAGTTTTTAGCGGCATCGCGATAGCGGTATTTGGTGCCAAAGCGCTGCGAACCAACATCCTCGGAAAGATGCCCGATCGAGGCATAGCCGTGGTTTTGAATAAGAACGGTGATGAATTTGATTCGCTCAGCAACTGCGGTAAGCAATTCTGTGTGCATCATCAGGTACGAACCGTCGCCAACCATGACAATTGCATCGCGACTGGAATCTGCTCTCGCCACACCCAAACCGGCGGCAATTTCATATCCCATGCAGGAGAACGCATATTCAACGTGATAGCCAAGTTCGTCGCGTACTCGCCACAGTTTGTGTAAGTCACCCGGTAACGAGCCGGCAGCACAAATAACAACGTCGCGAGGATCGCTGGCCTGTTGCACCGCACCAATAATTTCTGGTTGCCCTGGCAGATCGCGCTGCTGGTCTTCAAAAGCCTGGTCAACCATGGCATCCCAGGTGCTTTTCTCAAGCGTGTAGTGCGATCTAAACTCGGACGAAACCGAGTAAGAGGCTAGAGCTTCACTTAGCTCAACAATCGACTCGCGCGCGTCGGCCACAACTGGGATGGCGCTGCCGTGTTTGAAAGCGTCAAATGAGGCGACGTTGATATTGATGAACTTCACATTTGGGTTTTGGAAGGCGGTGCGACTTGCTGTCGTGAAGTCGCTGTAGCGAGTACCGATGCCGATAATGACATCGGCTTCAGCCGCAATTCGGTTGGCTGCAGTGGTTCCGGTTGCACCAACAGCACCCAGGTTCTGCGGGTGATCCCAAACCAAACTGCCAACGCCGGCCTGCGACATGCCAACCGGAATTCCGGTAGCCTCGACAAACTCTTTCAACTGCTGATTGGCATCCGAGTAGATAACACCGCCACCGGCGATAATCATAGGCTGCTTGGCTGCACGAATGGCTTTAGCGACTTCGGCAATAATTCCGTGGTCTGGTCGAGGACGACGAATGTGCCACTCGCGATCAGCAAAAAACTCTTCGGGTACGTCAATTACCTCTGCCTGAACATCTTCAGGCAATGAAATGGTGACGGCTCCGGTCTCGACCGGGTCGGTCAAAACGCGCATGGCACCCAATAGCGCCGAATAAAGCTGCTCTGGGCGCTGGACTCGATCGAAGAATCTGGATAGCGGCTTGAACGCATCGTTTACGGTCACGCTGGCATCGTGTGGCAATTCGAGCTGCTGCAGCACTGGGTCGGCCACGCGGTTGGCAAAGGTGTCAGATGGCAGTAGCAGCACCGGCAATCGGTTGGTGGTGGCAACTGCTGCGGCAGTAAGCATGTTGGCAGCTCCTGGGCCAACCGAAGCGGCACAGGCATAAGTTGAGCGGCGGCGAGTCATGCGCGAGTAAGCGATTGATTCGTGACCCATAGCCTGCTCGTTTCGGGCCTGATGGTAAGGCATAGCCTGCGGATCAGTCTCGGCTTTTTGCAGCAGAGCCTGAGCGATTCCGGCCACATTCCCGTGACCAAAAATGCCGTAAACACCCTGGATGGTGCGCACTCTGATGTCGCCATCAACTGTGTACTGGTGAGCCAGAAATTCAACGATTGCCTGACTGACCGTCATTCTGCGAGTTGCCATGATGAATCTTTCTTTTTTATTCAGCGGTGTAAGGAAGTCGTGGATCTTGATCTTGGTGGTGCCAAGTTTCGCGAATCCAGGCTTGGTTCGGGTCATCGGTTATGTTCCAGCTGCGATCTGGATCTGGACCTGCCATGACATTCAAGAAGTAAAGATCGCTGCCCGGAGTGGCCATTACCGGACCGTGCCAGCCGTAGGGGATTAGCCCAACGTCACCGCTGCGCACCTCGGCAGTGATGTCGATTGGCCGCTCATCCGAGGCGTAGGCACGTAGGTATCCGGTTGGGTCGGCATTTACCGGGTGTCCAGCACCGCGTGTGACTGCTGTCTCGAAGTAGTAAATCTCTTCGAGATTTGACTCAACACCGGGGATGTAGGTGTCGTGCTTGTGTGCCGGAATACCCGACCAGTTGCCTGACGGCACGACGACCTCAACCACGATGAAACGATCTGCGTTCAGCGCCTCGGCTCCACCGATGTCGTGCACAGTTCGCGATTCGCGTCCTGCACCGCGGACAAACACTGGCACATCCTCGGCACTGGTGAATTTCACCGGCTTTGAATTTTTAGCCGGAGCCTCGGCCATAATTACGCGCCCGATGCCGGTGACTCTAATTTCAGTAGCCACTGGAAGATACAGCGTGTCGGTTGGCCCGTGGAAGACTGATTTTCTACCGCGCAATGGCGCGCTCGCAAAATGGTCATCGCCTTCGAGTCGGTATTCGACCTCGAGAATGTCGCCCTCAAGCGGCAAGATCAAACGCTCTAAACCATCGGCCGCCAAATGCAGAGTTTGGCCAGAAGAAATTGTGGCAACCCTCAAGCCGGTGTGCTGCCAGCCAGCTATCGAGGCATCGACCAAAACATCCCAGTTGTCCTGAGCCAGTTCTCCAGCTTTAAAAAACCACTTCATCGTGCAATCCAAACTCTGCCCGCGTAAACCCTAGTTTTGTGGGAAGCCTAGGTTAATGCCGCCGTGGCTTGGGTCAAGCCAGCGCGAGGTGATTGCTTTACCTCGGGTAAAGAAGTGCACGCCTTCAACACCGTGAGCCTTGGTGTCACCAAACAGTGAGTTTTTCCAACCACCGAATGAGTAGTAGGCAACCGGGACTGGAATTGGCACGTTGATGCCAATCATGCCGACCTCAATCTCATTTTGGAATCTACGGGCTGCACCACCATCGTTGGTGAAGATTGCGGTTCCGTTACCGAAGGCTCCAGAGTTGATCAGTTTGACACCGTCATCGTAGGAGTGAACTCGAACAATCGACAAAACCGGGCCGAAAATTTCCTCGGTGTAGACCTTAGATGAGGTTGGCACCTTGTCGATTAGGGTTGGGCCAAGCCAGAAACCGTTGGCGTCACCATCGAACTCTTGGTTGCGACCATCGACCACAACCGTTGCTCCATCCTGGGCAGCGATGTCGATGTATGAGGCAACCTTGTCGCGGTGCACTTTGGTAACTAGTGGACCCATGTCGCAGCCGCGACGGCCATCGCCGGTGCGCAACTTTGCCATGCGCTCGGTAATTTTTGGAATTAGTTGATCAGCCACTGGCTCAACTGCGACAACAACCGAAATCGCCATGCAGCGCTCGCCAGCTGATCCGAAACCGGCGTTGATGGCCGAGTCAGCAACCAAATCTAGGTCGGCATCGGGCAAAACCAACATGTGGTTCTTGGCTCCACCAAGCGCCTGAACACGCTTGCCGTGTGCCGAGCCGGTTTCGTAAACGTATTTGGCAATTGGAGTTGAACCAACGAATGAGATCGCTTGAACTTCTGGGTGGGTTAGCAGACCATCGACAGACTCTTTGTCGCCGTTCAAGACGTTGAAAACACCGTCAGGTAGTCCGGCATCTTTCCAAAGCTGAGCCATCCAGATAGCGGCACTTGGGTCTTTTTCTGAAGGCTTCAAAACCACGGTGTTGCCAGCGGCGATGGCGATTGGGAAAAACCACATAGGCACCATTGCCGGGAAATTGAACGGGCTAATAATGCCAACTACTCCAATGGCCTGACGAGTTGAGTAAACGTCTACGCCGGTAGAGGCATTCTCAGTGTAAAAACCCTTCAGCAGATGAGGCATGCCACAGGCAAATTCGACTACTTCTTGACCGCGAGTAATCTCACCGAGAGCGTCGGAAAGCACCTTGCCGTGCTCGCTGGTGATAATTTCAGCCAGTTCCGGTTTGCGCTCGTTGAGCAGCTCACGGAACTTGAACAAAATCTGCTGCTTTTTCGCCTGCGAGGTGTCGCGCCAAGCCGGAAACGCTGCCGCAGCTGCGCCAATTGCACTTTCAATCTCAGCCGAATTAGCCAAAGCAACGTGCTTGGTGGCAACGCCCAGAGCCGGGTCAAAAACCTCGGCGGTGCGACCAGATTTGCTTTCGACGATTTTGCCGCCGATCCAGTGGTGAACTACAGGTAGTGACATTTTTTCTCTTTCCTAATCCGGTTATCCGTGGACAAGTTTGGTTGCGGTTTGAATTGCGGTGGCGACGTTTCCGTCTTGTGGGTAAAGCAGGCTGCGACCAATCACGAGGCCACGAACCCCGGGAAGCTCCAGAGCTTTTTCCCAAGCGGCAAAAGTGTCCTTTTCTTCACCGGCAGGATCTCCTCCGAGTAGCAAAGTTGGCAAAGTGGTGGCTTCCATCACTCGTGCCATATTTTCGACCACCGGAAGTTTCATCCAGGTGTAGGCCGAAGAATTACCCAGACCGCTGGCAATCGCTACCGAGTTGATTACCGCCTCGGTGCTTAGGTCGTTGCGAATTTTTCCGTCGACCCATTCGCTCATGAAAGGCTCTAGCATGATAGGCAGTTTTGCCGCAGCAGCTTGAGAGACCGCCTGATGTGAGTAAGACATCATGTTCGATGTTCCGGCATCAGCCAGGTTGATGCGATTGAGCATTTTGGCAAAGTCCAGTTTGTCGCGCAATATTCCGTCGACGTCATAGCCGGTGATGCGGTCATCCATTTCAAATGTCGAGCCGCGCAAACCACCTCGATTTAGCGAACCGACAACTACTTTGTCATCTAAGCAACCGAGCAGGGCAAGATCGTCGATGATGTCTGGGGTGCCCAAAACACCGTCGCAACCAGGCTGCTCTAGCGCGGTAGCCAACCGAGTAAGCAGGTCGTAGCGGTTTTCCATGGCGCGAGCATTGTCGCGAACCGAAAATGCATTTCGAGCCGGATGGTCAGCGGCAATGATAAACAGACGACCATCGCCCTGTGTTACTTTGCGTCGACGACGGGAATTGTAAATTTCCGCCAATTTTTCGGGCTGAGCAGCACGCAGCTCGCGAAGTTTTTCAAAATCTAAAGCCATCAGTTCATACCCTTCAAAATCTCTTCAACCTCGGCAGCCGAAGGCATTGCGGTTGAGCATTCAAGCCTTGAAGCGACAATTGCTCCGGCGACGTTGGCAAACTTCAGGATCTGCTCGAGCGACCAGCCTTGCAGCAGTCCGTAGCAGAAAGCCCCGCCGAAACTGTCGCCGGCTCCTAGACCGTTGACCACATCAACGAAATACGGTGGAACCTCGACGGTCTCATCCTTGGTTTTAGCCAAGACGCCCTTTGGACCCTGTTTTACCACGGCCAACTCGACGCCACGCTCGAGAAGTGCATCGGCGGCACGCATTGGTTCGGTCTCGCCAACAGCCACAAAGCACTCTTCTTTATTGCCGATGGCGATAGTGGCGTGCTGCAGCGCTTTGCCAACCTGTTCACTGGCGATTTCTTGCGAAGGCCAAAACATTGGTCGGTAATCAAGATCGAGGATGGTGTGCTGCTTGCGACCACGCGCCTCCCAGGCGGTGAAGTGCGAGGTGCGGCTTGGCTCTTGGCTTAGCCCAGTAACTGTCGACCAGTAGATTTTGGCCCGGCTAATAGCGTCTAGGTCGAGATCGTTTGGATTGATTACTAAATCGGGTGCTTTGGGCTCTCGGTAGAAATAAATTGGGAAATCATCTGGAGGAAAGATCTCACAAAAGACAACCGGGGTTGGCAGACCCTTGACCGCTGTCACGTAACGGTCATCAACGCCAAGTCGAACTAGTTCACGATTGATGAAGCGACCGAATGGGTCATCGCCGGTGCGAGTGATAACCGCTGATTTCAGACCGTATTTGGCTGCTGCCACGGCAACGTTGGTTGCGCTGCCGCCCAAATACTTGCCGAAAGTTGTTACATCTTCTAGACCAACACCGGTCTGCAACGGATAAATGTCAACGCCAACGCGCCCGATTGTGATTACGTCGTATGGGGCATTCTGTTCGCTCATTGGCGCTGAACCTTCTTCCACGATAGCCGGAAAACCTTTGTCCTAACATACTAACAATAAGTCAAGGTACAAAATCAATTGATCACGGCAAAAAGGTCAGATTAGATAACTAAACGGTAAAGAAATGCCAACCCAGCCACCACCAGACCACAACCAAGGCGAGCCTGGTGTTTCGATGGTGCATTATCCGAGCAACAAGGTCGCCAAGCGGAGCAATGGCAATTCGCTTGCTTCGCCCCGCCAGCCACAAAAATACGCCCAGAACAACTAGGACCGAGTACTCAATTTCGGGAATCGACATCACTTTTTCCGCCAAATCCCTAACAGACCTACCCCGATCAGCATCCAGAGCGTCAGAAACACCGCTCGCCCGATACCGGTTTCTAAAAACGGATTCACCAGAATCGAAATTGTTGGAAAAGATTCATCATCCTTGTAGATGCTCGCCCAAATGTAGGCAAAGAGTTCAGCCAGCGCCATGGCGATGGCCAAACTGAGCCAAAGCCATTTAGTTCGAGCCATTTCTTTGGTAGCCGAGGGTTTAGGGCCGTAGTCGCGGTAATAGACCAGAGTGAGTGCAATCGGGATCAGCGCCAATAACAGCACGACGTCTTGCCAGCCACCTCGATCAGAAAAAAACAGCACCGAAGACGCAACCAAAATTACAAAAATGGTTGCGCTTTTGCTCATTAGCGGGCGCTTCGGTATGTGCCAGGGGATGAGCTTTTTCCAATCGGCTATCAGTAAAGCTACGCCCGCGCCAAAAATCAGCGCATCCGTGGAGGCACCCCGCAAAATGTGAAACAGTGTGACGAAGGCGAGCACCGGAAGCCACGGGTTAATGCCTCGAAGAAAAAGTTTCACAAAACTAACCTACTTATAGATTTGTGCCACGCTGCTGCTCTTGAAGCCGAATTTCATCCAGGTCTTTGAGTCGACCCAGGCCAGCTAGCGGCTGGGCCAATCGATGATTTCCCCTAAACGCCTCAAGATTTTTATCGAGAAAATTCCAATATCCGGCGGTGACCGGGCAGGCATTTTCGCCAACCCTGACTTTGGGGTCGAACTGGCAACCTTTGCAGTAATCGGTCATCTTGGAAATGTAGGCCCCGCCGCCGGCATAGGGTTTGGTGCTCATCTTGCCACCATCGGCATATTGAGACATGCCAATCACATTCGCCGGCATTACCCATGGGGTGCCGTCAACAAAAGAATTGATGAACCAATCATTGAGCTCGCCTGGATGCAACCCGCGCTGCATAGCGATATTGCCGAGAATCATCAACCGCTCGATGTGGTGCAGCCAGCCCCGCTTTGAGACTTTGTCGATGGTGTGACTAACGCAATTTGCTTTGATTGCAGAGCTGTCTAGTTTGAGCCAACTTTCGGGTATCGGCTCAAGCGCCTCGAGTCGGTTGTTCAAAACGTAGTCTTCACCGAAATGCCAGTAAAGCTGCCAAACATAATCTCGCCAACCAACTACCTGACGAATGAAACCTTCAACGCTAGCTATGTCGGCTTTGCCCTCAAGATAAGCCTGTTCAGCGGCTCTGGCGACCTCAAGTGGATCGAGTAAACCCAGGTTCATCGGCACACTCAAGAGTGAGTGCGACATGGCCCAATCTTGAATCAGTGCGGCGTCTTCGTATTTGCCAAAAGTTGCCAGACGGTGCTCGACAAAATACTGCAGGGCTTCGAGGGCCTCTTTTCGTGTGACTGCGAACCAACGTGGCCCGGGTTCGCCCACGAGAGTAATTTTGCCTTCTTGGACCCAACGCTGAAGATCGGTGGCGACCTGACGGTCGATTTCATCCTCGACCGGCTGCCACGGTTCTGCCGCACTGATGGTTTGAGCACCCTTGGGCGGTGCTTCTCGATTCTCGTGATCAAAATTCCACTGACCGCCAACCGGGTCAGCGCCCTGCATCAAAAGTCCAGTTTTTCTTCTTACATCTCGATAAAAATCTTCGAGCAATAGCCGCTTTGATTTACGCTGGGCAACCCAGGCGGCAAAATCTGCCTCGTCAATTACAAAACCTCGACTGGGAAGGGTTTTGATTTCATGTTTGGCAATTAGTTTGCGAAATCCATAACTGGTCGGGTTGATTGCAACCAAATCTTCGGTTTCTTGCCCGTCGAGGTAGGCGTTATATGAATCTGCACGGACCAGATGAACCCGCTCTGATTCAGCCGCACGATGCCTTATGGCACTTAGTATCAACTGGGCTTTAGCCCAGTGGTGCGGTCGCGCGGCAAGTCGCCCCAGACTCTCAACCAGGATGATTTCTCCGCCCAAATCAAAATGCGGACCCAGCTGATCGGCGAAGAGAAGTTGCTGCATGCCTAAATTGAACCCTGGCCCAAGCTGATAATTCGACTAGCCTAAACCGGCAATAATCGCGCCCATCAAAGTCAAGCCGACTATGTCTTGACCAACCTCAATAAGCCAAACTGTCAAACCCTGACGACCGAAGAGCCGATGCGAAACCGAGGTTGCTGCACCTATTCCGAAGCCAACCAAAGCACCGAGCAGGGCCCCATTTAGAAAATCAGTAACACCCAGAGCCTGAATCAAAATTGCCAAGGTGATAGCTTGCACAAATGCTGCAGCGAAGGTGATTCCAAAAACTTTAGCCATTGAATCATCGCCGGGTTGATCTGTCGGCTCCTGCCCCAATGCCTTCCACCAAATTGGATAAAAGGCTTTCGGACCAAACCAAAGAGCGCCGATGGCGATACCGACAACACCGGCAATCAAGACGGCCAGCCAGTTGATTTCTGCAAAATTCATGTCCAAAGCCTAGTCGCTGGTTGCCAGGTAGCGTTTTAGGTTTTCCAGGTAACTTTCCATGCCTTCTCGAGACGCCTCAGCCTGCTCTTCATCCATTTCTCCAAATTGAGAAAACCTAACCCAACTTGAATCACCCCGACGTTCGAAGTCGATGACGATTTCGTGAGCGGGCGCGTCATCGCTTCGGGCAATGAAGTCGGCTTCATCCTGACTGTAACAAAGCGTGTGGACCAGCTTTTTATGAGGTTCAACCACACTGTATCGACCCCAAAAATAGGCGTTAAAACCATTGGCTGAGACATCGACGGCAATGGCCCACTGCCCACCAACCTCGGTTTGCGACACCGCGCTGTTTGGCACCACACTCAAGAAGGTTGGCGAGTACCACTGCTCCAGCTGTTTTGCCTCTACCCAGGCTTGCCAAAGACGCTCGATTGAAACATCGAATTCGCGTTCAACTGAATAGAGCAAACCCTGCAACATAGGAAATACCTCGTCCTTTTAGCGCCGATAATAAATAAGAGTCAACCAGATTGCCCCGGAGGAACCAATGGTCGAGCGTCCAAAAATCCTAGTAATAGTTCACGACATCGACGATCATTTGAACGAGATGGCTAACCCAATTGTGGAAGCCGGTATTTTGATGGACACCTGGGATGTTCAAAACGAGCGTGATCGAAACCCTGATCTCGAATCGCTAGACCAGTACGACGGCATCATTTCGCTTGGTGCACACGCCGGCGTTCAGGAAGAGGCGGAACACCCTTGGATGACTCACGAGCGCAAAATTATGCAGTGGGCTCTTGAAACTGAAACCCCACTTCTCGGACTGTGTTTTGGTTCGCAACTACTGGCATCTGCCGCCGGCGGGCGAGTATACAAAGCTGACAAAGGTGAGTTTGGCTGGACCAAAATAAACGTTCTACCGGAAGCTAAGAATGACCCGGTTTTAGGTGTTTTTGACAACAACGCCAACGCGTTTCATTTTCACTATGACACCTTTGAACTTCCCGAAAATGCAGTCTTGTTGGGCGAAACCAATGGCATCAATGAAGCCTTCCGCATCGGCGACAAAGCTTGGGCTACGCAATTTCATCCAGAAATCGGAGTCGCACAGCAACTTGCTTGGCTGAGCACCTATCGTCGTGCCTTTGAAAAAGAGGGTATCGATGTTGCACAGCAGATCGAAAAAACTCACGAGCTGGCAGCCAGCTACCGGCAACAGGCTTGGGATCTAGCTAGCGCTTTCGCACAACAGGTTGTCGAACACTCGAACGCTAGACGTTAAACCTGAATTCGACGACGTCGCCATCCTGCATCACGTAATCTTTGCCTTCCATCCGAACCTTGCCGGCTGCCTTAGCGTCGTGCATCGAGCCAGCAGCATCGAGGTCGGCAAATGAGACAACTTCTGCCTTGATAAATCCGCGTTCAAAGTCAGTGTGAATTACACCGGCTGCAGCCGGGGCCTTCCAGCCTTTTCTGATTGTCCAGGCTCGAGCTTCTTTGGGTCCTGCGGTTAGGTAGGTTTGCAAACCTAGGGTGTTGAATCCGATGCGGGCAAGTTGATCAAGTCCCGACTCGTCCTGGCCCAACGAAGATAACAGCTCATTTGCCTCTTCAGGCGAGAGATCAATTAGTTCAGACTCAACTTTGGCGTCTAAGAAAACAGCCTCAGCCGGAGCAACCAAGTCGGCGAGCGCCTTCTTTTTAGCAGGCTCAGTCAAAATGCCTTCATCCACGTTGAAGACGTAAAGGATTGGCTTCGCCGTAAGCAAACCAAGTTCTTTGATTGCTGCCAAATCAATTTTTGAAGTTGATAGCGGCTTGCCGCCGTCGAGCCAGGCTTTGGCCTCATCTACGGTTTCGAGAACCGATGGCTCAAGTTTTTTACCCTTTACTTCTTTCTCGATGCGCGAGCGAGCCTTATCTAGGGTTTCCATGTCGGCCAAAATTAGCTCGGTGTTGATTGTTTCAATGTCGCTGGCAGCATCGACTTTGCCATCAACGTGTACGACGTCGCTGTCGCTAAAACCGCGAACTACCTGAGCGATGGCGTCTGCTTCTCGAATGTTGGCTAGAAATTTGTTACCCAAACCTTCACCCACGGATGCGCCACGCACGATGCCGGCGATATCGACGAAAGAAACCGGGGCCGGCAAAATTCGCTCAGAGCCAAAAATCTCGGCTAACCGAGTCAACCTGGCATCGGGTAGGTTCACGACTCCAACGTTTGGCTCGATAGTTGCAAACGGATAGTTTGCTGCCAACACGTTGTTTTTTGTCAGTGCATTAAAGAGGGTCGACTTACCTACGTTGGGTAGTCCCACGATTCCAATTGTTAGAGCCACGGTAGGCAAGTCTAGCCTTAGCCGACAAAGGTGTCTGCTGCTGGCAGACTGTAACGGTGCTAAATTTCACCGCCATCGACTTCGAAACCGCAAACGGCTCGCCAGCCAGCCCCTGCGCAGTCGGATTGGTGAAAGTTTCTGATGGCAAAATCACCGATTCACTCGGTTTCCTTATTTCGCCGCCCTATCCAAATAATTGGTTTCACGAAGGCAACATCCGGGTTCACGGAATTAGACCCAGCGACGTAGAAGACGCAGCCTCAGCAATCGAGGCATTGAACCTTATTTTCGCGTTTAGCGCCGGTGATGTTCTGGTAGCCCACAATGCACCTTTTGACATGGGTGTTTTGCGAGCAACCGCACAGTTACTAGATTTCAAAACCCCCGAAACCGGCTACACCTGTTCGCTGGCGATTTCACGCAAGACCTACAACCTTGACTCATATCGACTAAATCAAGTTGCCTACGCAATTGGCCACGAGGAATTCGACCACCACGATGCCTTAGCCGATGCCGACGCTTGCGCCCGAATCATTTTGCATGCCAGTTTGCGCCACGGTGCTGAAAATTTGGAGCAGTTATTGGGCGCAACTAAGCAGAGCCTAAAAGCGCTGTAACTCTTTTTGTCGGTTGCCAGTGCGATACTCATCATCATGGATGCGATTTTCTGGGGTCTCGGTGGCCTTCTAATTGGCTTGGTTGTCGGCTTCCTTGCAGCGAAAGCCAAGGCTCCGGGCAACAATCAGGCCGCCATCGATTTGGCTGCGGCAAATGCCACCATTGGTGGTCTCGAAGCTCAACTGTCACAACTGCGCCAAGAGAAGCTTGAGCGCGACGAACGCGATCGCGAAGAAAACCGTTTGTTGCAAGCTCTGGCTCCGGTAAGAAGCAACCTCGAGCAAATGCAGCAGACCGTTGCACGCCTAGAAAAAGATCGAGTTGAGCAGTTTGGCACAATTCAGCAGCAACTCAAGGCAGCAGTCGACAGCGATGAAGCCCTGCGTCGGCAAACCCAAGCACTTGCCCAGGCGCTGTCATCCAACAGTCTTCGCGGGGTTTGGGGCGAGACTCAGCTTCGCAAACTAATCGAACTGGCTGGCCTCATCAAGCACGCCGACTTCACCGAGCAAGTCACATTTGCCACCGACTCAGGCACCGGAAGAGCAGACCTGGTCATTAATTTGCCCGGTAACAAGTCGCTTGCCATCGATTCAAAAGTGCCTTTCAATTCTTACCAAGAGGCAGCGGCAATCTCTGAATTGGGCAGCCCCGAAGAACTGGCTCGACGACAAAAGTTGCTAGAAGAGCACGTCAAAGCCGTGAAGTCACACATCGATGCACTCTCAGGCAAGGCCTACTGGAGCGGCTTATCCAGCTCCCCCGATTTTGTTATCGCCTTTGTCCCTAGCGAATCGCTACTATCGGCAGCCCTCGATGCCGACCCAACTCTGCTCGAATATGCCTTCAAGAAAAATGTTGCGCTGGCTTCTCCGGTCAGCCTGTTTTCTGTTCTGAAAACGGTCAACTATATCTGGCGGCAAAATGCCGATGAGTCTTCGGTCAAGAACATGATCAAACTGGGCAAAGAACTTTACGAGCGAGTGGTAAAAGTCGCTGAGCATGCCGACAAGTTGGGCCGTTCTATTACCGCCACGGTGAAGGACTACAACGTTTTTGTTTCTAGCCTCGAGTCGCGAATGTTAGTGACGGCGCGCAAACTTAATGACCTTGATGAAACGGAGTTGGCCACCGAAGAAATTGTTGCCCCCAAAGAAATTGAAACTTCACCAAATCAATTGACCGCAAGCGAACTTACCGAAAACACTAAAGAGGCTTAAAGTCATCGCGTTTTAGACCGAACCTAAAACAAAGCCTGGGGTTTGTTTCGCTATACTTCGAATAGCGCTCGACAATGAAGTTGCCAGCCCGAATTACTAAAAACAATCGGATCAAGACCTCATTAGGAGTACTTCATGTCGACAATCCCACTTTCTCCTGTAGTCACACTCACACCGGCACCCACTCTAGATCGCACCTACTACGTGCACGATCTCATTGAAGGTGGAGTAAACCGTGCCGATGATGTTGCCGAAGAATTGGCAGGCAAAGGCATCAACGTTTCAAAAGGTTTGAACCTGGCCGGAATCGCTGCCCCCGGCGTTGTTCCTATTGGAAATGCCGATCCATCGGTGCTCGACCGCACCGGTCACTCAAAAACTTTGGTCCCATTGTGGGTTGCCGGCACTCTGCGAGTATCAACCACCATCGTGATCAAAGATGGCCCAACCACAAAGGTAAACGAGGCCCCTCGTCCGCTTTCGGCTGAAGACTGGCAGCAGATTATTGATCTGACCGAGAAAACCGTTCGTGAGGCTCAAGCAAAATGGTTGGTTATTGCCGGTGCCTTGCCAATTGACAACTCAACCGGCAAGTTTGTCGATTTGCAGCCAATTTTTGACCGAATGAAAAGCCTCGGGGTTCGAGTTGCACTAGACACCTCGGGCGAACCACTGAGCTACTGGGCACACAAGGGCGCTGCCAGCGTGATGAAGCCAAACGCTGAAGAGTTAGCCTCTGCGGTAGGTAGAGACCTCAGAACCTACGGCGATGTCATCGACGCGGCCAGAGAACTAATTAGCTCAGGAGTAGAGTGTGTGCTTGCCTCGCTCGGAGCCGACGGCATGATTGCGGTTACCAAAAACAACTCTTGGCACGCAAAGACCCCGCCGATCAAGGTAATCAATACGGTTGGCGCCGGAGACTCAACCCTGGCTGGCTTTTTGTCGGCGGTTGCGGCAACCACGAACGGCCCAACCGAGGCAAACAACTTTGACGGTTTCGACGTTCCTGCCGGAGTGAAAATGGCGGTGCAGTGGGGAGCCGTAAAGGTGCAGCAGCCAAAGAGTGGCCTTCAGAACCTTGATGGAATGCCGGAAGCGACTGTTGTTGCGAATCCTGAGCGCTCAACCCAACTCAAAGAAATCGCCCTAGCCTAAGACGTAAAATTTAACTGGGATGCACAAAGCTCCCACCAGCGAAGGAGCAAAAATGCCTGTTGCATCACCAGACCAGTACTTAGAAATGCTTGATCGCGCTAAAAGTGGGGGCTTTGCCTATCCGGCAATTAACGTTTCTAGTTCCCAAACGTTGAATGCGGCGCTGGCTGGCTTGCAAGCAGCTGGCTCAGACGGCATTATTCAGGTCACCACCGGAGGTGGCGATTACTGGTCAGGCCCAACAGTGAAGAACATGGCAAGCGGTGCTGCAGCGATGGCTGTCTTCGCTCGTGAGGTGGCAAAAAACTATGGAATTACCATCGCGCTACACACCGACCACTGTGCCAAAGATCAGTTAGACAAATTTGTTCGCCCACTGATTGCCATTTCTCAAGATCGAGTCAAATCAGGTCTCGACCCGCTATTCAACTCGCACATGTGGGATGGTTCGGCAGTGCCAATGGGCGAAAACCTTGAAATTGCCAAAGAAATGTTGAAACTAACCAAGGGCATCGGCGCTGTACTCGAAATCGAAGTTGGTGTAGTTGGCGGCGAAGAAGATGGCGTTGAAGGTGGCATGGGTGAACACCTCTACACCACCCCTGCTGACGGCCTGGCAACTGCTGAGGCACTGGGCCTTGGTGAAAACGGTCGCTACATGGTCGCTCTAACCTTTGGCAACGTACACGGAGTTTACAAGCCAGGTAACGTCAAGCTGCGCCCTGAACTGCTTGGCGAGATCCAAGCTGCTGTAGGTGCAAAATATGGCAAAGACAAGCCATTTGACTTGGTTTTCCACGGCGGCTCGGGTTCAACTCCAGAAGAAATCGCTGAAGCAGTTCGTCACGGCGTTATCAAGATGAATATCGACACCGATTTGCAATACGCCTTCACCCGACCAATTGCCGACCACATGTTCAAAAACTACGATGGCGTGCTCAAAGTTGACGGCGAAGTCGGAAACAAGAAAGCCTATGACCCACGCGCTTGGGGAAAGAGTGCTGAAGCTGGAATGTCGGCTCGCGTTGTTGAGGCTGCTCAAGAGCTTGGCTCAGCCGGCAAATCTATGTCGCTGTAAAGAATTAGGAGTTATGTTCGGCTGGTTTCAGCCGACCATTTTTCTTGCGAGGTGCAGCCTAAACCTAATGCGCAGTTTTACCTAGGTAAAAACTAGTTGTCACCGAGGATGCGCTTCAAGAATTCTTTCGTTCTAAGTTCTTTTGGATTCTGCAAAACCTCGGCAGCGGTTCCCCGCTCGACAATGCGACCACCGTCAATAAACAGCACTTGGTCGGCCACATCTCGAGCAAATCGCATTTCATGCGTAACCACTACCATGGTCCAACCCTGATTGGCCAGCTTGCGCATTGCTTCAAGCACTTCGCCCACCAGCTCTGGATCAAGAGCGGACGTAGGCTCATCAAAAAGCAAAACGTCAGGCTTTAGAGCCAGAGCCCTGGCGATTCCAACTCTTTGCTGCTGCCCGCCAGATAGCTCGTGCGGATAAGCGTTTTCTTTAGCTTCGATCCCCACCAGCTTTAGAAGCTCGCGTGCCTCTGCCACAACTTCTTCGCGGGGACGCTTTTGAGCCCGAATTGGCCCTTCAATAATGTTCTGCAAAACATTCAGGTTGCCAAAAAGGTTGTTCCCTTGGAAAACCATTCCGCTGTGACCGCGCAACTCAACAATCTCTTTTTTGGTCAACTTTTTTGAGTAATCAACGACGAAGTCGCGAATTTGAACCGTGCCAGATTCGGGTTGCTCTAGCGCATTCAACGATCGCAGAATTGTAGTTTTTCCAGACCCGGATGACCCGATGATTACGGTAACCGAGCCTTCTCTAACATCGAAGTCAATCCCGGAAAACACCTGATTTTCACCGAATTTTTTGGCCAAGCCTCGAACCGAAATAAGGTTTGTCATCTGGCCACCTTACGGTCAAGTTTTTTCTCAAGTCGGCTCTGGGCAAATGCCAAAATTTGGCTCAAAACCCAGTAGTAAACGCCGGCAACCGCATACATGGTGAAGAATTCGAAGGTTGGAGCTGCGATCTCTTGGGCTACTCTGAACAGTTCGGTGACCAAAACAACAGATGCCAAGGATGTGTCTTTAACCAGAGAAATCAGAGTGTTTGATAGCGGTGGAATTGCCACTCTAGCCGCCTGCGGAAGGATGATTCGAACCAGAGTTTGGGTATGAGTCAGGCCAACCGTGCTGGCTGCCTCCCACTGCCCTTTCGGTATCGAAAGAATTGCGGCACGAATCGTCTCTGCAGCATAGCCACCGACGTTCATAGAAAAGGCGATAATCGCGCTTGGCCAAGGGTCAAGAACGATACCGAATGCCGGCAACCCGTAAAAAATCATGAAGAGCTGCAAAAGCAGCGGTGTTCCTCGAATAATCGAGATGAAAAACTGCGCGATCCAGCGAAGCAAAAAGAAATTGGAGAGGCGGGCCAAAGCCATGAAAATTGCGATACCCAGTCCGAGGACAAAACTTGCTGCCGTGAGCGGGATGGTGCCGGTCAGCAACGCCTCGGTTAGCGGCCAAAGCGAGTCACCGATTAAAAGCCAAGAGGACGATGATTCCATGGATCCACCGTCCTCTTGTCGACTTAAGTATTGAGAAAAGTCTACTTACTGACATCCTTGCCGAAGTACTTCACGCCAATCTTCTTGATGGTGCCATCCTTCTTCAAAGCAAGCAGTGCCTTGTTGAATTTGGCAACGTATCCGCTGTTCTTGCGGAATGCAAAGCCCTGCAGGCTTGGCTCGCCAAAGTATGCAGCAATCTTGACGTTTGCGTCACGGTTGTTCTTGATGTAGTCAAGGGCCCAGAGGCTGTCGTTGATGATGATGTCAACTTTCTTCTGGGTCAACAAAGCGAAACGGCTGGCGTTGTCTTCCACAACCTCAACTGTTGCACCGTATTTGCGAGCCTCATCAGCAAAAGAGCTTGTGGCCGAACCGGCTGCGATAAGACCCTTGATGTCTTCAATCTTGGTTACGCGAGTGTCATCCTTGCGGGTGATTACTACGTAGCGAGAAGAGGTGTAAGGAAGTGACAGGTCATACAGAGCCTTGCGGTCGGCGCGGATGGTTACCTGGTTGGCGATAGCATCCCAGCGCTTAGCCTTCAAGCCGGCGAAAATACCATCCCACTGTGAAGCAACCCACTTGACCTTGTAGCCAGCCTTTTTGGCAACAGCCTCGGCAACCTCAATGTCATAACCGCGGAACTTAGAGCCGACCTTGTAGGCAAACGGAGGGTAAGCACTCTCGGCAGCGATTTTGATTTCTTTTGGTGCAGCCTGGGCTGGCAGCGCAGCGGCGGTTCCGCCAAGTAGAGCCAGAATTGTCGCAGATGCGATTCCGGCCTTCAGAAATTTAGACATGGTTTTCCTTCAGTTGAAAGTATGTGTTTCAAAGCGTAAGCGGTGATTTTTAGACCACAAAACTTGGTTACGCAATGTGACAATTCGCAACTGCGCTGAACTATTCCGTAGCAGACGAAATTAGTTGCGCTTTTGCTTGTTGCTGGTGTCTTCGCCGGCAGCTTTGAGCTCTTTGCGAAGCTCTTTTGGCAGAGAGAACTGAACATCCTCTTCAGCAGTAAGCACGGTTTCGACATCGCCGTAGCCGCGGTTGGCCAGGTACTCGAGCACCTCATCGACTAGTTCTTCTGGCACCGATGCGCCAGACGAAACTCCAACGGTGCTGACATCAGCAAACCAGGCATCTTGAATCTCGGATGCAAAATCGACACGGTAGGCGGCTTTTGCCCCCGCCTCTAGAGCTACTTCAACCAAGCGCACGGTGTTTGATGAGTTTGCCGACCCAACCACAATTACCAGGTCAGACGAAGCACCAACTTTCTTGATGGCGACCTGTCGGTTTTGAGTTGCGTAGCAGATGTCATCAGAGGGTGGGTTCTGCAGGGTTGGATACTTCTCGCGAAGTTTCAATACGGTCTGCATGGTTTCGTCTACCGAAAGCGTGGTCTGTGAAAGCCAAACTACCTTTTTTGGGTCGCGAATTTTGGCTGTCGCAATTGACTCGGCTCCGTCGATGAGTTGCACATGGTCTGGTGCTTCGCCAGCGGTGCCCTCAACTTCCTCGTGACCCTCGTGGCCGATAAGCAGAATGTCGTAGTCTTCATTGGCGAAACGCTGAACTTCTCGGTGCACCTTGGTGACAAGCGGGCAGGTTGCATCAATGGTGTTTAGATTTCGCGCTTGTGCGGCCGCAACAACTGCCGGTGAAACTCCGTGGGCTGAAAAAACTAACACCGAACCCTCGGGCACAACGTCTACCTCATCGACAAAAATAGCTCCGCGTTTTTCGAGCGAGGTGACTACATGTTTGTTGTGAACGATTTCTTTGCGAACGTATACCGGCGCACCGTAGTGATCGAGGGCCTTTTCAACGGCAATTACGGCTCGATCAACCCCTGCGCAATATCCGCGCGGCGAGGCCAACAGAACCTTTTTGGCAGTCGGATTTGGCAGCGCGGTTTGGGTATTGTTGTTTGCAGTCACCCCTCAATGATAAGCGGGTTATTTTGATGGATTGTGGTGACTGTTTGGAGGATCGTGATTGACGACATCGTCTCCGGTGAATCCAAGGTAAGTAGCGAACTTTCACCGTGGCCCGTATCTAGGCTTTCGCTCACACTCAAAGAGTGGATTGAGCGTCTGGGAGTTCTCTGGATCGAAGGTGAGCTTTCGCAAATCAAATTCGGCCCAACAAACATGTTCGGCGAAATCCGTGACCTGCAGCAAGAGAACAGTGTCTCAATTCACGCTTGGAGCCTCGGAAAGATCCCGGTCGACCTGAAGCAGGGTGACCGTGTTGTTGCTCTGATCAAGCCAGCTTTTTGGCCCAAAGGTGGCAAGCTCACCATGCAGGTTTTGGAGATGCGCAAGGTCGGTTTGGGCGAACTCCTAGAACGCATCGAAAGACTGAGAGCGACCCTCGCTGCCGAAGGCCTCACTGACCCGAGCAAAAAGAAACCACTGCCGTTTTTGCCGAGTTGCATCGGACTCATCACCGGTAAAGACTCTGATGCCGAAAAAGATGTGTTGAAAAACGCGAAGCTCCGCTGGCCAAATGTTGAATTCAAAGTTGTCAACACGCTGGTGCAGGGCGATAAAGCTGCGCCCGAGATAATCTCGGCGATGAAACAACTGGATCAAGACCCTGAGGTAGACGTAATCATCGTGGCGCGTGGCGGCGGCTCTTTTCTCGATCTGGTGGTTTTCAGCGATGAAGAACTGGTCAGAACTGCAGCCAAAATCCAGACCCCGCTCGTCTCGGCAATCGGACATGAAAATGACCGCCCTGTTCTAGATGATGTTGCCGATTTGCGGGCATCCACCCCTACCGATGCGGCTAAACGAGTGGTTCCAGACGTAACTGAGCAGCGCGCCATGTTGTCACAGTTGACCCATCGAGCGTTCTTGAGGATTGCAACTGCGGTGCAGAATCAGAGCGAATTGATTTCTCAATTGCGAAGTCGGCCACTCATGGCAAATCCTTATGGATTTATCGAAAAACTCGATGAGGAGACCGAGCGCGAAATTATTCGATTGAGAAACAGATTCAGTCAACTGTTGGATGTTTCTGCACTCGAATTAAGCCACCTCAAAGCTCAGGTTCGATCGTTGTCTCCGCAGTCAACGCTAGAACGCGGTTACGCGGTGCTTCTAGATTCCGGGGGGCACGTAGTCACAAATCCAACAAAGGTAACCAAAGGAAGCAAACTGACGGCAAAACTGGCCAAGGGCGAGCTGCCCCTGACTGCTGATTAGAACGCGGGGTCGGCTGAAAAGCGACTTAAAATAGGAGAGAAATGGCGAGCGAAAAGAAATCATCAAACTCGGACATCGAAGCGATGTCTTACGAGCAAGCTCGCGACGAACTGGTCAAGGTTGTGACCGAACTCGAACAGGGTTCTGTGCCGCTAGAGGCTTCGCTACAACTCTGGGAGCGCGGTGAAGCGTTGGCAAGTCACTGTGAAACCTGGCTTTCCGGTGCCCGAAAAAAGCTTGATGCTGCACTTTTGAAAAAGCAGGGCGAGTAATTGAGCGATTCAGCAGCTAAGCACCGCGCCAAGCAGACGGTCAACAATTTGCTTCTTTCGCTGTTGGCGACATCCGGGTTGGTTTTGGTTTTGGTGCTGATCGTGCCTCGAGATGACAGCTCGCGCCACCAGCCGGTTGATTTTGCGTCGGTGGCATCAAGCACCGAAGCGGCCACTTCAAACAATGTTTTTACCCCCACCCTGCCCGATGAGTGGTGGGCTAACGCTGCACGCTGGTCGCCCGGCACTGACGGCGTCGACACCTGGTACCTGGGCTTAGTCGGTGGGCAGAATCAGTTTGTTTCGGTGAAACAGGCCTTCAATTACAACGCAACCTGGTTGGCTCTCGAAACGGCAGGTTACCTGCCAGACACCGCCAGCAGCGACAGCAACCCGAAGTGGTTAAAACTGACCAAACTCGAGGATGTCAAAGGCGACCCAACAATCTGGGTTTACGAACTTCCCAATCAGGTTTTCATTCTGAAAGGCACCGCGACCGCGTCGGAATTTAGCACCTTCGCTAACCAAATTGAAAACGAGTTTGGTAGTGACTGAACTAAAACGCCCGGAAACCCCAGCCGATGCCTGGGCAGCGATGCAAGCGGGAAATCGTCGCTTTGTAACTGGAGCACCGGCTCATCCGCGTCAAGACATTGATCGTCGCAGTGATCTTGCAACCGGACAGAAACCTTTTGCAGCTTTGTTCGGATGTGCCGACTCTCGTTTATCAGCGGAAATTATTTTTGATGTTGGCCTTGGTGATCTTTTCGTGGTCAGAAATGCCGGCCAGGTAATTGCCGAAACTATTTTGGGCTCGCTCGAATATTCGGTAGAAGTACTGGGCGTTCCTCTGATTTTGATTTTGGGCCACGACGAATGCGGAGCGATTAGAGCGACTATGGACTCCAGCTTGGGATTACTGAAAACGAATGGCGAATTCATTCAAAATCTGGTCGATAGAATCCAACCGACCGTTACGGCTGCCAATCAAGCTGGAAAATTCGAAATTGACGACGTCACCGAATTACACATTCAAGACACCATAAATGAACTTCTCACCCGAAGCCGACTAATTTCCGATGCGGTAAAAGCCGGGAAATTGGCCGTAGTGGGAGCAAACTATCGACTAGCACTCGGTGAAATTCATCCGATTTTAGAGGTCGGCAACGTTTAGCCGCCTCAAACTGAAAGGCAAACAAGTGGAATACCGTATCGAACACGACACCATGGGCGAAGTAAAGGTCCCAATCAACGCCCTGTACCGAGCACAAACTCAACGTGCTGTTGAGAACTTTCCAATCTCGGGAACCACTCTGGAACGGGAGCACATCGCTGCTCTAGCCAGAATCAAGAAAGCGGCTGCGCTGGCAAATCAAAAATTAGGTGTTCTCAGTGCCGAGATCGCTACTGCAATTGCCTCAGCAGCCGATCTTGTGATTTTAGGACAACACGACGACCAGTTCCCGGTTGACATTTTCCAGACCGGAAGCGGCACATCCTCGAACATGAACATGAATGAGGTGCTTGCCACGCTAGCCACCAACTCTTTGGGTTCGAATGTTCACCCCAACGATCACGTGAACGCATCGCAGTCTTCAAACGATGTTTTCCCAACCTCAGTTCACGTTGCCGTTACGGCTGCGCTGATCAATGATCTGCTGCCAGCTCTTGACTACCTGGCTAAAGCACTCGAAGAAAAGCGTGATTTGTGGAAATCAGTGGTTAAGGCCGGACGCACTCACCTGATGGATGCCACCCCAGTCACCCTGGGTCAGGAATTCGGTGGTTACGCTGCCCAAATTCGCTACGCCATCGAACGAGTCGAAAGCACTATTGGCCGAGTGGCTGAGGTTCCTTTGGGCGGCACAGCTGTCGGCACCGGAATCAACACCCCCAAAGGTTTCCCTCAAGAAGTGATTCGTATTTTGGCTGAGGAAACCGGCCTTCCGGTGACCGAGGCGCGCGACCACTTTGAGGCCCAGGGCGCACGAGACGCACTGGTCGAAGCCTCAGGCGCGCTGAGAGTGCTGGCTGTCAGCCTAACCAAAATCAATAACGACCTTCGTTGGATGGGCTCAGGTCCGAACGCCGGAATCGCCGAGCTACACATCCCAGATTTGCAGCCAGGCTCGTCAATCATGCCGGGCAAGGTTAACCCTGTTGTTCCCGAAGCGGTCATGATGGTTTGCGCGCGAGTAATTGGCAACGACGCAACCACCGCATGGGCCGGTGCCAGCGGAAACTTCGAATTGAATGTGGCTATCCCGGTCATGGGAAATGCCCTGCTCGAGTCAATTCGCCTGTTATCGAACTCGATGCGTTTGCTCGCTGACAAGACGGTAGCCGGCCTTGAAGCCAACGAACAGCGCGCTCGCGCCTTGGCCGAGTCAAGCCCGTCAATTGTTACCCCTTTGAACAAATTCATCGGCTACGAGGCTGCCGCCAAGATCGCCAAGCACTCGGTGGCTAAGCAAATCACCGTGCGTGAGGCCACCATCGAACTTGGTTATGTTGACGGCGAGAAGCTCACCATGGAGCAGCTAGATAAGGCACTTGATGTGCTGTCAATGACCAGCCCTGGACTATAACCAAAGCCAGTAATAAAAATGGGCCGAGCGCAATGCTCTGGCCCATTTTTATTGCCCCGCTAAAAAATTTGGTCAAGATATAAAAAGCCGCAAGTGTCATCGCGATAGCGATTACCCAGATAATCACCATGGTTGATTGCCAGCCAAAAGCTAGCGAAATTGCAGCCAGTAATTTGACATCGCCCATACCCAAGGACGCGAATCGGTTGGCTATCAAACCAAAAACGAAAGTTGCTACGGACAGAAGCAGCGCTTGCAGCACAAGAGCCATAGCAAAGCCCTGGGTCAACGCTGCTAGAAAACCTAAACCGGTGACAGCAAAACTAGGCAGGACTAATTTGTTTGGCAAGCGATGACTTTGCCAGTCGATAACTGCTAGCGGCACAGCAACTAGAGCTAGATAGCAGGCGCCTAACCAGTGCCACTCAAAGAAAAACTGCATGGCATGAGACTAGGTCTTTGGGTTTGTGCGCGCTGAAGTTACTAACAGGCGCTATTGATCTAGTAGGTCGGTTACCAAGGCAGCAATGGCACTGCGCTCGCTTCGGGTCAGAGTTACGTGAGCGAAGAGCTCGTGCCCCTTCAGACTCTCGACAACGGCTGCAATACCATCGTGTCTGCCGACTCGAAGGTTGTCTCGCTGAGCCACATCGTGGGTCAACACTACTTTTGCGTTTTGACCGATTCGCGAAAGCACGGTGAGCAGCACATTTCGTTCCAGCGACTGAGCTTCGTCGACTATCACGAACGCGTCGTGCAGCGACCGTCCTCGGATGTGCGTCAACGGCAAAATCTCGATAATCCCTCGATCGACAATGTGCTCGATTACTTCCTTGGAAACCAAAGCACCGAGGGTGTCGAAAACCGCCTGCCCCCAAGGGTTCATCTTTTCGTTTTCGCTACCGGGCAGATAACCCAGCTCTTGCCCACCAACTGCAAAGATTGGTCGGAAAACAATAATTTTCTTGTGCTGGCGGCGCTCGAGCACTGCTTCAAGGGCCGCGCACAGTGCCATCGCAGATTTACCGGTACCGGCACGACCACCAAGCGACACAATACCGACCTCTGGATCTAGCAGCAGATCAATAGCCAACCGCTGCTCGGCTGATCTGCCATGCACACCAAATACATCACGATCACCGCGAACAAGTTTTATCTTGCTGCCTTTTTCAACTCTAGCCAGCGCGTGACCGCGCTCTGAACTGATGATGAGTCCCGTGTTAACGGGTAAGTTTGCTGCGGCCGGGTGCTTGATAATTTCAGTGTCGTAAAGGTCAGATATTTCTTCTGAACTGAGCGCTATTTCCTCAATTCCCGTCCATCCAGAGTCGGCGACCTGATCGTTTCGGTATTCTTCTGCGCTCATGCCAAGGGCAGATGCTTTAACTCGCATCGGCAAGTCTTTAGAAACCACGGTTACGTTGGCACCCTCAGAGGCCAAGTTGAAGGCACAGGCCAGGATGCGGCTGTCGTTGTCACCGAGCTGAAAGCCAGTAGGTAACACTGACTGGTCAATGTGGTTCAGCTCTACTCGCAGGGTTCCACCTTCGCCAACCTGCATTGGAAAATCTAAGCGCTCGTGTCTTTCTCGTAGGTCGTCCAGTATTCGAAGTGCTGTTCGGGCATAGTAGCCAATTTCAGGATCGTGTCTTTTCTTTTCCAATTCGTTTATGACGATGATTGGAATGACAACCTCTTGCTCTTTGAACTTGAAGATTGCCTTTGGATCTGAAAGCAGTACTGAGGTATCGAGAATGTAGGTTCTTGTAGCCTGAGCTTTTTCAGTTTTCAAACTAACTGTCTTGGATGTTGCCACCGGTGATTTCCCCATCAAAGTTCCCCTGCTTCAGCTTGATGGCAGATTACGCCCGCTAAATTGCGAAACCTGATTTAGACACGCCCGTGGGTTCGGATTGTTGCTTTTAGTTAACCTAACCGCCGAAACGGCGGTGGCGTGACGCGTAGACGCGAAGAGCACGCAGAAAATCGACCTTACGAAAATCTGGCCACAGCGCCTCTTCAAAATAGAGCTCAGAGTTGGTGCTCTGCCAAAGTAAAAATCCAGATAGCCGCTGTTCTCCAGAAGTTCGAATAATCAAGTCTGGGTCTGGTTGACCTCCGGTATACAAATGCTCGGTGATTGTCTCTTCACTGAGCTCTTGCGCAATTTGCTCGATACTTCTGCCGGCGGCTAATTCACGCTGCAGGATCGACCTAAAGGCATCCGCAATTTCACGCCGACCACCATAACCAACCGCTAAATTCACGGTTGGTCCAGATACATCCTGAGTCTGAGATTCTGCTAACTCAAGAGCGGTTCGCAAATCTAGTGGCAATGCTTCCCGATCGCCAACCAGTCTCAGTTTCCAACGATTTTGCAGGGCCAAGTTTTCTGCGACCGCTGCAATAATTTTCAACAGCGCGTTTAATTCGGCACTGTCTCGCTTAACTAAATTGTCGGTCGAAAGCATGTACAGGGTGACAAAACCAATTCCGATTTCGTCGCACCAGTTCAGAAACTCTTGTATTTTTTGAGCACCAGCGGCGTGTCCGTGGCTAGCCTTGGCCCCAGGCCTACGTTCTGCCCAGCGACGATTTCCATCTAACATCACGGCAACGTGGCGAGGAAGCTCACTTGGGTTGAGCTCACTTTCGAGTTTTCGCTCGTAGATGCGATAAATCAGACTAGACACTTGATAAGGCTACTTGATGCCAAGACGGCGACGTATCCTTGAAGAATGAACGCAGAAAATCAGCCGCTTCCAGGTCACATGCCGATTACTCCCGGATATCGGGAGCCAGAATCTAAACCTACTTGGCGCGGTTGGATCCACACCGGAGTTCTACCAGTTGTAATAGCCGGTGGCATTGTGCTCGTGGCACTGGCTGAAGGTTGGGTCGCCAAGGTTTCTGCAGCAGTCTTTTTCGCGACCTCGTTTCTTCTTTTTGGAAATTCGGCTCTGTATCACCGCTTCAATTGGAAACCGAGAGCAAAACTAACCCTGAAGCGCATCGATCACGCAAACATTTTTTTGCTTATTGCCGGCAGTTACACCCCAATTACCATGCTGGCTCTGCGACAAGATTTGGCCACAATATTGATGATCATCATCTGGGCTACAGCGGTTCTCGGCATAGGTTTCCGAATCTTTTGGATTTCGGCACCGCGCTGGCTGTATGTGCCAATTTATGTTGCGATGGGCTGGGCAGCAATTGCCTTTATCGGAGACTTTTTTGCCGCAAACACACCAATGATGATTTTGATTTTGGTTGGTGGCCTCTGCTACACAATCGGCGCAGTAGTTTACGGACTAAAGAAACCTAATCCGTTTCCCGGCCACTTCGGTTTTCACGAGATTTTCCACTCACTGACTGTGGTTGCATTCCTGTGTCACTGGACCGCTGCCTTACTTATTTGTTTGGCACCGGCAGCCGGAAGTTTTGGAAACCCCTAATTTGAACTAGTCGCGTTTTGGCTTAGCCGGCGGCGCAGGTCGGCTCGGCTTAGCCGGCGAAGCGGGTCGGCTCGGCTTTGCTGGCGCCGCTGGCTTTTTGACTTTAGCCGGTGCTGAAATTTCAGCTTCAGCTGCCAACTTGGCTTCAATTTCGGCTCGGTAACGAAGCCTGCGAACTCGCCTGACCAGATCAAAAATTATGAGTACTGCTCCAGCGGTGACTCCGAAGGTTGCGATAAAGCCAACCACTCCAGGGCTGTAAAAAGTCGATGCGGGATCGACTTCAGGTGATGGGCTCGGGGTGACAGCAAGAATCTGACTTAGCAAGTAACTCATGAAATAAGTATCTATCCTTTAAGAGATGACTTTGAACAATGACCTGCTTGCCGAACGATATGGCAAGTCACAAAAAACACAGAAGCGCGAACGCCGATTCTGGGTAGTTGTCGTCGCGTTCACTGTTTTGGCATTTCTATCGTGGGCCGCGGTTGTGACTGTCAATGATGCAGTCGCCGTCAAATCAAAAGATCTTGCCTTTGAGGTTCTTGACGAGACCCAAACTCGGGTCAGGTTTGAGGTAACCCGGCCAAACTCTCAGGCGGCGGTGTGCTACATCCAAGTTCTAAATCAAGGTTTTGCGGTAGTCGGCTATAAAGAATTTGTAATTCCCGCTGGCGACGAGAAAACCAGCCAGCACGAAATCATTGTCAACACCACCGAATTAGGTGTTTCCGGTCTAGTTGATAGCTGTCGAGACAAATAAACTAGAGAAATTATGTCTGAACACCAACCCACTTGGCTGACTCAAGAAGCCTACGATCGCCTATCGAGCGAACTCGAATATTTGCTGACCGTTGCGCGCAACGACATCGCCAAACGCATTCAAGAGGCTCGTGAAGAGGGCGACCTGAAAGAAAACGGCGGTTACCACGCCGCTAAAGAAGAGCAGGGCAAGATCGAGGCTCGAATCAATCGCCTCGAAGAGATTTTGGCTAACTCGGTTGTCGGTGAGACTCGCGAATCGCACGGAGTTGTCGAACAGGGCATGGTGGTAAAACTTACCCTGAATGGCTCTGAGCTCGAGTTTTTGCTAGGCAGTGCCGAGATAGCAGAGGGCAGCGAGATTGAGGTTTACTCACCTGACAGCCCAATTGGTCAAGCGATCATGGGCGCCAAGATCGGTGAGACTGTAAGGTTCTTTGCCCCGAACGGCAAAGAGCGCGAAATCGAGATTTTAGAGGTTAGAAACTTCACCGGCTAGGGCCAAAATTTTAGTCTTTGACTACTTTTTTACCTTGAGTCCAGCTGCATTGAGGGCCTCAAAAACTCTCTGACGATGTTCGTGCCCCATGGTCTCAACCGACATCTGCAACTCAACCTCAGAAATGTCTAGACCCTTACCGTGTCGGGTGTGCAATACCTCAACCACGTTTCCGTGGGCCTTAGCAATCGCATCCGCTGTTTTTACTAGCTGACCTGGTCGGTCTGGAAGCATCACGGTTACTGTCGTGTATCGCTCGGCAGCTTCTAATCCGTGACCGATTACCTTTTGCAGAAGTAGCGGATCAATGTTTCCGCCGCTAAGCACGGCCACGGTTGTGCCTCGAGGCTTAACTTTTCCAGTCATCAGTGCCGCAACAGCAACCGCTCCGGCGGGCTCAACGACCAGCTTGCTGCGCTCTAGCAAAGCAACAATAGCCGTGGCAATCTGATTGTCGTTTACAGTCACTACCTTGTCTAGGTGCTTGGCAATTAGCGCAAAAGGAATTGCACCCGGCTTTGAAACCGCGATACCGTCGGCAATTGTCGGGGAGGTGTGAATTTGAGTTGGGGTTCCTTTTTTGAGTGAGGGCACATAAGAAGCCGCATTTTCACTCTGAACTCCGATAACTTGAATCTTTCTGCCTTGCTTGGCGGCAGCCAACTTGGCCGCAACGGCCACCCCAGCAGCAAGACCTCCGCCACCGATAGCGACCAAAATTGTCTTTACATCCGGCACCTGTTGAACAACTTCGAGACCGACAGTGCCCTGACCGGCGATCACATCGAGGTGATCGTAAGGCGGGATGAAAATTGCGCCTTTTTTAGCCGCATACTCTTGAGCCGCTTTTAGCGTCTCGGCAAAGACTGCACCCTCAAGAACAACCTGAGCTCCATAATTTTGAGTGGCTTGAAATTTTGGCAGCGAAGCTCCAACCGGCATAAAGATAGTTGCCTTGATACCGAGTTTTTTAGCCGCCAAAGCAACACCCTGAGCATGGTTTCCAGCAGAAGCCGCAACCACTCCCTTTTTGCGTTCGGCAGCCGTCAGCTTGCTCATTCGGTTGTAGGCACCACGAAGTTTGTAGGCGCCGGTGCGCTGCAGGTTTTCAGCCTTTAGAAAAATCTCTTGGCCGGTTAGTGCTGACAGATAGTGACTGTGCAATACCGGAGTTTCAATGGCCACAGCGCGCACGTTTTGGAGCGCTTGCTCAAAAACCTCGAGCGTGGGTGATTCAACGTTTGGCTTGGTCATAAAATCCAAGTCTACTGAAAAGCCGCTTTAGAACTTGCCACCGATTTTTTGTAGCCGAGCAATTCGCTCAGGAATTGGCGGGTGGGTTGAAAAGAGCCTCTCGACCATACCGGGCTTGATTGGGTCGTTAATGTACATATGCGCCATCGACGAGCTTGCTCGGCGCATAGGCTTGCCGTACTGGCCCAACTTAGCTAAGGCTCTAGCCAACCCGTCGGGGTAACGAGTTGTTTTAGCGCCGGTGGCATCCGCCAAATATTCACGTTGTCTCGAAACCGCCGCAGAGACTAGCGGGCCAATTAGCCAAGCAACAATGCTGGCGACGATGCCGATAATTATCAGGGCGGCGCCTAATCCACCATCGTTTGAATTGCGACGGTCGCTGCTGTGCCCCGAGAAAAAGGCGGCACGAAGCGCCATGTCAGCCAAAATTCCAACCGCGCTGACCAGGCCAAAAACGATGGTCGAAACTCGAATGTCGTAATTTTTAACGTGACCTAGTTCGTGCGCCATCACACCTTCTAGCTCTTGATCATCCATGATTGCAAGCAGGCCCGTGGTAGCAGCTACCACGGCGTGTTTCGGATCGCGGCCGGTGGCAAAAGCATTCGGCGCAGGATCTGGAATGATGTAGACCTTTGGCATCGGCATGCCATCGGCAATCGCCAAATTTTCAACGATGCGCCACAGACGCGGGTTGTCTGCTTTCTCGATGGGCACGGCACCACTCATTGCGATGGCAATCGAACTAGCCATGTAGTACTGAAAAAGCGCGTACAGCGCGATAAAACCGATGATGAACCAGGACGACGAACCATTGCCCGTTGCCTCGCCCCACCAGTAGGCCAAAGCACCCAGCAAAATAACAAAACCGGCAACAATCAGGACGGTGTTTCTCTTGTTTGCGGCAATAGCCGAATACATGTCTGACTAAACCTGTCTTGCTTAGAACTTAACGGTTGGTGGTTCTTGAATGGCCGCCAAATCAGCAACCTCAAAGAACTCGCGCTCTTTGAATCCAAGCCCGCGCACAAAAAGTGTCTGCGGAAATTGCTTGATCTTGATGTTTAGTTCGCTCACTCCACCGTTGTAAAAACGACGAGAAGCCATGATTTTGTCTTCGGTGTCGGTCAGTTCTTGCTGAAGCGACAAAAAGTTTTGGCTAGCCTGAAGTTGCGGATAGGCCTCGGCAACCGCGAATAGGCTTTTCATCGCAGTGTGGAAACCATCTTCAGCAGCACCGGCAGCAGCTGGGTGCGCCAGGGTTTCCGGAGAAATAGTGGCTGCTCGAGCTTTTGTGACGGCATCGAAAACTTCGCGCTCGTGTGACGCATAGCCCTTAACGGTTTCAATCAGGTTTGGAATCAGGTCAGCGCGTCTTTTCAGCTGAACAGTGATGTCGCTCCAGGCTTCGTCAACTCTTACGTTGAGACGAACCAACCCGTTGTAGGTTGACCAAAGATAAATGCCGATTAGCGCTATTGCGGCGATGACGATAATTAGGGTGATGTCCATGTCTAAATGGTAAACCCTGATTTATCACTGTCCGTCAGTTTGCAGCCAACGCTCAGCAAAGAAACTTCTAAATTCGAGATTGTGCTCCATGTCGGACTCGAACCGACACTGTGACGATTTTAAGTCGTCTGCCTCTGCCATTGGGCTAATGGAGCGAGTCTGCTAAGACTCAATGAAAAAGGGCACCGGTCGGGCGCCCTTTTTCAAACTTTGAGTTACTTCTTCGGACGCGAAGCGTATGTTTCAAATGCTAATCGAGGGTTCTTTGTAGCCTCGATTGAAACGATGTCGCGACGCAATACGAAGTTTGCGACCCAGCCGCCGAAGACACGCAACTTGCGCTCCCACATTGGCATGGCTAGACCGTGGTAACCGCGGTGCATGAACCAAGCGATTAGGCCCTTGATTGCCAACTTCTTGTACTGGAATACGCCTACGCCGATACCTAGACCGGCTACGGCACCCATGTTCTCGTGGTAGTAATCTTTGATTCCTTCGCCACGAAGTGCAGCAACTAGGTTCTTTGCCATTAGTTTGCCTTGGCGAACTGCGTGCTGTGCGTTTGGTACACAGAAACCACCAACGCCACCTCCAGAAAGATCTGGGACAGCTGAAACGTCACCGGCAGTCCAGGCACCTTCGACGATGTTTTCACCGTCGACTACGCGAAGGCTAGGGTGTGCTGTGATTCGACCGCGCTCATCTAGTGGCAAGTCGGTGTTTCGAACGAATGGGTTAGCCATCACACCAGCAGTCCAAACGATGACATCAGACTCGAAAGACTCACCGGTTGAAAGCTCGATTTTGCCTTTGGTCGCAGACTGCAACTGAGTGTTTAGGTGCACTTTAGCGCCGCGCTGGTCAAGGTTTTTCAAAACCCACTGGCTGGTCTCTAGCGAAACCTCTGGCATGATTCGACCCATAGCCTCGATGAGGTGGAAGTGGGTGTCTTCGAAAGTGATGTTCGGGTAGTAGCGCAGCAAGTAGCTGACCAAAGAGCGCATTTCAGCGAACACTTCGATGCCTGCGAAACCGCCACCAACGACAACGAAGGTCAGTAGACGCTGACGTGCCGGACCTTCAGGAAGGTTGGCTGCCTTGTCTAGATTGGTGAGGATGCGGTTGCGGATTTCAACTGCTTCTTCAATGGTCTTCAAACCAATTGCCTCATCGGCAACACCCGGGATTGGGAATGTGCGAGAAACAGCACCTGCGGTCACGACAACGTGATCGTACTTCTGCTTGTAAGGCTTCAGGCCAGGAACCTCGATGGTTGCTGTCTTTTTCTTGTGGTCAATATTGGTGACCTTGCCGGTGACAACATTGGTCGACTTTAGGTGGCGACGGTGAGAGGTGACAACGTGTCGTGCCTCAATCGAACCGGCTACAACTTCTGGCAAAAACGGCTGGTAGGTGAGGTAAGGCAGCGGGTCAACCATGGTGACCTCGGCCTCATTTTTACCTAGGTATTTTTCGAGTTTGAAGGCAGTGTAGAAACCGGCGTAACCGCCACCGACAATAAGAATCTTTGGCACATCAGTGCCCTTGGTGTTAGAAGGCATTGTTCTAATCTACACCCTTGCCAGGCTATCTGTAGGCGGTTCAGTCTGATGGGCAAGCACATTTGGCCGGGCTCCAACTGCAAGCCTCCAGTGCTAGATCACCAATCGGGTTAACTCCCGGTCCGGCGGCCAAAGCGTGACCAATTAGTGCGTGCAAGCACTTGACTCGGGTTGGCATTCCGCCAGCTGAGATACCGGCAATTTCAGGGACAGATAATCCCAGTTTTGCTTCTGTTTGGTCTCGATCTGCGATGTACGCAAGGTGCGCTTTTTGATAGGCGTTGGCAATTTTTTCATCAGTCGCTAAAAGCTCCTGCAGTTCTGCCATGAACCCAGATGCTTCTAGGCCAGAAATTGCTGCCGTCGCGGCTTTGTGAGTTAGGTAGTAGGTGGTCGGAAAAGGAGTTCCGTCACCCAGGCGAGGTGCTGTGTGTACCACAGTTGGCCGGCCGCATACGCATCGTGCGGCAATAGCTACGATGTCTCGAGCCGGACGTCCAAGTTGTCTAGAGACCTCGGCGACATCCGCTTCGGTTGCTTCAGTTAGTGGCACTTTACTTCTCGCTTGTTTCTTCGGCTGGCTGCTCGATACCAGCTCGGATGACGGTTTCGAGCAACGCATCTACCCAGTTATCTCGGGTCTGAGTAATGTCCGCTGAAATTTCAGCATTGTTTTTCTGCTCTGCTAGCAAGGCCCCAACAGTGCCAGAGACATCCGAGGTATCAACGCCATCCGCATCCATGACCAAAAATGACACCTCGCCCGGCATAACGTAGTAGAGCCGATCGCGAGCCTGAGATTTGATATAGGCGGGGTCTTCCCAACGCTTGCGTTCAACCTGCATCTGGGCCACTTCGTTTTTCGCAGCCTCTAGGGCAGCACGAGCTTCAGCAATAGCCTGGCGTTGTTCAAACCAAGTTTGGACACGAGGCGCCAGCGTCATCACGCCAATCACTACCATCGCTAGAACGGTTAGGGTTACCGAGTTAAAACGAAAACCCCGCAAAATCGCGGCGACCTGAGCCGGGTTTGATTGTGCGGGGCGTTTCGTCATCTAAAACTTACTGCTAAGCCTTGAATCTCGGGAATGCTGTGCGACCAGCATAGAAAGCAGCATCGTTGAGTTCTTCTTCGATACGAAGCAACTGGTTGTATTTCGCAACACGCTCTGATCGGGCAGGTGCACCAGTCTTGATCTGACCGGCGTTGGTAGCGACTGCAAGATCGGCGATGAAGGTGTCTTCGGTCTCGCCAGAGCGGTGAGAAATAATTGCCTTCATACCTTCGCGCTGCGCTAGTGAAACTGCATCCAAAGTTTCGGTCAAGGTACCAATCTGGTTTACCTTAACCAGGATGGCGTTACCTGCTTTTTCATCAATACCCTTTTGCAAACGAGAAGGGTTGGTCACGTATAGGTCATCGCCAACCAACTGAACCTTGTTGCCAAGCTCAGCGGTGATTTTTGTCCAGCCAGCCCAGTCGTCTTCAGCTAGTGGGTCTTCGATTGAAACCAGCGGATAGCGGGCCACCAAATCGGCGTAGTAGGCGATCATCTCGTCGCTGCTGCGCTCTTGCCCCTCGAAAGTGTACTTTTTGGTTTCTTCCGAGTAGAACTCGGTTGATGCTACGTCGAGAGCCAGGGCAATCTGGGTGCCCAACTGGTAGCCGGCTTTAGCAATGGCCTCGGCAATTAGGTCTAGAGCAGCAGCGTTGGTTGGCAGCTCAGGTGCAAAACCACCCTCGTCACCCAAACCAGTTGCCAGCCCCTTAGAAGCCAATAGGCCCTTCAGCGAGTGGTAAACCTCAACGCCCCAGCGAATTGCCTCGCTGAACGATTCGGCGCCTAGTGGCACAATCATGAATTCTTGGATGTCGACACCGGTGTCGGCGTGTGCGCCGCCGTTGATGATGTTCATCAGTGGCACTGGAAGGGTGTAAGCGTTTGGACCACCAAGGTAGCGGTAAAGTGGCTGACCGGTGGATTCTGCTGCAGCTCGGGCGTTAGCCAACGAGACACCGAGAATTGCGTTAGCCCCAAGTTTTGATTTGTTTGCGGTTCCGTCTAGAGAAATCAACGCTGCATCGACCAGTCGCTGGTCTTGTGCGTCGAAACCGACAAGTGCCTCATCGATGTCTTCGACAACTGCCTTGACCGCATTTTGAACACCCTTGCCGAGGTAGCGGCCTTTGTCGCCATCGCGACTTTCGTGCGCCTCAAATGCACCGGTTGATGCACCTGAAGGAACTGCTGCGCGGCCAAAGCTGTCGTCCTCAAGTAGAACCTCAACCTCGATGGTCGGGTTTCCTCTCGAGTCAAGAATCTCGCGTGCGCCTACGGCTTCAATGATTGACAAAATTGTCTCCTTATTTGAAATGATTTTGATTCGCGCATTTCAGCACTTAAACGCCGTTGTCTCGAGGATTAGTTTAGGCGATGGGCTTAATTTCCAGTGTTTCTAATGACTGGCTATTTACGTTGATGATGGCAAAGTGGTTGAAGCCTTGCTCAGCTAAATTTTCGAGCAAAATGTTTAGCTTCTTCGGTCGCTCTTCAAGTCGAACCTGATAGCCCTGCTCAATTAGCTCGGCCTGTCGCAAAATTGCCAAACTGATGATTTCTGGGTTCGTGCTATCGAGCACCAAGACCAATTTCGGCTTCTCTGCGGCGGCAGCAACTTTTTCAACCGTTACTAAATCAACCACTCTTTCAAAGCCGATGGAGATTCCGACTGCAGGCACATCTTCGCCCAGCCAGCGCCCAACCATTCCGTCGTATCTGCCACCGCCACCGATAGACGAGCCAGATTCTGGATGTTCAATTTCGAAAATCGCACCGGTGTAGTAACCCATGCCTCGAACCAGAGTAGGGTCAAATCTCAATCTGCCCGGGCCGAACTTAGCTTCGACAGCGGCAAAAATCTCGCGTAGCTCATCCGGGATTTCTAGATTACTTCCCAGTGAAGAGAGCCAACCGGCAGCGGTCTGAGCGACCTGAGAGTCAAACTTTTCGCCAAGCTCGCGGACAACCCCTTCGGCATAAATTTTGTCGAGTTTGTCGATTGTGATCATTGCCGAAGCTTTACCATCCGCTGGAATCCCTAGGCCATCTAGCAGGTTCGACAGCAAGACTCGGTGGTTTACCCGAATAGTGGCGTCGTCTACTCCGATTGCGCCAAGAGCGTCCAGGGATGAAATCAAAAGGTCAATTTCAGCGAGAACACTGCTGTCACCGATGATGTCAATATCGCACTGCACGAACTGACGGTAACGACCCTTCTGAGGTCGCTCAGCGCGCCAAACTGGTCCGGTTTGAATTGCCTTGAATACCCTAGGCAGTTTCGCCCGGTTTGTTGCGTAGTAACGGGTCAGCGGAACAGTTAGGTCGTATCGCAAACCTAGGTCGGCTAAATCTTCAACACCGTGAGCCATAGCCTTTTCGAGTTCTTCGCCTCGCTTCAGCACCCGGAAGGCCAGCTTTTCGTTATCTCCACCCTGACCGGAAGTCAGTCTAGAGATATCTTCGAGCGCTGGGGTCTCAATTTCCTGGTAGCCGTGGGCTTGGTAGGTAGAGCGAATCGCCCCCAAGACAAGGTCGCGTTTGAGTTTCTCGTGAGGCAAGAAATCGCGCATTCCGCGAGGTGGGTTTACGTCTTTAGCCATTGGTCAATATTGGCACAGGCAAAGCCTTAGTCTTCGTCAGTTGGAACAGCAATTATGCCGGCGTCAGCCGCATCGCCAATTTCGACCTCTCGAATCTCAACCATCAACTCACGAACGGCACCGCGAAGGGCCTGCTCCGGGTCAATTCCAGCCGAGCGTGCTGAACTAACGACCGCCAACAGGATGGCACCTACCTCATCGGAATTAGCCACCGAAAATGGGCCGGGGGCATCTTTATCGAGAAGTCCGATTTTCTCAGCTTTGCCCATCACTTTGTCGGCGAGCGCTAAGGCGGGAAGATTCAAAGGCATTCCATCTAAGATGCTCTGGCGTTGCGGTTTTTCGCGTTTCTTGTGATCGTCCCAGTTCTGCATCACATCGTCGCCGGTTTTTGCGGCGTACTTTTGTAGCTCTTCCTCGTTACCAAAAACATGAGGGTGACGACCAATCATTTTTTGGGCTGAAACTTCAGCAACCGTTTCGATACTGAAAGGTTCACCCAGCGAGCCGGTCGAGGCTAAATCCGCGTGAAAAATGACCTGATACAAAACATCGCCGAGCTCTTCGATAACTTCTTCGCGCGAGCCAGATTCGATGGCGTCGATTAGTTCGTAGGCCTCTTCGAGCAGGTACTTCATGAGTGATTCGTGTGTCTGCTCGGCATCCCAGGGGCAGCCCCCGGGAGCGCGTAATTTGTGGGCAACGGCAATTAGCTCGTCAAGTTTGGTCATGCGAACAGTTTGCCAGAGGTTTAGTTAGTCGTCGTCGCGATCGTCATCATGATCGTCGTCATCATCATCGTCATCGTCGCCGTCATCGTCGTCTTCATAATCGACACCGTTGACTGTCCCGCCAGAACCCGCTTGGTAACTTGGCGTAGCTGAAGACACTTCACCCCAGGTAAGACCCGACGTGCCGGGCAAAACCAGACTTCGGGTTGGGCTGGTTTGAACCGTATTTGTTGCGGGGTTACTTTGAATCGGTGCACTCGCAAAACCGTTTGTTTCTGCTGGAGCGGCTATTTCCGCCGCGCTGAAAGTAGCCGAGCCGGGCTCAGCAGTCAACCCAGTGTTCGACACAGAAGCAGGTGGCGGTTCGACATTTGATGGTTGGGGGTCGGCCGCACTTGACGTGCTCGAAGAATTCGGTTCACGCGAAAAAACCTGGTCAATCAGATCTGCCGCTATACCCGGCGAGCTGAATTGTGTGAACACCAACGTACCTAAAGAGAGAACAGAGGTGGCCGCCAACAACCGGTTAACTTTGTTTGCCGGCCTAATCTCATCCCTTTGATAAGGATCTTGAGGATTTTGATCATTCTCCATGGCTGCTCCTAAAACTTTTTTCTAATCTAATTAGAGCCCTGACGCCTGAGAGTTGCCTGCGAAAAGTCGTCTAATTTTGGGGAAAAATGCGAGCGAGAAAAGCCCAGGCCCAATCAATTGCAACACGATCGCGAAGCGGCTCGCCGGTATGCGGGTCTTTTGGAGCTGGAACTGTGATGGTCTTGGCGCTTTGCAAGTATTTGAAACCCGGGAACAGATGTGACAGTTGAACTTGGGCGGCCTCATCAAGTTCGACCGGCTGCAACTTGGCCTGCAAACCAAGAACGTTGAAATCTTTCAAACCGAGACGGTTGGCCTGTTGACGCAATTCAGTTACGTCAATCAAGTTGCGAACAGCCTCCGGAGCCTTGCCGTATCTGTCCTCTAGCTCAGCCAAAATCATGTCGAGTTGCTTTCGCGAACCGGTTTCACCAGAGGCTGCGGAAAGTTTGTGATAGGCCTCAAGTCTCAGTCTCTCACTGTCAACATAGGTGGCAGGAATGTGAGCATCAACGGGTAATTCCAACTTCAATTCAGCAGGCGAATCAACCTTTTCACCCTTGAATTCGGCTACCGCCTCACCAATCATGCGAAGGTAAAGGTCAAAGCCAACACCGGCAATATGGCCAGATTGCTCGCCGCCGAGAAGGTTTCCGGCACCTCTAATCTCTAGATCTTTCAGCGCTATTTGCATACCGCCGCCAAGCTCATTATTCAGCGCAATTGTCGCCAGTCGATCGTGCGCCGTCTCGCTTAGTGGCCGGGCCGGGTCGTAGAAGAAGTAAGCGTATGCTCGCTCACGGCTTCGACCGACTCGACCTCGAATTTGATGCAGCTGACTCAAGCCAAAATTTTCAGCGCGATCAACAATCAAGGTGTTTGCATTCGGAATGTCAATTCCAGTTTCAATAATGGTTGTCGACACCAACACATCGAATTTCTTTTCCCAGAAATCAACAACCACTTGCTCGAGCGCAGCCTCACTCATTTGACCGTGCGCCACAGCAATTCGCGCCTCGGGCACCAACTCGGCCAAATCGTTGGCTACCTTCTCAATCGTGCTGACCCGGTTGTGCACGAAAAACACCTGACCCTCGCGCAGCAGCTCTCTCCTGATAGCAGCGGCAACCTGCTTATCGCTGTAACTTCCGATGTAGGTCAAAATTGGATGACGCTCTTCAGGTGGAGTAGCCAGCGTCGACATCTCACGGATTCCGGTGATTGCCATTTCTAGGGTTCGAGGAATTGGTGTTGCCGACATTGCTAGGACATCAACATTGTGTTTTAGATCTTTGAGTTTCTCTTTGTGTTCGACTCCGAAACGCTGCTCTTCGTCAATAATGACCAAACCGAGATTTCTAAACTTGACTGAATTCGACAGCAACCGGTGAGTTCCGATTACCATGTCTATCTCCCCAGTGGCCAGCCCGGCCAGGGTTTCCTTCACTTCTTTTTCGGTTTGAAAGCGACTCAGTGAGCGAACCTTGACTGGAAATCCAGCAAATCTAGATTCGAAGGTGTCGGTGTGTTGTCGCACCAACAAGGTGGTGGGAACCAGCATGGCAACTTGCTTGCCATCCTGGATTGCTTTGAATGCAGCGCGAACTGCGATTTCGGTTTTACCGTAGCCAACGTCACCGGCCAATAGTCGATCCATCGGCACTTCGCGCTCCATGTCGCGCTTTACTTCTTCGATTGTGGTCAGCTGATCTGGGGTTTCAACGAAGGCAAAAGCCTCTTCAAGTTCGCGCTGCCACGGGGTATCCGGACCAAAAGCGTGCCCCTTTGATTTCATGCGCGCACTGTAAAGCTTCACTAAGTCGATGGCGATTTTTCGGATTGCCTTTCGGGCATTACCTTTAGCTTTAGCCCAGTCTGTGCCACCCATCTTGCTCAAAACCGGCGCCTCGCCACCGACGTATTTGGTCAGCAAATCTAGCTGATCGGTCGGAACAAACAGAGTGTCGCCCGGATAGCCGCGCTTACTGGGCGCGTATTCGATTAGCAAATACTCGCGCTGGTGTTTTTGCCGAGCGATGCCTGCTTCACGGGTGACCAGCTCAACGAATCGGCCAATTCCATGAATTTGGTGCACCACATAATCGCCTTTTTTTAAGCTCAGTGGATCTACCGCTTGACCTCGCTTGGCCGCCAACTTTCGAACCTGCGGGCTGACGTAAGCAGAATGTTTGCCGTAGAACTCGGCCTCGGTGATGACGATCAACTTTGGGTCGGGAGCGACGAAGCCAGCTCGCAAAGAGCCTTGCGCCACTTGAACTCTCAACTTCAAGGCACTGAACTGTTCGTTCAGTCGCTCAACTGAACCGCTCCCCTCGGCTACGACAACAATCTGGTAGCCGTCCTCCTGCTGATCCAAAAGCCAGTCCGAGGCGGTAGTGTCGAGGCCCTTGAAGTTTGGAATCTCGAAAAAGCCAAGATTAATCAGCGAATCGTCATCCGCGCCAAATTGACTGACCGTAAACAACTGGCGATCATCGAGGTGTTTTTTGAATTCAGCCAGATCGAAAAACCCACCGGCCGATAGATCGATCGGGGCGTTCGCACCCTCTATGGCCGCATCCCAGGCCGCATGCAGAAACTCTTCGTTTGTTTCGACCAAATTTGTTGCTCGGGCAGCTGATTTTTCTGGCGAAAGCAAAGTGACAATTGTGTTTTGAGGAAAATAACTGGTGACCGGAACTAGTTCAGTTGCGAGCACTGGCACCAAGGCCTCCATGCCATCCACCGGGATGCCCTCGGCAATCTTGGCCAACATTGTTGAAATGTTCGGAAACTCGTGAGTCATTTCTCGGGCTTTAGCAGCAACCTGAGGAGTGATGATCATCTCTCGCGCGGCAAAAATTTCCACTTTTTGCAGCTCGGTATCCGTCGGCAACGAGCGTTGATCAGCGACCGAAAATTCTCGAATCTCGTCAAGTTCATCCCCGAAGAATTCGAGCCTTTGGGCGTGTTCAGCCGTGGTTGGAAAAATATCCAGGATGCCACCACGAACAGCAAATTCGCCACGCTTGGTCACCATATCGACTCGAGAATATGCCAACTCAACCAACTTCAGTGACAACTCCATGAGACTGTATTCACTGCCTCTGTTGAGGGTCAGCGGAGGGAAATCCGCTAGGTGCGCCACCACCGGCTGCAGCACCGCTCGCACCGATGAGAGCACGATCACCGGATGGTCTAGTTTTTCCGGTAAGGAATGAAGTCGGTGTAAAACTCGAAGTCTCTTGCCGATGGTTTCTGGGCTGGGGCTTAGTCTCTCGTGCGGCAGGGTTTCCCAGCTTGGAAACTCGAGCACTTCAGCGCGGTCGTCGAGTGCACGTAGGGCCGCGGCCGTTTCCTCGGCCTCTCGCCCAGTAGCAACCACAACCAGCTGCACGCTGAAACCAGTCTCATCATGCTGAAGCTGACTAAAAGCTGAAACCAAAACTGGATGCGCTCCAACCGGAGCAACCAAATCTAAACGTTTGGATTTGAGTTTGGCTTTTACTTTGGTAAATACGTATGAATCTGAAATGAGTGCGTCAAGGCGCGAAAAGGCCTCAGAGTTTTGCGCGCTCACAGGGTAAGTCTAAGCCTGCGTCAGAATCAGTTATTCCGTCGAGTTGAATTTCTGTTGCGCGTTTGCCAGGCCATCTTTGACGATAGCTTCTGCGGCATCGGCTGCAATCTCAAGTGTCACCGGTAGATTTTTTCGCTCGGCACTTGAAAAATCCTTGAGAACAAAATCAGCCGTATCCATGTGACCCGGCGGCCTACCAATTCCAACTCTGATCCGAGCAAAATCATTTGTCCCCAACGCTGAAATGATGTCGCGCAGGCCATTGTGCCCGCCGTGTCCGCCCGAAAACTTTACACGTACAGTCTCTGCTGGGATGTCTAGCTCATCGTGGATGACGATTATGTGATCTGGTTTGATCGAGTAAAACTTAGCCAAATTTGAAACCGGTGCACCGGAGTTGTTCATGTAACCCAGCGATTTTGCCAAAATCAATTTTGGCCCGCCCGGAAATAACCTCGCCTCAGCGGCGAGGGCCAGGGACTTATGTGCTTTGAGATTGGCACCCAGCCGATCGGCAAGAACTGAAATTACCATTTGGCCAACATTGTGCCGATTAGCAGAATAGTCGGGCCCAGGATTCCCGAGCCCGACTACTAAGTATGAGTTTTCACTCATTAGAGCAAATTTGCCTGACTTTGCTTAGCTGTTTGCTTCCGCTAGTTCTTCAGCGTGACCCGCCTTGGTTGCAACTACGGTTGCAATCAATTCATCGGCGGCAAAATCAAGCTTTGCGCCTGCAGGCAACTTAACATCGGCAGCAGTGATGTGGGTTCCAGCACCGTTTTCTTTGGTGACGTGGATCTCGACGAATTCTGGAATTGCAGTTGCGTCAGCTTCGATCTTTAGAGTCTTGTGCTCGACCTCAACAATGGTTCCACCCATTGATTCGCCAATAACGTGAACTGGAACCTCAACGTGAACGCGCTCACCCTTTACCAAGGTGACCAAGTCAATGTGCTCGATAATCTGAGTCACTGGGTCTTTTGAGGCGCTCTTTACTAGAACCTGCTCGGTCTTGCCGTCGATGGTTAGATCAAGCAAGGCATTCTTGTGGCGCAATACCAAAGCAATTTCGTGGGCTGGCAAGGTGATGTGGCGCGCTTCGGTGCCGTGACCGTAAATTACTGCTGGGGTGCGGCCGGCTGCGCGAAACTTGCGAGCTGCGCCTTTGCCGAATGAGTTACGAACTTCGCCGACAATCTTTGCTGCGTCTGACATTTTTATCCTTAGTTTTTTTGTTTCAAATTTTGTGATTCAAGTTTTTTGAAATCAACTCAAGCGTTGAACGCGAGGATTAGGTCTGAATTTGACTTGATACCCCGTCGATAACGGTCGCTCTGCGACCCTCGCCGTTGTCTTGCCCTAGTTTAGGCGCGGCGAACCATCTTGCGCAAGCCGAGAACCAGAGCCAGCAGCAAGCCTGAGACCAATAACGCAGGGCCAGGAACTGAAATAGCGACTACTAGTGCCAGGGCTAGGCCAAGCCAGTTCAGATTTTTAGGCATCGTACGTTCGATCATTGGTTGGCGCAGGGCAGAAAACTGACCGACCGCGTAGTAGAGCAAAACCGAAAATGAGCTGAATCCGATGACCCAAATCAACTGCCCAGTCATGACTAAGACGCAAGCTCCGGAAGCAACCACCAACTCAGCCAGCCATGGAGATCCAAAGCGATTTTTGCGTGAAAAGACCTGCGGAAGCTCCCGATCGCTTGCCATTTCGGCGGCAGTTCGAGAAACCCCAGCTAGCAGAGCCAGCATCGAGCCGAGGCCCGCTATAGAAACCATTAGCGAAACAACGGGGTCGATCGACAACCCCATGTTCGTAAACAGCGAAGCCATCGGTGCCTCGCTAATCAAGAGCTCACTGCCCAGCTGCAGAATTAGCAGCGCAGCGATCGCGGCGTATAGAAAAACAACGAGGATTAGTGAAATCAGAATGGCCTTCGGAATATTTTTCTTCGGGTTGATCACATCATCACCGAGCGTGGCAACCCGCGCATATCCGGCAAAGGCAAAAAACAGCACACTGGTAGCCGACAGTGTCGCGAAGAATGCATCGTCAGGATTAGAAGTGAAGGTCAAATCTAAGTTTGACCAATTCAACTGATCAACCCGACCGAAGCCAAGCAAAATTGCAACCAGAAAAAAACCAATCACCGAAATTGAAATTAATTTGGCTGCCGTAGCAGTGCGTTGGATGCCAAAAATATTTAAGGCCGTTAGCAAGAAAATCAAGGCGATTGCCAGTGGTACCGAAAAAGTCGAGTTCAAATACGAAGCGACTACCAGCCCAATTGCCCCAATTGAGGCGATTTTCCCGGCGACAAAGGAAAAACCAGCGATGAATGACCAGGTTTCGTTCAGGTACTTTCGAGCGTATGCATACACTCCACCCGGTTTAGCGACCTGAGCGGCCAACTGGTAAACCGCAGCCGCATTTAGTGAAGCAAGAACAGCCGCCAAGAATAGTGCCAAATAAAACCAAGGACCAGCGAGTAGAACGGCATCGCGAAACACAACGAATACCCCGGCGCCAACCATCGAGGCTGTGCCAATCGCAACGGCTGAAACCAGCCCGATCTGCTGTTTAGGCGTGGCCGGGGAAAAGTTTGTTGACTGAGTCATCGCCAAAGACTGCACTAATTGCCGCAGCAATCAACGGTGCGATTGATAGTACTGTCAAATTGTCGAAAATTTTATCTTCGGTCAGAGGCAAGGTATTGGTGACAATAACCTCGTCAACTACACCATTTGATAGTCGTTCGACTGCTGGATTTGAGAAGACAGCGTGGGTTGCCGCAACAATGACTTTCGCTGCGCCATTGTCTTTAAGTGCCTTAGCCGCTGCGACGATTGTGCCAGCGGTATCGATCATGTCATCTACTAGCAAACAAGTTCGTCCGGAAACATCACCGACCAACTCGTGAGCTTCGACCTGGTTTGGACGATCTGGATCGCGACGTTTGTGAATAATCGCCAAAGGTGTGCCAAGACGCTCAGCCCAGATGTCGGCCACTCGTACTCGACCCGAGTCTGGTGAAACCACAGTCAGCTCTTCACTGCTGTACTTTTGAGCCACGTAATCAGCCAACATCGGCAAAGCCCAAAGGTGGTCTACCGGACCATCGAAGAAACCTTGAATCTGAGGAGTGTGCAAATCTACCGACATGATTCGGTTGGCACCGGCCGCTTTGAAAAGGTCAGTCATCAAGCGAGCCGAAATAGGCTCGCGGCCCTTGTGCTTTTTGTCCTGACGAGCATAGGGAAAGAACGGCGCCACGACAGTGATGCGCTTGGCACTAGCTCGCTTTAGAGCATCGACCATCAGCAACTGCTCCATGACCCAGTTGTTTATGCCGGCGGCATGCGACTGAATAACGAACGCGTCAACGCCGCGAACACTTTCTTCGTACCGAACGAAAGTTTCACCGTTGGCAAAGTCGTAGGCAGTGGTAGGTAGAACTTCTGTTCCCAAAATTTCAGCCACTTCAGCGGCCAACCCCGGATGCGCACGTCCACTAACGATGACCAGTTTCTTTGAGTTGCTGGTAGTAATTTCCAAAGTGGACTCCCGATTTCTAGTTGTTGGCTTTTTGGGCTGCTTCAGCGGCTTTTGAGCCGGCTCGCTTGGCAATAACCCAATCGGCAATGTTTCTTTGCGGCGCAACATTCATTGCTAAATCTCCGGGACTTACGTCTTTACGAACCACTGTTCCCGCTGCGGTATATGCGCCGTCTCCGATGGTTACCGGAGCGACAAAGACGTTGTGTGACCCACTTCTTACGTGTGAACCAATCTTGCTGCGATGTTTGTTGACGCCGTCGTAATTGGCAAAAATTGTGCCAGCACCGATGTTTGACTGCTCACCAATCTCGGCATCTCCAACGTAGCTCAGGTGCGGAACCTTACTGCCGGGGCCTATTTTGGCATTCTTGGTTTCAACGAAAGTACCAATTTTTCCGCCTTCACCCAATTCTGTTCCGGCACGTAGAAACGCAAATGGGCCAACCGATGCGTTGGCGTCGATAATCGAGCCTGTGACGTGCGACTTTACAACTGTGGCAGATTCGCCCACCGCGCTGTCAACCATGAAAACTTCAGGTCCGACGGTGGCTCCCTGAGCAACCTTGGTTAGGCCCTTGAGGTGGGTGCCCGGCAGCAAAGTCACGTCTTCACCCAACTGAACTGTGACATCGATAAAGGTTGAACTTGGGTCGAGGATGGTGACTCCGGCGAGCTGCCATGCTTCACAAATTCTGTAGTTGAGTTCGGCTGCAACTTCACTGAGTTGGACGCGATCGTTGATACCGGCAACTAGCCAGTTGTCGCTAACTGCGAGCGCCTGAACTTTCTTTTTGGCTCGAAGAATCTCGGCTGCAGCATCGGTCAGATACTTTTCACCTTGAGCGTTGTGTGATCCTACTTTGCCGAGCGCCTCGCGCAGCGCGGCGGCGTCAAACACATAAACACCGGCGTTTACTTCATTGATTTCCAGCTGCTTAGCGTCAGCATCTCGATGTTCAACGATTTCGATGAACTTGCCATCGTTGCTTCGCATCACGCGTCCGTAGCCAGTCGGATCTTCGACTACTGCGGTGAGCACCGTCGCGGAGTAGCCGCCGTTTAGGTGAGCCTCAAGCAATGACTCAAGGGTGGCAACATCTAGCAGCGGCACATCGCCGCTGGTTACGATTACGGCTCCGTTGAAGTCAGCAGGCAAGGATGCCAAAGCGCACTCGACCGCTCGGCCGGTGCCGGGAATTTCATCCTGTTCGGCAATAAGAGCGTTTGGGTAAAAAGCTTTGATGTAGTCGCTAATTAGCTCTTTTTGGTATCGAACGACGGGAACTACGAATGCGGCATCTAGCGAAGATGCGGTTGCCAAAGCGTGACCGAGAAGAGGTAAGCCCGCTAACTCGTGCATGACCTTGGGTTTACTGGAACGCATGCGAGTGCCCTCGCCAGCAGCCAGAACGACTACTGCAAGATGCTGTTCCGACATCGCGCTCCTGACCTTTTGTTTTGCTGCTCCACTAGGACTCGAACCTAGACAAACGCCTCCAAAGGGCGTCGTGCTGCCATTACACCATGGAGCAACGCAATCCCATTTCTGAGATTGCCTCTATAGTCTGCCAGAAATTAAGCGACCTACTGCAGCAATTCTGAAGTTTCAAGCCACTCAATTTCGAGCGCCTCACGTTTTTCGTTGAAAGCGCTCTGTTTCTCAGCCATGATGGCAAGACCTTGATAATCGCCCTGATCGTGAGCAGCCATTTCAGCGTGCAACTTTGCCTCTTCAGTAGCCAGTTTTTCTAAGGCTCGCTCGATTCGACTCAAATTCTTCTCGGCATCGCGAAGCTCGGCGCCACTCAGCGAAGAGTTTTGCTTGCTCGATTTGGAATCTTCGGAACTGGCTGCCAATTTTGAGTTGCTGGCTGCACCGGTCAACAGCGAATGGCGACGCAGTTCGAGGTATTGGTCCACTCCTCCGGTCAAATGGCGGAGCGAGCCGTCACCCATTAGAGCAAACTGATCGTCGGTCACTCTTTCCAGCAGGTAACGATCGTGGCTAACCACAATTAGAGTCCCTGGCCAACTGTCGAGTAGGTCCTCCATCGCGGTAAGAATGTCGGTGTCTAAATCGTTGGTTGGTTCATCCAAGATCAGAACGTTCGGCTCGCCAAAAAGCAATCTCAAAAACTGCAGTCGACGCCGCTGACCGCCGCTGAGATCCTCAATTGGTGTTTGCAACTGCGCTTGAGTAAAGCCGAGTTGCTCGACCAATTGACCGGGCGAAACCTCTTTTTTATCAATTACAAAAGTCGATTTTTCGCGAGCAATCAAATTAAAAATTCGCTCGCCGTGAAACTGGTCAAGTTCGCGTACTTCTTGGCTCAGGGTAGCTATTTTTACGGTCTTGCCAAGCTTGATTTTTCCAGAGGTTGGCTTGAGCTGACCCTCGATCAGGCGCAGCATTGTAGTTTTACCCGCTCCGTTAATTCCCAGCAGGCCAACCCGATCTCCGGGGCCAAGCCTCCAGGTGACATCCCGAAGAATGTTTTTGTTTTCGATTTCGTAGCTCAAATCTTCGATGTCGACTACGTCTTTTCCGAGTCTTGCAGTGGCCAGTTTCGAGAGCGCAACCTTGTCTCGCAGCGGAGGCACATCGCTGATCAACTCAGCTGCGGCATCTAACCTAAATTTCGGTTTTGTGGTTCGAGCCGGTGCCCCACGTCGAAGCCAAGCCAATTCTTTGCGCAGCAAGTTTTGACGTCTAGCCTCCGAGGCCGCGGCACTTCGATCTCTTTCAGCGCGCTGCAAAACATAGGCTGCATAACCACCCTCAAAAGGTTCGATGACGCCATCGTGCAGTTCCCAGGTGAGATTGCAGACAGCATCTAGAAACCACCGATCGTGAGTGACCACAATCAGCCCGCCGGCATTGGCAGCCCATCTCTTGCTTAGGTGACCGGCTAGCCAAGCGACACCCTCAACATCCAAGTGGTTTGTGGGCTCGTCTAAGAAGAGCACGTCGAGTTCTTGGGCTAGCAGTTTGGCAAGTGCGACTCGGCGACGTTGACCACCACTTAGGTCACCTACTTTTGCACTCCAGTCAAGGTCACCTAAAAGACCTGAAATCACATCGCGAATTTTGGGATCAGAGGCCCACTCGTGATCTGGTCGGTTACCTACCACGGCAACCCCAACCGTCAGTTCCTGATCTAGCACGTCACTCTGATCGAGCATTCCGATAGATAGGCCATTTCGATGAGTGACTCGGCCGCTGTCGACTGCCAAATCTTTTGCCAAGACTTTCAGCAGAGTTGACTTTCCATCACCGTTTCGACCCACAATTCCAATTCGGTCACCCTCATTGAGGCCAATTGTGATGCCGGAAAATACCTTTTTCGTCGGATATTCCAGTGAGATTTGCTCAGCGCCGAGTAAATGTGCCACTAGCTGGCCTCGATTCGAGCGCCAGTCGGAGAATCTGTCGCCACGACAGCGGTATGACCCAACCGCTGAAACTGCTGTTGCAGTTGAACAGCCGAATCAGCATCGGCGCAGATAAAGGCCACGGTTGGCCCTGATCCCGAGACGAATCCGTTGAGCGCCTGCATTTCGAGGCCGATCCGGATTGTGTCAGCCAAACTTGGCCGTAGCGAAATAGCCACCGGCTGCAACTCATTGACGATGTTGGCGGCTAGTTCTGCCGCACTCTCGCCAGCAGCAGCGGCCAAAAATGTTTGGCTCAGCGTTGGTTGCTCGATTTGGGCGCTGCCACGCAAGCTATCCAGTTGCTGATAAACCGCTTTGGTTGACAAACCTTGTTCGTCAATCACGAAAACTAGATGTACCGATTGACCGAGAGGCAGAGGGCTCAAGTTTTCGCCACGGCCGGTGCCTAGAGCGAAGCCGCCGCGCAAAGCAAATGGAACATCGGAGCCGATTTCGACTGAAAATTTTTGCAGTTGACTAGCAGTTAGTCGGCAGCCAAGCAGTTCATTGGCGGCGACCAACGCTGCTGCTGCATCCGCTGACCCACCGGCCATCCCGCCCGCTACCGGGATGTGTTTTTCGATGTCCACTCGCAGCGGCGGAAATGAATCTAGATTTGCCCAGCCAGCTAATTTTTTGATGGCTTGGATGGTCAGGTTTGATTCATCAAGCGGCACCATCGACAATTGCTGCTCAGATAGAGAGCCACCAACTGAAACGCTCCACTCAGTGTCAATTGAAACTGAAACCCGGTCACGCAAATTCAAACCCAAATATGCGCTAGCCACTTCGTGATAGCCATCATCAGCCAGAGGGCCAACCTTGAAAGCTAAATTCACCTTGGCCGGTGCTGATGCAACTGCTTTATTCAATGCTGCTCCAGACGGCTATGTAATTGGCCAAGGACCTCTTGCCACCAATTTCTTCGCGGTTCGATTTCCGAATCAGGCTTATTCAACAACTCATGGACGATTCGCAACTGAACAATTTCGCCCGAAGTTTGCCAGTCGATGATTGCGCGAGTCCCATCATCGAAAGCCAGCTGGATTCGATCTGGTTTTGACAGTAACAATCGTGGACGATGTTCGATTTGCCACGAGTCAACATCGTTCAAAACCGTGGTTAGACGAGGAAGTGAAACGTCAAAGGAATCTTCAATCTTGAAAGCTAAAGACATTATGAAACCTCAGCTATTCGCACAAAATCGTGAACGCTCAGTTCTTCGCCACGGGCCTGCGGTGAAACCCCCGCAAGTTGCAGCAACCGCTCAGCGTTGGCAGCATCTCCCGCCCATCCGGAAAGTGCTTGGCGCAAAGTTTTTCGGCGTTGTGAAAATGCGGCGTCGGCAATCTCGAATGTCCTGAGGCGAAGCCCCTCGTCACCCAGAGGTTTTTGTCGTTTCTCAAAGTAGACAAGGGCAGAATCAACGTTGGGCACCGGCCAAAAAATGTTTCTACCAACATTGCCAGCTAGTGCTGATTCGGCATACCAGGCCAACTTGACCGAGGGAATTCCGTAAATTTTGGATCCCGGGGTAGCGGCTAGGCGATGCGCTACTTCGGCCTGCACTAAAACCAAACCTTTCTCGAGGCTCGAAAAAGTCTCGAGAAAGTGCAGCAATACCGGCACGGAAATGTTGTAGGGCAAGTTAGCAACTAGGGCATCTGGCGCATTGGGCAGTTCGGTGACCTTCATGGCATCAGCTCGAACCAGCTGAAACACTGTACCGGGAGCACGGGCCGCAACAGTGTCTTCCAATTCGGCAGCCATTTTCGGATCAATTTCGACCGCAATTACTTTCTTCACCGATTCAAGCAAGCCCAAAGTCAGTGAGCCTAGGCCAGGGCCAATCTCGACCACGGTTTCATCGCCATCAAGCTTTGCAGCAGCCACAATTCGTCGAATTGTGTTGGGGTCGGTGACGAAGTTTTGACCAAGTTTTTTGGTCGGCACAATTCCTAAGCGCTCAACCAACAAACGAATATCGTTGCCACCCAACAAATCGACCATTGCTACCAACTACCGTAAACAGACTCTGTGTTAGCCGCGAGCTGCAAACACAGGTCTTCTAGACCTGTGCCCAACTGTTCAGCCATGAATCTTGCCGTCACTGGAACCAAATACGAGGCATTTGGTCTGCCTCTAAAAGGCTCCGGGGCCAAAAATGGCGCATCCGTTTCGATCAGAATCAGCTCTCGCTTGGCCGCCAAAAGTGAATCGCGCAAGTGTTGATTGCGTTTGATTGTGATGTTGCCGGCAAAAGACATGTACCAGCCATTTTCATTACAAATCTGCGCCAGGTCCACATCGCCCGAGTAACAGTGGAAAACAGTTTTTTCTGGAGCACCCACCCTGAGCAAAGTTTCAACCACTTCTTCGTGGGCGTCTCGATCGTGAATCATCAAAGCAATGGAATTTTCTTTCGCAATGCGGATGTGCTCTTCAAAACTGTGCTTCTGCAGCTTGATTGATTGCTCGCCCTCGGTCCGGAAGAAGTCCAACCCGGTCTCACCGATTGCACGAACTCTGGGCAGTTTTGCCAGCTGTTCAATCTCGGCGATAGCTTCATCCAGTTTCTCGATCGACTCGTAAAGCGGCGCCTCGTTTGGGTGCAGCGCAACGGCAGCAAGGACACGAGCATTGCTCTGCGCCAGCTGGGCCGACCACTTTGATGATTCGAGTGTTACCCCAACCTGGACAACACCCTTGATGCCGACCGACGCAGCTTTATCTAGGTGTTCGGCAACAGGAAGTGGCTCCTGGTCATCAAAAAATTGAAACTCAAGGTGGGTGTGATTGTCGTAAAGCGAAACCGGCAACGCATCAGGCAGGTCTGGATAGGCAAATTTCGATTGCTTTACCGTGGCGGGTTTAGCTGGTGAATCTACCTCGCCGGCTGACTTGGTTCGCACAAAGTTTTCGCTCGGCACGTTACTTGGTTTCTGACTCAGCTTCAATGCGTGGGAACAAAGCTTCAAGCTGACCCAGGGTCACACCTGTTGTTAGCTGCCCCCAGTTGCCAGCATTTTGAATTTGCTGAGTTGCTAACTCGCCGACCGAATCACCCAACGCTGCCCAAAGTTTGGCGGTTGCCTTCGGAATAAACGGATTGAGCAAAACAGCGAGCACCCTCAAGCCCTCAAGCGTTGTGTTCAGAACTGTGGCCAACCGCTCTTTATTTTCGGGGCTCTTAGCCAACACCCACGGCTCCTGAACCGTGATGTAGTTGTTCAATTCGTCAACTAGAGTCCAGATGCTGTTTAGTGCATCTTGGATGGCTACCGCTTCAATTGCTGCGTCTGCATTTTGCGCAGCAGCCTTCGCCACCTCAGCCACATGCAAGTCCACGGCTTCCAGACCGAATTCTTCAGGAACAACTCCGTCAAAATATCGGTGCACCATTGCAATTACGCGCGATGCCAAATTACCGAAGCCATTCGCCAATTCAGCCTGATAACGGGCCGACAGATCTTCCCATGAAAACGAACCGTCTTGGCCAAAGGCGATTGCCTTCATGAAGTAGTAGCGAAATGCATCTGAACCAAAAGTGTCGGTAATTTGATTTGGTGCTATACCGGTGAGCTTTGATTTCGACATTTTTTCGCCACCGACAAGAAGCCAGCCGTGACCGAAAACCTGGTTTGCTGGGCTGAGCCCTGCCGCCATAAGCATTGCAGGCCAAATTACCGCGTGAAAACGAAGAATGTCCTTACCAACAACTTGAACCGAGGCAGGCCAGAGATCAGCAAATTTCTGCTGCAGTTCTGCCGACTCTTCACCGTAGCCAATTGCGGTTATGTAGTTGAGTAGCGCATCGAACCAAACGTAGGTGATGTGGCTCTCATCCCAGGGAATGTCAATTCCCCAGTCGAATTTCTCTTTAGATCGCGAAATCGAAAGATCTTCCAGTCCTCGGCGCACGAAGGCAACCACTTCGTTTCGAGCCGATTCAGGCTGAATGAATTTGGGATTAGCTTCGTAGAAATCAAGCAGCGGTTGAGTGAACTCACTCAACTTGAAGAAGTAATTGGTTTCTTGAAGTTTCTCAACCGGCTTCGAGTGGATAGCGCAAACAGAGATTCCGGCAAAATCACCCTGACCATCAATTAGGTCTGCTTCGGTTTTGTATTCTTCGCAACCAACGCAGTAGTTACCTTCGTAGGATCCGCGGTAAATAAAACCGGTGTCATAAAGATGCTGTAAAAACTTTTGAACGTTGCGTTCGTGTCTTGGTTCGGTCGTGCGAATGAAATCTTGATTATCGATGTCGATAGTCTCCAGAAGTGGCAGCCAAGCCTCCTCGACAAGCTTGTCTGCCCAAACTTTTGGCGTCGACTGGTTGGCAGCGGCAGTTCGCAGAATTTTCTCGCCGTGCTCATCGGTTCCGGTCAGGAGGAACGAATTTTCACCGCGCTGGCGATGCCAGCGAGCCAGCACATCTGCTGCAACTTCGGTGTATGCGTGCCCGATGTGAGGAGCGTCGTTCACATAAAAAATTGGCGTCGTAACGTAGAACGACTTTCCTGGGTTGCTTGGCATGGATACCATTCTATTTGCGTGCTGAAAGCACAGCGTCGTAAAGCAGTTTCTTGCTGAAGTCGTTGGCATCGGCAATTTCAATTACCGCTTCTTTTAGTCGGTTGCCCGATGCGACCAACTGGTTGACTTGCTCGATAAGTAGGTCAAGATTTACTGTCTTTTCCTCTGCTCCCCCGATAATCAGAACCATTTCGCCCTTGGGTTCAGTTCGGGCCCAGTCGGCCAGCTCGGCCAGGGAGCCTCGTTTTGTTTCCTCAAATTTCTTGGTGAGTTCTCGAGAAACGGCCGCCAAACGATCAGGGCCAAACACAGCAACCGCATCGATTAGTGCATCCAGCAATCGGTGCGGCGATTCGAAAAAGATCATCGTTCGGCGTTCCTGAAGCAATTCGGCGAAGACATTTTGCCGCTCACCTGATTTTCTTGGTAAAAACCCCTCGAAGGTAAACCTGCCAGTTGGCAAACCAGAAACAGCTAAGGCGCTAATCACTGCCGAAGGCCCCGGCACTACGGTGACCGTGCCGCCGGCCGCCGCAACCGAGCGAACCAGCACAAAACCAGGATCACTGACGGTCGGCATACCCGCATCGCTGACCAAAACCAGATCATCGTCCAATGCCAATTCGACAAGAGCAGAATTTCGGTGAAGTTCATTGTGCTCGTGCAGGCTAAAGAGTTTCGCCTGCATCTGGATACCCAACGCATTAGCTAACTGCAAAAGTGAGCGGGTGTCTTCAGCCGCGATAAATTTGGACTCCGCTAACAGCTCGCGAAGCCGTGGCGAGGCATCCGAGAGGTTTCCAATTGGGGTCGCAGCGAGAATAAGCACGTTCTATTGTCTAGCATTAGGGCGTGATTGCTGCACTTCAAAATTTGCTTGCCACCGCCAAAGGTCGCAAACAATTTGACCTATTTGCGCCGCTGACGGTGCTCTTGATAGCGGCAATTCTTCGCTTGTGGAACCTGGGCTACCCAAAAAAGCTGGTCTTTGACGAAACCTATTACGTCAAGGATGCCTGGACTCTTTTCAAAACTGGGGCAGAGCGCGCTTGGCCAGCCGATGCGAATCCGAAATTTGAAGCAGGGCAGACCGAAATCTTTTTGAACGACCCGAGTTTTGTCGTTCATCCACCATTAGGCAAATGGATCATCGGGCTCGGGATGTGGCTTTTTGGCCCAGACCAATCTTTTTCCTGGCGAATTTCGGTTGCGATTTTAGGAATTGCCTCCGTTGCTCTCGTAATCGTAGCGACCCGCATTCTCACCAATTCAGGAGTTTGGTCAGTTGTAGCCGGCACACTCATGGCGATTGACGGACATGCCATAGTCCTTTCGAGAACAGCCTTGCTCGACGGAATTCTTACCTTTTTTATGCTTCTTGCATTTTGGTTTTTGTTACTCGATCGCAGAATTCGGGAGCAAACGGGCCGATTTTCCCGCAGGTATATTTTTGCTGCAGCAATTGCGCTCGGGGCGGGTCTCGCAACTAAGTGGTCGGCCGCTTACTTCATCCTTGTTTTTGTAATTTACCTAGTGGCAGATGAGGTGCTTCGTGCCCGGGCAAACGAATCAGCAAAGTGGCAGCGTCGATCACTGACCGAAATTCTGAAGATGGCTAGCTTGGCCGTGCCGGCAATTGCTTTGACCTACATCTCAAGCTGGCTGGGCTGGCTGCTCGGCGACAGCGGCTACGACCGCGATTCCAGCCCCAATGCTTTTGTCGCCTTATTCAACTACCATCAGGCCGCCTACAACTTTCACGTTGGACTCAAGACCCCACACAGTTACGCCTCTAACCCGCTAACTTGGCCGCTAGCGCTTCGGCCAACCAGTTTTTTCTACGAAGGTCTAGCCGAAGGTGAAAATGGCTGCGAGGTGGTTGGTGGTTGCTCTAGCGCAATAACCGCGCTTGGCAACCCGCTGATTTGGCTCGGCGGAACAGCGGCGATTATTTGGCTCGCATATTTCGCAATCAAAAATCTTGATCGGACCGCAACTCTGATTTCACTGGGCATAATTGCCGGCTGGGTGCCTTGGCTTTTCTTCATGCAGCGCACGGTTTTTCAGTTTTACTCAATCGTATTTTTACCCTGGACCGTCATGGGCATTGCCTATGCGCTTCAAAAGCGGCGATCCGTTGCCGGCAATAAAAAATCATTCGATATCAAGCTTGCCGCCGGTTTGGCACTCGCTGCCGGTCTCAGCAACTTCTTCCTACCAATTTGGTGGGGCACCTGGATTCCGTTCTGGTTTTGGCAGTCACACATGTGGCTTCCATCCTGGATCTAACCCGCTCAGGCTAGGCTGGTGTAATCATGTCTAGCTACTCAGAACTACTGCGTCAAAAAGGCTTCGGTCGCATAATTTTGTCGCAACTTTTAGCCAGGTTCCCGTTTGGCATGATGACTATCGCATTTGTTTTGCACATTGAACAGATGCACGATTCCTACGCGGTGGCAGGCCTAGCCCTAGGCGCTGAAACCATTGGTGCGGCAATTTCTGGTCCGCTATTGGCACGCTGGATGGGTCCGTTTGGCGCTCGGCGAGTAATCCTCACCGGCGCCATCACCGGAGCAATTGCGATGCTAATAATTGCGATTTTTTGGCTTCCAACTGTTTTAGTAATTTTTCTGTCGCTGATTGTTGGCCTCACCTCACCACCGATTCAGTCCGCAGCTCGAACGATCTATCCGAGTTTGGTTAGTAAGAAGCAGCTGAACAGCGTGTACGCGATGGATGCTACCGCCCAAGAAATTATCTGGGTGATTGGGCCGGTAACCGCCGCGCTGCTAGCTAGCAGTTTCGGAAGCGCTGCTGTAGTTGCACTAATGGCCGTTTTGCAAATTTTTGGTTCGATTCTCTTTTCGGCAAATCGTGAAGTTGCTCAGCTAAAAATTCCTGCACCAAATGCCCGAGTTGGCGGCATCCTGAGAAACAGACTGGTGCTTTCTAATGCGATTATCGGGCTGCTGATGGTTGGTTCGTTCTCTGGGGTTGAAGTTGGTGCCGTTGCAATTTTGGATAAGGGAACAGCAGGCCTGGTGCTTGCCGCGTTCTCCGCGGGTTCACTGCTAGGTGGAATATTTTTGGGCAACCGCGCAAAAACGGATTGGGCACTGACGAAGTTCCTCGCTGTCATTTTGCTGGGGTATTCATTGTTTTGGTTTGCCCCAGAAAACCCTTGGTGGATCGGCATCTGCATGTTTGTTTCGGGGCTCGGGGTTGCCCCGGCCTTTGGATTACTCGCGGCTTTGGTCGCAAAACGACTAAAGCAAGCCGATGCTGCCGAGGCCTATGGCTGGATAAACACCGGCCAGCTGATGGGGTATTCGGCTGGAGCAGCGCTTAGCGGAATTGCGATTGACATAATCTCCAGCACAGCCGCGCTTTGGGTCTCAATAATTTTTGGCGCCGCAACCGTAGTGGCAGCAGCGCTGACGACTAAGTCACTTAATCAAAAACCGAAGGATTAGCCATGGCTATCTTTGCCGTCACCTACTTCTACACCGCCGACGCGGATGAACTTGCGTTGGTCAGACCGTCTCATCGTCAATGGCTGAGCGATCAGCTTGACGAAGGCTCGCTGCTGGCAAGCGGGCCAATGGTTGACACCCCAAGTGCTTTGCTGATTTGGCGAGCCACAGATTTGGCCGAACTAAGCAAACTCTTGGATGAAGACCCATTCGACATCGCAGGTTTCATCGGCGAAAGAACAATCACCGAGTGGAATCCAGTATTCGGACCATGGAGTAACTAATGAATTTTCAACTAGAACAAAACCCACAAATCACACTCAACGACGGAAACACGATCCCTCAGTTGGGCCTAGGCGTCTATAAGGTTGGCCAAGACATCGGTGTCGAACTTGTAAAAACGGCTCTCGATCTCGGCTATCGCCGAATCGATACCGCCTCGATTTACGACAACGAAATCGAGGTTGGTGGCGGAATCAGGCAGTCTGGCATCGCTCGCGAGGAAATCTTCGTGACTACAAAAATTTGGAACGATCGCCAGGGTTACCACGATGCGCTAGAGGCCATTGATGAAGGATTGGCGCGTCTGAACATCGGCTACGTTGACATGCTGCTGATTCACTGGCCGGTCCCGCGCCAGAATAAATTCGTCGACACCTGGCGAGCATTTGAAGAAACTGTCGCAACCGGTCGGGTTAGATCGATCGGTGTCTCCAATTTTCATCCTCAGCACATTGAGCAACTGGTAGAACATGCCCAAATACTGCCCAGCATCAACCAGGTTGAAATGCATCCAGCTCTGCAACAGACTGAAGTTCGAGTGGCTAACGAAAAGTACGGAATCAAAACTGAGGCTTGGTCGCCTCTGGGCCGAGGCATGTTTTCCGAAAACCCTGTGATTACCGAGATCGCTAAAAACCACGGTAAAACTGCAGCCCAAACCGTGTTGCGTTGGCACATTCAGCTTGGAAATTTGGTTATTCCAAAATCTTCCAACCCAGTGCGTCTCGCCGAGAACATCGATGTTTTCGATTTTTCTCTTAGCGCGGATGAAATGGAACAAATCAAGACCCTAGATTCAGGTCACCGAATTGGACCAAATCCCGAAACGTTTGGCTAAATTTCGGCTTTCTTTTTTCGGGTCGCCAAAAGACTGATCACTGTTGTCAAAAACAGTGTCACCAAAATCACGGTCAGCGATAGTTCAGTCGAAATTTCAGGTGCCCATTTTATGTACTCACCATTGTTGATAAATGGAAGTTCATTCTTGTGCATCGCATGGAACACTAATTTCGCGCCGATCCAAGCCAAAATAATCGACAGACCAACACCCAGGTACTTCAGGCGTTCCATCAAACCGCTAAGTAAGAAATAGAGCTGGCGAAGCCCGAGCAAAGCAAAGGCATTTGCGGTAAAGACGATGTACGGTTCGTTGGTGAGACCGTAAACAGCTGGGATCGAGTCGAGCGCAAAGAGCACATCGGTGGCACCGATTGAAATCATTACCAAAAGCATCGGTGTGATGAAACGCTTGCCATCAATTTTGATGGTCAACTTTGTGTCATGAAACTCGTCAACGGTGGCGAAACGCTTCTTAACAAAAGCCATTAGCTTTCCGCCTGGAACTTTGTCCTCGGAAGCATGATGGAAGGTATCCCAAATCAACATGGCAGCGGTGTAAATCAAGAAAGCACCAAAGATGTAGAAAACCCAACTGAACGCATTGATGGCAGCAGCACCAACTGCGATGAAAATACCGCGCAGGACCAACGCAATCACAATGCCGATCAAAAGCGCTTGGCTCTGCAGCCTTCTCGGGACCGCAAACTGAGTGAAAATAATTAGAAAGACAAACAGGTTGTCAACCGAAAGGCTCTTTTCGGTGATGAAACCAGCCAAGTATTCAGAACCATATTGGCCTCCCCAAACTTGGCCCACGACCCAAGCGAAGATAAGTGCCGCACCCATATAAACAGAGCTCTGAATGGCAGATTCTTTGAAGGTTGGCTCGTGAGGGTTACGGATTTGATAAATCAAATCTCCAACTATCACCGCGACTAAAACACCAATCGACAGCCACCAGACCCAAGCATCAACCTGCATAATTTCCTCCTGCCGAAGCAAAACAGATATCAGTCGGAATAATTCCCAATTTTGAATGGCTTGACTTGCTAGGAGGATGAGTTGAAAGTATTGATTTCTGGAGCATCTGGACTTGTTGGCAGCGAGCTTGTCAGGCAGCTAACTGCCCGCGGTGACGAGGCATATCGCTTGGTTAGACGTGCACCAGAAAATAACTTTGAAATCCAATGGGATCCGGAAACCCAAAGAATCCCTGAAGATGCCCTAGATGGCATCGATGCGGTGGTCAATCTAGCCGGTGCCACCACGGGCAAAATTCCTTGGACTAAGAAGTACAAACAAGAAATCGTCTCTTCAAGAATCAACTCAACAAAAACTTTAGTTTCTGCCATCAATCGCGCAACCAACAAACCGAAGGTTTTAGTTAGCGGTTCTGCATCTGGTTTCTACGGAGACAAGCCTGGCGAAGTTTTGACTGAAACCTCGCCGAAAGGGACTGGCTTCCTAAGCGACCTTGCGGCTCAATGGGAAGCAGAAGCAGCAAAAGCCGAGACCAGGGTCGTTTTGGTTAGAACCACAATGGTTATGTCAAAATCTTTGGGCGCCCTAGGCAGGTTGCTACCGCTAATTAAACTTGGCATCGGCGGCCCTCTTGGGTCAGGAAAACAAGATTGGGCCTGGATTTCGCTGGTTGATGAAGCCCGCGCAATAATCCACCTCATCGATAATCAAAAGACCGAGGGCGCCTACAATCTCACTGCACCCGAGCCAGCTACCTGCGGGCAAATAGTGGCAAGTCTCGCCAAGAAGTTGCACCGCCCGGCAATAATTCCGGTTCCTAAATTCGCGCTTAATTTGCTGATTGGTGAGGCCGCTCGCGAGTTGCTTCTCTGCTCGCAGAACATGAGCGCCGACAAACTAATCTCGAGTGGGTTCCAGTTCACCCATCCGAGTCTTGATCAGGCGAGCGCTTGGGTCGTCGAGAAAAACTAAGAGTCGTCGTACAGCACTTCGCTAAAAATAAAAAAGGGGCCCTAAGGCCCCTTTTTCGTTTAAGTTACTTTGCGGCTGGCTTAGCGGCTGGCTTAGCTGCAGGCTTAGGTGCAGCCTTCTTAGCAGCAGGCTTAGGTGCAGCCTTTTTGACGGCCGGCTTCGCAGCTGGCTTCGCAGCAGCCTTAGGTGCAGCCTTTTTGGCGGCAGGCTTCGCAGCAGGCTTCGCAGCAGCCTTAGGTGCAGCCTTCTTAGCCGCAGGCTTCGCAGCAGGCTTCGCAGCAGCCTTAGGTGCAGCCTTCTTAGCCGCAGGCTTCGCAGCAGGCTTCGCAGCTGCCTTAGGTGCAGCCTTCTTAGCCGCAGGCTTGGCAGCCTTCGCGGTGGTCTTCGCAGCTGTGCTTGCTGCCTTCTTCACAGCAGTACCAGCAGACTTGGTTGCCTTGGTTGCGGTCTTGCTCGCGGTACGCACAGCAGCTGTTGCCTTCTTTTCAACGACCTTTGCGGTGGTTGCAACTTTCTTCTCAACCTCAGCAACAGTTTTGTCTACTTTTTTCTCAAGATCTGCGGCGACCTTAGCAGCCTCGTCGGCAACTTCAGCGGCAATCTTGCCGGCGTCTTTTGCAATGTTAGATGCGTTTCTAGCGAACAATTTTTTCGCTGAATCAAAAATACCCATTAGCTTCTTTCCTGAAATATACGTGGGAGTTCTTTAAAACTTTACTCTTCGCGGGCAAAAAACCCAGAACATAATTGCTGATTTTGCCACCACAGAAATTTCATCCGTTGGCGCGACGTCGACGAATGATTTCGTCCAGATCTACTTCTCGAACTCGACTGGTCTCTAAGACTTCAACTGACGCAACCTCAACTTGTTCTAAAGTGGCCAGGGACTGTTTCGGTTCAGGAAGTTCAGTTCTAACCCAGGCTCGAGAATCAATTGAACTCTGATCAGACTCGAAAGTCGCAGCGTATTTTGAGAAAATTTGGCTTTTTGAATCAAGTGCCAGAAGCGAGAGCTGGTCGATTCGTTGAGATGCTTTGAAGACAACCCAGCAGGATGCAATCAGCAAAATAAAACTTGGCGCTGCAGCAAACAACCAGAGAAAATTTTCCGTGGACAGGTAGCTTGACAGAGCGAGAGTAGCAATACTTACAACGATTGTTGCTGAGAACAAGCGACGAACCAGCACCAAGCGATAAGTCTTGGCAGCTACACCTGAGTAGTTCTTGAGTGACTTAGTCTGATTATTTTTAATTTCCGATTTGATCGAATTTTTGTCCCGGCGAATCTCTTGCTTTCTCTCACTCTGCTTGACCCAAGACGGCACAAAGACCCACAGCCATAGTGCTGCGACAACTAAAAGCATCAAGCCGCCGGCACCATTCAAATTCATAGTTCAAAGATATGCGTTTGATGTAAACTGGGCAGGATTTAATCCGGTGTGTTTAATTTTTCGGGGCCGACCCAGCTAAAAGATTGGGTATTCAGACTTGGGCACTCGGCCACGCTTCCACCTCAGCAGAATTCCCTCGGCGACTTCTTCCTTGGTAAGCGCAAATGAGAAGTGATCCCGCCAGGCGCCATTAATGTGAATGTACTTTTCCCGAAAGCCTTCATAGCGAAAACCCAGTTTTTCAACAACGCGGATGGATGCCTTGTTCTCTGGGCGTATGTCTATTTCAATTCGGTGGAGCCCCATTTCGCGCATTAGATAATCGCTGACCAGAGCAACTGCGGTCGGAGTTATGTTCTGGCCCGCAAAATCTGGTGCAATCCAATAACCGATGACAGCGGAACTTACTGAACCCCACAGAATGTTTGCGACGTTGACCTGGCCCACCACCTGCCCATTGAAGCAAATAACAAAAGGTAACCCTTGATCATTGTCCATTTGCCGAAGCAGGGCTCTAATTTGTTTCTTTATGTCAAAACTGACAGGCCCTTCGGGGTTTGTTGCCTCCCACGGGCGCAACCAAGCTCGATTGGTCATCAGCAGTTCTTCTAGCTTTTTGGCGTCGCGAATTTTTACAATGCGAGCGCTTACTTCACCATCAACAAGTTCTAGAGCATGGGACACGTGGCTAGATTAGTGGTATGGAGCAATTGTCGATAGTTGAACAAAAGAAATCTTTAAGGAAACAAATAATTCAACGTCGAACCGAAACTGAATTTAGAGTTTTTGAAGCAAGCGGTTTAGCCGAACAACTGATTGGTTTGGTTTCCAAATTGGGAAGCAAAAAAGTGGCCTGCTACCTTTCTCAAAGCACAGAACCAGACACCGAACTTTTTATTGACTGGGCACTTGAGAACCACTTGAGCTTGGTAATGCCAAGGTCCAATGCAGACAGATCGCTAACCTGGGTTGACTTCTCCGGGGACACCGAGCCTGGAATTTTTGTATTTCCAGAGCCAATTGGCCCCGAGACTTCTTTGGAAAATGTTGACCTGGTTATCGCTCCAGCGTTGGCAGCTTCGCCGAACGGGAAAAGGCTCGGTAAAGGAATGGGTTTTTATGACCGGGCTCTTGGTGAAAATTACCCGCTAACTGTCGCGGTAGTTTTTGACGAAGAAGTATTTACCGATCTACCGACCGAAAGTCACGACCAGATGATCGACGCGATTGTGACGCCCACGCAAATAATCGTTTGCAGTAGCCGATTTCCCAAGGTCAAATAGCTCACTTAAAATAGGGTTCATGCCTACATACACCTACGCCTGTAAATCTTGCAGTGAGCAATTTGACGTGCAGCAAAGTTTTACAGATGAAGCATTGACAAAATGCCCTAAGTGCGAAGGCGAACTAAGAAAAGTGTTTGGTCAGGTCGGCGTAACTTTCAAGGGTTCAGGTTTCTACAAAACTGACTCGGCTTCGTCATCAAATTCAAGCTCAGGCTCTAACTCTTAATAGTTTTTACCGATAAAAATAGGGCTATTTCCAATGCGGTGGCTTATCGCGTTTCATGATTTCGTCACGATTTTCGGTTGCTCGCTCACCCCAGGCGGCATCGGTATCTTCGAACGAGCGGTCGAAATCATCAAAGAGCGCAACCTTCTTTTTTGAGACTGCTACGCCCAAATGCTCCGCGATGAGGTTGGCAACCCCCTGCGGATCTGAGAAAAGTTGAAAACTAAAAACTCTGAAATATTCCCAACCCAGGGCACAAATAAACGAAGGTTCGATGGCGAACTTTTCGATCCAATCATGTCCGACAAGATGTTTATCCAGTGCAACGAACAGAGCGCGCTTGCCATAACTTACGACCAAGGCCAACTCGCCGTAAGGCGAAGCAACCCGAAGCCCAAGTTTTTTCAAACGCATCACTAAATCATTGAGAATCTGATCATCAATTGGATCAGCCTGTTGAGGTTCAAATTCTTCGGCCGCAGACAATAGTTGTCGCAGCAGGTTGGCGCCTCGACTTAGCCGATCATTTGGCAAATCCTTGGCCTGAAAACAGCTAACTACTGTTATTTGTTCGCGAGCGCTGACCATCAGATTGGCAAGATAGCGCTTGCCGGAATCCAAATTTAGCTGCCCAAAGTTAGAGAGAACAGCGCCATGACTGGTCCGTCCAAAGCCAATCGAAAAGATGACGCGATCTGCAATACGGTGAGTCAGCTCTGAAAGTGAAACTACTTCGAATTTCTCGCGTCCGTGAGAATCAAAGAACTCGGCGAGGTTAGGTTTCGAATTGAGCTCTAGTGCAACCGCAGCTCTGACTCTTTCTGCATGAACTGCAGATGCGCTGGCGACCAAAAGTGACTTCTCCGGGTGCCAGAGAGCGTGGTTAAAAACCAGTTCAACACAACGACTGACCTCGGAATCTAGACTTTCAGTGGCCCCCTCAATCGTTGAGTTTGCTCGATTTTTTGCAGTCACAATTTCGAGCGAGAAACGGCGCTCGCCAAAATACTCTTCAGCGGTGGGGGTGAATTGGATGCGACCCGAATAGAACTCACGGTTGATTAGGTCGCCTAGCGCCTGAGGTGTCGTTCGATAACTGCGTTCAAGCGTCTCAGTTCCAAAGCAACCAGAGATTGCCGCAAATGCCGAGTCGGTGTGCAAATCATTTTCAATTTGCTGGGCCCTTTGCTCCAACTCAAATTTTTCCGGCTGGGCTATCGCTGGGTCACCAAATGCGATGACTTGTTGGGCAAATCGAATTCCGTTGACAACTTCAGCTGTTGCTAAGCCTGCGGCGTCTAAAACGAAAACTACATCGAAATTGGGTAGCGAATAGAGTTCAGCGCTGAAGGGCGAGATGAGCACGCCGCTGCTGATTGAATCGAACAGACTCGGGGCAGATTCTTGTATTTCCGAAATGGAAGCCGAACCGCTTCGCAGCAGCTGCTTCAGTTTCTGAGCCTCATCCGGATGGGCTTGAAGTGAGTTTCGCCATTTTTTCGATAGCGCAGCGGCTAAAGCGAGTCGATTTTGATTGAGCGAATCGCTGTAATTCTTCGCAAAAGAGTTTTCTAAATCATTCTGTTTCTCAAAATCAATCAGACGCTGCGCATCTGGCTGAGTGATCAGGAAGTCGAGTGCCGACTGCCACCACGAAAGTTGGAATTCAAGTTCGAGAGTGGGCAAATCGTCAACATGTAAGCGGGCCAGTTCTCGGACTAATTGCTGCAGACCCAGATCTGCTAGGCGAGATTGAACCATGACCCGTTCGGAAAGATTTACCAGGACTTCTTTATCGTTCGCCAGAGAGTGGAGTACCTGCTTCAACTGATCCAAAGGCAAATCCCACAGTGGAACCGGATGGGTTTCTGGATCAAGGTGACGTTGAAGCGCCTGCAAATCAGCTACGAAAGCTTGGTAGGCGGTTTGAGCTTCTAAGATCCCCTGAGGCACTTGCGGTTGCGTTGGAACCAGAGAAAGTTCACGCCAGGAATCGCGCTGCTGCTGAATTGCCTGCAGCGCTTGGTTCATGTCTGCTACCGACATTCCGCTGCGAAGATATTCTTTGGCAAGTTTCTTCAGTCTGCGCCGATTACCTCCAGAAATTGCGGGGCGCTGATCTTTTGGTACACCGCGGCGAGGTGCTGTAGCGGCAATAAGTTCGGTGAGCGGTCGGTCAAATACCTCGCTGATGAATTTGTCTAAAGTTTCCCTCACTCCAATAAATAGGGAGAGATAGTCTCCCCATTCGGAGACTGTGCTGGCAGGGCGGAAATTTACTCTTTCGGTGAAGTCTGCCAAAACTTTAGAAAGCTCTGTGAAAACTGTCTCGTTGAGTTTTTGAGCAAGTTCAATCGCGCGGCTTACATCTTCTGCGTTACTAAACACCGCCCCGAACCAGGCTGAATCTTGAGGCCCAAACTTGAACTCGCCAAGTTGCATGGCGTGGGCCAATTCGGTCAATACCGCATCACGATCGGTCAAGCCGCTGAGTTTCTCCAACGGAATGCGAGCAGTATTTTCTGGCGCATTTTCCAGTGCAGTTAGTTTTGCAATTTGAGACATGGCCTCAGCAACGGATACACCTAGATCAGGATGCGTTTTCTCCAACTGCTCAAAATAAGGACCAAAAATGGAGCTGTCCAGGTTGACCGGATATTCGCTTTCCGATGCTGCTTTCTCGTGCCTCGAAATAGCGGCCACGGCATCAATCCAGGTTGAATCTGCCCGGGTGATCAAACCGGATAAACCAAGCTCGCTTAGTCGATCACTTAGTTCGGCCCGCGTTTGCGATCGAGCTGCTAGCAGCAGAACTCTTTTGCCTTGCTTGGCTAAGGCTGCAATCGACATCACAACCGTCTGCAGGTATCCGCACCCTGGCAAAGTTTCGACGGCGAATGATTCACCATTCAGCGCTCTAGAAATAATTCGCCGCTGGATTAGGTCGGCTTCGCAAATTGTCTCTTGGTGGTCGGTCTCAACTTTTGCCAGTTCGACGCTGTTTGCCTGCACCAGTCGGCTAAGCACCGGATGAGGCTCATCGCTAAATTTTCGAGCCAGCAAGATTGGCTCAATTGCAAAATTGCCAACTACCAAGATGCGCTTGAATTCAATCTCACCCTGGTTTCGGGTCAGGTTAGCAAGATAATTGAGCACTGTGACCGGAACAAAATCTGAACTCTCATTTTGCCGAGCAAGTAAATCTGACTCATTTAATTGAATGCCGAAAGACTCATTGAGCTCTTGGACCAAGACCGGGTTGACGCTTACTTGGCCCGAAATTTCAATTTCATAGTCATCGGCTTTCTTAAGCATCGAAATTGGCCAGATCAAAATAGGGATTTTGACTTCGCCTTCAGGCTTTGCAATCGTTGCGAGACCACCGACCATATTCAAGGTTTTGAAACCAAGCGTCGATTCAATTCTGTCGGCTTTGTTTTTTACTCGGCGGGCAGCCGCAGAGGCCCTAGAAAAAGCAAGCGGATCGCGAACCAAATTAGATAGCAACGATCGTTTGCCGGTGACTAGTTGGGAAAAACCACCCGGATGGCTCTTCTCTAAATCGATTTGACCAAAGGAGTTGAATTCGAAGTTTTTTAGCGGGTTATTGCCACCAAAGTTCAGAGTTTCTGAGCGCCACCGCTGCCAAGTGGAGTTCTCCACATAATTGGGGGTTTCTTCTATCTCAGACATGCTTCAAGCCTAACTTTGCAGCCGAAGATGAGTTGATAGGCGTGATGGTGTGCCTTGATTAGAACTATATTTGGATAGTTCGGCTCCGTAGCTCAGTGGATAGAGCAGAGGTTTCCTAAACCTTGTGTCGTAGGTTCGATTCCTATCGGGGCCACCAAAGAATGACTATCTAGGCTGCCGAACTAAACCGGATGAAACTATCCCATTCTGGTTCAGTTCTCTCAGCACCCTTCAACATCCAAGTCAGGCCAACCGGCATTCTCGGCACGAAATCTAATTTCCAGCCAATTTCTGCAAGTGTTCGGTCACCCTTGGCGTTGTTGCATTTTAGGCAACAGGCCACCAGGTTTTCCCAGCTATCTGCCCCACCTCGAGATTTGGGTTGAACGTGGTCAATGGTGTTGGCTGGCCTCGAACAGTAGGCGCATCGATTTAGATCTCTGCGGAGCACCCCTCGCCTAGTAACGGGTATTTTTCGAACCGAAGGCACGCGCACGTATCTGGTCAGCAAAATGACTGAGGGCAGTTGGTACGCAGCATTAGCGCTGTGCAGAATTACCTCTCCAGAATTTGCGAGCACGGTCGCCTTTTCGGAGAGCACCAAAACCAACGCCCGCTTGAAAGACACAACCCCCAGTGGCTCATATCCAGCGTTCAAAACCAAAGTTTTCATTTCATCCTCTCGAAACCACCCAGACGGCTTCCGGGTATTCGTCATCAGGAACAGCTGAAAATAAAAAACGCGCCGCAAATGCGACGCGCTGATATCAACGGATGGAGCTTAGATGCTCGCGTTGGTAGGGCTGCATGTATTGCAAGGCTTGCAACAACCGCAGCTTCATCGCGAGTTCCTCTCCAAAACTGTTCTTGGAGTTCAGGTTAGATGCTCAAATAAAAACACACCCAACTTTCTTGGGTGTGTTTTTATAAATTTTTCGAAACGATTAGTTGGTCGCTAGTCGAACAAAGTGAACTTGGCTTGTGTAAATCGGAGCAAGCTTGACCGTGTCACCGCGTCGAGGAGCATGGTAGAAATTTCCGTTACCGGCATAAATTCCATCGTGGCTCATGTCATTCATGATTACTAGGTCACCCGGCATGGCATCTTCTGGCTTCACCAGGATTCCCATTCGCGCCTGGCCATGCACGCTGTGAGGCAAGGCGATACCGAACTGCGAGAACACAAATGCAACATAACCAGAGCAGTCAAAACCGCTTGGAGTTGAACCACCAAACACATACGGCGTGCCCACGTACTTAGCTGCAACCTTCAAGATGGTTGCAGCATCGAGAGTGCTGTATGGCGGATTTGCAACGTAATCTGCCGCAGTTGGGCCAGAGTAGTTGCGATAGTTGTTCAAAAGCTCTTGGCGAGCAATTTCTTCTGCATCTGCCGAAGAGTAAGCTCCGCGGGCAAATTTGACGGTGTTGACTGCAGCCACTGTTAGGTTCTGGGTGTCTTCAGCCGAGGCAACTGCTTCGGCGTTAGTGGTAGTGAAACGTGACATAGCGGCCACGTCAGGGTTGTAGGCGTATGCCGGCAATGCGAAAGTTGCCAAAAGACCAGATGCTACCGACATCGTCAAAGTGTTCTTGACAGCACGCTTGGCGTAAAACGGCGCTTTTTGCTGCTGTGACACTACATAACGTGGTTTAGCCTGCAGACCATCTTGACCTTCAGTAGCAGGGTTGAAGAATTCTTGATCGCGTTTCGCAGCAAGTTTGTCTAGACGTCGCTGCAACTTAGACTGCCGAGCACGTTCAGCTTCGCGAATTGACCGTCGCGAACGGATTTCAAAAGATTCGAGGATGTTAATCTCGACGTCCGCACGATGGCGGCCTTTAGGCTTTTCGGCCAAACTAAACCTCCGAAGTTCCAATCATTTCTGAATCCTGCACCGAAACTATTCGTTCTAAAGACTCGGATTGCAGGCTTAGGAAACCATCCGGTCCGATTGGCTACCAGGTTTATGGCAACCAACGTTGAAATTTTACCTACTTTTTGCCAAATAGCCAGAACATTATTACGAGAAGGTAACGAAGTGCCGCGTTTCCCAGTGAATCCCTCTAAAAATAGGGCTTCCCCCTTCTCGTAAAACTTCTACCTTTGGTTGAATGTTTAGTAGCGCGGGTCGTCTAAACCCCAAAGTAGACTTACTTTTATGCCCGAAATTTCAATTCCCCAGCACCTGCTTCCCAGCGACGGCCGTTTCGGCTGCGGACCATCAAAACTAAGGTCTGAGGCAGTTGCTGCCTTTGCCAGCGAGGGCGCCAAACTCATGGGAACCTCGCACCGTCAAGCTCCGGTGAAAAACCTGGTGAAACGCGTACAAGAGGGCCTTCTCGAATTGTTTCACGCACCTGAGGGCTACGAAATTGTTTTGGGCAACGGTGGCTCGACGGCGTTTTGGGATGCCGCAGCGTTTTCACTTGTAGAAAAAAAGGCTCAGAACCTGGTGCACGGTGAGTTTGGTGCGAAATTTGCCACCGCTTTGACTAACCCTTGGCTTTCAGCACCGACGGTAATCAAGGGTGAGCCCGGATCGAGACTTTGGCTCGAAGCAGAAGCTGGCGTTGACAGCTACGCATACGCTCAAAACGAAACCTCAACCGGCGTGGTCAGCCCGGTTGAGCGAGTAGCGGGTGTCGATTCAAATGCCCTCTTCCTCACCGACGCGACTTCGGCCGCCGGAGGCATCGATTTCGACCCGCTGAACACCGATGTTTACTACTTCGCTCCACAAAAAAACTTTGCCTCCGATGGCGGTTTGTGGTTCGCGCTTATGTCACCCAAAGCCATCGAGCGGGCTGAACAGATTGCAGCTTCAGATCGCTACATCCCCGAGTTTCTTAGCGTGAAAACCGCCATCGATAACTCACGGGCAAATCAGACCCTGAACACCCCTGCGATTGCCACTTTGTTTTTCCTCGGTGAACAAATTAACTGGATCAACGAAAACGGCGGACTAGCCTGGGCCGACTCACGAACCAAGGCCGCTTCAAAATTCCTCTACGACTGGGTCGATGCCTCAGATTTTGCAACACCTTTTGTGAGCAACCCGGAGCATCGCTCTCAGGTAGTTGTCACCATCGATTTCGATGAACAAATCGATGCGGCTGCAATAGCTAAACACCTGCGATCAAACGGAATCGTAGATGTCGAACCCTACCGAAAACTGGGTCGAAACCAGTTGCGAGTGGCAACTTTCACTTCGGTAGAACTTGAAGATGTTCAAATTCTTACCAGGGCAATCGAGTTTGTGGTTGCTGAAATGACAAACTGACATGCGCTTCTACGTAAAAGACTCAGAACGAAAACCAGACCCTGAGCCGGTAAAAACAAATGCCACACTGGCAATTTACGTTGGTATTGGTGCCTGGATTATTGCTTTTATAGTTCTCTTATTTTTTACCGAAGCGCTTGCGGCGGCGGAGAAATCTTGGTGGCTTCTTACCTGCGGCATCGGTGTCGTCCTGGGAATCTTGGCTCTGTTCAAAGTCAGAAACCACTAACTCAGCTGCTTCAACTTGCTTTGGCATTGAGCCATCTAATTCCTCGGCCGAGTCCGTCAATTCTTCGAGTGACTGTGCTTCGTCAACCTCAGGCAGTTCTGCGAGATTTTCAGAATTTTCCTTTTGGGAGCCGGGTTCGCTAGATTCCTCATCGCTATCAGCTGATTCATCCTCAGCTAAATCTGCTTCATCATCTTCGTCGTAGGCAGACTCATCCAAGTCAAGGGCTGCCTGTGCCTCTAGCTCTGCCTGCAGGGCCTTGTAGTCTGCCAAACGCTCTGACCAGGGAACCCAGGCTGGGGCCAAAATTGCCTCTGGTCCGGGAACCATTAAAACTTCAGAAACTGTTGGAGTTGACTTTGCGGTCTGTTGAAAAATCGTCACAGACCAACGCCAGCCAACATAGCCTTTTTGTCGCGACTCAAACAGATAAGTTGCCAGACCCTTACCCTCGTCAACTTCCTCAAGGAAATTGCCAACGGCGACCGAACCGGCAACCTCAACTGCGGCTTTCCTGGCCAGGGCTTCGGAGCCCACCTGAAAAGATTTGGCTTTAGGCATCTAATTCATCTGCAAGTCGACGCAAGAGAGCAGCGATCTTCTTTCCGTTGCCAGACTCCGGGTATTTTCCACGCTTTAGACCGCCACCGAGGTTATCGAGCAGGCGAATTAGGTCTTCAACGATGATGGCCATCTCATCTGCAGGTTTGCGGCTCATTTTGGCCAGCGAAACTGGTGCGTCCAGCACACGAAGCGACAGCACCTGGGCGCCTCGCTTTCCATCAACAATGCTGAACTCAACACGGCTGCCAGGCTTGATCGAAGTCATTCCGTCAGGCAAAGCACTGGCGTGCAAGAAAACCTCGGAACCTTCGTCAGATGCGATAAAGCCGAAACCCTTGTCGTCGTCAAAAAACTTCACTTTGCCGGTAGGCATATGAACCTCTTTCATAAATCCAAAGCCCTAGTTTACAAGCCCATCTTTACTTCAGCCAAGGTATCCTTATTGGATGCCTTCAAATGACAAAGAAAACAAGAAAAAAACGGGAATCGAGCGGGTCGAACAGTTTCTAGCGATCGCCGCCATTTCGGTCATCGGGCTGTCCCTAGTTTCAATGTTTATTTCTCTTATTTCTTCACTGCTTGGCGCAAAAGAGAATCTTGCGATTCTCGCCCAGATTCCACTCTTGGGCCTCCCCCTGGGCTTCATCCTGGTTCTCGTTTTGCTAGCAACCAGCCTGACCAGAAGATCGCGTGAAAACGGTAACTAACGCATGAGCGAACTCATCAAGTTGGCAAACTCTCTTCGCCAACTAAGCGATGAGCAAATTGCCAACATTTGTCGAATTCGTTCAGCATCTGTCACCGGGTGCAAAGACTTTTTTGATTTGGCCGAAGCCATAAATAAACCGCAGGCCATTCAGAAAGCGCTGCTTTTCGTTTCGAAAGCAAATTCCGAAACCCTAATCAAAATTGCCAATCAAGAGCCTGTACCGGCAGGTTTGCTAGAAAATTTGTACGCGGCCGCCTTGGTACATCCAGCATCGAATGAGGTTTACCCATCGGTTCTGGCTGAGTTGAGAAAGTTGGTTTCCGAGCAGAGCGCTAAAACGGCTACTGCCGAAGAAACTGATTTTGGCTCGGTACCCTCTGGCTTGTCTGCCAATGAAGTTGATCGAGATGCAGCCATTGCCGCTTTTGAAATTTTCCAAAACCTGCGTGCCCTCATATACGACGTGATCGAGTTTGGGCCGAAGATGGTGGGCAAAAACTCACTGGGCTTGAACGAAGCTAAACGATTGGCGATGAAAACGGGCCAGGATGTCGAGATTGTCAAACAGACATTCCAGATTGCTCAAGAGTTGATGCTTGTTGAGATAACGTCTGGCAACTGGTCGGCAACCGAATATGCAAAACAGTGGCTAGAGCTTTCTGATGCCGAAAAACTTTTTGAGTTGGTCAGGCTTTGGGCCAGTCCGCTAGACAACGATGCCAAGGCAGAGCTTGAACAACTAACCCATCCGGTGAAGGTCGCCGATTGGCTTAATCACTGCTTCCCTTTTGCCAAATCAGGATTAGCCCAAGTTCTGACCCAACTAGAAACACGAGGCGACCTGCTCGGCATAACCGCTAGGGGCTACCTCACTTCAGCGACGCGCTTGTTGCTTTTGGGCAACAGAGCGGGCGCTTTGACCGAAGCCGAAAACTGTTTACCAAAGTCGCAACCGAACGTGATTTTGCAATCAGATCTGAGTGTGGTCGCCCCAGGGCCGCTAAGTTTTGAGCTGGAGCGAGAGCTGCTGAAATTTGCCGAGATTGAAAATCTGGGCCTTGCCAGCCGCTATCGATTGAATCTCATCAGCGTAATCAGGGGCTTTGAGGACGGCCTAGACGTTGATGCCATTGAACAATTTCTTGGTCGAATCGCGCTAACTCCGATTCCACAGCCCATTCTTTACCTGCTTAGAGATGCCCAGACAAAATATCGTTCGATAAAAATCTCAGGCCGGGATGATGCTCTCATCACTTGCAGCACAGAACTTATTTCCTTCGAGCTTCTCGGCGATTCGAGACTTCGACAACTATCTCTAAAACGGATTTCAAACACTGAACTTCAGTCCAGATTTCCGGCTGAAGTAGTCTGGCGCAGTCTCCGCGAGTTGGGATTACCAGCCAGCTTGGTTACCGACCGAGGACAACCGGAAGATGCGAGCAGTGAAAAATTCAACCGAAATGTTAAAGTCGATCGCCTACTCGACCAGATAGCCAAAATCCGACGTGTAGACCTCGAGTTTGGTTCGAGCCAAGATGACGATGATATTTCGCGTCAAATCCAACTGGCCATGAAGCATCGTGCAAAAGTAAAAGTTGGCGCACAGACCCGAGACGGGAAAATCGTCTTTTTCACGCTTGAACCGAAGTCGCTTGCGAATGGGCGTTTCAGGGGGATGGATAAGCAGGCCGACATCGAACGCACTCTGCCTCTAGCCAGTATCCGTTCTGTCGAAATTGCCTAGGTTAGGCTAAAAGGATGACTACTGGGCCACTGATTGTTCAAAGCGACAAGACTGCGCTTTTAGAAACCGCCCACCCTCAAGCTGCTGACGCCCGTCATGATTTGGCAATTTTTGCTGAACTTGAGCGGGCCCCCGAGCACATCCACACTTACCGAATTACAAAGTTGGGCCTGTGGAATGCGCGCGCGGCCGGACACGATGCTGACTTTGTTTTAGACATCCTTGATCGCTACGCGAAATTTCCAATTCCTACTTCGGTTCGCACTGACATCACCGAAACCATGGGTCGCTACGGTCGGCTGAAAATTACCCGCGATTTAGAAGGCAAATTGGTGCTCAGCTGTGATTCGCAGGCCATCTTGCTCGAAGTGATCAAACACCGAAAAGTAAATGAATTGCTAGGTGAGCAACTTTCTGACACCACTATCGCAATTCAAGACTGGGCTCGCGGGCAGGTAAAGCAAGAACTACTCAAACTTGGTTGGCCCGCAGAGGACCTTGCCGGATTTGCCGCCGGAACTCCCCATGAAATTGGGTTGGACGAAGGCAACTGGAAGATTCGCGAATACCAATCGCAGGCTGTGGAGAAGTTCTGGGCTGGCGGTTCCGGAGTAGTGGTTTTACCCTGCGGCGCTGGAAAAACAATTGTTGGTGCGGCAGCGATGTCTGTTGCGAAAACCAACACTCTAATTTTGGTGACCAATACTGTTTCAGCTCGCCAGTGGAAAAGTGAGCTGATCAAGCGCACAACTCTAACCGAGGATGAAATTGGCGAGTACTCTGGCGCAGCTAAAGAGATCAAACCGGTCACCATCGCCACCTATCAAATTCTGACGACCAAACGCCGTGGCGAATATGCCCACCTCGATGTCTTGAATGCCAACGACTGGGGACTCATCGTTTACGACGAGGTTCATTTGCTTCCTGCACCGATCTTTAAGATGACTGCGGACTTGCAAGCTCGTCGCCGCCTGGGACTAACCGCAACTCTAGTTCGAGAAGACGGCAAAGAAGGCGATGTCTTTTCTCTTATCGGACCGAAGCGATACGACGCACCATGGAAAGAAATCGAAGAACAGGGTTACATCGCTCCGGCAGCTTGTTTCGAAGTGCGCGTCGACATGGAAGACGAGCAGCGCCTAAATTACGCAATTTCTGACCAAGATGACCGATATCGAATCGCGGCGACCTGCAATGCAAAACTGCCGGTCATCCAGAAAATTCTCGCTAAACATCAGGGCGAACCGACGCTAATTATCGGGCAGTATTTAGACCAAATTGATGAAGTCGCAGAAACACTTCACATCGAAAAAATCACCGGCGAAACTCCAGTGCCGGTTCGCGAAGAACTGTTTGAAAAGTTTCGAACCGGAGAAATTTCGACCCTGGTGGTTTCTAAAGTTGCCAACTTTTCAGTGGACCTGCCAGAGGCCTCAGTTGCAATCCAAATTTCGGGCTCATTTGGTAGCCGTCAAGAAGAAGCGCAGCGTTTGGGTCGACTGCTGCGCCCGAAGCAAGATGGACGCTCGGCAAGTTTCTACACGTTGATTTCGCGCGACACAGTTGATCAAGATTTTGCCCAAAATCGTCAGCGATTTTTGGCTGAACAGGGCTACAGTTACGAAATTCTTGATTCACAAAGCCTGTAAAGGCGACTCACAGTTTTCTTTCAGGAAACCGTAAGAAACTCAAGGCATGGAAAACATCAAAGTACTGATCGTCGACGATGAACCAAACATCCGCGATTTGCTTTCTACAAGCCTTAGATTTGCCGGCTTCTCTGTGCACGCTGTTAAAAACGGCGCCGAGGCAATTTACGCCGCCGAAAAAGGCGAGCCTGACATCATCCTCCTCGATGTGATGCTGCCAGATATGAACGGCTTCAGTGTGACAAAAAAACTACGTTCCATGAACATCAACGCCCCCGTACTCTTTCTAACCGCGCGCGATGAAACCCAAGATAAAGTAACCGGGCTAACTGTCGGCGGTGACGATTACATGACCAAACCATTCAGCTTGGATGAAGTTGTTGCTCGAATTCACGCAATTTTGCGCCGAACCAAGAGCGGCGAAGTCGAAGAGTCGGTGCTTACCGTGGGCGAGATTTCAATCAACCAGGATGCCCATGAGGTTACCGTCAACGACACAGTGGTTGAGCTGAGCCCAACCGAATACAAACTGCTGCGCTTTCTGATGGCGAACGCAAATCGAGTTTTGACTAAGGCACAGATTCTCGATCACGTCTGGGAATATGACTTCAATGGCGAAATGGGAATTGTTGAGTCCTACGTTTCTTACCTGCGTAAGAAACTGGACCCGCTAACCACCGAACCTTTGATTCAAACCAAACGTGGTGTGGGCTACATTTATAAATCAGCCAAGGTAGCGAAGTAAAAGAAAACTAAATGCAATCAAAATTCGGGGCAGCATGGGAGCGCATATCGCTGCGCACCAAGCTGACCGCGATGTCCATGGCACTAATCGGTTTGCTCTTAACGGTTTCAAGTATCGGCACGATTGCACTGCTTCGCACCTATCTGCAGGCAAACCTTGACACCATGCTTACTGCCTCGGCAACAGCGCTTCGCGAAGAGAATCCCATAACTCTGGAAGATCGGCTTGCTACACACCAACTTGAATTGCCAAGCTTGCCCTCGGACTATTACATCGCCTACCTGGACGTCAACGGAAACCTTCTGATCGGTCTGGTTTCTTCAGCACAAAAAATTCAGGCTGTGCCTAACTTACAAAACTTCAACTACGCAGTGGTGATCTCTACCGAGGGAACCCCCTTTGAAGTTAATTCACAAGGAAAAATTACCGATGAAGGTGGAGCTGGCGGTTGGCGCATGGTGGCCATGCCGCTGACAGACCTGCCAGGTTCAATCATCGTAGCCTTGCCAACCGGCGGAAACACCGCGATTATCGGGCAGTATGCGGTCATCGGTGCTGGTTTTGGAATTCTTCTACTGACATTTAGCGGCCTAAGTATTTGGCTAACCATTACCTCTGCGTTGCGGCCTTTGCGCGAAGTTGAACGAACCGCAGCTTCAGTTGCGTCAGGTGACATTTCAAAGCGTTTGATAACAAACCAGGGTAAAACTGAAATATCGCGGCTAAATCGATCACTGAACTCGATGCTTGATGGAATCGAATCTGCCCTGAAGTCAAGAAATCAGACACTTGACCAGATGCGGCGCTTTGTGGCCGATGCTAGCCATGAACTTCGAACTCCACTGGTTTCGCTTCGCGGTTATGCCGAGCTCTACCGCATGGGAGCGCTGAAGACCCCTGAGCAAATCGGTGAAGCGATGTCGAGAATCGAAAGCGAAGCGATCCGCATGTCGGGTTTGGTTGAAAGCCTGCTGACGTTAGCTAGAGAAGATGAGAGCACCCCGCTAGAAAAAACAAAACTTGAATTAGTTGAACTTGCAACCAATGCCGCCCGCGATGCCTCAGTAGCTGACAGCGGACGAAAAATTCTTGTTACCGACTTAGCCGGTAAAGAGCTGACCGGTGAAACGACTATCCCAGTTTTAGGTAATCGCAACGGCCTACACCAGGTGCTCACGAACCTGCTCGCCAATGCCAGCCGATTCTCTAATCCCGATGATCAAATTGAAATTGCGATTGGTCAGCGAGATGACAAAACCATCATCGAGGTGCGTGATCACGGCGAGGGCATACCCGAGCAGCTTCGTGAGAAAGTCTTTGAACGTTTTTACCGAATCGACAATTCACGCAATAGCGAGACTGGAGGCTCCGGCCTGGGTCTAGCGATTGCCAGCTCAATCATCAAGCGTCACGATGGTTCAATTCGGGCAATTGAGACCAGCGGTGGCGGTGCGACTTTCCAGATTGAAATTCCACAGTTCAAAAACTAGCAACTGTTACTAACAACTTGGCCGACTGCCAAACCGAGCCGTAATCGATCTATTTATTCTTGAGGCATGACCCATTTCAGTGTTGATTCAGATCAGGTTGTCGCCGCCACAGCAGCCATAAACCAAACTTTGGCAAAGGTTGTCGCCGACCACGATGTGCTGTTGAGCCAGCTTTCTGCCTTGCAATCCAGCTGGACAGGCGCTGCGGCATCAAGTTTTCAAGAGCTTGCAGCTCGCTGGAGACAAACCAGTGCAACTGTAGAAAATCAATTGGCCGAAATTTCTGCGGCACTCTCGATGGCGGCAAATCAGTATGCCGAAATCGAGATGAGCAACCAGCGCTTATTTATCTAAAGCGACGACGTCAATGCGACAAGCAATCAACTTAGATTTGAAGCATAAAAAAGGGTGACCCGCTTTCGGGTCACCCTTTTTTTGTAATTCGACTTTAGAAGCCCATGTCTCCGCCAGCAGGTGCAGCTGCGTTTGCAGCAGCAGGTTCTGGCTTGTCGGCGACAACTGCTTCGGTGGTCAAGAACAATCCGGCAATCGATGCTGCGTTCTGCAAAGCCGAGCGAGTCACCTTCACTGGGTCGTTGATTCCAGCCTGGAGCATGTCTACATACTCTCCGGTTGCGGCGTTTAGTCCCTGACCCGAAGGCAATGAAGCAACCTTCTCAGCGACGACTCCTGGCTCTAGTCCAGCGTTAATTGCGATCTGCTTTAGCGGAGCAGAAATTGCAACCTTCACGATGTTTGCGCCGGTTGCCTCGTCTCCGGTTAGCTCAAGCTTGTCGAAAGCCTGCTTGCCAGCCTGTAGTAGAGCAACTCCACCACCAGCTACGATGCCCTCCTCAACAGCAGCCTTGGCGTTACGCACGGCATCTTCAATGCGGTGCTTGCGTTCCTTGAGTTCGACCTCGGTGGCAGCACCAGCCTTGATAACTGCAACACCGCCGGCTAGCTTAGCCAAACGCTCCTGTAGCTTCTCGCGGTCATAGTCGCTGTCGGTGTTGTCAATTTCACGACGGATCTGCTCAACACGTCCAGCAATCATGCTTGCGTCGCCCGAGCCCTCAACGATGGTGGTCTCATCCTTGGTGACCACAATCTTGCGAGCACGGCCGAGTAGGTCGAGAGTTGCGTTCTCTAGCTTTAGGCCAACCTCTTCAGAGATAACCTGTCCACCGGTGAGAATTGCGATGTCCTGCAACATGGCTTTACGACGATCGCCAAAGCCCGGAGCCTTAACAGCAACCGACTTGAAGATTCCGCGAATCTTGTTGACGATTAGGGTAGCCAAAGCCTCACCCTCGATGTCTTCAGCGATGATTAGCAAAGGCTTGTTTGCCTGAATCACCTTGTCGACGATCGGTAGCAGGTCTTTGATGTTTGAGATCTTTGAGTTAGCAATCAAGACGTATGCATCTTCAAGCACTGCTTCTTGGCGCTCTGGGTCGGTAACCATGTATGCCGAGATGTAACCCTTGTCAAAGCGCATACCTTCGGTCAGCTGAAGTTCAATTCCAAAGGTGTTTGACTCTTCGACGGTAACTACACCCTCGCGACCAACCTTGTCGATTGCCTCTGCGATTAGCTCACCAATCTGGGTGTCACCTGCAGAGATAGATGCGGTAGCGGCAATCTGCTCTTTGGTTTCTACTGGCTTAGCGTTTGCGATTAACTGCTCGGTGACAGCAGCGACGGCCTTTTCAATGCCGCGCTTAAGTGTGATTGGGTCGGCGCCGGCAGCGACGTTGCGCAAACCTTCGCGAACCAAAGCCTGTGCCAAAACGGTAGCGGTAGTGGTTCCGTCACCAGCGACATCATCGGTCTTCTTGGCAACTTCCTTGACTAGCTCGGCACCGATTTTTTCAAATGGGTCGTCTAGCTCGATTTCGCGGGCGATTGAAACACCATCGTTGGTGATGGTTGGGGCTCCCCACTTCTTCTCGAGTACTACGTTGCGACCGCGTGGGCCAAGCGTTACCTTGACGGTGTCTGCGAGGATGTTCAGACCGCGCTCGAGGCCACGGCGGGCTTCTTCATTGAACTGAATGATTTTTGCCATTGTGGATTCAATCTCCTGAGTAAGTTTTTAGCACTCACTTAGTTTGAGTGCTAATACATTTTTAGCACTCTCAGGGCCAGAGTGCAAATAGGTTCTATGTATGAGAAAAGGGCCTCCGAAATTCGGAAGCCCTTAGAAACTCTGGAAAATTAGCCGATTACTACGACTGAATCCGCCTGTGGTCCCTTGTCGCCAGTCTTGACTTCAAACTCGACTCGCTGGTTCTCTTTAAGTTCGCGGTAACCATCGGTCTGGATTGCTGAGAAGTGGACGAATACGTCTGCTCCGCCATCCTGAGTGATGAAACCAAAACCCTTTTCAGAGTTGAACCACTTTACGGTTCCCTGTGCCATGTGTTGCTCCTGTTGCTAAATTAGCGGCTCGAGATTCTTCTTCGAACCGAGTCGCGAATACAAACAGCTCAAGCTACAGGTAGTGCTACGACCAAGGCCAAACTTATCGGTTAAAGACCAAATGACCTAGCGTTTGGGCTATTTTTTACCGAATGGTTATAACTATTCGGTTTCTGGGATCTGGTAGTCGGCACCCAACAGCACCGTTATGGGCCCAGGATATTCGCTAGAAAGAACAACCTGCACCTCTGGTCCCAAGATTTTGGCTATCTTCGCAGCCTCGGCCAAATCGTCTTGGGTAAGAGCAATCACAACGGTGGTGGCGATGTCAACCTGGTTTTTATCTAGATCAACTAGTTCACTGACATCACCGAGGGCGTACCCCGATTTGATGAGCGATTCGCCAGCGACCGAGACCGCCCCTTCGATGTTGGAGCCATCTAGTACGGTGACCTTTAACTGTGCTTCGTTTTGCGAAGATCCAAAATTTAGAGATTCGGTAAAAATCACATTGTTATCAGCGATTTTGAGTCCGACATAGCCAATCGAGGCGACAACTGCAGCGGCAACAAAAATTCTTAGCCATTCAAAAATGCGATGTTTTGCCGTGCGAGCCTCGCGGTGTCGGCCACCGTGCTCGACCACCGCATCAAATTCATCGGGCTGGAACTTTTTTGACATCAATCCTGCTTAATTAATTGCAACCCCATAAGTCTAGGCTGGAGATGCTGTGAACTACCCGGTAGAAAAAACTGAATCTGAGTGGCAAAGTGAACTCAGCGAATTTGAGTACTACGTATTGCGTAAGGCAGGTACAGAGCCTGCCTATTCGGGCGAGCTACTTAACGAGAATCGATTTGGGATTTTTTCTTGTCGCGGCTGCGGGCAAGAACTTTTTCGAAGTGAAACAAAATTTGAGTCCCACTGCGGCTGGCCAAGTTTCTATGAACCCAAGTCAACCGATGCGGTAGAGCTGCTGTCAGATTTTTCGCATGGAATGATTCGCACTGAAGTGCGCTGCAAAAACTGTGGTTCGCATCTGGGTCACGTATTCGATGATGCCCCTCAAACTCCCACCGGTGACCGATACTGCATAAATTCAGTTAGCATCACTTTTAGCGAAATCAATAAGTAAGAGGCAAAGTGAAATTTCCAGTTCCAACGAAAAAAACCATGTTGGTCTGGGGCACCGGAATCGTCCTTTCTATTGCTGGCTACTTCGTTTACACAGCCGACAGCGAAGCCCCACGGTTGGTCTCGTTCGAGATGAAACCGCAAAACTTTGTCATCGATGAAAACGACGACACCACCCGGAAATTTGCCTTCACCGGTCAAATAACAGATGACCGAGGAGCTGGGTTTACTGAAATCACCTGCAAACGTGACGGGCAAACCATCCTGATGTATCACGTTGCGCTTTCCGGCGCCGATAAATACAAAGTGAGCTTTGGTGAACATCCAGGTTCGTTTAAATGGGAAGGTCGCTGGGCTGGAAACATTCGCGACGTGAATTTTGAAGGATCAGCGCTTATTCCAAAAAACAGTAAGCGAGGGGTTTGCGCTTGGGAAGCGACCCTTAGAGATGTTTTAGGGAATGCAACAACGCAGCAGCTGAACGCCACCACCGAGATACGCTAGCGACCCTCGGAAATCAAACTACAGAGCCCCCTAGCGGACTCGAACCGCTAACCCCCGCATTACAAGTGCGGTGCGCTACCAATTGCGCCAAGGAGGCATGTTGCCCAACGGCAACCTCTCTAGAATACCGCTAGAGATTGACTCGGTCACCAGAATGACCGGACATTTGGAAAATCTATTTAGCTGCCACCTGCTGAAGCCACTGAGCAAATCGCGCTGGGCTAACCAACTCGTCACCGGTGGTCCAGGTGTACTGCTCGCCGTTCACGATGATTGCCGGAGTTCCCTGGATGATGATGTCAGTGCCTTCAACCGGCGTTGATAGCGCTCTATCGGTGGCATCTGATAGCCAACCACCGAATCGCTTTTCGTTAATGCAATCTGCGATTTCGGTCTCATTGGTTACGCCCACCGATTTGGCAGTTTCGATTAGAGCTGCATTTTCGGGGCCAGGTGTCCCCTCTTCAGGTTGGTTTTCAAACAGTGCTGAGTTGAAATCAAAGAAGTTGTTTGGTGAGTACTCGGCAACACAGATTGCCGCGTTAGCCGCCCGCGAAGAGTACTGATTCGGTGACCCGCGGCCATCCAAGAAAGAAATTGGGTGAATCTCTACGGTTGCAGCGCCGGTTTCAACCCAGCTCTTAATTTGAGACTGGTTTGGCACCTCGAAGGCCTGGCAAATCGGGCACTGGTAATCGACGAAAATCTTGATGTTCGGAACCGTGGCAAAACCACCGTCTGGAGTCGCGCTTGGCTCTGGAGTATTGGTTTCGGTAAATGCCTGCAAACCTGCACCGATCTTGATGCCGTCGCTGAAGCTAAAGTTTTTCGGCTCGACCGTCTCTTGGTTCGCACCTGAAACGAGCGCTGCCACAATTCCGCCGATGACCGCAAGTGCCAGAACGGTCACGCTGCTCTGGATAATTACTCGCTTACGACGCTCGGTTTTTTTGTGCTGTTCTCTCAACGCCTTAGCCTTGGCGCGAGCCTCTTCACGTTGCTGTGAGCGAGTCTGTTTGTGCTGGTTCGGGGTCATTCAGGCTCCAATACCTAGGGGTGAATCACATTTTGGTGACGGTCCAGAACATTCAGTCTAAACGAGGGTTTTCAAATGCCATAATGAGAGCGTTCGGCAGCGCCGCTGCTGTGCACCCATCACTACGGATCGTCCGGCACGTACCTGCCGGTGAAGGAAAATAAAAAATGGCAACAGTAACATTTGACAACGCAACACGAATGTACCCAGGCGGTACCCGCGCAGCGGTAGACGCGCTAAACCTAGACATCGCTGATGGCGAATTCTTGGTTCTTGTCGGCCCTTCTGGCTGTGGAAAATCAACATCTCTTCGCATGCTTGCGGGCCTTGAAGAAGTCAACTCAGGCCGAATTCTTATTGGTGACCGCGACGTTACTACCGTGCCACCAAAAGACCGCGACATCGCTATGGTTTTCCAGAACTATGCGCTGTACCCACATATGACCGTTGCTGAAAACATGGGCTTCGCCTTGAAGATTGCTGGCGTTAGCAAAGAAGAGCGCGCCGAGCGCGTTCTAGAGGCAGCAAAACTTCTAGATCTAGAGCCATACCTTTCACGCAAGCCCAAGGCACTTTCGGGTGGTCAGCGTCAGCGTGTTGCTATGGGTCGAGCAATCGTCCGCAAGCCTCAGGTCTTCTTGATGGATGAGCCTCTTTCTAACTTGGATGCGAAACTTCGCGTTCAGACCCGTACCCAAATCGCCTCGCTGCAGCGACGCCTAGGAGTCACCACCGTTTACGTAACCCACGACCAGGTCGAAGCTATGACCATGGGTGACCGCGTTGTCGTTCTAAAAGACGGCATTCTTCAGCAGGTTGCCTCACCTCAAGAGCTATATGACAAGCCAAAGAACGTGTTTGTTGCCGGCTTCATCGGTTCGCCAGCAATGAACTTGCTGCAGTTGCCAATCGTTGACGGCGGAGTTCAGTTTGGTTCGGCAGTTATCCCAGTTGCTCGCGAAGTCTTGGCAAAGACCAAGGCTAAAGAGGTAACCGTGGGTATTCGCCCAGAGAACATGGTTGTTTCAAAGGGTGCCGGCATCGAGGTAGACATCGATGTTGTTGAAGAGCTAGGTGCCGATGGCTACCTATACGGCCACACCAGCATTCACGGTGCATCTCAAGACGTAGTTGCCCGTGTTGACGGTCGAGTCCACCCACACGCTGGTGAGAAGGTATCGCTTCAGCCAGAGGGCGGAATCGTTCACTTATTCGACATCGAGTCAGGCGAACGCATCAACTAGTGACTTCGCTAGATATCACGGCTGCCACGGTAGACCCGGCACTGCTGGATCTACCGTGGCATTTGCCATTAGAAGAGTGGCCAGCCGATCATATTGCGGCTTTGCCAAAGGGGCTCAGCCGGCATACGGTTCGGTTTGCGCATCTCGGTGATCACGTCATCGCCATCAAAGAGACTTTGCCTGAACTAGCAAAGCGCGAATACGAGATGCTCAAAAACCTTCTCAAGCTCGATGTTCCCTGCGTCGAACCATTTGCCATCATCAACAATCGAACTTCAGAGCAGGGCGAACCTTTACTGTCGGTTCTAATCACCCGACATCTTAAGTTTTCACTTCCCTATCGAGCCATGTGGTCTCAGGGTCTTCGACCTGAAACCGCAACTCGTTTGGTTGATGCGCTGGCGCTCTTGCTGGTGCGCCTGCACATCGCCGGTTTCTTCTGGGGAGATGTTTCGCTTTCGAATACTCTGTTTCGCCGCGATGCTGGAGCCTTTGCAGCGTATCTGGTCGACGCCGAGACTGGACAGCTTTACGATTCCGGATTATCCAATGGCCAGCGGGAAAACGATCTAGAGATTGCCCGGGTGAACATTGCTGGTGAACTAATGGATCTGGTGGCCTCGGGTAATGCTGCTCCGGGGGTCGATCCGGTTGCAACCAGCAGTCGAATAGTTTCAAAATATCGTGAACTCTGGTCTGCGCTAACGAGTGCGGAAACTTTCAGCGTTGACGAAAAATGGAAAATTGGTCGCCGAGTCCAAGCGCTCAACGAATTGGGCTTCGACATCGAAGAGATGGCCATTAAGACCACCGACGATGGCAGCACATTAAAAATTCAACCCAAAGTAGTAGATGCCGGCCACCACAGCCGACGCCTACTTCGCCTGACCGGCCTTGACGTTGAAGAAAACCAGGCTAGGCGTTTACTCAATGATCTCGATCAGTACCGACTTGAGCATCCGCGACCCGGGGCCGACGAAGAGGTTTTGGCACACGAATGGCTAAGCCACGCCTTTGAACCGGTAGTTACGGCAATTCCGCGCGAATTACACGGGCGATTAGAGCCCGCAGAAATTTATCACCAGGTTCTTGAACACAAGTGGTATCTATGCCAAGAGCAAAATCGAGATGTTCCCCTGGTTGAAGCAGTTCACTCGTACATCGACAACGTCTTGATTCATCGACGTGATGAAGAGGCCTATCTAGCGCCGGCAACAGAAGCGATTACCCTGCCAAACGCTGTGCCCTCAGGCACAATCGTGGTCGATGATGAAGATGAAGTTGACTGGCGCGATTTGGTTTAGCGCAGGCGTTCGCGGCGCTTAGACACTTCATACAGAGTCACACTGGCAGCAATTCCAGCGTTCAACGATTCGGTGTCTCCGGTTATTGGGATTGACACAATAGCGTCGCAGTTTTCAGACACCAACCGCGAGAGCCCCTTACCTTCAGAACCGACGACGATCACCAGTGGCTCACTCGACAGCTCTAGGTTTGGTAGGTCAATGTCGCCATCTGCGTCGAGACCAACGACGAAAAGCCCACGTTTTTTGAATTCTTTCAAGGTGGCGTTTAGGTTTGCGGCCAAGGCAACCGGCACACGCGCTGCGGCTCCGGCTGATGTTTTCCAAGCCGATGCTGTCACTCCGGTGGAACGGCGTTGCGGCAAAATTATGCCCTGGCCACCAAATGCAGCCACGGAGCGAATAATTGCACCGAGGTTTCTGGGATCGGTAATGCCGTCAAGAGCAACCAAAAGTGGTTTTTGCCCTCGCGAAATAATTGTGTCGAGCATTTCCTGCGGATGCTGATATTTATACGGCGGCACCTGCAGCGCAATGCCTTGGTGAACTGAATCGAATCCGGTCATGCGATCGATTTCGGGACGGGTTACCTCGTTTACCGGAATGCCGCGCTTATTTGCCAACGTGATGGCCTCTTTGACGCGGTCATCCATTTCAATGCGCTGCGCAATAAATAATGCGGTCGCTGGAACTTTTGCCTTTAGAGCTTCGACAACCGAGTTACGACCGGAAAGTGTTTCTGAGGCATCTGCGGCTTTTGCCACCCGCGAAGTATTTCGGGCTGTTGCCCCTCTGGTGCCGGCAGTTTTTGCGGTTGGCGCCAGAAACTCACCTCGGCGCACTATACCGCCGGTTGCCTCTTTGCGGCGCTCGGCAGATTGCTTGGCCTTATAGGCTTTGTGGTTCTTTCGATCTTCAGCTTTTGGAGTAGGGCCTTTACCCTCAAGTGCCTGCTTACCGTGGCCACCCGTGCCAACACGAGCGCCTTTTTTGCCTTTTGCTGCGCCTGGGCGCCCCGGTTTTGCCATTAGTCAATGCTCCAATTTGTGTGGTCAGCGTTATCTTCGATTGAAATCGACGCCGATTTTAGAAGGTCCCGAATCTGATCTGATCGGGCAAAATCTTTGTTTGCTCGTGCCTGCGAACGCTCTGCTAGCAATGCACCCACCAAGTCGGCCAACACCTGATTTGCTGCGGACTGGGCCGGAGCTAGCTCGAGACCGAGCACCGTGAGCATTGCCTGTACCTGAGTTAGTTTTGGGACAAGCTCGTCGCGCTGGTTAGCCGCAAGAGCCGAATTGCCTTCGCGAACCGTCGAGTGCAGTACCGCCAAAGCTTCCGGAATGGCCAAATCGTTGTCCATCGCAGCAACAAAATCTTGGGGCAGGGCCGACATGATGTTGTCGGGCAGCTGAGTTTGCGGTGCAACTGCGGTTGCCTTAGCGATAAACCCGCGAACTCGGTTTAGTGCTGCCTGCGCCTCTTCGAGCACACCATCGTGATAGTCAAGCACTGAGCGGTAGTGTGCCGAACCCAGGTAGTACCTGACCACGGCAGGTTCAGCAGCAGCCAAGAGGTCGGCAGCAAAGATTGAGTTGCCCAACGACTTAGACATCTTCTGCCCAGAAACATTAACTAGGCCGTTGTGTAGCCAGTAGTTCGCAAACTTATCACCCGCAGCAGAAGATTGAGCCAATTCATTTTCATGGTGCGGGAACCTCAGATCTAGACCGCCACCGTGGATGTCAAAATTACTGCCCAGATACTTGGTTGCCATAGCCGAACATTCGATGTGCCAACCGGGTCTGCCTAGACCGAAAGCACTGTCCCAAGCTGCACTCTCTGGCTCAGTTGGTTTGTGTGCCTTCCAGAGGGCGAAGTCGTAACTGTCGCGCTTTCCTCGAGCCTCATCAGGGTCTGTGGGCTCCATGTCGTCGATTCGCTGGTTTGTTAGCGATCCGTATTCTTGCCAATCTCGAGCATTAAAATAGACGTTGGCTGAGCCGTCTTCGGCTTGGTAGGCATAACCGCTAGCAATCAATCGATCTATAAGTTTCAGCATTTCAGGGATGCTGGCGGTAGCTCTCGGCTCATAGGTCGGCGGCAAAATATTCAAAGCAGAATAGGCAGCACTGAACTCAAGCTCGTATCGATAGGCCAAAGCCCACCAGTGTTCTTGGGTCGCTTGGGCGTTAGCCAAAACTTTGTCGTCGATGTCTGTGACATTTCGAACCAGGATGACTTCTTGACCTTTGGCCATCAGCCAGCGGCGCAGTTGATCGTAAACCAGCGCGGACCGAAGGTGCCCAACGTGAGGAGCACCCTGAACAGTAGGACCGCAAACATACATGCCAACTTTGTTGGCATCGAGCGGCACAAAATCACGAATTGATTGTGTGCGTGAGTCGTGGAGTCTAAGGGTCACGCGCCAAGCCTATCGATTGGCGATGAGTTTGGTCGGGCAATTAGCGCGGTTGCAACTGCCGCCACACCTTCTGAATTTCCAAGAAAGCCGAGCCCATCGGTCGTGGTCGCGGAAAGTGAAACCGGAGCCTTGATCAACTCGAACAAAGCTGCCTCAACTCGTTCGCGATGCGGTGCCACCTTGGGGCGATTGCCAATTATTTGAACGGCAATATTTCTGACCTGAAACCCGTGTTGAGCAATCAAACGCAGTGTTTCAGAGAGGAACACAGACCCGTTTGCCCCGGCAAATTCAGGTCGGTCGACTCCAAAATTGCTGCCGATGTCGCCTAGACCCGCAGCTGAAAGCAGCGCATCGACAATTGCGTGGCTAACCGCATCGCCATCACTGTGGCCTTCAAGACCAAGCTCACCGGGCCAAACCACGGTGCCCAGAAAAAGTGGTTTTTCGGGATCACTCGTAAAGCGATGAACGTCGGTTCCGATGCCGGTTCGAACATCGACGCCAAAAAGCAATTCGGCACTGGTTAGGTCTTCTGGGGTTGTGATCTTGAACGCTCGTCTGGTGCCATAGATGTGACTAACCGACTTGCCAAATGATTGAAAGAGCGCTGCGTCATCGGTGAACTCGGCCTGAGCAGCGGCATAAACTTCGGTTAGCTCAGCTGCCAAGAAACCCTGCGGTGTCTGTGCTGAAACCAAGCTTTCACGGTCAACAGTTTCAAGAATTAGGTCGTCACTAATTCGCTTCACGGTGTCGACAACCGGCAGGGCAGGTATGACTGCGCCTTTGGTTTCACGAACTCGACTGGCAACCCGATCGAATAACTCAGTCGGTGCTAAGGCTCTGGCCGCATCATGCACGAGAACCACCGCAACTTGACTATCGAGATTTTGAAGCGCCAGCGAAATTGACTCTTGGCGCGTTTGGCCTCCGGCAACAACTGCGAAAGACACATCGGTCAGATGGTGAGCGCTAACCAACTGATTTGCCTCAGCGATGAGTTCTTTAGGGACGGCAACAATCACCTGGGCCAAATTTGCCACCGCAACAATATTTTCTAGCGAGTGCGAAATTAGGGTGCGCCCAGCTAGTTCAACAAATGCTTTTGGTTTTTCGGCACCGAGACGCTCTCCGCGACCGGCAGCGACCAGCACAACCGCGATGTCGCGAGTGCCCATGATTCTGCCTAAGAAGCCAGAACTTCGTCAAGCGTTGCCGAAGCTTTGTCTTCGTCAACCTTGCGAGCAAGTGCGAGCTCGGAAACTAAAATTTGACGGGCTTTCGCCAGCATGCGTTTTTCACCGGCCGAAAGGCCACGGTCTTGATCGCGACGCCACAGGTCACGAACCACTTCTGAAACTTTGACAACATCACCGGAGGCAAGCTTTTCAAGATTGGCTTTGTAGCGCCTTGACCAGTTTGTTGGCTCTTCAACAAATTCGGCACGCAAAACACTAAATACCTGCTCAACACCTTTTTTGTCGATGACGTCGCGCACGCCAACCATTTCAACGTTGTCGGCCGGAACCCAAATGGTCAGGTCGCCCTGAGCAACTTTGAGCTGTAGGTAAAGTTTGGTTTCGCCGCGAATGGTGCGATCGGCTACTTCGATAATTTGTGCAGCACCGTGGTGAGGATAAACAACGGTTTCGCCGACTTCGAACTTCATAAGGTGAACCCTTTCGGAAACCACAATTTTACCACAGGGAGGGCTAAGAACATAGGAGTAGACTGGGAGGGTTGACGTTTGTTTCAGGAGGAAAATTGTCAATCCGTAAAGTTGCCACTATTGCCTTGGCCGCAGCAATCACTCTGGGCACCGCTGGCTGCACCTTTGTCAGCCCAATTGCATCTCTCGATGTCTATGCTCCAAGCGAGGGCTCACAGGTAGATTTGGGTGACGTCAAGGTTAGAAACGTCTCGTTCCTTACCGATGGTGACAAAAAGAACGTTCTCGTTGGCGCATTCGTCAATTCGGGTCTTGAAACAGCCTCTGTGACCCTGCAGTACGAAGATGCCCAGTTGGCCGAAACCAAAACTTACAGCTTCCAATTGAAGCCAAAAGAAAGCCTTGACCTTGGCACCCAGTACGCAGCTGCGCTGCCTATGGTTCTCGCTGGCGAACCAGGCGCACTAACTTCAATTTTCATCGGCGTAAACGGAGAAACCCCGCAAGAGTTGCGCATCCCAGTTCTTGACGGAACCCTTGCCGAGTACAAGGCGATTCTTGATTCAATTCAGGTGACCGAAACCGAAGCACCGGCAGCCGAATAAACTTCCAAAAAGAAAATGGAGACCCCTGTGGGTCTCCATTTTCTTAATGAATAGTTCGAGATCAAAAACGATGTTTTCGAGGTTTGGAGCTAAACCAATGCCCTCAGCTAGGCCTCGTACTTGTAACCTAAACCTCTCACAGTCAGCAAGTGAGCTGGTCGAGCAGGGTCATCCTCGATTTTCGATCGAATTCGTTTGATGTGGACATCCAGAGTTTTTGTGTCACCAAAATAATTTGAACCCCAAACACGATCAATAATTTGACCTCGGGTCAAAACTCGATTGACGTTCTCGAGCAGGAGTTCAAGCAGCTCAAACTCTTTCAGCGGCATTGAAACCTTTTCGCCGTGAACGGTAACGATGTGACGTTCAAGATCCATCTTCACCGGTCCAGCCTGCAAAATACCTTCTTGCGCATCCGCTAGTTTTGGTTCGGCACCGCGACGCAAAACCGCCTTCACCCTAGCCAGCAACTCTCTCGATGAATAGGGCTTGGTGACGTAGTCATCGGCCCCAATTTCTAGGCCAACAACTTTGTCGATCTCGCCATCTTTTGCCGTGAGCATGATGATCGGCACATTCGAAGTCGCTCTAATCTCGCGACAAACATCGTTGCCTGACTTTTTGGGCAGCATCAAATCCAAAAGAATCAGATCTGGATTGACTGCCTCAAATTGGACGATAGCTTGATCGCCGTCCTCGGCTTGAAAGACTTGGTAACCCTCTTTTTCCAGAAGATAGACCAGCGGCTCTCGAAGCGATTGCTCGTCTTCTACTACCAGTATCGAAGTCATGGGTTAGCTCTCTTTCTCTGTGTTGCTAACGCGAGCGATTGGAACGCGGAAAGTAAAGGTGGAACCAACTCCGGGAGTTGACGAGAGCTGAACATCGCCACGGTGCTTCAGTGCGACGTGCTTCACAATTGCCAGACCCAAACCCGTTCCTCCGGTGTTGCGCGAACGTGACGCATCGGCTCGGTAAAAACGTTCAAAGATGCGTTCTTGGTGCTCGGGGGCAATGCCGACGCCGTTATCCGCAACCGCAATTGCGGCCACGCCATACTTGTGACGAAGACCTATTCCAACCTGTGAACCCTCGGACGAATAATTGATCGCGTTTTCAATCAGGTTTTTGATTGCCGTAACCAGTAACTCATGGTCACCCAGGACGATAACTCCGCTTGGTGCATCCGCTTTAATTACGACGTTGTTTTTCTCTGCCAAGAAGCGGTTGCGTTCGATTGCCTCAACTACCACCTGACCAAGATCAACTGGCTGAGCCGTTTTGGTGATATCAGCGACCTGCAAGCGAGACAACTGGATGATGTCTTGAACTAGCGAGGCTAAGCGGATAGATTCGCGATGCAGGTCAGCAGCAAACTTTTTCGTCGTGGCCTCATCCTCGCAGTCGAGCAATGCTTCAGAGAGCAGACTGATTGCCCCGATCGGAGTTTTCAACTCATGCGAAATGTTTGCGATAAAGTCTCGACGAGTTTCATCTAACCTTGCCGATTCAGTCATGTCTTCGACCGTAAGCAACACATTGCCATCAGAAAGCAGAGCTGCTCGCGCCAGCACGGTCATAGTCTCGCCGGTTATGCCAGTGGCAATTTCGATTTCGGAGCTCTGAGCTTCGGCGGTGTCACGCGCGTTCTTGGCAAGCGCGGTGATCTCTGGATATGGCATGGCCACACCCTGCTTTAGACCGAGGGCTTGGGCCGCATGGGTGGCTTTTACAACATGGTTCAAACCGTCAATCAAGGCTGCTGACGTCGCTAAAACATCGAGCAACTCTGCCGCAGTCTCTGGCTCGCTCAGTCTGGCCAATTCTTCCTCTAGATCTAGGCGCCTTGCCCGAGTAACTAGGTAGACCACGATTGCGCCGAAGACGACACCGCCCAGGCCAATCAAAAAGTCAAACCAGAATTCGTTCACAAGGTTAACTCTAGGCTGACGGTAGTTGACGGGTAGGCCAGAAGTCATTGCCTAGCCAGATAATTTGGACGGTATTTAGGCATAATTTGCCGTTTGTTTACCAAGTTGCGAAAAGGTCGAAGCAGTAAGCCCACCGGGAGGAAATCGTGCGCGAAGTATTTCAAACTGAACTTCACGAAGTGCAGAGCAGGCTAGTTGAGCTGGCCCAGGATGCCACTCGAGTAATCGAGAAGGCAACTAACGCTTTCAATCAGTCAAATGTGCATCTAGCTGACGACGCGATTGCCATAGCCGACGCGACAGCCAACAAAGCCCTAGCCCTCGATGAGTTAGTGATCAAAATTTTGGCCCGACAATCACCGGTAGCCCGAGACTTGAGAATTTTGGTTTCGGCCTTGCGCATTTCTGCATCGCTGGAGCGGATGTCTGCACTTGCTGGCCACATCGCCGCAATTGCCCGCTATCGATTTCCAGACAGCGCTGTGCCTGCTCCGCTCCGCGAAACCTTTGTCGAGATGGGCAAGCTAGACGTCGAATTGGGCAAGAAAGTTGTCGAACTGCTGCAGAACACCGACGTTGATTTTGCCCGTCAAATTCAGGCTCAGGATGCCCGCATAGACGAACTGCACCGCCATGTTTTCGACGTAGTTTTGGGCAGCGACTGGAAAGAAAATGCCATGTACACAGTGGATGTGACCCTGGCCAGCCGCTACCACGAACGTTTTGCCGACCACGTAGTCGACATCTCAGCCAAGGTGAGTTACCTAACTACCGGCGACTGGAATGACGCTGAATAGTTAGATTCAGCCAAGAAAAAAAGGGAGCCTATGGCTCCCTTTTTTACTGCTATTTTTTGCCTTGCGAAGCCACAGCAGCGACACCGGCTGCTGCCGCCTCTGGGTCAAGATACTCGCCACCTTTGACCAACGGCTTGAAGTTTTCGTCTAGTTGGTAGACCAGCGGGATGCCGGTTGGAATGTTTAGTTCGGCAATTTCGTCATCTGAAATACCGTCAAGGTGTTTTACCAATGCGCGCAGTGAATTACCGTGTGCGGTAACCAAAACTGTCTTGCCATTTTTTAGCGCTGGCTGAATGTCCGACATCCAGTAAGGCAACATGCGCTCTAGGACATCTTTCAAGCACTCAGTCTTTGGCACGTTAGATCCAAGTTCTGCGTAGCGCTCATCATTTACCTGTGAGTACTGGTCAGCGTCATCGATAGGTGGTGGCGGAACATCGTAGCTGCGGCGCCAGATTTGAAATTGCTCGGCTCCGTACTCGGCCAAAGTCTGGGCCTTGTCTTTGCCCTGCAGCGCTCCATAGTGACGTTCGTTTAGACGCCAGTCGCGTTCAACATCAATCCAAGAACGATCGGCTGCACTCAACGCGATGTGCGCTGTGTTGATTGCACGCTTGAGTCTTGATGTGAAAACCACATCCGGCTTCAAACCAGATTCCTTCAGCAACTCACCTGCTCGCGCAGCCTCTGCGCGGCCCTGGTCACTGAGGTCGACATCAACCCAACCAGTGAAAAGATTTTCTTGATTCCAAAGGCTGTTTCCATGGCGCAGAAGTATGAGTGTGTATTTCGAAGTCATGACGATAAGTTTATTGCCGTGGCAGTGAATAAACCCCTCGGAGTGATAACTAGAGGTACGACGAATCCCAATCGGTTGCGCAGAGTTGATCGATTTATTGCCGCGCTGCCCGTTTTGCGTCAGGAAAAGCAACCGATTGTCGTTGATCTAGGCTTCGGAGCGAGCCCAATCACCGCGGTTGAGTTACTGGCGAGGCTAGAAAAAGTAAACCCGCAAACTCATGTGGTTGGCGTAGAGATTGATCGCGAGCGAGTTGAACGCGGGCTGGCAATCGCGACGGAAAGTCTGCACTTCACACACGGCGGATTTGAAGTTCCGATTCCTCCAGAGCTGCCTAACCAGGTCACCGTAATCAGGGCCTTCAACGTTTTGCGTCAGTATGACGAAGATCAGGTCTTACCGGCTTGGCAGAAAATGCAGTCACGCCTCACAGTTGAAGGAAAGTTGATCGAAGGTACCTGCGATGAAATTGGTCGCATCAGCAGTTGGATAACCCTTGACCGAGTCAGACCCCTTACTTTCACAATCTCGATGCGGCTCGCTGAACTGGACTCACCGAGCAAAGTTGCTGAGCGACTTCCTAAAGCCCTAATTCACCACAACGTTCCGGGTGAAAAAATTCATCAGTTTTTAGTTGACCTCGATCGTGCCTGGCAATCAAATGCCGGTCTCGGAACGTTTTCGGCGGCACAGCGTTGGTTAGCCGCCTGCAATCAATTGAAGTCAGCGGGCTGGCCGATAACTCTGGATCGGAAGCGTGTGCGACTTGGCGAACTTAGCGTTGAATACAGCGCCGTTGATCCGACCAACTAGATCGAAGGCAACTCAGCACGAGCATCTTCTTCGCTCATTCCGCTAGCGCAAAGCAAATCAACCAAAAGTGGACGCAATAACAACAGCACACTTGCTTCGCGTAACTGGTCACCAATTCCGAATCTCTTTGGATCTAGTTGATGGATGATGTAAACCAACTGGCGCTGAGCTTCTCTGCGGTCACTTGAATCATCCAAACCACTTTCCAATAGCTGTGCAGCCTGACTGATTTGCTCAAACAAATCGGCCAAATAAGGCCGTGGCTCGCCATCCTTAACCAAGAAATCCACTCGTCTAACCACAACACGTAAATTTCTGGTTGCTAAATCCATACCGCGCATGAGACGCAACTGTCCCGACAGCTCATCGCGATACTTTCGAAGAAAAGGCGAAATCTTGGCGATAGCAACAGCACTGTCGAGCGAAAGCCGCCAGTTATCAATTAGCGGTTGTGATCGTCGAACCCGGATGAGTGCCTCATCGAGCACTTTTTCGTCAACATTTTTAGTGGCTAGCCGCAAAGCTTCGACCGAATCGATAAACACCCTAAAAAGTTTTTCGGCATCGCGGTTGGCAATACCTCTGGGGTCGCGCGGAATTATTGCGGTAAAAACGAGAGCGGTCAGACCGCCGATGAGGCCATCGATGCTTCGCAAAAATGCGCCACCATCAGGTACCGGCAAAATTTGAACCAGCATCGCCTGGATGCCAACCGTAAGCGCAAACGATGCCGAACCTGAAATGAAACGTGCCGCCAAGAGCGAGATCAAAAGCACAACCGCCAGCTGAATCAAACCTTGACCCAATGAAAGCAAAAACACTTCACTGAGTAGGATTCCGATAATCATTCCCAGTGCCGTTTCGATTATTCTTCGCGGGCGAGCATCTCTGGTAAAACCTAAAGCAGTAATTGCAACCGTCACTGCGAAAATTGGGGTTTCGTGACCGAGGCCGAAGTGCGCAATGCTGTAGCCGGCCACAGCTGCCAAAACTATTTGACTAATCGGAGCAATTGACTCGACTGCTCGGGTTGTGGATTGTCGAAGTCGGTCGAGCCAAACTTCACTCAATGTTTGCCGCCCATGAGCAAATTGCGCTTCGGCAGTTCTGCCACTTTGCCGGCGCTTGCCGGAACAATGATTTCTTGAGCAGCCGCTATGGTTTGCCCTGCGGATGCCACCTCGAGCTGGGCATCTTCGGGCACATTTCTTGAGATCACGGCAAGGGCAATTGGGCCCATATCAAAATGTTGAGCGACCGAGGTGATTCGACCTTTAACTTCGCCGTTGTAAATCACCGAATCGTTTACCTCGGGAAGCATGTGCCCTGAACCGTCGAGGTGCAACATGACCAACCGTCGCGGGGGATGACCAAGATTGTGAACTTTGGCCACTGTCTCTTGGCCTCGATAGCATCCCTTAGTTAGGTGCACCGCAGTGCGCAGCCAATCTAATTCGTGCGGAAGCGTTTTCTCATCAACCTCAGCGTCGAAATCGGGCCGATGGGCAGCAATACGTAAAGCGGTTAGCGCTAAACGGCCAGCACTTTCAAATTCGGAAGCGAATTTTTCAACATCTGCTGAATCTAGGAAAGCAATTTTCAATGGCCAGTCAGAGGTCGATGGTTTTCCGTAGCGATAACTGCCAGGCAAAATCTTGTCCCAGTTATCAGTCCAGGTGAAGAGCGCGTTTGGTTCATCTTTGACCTCGCCAAAATAGGCCACGGCAACCAAGTCGACCTCAGTCAGGGAAACTTTTGAGCGAAAAATCATTTTACTCAACCAAGAGTTCAAGGCCGCAAAACTGGTTTTGCCAACTGATAAGTAAGTTTCGTTTCCAGTTTCAAAAACTCGGATAGCTTGCTCAATTCGACCATTTGGATCAAGCAGTAGGGCCTCGGCGCTTTCACCGGGCTTGAGATTTTTGATGTTTTGCGAAAGTAATGCATGCAGCCAGTCGAGTCGATCTGGGCCTTCAACCCGAAGCACTGCCAAGTCTTCGAGCAAAACCGAAGCTTCAGAATTGAGCAACTTTCGCTGTTCAACCAACGGATTACCAAAGTGCTCTGCGGTCAACACTTACTCGATTCGCTCAAGCCGGGCTGAGGCATGCGGTTTCAATTCGCGTCCCGGCATGGCTATTTCCCACACCCAAAGCAAAGCGCCTTCAACCTGCCCGTACAGTCGAGTTGAGTGGCGGTAGGTTTTTGCGGTTTCAAAGGCCACACCGTGCGCTGACGCAAGATCAACCCGGGCACCCTTGATTTTGCCGTTGTAGAGTTCGGCTACCCCACCCGGATGCAGCGTGGAAACCTGAATGTCGAAACCACCTTCGGCGTTACGAAGTTTTTCTAGATCTTCACGAGACTGGATTTTTGATTCACCTGAGCCAACAATCATCCCCGGGCCATGGTCAGATTCTTCAGCTGGGCGGGCCAATCGCCAATAGCCCAATTCGCTGGGCAAAGCCGGAAGATCTGAATCTATCAACTCAGCGCTTGAAACGTAGGTAAGCGCGTTGCTGCCATCGTGCGCAAATTCGATGCGCTGCTTGAATTCGTATTCGACGACAGAATCGTCATCCTCGTTTACTTTGTAGCTGATGACGCCGGTTCCCTCCCATTTTCCAATCAGGAAGGCGAAGGGGGTTAGCTCCAGAGGTAAATTTTCTGGAATTACGAACAAGTTACTTTTGACCCTTGAATAGTTTGTAGAGCACAAGCGCAGATACTCCGGCAATGGCCAGAGATGCGAGAACTAGGAGTCCGGTGAAGAAGATTTCTAGAGCAAGAATCATGGTAAAAGTCTAACCCCTCAGCAGCATAAACAGCGATGCTAAAGCCAGGATGAGATAGGACCCACCCGCAACATAGACCAGGCGTCGCACGAAGCCCTCAGCTCGCTGCGATCGAAGTTGAATTGCCGAAACCGTGGCCAAGGCCCCGGCCAAAATAGCGCCCGAATACGTTTCTGCAGCAATTGCCGTTGCGCCCGGCTGAAAAACCAACCAGAGGGCGAGGGCCAAAACCGCAGCCCAAATTCCGGTGATTTCAATCCAATCGCGCCTCATTCTTCAATCTTGCCCTAGCCGTACCCAAAAACCTTCGATTACAGCAAAGAGAATCCCGACTAAACTTGTGCTAAGCGATTCGGAGAGAGAAATGGCTCAACTTCTGGTACTTTCGGCAACAGCCGAAGCTGAAGTTTTACCTGCTCTTTCGCTACTCAGTCACCGACTGCGGCAAATTCCGGCTGAGCCGGCCAGCTTGGTCAACGCTCCCGGTCACGATCTGGTTTTTCTCGATGCACGCAGAGACCTAGCTAACGCAAAAGCCCTGGCAAAAATTTTGGTGACCACTGGTCTTAGCGCTCCCCTTATTTTGGTGGTTACCGAAGGTGGTTTGGCCGCAGTAAGTAACGACTGGGGCGCGGCAGACATAATTCTAGAAACTGCAGGCCCAGCGGAAATCGAAACTCGAATCAGGCTCGCTATCGGCCGAGCACAAACCGAAGAGAAAGTCGACAAGATTCACGCATCCGGGTTGGTTATCGATGAGGGCAGCTACTCGGCAAAAATTCACGGTAAACCACTAGACCTTACCTATAAAGAATTTGAACTGATCAGATTTTTGGCTCAACACCCGGGTCGAGTCTTCACCCGCGAACAGTTGCTCAGTGAGGTTTGGGGCTACGACTACTTCGGTGGCACTCGAACCGTTGATGTTCACATCAGACGGTTGCGGGCCAAGCTGGGCGACCTCGAACTGCTAATTGGCACCGTGCGAAACGTTGGCTACCGATTCAACCTAACCACCGAGGATGCTCTCTCTGAGAACATCGGCTAACCCGTTGTTAACCTACAAATAACCAAGTAGTGGCAGTATTACATCTATGTCTTCCGAAGAAACCATGGCAATCGCAGTGCCCAATTTGGGCTCTGAGTTTCCGGCTGATCGATTTTTAGATCGAGAGCTGAGCTGGTTGGCCTTTAATCAGCGAGTGCTCGAACTGGCAGAAGACCCGAATGTCTACCTTCTCGAGCGAATAAACTTTTGCGCCATTTTTGCTTCGAATCTTGATGAATTTTTTATGGTCCGAGTAGCCGGACTGAAGCGTCGAATCGCCACCGGGCTGGCAGTTCGCTCTAGCTCTGGATTAGAGCCCCAAGAAGTTTTGAGTGCCATCTCTGACAAAGCTCACGAGCTTCAAACTAGGCATGCCGAACTCTTTATTAAGGTGCTTAAGCCCTTAATGAAAGAAAAAGCTATCCACATTGTTCGCTGGAATTACCTTGACGAGAATCAAAAAAAGACCCTCCACGAATATTTTCAAAATCAGATTTTTCCGGTGCTCACTCCCCTGGCTGTTGATCCCGCTCACCCATTTCCTTACATCTCCGGACTTTCGCTAAACCTTGCCGTGGTGCTGCAGAACCCGGTGAACGGCCGCGAACACTTTGCGCGCGTTAAGGTGCCGCCGCTGCTGCCTCGATTTGTCAAAATTCCGGGCGAAGCTGGCTCAGGCCAGATGTTTGTTCCACTCGAAGACATCATCGGTGAATTCTTGGGACAACTTTTCCCTGGCATGGATGTGTTGCAGCACCACACCTTCAGAGTTACCAGAAATGAAGACCTCGAAGTCGATGAGGAAGAAGGCGAAAATCTTCTAATCGCTCTTGAGAAAGAATTGCTGAGACGTCGTTTTGGACCGCCGGTTCGCCTGGAAGTAGCCAACGACATCAACCCTCAAGTTCTCGACTTGCTTATTCGAGAACTTGACATCTCCGAAGAAGATGTCTACCACCTACCCTCTCCCCTGGATTTGCGTGGCTTGTTCGAAATCGCATCAATTAAGCGACCTGACCTTCATTTCCCGCCCCACCAGGTGATCACCAATCGCTACCTCCGCCCGGTGGAAGATAAAGATGTCAGTATTTTTGCGGCCATGCGTCAACGGGATATTTTGGTTCACCACCCATACGAATCTTTCTCAACCTCGGTGCAGTCATTCTTGGTTCAGGCCGCTGCAGACCCAAAGGTTCTAGCCATCAAGCAAACGCTTTATCGAACTTCTGGTGACTCACCGATTGTTGACGCGCTGATCAGCGCTGCCGAGGCGGGCAAACAGGTTTTGGCTCTGGTTGAGATCAAGGCCAGATTTGATGAGCAGAACAATATCGCTTGGGCTCGCAAACTTGAGCAGGCCGGTGTGCACGTGGTTTACGGAATCGTCGGCCTAAAGACACACTGCAAGCTTTCGCTGGTAATTCGTCAAGAGGGAAATCAACTTAGACGCTACTGCCACGTCGGCACCGGTAACTACAACCCAAAAACCGCACGCTACTACGAGGATTACGGTTTGCTAACCTCGCGGGAGTCAGTCGGTGAAGATTTGACCAAGCTTTTCAATCAACTTTCCGGCTATGCCCCAGACTCTGAATTCAAATCACTCATGGTCTCACCACATGGTGTTCGAGAAGGACTACTGGAGCGCATCGAACGAGAGATAGCCCACCGCGAAGCAGGTAAACCAGCCCGGGTGAGAATCAAGGTCAACTCTTTGGTCGACGAGCAAATTATCGATGCTCTATACAGGGCATCGAATGCCGGGGTTGATGTTGAAATTTTGGTTCGCGGAATGTGCGCACTTCGTCCGGGTGTGCCTGGGCTGAGTGACAACATCCAAGTGCGGTCAATTTTGGGACGCTACCTCGAGCATTCTCGAATTTTTGGATTCCTCGGTGGAGGCGATCCGGAGATTTTCATCGGGTCTGCCGACATGATGCACCGAAATCTTGATCGCCGAGTTGAGGCTCTGGTTCGAATTTCACAACCGGATCATATCCGTGAGCTAAACGCCTTTTTTGACTTGGCAATGAATCCTGGCACGGCTTCTTGGCATCTCGCTGCTGACGGAAACTGGGTCAGGCATCAGTATGACCGGGACGGGGCCACCCTGGCAGATTTCCAAGACCAGGTGATGAGAGAAATTGCGGGTAAGAAGATACCCCGATGACCGTTTATGCCGCCGGCGCCGTTTTATGGCGAGAAGAAGGTGACGGGCTCAAGGTTGCTCTAATTCACCGCGCCAGATATGACGACTGGTCCTGGCCTAAAGGAAAAGTAGATCCCGGCGAGGTTTTACCTCAAACGGCCGTGCGTGAAATTCGAGAAGAAACAGGTTTGCGGGTAAAACTTGGCATCAGACTCGACATCGTAAAGTACACCCTTCCCAGCGGGGCGCCGAAAGAAGTTCACTACTGGGCAGCCAGGGTGACCGACAAAAGTCTGCGCAAATCAACATTCAAGCCAAGCGAAGAAGTAGCCAGTGTCGAGTGGCGCACCCCCGCCCAGGCACGTGAATTGCTCACCTACGATTTTGATAGAGACATCCTGCAACGTGTCGAAGACCTGTACACCCTTGGCAAACTAAAAACCAAGCCGGTCGTTATTCAACGCCATGCTCAGGCAATGCCTCGCAGCGAATGGAAAAACGGAAAGAATATCGACGACGGTGCGCGTCCGCTGACACCACTCGGTGCCAAGCAGGCAATCGCCCTGATTCCTTTGCTAAAAGCTTTCGGTGTAAAACGGGTTTACTCCTCACCCTGGACTCGATGTGCCAACACCGTGAAGCCCTTTGCTAAAAATCAGAAGTTGCCGATTATTGAGCGCCACCAAGTGTCTGAGCTAGGAAACAAAAAAGGACCAAGGCGAACTGCGAACGTTGTCGATGACATCGTTAAATCAGGATTACCCTCGGTTCTATGCAGTCATCGTCCGGCATTGCCGACGATTCTGGACACCCTTTCTAAATACGGAAACGCAAACCAAGAGATTCTTTTGCATGAGGGCCGAGCACTCGAACCGGGTGAGATGATGGTGGTTCACCTAACTGCCAAAAAAGCAGATACGGTCAGAAGTATCGTTGCAATTGAAACTTACGCACCACTGGTAACCATCGAATAATTCGAAAGGTCAGCATGATCGCCAACGACCTACCCCAGTTCAAGCGACCAAATGGAGAACCGGCCCGAGTCTTGGTGACCGGAGCCAGCGGATACATCGGCGGCCGGTTAGTCACCGAACTGATCAATCATGGCTACCGGGTTCGAGTGCTGGTGCGCGATGCCAATCGTCTAAAAGATCATCCCTGGTTTGAAACGGTAGAAGTAATAACCGGAGACGCGTTCAAGATTGCTGACTTAGAAACAGCCCTGGCAGACGTTGATGTTGCCTATTACATGCTTCATGCTCTGCTCGAGAAAGATGAGTTTGAAGCTAAGGAACGGCAGCTAGCGACAACGTTTGGTGAAGCCGCGAAAAAGGCAAAAGTTCGTCGGATTGTTTATTTAGGCGGAATGATTGCCAAGGATTCTAAGCTCTCACCGCATCTTGAATCGCGCGCGGAGACCGGTGAAATTTTGCGAGCAAGCGGGGTACCCACCATCGAGCTTCGAGCCGGAGTGGTCATCGGCTCTGGTTCGGCATCTTTTGAAATGCTCCGCTACCTGACCGAGAGATTGCCTATCATGACTGTTCCAAAATGGGTTCAGTCAAAAATTCAGCCGATTGCGATTCGCGACGTATTGCGCTACCTGGTCGGTTCGGCCGCTCTGCCAAGCGACATAAACGATCACTTCGACATTGGCGGACCAGACATCTTTACCTATGCCGAGATGATGCAGCAATACGCTGAAGCCGCCGGTCTTCGTCGCAGAATTATCATCCCCATTCCAGTGCTAACTCCTCGACTATCTAGCGGCTGGGTCGGGCTGGTCACGCCGGTTCCATATACTTTGGCAAAGAGATTGGTCGCCAGCCTGAAAAACAAAGTGGTCGCCGAGGATGATCGAATTCGGCAACTGATTCCAGATCCGGATGGTGGCCTAACCCATTTCAAGCGGGCAGTAGAACTGGCCTTGACCAAGATTAAAGATGCCAGTGTTGAGACCCGATGGTCGAATGCGTCAACCCCTGGTACACCCTCTGAACCGCTACCAACCGATCCGGATTGGGCGGGTGGTTCGCTCTACCTAGACGAGCGCATTGCGGAAAGCACCGATTCAATCGATGAAGTTTGGGCTCGAGTCGAATCAATTGGCGGCGAAAACGGATACTCGACTGCGACTTGGGCTTGGGAAGCTCGCGGGCTAATCGACCGTATTTTTGGCGGGGTCGGACTTCGTCGAGGTCGACGCGATCCAAACCATCTTTTAGTTGGCGAAGCACTCGATTTTTGGCGGGTCGAAGAGCTTGACCGACCTAAGCGCTTAAGACTTCGTGCCGAAATGAAGATGCCCGGCCTGGCCTGGTTGGAGTGGACTGTTACTGCCAAACCTGACGGCCATGGCACCCGCGTTGTGCAACGAGCCACCTATGCACCCAAAGGTTTGCTGGGCCACCTCTACTGGTGGGCGGTTTGGCCTATGCACGGCCTCGTTTTCCCATCGATGGTCAAAACCGTTGCCCAAGGCAAGAGGAAACGTTCGAAGTCCTAACCGAACCAGGTAACCGGTGCTTGCTTTTAGACTGGTCTGATGAAGCGCACCACAGTAGCCGGAATTTCCCTTGTCTTAGTAGCAGTCACCTGGGGTGCAGCTTTTGTGATTATGAAGCCGGCAATTGTTCAGCAGCCGTTTTATGACTTTCTAGCTACCCGATTCACAATCGCAACCTTGGCCATGATTTTGGTGCGCCCCCAAGTGCTGCGAGTTATAGACCGTGACCTGCTGAAGAAAGGCATCCCTCTCGGATTGATGTTGGGGCTTGGCTATGTCACTCAGACCATCGCCCTTGAACTAACCACCGCGGCTATCACCGGTTTTCTCACCGGCCTCTACCTGGTGTTTACTCCGATTATTGCTTGGCTAGTGCTGAGACATCGAGTGTCCAAAAAAGTGGTTTTTGCAATTGCCTTGGCCACCGTTGGGCTAGCAATTCTTTCGGTGTCGGGCTTCTCAATTGAACTTGGACAAATCTGGGGCATTATTTGCGCCGTGCTTTTTGCAGCGCACATCGTTGGGCTAAGCGTTTGGAGTCCTGGTAAAAATACCTATGCCCTGACCGTTCTTCAGCTGGGCACCGTGGCCGCGGTTTGTTGGGTGGGCGCTCTTGCCGATGGCAGCTACCAAGCCGCGCCAAACCAAGATGTTTGGTTTGCAATCTTTTTCACCGCAATTTTGTCTACCGCGGTGGCATTCTTTGTCCAAACCTGGGCGCAAAGCATTATGGATTCGTCTCGCGTTGCCCTAATTTTGACCACCGAAGTGGTTTTTGCTGCGGCGATTTCCGTTGGTGTGGGTCAGGAGGAACTGTCAGCTAAAACCCTGATCGGTGGCGGATTGATGCTAATTGCGATGCTAATCGTGGAGTGGCCATCCCGAAAAGAACGACAGTTAGGCGCTGATCCGCTGGTGCACTAGTTTTTGAAGCCTGCTGTTGTTAGCAATTTCATCGTCAGATCTAACCAGGGCAATCGGGGTCCGGCGACGCAACAAATCTTCTGCGGTTTTGACCTGTTCGTTTTGAATGATGAAATCAAGTTCACCGAAACTGAAACCCAATCCGGGAAAAACAGGCTCTGCTGCATCTGGATTCTTTAGAAACAGGTCGGCAATTTCAAAGGCCTGCTCTCCGTGACGGCGCCAGAGGCCATCGACCAAGAGGTTTAGATAACTAGAGTCTTTGACGATGTCAGACAAAAGTTGACGCAATCTTTCGGCGGTGCCAGCCATCTTGTCTTCGCCAAACCATCGCGCCGGCTTGTTGCCTCGAAGTCCCAGTTTTGAAACCGCTTGAAGAACTTCTTCACCAATGTTGAGGCAGTCGGTTAGTTTGCCGCCAAAAATTGTTATCGCTTTGGTCTGGGCATCAACTTCAATTTCGTGTTTGCGCGAAAGTTTGTGCCAATCAATTTCTTGTGATTTCGCGCCCTTCTTCGGCGATGAAATAACAAGCGGACGAACACCCGAGCGTTCGGCAATGATGTCGGCTTTAGTCAGTGGAGTTGCTAATTTGAGCGCTTGGTTGATGTTGCGAAGCACAAATTCGCGATCGGCTTCAGTAACTTCCTTGGTTACGGCAGCAACACGCGTGTCGGTTGTGCCAATAACACTGCGGTCATGCATCGGCAGCACATAGAAAAGTCGGCCGTCCTCATCCCAGACTGCGATCACACGATCATCCGCGGTGATTTTTGGGACGATCAGGTGGATGCCTTTACTCAACGCCAACGAGTTTTTGGTTGAGACGCTAATTTTCTGGTTAAGTTCGGCAGATTCTGGTCCGGCCGCGTTGATCAGCACAGTGGCCGAGACAGTCGAACGCTGCTTGGTTAGCTGGTCTTGTAGTTCGACGAGCCAACCGTCGGTTTCACGGGTTGCGGCAACCATTTCGGTGTAGTTTCTGGTGTCGGCACCCAGTTGCTTGGCTCGGTTGATGAAGTCCCAGACGAACCTTGCGTCGTTGTCGTTAAGTAAGCCGTCAAAGTACTGCACCGCGCCTCTGACCCGAGTCTCATCGACTAGGCCTTCATATTGTTTTGCCATTTTGGTGCCAAAATACCGAGGCGCCTTGGTGCCGAACAAGCCGATAAACCAATAGAGCAGGGCTCCGGCGTAAGTAATCAGTGGCGCGGCTGGTGCATTTTTATCGCCGACGGCAAAAAAGCCAATTTGGCGGATTCTGGTCGGAAATGCCTCGAATAGTCGCGAGCGTGAGCGGCAAAGTTTGTAGACCAGTGGAATCTCGAAGGTCTGCAGATATTTGATGCCGCCCCAGACCATGTTGCTCGATTCTTGGCTGGTTTGCGAGGCAAAATCGTTCTTCTCGAGAAGTAGGACGCTCAATCCGGCAGCCGAAAGTGCCGCAGCTGAAACTGCACCGTTAATGCCACCGCCAACAATTGCAACATCGAATTTGGTCATGGGTATAGATTTACAGGCTTTGATAACGAATATCGGGAGCCAGATTACGGGCCGGTAACGAGTTTTATTACGAAATGATAACGGTCTATTGGCGGCCAAAATCTTCGAATAACCTGCCAATAACGCAAGGAGATTCTGTGGCTATTTTGTCTATTGACGCGGGCACCACCGGTGTCACGGCGCTAATCATGAGTGAGTCGGGCGAAGGTCTGGCCAAGGGTTATCGAGAATTTCCGCAGTATTTTCCATCACCTGGATGGGTCGAACACGATCCAGAGGAAATCTGGCAAGCGACCTTGACTGCTGTTCGCGAGGCTATGCAGGGGGCAGACGTACCGATATCAGCGATTGGCATCACCAACCAGCGCGAAACGGTGGTGCTCTGGGACAAAGCAACACTCGCTGCACCCCGCAGGGCAATAGTGTGGCAAGACCGACGCACCTCGCCCCTCGTCGTTGAACTGGTGAATGCCGGCCACGAGGACGAAATCAGGGCCAAAACCGGACTTGGTCTTGACCCGTACTTTTCATCAACCAAGCTTCTCTGGTTGGCAAAAAACGAGCCAGAGGTTTGGTCTGGGGTTCAGTCTGGCAAGTTCGTAATCGGCACTGTTGACTCATACCTGGTGGCTCGTCTCACCGCCGGCAAATCACACATCACCGACGCCACCAACGCCAGCCGCACCCAATTGATGAACATCTCAACAGCAAAATGGGATGAGGAACTGCTTCGAATTTTTGAAGTCCCGATGGCAGCACTTCCGCAGATTGTGCCAAGTTACGGCCGTTTGGCTACCACTGACCCGAATCATTTCTTAGGTCTAGAGGTTCCAATCTCGGGTATCGCCGGAGATCAGCAAGCTGCGCTTTTCGGCCAAACCGGATTCGAAATCGGCGATAACAAATGCACCTACGGCACCGGGGCGTTCATCCTGACCAACACCGGCGAGCAGCGCAAATCGAGCAGTCACGGTCTTCTGACCACAATTGCGTGGATGGAGCCAGACGGAAAAATTACCTACGCGCTCGAAGGCTCAGTGTTTGTGGCGGGTGCGGCCGTGCAGTGGCTTCGCGACGGCCTACAAATTATTGAAAAATCCTCTGAGGTTGAGGCTTTGGCCGAATCAGTAACTGACACCGGCGGAGTGCTATTTGTTCCTGCGCTTACCGGCTTGGGTGCGCCATTCTGGGATCCTTATGCTCGAGGCACAATTCTGGGCATAACTCGGGGAACGACAAAAGCTCACATCGCTCGCGCAACCCTCGAGGCTATTGCCTACCAAATCCGTGCGGTATCAGACGCCATCAAAGCCGATACCGGCGCCAAGCTCGAGAGCTTCCGAGTTGACGGAGGTGCGGCCGCAAATAACTTCTTGATGCAGTTCCAAGCCGACAGTCTTGGAATTCCAGTGATTCGAGGCGTGAACCTCGAGTCGACCGCTATTGGCGCAGCATTCTTAGCTGGTCTGGGTGTTGGCATATGGAAATCAAAAGAAGAGCTGAAGAGCATCTTCCGCACCGACCGCATCTTCACCCCCGCCCAATTCAATGAGTGGAATTACATCAACTGGCAGCGTGCGGTGAAGGTTTCGAGCGGTTGGGCAACGCAGAATTCCTAAATCCAAGCGGTTTGTCAGGTCGGGAAATGCCAGTTGAAATGGTGACCGATAAAAACTGGTAAACTTTTCCGAGTTGTCGGAAGCGGCAACACATGGGCCTCTAGCTCAGTTGGTTAGAGCAACGGACTTTTAATCCGTGGGTCGTGGGTTCGAGTCCCACGGGGCCTACAAAAAACCCCACTTTCGAGTGGGGTCTTTTTGTTTAAGCGCGGTTGTTGCCTAAATCGAAATTGAAAATGCCGCTGTCAAAATGACCGTAATCTTCATAGTCGAGCAGCTCGTAAAGTTGCGCCCGGGTCTGCATCTGGGGCACCATGTCATTCAGCGAACCCTGCTCGGTTAGCGAATCTAAGCCGCGCATTGCCGCCCCCATCGCTAGCCGCAGCAGCGACACCGGATAAATGATCATGTTCATGCCTACATCTTGCAGCTGCTGTTTTGTATAGAGCTCGCTTTTACCAAACTCGGTCATGTTAGCCAGCAGCGGCACATTGATTGCCTTGCGGAACGCCTCAAATTCGCCCAGGTCTTTCAAAGCCTCGGGAAAAATTGCATCAGCGCCTGCATCGACCAGTGCCTTGGCGCGATCGATTGCCACATCTAGGCCTTCAATCGCGCGGATGTCGGTTCGGGCCATAATAACCAGATTTGAATCGCGTCGCGCTTCAACTGCGGCACGAATTCGCTTTATCGCGGTATCGCTGTCAACCACATTTTTTCCGTCAAGATGGCCGCAGCGTTTTGGATTCACCTGGTCCTCGATGTGTAATCCGGCGACCCCAGCATCTTCCAGCTCTTGCACTGTTCGGGCCACATTCATCGGTTCGCCAAACCCGGTATCGGCGTCGATTAGGGCTGGCAGATCAGTCATGCGGGCAATTTGACGACCTCGGTTAGCCACCTCGGTCAGCGTGGTCAGACCAATATCTGGTAGCCCCAAATCGGCGGCAATTACTGCCCCTGAAATGTAAATTCCGTCGAAGCCTTTTTCTTGAATTAGCTTTGCCGAAAGCGGATTAAACGCACCGGGAAATTCGAGGATTTCCGGCCCTGAAAGGCTTTCTCGAAACTTGGCCCGCTTCTGTGCTGGCGATACTTTCGAATACAGCATTAGAAGAGTCCTTTAGGCTCAACAACGCTGTCTAGGTAGCCGGCTCGGGCAGTTACGGTTAGCCCAGCCATCTCATTTGCCGACAGTTCCGGCAACCGCTGCACAAGCTCCAAGAAACGTTCGATCTCCTGCTCATCGACAATTCCTTCAGCTAACGTGCGGAATTTGTGGATGTATTGCTCTCGGCCGAATGGTCGGGCGCCGTGGATGTGGGCATCAGCAACGGCTAATTCGTCTTCTATGACGGTGCCATTCTTTAGCGTGATAACCACACGACCACCGAACGCCATTTCATCTGGGTCAGTCGAAAGGTAGCGGCGACTCCACTCAGGATCTTCAACGGTAGTTACCTTGTGCCAGAGCGCAACGGTATCGACTCGTTGAGCACGCTCAGGCAAATAGCTGCGAACGTGATGCCAGTCGCCATCCTGTAGAGCCACGGTAAACATGTACGGAATTGAGTGATCGAGAGTCTCACGATTTGCAGTTGGATCATACTTTTGCGGATCGTTCGCACCCGAGCCAATAACGAAGTGGGTGTGGTGAGAAGTGTGGATAACAATTGACTCGACATTGTCTGGGTTGGTTGCCTCGGGGTGCTCAGCGTTAATTTTGCGCGCGAGGTCAATCAGCGCCTGAGCTTGATACTCGGCTGAATGCTCTTTCGGATAAGACAGCAAAATTGCTCGTTTCGCTTCTCCGGCCTCTGGCAGCGGCACCTTATAAACGACGCCGGGTCCGCTAAGCAACCAAGCGATGACGCCATCCTCGCCCTCGTAAATTGGGGTGGGGCTGGTTTCGCCACGCATAGCCCGATCGATTGATTCAATCGCGACTTTGCCAGCCAATGCCGGAGCGTGCGCTTTCCAACTAGAAATCTCACCCTTACGCGATTGGCGGGTGGCTGTTGTGGTGTGCAATGCCTGACCGATGGCCTGGTAGATGACCTCGGTGTCTAGACCGAGCATAGCTCCGATGCCGGCAGCGGCCGATGGCCCAAGGTGAGCCACGTGGTCGATTTTGTGACGGTGCAAACTTATCGCCCGAGCTAGGTCAATTTGAATTTCATAACCGGTTGCGATGCCTCGAATCAATGACATTCCGTCGCAGCCAACATGTTGAGCTACGGCAATCATCGGTGGGATGTTGTCACCGGGGTGAGAGTATTCCTCGGCCAAGAAAGTGTCGTGGTAATCGAGTTCGCGAACGGCTACGCCATTTGCCCAAGCAGCCCACTCGACAGAAACTCTTTTGTCGGCTGGCAAACCAAAGATGTTGGCACCCGCACCACCGGCAGATTTTGAATGAGCCAAGGCCTGCGACCTTGCTGAGACTACCGGTTTGCGAATTAGCGAGGCAACGGCCACCGAGGCATTTTCTATGATGCGGTTGATAACCATTTCAGTAACCTCGTCATCGACAGCTACTTTGTCGCTGGCTACCGCTGCGATTTTCCAGGCGAGCTGATCTTCACGCTTTAGATTTTCTTCGCTTTTGTAAACCCGAACCTCATGCAACTTCATTGTTTTTATCCTTTTCGATTTTGATTCGCGATATCTGTTGGTTGTTGGCCAGCTCAAGTTCGCCAGCGACATTGGCAAGTGAGCGGCGCAGGTGAATTTGTGTAGCGCTGGCTGCTAATTCGGAATCACCCGATGCGATGGCCTCGATGATTAGTAGAGTTTCGGCAACACTCTGGGCAAGCCGACGAGGATTGTGGGTGGCCAACCGACGGATTCTGGCCATGTGAGTTCTAACATTTCGAAGTGCGGCAACAAGATATTCGTTGTTTATAGCCACATCGACAGCCGCATCGAGGCGAGCATTCAGTTGGTACAGCAGCTCGATTTGGTTTTGGCTATCGAGGTCGCCGGTTAGCGATTCAAATTCGCGTTGCAGGTTTTGAAAGATTTCTCGGTCTCCACGCTGTGCAGCCAGTTTTGCAGCCTGCATCTCAAGCGCCTCACGCAGTTCATACAGTTCTCGAACCTGAACCAGCGAGACTTCGGAAACAACCAAACTGCGGGCACTGGTTGTCTCTAGAAACCCCTCTGCTTGCAGCCGGTTCAGTGCTTCGCGAAGCGGAGTTCTTGAAACGCCCAGACGACTGGCCTGCTCTACCTCGCCGAGAATGGTGCCGGGTTTCAATTGACCGTCGATGATATCGGCCATTAGGGCACGATAGGCACGGTCGCTGGCACGCATTGTTTCCTCGCATAACTGTATGTTTGTATACAATTATGCTCTATTTAGCAACCAATCTACCTAATTATTGATTTTTGTTATTGTTTTGTATACAAACGACGCTCTTCAAACCAAATAAGCACTATGGCCAGTGACATGTAGAGAGCCTGAGCGGTTACCAGGATGCGTTCGGCCACACCTTCCGCGGTAAAGTTCGGATCTGTCCATACGGATAGAAACCAAATCGCCAAGAGCAAGAAAAATCCGGTGGCCAGAATCGTGGCCTTTGGCCTTAGCAGCATCGGCGCAGCTGGATCTCGCCGCGTCGCGAAAATTGGCCAGATTGACCAGAGCACAAATGCGGTTGCGGCAAAGAATCGATGTGCGACCGAGTAGGTATCCTGGGTCGGCGTTTGAAAGATGGTTAGACCGTAGGTTGCTAGGGCAGCTAACAACAGCACCACTCGGCCGGGCATAGGAAAACTTTTTGAGTAAACCGCGGCAAGCAGGGTTAGGGTGCCGCCCAGTAAAAAGAACGCACTCATCAGCGGCCACACCGGGGAATCTTTGGCAGCTAGATCACTGATGGTTTTGGTAACCGGGTCATATCCTGGCCAGAGTGAGCCCGCGAGCAGCCAGCCACCAACGGATTGAAATGGGCCAATCACTGCGGCAATAAAAGCTGGGGTTTCGATTCTTCGCACAATCGAAGGCTAACCCAGAAAAAATTATGCTTCCAGTTTTCCTGAAAGAACTAGCTGAACCTCAGCAGAACCACTAGAGGCTACCTTCACCGGAATGCCCCAATCTTGCTGGTGAATGTGGCAGGCAGCAAACTCGGTACCATCGTCGTCGCAGGATGCTCCTCTGGCAGCGACGTGCAGAACTCCCTCTGCAATTTCTGGATTTATCTGCAGTTCCTTGGTCAAACCGGTGAACGTACCGGCTCCGGAGAGCAGCAACTCTTTTGGCGTACTGCTGATCACCAGCGAAGTAGATGGCCCATAGCGCTCATCAAACTTCTGTCCAGGTGGTGGGTTGAAGACAACATCCAAGGACACAGCACCGTCGCGAATGAGCAACGCGGGTCGAGTGGTGCGCATGGCATCACCGGCGACCATTACCGAATCGGAAATCGGGTGCAGGGAAATGCGTCCGGCTGCAGCCTCAACTACAACCATGCGTGGACCGGCTTCAGTCTCGATAACTTTGACGTCACTGGGTTCGGCCAGATTGCGAAGCACCGTCGAAACCTGATTGGTTTGCGGATCGAATCGGCGGATTGAGTGATTGTAGGTGTCGGCGATTAGCACCGAGCCGTCAGGCAATTCATCAAGACCAAGCGGGTGCTGCAGTAGCGCCTCAGATGCAGGCCCATCGACGTGGCCGAAATCAAACAAACCCTTGCCGACGGGCGAGGAAATCTTGCCCCCGCTAATCAACCGTAGGGCGGAGGTTTCGGCATCGACTAACCAGAAGGCGTCGGGCAAACTTTGTGAAGGCTGCAGTGCCGAAGGTTGCGCAAACCAAGCCTCGGTCAGGTTGCCGTCGACCAAACCTTCGTTTGTTGTGCCGGCAAAGATGCGAGTTTTTTTGGCATCAAAGTTGTAAGCCCAGATGCGATGTTCACCCGACATGCCGATTAGCAAGTCTCGACCGATTACAGTTACATCCCACGGAGTGCTTAGTCGAATCTGTGGCCCAAGACCCTCGGTTGGATCGTTCTGCATCCACTGCTCACCGGTTCCGACCAGCGTGGTGACTTTTTGATTCGCCAGATCGATTGCTCTGATTTTGTGGTTGGCCGTATCAGCAACAACCAGGTCGAAGCCCACTTCAGCAGCTAGCTCGGCTGGCAAAAAATAGCTGCCGTAGGGTTCGGCAAATTCACTGTTTTCAAAGTCGCCGTCTCGGTTGCCTCGTGTTTTGGACCCGATAGTCAGCAGGGCGATATCAGTGTTCGCCGACGAAACAGCAATCAGGTTGTGCGCACCGCTGTTACTAATCAGCAGGTCTGCTCCGTTGAAAAAGTTGCGCAGTCTTTCGGGGATAACTTCGACCTTGCCAGGCTGGCGGTAGAGATTGCTCGACTGCGGCGGAGCAACATATATATCTTTGCCTCTGACCAAAGAACCGTCTTGCTCGTATTGATCAACCAGCTCGGCTAGCAGAGCATCAATCGCATGCGCGTGCCCTTCGCCCGAATAAGTTGCAATCACGTCGCCGCGTGGGTCGATGAGCACTAGCGTAGGCCAGGCGCGAACCCCGTAAGCAGCCCAGGTTGCCATGTTTGGGTCGTTCAACACCGGATGGTGAATGTCGTGGCGTTCAATTCCTGAGGCCACAGATTCTGGCTTTTTCTCGTGTTCAAATTTGGGTGAGTGCACACCGATGACGGTGAGTACATCCGAGTATTTTTTCTCAATCGGCCGAAGTTCAGCTAAAACGTGGTGGCAGTTAACGCAGCAAAGAGTCCAGAAATCTAGCAGCACAAAGCGGCCGCGAAGATCTTCAACTTTGATGTTGCGATCACCGGTACCAAACCAGGTATCACCGATTAGCGGTTTAGCGGTTTTTGGCCCAGCCATTAGATTGCCTGCCTCTTTGAAGAAATTACTCCGGTGTTGAAACCAGCTAGGTGGAGACCACCGTGGAATCGAGCGTGCTCAATTTTGATGCAGCGATTCATCACCACGTTGATGCCAGCTTTTTGGCCCAACTCGCCGACCTCTTCGTTGAAAATACCAAGCTGCAACCAAACGGTTTTCGCTCCCGCCGCAGCGGCCTCGGCAAAGACAGCCGGAGTATCACTGGGTTTGCGGAAGACATCGACGATATCTGGTTTTTCAGGTAAATCGGCCAATGATTTGTAAACCGGATCACCGAGTAATTCGTCAATCATTGGATTCACAAAATAAACGCGATAGTTCTCGAAGCCCTTGAGGTAACTTGCCACAAAGTATGAGGCCCTGGCCCGGTTATTTGAAGCACCAACGATTGCAATAACTTTCGAATCCTGCAAAATGCGCAGGCGTTCACGTGCGTTTGGTTCGACCCAACTCATCGGGAAACCCCCGTTGCCTTGGTCAGTGCTTGGTCAAGATCCCAAATGATGTCTTCGACATCTTCGATGCCGACGCTGATTCGCACCAAATCTTCTGGCACACCGGCCGCAGCGAGTTGCTCGGTGTTGAGCTGCTGATGTGTAGTAGATGCCGGGTGGATGACCAAGGTCTTAGCGTCGCCGATGTTAGCCAGGTGGCTTAGCAGCTGAACGCTGTTGATGAAACGCTCGCCAGTTTTGCGGCCGCCTTCAACGCCAAACGAAAACACGGCGCCCGGACCTTCTGGGGTGTATTTCTTCGCCAATGCGTGGTCGGGATGCGATTCCAGACCGGCGTATTTTACCCATGAAATTCGCTTGTCCGAATCGAGCCACTCGGCTACAGCTTTGGCGTTGGTCACATGATCTTTCATGCGTTGCGACAGAGTCTCGACACCAAGCAAGAGCAAAAAGGCGCTGTGCGGAGCGAGTGCCGGACCGATGTCGCGCAATTGTTCGGTGCGCAACTTGGTCAGGAACCCGTATTCACCAAAGTTTCCCCACCACTGCAAATCTCCGTAAGCCGGAACCGGGTCTACCAGGGTTGGGAATTTGCCATTGTCCCAGTGGAAGTTGCCGGAGTCGACCACGACTCCACCAAGAGTTGTTCCGTGGCCACCCAAAAACTTCGTTGCTGAGTGAATAACGATGTCGGCCCCGTGTTCGATAGGTCGGCAGAGGTATGGCGTGACTGTGGTGGCGTCGACGATTAGCGGAATACCGTTTTTGTGCGCAACATCAGCGATGGCCTGCAAATCTGCAACGTTGCTGGAAGGGTTGGAAACCACTTCGACAAAAATGAGTTTGGTGTTTTCTTGAATTGCCGCTTCATAGTCTTCGGCTGAGTTTCCTGTTACAAAAGTCGTATCAACCCCAAAGCGACGCATGGTGACGTCAAGCTGAGTTACTGTTCCGCCGTATAGCCGAGACGAAGAGACAATGTGATCGCCGGCTTGCGTTAGGGCAGCAAAAGTGATGAATTCAGCGGCTTGACCGCTGGCAGTTGCAACCGCGCCGAGTCCGCCTTCAAGGCTGGCAATTCGCTCTTCAAAACTTGCCACGGTGGGGTTTCCGATGCGGCTGTAAATGTTGCCGTACTTTTGCAGAGCGAAAAGATTCGCGGCATCCTTGGTGTCTTCAAAAACGAAGGATGTGGTCTGGTAGATCGGCACAGCGCGAGCCCCAGTGGCGGCGTCGGGAACGGCTCCAGCGTGCAGCGACCTGGTCTTAAAACCAAACTGGTGCTCTTTTGACTTTTCACTCATTTGACTATTAAACCCGCTTTCAACGAGGACTAAACCCAGCGCAAAACCCGCTTCTCAAGCAAGCCGACCAACCAGTCGCTGGTCTTGCCGAGAATTGCCAACAAAATAATCGACAAAAACAGGATGTCGGTGCGGGCCGTATTTTGACTGTCCAGCAATAAAAAGCCCAAGCCTTTCGAACTGGCAATCAGTTCGGCAGCAACTAAGAACAACCACGCCTGCGCCAAACCTAAACGAATACCCGAAAAAATCGTTGGTGAAGCTGCCGGCAGCAGAATCTGGGTGACTAGCTGAGCCCCGCGCAGGCCGTAGCTGCGACCAACTTCGATCAAATTACGATCAACAGCTTTGAATCCAGAGGCAACCGTGGTGAAAACCGGGAAGAACGCACCGATTGCAATCAGCGTGATTTTGGGCTCTTCATAGATGCCCATCCAAATTAGCAAGAGTGGAACCCAAGCCAGCGATGGCACCGCGCGCAGCGCGCCCACGGTAGGGTAAAGCAGGCGACCAGCGATTTTGGACAGGCCCACGATAGAACCGAGAAAAATACCCAGAAGGGCACCGATTAAGAAACCGATGAGCACGCGTTGAGCACTGATTGCAACGTGGCCCAATAGTGTGCCGCGGTTGATAAGTTCTACCGCAGCGAGCACAATGTCGCCCGGTTGCGGCAACTGGGTGGGGCTGAAACTACCGTTGGTTGATAGCGTTTGCCAGATTACAAGCACAAGAATCGGCAGCACCAAACCCAGGCCAAGATTACGTAGTTTGCGCACGGTCTTGTTGCCGGAGTTCTTGATTGCGGTGCTGCCGCTTCTTGTGTCAGACATTTTTACTTAGCTACCTTCTCGGCAATTGCAGTGTCGTAAATTGAAGCCAACGCATTGTCTGCAGCTTCTTGAGATTTGATTTTTCCTTCGGCCACAAGCACCGGAGTGATTGCCTCAAGTACCGACTTCTGCTCGGCACCGGGGATGATCGAGACGTCAACCTTGGTGCGCTCTAGCAAGACCTTGCGAGCGTCGCCCTCATCCAATGATGCGTCGCGAGCCAAAATTGCCACGGCAGCATCTTGGTTTTCGGCAATCCAAGTTCGTGCCTTTTCGTAGAGCGAAAGCACAATCTCGAGCTCGGCAGCGTGTGCCGCTAGGAATTTCTCGTTCACGCTAAGCACTCCCCAGCTGTTGTACTCAGGCTTTGACGAAAGGATGACTGATCCGGCGGTGCGCTCTGAAGTTGCGGTCAGCGGATCTAGACCTGCCCAAGCATCGACATCGCCAGATTCAAGCGCCTTTTGACCATCGGCGTGAATTAGGTTCACGATTTCAACATCCGCGGTTGAAAGCCCCGCGTCACTTAGCGAGCGCAGCAAGAAGAAATATGGGTCTGTGCCGGAGGCGGCGGCAATTTTCTTGCCTTTCAGAGCGGCAACCGAGGTAATGTCGCTGCCTTTAGGTACCACAGTGGTCGCCCAGTTTGGCTGACTGAAAACGCCAATCGTTTTTAGAGTTGCACCATTCGCGCGAGCGGCAAATGCTGCCGAACCGGCGCTTGATGCAACATCAATTGCCTCTGCATTCAGGTTTTCTAGGGCTTTCGAACTTCCGGCCGAAAGTACCCACTCGACGGTTGCACCCTGTTTGGCAAATTCTTCTTCTGCCCAACCCTGGTCTTTAATCACCAGGCTTAGCGGGTTCCAGTAGGCATAGTCGAGCTTGATTACAGACAGCGCCTCGCCGTTTTCGGCGCTGGCCGCTGAACCCTCGCCGGCTACGCAGCCGGTCAAACCGACTACCGCGGTGGAAGCGGCCACGACTACGGCTGCAATTTTTTTGAAAAGCTTGTTCATTGTTCTCTCTTTTGGTTATGGATGAATGCCAAATCTGGACAGCAACTCAGTTCTGAGCGGCGCCAAAGCTGGGTGGCTGCGATCGCGCGGCCGGGCTTGATTCACTTCAACGATTTCTGCAATGCCGGATCCGCGTTCGCCAAGGACTACTACTCGATCTGCCAGGTGCAGGGCTTCATCAATATCGTGGGTGACCAGAATTACTGTTGAGCCAGCGGCAGCCGCTACCTCGAGCAGTAAATCTTGCATTTGTAAACGAGTCAGGGCATCGAGCGCAGCAAACGGCTCATCTAGCAATAGCACGCCGGGGAACCCGCTCAGTGCTCTGGCTAGAGCGGCTCGTTGAGCCATGCCGCCGGAGACCTGGCGAGGCAAATGATTTTCAAACCCCGCAAGACCTACCGCGCTAATCAACGCATCTATTTCTGCCGAATGATCTTCGCCTCGGGTGCCCAATTCGATGTTTTTGCGAATTGAACGCCAAGGCAATAGTCGAGGCTCTTGAAAAACAACGCTGGTGCGTGCATCAATGCCGGTGACTTCGTGACCATCGACTTTAACCTGCCCAGAAGTTTTAGTTTCTAAGCCGGCAATAAGTCTTAGCAGAGTAGATTTTCCACAACCGCTTGGGCCAAGCAAAACAACGATCTCACCCTTGGCCACGGTTAGTGTAATGTCGGCCAGAACATTGACGGCGCGGTTTCCACGGCCAAATGTTTTGCTGACATTTTCAAGCACAACTTCAGCCGGTAATACCGAGAAGTTTTTGCTGCTAAGCGCTGCTGAGATTGACATACGAGTACTTTCGATTGGTGGGGCGGTTGGGTGTTACGGAGAGCTCGAGTCAGATTAACTGACGACTAGCCGATGCTCTCCTGCATCATGCTCATCATGCGCATTTGCATAGTGAACATGGCTTCCCTTTCTCGTCTTACCCACCACATCGAATGGCCAAAGGCCGATGCCGTGATGAGACAAGGCTACCTTGGCCTCATCGCCGACTAAAACAGCATACGTAATGTTGCGTAATAAAACGAATGGCGCCCCTATCGGGACACCATTCGTGGCGGGTGAAACTACCTAAAACTATTTATCGGCTAGGTGGAAATAAGGAACCACTAAGTAGATGCCGTAGAGCAGCGCGCCAGCGCAAAGTGCGAAAAAGAAATACGCAAAGGTGCGATTGAAGGCTTCAACTCGAACAGCTGCGGCTTTGCCTTTTTTTGCAGCGGGAGCAGCGTGTTGAGCGTTAGTCAGCAAGCGCATGCCCAGCGAGAAAAAACCTACGATTACCAGGGTGAAAGTTACTGATGCTCCGGCAACCAGAGCAAAACTTGACCAGTTGATTTCCATTACTTCTTACCCTTCTTAGCCTTTTTTGCGGCGAGCGCTGCCTTCTTGGCAGCGGCACGAACCTGACGCGGTGATGCAACCAGCTCGCTGGCCTCTTCCACCTCGCTGAGCACGTTGTGGTGGCCGATCTTGGACTTGCGAGACATCTGGAAAATGGTCACAATCAGCGCCAAGGTCAAAATTCCGTCAATTAGAACTCCGAATGGCCCAGCCATAGTGATGTATGCCGAAATGGCACCAACGACTCCAGCGGCTGGCAACGTAAACAACCATCCGGTCACGATGTGGCCAGCTTTGTTCCAACGAATAGCACCGCCTTTGCGACCAAGGCCGGCACCGATTACCGAACCGGATGCCACCTGAGTGGTAGATAGAGCGAAGCCAAGATTGCTCGATGCCAAAATTGTGACACCGGTCGCAGTTTCTGCAGCCAAACCTTGGGCTGGCTTAATTTCAGCAAGCCCGGTGCCCATTGTCTTGATGATGCGCCAACCGCCCGAGTAGGTGCCGATCGCAATTGCTAGCGCTGCTGAGACGATTACCCACCACTCAACGTGGTTTCCATCTTCTTGCAGACCGGAGGCAACCAAAACCAGTGTGATTACACCCATAGTTTTTTGCGCATCGTTGGTGCCGTGCGATAGAGCAACCAGCGACGAGGTGAAAATCTGACCAATTCTGAAATTGGCACGACCGGTTCCAATGCCTGATTTACGACGTTGCTCTTGACTGCGCGCGGTGAGCCAGTAGGCCAGTCGAGTGGCCAAGAATGCCGAAAGCCCGGCAATCACAGGTGCAGCTAGGGCGGGGATGAGCACTTTCTCAATAACCTTAGGTGCGTTCACTGCTGCAACGCCGGCGTAGGCAATCGCTGCTCCGATTAGGCCACCAAATAGTGCGTGCGACGAGGATGATGGCAAACCAAGGAACCAGGTGGTGAGGTTCCAGAGAATGGCGCCGGTCAAACCGGCAAATACCATTTCGGCACCCAAGCTGACATCCTCGTTAATGAGGCTGACCGAAATTGTTTTAGCTACGGCGGTTGATAAAAATGCGCCAATAAGATTCATGACCGCGGCGATCGCAACAGCCACGCGCGGCTTCAAGGCGCCGGTTGCGATTGCTGTTGCGCTCGAGTTGGCGGTGTCGTGAAAACCGTTGGTGAAATCGAAAAACAGGGCCAGACTAACCACCAGCACCACTACGAAAATCGGATCCATGGGACCCTTTCAGATGTCTAAATAATTGGCACTAGGGAAACCTAGTTTGAACGCTGTTCACTTTATAGACAAAAAGTAAACAATTGGTAAACAAATGCCTGCCCTGGATTGGGCATAAAAATTGCCCCACGAAGGTTGGGTCAGGTTGGAAAGGTCGAGCATGAAAATCTTGGTTGTAGGTGGCTCTGGTGTTTTGGGCGGTGAGTTGGTTAGACAGCTTCGAGCCGCAGGCCACGAGATTTTGGCCACCGCGACCACAGTCGAGTCAGCCGCGAACATTCCAAGTGAGGCATCGCTGCGACTGCTTCTTGATTTGAGGTCGGATGAATCAATTGAAGTCTTGGCCAACTATCTCAATGACTCACTCGAAGGCCTGGATGGCATTATCAACGCGTCCGGAGTTGTGACCTTCGGCGAACTTGCAAGCTCGCCAACCCTGGATAAAGTTTTCAAGATCAACGCCTTGGGACCAATCAACTTTTTTCAACAAATGTTGCCGTTGCTGCGCCGCAGCGCTACCCCAGAAAAGAAACCCTTTGTTGCGGCAATCAGCGGAGTTGTTGCCGAGCTACCAATGCCTGGAATGGCCATTTACTCGGCAAGTAAATCGGCGCTCAGCAGCTACCTTCGCGCCATGGCCAAACAGGAGCGCAAGAATGGCGTTCGATTCATAGATCTGAGACCGGGGCACACCGAAACCGGTTTGGCTACAAGACCAGTCGAAGGTCAAGCACCGCCGATGCCAACCGGAATGACAGCACAATCGGTTGTTTCAAAAATAGTTGCGGCGATCGAGGGCGACCAGGCCGAACTTGCGGCGAGCGCCTTTAACTAAACAGCAACTCTTTTGCCATTCACTCGGCGAAACTGATTCCCCAGTTACCCTCGAGAACTTGGCCTGGTTGGATAACCAGCAAGTCATCTGCGGTGTTGTAAGAATTTGCCGCCGAAGTTTGCGGCTCTAGGGCCACCGACCAGCGCGTGTTGCCCTCTGCCGTTTGATAGAAATCGGGGGTAAAGAGCGAGAGGTGGCGATAAATTTTTGATTGCCAAAGTCGGATTACTCGCCCATTTGGGTCACGCAAGAACGTTTCGCTGAGACCATTTTCATCGAAGTGTAAATCGGTTAGTGAATTATCTATTTCTAGATTTCCGATAAGAACCCACTCATCCCGAACTAGACCAAATGTAGTTTCCGGCACTTTACCAATCGGCAAAAGTCGTTCATCGGCTGCGACGACCGATTTAGCCGAAGTTTTTATCTCTAGTTGATCAGCTGAAAATTCGCCGATTCGAAAATAGGGATGCGAACCAAAAGATAGCGGTGCCTCGCGATCACCGAGATTTGTAATTTGCTGGGTTACCGAGATCCCATCTTCAGTGAGCTGGTAACTGACCTCTATCCGAAGCTTTGTCGAATAGATGTTTGGGTCATCGATTTCTTTTACCAACTTGATGGCACCAGGCAGAACCTGTGCTACCTCAAAATCAGACTCAAAAACAAGTCCGTGATTTGCAACCGAGCGCTCTTCATCGGTAAGCGGCACCTGATAGGCAACTCCAGCCGATTGATAACGACCGTCGGCCAGGCGATTCACCCAGGGGGCCATGGTTACGCCCTCAAGGAAACCGCTCGAACTTTCGTACGAACCGGGATCGAGAAGTTCGGTATCGCCGACTTTCAAGGAGAGGATGGCCGCTCCTATCGAATCGATTACAGCGGTCACGTTTCGGTAACTTTGCGATAGTGAAAGGCTAAACTTGTGCCCGAGGTCTTTTGCCATAGGCAAAGCCTAACCAGGCAAACGATAAATGAAGAGGCATTGCGGCATGACGGGGATCAAAAAGATCAGTGCGAAATTAGCAGACGGTCGAGACCTACTCTTCTTCGATGATGTCGATTCAAAACTGCCCGCAACTCGTCTGGCCGACACCCGTGAACTTCCAGAACGACCCCCGGTCGCGCAAATGCGCCTTGACTCACTAACCGGGGATTGGATTTCGGTTGCTGCACACCGACACGGACGAGCATTTCTGCCGCCAGCAAACCAGTGCCCACTCTGCCCGACCACAACGACAAACCAGTCTGAAATGCCGGATTTCTTTGACGTGGCCGTATTTGAAAATAAAAGCCCGTCTTTTGGCCCAACACTGCCCGAAGTTGATGACGAAAACTATGCTGTGGTAGCTGATTTGAAACTTGGTTCAACTCGCGATTCGATTGGACGATGCGAGGTTGTGGTTTTTAGCCCAGAACACCTTGGGTCTCTCGGTCAGATGGCAGTTAGTCGAGTCAGAACTGTTATCGAGGCTTGGGCAGATCGCACCACGACACTTCAGGCGCTACCGGGAATACGGCAGGTTTTTCCATTTGAAAACCGCGGTCAAGAAATTGGCGTAACCCTCCACCACCCCCACGGCCAGATTTACGCCTACCCCTATGTCACTCCAAGAACCAAGAAGCTTCTTAGTTCGATTGCTGCTTTCGGCGACGACCTGTTCGAACAAACTCTGCAGTTTGAAAAATCAAGTGAGAGAGTCTTGATTGCTGGCGAGCACTTCACCGCATACGTTCCTTTCGCGGCTCGTTGGCCTATCGAAATTCACCTGCTGCCTCATCGTCACGTAAACCACTTTGGTCAACTAACCGAAGCTGAAAAAGACGAATTGGCAAGCATCTACTCGAAGTTGCTAAAAGCTCTCGATTTGATTTACGACACACCAACCCCGTACATCGCTGCGTGGCATCAAGCCCCGCTAGTTGCTGGCGGAGAAAAAGTAAGGTTGCAGTTGCAAATTACCTCGCCAAGACGGGCTGAGGACAAACTAAAGTACCTGGCCGGTTCAGAATCAGCCATGGGTGCTTTTATTGCCGACTTTCCACCTGAAGTTGCAGCCGAGCTGCTTAGAGGAGCTATTCGTTGAGCCAGTCTTTAGCCAAAAAAACCGCAGCTGCCTTCGTCGAAAAGTTCGGCTACGAACCGACTGGCGTTTGGTCTGCCCCCGGTCGAGTGAATCTAATCGGTGAGCACACCGACTACAACGAAGGCTTCGTTTTTCCCCTTGCCATTAATCGCCGAACCTACACAGCGTTCGGAAAACGAAGCGATGGTGTTTTTCGAGTCGCGACCAGCTTTTCAGATCAGACTCACCAAGTTTTGCTTTCTGAGATTTCTGCCGGACAAAACTATGACTGGGCTGCCTACCCGTTTGGTATGGCTTGGGCGGTAATTCAGAAAGCTAAAGCGGCTGGCCTTGAAGTTGATCTTTCGGCCGGCTTCGATTGTTTCATTGACTCAGATGTGCCAGTAGGCGCAGGTCTATCTTCATCTGCCGCTATCGAATGCGCGGTCGGCGTCGCAATTAATGAGCTTTGGAATCTAAATCTTGACGACAGAACCTTGGCTCAAGCGGGGCAACTTGGTGAAAACGAAATTGTTGGCGCGCCTACCGGAATTATGGACCAGTCGGCATCGATGCTTGGCCAGCTAGATCATGCGGTATTTCTAGATTGCCGCACGCTAGAAACTCAAGCCATCGAACTCGGTTTTGCCGCAGCGGGTCTGGAACTTCTCATCATCGATACTCGAGTGGCTCACCGTCTCGTCGATGGCGGCTATGCCGAGCGTCGCGCAGCTTGCGAACGCGGTGCCGAGCTGCTTGGTGCCAGCAGCCTGCGCGATGTGTCCGAAGCAGATTTGACCCGAGCTCGCGAAATCATGGATGACGTCACATTCCGCCGAGTAAGACACGTGGTCACCGAGAATCAGCGCGTTCTCGACACCATCAAAACTCTTCGCGAAAAAGGGCCTGCTGCAATCGGTCGACTAATGTACCAGTCGCACCAATCAATGCGCGACGACTTTGAGATTTCAATTGATGAACTAGATACAGCCGTCGAAACCGCGCTGGCTCACGGAGCAATTGGAGCCCGAATGACCGGAGGTGGCTTTGGCGGGGCGGCGATTGCGCTAACCCCGATCGAGAAAATCTCTGAGGTTACCTTGGCTGTGTTGGCCGAGTTTGAAAACCTGGGTTACGCCACACCAAACATCTTTTCGGTTTCAGCCGCGGACGGGGCTGCCCGCGAACAACTCATTTAGCCGACGAGTCGACCGCTACTGGTTTGAAAGAGTATCTCCGCAGCGGTAAAAACCGGTAACCAAATTATCAATTGCCTGTTTGGTTGAGTCAGACACGTTACCTAGCGCGTAAACCGCGAAGGTTAGGGTGGTTCCGTCAGCCGCCTTCAGGTACCCACCAAGCGTGTAGCCTTTTTTGATCCAGCCGGTTTTCGCAAAGATTTTTCCGGCAGCATCCACGTTGTCGCCCTTGAAACGGTTAGCCAGTGACCCAGATTCGCCCGAAACCGGAAGTCCCTGGTTGATGACGCCCAAGTTTGAAGTGTTGTTGATAACCAACTTCATGAGATCGGCAATCACTTTTGGTGAGACCGCGTTGAAGTCGCTCAAACCAGAACCATCCCGGATGGTTACCGCTGATAAATCGAGCCCGGTGTTGGCAAGCGCTTTTTTGAATGCCGGACCAATCGAGGCGAATGATCCGTCAAAGCCCATGTCGAGTGAAACCAAGCGAGCCAAGGCTTCAGCTTGAGTGTTGTCAGAAACCTGCAGCATGTGGTTGATCCATTTGCTGATCGGTTGCGAAACCACCTTGGCAATTTCTTTTGCCGAAGCCGGCAACGCACCCTTGACCACGGTGGCTGCTGAAGCACTTTCTCCCAGTGCGGTTTTGAAGAATCGACCGGCGTTACCAACCGGGTTAGTTGAGCGAGCAGAAGTTTCTTTTGACGGGTTGGCTCGATCGCCATCAACCTGCAGCGCCGTCACTTCTGACATGTAGCCCTGAGTTTGCTCACTGCGTTCCCAACTCGACTCCCAACTGGCCCCCTGAAACATGGATGAGTCGAGAATGATTTTGGAAATTGGTGTTCCAGCTAGGCGCTGATTTACATTGAGGGCCAGGGTGCTGAGTTTTGGTGCGTCCACGTAAACAGACTGGACACCGGCTGCAGTTCGCGAGAGGGTTGGGTCGCCGCCCCCGACCAAAATAATTGTCGAAGGGTCGGTTGCATCTTGGTAGACGCGAGTCTCTGCGCGGTAATTGGGCCCTAGGGTTTCAAGTGCTGCAGCAGCTGTTAGCAGCTTCATTACCGAGGCTGTCGCGGCTGGGGTTTGGGCGTTTCGATCGAAAAGAATTTCGTCAGTTGCCGGGTTTATCACCACGGCAGATAGGTTTGCCAAGAGCGGATCGGCAGCCTGCTCAGCAACCGAACACATTCGAGCTGAAGATGGCGAAGGCGACGCAGATGCTGAAGCGGTTGCCGACTCGCTGGCCTGTGGCTGAGCGTTGTTGTTGGCAGTGCCCCCAACGCTAAAGCCGCCAATAATTAGCGCCAAGATGGCTGCACCCGATAGGGCTCCAATCCCGACTTCTTTAAAGTGTTCAAACCTTTTCACCAAACGATGATACCTAGCCCAGAGCTAATTTGGCCTGGGCTGGTACAGCCGGGCATCTTAGACTTCTAGGTATGAAGAGGTTTTTGAGCGCAATCGGCATCTGTTTTGCCCTGGTTTTTGGCAGTGGCCTAGCAGCGACTGCCCATTCCGATGAGGTCAAAACCAATCCGGTCGCGGGCAGCACCGTCGCAGGTGGCCTGCAAAACATCCGGATTGAGTTTGCTGAACCGCTTTTGGCGTTAGGTGATGGCGAGGGTTCAGAAATCATTGTCAAAAATTCTGCCGATGAACTGCTGACCGAAGTCTCCTGCGTGAGCCAAGAGACAAACTCCATCAGCCTCGATGCCGTTTTTGCAGAATCAGGTGACTACAAGATTGTCTGGCGCTCGGTTTCCGAAGACGGCCATCCGGTTTCGGGAAATTTTGAATTCACCGTTGACACCAGCACCATCAACGAGGGTTCGGTGACACCGTGCGAAACCATGATGGTAATCGCACCAGCGCCGGCCACTGACGAGAGCGAACCTGATTTTGGTCCGATCCTGATTGCTGTAGCTGTTTGGGGGGCGCTCATCGTCGGGCTAATTATCACCATTGGTATGGTGCAGCGTCGCAGGAAGAAAAACTAAAGACCCAGATTTGCGCCGCAGGTGAAAAACCTGGTGGCAACGCTATCTAAGGCTGCTCGGGCTGAGTAACCAACTTTTTTACCATCGCCTGACCTCGCAAAAATGGCATATGCAAGGTTGCTGCCATCTTTAGCAGTAATGGTTCCGGCAAGGCTATACAGCCCCGGAATGTACCCAGATTTTCCTCGTACAAAATTTCTAGCGACCGCATTTTTGCCGGTGAATCTGCCCGCCAACGTTCCGGTTCGACCCGCAATAGGTAGGTACTCATCCATGGCCGCAAGATTCGGATGGTCTTTTGCCACCAAGGCAAGAATTTCGGTCACCATTTTTGGGGTTAGTCGGTTTGCCTGGGCTAGACCCGAACCATCCTTCATGACCAGCCCGGTGGTGTCGACGCCCACCGAAGTCAACTTTTGTTTCACCAGGGGTTCAATTGCACTAAAACTCGCCGGTAATCCAGCTGCCTTAGCAGCGTGACGAATGATGAATTCTGTTTCGGTGTTATCTGAAACAGCAATCGCATGTTTTAGCCAAACCGAGATTGGCTGACTTGAAACCGAGGTGAATTCCACCGCGTTTTTTGGGGTGCGGCCCTTGGTGATTTTGGCATCCTCGGCTAAACCGCCAAGCGCCTCTTTGAAAAATTGGCCGGTACGCAAAACCGGGTCGGTGCTGCGGTAGCCGCTGTAGGCCTTGGAAGTTAAGTCAGGATTAGCGCGATCCGAGTCGACCTGCAAAGCGGTGATGTGTGAAATGTAGCCGTTGGTTCGATCCGAAGCTTTCCAAGCCGAGTTATAGGTTGGTCCGGCGAAGAAATTCGGATCCAGGATAATTTTGCTAATCCCGTAAGCTTCCGCCCAACGGGTAAAAACCTGATAGGCCAGAGTTTCAAGTCGAGGTGCCCCGGTATAGGTTGTGTAGCTTTCGCCGGTCATTCGCGAGAGCGTGTGATCTCCGCCACCTTGCAAAACAATTACACCGGGCTGATCTGGCACGGTAAGAACTTTTGTTGTTGCCCGATAGTCGCTCGGCAGGGTAAGCATTGCTGCCGCGGCGGAAACTACCTTGAGCACCGAGGCCGACGGAGTTGCCTCACTACCTCGCACATCTAGCAACACCTTGCCTGAATTTACGTCAACCACGTAACCGTAGAACTTACCTAAAGCCGACTGCCTGATAACCGACTTTGCCGAGCAAATTGCGGCAGACGCGACTGGCGTTGGGGTTGGCGTCTCAGACGGGTTTGGTGTTGGGTTTGCGTACGCTGTGCCAGAAAGACCCAGCATCAGCGCAGACGCCAAAACCGCCGTAGCAAATTGCAACCTTTTGTTCATCAAAATCAGGGTAACCTGACCGACTGCTAGAGGTCGAATGCCTCGCCGTCGCCGGGCGCGATAGCATCCCAGTTCAGGTCACCCTTAATACGGTCGGCGAAAATATCGGCCGCCCCCGCTTCACCGTGAACCACGAAAATTCGCTTCGGCGCTTCACTGGCTACCGCTAACCAGCCAATCATCTCATCGGCATCCGCGTGTACTGAGAAAGAGTTGATTTGCTCTATTTGAGCTTTCACATCGATCATCTGGCCGTGCATTTTTACCTGCTCTTCACCCTCGATTAGACGGCGACCACGAGTGCCGATTGCCTGGAATCCAACCAAAATGACGCTGTGTAACTGATTTGGCAGCATTTCTTTCAGGTGGTGCACCACGCGTCCGCCGGTGGCCATACCCGAGGCCGAAATGATGATGCAGGGCGAGGTTGGCTTGTTGATTGATTTCGATTGCTCAACCGTCATCAACTCGCTAAGGGTTCCCGGATCAAACGGATCGCGGCCCGCCCACTCAGCGACGATTTCGTCACGAATTTCTGGCGAGTTGCCATCGATAGCGTCGCGATAGTGTGCGAGGGCACGCAACGCCATCGGCGAATCAGCAAAAATTGGTACCTGAGGAATTTTGCCCTGTTCAATCAATTCGCGAAGTCGAACCAAAATAACTTCGGTACGGTCAACCGCGAAAGCTGGAATAAGGACCGAACCACCGCGTTTAATCGTTTGATTAATCACATCTTCAAAGTTGCTAGTCTCGGCAACATGTTCGCGATCACCGTAGGTTGACTCGGTAACGATTGCGTCATATTTTCCGCTTGGAATTTGATCTGGCTGGCGCAGTAGCGGATGTTCGTCTCGACCCATGTCTCCGGTGAACAAAAGTCTCTTACCAAAAAACTCGACCTCGACAAATGCAGCACCAAGGATGTGCCCAGCTGGGTAGAAAGTCACGTAGGTGTCTTCGGCAACCCTAATGCGCTCGTGAAAGGCCTCTGGCTTGAAATGCTGCAGAGCCAAAGCTGCATCTTGTTCGGTGTAGAGCGGAGCCGGCGGATTGTGCTTTGAGAACCCCTCTTTGGCTGCGTATCTAGCATCTTCTTCTTGAATGCGGGCAGAATCGCGCAAGATAATGTCGGCCAATTTCGTCGTGTATTTGGTTGCGTAGATTTTTCCGCGAAAACCCTCTTTAACCAACCTAGGGATGTAGCCGCAGTGGTCTAGGTGGGCGTGGGTGAGTATGACAGCATCGACTTCAGCGGCATCAATTGGCAGGGGTTTCCAATTTCGGAGCCGGAGTTCTTTGAGGCCTTGAAAAAGTCCGCAGTCGACCAAAACCTTGGTTTTGCCGTGACTCAGCAAAAAGCGACTTCCGGTAACGGTACCGGCGGCGCCGAGAAATTGGATTTTAGGAGTTTGCATACTTAGCAGTCTATGTTTGTCGGCTGAGATCTGATGGCAGACTTTAGTTATGCGCAAGTTGGTGGAAAACAATTACCTGATGCTCGGGCTCACTTTGGGGGCACTTCTTCTCGGTTTAGCTTTTTTCCAAAACGCCCCGCTGCAAAAAGGTTTTTGGGCATTTGGCGCGCTGGTAGGTCTGTTGTTGGCTATCTATTTGATAGTCGATGCCATTAAAGCCAAAGCCTTCGGCAGCGACATCTTGGCTCTGATTTCCATTTCTGCCACGGCGTTAACTGACGAGTGGCTGGCTGCAGTGGTGATTGCAGTGATGTTGGCGACCGGTCGAGCACTAGAAAACTGGGCAGCGGGCAGGGCTCGCATGCAATTGCAAGCGCTGCTTGAACGGGCACCTCGAGTGGGTCACCTAATCGATGACAAAAATCGGATCACCGATCTGCCCCTGGGGCAAATTTCAGTTGGTTCAAAATTGCTAGTGCGCTCAGGCGAGGTGGTGCCCCTGGATGGCACTCTTCTTAGCGCAGGCACTTTCGATGAATCGGCCCTCACCGGCGAGCCAATTCCGAAAAGCTACGAGGCCGGATCGGTAGTCAACTCGGGCATTGTTAATGCCGGACAAACACTCGAAATTGAAACCACACAAACCGAAGAAACCAGCACATACTCGGCGCTGATTGAACTGGTTAAGGCTGCTCAAGCCGATTCGGCCCCCGGAGTTCGAATCGCGAACAAGTGGGCCATCCGGTTTGTGCCATTTGCGTTGGCGCTGGCCGGCGGAACCTGGTTGGTTACCGGCGAGCTAGATCGAGCGGTGGCAGTTATCGTTGCCGCCACACCGTGCCCACTTATTTTGGCTATCCCAGTCGCAATCATTTCGGGGATGTCGCGGGCTGCCAGCCACGGAGCAATCATCAAGGGCGGTGCGGCGCTGGAGCAACTTGCTCGAGTCAAAACTTTGCTGCTAGATAAAACCGGCACTCTTACCCAAGGCGGGCCTGAGGTTAGCGAAATTGTCACCGCCGATGGAATCAGCACCGACCGCGTGTTGGCGTTTGCTGCTGCCCTAGAACAATCAAGTCCGCACATCGTGGCCAAGGCTATTGTCGCGCAGGCTCGCGACCGGGACCTGATGCTTGAATCGGCTAACGATGTTATTGAAGATCACGGACATGGACTAATCGGCACGGTGGGTGGCACTCGAGTGCGTGTCGGCCAACTAACCGAGAAGCCGGCTTGGAGCAACATCTCACACAGTCTTCTAGTTGGTGTCTGGCTGAACGATGAGTTGGCAGCAGTCATCGGGCTTGATGATCCGCTGCGCGAAGACGCTGTGCAAACCGTGTCCGAAATGCGCGAAATCGGTGTCGACAAGGTGTTGATGGTAACCGGTGACCGATCTGAAACGGCCAATGAGGTCGGTGAGGCAATTGGCGCGGATGCTGTTTACTCCGAATGCCGGCCAGAACAAAAACTCGCGATTGTCAAAGAACAAATGCAACTTGACCAAGGCACCGTGGTTGTGGTTGGCGATGGCATCAACGATGCGCCAGCTTTGGCAGCAGCACACGTAGGTGTTGCGATGGGTGCGCGTGGAGCCACTGCCGCGAGCGAAGCTGCCGACGTGGTGATTGTCGAAGATTCGATTAGGCAACTTGCGATTGCCGTCGATACCGCACAGGGTGCTCGTAACCGAGCTCTTCAAGCCGCGAGTGTCGGCATGGGGTTGTCTATTTTGGCTATGGTTGGGGCTTCGTTTGGACTGATCAATGCAACCGGAAGCGCACTTCTTCAAGAAGGAATTGACGCGGCAGCAATTCTCTGGGCACTGGTGCCCAGCGCACGCAGAATTCGCTGATTGAGTGTCGAATTATTCGCGAGCCGGCTAGAAGGGCAACTAATCTAGCTGCACAAACTCGTCTAGGGGCTTTTTTCTGCCGGCGATAACCAAGTGGTCGCCAGTACTTAGGACTGTTTCTGGAAAAGCCGGTACATAGTTTCCGTCACCGTGACTTACCGCAACTACGGTTACCCCGTAGGTGCTGCGAATTTTCAGTTCAGCCAAATTCTTTCCATCGAATTGAACTGGGCTTTCGCACTTAACCATGACAAAGTCTTCATCAATGTGCACATAATCAAGTGATTCACCAGAAACCATATGGGCCACGCGGCGCCCCATTTCTTTCTCTGGAAAAATTACGTGGTGGGCGCCAAGTTGCTCAAGGATTCGCCCGTGTGAGGTTGAGTTTGATTTAGCCCAAACTTGTTTGACTCCGAGTTGCAGCAACAGTGATGTGGTCAAAATACTTGATTCCAGGTCGGCACCGATAGCGACAACCGCACTATCCATGTCTTGAACACCAAGTTCACGAAGGGTCTCTTCATCGGTAGTGTCAGCCGTAACCACATGGGTCAACTGACTCGACATAGCCTGAACTAGACGCTCGTCGGAATCGATGCCGAGAACTTGGTGACCGCCGTTCACCAACTCGACGGCTAGCGCCGAACCAAAGCGACCTAGGCCAATCACGACCACATTTGCCGAGTGAAAACTTCTTTTGCGTCTTGGGGTTTCGTTAGCCACCTGATGCACCTTCTTCTTTCGATTCCAATCTAACCGTTAGCCGATTAGAGGTCGCTCTTTCGGATATTCAAAATGTCGTTTTGTCTTTCGAAGCGCCAGTGATGTTGCAACCACGATGGGGCCAAGGCGCCCGAAAAGCATTAGTAATGACAACAGGAACTTTGCATGATCCGGCATTTGTGCTGTGATGCCGGTTGAAAGGCCAGTGGTTCCCACAGCTGAGGTGACCTCAAACAGAATTTCATCCAGCGTGAAATTGGTGGTTAGGCGCAGTAGAACCGTTGCACCAATTACCACCGCAGCTGCCAGACTCACAATTGTCAGCGCTTGGCGCTGCATTGATCTGGGCAACCTGCGGTTTCCGATGTTAACTGCGGCCTCGCCGCGAATCTCGGTGTAGATGATATAAAACAACACCACCGCGGTGCCAATTTTGATTCCACCTGCGGTCGATGCGCTTGCGCCGCCGATAAACATCAAAATGTCCATAATCAACCAAGAGCTGGGGTTTACAACCGACATGTCCATAGCGTTGAAGCCAGCGGTTCTAGGCATAACAGCGGCGAAAATGCTATCTAGGATTTTGCTCACCGGGTCAAGTGGGCCGAGAGTCTTTGGATTGTTCCACTCCAAAAATCCGATTGCGATAGACCCGCCGACTAACAAAACCAATGTCGCCCAAAGGACGATTCGACTGTTTAGCGACCATTGCGCAGGAAACGCGAATGGCTTTGGTTTTTTAAGTAACTTCGCCAGGTAGCACTTAGCTCGATCTCGAATTTCAACAATTACGGGGAAACCCACGCTGGCAATAATTACGGTCATGAAAATCGGCACAATAATCCAGCCATCCCGGGCGAACCCAATCAGACTGTCGCTGTAGAGAGCAAAACCTGCATTGTTAAAGGCAGACATCGCGTGGAAGAGACCATGCCCCAACGCATCCGCAGTGCTGTAGTTGTAATGGGTCAACAATCTGACAAATAAGAAAATGAAGAGTAATCCCTGAAAGAAAAGCATCACTTTGGCGATGTTTTTGAGAAGGGATTTGATGTCGGGAGCAACAGCGATCGATGCCTCAGATGTTGTTAGCATCTTGTTCTTCAAAGAGATGCGACCATCAAGTAAATAGCCAACCAGTGTGGCAAAACCCACGATTCCAAAGCCACCTATCTGAATCAGGATGGCGATGATCCAGTGACCAAACTGGGACCAGTGTGTTTCAACGTTGAGTGTGCTGAGGCCGGTAACGGTTACAGCCGAAGTGGCAGTGAATAGTGCGTCGATAAAAGGCGTTGATTCACCCGAATTGGTTGCGGTAGGTATCATGAGCAACAATGCGCCGAACAGAATGATTACCGTGAACGCCATTGCAACGAGCTGCGTGGGATGCAAGCCTTTTCGGCTGGCCATCTAAACACCTTCTTGGTTAGCTTCGATTCGAAATCCGAACCCTAGAAGACATTACTCCTAATTGGCGCTATGGCGTAAAAACCACGAGTAAAAATGAGCCAAAAATACTCAGATGCACAGCCGCTTGCATCAGGGTAGCTTTACCCTGCATTACCGTCAGCGCCGACACTACAAGGGTTAGGAAAAGCAAGGTTATCTCACTCGGATTGAGCCCTAAATTGACCTGATAGTCAAAAACAATTGAGATCACTGCGATTACCGGAATTGTTAGGCCAATTGATGCCAAGGCCGAACCGTAAGCCAAGTTGAGACTGGTTTGCGTTCGGCCCGAGTAGGCAGCTCTAACTGCCGACACAGATTCGGGCAGCAGCACCACCAAGGCGATGCTTACCGCGACCACCATTTCTGGAAAGCCTAGATCGTCGACCACCGACTTTATTAGCGGACTGGTTACCTTTGCCAGACCAACAACAGCCACCAGAGAAACGAACAAGGCTGCAAAGCTAAACCAGGCTAACTTCGCTGACGGTGCCTCAATGTGAGAACTCTCGCTTACCCTTTCGGGGTTTGTCACCGGAGGCAAAAAATAATCTCGGTGGCGTATTGTCTGAAACAGCACAAAGACCAAATAAAGCACCAAAGAAGTCACGGCCGCAAAGGCTAACTGAGCCGTGTTGAAAGTTGGGCCTGGCGAAGATGTGGTCACACTCGGTAAAACAAGGCTCAAGACACTCAGTGCCGATAACGTTGCAACTGCCCCAGAAACCCCATCCGCTTTGAAATTTGCCACCTTGCGTCGCAGCACCTTGACAAGCAAAGCCGCACCCACAATGCCGTTCGTGGTAATCATCACCGCAGAAAACACCGTGTCTCGAGGCAAATTGTTTGCGGTTTCCGGACTATCGAGAATCAGCACGATAATCATGCCAACCTCTATAACCGTGACCGCAACGGCCAAAATTAGTGAGCCAAATGGCTCGCCAACCTTTAGAGCAACCACTTCGGCGTGGTGAACCGCTACGAAAACAGTCGCGATTAGAAGACTTCCCAAAAGTAGCAAAATAAGTGCCGGAAGCTGAGCGTTCCAACTGATCAGAAGGGCAGCAGTGGCTATAGCCGGGATGGCGAAATAAGCCGGTTTCAGACTGCTAAAAGATTTTTGGGATTTTTTCATCTCAAACCTTTCCAGCGCTGTCGGGTGGGATTTTCAGAGCCACCTGGGGGAATTGAACCCCCGACCTGCTCTTTACGAGGGAGCTGCTCTACCGACTGAGCTAAGGTGGCATGCTGCATAGGCAACACTAGAAGTTTAGTCGCCACGGTTTATTTCGGGGACCATACTCTGGCGCGGATAAGACGAGCGCGAGCAGCATCCTCGATTGGTGACTCAGGACCGATGGCCCAACGCATTATCTTCAACACTGCCCTGGTTATTGGAATAATCAACCAACGCGATTTGGCCTTTAGGCCAAGTAATTCGCGAAATTCGGGGCGCAGAGACACGACCGCAGCTTCAAAAAGCAACCGGTAAACGGGCTTAGCGGTAGCAGGTAGCGGCGGGTACTGAATAAATTTGATTACCGATTCGGTATCTGGCGTTTTACTCAACTGACCAGACTGATAAATCTCGGCGATGAGTTTTTCTAACTCAGCCTCGGTCATCGGCACGTTGGTTAGCCCCAAAGGCTCGACCGATCGCGACCATTGACCTACGTAGTTATCCGCTCCGGTGGCAGCATCTCCCGAGGGAATTGGCTGAGCCGAGTAAAACTGATGGGCGACCAGAAAAGACTCCATAAATGCAATGTGCACCCAGAGCAGCAAATCTTCATCGGCTGCCCGATAGCTCTTTAGCTCACCGGCGCCGGTTTGGTATTCACCGGTCACTCGCTGGTGCATGCGGTTTACGCGTGCTGCTTCGCCAGCAACCGCGTCGACCGAACCAAAGGTCGTGACAGTGAGCCAACGAATTGTGCCCGCTAAACGACCTAACGGGTCTTGCTGATAACGCGAGTGGTTTTTCACACCGGTCAAAGAACCAGGATGCAAAGCCTGCATCAGTAAGGCTCGGATGCCACCAACTAAAGTTCCAAAATCGGCGTGCACAATCCAGGGCGCATCACTGGGTAGAAATAATCCGGGTTTGTCTCCCTCAGCCACAATCGGCAACCATGGTGGAACCCCATTTGGGTCTTGCGAGAGAAGTCGACGAAATCTTCGGGATAGATTTTCTTGTAGCGAATTGTTCTTTGCCAAGAGCACCTAACCTTTAATTACCGATAACCGCTAGGAGTAACCATGAATCAGAAAGAACTAATCCAACTTTCACAAAAAGCTCGAAACCAAATAGTTTTTTCACAGTTGGCTCCGACGTTCTTGTTGATTACCACGGTGGGATTGGTCGACGAGATCAAAGCCGCCGGGCAGCCTGTGATTTGGGCAACTATCGGAATTTTGTTGGCCTCGGGTATTTTGGGTGCTCTCGTTCAATTCACGGCAGCAGATGAGGCTCAAGCCTTGGCCAAAGATTTGCGCGAGCTAAAGGGCAAATCGGCGGCGGCAAAGTCGATTATCACCTGGGCTCCTATGTTGCACACTGTGAAGTATCTGACCACCTCGATTTTTGTGGCCATCTTTGTTGCCCTAGTTATCTCCTTGCTGGGTTTATAGCAAGCACTACAGGTTCTGACCAAAAGGTTCACCCCACCGCCCCAGCGATTGACTGACACTCGATGGGTGGCCTAAAACTAAACAGCCGGATAAATAAAATGGACCCCGAAATTCGGGGTCCATTTTATTTTTGAACTGCTAGTGGCTGACTGCCTTACCAATGGCAGCGCCGGTCAATGAGCGAACTTCAAGTTCGGCATACTTGGCCGAGTTGCGTTCGTTCGAGGTGATTGCACCCAACCATCCCATGAAGAAACCGAATGGAATCGAGACAATTCCAGGGTTGTTCAACGGGAACCAGTTGAACTTGACACACTCGGTGTCTGGCAGGCACTTGATGAAGCTGGTTTCGGTTCCGGAAACGTTGCCCGAGAAAACCAATAGGACCAGCGCCATTCCCAAGCCACCGTAGATAGCCCAAACAGCGCCTCGGGTGTTGAAGTTCTTCCAGAACAGCGAATACAGGACCGCTGGCAAGTTTGCCGATGCGGCAATCGCAAAAGCAATTGCTACCAGGAAGGCTACGTTTAGGCCCTGCGCTCCGATTGCCAAAACAATGGCGACCACACCGATGAGAATTGCTGCGATTCGTGCAACACGAACCTCACTCTTCGGGTCAACATTGCCTTTCTTGATGACGTTGGCGTAGAAATCGTGAGCGAATGATGATGACGAAGCCAAGGTCAAACCGGCTACCACGGCAAGAATTGTTGCGAAGGCAATCGCACCAATGATGGCCAACATTGTTGCGCCACCGGTCTCACCAGCGATACCCAAACCAAGTTCTTTGGCAAGCAGCGGTGCCGCTAGGTTTCCACCCTTGTCAGCTTCCTTGATTGCGGTTGAACCAACCAGGGCCGCAGCACCAAAGCCAAGCGCGATGGTCATCAGGTAGAAAGCCCCAATGTTGCCGATCGCCCAGTTAACCGACTTGCGAGCAGCCTTTGCAGTTGGAACAGTGTAGAAACGAATCAGGATGTGCGGCAAACCAGCAGTACCCAGAACCAGAGCTAGACCCAGCGAAATCAGGTCAAGTTTGTTCATCAGAGTCTTGAAAGGGTCACCTTCAACTTCAACACCGTACTTACCGCCCGGGTTGAGGAAGTTGGCGTTTCCGCTCTGTTCTTTAGCAGCGCCGAGAAGGGCACCGATGTCGAACCCGAAATGCCACAAGACCATGATGGTCAGCACCGTGGCACCAATCATCAGTAAGAAAGCCTTCACAATTTGAACGTAGGTGGTTCCCTTCATACCGCCAACGGTCACGTAGACGATCATCAAGATACCGACCACGCCGATGATTAAGTTTTTGGCACCGCTGTCGGTTGGGTCTATGCCGAGTAGCAGCGAAACAAGGCTTCCGGCACCAACCATCTGAGCGAGCAGGTAGAAAATCGAGACAACCACGGTAGATGCCGAGGATGCGGTACGAACCGGACGCTGTCTCATTCGGAAGGCGACGACATCACCCATGGTGAAACGACCAGAGTTACGAAGCGGTTCAGCAACTAGCAATAGCGCGACCAGCCAAGCAACTAGAAAGCCGATTGAGTACAGGAATCCGTCATACCCGGCGAGAGCAATCATGCCGGCAATACCCAAGAATGAAGCGGCAGACATATAGTCACCGGCAATGGCTAGACCGTTTTGGAAACCGGAGAAAGAAGCTCCACCGTCATAGAAATCTTGTGTGTTCTTCTTGTTGGATCGGCCCGCACGAATAACCAGCACGAGCGTGAAAATTACGAAGACGATAAAGAGAATCGTCGAGAGAGTTGTTGAATTCATTAGCCCTGGTGACCGATCTTTTCATTGATTTTGTCGCGCAGAGTATCTGAGGCGTGATCAAGGTGCTTGCTTGAATGACGCTCGTACAACCAGGCGATAACGAAGGTAGAAATAAATTGCAACAAGCCAAGGATGATGGCGATGTTGATGTTGGGCAGAACTTCGATGCTCACCCAATCGCGTGCGAAAGCGGTTAGCAAAATGTAACCGAAGTACCAAACCAAGAAGGCAATGGTTACCGGAAAAGCGAAACTGCGATACCTGTGTCGCAGTTCTTTGAATTCGGGACTGGATTGTGTCTCAACCCATACCCCTTCTTTATCTGTAGCTTGCATTGAACTCCAATGTTCATACATTTACTCGAGACGTAATTGCCGCGAGGAAGAGTGCATGGTGGCACACCATTCGTCAATCTAGTGGAGTTGGCGGGTCAAAAAACCAAAAAAATTCCCAAAAAATTATTCTGTTACGCCTCTGTTACAAAAGCTCAATTTTGACAGGTCAAATCTTCGGTTGGCACCATATCTCGGATGAAAAAGTCATCCACGTGACTATCGACACAGTCGCTGGTACGACCATATGCTGTGTGCCCATCACCCTCGAAAGTAAGCAGTCGGGCATTCGAAATTAGCTTTGCAAGTTCTACTGCCTGCTGATAAGGAGTTGCCGGATCGCGGGTTGTGCCTACCACCAAAATAGTTTCAGCCCCGTCGGCGCGGTAGTCACCCTGATGTGCCCGAAGCGGAAATGGCCACTGTTCGCAGGTTAGTGCGCCGTCTAGCCAGTAGCGACCAAAGACTTTGCTGGCTGCCAAAACCGCCTCATTCTGTTTGGCCATGGCTTCGTCATCGGCTGGAGAACGTGCATCGAGGCAACTAATTGCAATATTTGCTTCAAGAATATTGCTCGAGTATTTCGGCGTTTTGCCAGACTCTCGGTCATTATATAAATCTGCCAAGCCGATAAGAACCGAGCCATTACCCTCAAAGGCGGCAAAGAATGCCTCGCTGAGCGATGGCCACCAGTCCTTTCCATAGAGCGGCATGATTAAGCCGGTGACCGCGGACCAAACCGTAAGTTGGCGACCATCATCGGTAGGCAGCGGTTTAGTTTCTAATCCGCGTAAGAATTTAGCGATTCGAGACATGGCCTGATCAACCGTGCCGGAGAAGGGGCAGTCCTGCCCCGCCAAACAATCAGCAAGATAACTTCTTAGCGCCTGATCGAAACCCGTTACTTGGCCAAGCTGCTGTTGCGAATCTGTTCGCTTAGGATTTATGGCACCATCCAGCACCATGCGACCAACTCGCTGGGGATAAAGGTCTGCATAGGTAACACCAAGCATCGTGCCGTAACTAAAGCCCAAATAATTGATTTTCTCGTCACCGATCAGTGAGCGAAAAAGATCGAGGTCTTTGGCCGCAGAAACAGTGTCGACAAATTCGAGATTCGGGCCGGTGTGCTCAAGACAACTCTGAGCAAAGAAACCCAGGCTTTTCCTGGAATCGGCACGCTCCTCAGGGGTACCAATCGCAAAATTTGACTGCCCATATAGGTAATCATCGGTTTCTTGATCGGTCAGGCAATCAATTTTCGGTTCGCTCTGACCAACCCCGCGCGGGTCAATAGTTGCGATGTTAAAGTTGGTGCGCAATTCTTCGGTGCCCACATAATCCGGCGAACCGACCAGCCAATCAACGGCGGCTGAACCGGGGCCGCCGGGGTTGAAAATAATGGAGCCGATAGGGTTACTTGCCTTGGCCGGCACCAGAGCTGCCGCTAACCTAAGCGAGCCGTCTTCAGGTGAATCCCAATCTGCCGGTGTTTCGAAACTTCCACAATAGACCTGTAGGTCTTGAAGTGCGTCTGGGTCAGGACACAACTGCCAATCGATGGTCTGGCTGTAAAAACTTGCTAGCTCTGTAGCTACTGCAGGTGTCGGTAGAGGTTGAGGTAATTCGGTTGCGCCGTTCACCGAAGGTACGACACAGGCTGTCAACCCGATTGAAATCGAGATTGCAGTTGAAATCGTTTTTAGAAATCTGGAAGCCACGACTAGCTCTTTCTGCGCATCGCAACAGCCAGGCCCTCGAGGGCTAAAAGATCGCGAACGTTGGCTTCAATGAGGTGTCGGGTTTTAGCGATTGAATCAATGACGCTAATTGTCTGCGCTGGCGTGGTGGTGTTGGCGATCTCGGCGATGGTTTTTTCAAGATCGCGATTAATTAGCGGTGTTGCTGCCGCGAGCTGCACACTGAGCACATCTCGATACAGCGATAGCAGATCAACCAGAATTCGGTCTAAACCATCGCGCAGCGAACGCGTAGCCCGGCGTTTCTGCGCTTCTTCAAGATTTTTGAAATCGGTTCTCAAATTATTCGGGATGGTGTCTTCGGGCCCCAAACCAAGCGAACGCATCATCGCCTGTTTCTCTTCGGCGTCGCGTTCTTGAGTCAGCGCATCGGCATCTTTTTTAGCTACATCAAGCCAGCGCTCGGCAGCAATCATCGCCGCCGAAATTGAATTGATCGAGGCGGCAATCATCAGGGTCTCGCGACGCCGAGATCTGGCGTCGGAACTGTTTGCCAAGCGGCGCGCCATACCGATATGGCTCTGCGATTCTTCGGCTGCCTGCCTGGCTAATTTAGGCTCAATTCCCTCGCCCTCGAGCAGGGCCGCAACGGTTTCTACAGCCGGAACTTTAAGGCCGACGCGACGCACTCGCGACCGAATGGTGGGCAACATATCAGCTTCAGACGGTGCGCAGAGCAGCCATACTGTTCCCGCTGGCGGCTCTTCGAGAGCCTTCAGCAAAACATTCGAAGAACGTTCCTGCATTCGGTCGGCATCTTCGATGATCATCACTCTAAATTTTCCGAGCGAGCCACCGAATTGTGAATCGGCCACCATTTTTCGAACTTCGTCGATGGTTATTTGAACCTTTTCGGTGACCAGCGAGGTTATGTCAGGGTGCGAGCCGGCCTTGGCCATAGTGCAACTCTTGCAGACTGAACAACCACCATCAGGGCAAAGTAAAGCAGCAGCAAAAATGTGAGCCAGGTTTGAACGGCCTGATCCCGGCGGCCCTGTGATCAGCCAGGCGTGATGCAAGCCCTCATCGCGGTGCCGAACAGCCAGTGCCAGTTGAGCTACCGCCTCTGGTTGACCGGGCAACTCTGACCAAATCTTTGCGTCGGACATGACTAGACCAAAAGGGTCGAAACGCGGTCGCGAATAATTTGAGCTATTTCATCAACATCGAGTCGGGCATCGACCACCAACCATCGATTAGGTTCAGCGGCTGCCAATTTCAAATATTGGTCGCGCACCGCTTCAAAAAATTCAAGCTTTTCGCGCTCAAGTCGATCTGGCTCGGTGCCCGTTTTTGATCGTCGCTCAAGCGCCGCTGCTGCGTCGAGATCAAGCAGCACGGTAAGGTTTGGCAGCAGATTCTCAACCGCAAAAAGTGAAAGATCCCGCACCAGATTTGCATCTAGCGCCCGGCCGGCGCCCTGGTACGCAACCGAAGAATCAAGGTAACGATCGGTGATCACGGTCTTGCCCGCGTTGAGCGCGGGGCGAATCTTGGTTGCAACGTGATGGGCCCTATCGGCAGCGTAGAGCAGAGCCTCGGCACGAGGAGCTACGTCACCCTTGCGGTGCAGCAAAATGTTGCGGATCTCTTGTCCTAGATCGGTTCCCCCAGGTTCCAAAGTGCGAAGCACTTCTTTACCTTTGGAAGTCAGCCACTCACCAAGCCGATCGGCTTGGGTAGATTTCCCAACGCCGTCGATTCCTTCGAACGAAATAAATAAACCGGCCAATTACTTGCTCTTTCGAGTTGCCCCGCGCTTCACAGTTCGCGTGGTGGTTGGTTTCTTGGCTGCTTTGCCCGATTTGGCCGGGGCTTGACCAGGCTCAAGACCCAGTTTCTCGCGACGAATCGCAAGCAATTCGAAGGCTTCTTCGCCCGTCATTTCTTCAAGGTTCATATCTTTGGGCACGGTAGCGTTTACAGCTCCGTCGGTTACGTAGAGACCGAATTGCCCAGTTTTGGCAACCACGTTTAGTCCCGAAGCAGGGTCTTCACCGAATTCTTTCAGAGGCGTTGCGGCAGTGCGTCGGCCACCATATTTTGGTTGAGCAAAAATTTCTAGCGCCTGAGGCAAATCAAGAGTGAAAATTTCATCCTCGGTGGCTAATGAACGAGAGTCTTTGCCTTTACTGAGGTAAGGCCCGAACTTTCCATTCTGCGCTGTGATGTCTAGGCCGGTTTCTGGATCTTGGCCGATGACCCTCGGAAGAGACAAAAGCTTGACCGCGTCTTCTAGCGTGAGGGTTTCAGGACTCATCGTTTTGAAAAGTGATGCCGTTTTTGGCTTAGCGGCTTTCGGATCATCCAGGGTTACGTAAGGCCCATAGCGACCGTCTTTAAACAGGATGTCGAAACCGGTGTTGGGGTCAACCCCGAGAACGCGGTCGGTGATTATTGGAGCATTGATAAGTTCGATTGCTTTTTGCTCATTCAACTCATCAGGCGCCAAGCCGTCTGGAATGTTTACGATTCGACGCCCATTCTCGTCGGCGCCCTCGCTGCCTGGCTCAACCATGACCTCAAGATATGGACCGTATTTACCCGTGCGTAAGGTGATGGCATCGGTGATGCGAATTGAGTTGATAGCTCGCGGATCACTGTCGCCAAGATTTTCAACTGTATTTCTGAGACCGGTAGCTTCAGATTCACCGAAGTAAAAACCTTTTAGCCATTCGCTGCGGTCTAACTTGCCAGCAGCAATTAGGTCTAGGTCTTCTTCCATCTGCGCGGTGAATGCGTAATCGACCAAGTTACCGAAGTTTTCTTCAAGGAACCTAGTTACGGTGAAGGCAATCCACTCGGGCACCAGTGCCTGGCCGCGTTTTGACACGTACCCTTTGTTGATGATGGTCGACAAAATCGCCGCATAGGTTGAAGGTCGGCCGATACCGTCTTCTTCTAGTGCCTTAACCAAGGATGCCTCGGTGTAACGCGGCGGAGGCGAGGTCTGGTGATCTTTCGCCTCGACGTTGACTGCGGTTAGTTTCTGGCCAACCTGAAGATTTGGTAGTTTCGACTCATTTTCTTTTTCATCATCGCGAGTCTCATCTTGGCTTTCTTCATAAGCCGCCATGAAACCGCGGAAAGTAACAACGGTTCCCGACGCAGTGAATTCTGCCGATTCAGCCATCGGCACCGGAGAAACCTTGATTTTGGCCGTTGTTGTAGAAACCTTGGCGTCTTCCATTTGAGAGGCAATTGTGCGCTTCCAGATGAGGTCGTAAAGGTCAAGCGAGCGGCCGCTTAAAATTGAGGCAAGTTCAGAAGGTTTCTTGAAAACCTCACCTGCTGGACGAATAGCCTCGTGTGCCTCTTGGGCATTCTTCGATTTTCCGGTGTAAACCCTCGGCGCAGCTGCAACTAACTCTGCCCCAAACATCTCAGCAGCCTGTTTTCTTGCCGCATTTACTGCCTGCGAGGACAGCGTTGGCGAGTCGGTTCGCATATAGGTGATGTGACCCTCTTGGTATAACTGCTGAGCAGTATCCATGGTTTGCTTCGCCGACATGCGAAGCTTTCGAGAAGCCTCCTGCTGCAAAGTGGATGTGGTGAATGGCGCAGCAGGCCTTCTGGTGCTTGGTTTTGATTCGACCGAGACAACCTCGATTTTCGCGGCCGAATCGGTAACCGCTTCGGCGAGCGCCTGGGCATCGGCGGCACTCAACTGAAGTACATCGGCCGTGAGTTGACCGCGATCGTCAAAGCTTTGCCCGGTGGCAATTCTTTTTGAGCCAACAGTCTGCAATTTGGCAACAAATTGTGGTTCGCCAGCAACCGCAGAATCGAAGGTGGCTTCCACATCATGGTAGGCGGATGAAACAAAAGCCATACGCTCGCGTTCACGCTCGACCACTAGACGAGTTGCCGGTGACTGCACACGACCTGCACTTAGACCGCGATTTATTTTGCGCCACAGTACCGGTGAAATCTCGTAACCGTACAGACGATCGACAACGCGACGAGTTTCTTGAGCCTGGACCAGATTGTCGTCAACCGATCGAGTGTGCTGCAACGCCTCTTGGATTGCTTCTTTGGTGATTTCGTGGAAGACCATGCGCTTGACTGGAACTTTTGGTTTTAGAACCTGCAGTAGATGCCAGGCGATTGCTTCTCCCTCGCGGTCTTCATCGGTTGCGAGGTATAGCTCATCCGCAGCCGACAAAGCTTTTTTTAGGTCGGTTACCGTTTTACTTTTTCCGGGTGAAATCGCATAGAAGGGCTCAAAATCGTTTTCGATGTCGATGGAGAATTTTGCCAGAGAGCCTTTTTTCTTGTCGGCGGGCAAATCTTTGGGGTCGACCAAATCGCGGATGTGACCAATCGACGCTAGCACTGTGAATTCATCACCCAGATACTTGGCAATCGTCTTTGCCTTAGCCGGTGACTCTACGATTACCAGCTTTTGCCCGTTAGCCAATCGGTACTCCTTATATAGATGTCTAGAAACCCGCGAGAGCCCTAGCCCTTAGAACTATACCCACATGCTCTGCATGCAATTCAAGCCGAACCGTATTTTCGGTTACCTCACACAACTCAATCTTGGCAAGATTTGCCTTTGCGACTTGATTCGCTAACTCGCAGGGAAAGCCCGAGATGATGCCACGTTGAGCGTGTGAAGCGTCTAGTGCGATTTGATCAACAAGTTGCTGGATGCGAACCTGCGAACTTAGAAGTTCAGCTTTGGTCAGCGAAATGAGGAAACCCAAGCTGAGCATCAGGATTAGGCCGATTGACAAAATAGTGCCGCTACCCTGCTCGTTCACCAACCAAGATTTCTGGCACAAGACCTTTCGGTTATTGCCCAAAGTTCACCCCCGAGCAGGTTGCTGGCTATTTGAAGTTCAACGCAGGATTGCTCAGCGTCGAGAGTGAAATCTGGCTTGGCAAATTTAGACGCTTCAGCAAGCCAGTTTTCGACCGATTGCCGATCTTCACCTCGAGCGAGTGCGCGAGCAGCTGCTGTTGAATTGGCGATTAGTTCTACCCGCTGAGCTTGGAAGGCCAGCAGCCCAAGCATCAGTGCAATTAGGCCTAAAACTGCCGGTGTTAGCAACGCTACTTCTGCGGTAACCGAACCTCGTTCGTCACTCTTCAATTGCAGCCGCAGAGTCTGGGATAAATGAATCAAGTGCACCTCGAATTAGGTCGAAGAGAATCGACTTCATTTCATCACTGCGCAAAATAAGCACCAGTAACCCAGCAAACCCAATTGCAGCAATCGTCGCGATGGCGTACTCGGCTGTCGCGGCTCCGGTTTCATCTTTCAGTATCTTCATCTTTTCTCCTTTTTTAGTTGGTCAACATTGCTACCGCGATGGGCAGAACTGTGATGATCAGGAAACCAGGTAGGGCAATTAACCCAAGCGGCATCAACAACTTGACCGATAACTGTTCAGCGTTGCGCAATAGCAGGTTTTGACGCGCACTTCGATAGGCAGCCTGGTTAGCTCGAATTACCAAATCGACCGCCGCACCCCAGGTTTGTGCGGTGTCTAGGCTTTGGTCTAAAAGTTGTCGCACAGCATCATTTGGCTCGCGGTTGTGCTCTGACTTGAACCGAACTGGGGCACCAACTCTGACCTGTTCGTGATGCACGCCGGCGGCAAGCTCGAGACGCGCAATAGTGAGTAAATCTGAATCGTCGAGGTCGATTTTTTGAGCCTTGGCGATTAGCCGATTACTCAGCCGGCTGGCGGTGACTAGCAAACCGCAACCGGTAAGTATGACTATTAACATGACCGGATTTGCCAGGGCTGCAAAATAGTTTGCTAAACCGGTGAATTGGACAAGGCCAATCAGTGCAATTGGCAAGCGATTAATTATTTTGGTCGAGGCTTTGGGTGCGGTAAACGCTAGTTCTAGTTGGGCCTCAAATTGTGCTTTGAATTCAAGCTCTTCAGCGATTTGTCGAAGTGCAAAAACTATCGGTGAGCCCTTTTCTTTGGCGACCCTCAAGACCAGATCGAGACGAACCCGATCGCCCGGCATAAGGGTTTCGCGAATTTCATCAAACTCGTTTTCAAGTGCATGAATGGGAATGCCGGCTTCGATCAAACTGGCCAACCGAGTTAGCTTTAGGCTGCTGTCAGGGCCAGACACTTTGAACCGCCAATTCGGTGTCGCCAAATTTGCCAATTTCAACTATTTGGTGATTTTCCAGCTGAATGCACCAAGCAAATGCACTGGACACTAACCGACCTAGCTGGTCAATGGGTAACTTCGCCAGCGCCGCGATGGCCTCTAGCCGGGCCGGCAATGCACTAAGCGAATTTGCGTGGATGGTTGCACCCGCGCCTTGGTGGCCGGTATTGAGAGCAGAGAGCAAAGTTAGCAGCTCGCCCGAACGAACCTCGCCGATGACTAGCCGGTCGGGCCTCATTCGTAGGGCTTCGTGGAGCAACCGGTCAAGACCAATGGCGCCCTTATCTTCAACATTGGCAGTTCTTGTGGTTAGTGAAACAAAATGCCCACTTTGAATTTGTAATTCAGAGTTGTCTTCTAACGCCAAAATTCGATCTGATGTCGCCTCCATCAGCATTGCCCGCAACAGCGTGGTTTTGCCTGAACCAGTTGCCCCGCTAATCAGAAATGATTCTCGGCGTTTGACAATGGCACGGAGAAAAGTTGCCTGTTCGGCGGTGAGAGAGCCCAAAGAAACTAACTCGTCTAGGGCAAATTGCCGTTCGGCGTGAACGCGAATTGAAAGCCTGGTGCTGCTGCTGCAGGCCGAGCCAAGCACCGCGTGGATGCGAAACTTTTCGGCAATTATGTCTGCAAAGGGGTGGGCCTGATCGAGATTTTTGCCTGAACCGGCTGCCCAGGATTGTGCCAGCTGGGCAAGTTCAGACTCTGACTCAAACGGGCTGTCAACTTTTTCGAGTGGGCGCGTTGACCGACCCAGATAAATTTCACGATGTGAGTTGACCAACAGATCGGTTACCCCGGGCTGGCGAAGTAAATCACCCAATTTGGATTCAAGCACATAAAGCATTTCTTGATTTTGGGGCCAAGGGAGACAGCGCTGAGGCCGACCGCACAAATCTGTGAATAAGTCTTTGCCCGGATGCTGGATGAGAGATGATTAGCGAAGCCAAAAACCCGAACCTGTTAAATTAGGGGGCCCCGCTAACTGGGGGAAGTTAGCGGGGCCAGGCAAATAAATTGCTTTATTCGCAGGTTGCTCTAGGCAACACCAAAAGCATAATTCAGAATTTTCCGAAAATCATCCCCCGAACCGGTACTTTCAAACATTTTTTTCTTCGCCCAAAAAGTTCCGTTCCGGCCACCTTTTTTTGAAAAACCGGATGTGCACTACCAAAGTTGTGATTTTGAAAGCTGTTTCGCACATCCTCGGTATCGAATTTGTGGCAGTATTACCAAAGGTTCAAGCCATTTGGAGGACGATGATGTCAGCCGATCACGAGATCGAAAACCTACTTCAAGAGACCCGACACTTTGCACCGGAAGCAGAGTTCGTGGCTCAAGCAATTGCCAAGCCAGAACTTTACGAGCAGGCGAAAGCCGACCGTTTGGGCTTCTGGGCCGAGCAGGCCAAGAAGCTGCACTGGCACAAGCCCTTCACCCAGGTGCTTGATTGGTCAAACGCACCATTTGCCAAATGGTTCCACGATGGCGAACTGAACATCTCTTACAACTGCCTTGACCGGCACGTGCTTGCCGGCAATGGCGATCGCGTAGCCATCCATTTTGAGGGCGAACCCGGCGACAGCCGAGCAATTACCTACGCCGAACTCACCGATCAGGTCAAACGGGCGGCAAATGTGCTGCTTGATCTGGGCGTTCGAGAGGGCGACCGCGTTGCAATTTACATGCCGATGATTCCAGAAGCAGTTGTGGCTATGCAGGCCGTGGCTCGTATTGGTGCAGTGCACTCCGTTGTTTTCGGTGGCTTTAGCGCCGACTCACTAACCACCCGCATCGATGATGCCCAGGCCAAATTGGTTATCACCACCGATGGTGGCTACCGCAAAGGTCGCGCACTTGCGCTAAAGCCCGCTGTCGACGAGGCGCTATCGGGCGGTAAATGCCCAAGTGTGCAAAATGTTTTGGTCTATCGCCGAACCAACCAGGATGTGAATTGGGTAGAAGGCCGTGACCTTGACTGGACCGAAGCACTAGCCGCAGCAAGCCCAGAGCACGAGGCTAAAGGTTTCAACGCCGAACACCCGCTGTTCATTCTTTACACCTCAGGAACAACCGGTAAGCCAAAAGGTATTTTGCACACCACCGGCGGTTACCTAACTCAAACCACCTACACCCACAAGAATGTCTTCGATCTGCACCCAGAAAAAGATGTCTACTGGTGCACGGCCGATGTCGGCTGGATTACCGGTCACAGCTATGTCGTTTACGGGCCGCTATCCAATGGTGCTACCCAGGTTATTTACGAGGGAACCCCAGAAACTCCAGACTGGGGCCGCTGGTGGAGCATCGTAGAAAAATACAAGGTTTCGATTCTCTACACCGCTCCGACCGCGATTCGCAGCTTCATGAAGTTAGGGTCTTCGATTCCGAAGCAGCACGACCTAAGCAGCATTCGGGTACTGGGTTCGGTTGGCGAGCCAATCAACCCTGAAGCGTGGATGTGGTACCGCGATGTGATCGGTTCCGGTAAGGCACCGATTGTCGACACCTGGTGGCAAACTGAAACCGGTGCAATCATGATTTCGCCGCTACCGGGCATCACCACGCTAAAGCCCGGTTCGGCTCAGCACGCACTGCCCGGCATCGAAATCAAAATCTTGGATGAGGCTGGCACCGAACTTGGCCTAGAGCATGCCGGACTTTTGGTCATCACCGAACCATGGCCTTCGATGCTGCGCGGCATTTGGGGCGACCCAGATCGCTACAAAGAAACTTACTGGTCGCGTTTTGAGGGCAAGTACTTTGCGGGCGACGGTGCCAAGTTTGATGAAGAGGGCAACATATGGTTGCTTGGTCGAGTCGACGACGTGATGAATGTTTCTGGTCACCGACTTTCAACCGCTGAAATCGAATCTGCGCTAGTTTCACACCCGTTTGTGGCGGAAGCAGCTGTAGTTGGTGCCAAAGATGAAACTACCGGTCAGGCAGTTGTTGCGTTTGTGATCTTGCGTCAGAGCCAGCTCGAAGCAGCCGGAAGTGACGCAGACGTCAGCAAGATTTTGCGTGACCACGTAGCCAAAGAGATTGGTCCAATCGCAAAGCCGCGCCAGATTATGGTTGTGGCCGAACTGCCAAAGACTCGTTCGGGCAAAATCATGCGACGCCTGCTTCGCGATGTTGCTGAAGACCGACCAATTGGCGACGTGACCACACTGACCGACACCTCGGTGATGGACATCATCTCAGGCAAAATTGCCGGTGGCGCTAACGACTAGAACATACAAAAAAATGCCTGCCCGATAATTTGGGCAGGCATTTTTTTGCAGAAATTACTTGAATTCAGCGATCAGTTCTAGCTCTACAGCTGAGTCCAGCGGTAACGCGGTGACACCCACAGCTGAACGAGCGTGAACGCCGACTTCGCCGAAAACCTCACCCAAAAACTCGGATGCGCCGTTAATGACCGCTGGCTGACCGGTGAATTCGGGAACCGAAGCAACAAATCCAACAACTTTGACGATCCTGGTAACACGATCTAGATCGCCAATCGCAAGCTTTAGCGCAGCCAGGGCATTCAAAACGCAGAGGCGGGCAAGATCTTTAGCCTGCTCTGGGCTAACCAGTCCGTCGCCGACGCCCACTTTTCCGGTTGCTGGCAGCACACCGCTGACAAAAGGCAATTGCCCCGATGTGAAGCAGAGATTGCCGGTAACGGTGGATGGCACATAGGCCGCAACCGGTTTGGCTACCTCTGGTAGCGGAAATCCAAGTTCGATAAGGCGCTGTTCAATTTTGGACATTAGGCCACCGGACGCTTAAAAAAGGCAACCATGCCGCCTTCTGGGCCGGTTACAACCTGCACCAGCTCCCAGCCTTCTGAACCCCAGTTATTCAGGATTGCGCTCTCACGGTGTAGTAGTAAAGGTGTGGTGAAGTACTCCCACTTTTGCATTTTCAGCATCCTCTCAAGTGTGGTCAGGTAACCTAGAGTCTATGTCTGGTTCACAGAATAAAAATGAAACCAACGGCACCGCCTCTCTTAAATTTGTATTTCTAAGTGCACTTGCCGGGGTCTTGTCTATCGCCCTACTAGCCCCCTTGGCTTTGGTTGGGTCGATTGCCACATCTGCGGGCCTAACCATATTCGAAAATTTGCCCGACTACATCAAGCCGGTAAATGCTTCACAATCTTCAACCCTGTACGGAACCGCCAACGGCGAGACTGTAGAAATCGCCAAGTTCTATCACGAGAACAGAATTTCAGTCGACTACAACGACATGTCAGAGAACATTCGCAATGCGGTAGTCGCAACCGAAGACCCGCGATTCTTCCAACACGGTGGCGTTGACATTTTGGCTTTGGTTCGTGCCGCTGCCACCAACGCGGCAACCTTGGGCAACGGTCCCGGTGCATCCACAATCACCATGCAGTACGTAAAAAACTCGCTGGTTGAGGCGGCAAACCTGTCGGGCGATGAAGAGGCAATTGCCGAAGCAACCGCAGTCACCATCGACCGCAAAATTCGCGAAATCAGACTTGCTATTGCTCTTGAAGGTGTTGCTACTAAAAAAGAAATTTTGGCCGGTTACCTAAACCTTGCCTTCTTCGGCAACAATCTAAACGGCATCGAATCTGCGTCAAACTATTACTTTGGCGTCAAAGCCAAAGATCTATCCATTCCACAAGCTGCTCTGCTAGCCGGAATGTTGAAGTCACCAAACGATTACAAACCGGATGAGCCCGAAAACCTAGACCGCGCCAAAGGTCGTCGCGATTATGTGATCGACAACATGGCCGCCGAGGGTTACATCACACGCGCTGAAGCTAATGAGGCAAAGGCGAGCCCGATTGAAGTCAACATCACCGAATCGCCATCTGGCTGTGAAGCAAACCAAACCGCTGCATTCTTCTGCGATTACGTAGTTTGGACAATCAGAAATTCACCGGAATTTGGCTCAACCCCCGAAGATCGCGAAATGCTGTTGCGTCGCGGTGGCCTTGAAATTTTCAGCACTGTTGACCTTGAGGTTCAGCAGACCGCTCACGAAGCGATTATGACCTGGGCACCGGCCGAAGACCCAAGCCAAATTGGTTCGGCTTTGGTGTCAGTTGAAGCCGGAACCGGACGAATTTTGGCAATGGCCGAAAACCGAATCTTTGACCAGACCGAGAATCCGCCTGCCGGACACACCTCGGTTAACTACGCCACTGATCGTGCATACGGTGGTTCATCCGGTTTCCAAAGCGGTTCAACCTACAAGATCTTCACTCTTGCCCAGTGGTTGACCGCAGGGTTTAAGCTCGGCGACCACGTCGACGCACGCGAAAAAGAGTGGAACGCATCTGAGTTTTCGGCTCGATGCGGTGGACTGGTCGGCACCTGGGCTCCGGGTAACGACTCGAAGACAGCTGAAGATTTGTCTGTAGTACAAGCAACCGCGCAGTCGGTCAACACCGCTTACGCCGACATGGCATCGCAGCTTGACCTGTGCGACATTCGAGACACCGCCATGCGTTTTGGAATCAAGCGCGCCGACGGCAACGAACTGCAGTATGTACCAGCATCGATTATTGGTACCAACGAAATTTCACCGTTGAGCATGGCCGGCGCCATGGCAGCCATCGCTAACAAGGGCGTCTACTGCACCCCAATCGCTATCGATCGCATTACCAAGCGCACCACCGGCGAAGAGCTCAAGGCCCCTCAGAGCCTTTGCTCGCCAGCGGTTAGCCCAGAAGTTGCTGCCGGAATGACCTACGCCATGCAACGCGTAATCAGCGGCGGTACCGGTGGCGCCTCAGCGACCGGAGACGGAACTCCGCTTGCAGGTAAGACCGGAACTACCGACTCTCGAGTACACACCTGGATGACCGGTTTTTCATCGGCCGTTGGTACCGCGGTGTGGGTTGGAAACGTGGTCGGTAACAAGTCGCTGGGCGGTATCCGACTCAACGGTAAGGCTGCAAACACTGTACGCCACGACATTTGGCGAACCACAATGCGCAAAGTCAATGAACTTTACCCTGGCACGGCATTTAGCCCACCACCAGAAAACATGATTTCCGCTTCGGGCGCAGTCGTTCCGTCGGTAGCTGGAATTGCGCCAGACCAGGCCGCAGAGCTAATCGAAACGGCCGACCTAAATGCCAAGATTTTGACCGTTGAGGTTTCTTCAGCTATGCCGGCTGGTTCGGTTGCCTACACTCGTCCATCGATTGGTTCAACTGTGGCTCGCGGCACCCAGGTCAAGATTTACATCTCAAAGGGTGATTCAGCGGGTGTTCCAAACGTCTCTGGTCTAAGTGTCGACCAAGCCAAGGCAACCTTATTGGCCGCCGGTTTTGCTGCAGTATCTGAACCTCAGGCTTCGCAGACGCAATACTTCCAAAAACACCCAACTATTCCGGCTGGCCGTGTAATTGGCACCGATCCTCCGGCTGGCAGTGCAGCAAATGCGGCGAGCGCCATCCTGTTGATTATTAGCACCGGCCCCTAGGTAGACTCGTGGAATTTTTGATTATCCTGGGTGGAATTGCCATTTTGGCGGCCACCTGGGGCATTCTCATTGAGCGTCAACTGTTTTCAGTAAAACGGGCTAGTCTAAAAATTCTTCCGGCAGGCTCGCCTACTTTGACGGTGCTGCACATCAGCGATCTGCACCTAGCGCCTTGGCAAAAACGAAAAATAAAATTCATAAAATCGCTGGCCGAACTAAACCCAGATTTGGTGGTCAACACCGGCGACAATCTCGGCCACGAAAAATCTGTTGGAACTGCCATTACGGCACTTGGACCGTTGCTAATGAAGCCGGGCGTTTTCGTAAACGGTTCTAACGACTACTTCGCCCCGGTTTTGCGAAACCCACTCGGTTATCTGGCCAAACCGTCCGAGCGCAGTAACGGTAAAGCACTTGATACCGCGCGTTTGCTGGCCGCTTTCCGGCAAGCCGGTTGGCTCAACCTAAATAACCGCGAAGGAAAACTTCAACTGAACGGCATCAAGGTTGGCTTTCTCGGCGTTGACGATGCTCACGATGATCGCGATGACTTAACCTCAGTGGCCGGGCAAGCCAACAACCTCACCGATTGCTCGATTATTTTCGGAGTGACCCACGCGCCTTACCTTCGGATTCTAGAGAGCTTCACCGAAAATTCGGCCAAATTGATTTTTGCCGGACACACCCATGGCGGGCAAGTTTGTCTGCCGATTTTTGGAGCTCTAACTACCAACTGCGATCTGCCAAAAAAGAATGCCCGCGGACTCAGCGCCTGGAAATTCAACGGTCGCAGTTCGGTGCTGAATGTTTGCGCTGGTTTGGGACACTCGATCTTTGCCCCGGTTCGCTTCTTTTGCCGACCAGAGGTGCGACTTCTAAGCCTTGAAGCGGTCAACTAACTAGTTGTTAAGTCCCCAGACTTTCGGACCTAGAGCAATCCAGGCTCCAGATTCGTTTTCACAGCGAGCAGTAATTTCATCCACGTAGCAGCTAAATGGGCTCACCGAAATTTTTTCGCCACTGTTCAGAGTCTGAGCTTGGCTCGGATCAGCGTATGAGCCACCCGAACAGGCAAACTCGGCGGTGTCTCCCTCAGCTGGTTTATTGGCCCAGAGGCGCAACTGATAGCCGTATGAGTAGTCACAGGTGTCGGGCACCGGGATGGGTTCGTATTGAGCCGCAACTTCATTTTGTTCGCAAACCACAAACTGGGATGCGGTGCTGATTGTGCACCAGGTTGGGCCATCGCCAACACGGAAAATTAGATCACCGAAGCCATCATCAAAAATTGCTGGGTCGACCTCAACGGCATCTGACGGAGCTTCAGAAGGAAGCAAACTTGGATCTGGAGTGGGAACAGGTGTTTCGCTTGCTTGTGTCGTTGGCTCCAGCTCGCCAGCACCTTCGGTTGCACATCCCCCTAATGTGATGGCGAGACCTACCATAATCGCAACAGTGGTTAGTCTCGTCATACCTCAAGGCTACCTTCATAAATTTGCCCCGGCTATGAAGACACAGCCGAGGCAAATTAAGAATGTATTAAATCTCTAGAACTCTTTTGCCACTAGTTCGGCAATTTCGTAAGTGTTCAAAGCAGCACCTTTGCGCAGGTTGTCGCCGACCACAAATAGCTCGATGCTGTTTGGGAAGTCGAGCGATTGACGGATTCGACCAACAAAGGTTGGGTCTTGACCGGCAACCATGTTTGGGGTTGGGTACTGGTGGTTAGCTGGGTCATCGACAACCTTAACGGTTGGCTGCTGTCCCAGTACTTCGCGAACCTCATCCGGGGTCAATGAGTTTTCAAAAGTTGCGTGGACTGTTAGCGAGTGGGCTACCTGAACTGGCACTCGAACACAGCTGGCAGCAACTTTTAGATCGCTGATACCAAGAATTTTGCGGCTCTCATCACGAACCTTCATCTCTTCAGAAGAGTGACCACCGGCCTTTAGCGAACCGGCAAATGGGATGACGTTTAACGCGATCGGATGAGCCCACGGTGAGTTTGAAAGGTCGTTGCCGGCAGCAGCAAGGGCTGCTCGCACGTCATCGGTGTTGGTTCCCAATGACGCATCTTTGCCAACTACAGCCAATTCGCTGGCAAGCTCGGCGATTCCGGCAGCCCCGGCACCAGAAACAGCCTGGTAGCTCGAGACCACAAGCTCTTTCAGGTTCCACTTGCGGTGCAGGGCACCCATGGCAGCCATCATGGTCAAGGTGGTGCAGTTAGGGTTCGAGATAATGCCAAGCGGACGGTTTTTTGCCTGCTCTGGGTTTACCTCTGGAACGACTAGCGGAACCTCAGGGTTCATGCGGAAGGCGCCCGAGTTGTCGACAGCGACCGCACCGCGCTCGGCGGCAATCGGTGCCCAAATCTCAGAAACTTCGTCTGGCACATCGAACATGGCAATGTCGATGCCGTCAAAGGCTTCTGGCGATAGCGCAACTACGGTTAGCTCTTCGCCGTGCACAGTGATTTTTTTACCAGCCGAACGTGGGCTAGCGATTAGGCGAATTTCGCCCCAAATGTTTTCGCGTGAGTTGATGATTCCGACCATTACGGTGCCAACTGCACCGGTGGCACCAACGAGGGCGAGATTTGGTTTGCGGCTCATTTTTTGCTCCTAAAGTCTTAATAATTTGCGCACCTTGGCGCCGGATGGGTTTTGTATTGGCTAGCGACCGGTGCCGGCGTAGACCACAGCTTCAACATCGCTGTCGAGTTCGAATGCGGTGTGAACAGCGCGGGCTGCCGCATCTAGCTGGTCGGCGCTGGTGATAACCGAGATGCGAATTTCCGATGTTGAAATCATCTCGATGTTGATACCCGCGGTTGCAAGAGCCGAAAATAGGGTGGCCGAAACACCCGAGTGTGTGCGCATGCCGGCACCAACAACCGAGAGTTTTCCGATGTTGGCATCCTGTTCTAGATCGCGGAATCCCAAGTTTGCTTTGGCAGCATCTAGTGCTCCGGCAACGCGACCCAAATCACCCAGGGGCAAGGTGAACGAAATGTCGCTGACGCGATCGGTGACATCAGAGCCAGTTGGGGTGTTCTGCACAATCATGTCGATGTTCGCTCCGGCAGAAGCAACGGTGTTGAAAACCTCAGCAGCCTTACCAGGAACATCTGGAATACCAATCACGGTAATTTTGGCCTGACCTTTATCGGTGGCAATGCCTGAAACGATTGGCTCTTCCATGTTCTCTCCTGCTTTTGATGAGTAAACGATAGTTCCTGGATCGGTGCTGAATGTTGAACGAACTCGAAGATCAACATTGTGACGTCGTGCATATTCAACCGCGCGAATGTGCAAAATTTTCGCCCCAGCACCAGCGAGCTCGAGCATTGATTCGATGTCAATCGAGTCAAGTTTGCGGGCCGCAGGAATAACTCTTGGATCAGCTGTGTAAACGCCGTCTACGTCTGAGTAAATTTCGCAGACATCTGCTTTTAGTGCGGCTGCAAGTGCAACCGCGGTGGTGTCTGAGCCACCTCGACCAAGTGTGGTGATGTCTTTGCTGTCTTTGTTGAACCCCTGGAAGCCAGCAACAATTGCAATGTCGCCCGCGTCAAGTGCCTCTTGGATTCGAAATGGCGTAACTTCCGAGATTCGAGCGTCACCGTGTTTGGCGCTGGTCATAATTCCCGCTTGTGAACCGGTAAATGAACGTGATTGCGCCCCGGCAGCATTGATGGCAATCGCCAGCAGGGCCATAGAGATTCGCTCACCTGAAGTAAGCAACATGTCCATTTCGCGAGGTGACTCGTATGGATCTTCGGCCACTGACTGGGCCAAATCAATCAGTTCGTCGGTGGTGTCGCCCATAGCTGAAACCACAACAACAACCTGGTTGCCTGCTTTTTGGGTTTCGATTACGCGCTTCGCCACGTGCTTAATTTTGTTGGCGTCTCCAACAGACGAACCACCAAACTTTTGCACGATAAGAGCCAAGGCCGTATCTCCTAAATAAAAAGGGGAATGTTAGTGAGGCGATGCCACACAAGCCTTTAGTTTAGTTGCTGCGAGTGCGACCGGCAAAGGCACGGCCCAAGGTAACCTCATCGGCATATTCGAGATCGCCGCCAACCGGTAAACCCGATGCCAGCCTGGAAACAGTGACTCCAAGAGTTGAGAGCATGCGCGTAAGGTAAGTTGCCGTCGCCTCACCTTCTAGGTTTGGGTCGGTAGCGATAATTACCTCTTGGATTTCAGGATTGCTCAACCGAGTCATTAGCTCTTTGATGCGCAATTGATCTGGACCCACGCCATCGATTGGACTGATTGCCCCACCCAGCACGTGGTAAAGCCCACGGAATTCTCTGGTGCGCTCAATTGCTTGAACATCTTTAGATTCTTCGACAACGCAAATTAGGGTTTGGTTTCTGCGAGCATCGCGACAAATGCTGCAGGTTGGATCTTCAGTTACGTTGCCACAGATTTCACAAAACTTAACCCGGTCTTTTACCTCGAGCAAAACCTGCGCAAGTTTCTTGGCTTGATCGTCTTCAGATTGCAGCAGGTAAAAGGCAATGCGTTGAGCCGACTTGGGGCCCACCCCCGGCAAACGGCCAAGCTCATCAATTAGTTCTTGAACAACACCCTCGAACACTTAGCGACCGCCCGTTTGCTTGTCGCCGAGTGGCTCGGCACCGAGCATTTCTCGCAACAACGATTCACCGTAGCGAGCATCTTCATCTGCTCGAGCTGGGTTTTTTGGTGCCGTCGCTTCTTCGCGCGCTACAGGTTCGCTGCTGTCTGAAATTTGAGCTTTGAATTTCACGGTTACGCCAAGCACGTCGAAAATGGCCTTACGCAAAATATCGCTGGCACCGTTCGAATTTTTAAATGACTCAAGATCTTTTTGACTCAAGAATTTCAAGGTCAAGATTTCATCGCCGTAATCAACAACGGTGAGCGAGAAGGCAACCATCCAAGCATTTTTCGACTTCTTGTTGACGTTGCTCAAGATTTCGGCCCAGGCATCTTTGAATTGCTGCAGGTTAAGTTGGGCGACGGGCGTGGTCGCTGCTGGTGCAAGCGTGGATGCTGCTGGTGCAGGCGTGGATGCTGCAGGTGCCGGTGCCGCCGGCGCGCTCTCGACCGGGGCGACCTTCGTTGCGGCTGGCGCAGTTTTTGCTGGCGCGACCGACTCGGCAACTACGCCAATGGGTTCGGTTGGTGGCAAAACAGCCGGAAGTTCTTTGACTGGGGCAGCAACTTCAGAATTAACCGGAGACGCCACACCGATTCGGCGTTCTAGGCGATCTATTCGGGCTAGCGAGCCAACTTCGGTTTGATCGGCCGCCGGCACCAAAACTCTGGCGCACATTAGTTCAAGATGAAGCTTCGGCGAAGTTGCGCCCGTCATGGTTGTTAGCGCATGGCTAACCGTTTCGGCCGCATAGGTAAGTTCACTGATGCCAAATTTGGCCGCCTGAATTTTCATTTTTTCAAGTTCATCGTCGGCGATACCGCGCAAAACTGCTTTAGCTTCATCGCCAACTGAGGAAATGACAATTAGGTCACGCAAGTGTTCGAGTAGGTCTTCAACGAAGCGACGGGGATCTTGGCCGGTCTGAATTACTTTGTCGACGGCGGCAAAAACTGCAGCCGAATTCTTGACGGCAAATGCATCTACGACTTCGTCGAGCAGAGCTGAGTGGGTGTAACCGAGCAAAGCAGCAGCGCGCTCGTACTCAACTTTGCCGCCCTCACTGCCAGCGATTAGTTGATCGAGAAGTGAAAGTGAGTCACGCACCGAACCGCCACCCGAGCGAACGACTAGCGAAAGCACACCCGGAGCAACCTCTACTTTTTCGCTGGCACACAGTTGCTCGAGGTATTCAAGCATCTGGGCAGGCGGAACCAGGCGGAACGGGTAGTGGTGTGTTCTGGAGCGGATAGTACCGATAACTTTTTCTGGCTCGGTCGTGGCAAAAATAAATTTGACGTGGGCCGGTGGCTCTTCAACGATTTTTAGCAGCGCATTGAAACCTTGAGGGGTAACCATGTGCGCCTCATCGAGGATAAAAATTTTGTAGCGATCGCGGGCTGGTGCAAAGATTGCGCGCTCGCGCAGATCGCGAGCATCGTCGACACCATTGTGTGAGGCTGCGTCGATTTCAACAACGTCAAGTGAGCCACCGCCGTCGCGTGACAGTTCGATGCAGCTTGGGCACTTTCCGCAAGGGGTATCGGTTGGGCCTTCGGCGCAGTTTAGACAGCGGGCCAGAATTCGAGCGGAAGTTGTTTTACCGCAGCCACGAGGACCAGAGAAAAGATAGGCGTGGTTCACCCTGTCGGTGCGCAAGGCAGTCATTAGCGGCGCAGTGACCTGGGCTTGACCGATTAGTTCGGCAAAGTTTTCTGGTCGATAACGACGGTATAGAGCGGTAACCACGTTTAGAGCCTAATCTTCAGAAGTGACTTTTGGGCCAACCAAGCGGTTGCTAGAAATTGCCGGTTGAAACTAAAAAGACTCCCCGCACACCCGCCAGAGCCCAGTTACCCTTGCTATCTTTCGATCCTGGGGGAGTTGGCCGAGGTGACGCCGCACGGGGAGTCCGAGATAAGTCTAAACCCTGACGCTAAGGCACTAAACTTTTCATAAGTTTTCTGTGCAAAGTGGCGCATCTCCCCTCTCTTTCAAATCGGCACTTGTCGCCTACCTATGAATAAGGAAAATTAATGACTGCTCAGGCAAATATTGGAGTCGTTGGACTTGCGGTAATGGGTTCGAACCTTGCTCGCAACCTAGCCAGCCGCGAAGGCAACACCGTTGCCATTTACAACCGCTCCTACGAGCGCACCGAATTGCTGATGAATGAGCACCCAGAGGCCGGCTTCATTGCCTCGCAAACCATCGATGAGTTTGTTGCTTCGTTGGCAAAGCCACGCACCGCAATCATCATGGTTCAGGCCGGCAAAGGCACCGACGCAGTTATCGAACAACTTACCGAGCGTTTCGAACCAGGCGATATCATCGTGGATGGTGGAAACGCACTATTCACCGACACCATTCGCCGCGAGCGCGAGGTCAGCGCCAAGGGCATTAACTTTGTTGGCGCCGGCATCTCTGGTGGTGAAGAGGGCGCCCTAAAGGGCCCTTCGATCATGCCTGGTGGTTCGGCCGAGGCATACAAAACTTTGGGCCCAATTCTGGCTTCAATCGCGGCCGTTGCTGAAGGTGAGCCTTGTGTCACGCACGTCGGCACCGACGGCGCCGGCCACTTTGTGAAGATGATTCACAACGGAATTGAGTATGCCGACATGCAGCTTATTGCTGAGGCCTACGACATCCTGCGTGCAGCTGGCGGTTACAGCCCAGCCGAAATTGCAGCAATTTTCGAAGAGTGGAACAAAGGCGATCTTGAGTCTTTCTTGATCGAGATCACCGCTGAAGTTCTAAAGCAGGTTGATGCCAAAACCGGTAAGCCACTTGTCGATGTGATTCTTGATCAGGCTGGCTCAAAGGGTACCGGCGTCTGGACTGTGCAGACCGCGCTAAACCTAGGCACCCCGGTCTCTGGAATCGCCGAGGCAGTATTTGCCCGTTCGCTCTCTTCACAGGCTTCGCAGCGTGCAGCTGTTGACGGCTTGCCAGCAGAGGCAACTGCGTGGTCGGTAGAAGACAAGGCCGCGTTTGTCGAAGATGTTCGTCGTGCGCTTTACGCATCCAAGTTGGTTGCTTACTCGCAGGGCTTTGACGCAATTCGCGCCGGCGCTAAAGAATACAACTGGGACATCAACCTGGGTGCGGTGTCGAAAATTTGGCGTGGCGGTTGCATCATTCGCGCCCAGTTCTTGAACCGAATTGCCGATGCCTACGACAAAAACGCAAACCTTGAGTCATTGATTTTTGACCCATTCTTCAAGCAGGCAGTGGCTACTTCGGTGACCTCATGGCGTCAGGTTGTTGCCAAGGCATCGCTTGCCGGAATTCCGGTGCCGGCATTTGCTTCATCGCTGTCTTATTACGATGGTCTGCGCTCGCCTCGCCTCTCGGCCGCGCTAGTGCAGGGTCAGCGCGACTTCTTCGGTGCACACACCTATAAGCGCGTCGACATGCCGGGTACCTTCCACACGCTTTGGTCTGGCGACCGCAGCGAAGTAGAGCAAGCGCCAAGCACCCACTAAAGCGGAAGTTTTCCGCCGGGTCTGAGTTTTTTCATCACCAAGGTTGAGGTCGCTCTGAGCACTCCGGGTAGCGCACCAAGTTTTTGGTCGTAAAGCGCCTGATAGCTTTCTAGGTCTTTGGTTAGCACTCGCAACATGTAGTCGGGTTCGCCAAAAAAGCGCTCAACCTGAACAACTTCTGGCAACTGCAAAATTGCGGCTTCGAAATCGGCAATGGTCTGGGCATCGGTGCGACCGATGGTGATGAAAACTACTGCCTCAAAATTCAAACCGATGGATGCGGGTGACACGGTGGCGTGATAGCCCGTGATGGCCCCGGATGACTCGAGATCGCGAACCCGACGATGGCAGGGTGACAGGGTTAGGCCGACATTGCTGGCTAAATCGGTGAGCGATATGCGGCCATCATCTTGCAGTTGAGAAAGAATTTCTCTGTCTAGGGCATCCATGCCAAAATTCTTCCACACTTGCCGTAGTTTCAGGTAATTTTTGGAAGCACATTTTCTTGAAATCCAAATAACCTTTTGAACTAGCACGCTAGTAGGGAGGCGAAATGGAAATCGGGCAGATTCTAGGTTTTTGGTCAGTTGCGCTCATGCTAACCATGACCCCTGGAGCGGATTGGGCGGTTGTTATCAACTCCAGCACCAAGCGCTCGGTCGCAATGCCCACCATCGCCGGATTGGCCTCGGGCTATATAGCCGTAGTCCTTGCAGTTTCAATCGGCCTCGCCTCTCTGCTAGCCGCGAATCCGATAATCTTCAACGTTATGGCATATGCCGGCGCCGGGTATTTAGCTTGGCTTGGCTCAAATGCCATCTTCAAATCTGGAGCGGCCATCTCAGTGGAAAACGAGAACGCATCCTCGGTAAACCGTCATTTCTTCAAGGGCTTCAGCCTCAGCACGCTAAATCCGATGGCACTCCTTCTGCTTTTGGTCCTACTCCCCCAGTTCACCTCAAAAACAGGTAGCTGGCCCATGGTTTATCAGCTGTTGCTGCTGGGTTCGCTTTTTGTAATTTGCGTGGTGTTTGTTTACAGCGCTATCGCATTAGGTGCCGGCAAAATGATCAACTCCAAGCCAAGACTCGGCAACTTGGTGCAGCGTCTTTCTGGTTTAGTAATGATTGGTTTGGCAATTTGGTTGATTGCCGGGCATCTAATCAGCCTCTTTTAGAGAGCTGCCTTCAACGCAGCCAAAATTCCGGCAACATCCTCTTCGGTGGTATCCCAAGAGCACATCCAGCGAACCTGGCCGGTTTCTTGATTCCAAACATAAAAGCGATATTGCTGCTGCAGTTTTTCAGTGACAGCGGCAGGCAACACTGGAAAAACTGCATTTGCCTCGGCAGGGTTTTCAACTGACACCAGAGGGTTATCGGCGGCAATCTCGACCACACCTTCATAAAGCATTTTGGCCATGGCGTTAGCTCTGGTTGCATTTTCAATTGCGACAGCAGCGTTATTTTCAAACAGTGCGAGCAACTGCGCCGACATGAAACGCATCTTGGATGAGAGCTGCATTGAGGTTTTGCGCAAGAACGGCATCGCCTCAGCGAGCGCCTTGCCCCGAATCGAAGATGCATCGGTGACGATGACGGCCTCTGCGGCCAGGGCACCTATCTTGGTACCACCTAGCGAAACCAAATCAACTCCGGCATCGGTGGTGAATTCTTTAAAAGACTTGCCCAGTGCAGCGGCTGCATTTGAAATGCGTGCACCATCTAGGTGCAGCAGCAGACCGTGTTCATGTGCCAAGTCGGCCAATGCCCTAATCTCGTCAACCTGGTAGAGCGTACCCATCTCGGTTGTTTGAGTGATGCTGATTACACCGGGCTGGGCACGGTGCACAACTCCCATATCAAAAATTTGGCTGGCAGCAAGTTCAACGGTGAGTTTGCCGTCGCTGGTTGGCACAGTCCAGAGCTTTAGCCCCGCCATCTTTTCTGGGGCGCCACCTTCATCAACATGGATGTGGGCACTCTCGACGCAGATGACTGCTTCCCAGCGCTTGGTCGCAGCCTGCAGTGCAACCACGTTTGCGCCGGTTCCGTTGAACACCGGATATCCGACCGCGTTTGGTCCGAACAGCTCACGCACTAACCCGTCAAATTTTGCGGTAACCGAATCTTCACCGTAGGCAACCTCGTGCCCAACGTTTGCTTCAGCGATTGCCTGCAGAACCGTGGGATGAATTCCGGCATAGTTGTCGCTGGCAAATCCGCGTGGGTTTTTTGTCATTTAGTTAGTCCTTTGGAATTTGAGCCTGGCGGCCCTCAAATGGAGTCGAAAGAATCACGCTGGTGCGCGTTGAAACGTTTGCCTCGGCACGAATCTTGGCAAGCAGCGCTTCGAGGTCAGCTGGCTCTGCAACCGCAACTTTGACGATGTAAGACTCGGTGCCAGCCACCGACCAACAACTTTCAATTTCGGCAATGGGCCGAATTTTATCGACCACATCATCGGGCTTTGACGGATCAATTGGGGTCAACGAAACCAGTGCGTGCAGCGAAAGCCCGACTTCGCGTTGATTGATCTGTGCCCGATAGCCGGTGATGACACCTCGCGACTCCAACTTTTTAATTCGTTGATGCAACGTGGATGACGGTACCTCTAACTGAGCGGACAGCTCGCTTATCGATGCACTCGAATCTGTTGCCAGTAATTCGAGAAGTCGTCGGTCCAGGGATTCCATAACGAAAGTATGCCACTTTGCCCAGTGGCTAAGCGGTGATGCCTTTGGTTGAGGAAATCACATCGGCAAGCTTTCGATTCAATGTTTCAAAAAACACATTCAAGGGGAACTCGTCATCGAGTACCAGGTTCACCATTTCTTTCAGCTCACCACCGGTAGGTAGGGTGTCGGCACCTTTAGCCCAGTTTGATGCTGGGTGTGGCTGAACCAGGCTGGTCACAAATTCGTAAGCCGAAATCCACTGGGCCATCCGCGAACGGTTGATGCCGTCGTGATAGAGAGCTTCGACCTGCTCGCAGAGGTTGACCACTTCTTCGGTGACTTTTTCCCAGTCAAAGGCCAAGCGGTTATCGGTCCAGTGCAGTGCTCCGGTTTTGTGAAGGTGAGCAAAGATGATCTGACCGCCAAGGCCGTCGTAGTTTCGCACACGACCGCCGGTGATTGAGAACCGGAAAATTCGGTCAAACAAAATCGCGTAGCGCATGTACTTGGCAAGGCGATCACCCTCAGCCTCAAGCACCAATGTCTCACGGAAGGTTGCTAGGTCGCATCGCAATTCCTCTAGGGCATACATCCAGAATGGCATCCGCTGTTTGATCATGAATGGGTCAAATGGCAGGTCGCCGCGCGAGTGGGTGCGGTCGTGAATTAGATCCCAGAGCACAAAAGTCTCTTGAGCTAGCTGCTGGTCGTTGACCAAACGTTCGGCATCGGCTGGAAGAGGCAGGTAGAGAAGTTCTTTTGCTGCTTGGCTAACACGACGGAAACGAGCCGCTTCGCGATCGCAGAAGATTCCGCCCCAGTAATAGGTAGACACTGAGCGAACCGCTACGGTTTCAGGAAAGAAGACTGCCGAGTTTGTGTCGTAGCCAGAGGTGAAGGCCACAAACTCGATCGGGATGAAAGCCGGGTTGTTGTACTTCTTTTCTTTTTCAGCAAGCCAATCTGGCCAGAAAGTGTTCGTAATTACCGCTTCAAGGTTGCGGTTTGGGTTTCCGTTTTGGGTGTACATCGAAAATACAGCAAGGTGCTGTACCGAATTTTTGCGGTTCAGATCTGGGCGGAAAAGTTCAAGCGAATCAAAGAAGTCTGGAACAGCAAAGCCACCCTGGCGCCAATTTTCAATGTCTTTTTTGACTGCGACGAAATACTCTTTTTGGTGTTCGAAACGTGGCGCGAGATCGTCGATTGCCGAGAGAACCTGATCAACTAGTTTTGATGCCTCATCGCGCGAGAACTCGCTGGCGTCAATTGATCCGTCTTTTGATTGCATCGGACGCAATGCTTCGATGGCATCAGCAAGTTTGAGCCAGCCGGCATCGGCGAGCAGCGAGCTAGGCTCGCGTTTTGAGTTGGCTTTTGCAGCAGCCTTCGCGTTTGCCAACCAGCCAGCAATGTTCAACCAAAGTTGCTTGTTGTCGCAGTCATCAATTGAGTCGTCGCCGAAAAGGTCAGAGTCAGCCAAGACCACGACACGACCAAGCTCGTGTTGAACCGCTACACCCAAGGGTGCAGAAGCTGGTGCTGCGTGCTCAGAGGTGTGCATGAATACCTCAGCATCAATTCCGGTCGCCACATCGAGAACTCCGGCGCGGTAAAGGCAAACCTCCTCGACCATGAAAGCAAAATCAGATTTTGTCAGACGATCAAAATCACCGATGATCCAAGTTGGCACCTCTTTATAGGCACGGCTAGGGTCTTGCACGGTCGCGTTTTTGATTTCAACGCCAAACTTTGCGGCAAGCTCGGCAAAGTTGTTTCCGTATTTTGGTTGCTCGGTTTCGGCAAGCAACAGCAATGAACCGCCACCGCGAACAAAACTTTCAATAACTTCCAATTCGTCGGGGCTAAATTTTGGCGAGCCAACTCCGATAGTTTTTTCCCACTCTTCGGTTGACGCGTGTGGAATAACCAGGATGTCGGTTTCGGCTAGCGAAGCTGCCGTAAACAGACCGGTTTCGTGCAAATTCACTTCAAACTCGGCGACCTTGGCGGCCTCAGCCATTTTGGCGTAGCTGGCATCCGCTGGATTTGCCGGGTTCATAGTTGCCGCAATTTCGGGCTTGACTGCCCAAGCTTGGTTGTGGGCCTGGTCAATCAAAATACGGGCGATTTTTTGCATCTTTGCCTCCGATTACGGATGAAATCTTTATTTAGGAATAAGATTACGGAATTCCTCTGTCATTACTCTAGATTTTCCATAAATTTTTTGCAACAAACCGAAAAAGCGCGTACTTTTTTCTAATTCTCAGTTCGCTAGACTATTGGGGTTCAGGAGAATTCGCCTAGTGGCCTATGGCGCACGCTTGGAAAGCGTGTTGGGTGCAAGCCCTCATGGGTTCGAATCCCATATTCTCCGCTCAAGACCCTCGCAAGAGGGTCTTTTTTATATTTCGATTGAGCCGCGAATACAGGTTACTGTTGGACCGCCAACCCATACTTCGCCTTTTCCATCAACGCTCAAAGAGATGGTTCCTTGTCTTCCAACGCGTTGACCTTGCGATGCTTGATAAGAGTTTGCAACTGCGCCTGTTCGGAACAACCACTGCGCGACGCTCGCATTGAGACTTCCAGTGACAGGATCTTCGTACACTCCGATTTTGGGGGCAAATGCCCGCAGCTCAAAAGCCGATTCACCGCCTGATGGGTAGGCACCGAGAAGACCGAGCATCAGTTCTGAGTCGTCGTCAAACTTCGGATCAACGGCCAGTACTCGTGCCGCCGAGGTGAGTTGGACACAGACCCAACCTGGCCCATTATCGACATACTGATGAGCTACAACTTCTGATTCATCGACGCCAAGCGCACTGACAATCTTCGACAGAAGACCTGGTTCTAGTGGCCCACTCTTCATCGTGGCCGGCGCACGAAAAGAAAGCTGTGAGCCTTCCTCGCTTTGGTTCAAAGCCACAAGGCCCACGCCACACTCCTGAACAAGTTGGCCGGTAACCTTTGGTTTGCCGCCGTTTTCTAGCCAGGCGTGCGCCGAGCCAAGAGTTGGGTGTCCAGCAAATGGCAGTTCTCCGCCGGGAGTAAAAATACGAAGACGATAGTCAGCCTCGGCAGTTGTTGGACTGAGAATAAAGGTGGTCTCTGAAAGGTTTGTCCAGCGAGCCAGACGTTGCATGGATTCATCGCTCAGACCATCAGCATCGAGAACGACCGCCACTGGATTTCCCAAGTACGGGATGCGTGAAAAAACATCGACCTGCGCGAATTTTTTTGCTCGAGTTCGCATCAGTCACCACCTCTAATTCATTACATCTATTCTAGCCGCATTTGTTTAGAGGTGGCGCGCGCCGTTTGCCAATATCTAGCTTGATGCATAAGCAAAAAAGAAGTTGGCGTTGAAAAATGCCCCTGACATTCATCAGGGGCATTTTGGCTAACGAACTAAGTTCGTCCAAGCCAGACTCAGAAGGAAAAGCCCTGCCGAAAGCAGTGCAAACCCCAAACCAAGACCTGTCGGAGATTTCCAACCGTGCCAGCGTTCTTGAAAATCAAAACGCTTGCGGGTCCAAGAATCTCTCAACTCAACCCAGTCAGACATCTCCTGGATTTTCTGGTCTTTCTTTTCCTCGTTCATTTCTTCACTTTCTTCTATTCGGATTTGAGTGAAGCGAAATAATCAAAACAACAAGGCTTCATCATCAGGCTACCCTTAATTCAGGAGCTAGAAATGTTCTTCGTTAAGAAAAAGAAAACAGTGGCGCTATCTCTTGGAGGCGGCGGGGCGAGAGGCTATGCGCACATCGGGGTGATTCGCGAGTTGGAAGCACGCGGCTACGAGATAACTGCGGTGGCTGGTACATCCATGGGAGCCGTTATCGGCGCTCTTTACGCAGCAGGAAAGCTTGCCGAGTTTGAAAAGTGGGCCAGAAAACTAACCCCCTTGGATGTCTTGGGTCTAATGGATTTCAGCGTTGGCAAGGCCGGGGCAATTCGAGCAGAGCGAATTTTGAGCGTTGTTGACAACATGCTGGCCGGGGTTTCGATCGAGGATTTCTCGATTCCCTTTACCGCGATTGCTGCTGACCTACTTGAAAACAAAGAGGTACGTTTTCAATCTGGCTCAGCTACCTTGGCGCTCAGAGCCTCCGTGGCGATTCCGGGTGTGATTACACCTGTGCTGATTAACGGCAAATTGTTGGCAGATGGTGGATTGGTAAACCCAGTTCCAATTAGTCCACTAATTGGCGCCGGAGCAAAACATATCGTCGCCGTAGATTTGGCCCGCGGCAGAATGACTAATCCTTTTGAGCGACAGATCTCTGAGCACTTTCTAAGCCGCGCTGTAAAAGAGACCGTAAAGGCAACGCGGGATAAAGCCGCTGAGATTTCCAATAAACCGGGTTCGAGAAAAATCGCTAAACAGTTGGGAGTGGATACTCGAATTCAAAAAGTTGTTTCCCTGCCAGTAGAGACTGAGCTGCAAAAAATAATCAACGATGTGCCAAAAGCCATTACTTCGGCAGACGTGATGCTGATGTCAATTCAAACACTGCAGCAGCGCCTGACCGAGGTTGAGTTTTCAAAATACCGCCCAGATCTTGTTGTCGGATTGCCGATTGATGCCTGTGGTGTTTTGGAATTCCACAAGGCTAAACAGATGATTCGACTAGGTGAGAAGTTAGCAACTCAGGCTATGGATTTGGCTGACTGGTAGTCGCGGCTCTCAGTTCTTTTTTCTCTTCATCCAGTTTTTGAATTTTGACATAAGTCGCTCTAGGCCCTGCATACCCTGTTTATTCAACTCTCTAGCCCACTCAAGTTCTAAGGCAAGGATGGTGAGCCCAAAAAAGATGAATAGCAGACCGGGACCGGGTGTAACCATCATGATGAGGCCAAGAATCAGAAGTAGGAAGCCTAAAACCATAACGATTGCCCAGCGAATAGGGTGTGGAAGCTTGCCGAGAATCTTTTTTAGTTTCTCCACAGGTCACCTCTTCTGATCACAAATCAAAGAATAGTTCAGTGACAGGCCAACAATTTGAGAATCATCTGAGAACCAACTGGGTTTTCTTGTTGAGTTCAAGGCAGTGACAGAATTGCCTAGTGCAATCGTCCACAGATTTTTTGGGTCTAACCAGTGCCGAGGTTGAACAGCGAAAACTGACCGGCCAGACCAATCGCCACGAGTTCAGCACCAGCCGCCATCTTGTTACCATCCTGCGCTCCAACATATTCACGCTTTTCAACGGTGTTGTTGGAGTCGGGTTTTTATTGCTGTTGGCCCTCGGCAAATGGCAGGATGCGCTTTTTGGGTTGGCGGTAATTGCCAATATTCTCATCGGCATAATTCAAGAACTCCGTTCAAAAATCATTCTCGATCGCCTCTCACTAATCGGCCGAAAGCCTTCGCGAGTGCGTCGAAACGGTATCACTGAAAAGGTCGAAAATGATCAGCTGGTACTCAACGACCTGCTCGAGTTTTCAGCCGGCGACCAACTCGCGGTAGACGCGCGGGTTGTTTTTGCCAACAATCTTGAAATCGACGAGTCGCTACTAACCGGAGAAGCAGACCCGGTTCAAAAAAACATCGACGACTTGCTACTTTCCGGCTCACTGGTCGTCAACGGCAGCGGCCTGGCCGAGGTAGCCAGGGTGGGCGCAGATACTTTCGCCAGCAAACTCGAGTTTGAGGCCCGAGGTTTCACCAAGGTTTCTTCCGAAATTCGAGAGTCGCTAGACCGACTAATTAAGTGGATTAGTTGGGCACTTGGTCCACTGATTGTGATTGTGCTAATCGGCCAACTGGTTACCCTGTCAAAACCGGTGGATGCACTGGTTCGCGCGGTTGCAAGTGCGATAAGCATGGTTCCGCAGGGTCTGGTACTCATCACCAGCATTGCTTTTGCAATTGCGGCAACCAAGTTAGCTAAACGAAAAGTCGTGGTTCAAGAACTGGCCGCGGTTGAAGGCTTGGCCAGGGTTGATCTGATCTGCTTTGACAAGACCGGCACACTGACCTCGGGCCAATTTGAATTTGACCAAGCCATTGAACTGGACGTCGACCAGTGGCAGTCGCTACCTCAGCTAGAAAACTGGCGGAACATTTTGGGAGCCTTTGCCACCCAACCAAACGCAAATGCCACGGCCAGGGCGTTAAAGACACAATTCCCCGATACTTCGATACCTGTCTCAAGCAGTCAAGATTTCAATTCGGCACAGAAATTTAGTTCGCTCACCGTGGCTGGACACACTTGGTATTTGGGCGCACCTGAGGTGTTGACCACAAATGCGGCGCACCTAGAGCAGGCAAAAACATTGGCCAACCAAGGGCTGCGAGTACTGATGCTGGGAGTTGAATACCAACAATTCATCCCGGTTGCACTGGTTGCACTGCGCGAGGAAATCAAAGTGCAGGCTACTCAAACCTTGGCTTACTTCAAAGATCAATCGGTAACCATGAAGGTAATTTCTGGCGACCACCCAAGCACTGTGGCAACAGTGGCACGATTGGCCGGCTTAGATTTCGAGGGCAACGGTTTTGATGCCCGAAATCTGCCAACCGATTTCGGTGCGTTGCGCAGCATCATGGAACGCGAGCATGTTTTTGGCAGAGTCGACCCAGCTCAGAAAAAACAAATGGTTCTGGCCATGCAGAAATCTGGTCACGTGGTGGCGATGGTGGGCGATGGAGTCAACGATGTTTTAGCCATCAAGCAGGCGGACATTGGAATCGCTATGGGAAGTGGCTCCGCAGCCACAAGAGCCGTGGCAAATCTAACCCTGCTAGATAACAGTTTTGATCGGTTACCTAAAGTGGTGGCCGAAGGGCGCCAGGTCATTGCCAATGTCGAACGACTATCACGGCTGTTCCTGACCAAAACCACCTGGGCGATGATTTTGGCCTTGGTCTTCGGTGTGCTGCTGTGGGAATTTCCATTCTTACCGCGCCAACTTTCAGCAGTTGATGGTTTTGCTATCGGCATCCCCTCGTTTCTATTGGCGTTTCTGCCAAACCAGAAAATTTACCAGCGAGGATTTCTTCGCCGAGCCTTAGCTTTCTGCATTCCCGCCGGTTTCGCCACCGCACTGGGGGTCATCGGTCTCGCGATAGCCGCGCGCATTTCGGGCGATTGGACTGTCAGTGAGTCACAAACAGCAACCTCGATTTTTCTTTCAATCACCGGGCTTTGGGTTTTAGGCACTTTGTCGCGACCATGGTCAGCACCTAAAGTCGCAATTTTGCTGGCCATGATTGTCTTGGCTGTAGGGATGTTTACCCTGCCGATAACAATCGAGTTTTTCGGGTTTAGTTATCTGACCGAGTCACAAATTGGTATAACCGCAGCGATTGGCATTTTGGCTTGTTTGCTTATCGAAATTTCAAATCGACTGGCCCAACGCACAATTGCGAGAGACTCAAATTGAGGCTTTCATTCAAGGGAGTCGCCTATCGCTGGTCTAAGAATCCAGCAATATTCTTAGTCAGCATCCCGTTAGAACTGTCTGAGGAAATTAGAGAAGTTTCAGCTGGACTCACTAACGGCTTCGGTTCATTGCGAGTTGAAGCGCGAATCGGTCAGAGTATTTGGCGAACCTCCATTTTTCCCGACTCAACAAGTGGCCTTTTTGACCTGCCACTCAAAGCAGAAATAAGAAAAGCCAACCAAATTAGCGAAGGCTCGAGCATTTCTGTCAGCCTCGAACTAATTGACTTTTGAGCGTGTATTCAATTGCTGGCAGCCGGAAGAAATTCGACCCCAAATCAATTGACACTAGGGGCAGAATGCTCCGATGAAGGGATCTAAAGTGAACAGCTCAACCAACGGTTTCGATTTTCGTGAACTTGCCGATGACATCAAGTCACTGGTTACCAAGTACTCAGGCGCAAGCTCAAGTAAAACACAGGTCGTAAAACCTACCAGCGAGCAAATTAGCAACGCAGTTTTGTCGGCTCTGCAGTCGGGCGATAAGACAGCTAGAGAAATCATGACTACCGTCGCCGGTTTCACAAGCGGCTCATGGGTTCCTGCTGAAAGCGATGTCTATCCGGTGCTTGAAAAGCTAGTTACTGATGGCCTAATTAGCTCAACCGTCGACGGAGAATTGAAGTGCTACTCGCTCACCAAAGCGGGCAAAAAAGTAGCAGGTGCTGTCAAAGAGGACCTGGGCACTATGTTTGCAACCAATCAGCAGCAGAGCCAAAATTGGTCGCCGAATTGCCGTGGTGACGTCTTGAAGTCTGGCGCAAAACTTGCCCAAGCGGTGACCGCAGTTGCCAACAGCGGCAGCGGTGAGCAGCAGAAACGCGCCGAGCAAATCTTGGATGATGCTCGCCGAAAGCTGTTCGCAATTTTGGCCGAAGACTAAAAATTGCCAGAACGTCAGCAGTTGCCAGAATCACCGAACAACGATCGCGCACTCAAAGCTAGATACCGCCGAATAATTCAGTTCGCCGCATTAGCCTTGGCCCAATCTTGGTGGTTTGAGCTGTTTCTGCCACAGATTGGCCTGGGCCGAATTTCAGCTAAAACCAGAATTCGGCGTTTCCAGAAACTGGCTAGAAAATTTCACGACCTTGCCCTAGATCTGGGCGGCTTAATGATCAAAGCAGGGCAATTTTTGTCCACTCGACTTGACGTATTGCCCAAAGAAATAACCCAGGAACTCGAAGGTCTTCAAGATGAGGTTGCGCCTGTTGAGTTTGCCTATGTGGCTGCCCAAATTGAACGTGAGTTAGGACTGCCTGTCGACAAAGCTTTTGCCAGCTTCGACGCTGACCCAATTGCTGCCGCCTCACTCGGCCAGGCCCACAGAGCCCGCCTCAACCCAGCGATTTCTGAAACTCTTGGCCGTGACGAGGTAGTTGTCAAAGTATTACGGCCGGGCATCGAACAGATTGTCGCGGTTGACCTAAAGGCGCTTCGCAAAGTTGGCGGCTGGCTATCCAAGGTAAAACTGGTGTCGCGCCGAGCCGATGCACCGGCCTTGGTTGAAGAGTTTGCCACCACTTCACTTCAGGAAATCGATTACCTAAATGAGGCAGCCAACCTCGAAAGATTCGCGAACAACTTCGCCAGCGACATCCGCGTAAAAACACCATCAGTGGTTTGGGATCGAAGCTCTCGCCGGGTGCTTACCCTCTCGGATGTGACCGCAATCAAAATTACCGACATCGATGCTCTTGATGCATCCGGAATTGACCCAAATGCGGTTGCCGCCGAGTTGGCCCGAATCACCTTTGAACAGTTCTTTGTGCACGGCTTTTTCCACGCCGACCCTCATCCCGGAAATATCCTTGTCAACCCTGAAATCAACGATGATCGCACTGACTTTAGTTTGACGTTTATCGATTTCGGAATGATGGGCGAAATTAGCGATGATCTTCGACAAAACCTGCAGCGGTTTATTTTTGCGGTTGTCGCTCGTGATGCTCGCGGCTGGATAACCTCGGTTGAACGACTTGGGGTGCTGTTGCCTTCAGCCGACACGGTAGACCTCGAGCGGGCAATCGGTGAATTGTTTGATCGATTTGGTGGGGTGGCCGTTGGTGAAATTGCACAAACAGACCCTAGAGAGATTCGCGATTTTGCGCTGCGCTTCAACGAATTGGTTCAGGCTCTGCCTTTTCAGCTGCCAGAAAACTTCCTGCTGCTGATTAGAACTATTTCGGTGATCTCCGGTGTGACTAGCGCACTGAATCGAGACTTCAATATGTGGGATGCGGTTGATCCCTTCGCGCGAACTCTGCTTAACGGCGGCGGCAATTCAACCTTGAAAACGGTTGGTCGAGAATTCAGCAACATCGCTGGTTCGCTGATCAGGTTGCCGCAACGGCTGGAAGCGCTGGCAAATCGAATCGATCGTGGTGAGCTGGTAACCAGAAATCCCGAACTTGAAAAACGGGTTCGATCACTCGATGGCAGCATCAAGCGAACCACCTCGGCGATTATTTTTGCAACCCTATTTATCTCTGGTTTGGTCCTGCGCCAGAATGCTGACGAACTGGGCAATTGGCTTTTGATTGGCTCGGCTCTGCCTTTGCTGCACGCTGTTGGCTTCGGTCGCCTACGCTAAGTTTCTTTAACTACCAAACAGTCGCGTCGAAGACGCGATTGGAGCGAATGAAAAGATTGATGCGCGTTGGGCTGTAGTCCTCGGTTAGTGCAAAATCCTGGCCATCCCGATGCGCGATTCGCCAACTGTAGCCGGCATCCTCGATTTTGGTTTTGGCAGCCGTTTCTGATTCACCCAGTAGACCATTGGCAAACTGCTGCGTTTTTGCAGCGATTTTCTGCATCTCATCGGCGTTTGCAATTTCATCGGCGGTTAGGTGCCTGGGTTTTTCACCGAAGTTAATCGACCCAATTCGGCTCGGGTCTCGACCTAAACTAAAAACCACCACAAACGATTTATCGTCGCGCCGTTGAATTACGGTCACCTTACCCAAGCCATCGTTGGCACCATCGTCATAGAGCACAAAACCCTGGTAGAGCATCGAGCCGTCATCCAGTTTTATGCCAGGCTCGAAGCCCGCAACACAAAAATCGATTAGCGGCTGATTTTCCGCGGGCGCAATTCCAGCGGCAGCTCCTTCAACCGAGTAGGCAACCATGCCAATTTCGCGCTGCAGTTCGATTACGCTTCGACAAACATCGGCCGGTTTAGCGCTTGAATCCGAATAAAACGGGATGTCGTAGAGCGGGTTTGAGCAGCCAAAAGGGCTGGCTGCGCAATTCGGCTGAACCTTGTCGGTGGCAATCCTCAAGGGCGAAAGTTGAGAGCCGAAAATTTTGTCGACCAGAGGTTCGCTGGGCGCTAGGCAACCCGAAAGCGAGAGAGCAACCACAGCGCTTACTGCAACCGCCAAAAATCTTCTGAACACCTAGAATCCCCTAGCTGAAATGCCTCTAATCTAGTTCTAACCATAGGGCAGCACGCCTACCCCCAGATAGAAAAAGAGAGCGACTGTGGCCGAGAAAAAAACCAAAGCTGAAGAGACATTTACCGCTGAAGAACGACAGGCCATGAAAGAGGCAGCCGCCGAACGACGACGGGCCAGCAAAAAAATGTCAGCCGAAGAATTAGAAGCCGAGGTTCTGGCAAAAATTTCGGCTATGGCTGCGGCAGATCGCAAAATTGGCGAAGGTTTGCACGCACTGGTGAAGAAAATTGCTCCACAACTGCAGGCGAAAACCTGGTACGGCATGCCCGCCTACAACCTGGATGGCAAATCTGTTGTGTTTTTCCAGGATGCCGGAAAATTCAAAGTACGATACTCAACCTTGGGCTTTAACGATTCCGCGAAGTTGGATGACGGAAATCTCTGGCCGACTTCTTTTGCAATTCTGGACTGGAACAAAGAAATTGAAGCTCAGGTTGCTGAGCTAATCAAGCGAGCAGTTGCTTAGCCGAGCAAAAATTCACCGGCCCAGACAGCAAAAAGGGTGGGGCTTTTCGGCCCCACCCTTTCTTTGCTAACTAACCAATTAGCTAATGATTTGAAGTACTAGGCCTTCAAATCGAAGCGATCGGCATTCATCACCTTGGTCCATGCGGCAACGAAGTCTTCAACAAATTTCTGCTGATTGTCGTCTTGAGCGTAAACCTCTACGTATGAACGCAGAATCGAATTTGAACCAAACACTAGGTCGGCGCGGGTGGCTGTGAACTTGACCTGTCCGTTGTTGCGGTTGCGCAAGTTGTACTGGTTGAACCCAGCTGGCTCCCAAACGTAAGTCATGTCGGTTAGGTTCACAAAGAAATCGTTGGTCAAGGCACCTTCGCGGTCAGTCAGAACACCGTTCTTCGAACCGGCATAGTTTGCGCCAATCACACGAAGACCACCCAGCAAGACAGTCATTTCCGGTGCAGTTAGTCCCATTAGGTGAGCGCGGTCGAGCATTAGCTCTTCTGGGCTTACCTCATATTCTTTTTTCATCCAGTTTCTGAATGCATCGTGAATTGGTTCAAGCACAGCAAATGACTCGACATCGGTCTGCTCTTGAGTAGCGTCGCCGCGACCCGGTGCAAACGGCACAGTTATTGAAAGACCTGCTGCGGCAGCAGCCTTTTCAACACCCACGTTTCCAGCCAAGACGATAATGTCGGCAAGGCTGGCACCTGATTCTGCAGCAATTGGCTCTAGCACTGCCAGAACCTTGTTTAGGCGCTCAGGCTCATTTCCTTCCCAGTTGCGCTGTGGCTCTAGACGGATTCGGGCACCGTTTGCGCCACCACGAAGGTCTGATGAGCGGAAGGTGCGGGCGCTATCCCATGCGGTGGCCACTAGGTCGGCAACTGATAGACCAGATGCCGAAATCTTGGCCTTGACAGCTGCCACATCGTAGTTGCTGGTACCGGCTGGAATTGGGTCCTGCCAAATTAGGTCTTCAGCAGGAACCTCTGGGCCAATATAGCGAGTCTTCGGACCTAGGTCGCGGTGGGTTAGCTTGAACCAAGCCCGTGCAAAAACCTCGGAGAAGTAGTTCTGGTCGTTGTAGAAACGCTCGGAGATTTCGCGGTAGATCGGGTCTTTGATCATGGCCATATCAGCGTCGGTCATCATCGGCATCAAGCGAATCGATGGATCTTCAACGTCAACAGGCTTGTCTTCTTCTTTGATATTTACCGGCTCGTACTGCCAGGCGCCAGCTGGCGACTTGACCAACTGCCAGTCGTAATTGAACAGTAGGTAGAAGTAACCGTTGTCCCACTTGGTTGGGTTGGTTGTCCAAGCACCCTCGATACCGCTCGATACGGTGTCGCGGCCGACACCGCGGGTTTTGTGGTTCATCCAGCCAAGGCCACCCTCGTGAATATCGGCTGCTTCAGGGTTTGGTCCTAGGTTTCCAGCGTCGCCATTACCGTGCGCTTTACCTACGGTGTGACCACCGGCTGCAAGAGCAACTGTCTCTTCGTCGTTCATGGCCATACGACCGAAGGTCTCGCGAATCATAGCTGCGGTTTTGAGTGGATCTGGCTGACCGTTGACACCCTCTGGGTTTACATAAATCAAACCCATGTGGGTTGCTGCCAGCGGGTTCTCTAGGGTTGATGGGTCGTTTATGTTCTCGTAGCGGTTTTCTGAAGGAGCCAAGAACTCTGCCTCACTACCCCAGTAAATGTCTTTTTCTGGGTGCCAAATGTCTTCGCGACCAAAGGCGAAACCGAAAGTCTTTAGACCCATAGATTCGTAGGCCACGTTGCCGGCCAGAATCATTAGGTCGGCCCAGCTGAGCTTGTTGCCATACTTCTTTTTGATCGGCCATAGCAGACGACGGGCCTTATCCAGGTTGACGTTATCTGGCCAAGAGTTGAGTGGCGCGAAACGCTGGTTACCGGTTGCTGCTCCACCGCGGCCGTCTGCGGTGCGGTAGGTTCCGGCTGAATGCCAAGCCATGCGAATCATTAGACCGCCGTAGTGACCCCAGTCTGCTGGCCACCAAGATTGACTGTCGGTCATAAGGTTTTCAAGATCTTTTTTCAGAGCTGCAACATCGAGCTTCTTTACTTCTTCGCGGTAGTTGAAACTCTGACCAAGTGGGTTGGTCTTGGTGTCATGCTGATGCAAGATGTCGAGGTTTAGGGCGTTTGGCCACCAATCCATGTTCGATTTTCCGGTTGAAGTTTGTGCTCCGTGCACAACTGGGCATGAGCCAGTGCTTTCCATTTGAAACTCCTTAGATAAATCAACCCGACAGGGCTCTTTTGATTTCAACCGTCATTCGGGTCGAAATAATCCAGAATTTAACTCAAAACTTTTTTGATTCGCTCAACCGAAACTTTTTCAGCCGCCCCTAAAACCTGGGCAAAAAGACTTACGCGCAGTTCTTCAAGCAACCATCTCGCTTGACGATGTTTTTCTGTAGCGTTTTCCGGAAGCGGTATTGATCCCCCGGCAAATTCAAAGAGACTCAGGGCATGATTGAATTCGGCTGCGGCGGTTCTGTCACGCATCGGGTTTTCTGAAAGTTTTGTAATTCGGTGCTTTATCGCCTGCAGGTAAACCAAAATACGCGCAAGCCTTTTTTCTCCGGCTTGGCCGATGAAACCTGGGATGAGCAAGTCTTGAATGTGCTGTTTCTCTGCGGTTAGTTCGTTTAAAAAATCGATGGCCTTGGTTTCTGAAATCACCTTGTTAGCCTCTCGGGCAGCGTTGGCAATTTTGACCGCGAGTGCCGCGATTTCAAAGCTGCGATCGACGACCACAGTTCGGAAATTGAGCAGCACGGTTTCAAAATCAGTTCGGTTGAAAAGCAGTCCATCAGCCACAAACTGGTGAAGTTCGGCTTCGGCGATAGCCTTGGCGGCATCGTCCAGCAAGGCCGAAATAGTCGAATAAGGCAGGGTCAGCAGTGCCAATTTTTCGTTGGCGGCCAGGTGCTCTTCAACATATTTCGCAACCGAAGGGTTAGCCATGGTCAGTAAGCGCACCACACCGCGAGGGTGGTGCTGCATTTGCTGATCTTGGGTGGCAAATAAGCGGATGTCGACTGTGCCGTCCGAGTTTTCGACCAGGGCCGGAAAAGCGCGGACTGCATTGAGCCCGTGGTTTACCTCGATGGTTTTCGGAAGCTCATCAAAATCCCAGGTGCTCAGATTTTCGCGCTCAATCGGAGATTTTTGGTCGCTGGCTACTTCCGCGACAGCGACGCGCGATCGATCAGCCAGTTTCTGTTGCAACAAATGCAAGTCGGTGGAAAGCCCGAGCGTGCGACCTTTCTCATCGATTACCCGATAGGTCATACGCTGCGCAGACGTTAGCCGCGTGACATCGAAATCGTTTGCGGTTACCCGAACACCGCTGAGCTGCTGCAAGATTCTCGCCAATTCGGTAAGTAAATTACCGTTGGGCTCAGCCGGCAAAATTTGCAGAACTTTCTTGGCCCATTCATTGGCTGGAACAACATTTTTCCGAATTGGTTTTGGCAGACTGCGAATTAATTCGGTCACTAACTCTGGACGCATCGAGGGCACTAACCAGTCGAAGCTGTCTGAATTGAGATTAGCCAACAGTGGCAGCGGAATTGCCACGGTTACTCCGTCATCAACGGCACCGGGCTCAAACCGGTACTGCAACCTCAAATTTTGTCCGGAATGAACCCACTGGGCCGGCAAATCCAGATTGTCTAGGTCAGAGGTTTCCTCGCCGAGCAAGTCGGCTTTGGTCATGGTTAGCAAATCAGGCGTTTGGTGTTTGGCTTTGCGCCACCAACCCTCAAAGTTTCGGGTGGAAAAAACTTCAGCGGGTATTCGGGCTTCGTAAAAGCGATAAACATCTTCTTCACTGGGGGCAAGCGCAGGCTTGCGTGCTCTGGCCGCGGCGGCTTCAAGTTGCTTTAGCAAAGCTCGGTTGCCTCGATCAAACTGTTGCTGCGAATCCCATTCGCCGGCAACCAAGGCGTGCCGAATAAATAACTCACGGCAGAATGCCGGGTCTATGCGTGAGTACTGCATTCGCCTAGAAACCACAATTGGCACCCCGAATAGCATCACTCGCTCATAGGCAACAACTGCACCCTGGCTCTTTTCCCAGTGCGGTTCGCTAAAAGTTCGACGACATAATTCGCCGCCTAATTTTTCGGCCCAGGCAGGATCGATGGCGGCATTCATCCGTGCGAATAATCTGCTGGTCTCAACTAGCTCGGCGCTCATGATTGCCTCGGGCGGCTTCTTGGCAAGCGTGGAGCCGGGGAAAATGAAGAACTTTTTGTTATTTGAGCCCAGATATTCGGCCGGAGCTTTTATCGGTTTGCCGTTTGGTCCGCGTTTCTCATTAGCCTGTTTGATACCGATTTGGCTGAGCAGGCCAGCCAGCAAACTCTTGTGAATACCGTCGGGGTTCACCTGCGGCTCACCGTATTCGAGCCCCAGATTCTTGGTCACCGAGCGAAGCTGGCGCACCAGGTCTTGCCACTCACGAACTCGAAGATAGTTCAAAAATTCGTTTCGGCATAGACGCCTAAACGCAGATGAGGAAAGCTTCTTCTGCTGATCTTCGATGTAGTTCCAAAGATTTAGCAGGGTCAAAAAATCGCTGCTCGGGTCGGCGAAGCGGGCGTGCAGCAGATCGGCTCGCTCGCGCTTTAGAGCCGGCCGCTCGCGGGTGTCTTGAATAGTCAGCCCAGCCACGATGACCATCACTTCGCGAGTCAGACCGTGTTTACGAGACTCGAGCAGCATTCGAGCAAATCTCGGTTCAATCGGCAAGCGGGCTAATTCGCGACCCAGCGGAGTTAGTTTCACTTCGGCAGGGTTAGCCGTTGATAAAGCACCCAATTCGCTCAGTAATCCGAGTCCGTCCTTAACACCGCGAGAATCTGGCGGCTGCAAGAACGGAAACTTAGCCAAGTCGCCAAGCCCCAGAGTGGCAGCCTGCAAAATCACCGAGGCCAGATTTGTGCGCAGAATTTCCGGGTCGGTATATTCTGGTCGAGCGTTGAAATCTTCTTCAGAGTAGAGACGGATGACCACACCCGGACTTGTTCGCCCGGCTCGTCCAGCTCGCTGATTCGCGCTGGCCTGCGAGATCGCCTCGATAGGCAGTCGTTGAACTTTTGCCCTCGGGCTGTAGCGCGAAATTCGAGCTGTTCCCGCATCGATTACGTATTTGATGTTTGGGATAGTCAAACTGGTTTCGGCTACGTTGGTTGCCAAAATCACTCGCCGCTTTAACCCGGCAACCTTGCTTCTCTCAAAAACGCGATGCTGCTCTGCTGAACTCAATCGGCCGTACAGCGGCAACACCTCGATGCCTTTTTGCAGCACCCCGCCGACAACGCTTCCTTCAATGGCGTCTTGCGCATCCTTGATTTCAGATTCACCGGACAAAAAGACCAGCACGTCACCGTTGGCTTCAGCTTCAAGTTCGAGCAACGCTTCAACAATGCCGTCGACATAATCGTCGGCTGTGGTTTCTTCATCGGGATCATCGTCATCAGATTTCTCACGCTGCACTGGACGGTAGCGAACCTCAATTGGATAGGTGCGACCCGAAACTTCAATAATCGGAGCGTTTTCAAAGTGGCGACTGAAAGATTCGGGATCGATGGTTGCCGAGGTAACAATCACTTTCAAATCGGGACGTTTGGGTAAAAGTTGCTTGAGATAGCCAAGAAGAAAGTCGATGTTGAGGCTTCGCTCGTGAGCCTCGTCGATGATGATGGTGTCGTACCTGCTCAGGTTTCGGTCGCTCTGCAGCGCGTTCAACAGGATGCCGTCGGTCATCACTTTGACCAGGGTGTTCTTGCTCACTTTGTCGGTGAACCGCACCTGATAGCCAACCTCCGCCCCAATCTCGACGCCTAACTCTTCAGCTATGCGTTCGGCAACCGAACGCGCTGCGATACGTCGAGGCTGGGTGTGCGCAATCGATTTACGGCCCAAGTCGAGACACATTTTCGGCAACTGTGTAGTTTTACCCGAGCCGGTGGCGCCGGCAATAATGACAACCTGATTTGCCGCTATGGTCGCCAAAATCTCTTCTCTGCGCTCGCTGACCGGCAAGTTTTGCGGGTACGAGATGTTCAGTGGGCGCATAGCGTGAAGCCTAGTTCAGTTGGTTATTTGCCCCAGGTGTCTGGCGGGCCAACAAAGAGCAACGTCGCAAAAATTATGACGACCACGAGGATGAGAACCAGCACTAGCAAAACCGGACGGTTGATGAACCAGCGGAAAAGTCGGTCAAACCAGTTTTTATCGCGGGCATCATCGGTTTCGGTCTTGCGCCAAGGGCCAGCCAAGAGGTTTTTCTTCTCAACTGAGCGCTCAAATGGCACCGTTGCATAAGGCACAATTGCCAAGAAAATAGCAAGCAGAATTCGACCAAAAGACCACCGCTGGTTTACCCCAACCAGGGCAGCGCTCACGCCGTAACCCAAAAAGACAGCACCGTGAAGAGCACCAACGCCAAACATGATTTCGCTTGGAATGCCGACCACTGCTCGGGTAATCAAACCGGCGATCAGAAAAGTCCAGGTGAATGCCTCGGCTACTGCGAATGTTTTGTACAACTTTGCGGGTGTCATATTTTCCTAAGTTAGAGAATGAACGAGCCGACCAGCCAGGTTAGCACCGGTGCAAAAATCAGAGCAGGCAATAAGTCTGCCACCGAAACCTGACGAATCTTGAGCAATCGCAGGCCGATGCCCAGCATCAAAATACCCCCGGTGGCCGTGATTGAAGAAACCAGCGCCTCTGGAACACCGGTTTTTGCGAAGAAGGCCAAAGCGGTAAGTCCACCCTCCCAAATCGCAACGGTGATAGCCGAGAAGGCTACTCCCCAGCCCAATGTTGAAGCGAAGGCGATTGCGGCAAAGCCGTCAAGAATTGCCTTAACAATTAGCGTGTTCGCTCCCTGACCCATACCGTCAGACATGGCACCCAGAATTGCCATCGGTCCGATAGCAAAAAGCAGCGAGGCATCGACAAATCCGTTGATGAATCTCTGGCGGCTCTCACTGCTGTTGGTTTTGCGTGACAGCTTTGCCTGTAGCCAGCCGCCAAAGGTTTCAAGTCGGCTTTCAATTTTCAACAGCGAACCGGCAACGCCACCAAACAGGATGGCGAAAATAACCACCAGCAAAGTGCCTGCCGGGGTAACCGCCTGCTGAAACGCCTTATCGTTCAGCGACATTAGGTTGAGGCCACCGATTACCAAGGTAATTAAACCGAGTGCGTCAGTTACGGTGCGATTGGTTTTCTCTGGAAAACGAGAGCCTAGTAAAACTCCGAGACCTGCCCCGATAACAATCGTGAGTACGTTGATTATTGTGCCTGTGCCAACCATTACTTAAGGCTAACCCGAATGTAATGGCCGATTGCACGGTCTCGGTTACTTTTCCCGAAGGGTTGCCCCTCAACGATCAAAAAGGTTACCCAGCCACTAGCGGATAGCCTTCACCTCGAGCTTGGCACCCTCAACGTCGACGTCAGGCAAAATGCGGTCGAGCCATTTGGGCATCCACCAGGCAGCATTGCCAAGCATCGACATTGCTGCTGGCACAAGTAGCAGACGCACCAAGAATGCGTCGAACAGCACGCCGATGGCCAAGCCAAAACCGACCGGACGAATCATGGCCAGGTGCGAGAAGGCAAACCCACCAAAAACAGTGATCATGATGATTGCAGCCGCAACCACAACTGCTCGGCTCAGGTGGATTCCATGGTTGATTGCCTCTTTTGGCGACTTACCGTGGGCGTAGGCTTCACGCATTCCCGAGGTCAAGAACAACTGGTAGTCCATCGCCAAACCAAACAGGATGCCGATCAGAATGGTTGGCAAGAAGTTCAGAATCGGACCCGGATCGTGCACATCAAATAGCGCACCCAGCCAGCCCCACTGGTAAACCGCAACCACAGATCCCAAAGTGGCAAACACGGTCAGCAAGAAGCCCGCGCTGGCCAATAGTGGAACCATGATTGAGCGGAAGACCAGGATCATCAACAAAATCGAGAGCAGAATTACGGTGCCCAGATAAATTGGCAAGGCATCGGCCAGCTTCTGCGAAATGTCGATGTTGCTGGCGGTGAAACCGGTAACACCAACCTGACCTTGATAGTCAGACTCGATCTGTGTGGCTAGCTCGCGAATGTCATAAACCAATGTTTCGGTTTCGGCACTGGCTGGAGACGTGGCTGGAACAACTTGGAAGAGCAGTGTTCGGCGGTCATCAGAAATTCCTGCCGGAACCACAGCCGAGACATTGTCGAGGGCATAGAGCTCGGTAGCAATCTCAGCCTGAATCTTTACTTCGTCATCTTCGGCAATTGGCTCATCGAGGTTGACCACGGTTGCCACCCCGCCATTGAAACCTTCGCCGAATGCAGCGCTGGTCAATTTGAAAGCGCGGTACTGAGTGGTGTCGACCGGTTCAGAAGAGCCATCTGGCAAACCCAATCGCATGCTCTGCATTGGAATCGCTGCCACCAATAAGACCGCGACTGTGGCGAGCACCGTGATGATTGGGTGGCGATTGACAAAGACTGGGCGATTCTCATTTTTAGGATGTTCATTTTCATCCTGAAGATCACCCGCGGTTAGTTTGGCGCGTTCTTTTTTGCTCAATACGCGCAAGCCAATCAGGCGAAGAATAGCCGGAGTGAAGGTGAGGGCCACAGCCACCGCAACGATGATTGAAAGCGCGCCCATTGTTCCCATCAAGCCGAGGAAGCCAATACCGGTGAGGTTTAGTGCGACCAAGGCGATGATTACGGTCAGGCCAGCAAACAGCACCGCGTTTCCGCTAGTTCCGTTGGCTAGAGCAATTGAGTCGCTGACCGACATGCCAGCTTTTAGTTGCTTACGGTGTCGGTTCAAGATGAACAGCGAGTAGTCGATACCCACGGCAAGACCCAGCATCACTCCCAAAACCGGGGTGGTCGAGGTCATGTCGATGACTGCGGAAAGCGCCATAGTGGCGGTTGCCGAAACACCAACACCAAGGATTGCTGAAAGCACCGGAAGGCCGGCCGCAATCAAAGTTCCAAGCATTACAAATAGCACTACAGCGGCAATTGCCAAACCGATAATTTCGCCAACGCCGAGGATTCCGTCGAGAGTCATAACCATTGACTTCGAAAATTCAACTTGCACGTTTGGCAGATTTAGCGAGCTTAGTTTGGCAACAACTTCAGTGGTGGTGCTTTGCTCGACCTCGTTTTCAGGCACCTCAAACTGGATGGTGGCTAACGCGGTCAGACCGTCCGCCGAAACCGTCTGGAAGTTTTCGATAACCTCAATTAGCTGCTCGCCATAGACCAGCTTGTCTTTATTGGCCTCAATCTCGGCTAGGCCATCGTTGATTTTCGCCTGGCTGGCTTCGAGCACAGCTTTCTGCTTTTCAATTTCTGCAAAACCGGCAGCGATTTTTGCTCGGTTGACCAACAGTGGGGCAAGATTTGCCGCTGGTGTTCCGGCCGCTTCAGCCTGAGCAATTGCAGCTTCTAGCTGAGCCGACTGGGCCTTGAGGTCAGTTTCGGCTTTGGCCAGCTTGGGCTTGCCGGCGTCAATTTGAGCCTGGCCGTCAGCCAAATCAATTTTTGCCTGCTCAATTTTTGCCTTGCCATCGATTACTTCATCGCGCTGTTTTTGCAGATCTGCTGCCGTGGCAAACGGATCAATTGCATTGGCAACACCGTCGACAGTTTCAGAATCGCTCAGCCCTGCTGCAATGGCAGCTTTTTCATCCTCGGTGAATTTCTCGCCGTTAGCCTTGTGAAAAACTACCTGACCGAAACCGCGACCGGCCTCAGGAAACGACTCTTTTAGCTGGTCGACAATTTGCTGGGATGGCAAACCATCGATGGTCATGCTCGAGGATAGTTTGCCTCCGCCGACCAACATTAATGTCAAAGTTGTCGCTAAAAGCACAAACCAGGTGGAGATGACCAGCCAGGCGCGCTTTGCGCTGCCCTGACCAAGACGATAAAGCAATTGAGCCATTAGCTACTTTCGGTTGGGGGTTCAGACTGATTCAACAATCAAAAGGTGTGGTCTAATTCCCCAATTGAAAACTCAAATCATTTGGAACCAAAAGTTAGTTAGGCTTAAGCCGTTACTTGAGGGAAATCTCGGGTTGGCTTGAGAAAGAAAAGGCAATGACGCTTAACGAAACCGAACTACTTTCATCAGTTCCAAATCAACTTCTAATCAACGGTAAGTGGGTCGATGGTTCCGGCGAGAGCTCCATCCGGGTTGAAGATCCGGCGACCGGCAAAATTCTGCGAGAAATTTCAAATGCCACTGCCGTGGAGTCTCTGGCCGCTCTAACTGCTGCAGATAACGCTCAAGCCAGCTGGGCAAAAACCGCGCCGCGCGAACGTGCTGAAATTTTGCGTCGAGCTTTTGAACTTGTGCGTGCTCGCTCAGAAGAATTTGCCATGCTGATCAGTTTGGAAATGGGCAAGCCCCTAGCGGAAGCTCGTGGCGAAGTCACCTACGGCAATGAATTTTTGCGCTGGTTCAGCGAAGAGGCATCGCGCATCAACGGTCGATTCGGATCAAACCCAGAGGGTACCGGCAAGATGATTGTCACCCATCGACCTGTCGGTCCGGCATTTGCAATTACACCGTGGAACTTCCCATTGGCTATGGCCACCCGCAAAATTGGTCCCGCGGTCGCCGCCGGATGCACCATCGTGGTCAAGCCAGCTGAACTCACTCCACTCACCACGTTGCTGTTGGCTAAAACTTTTCAAGAGGCCGGCTTGCCCGACGGCGTGCTAAACGTAATCACCACCAGCACATCATCGGCCACCTCTGGCCCACTGATTGCCGACCCACGCTTGCGCAAAATCACTTTCACCGGTTCCACTCAGGTGGGCGTAAAGCTGCTCGAGCAGGCGGCTAAGAACGTACTCCGAACCTCTATGGAGCTCGGCGGTAACGCCCCATTCCTAGTCTTCGACGATGCCGACATCGATGCCGCGGTTGCCGGCGCAATGCTCGCCAAGATGCGCAACATTGGCCAGGCCTGCACCGCAGCTAACCGCTTCATTGTGCAGAAGTCGGTTGCCGACGAATTCGCGAGCAAGTTTGCAGCCAAAATGGGTGAATTGCGCCTCGGCCGCGGTGTCGACCCAGAAACCACAGTTGGCCCAGTTATCGACGAAAAGGCTCGCGCCAATATGGAGCGGCTAGTGGAGCTCACCGTGAGCGAAGGTGGCGACATTGCTACCGGCGGTAAAAAGCCTGAAGGTGCCGGCTACTTCTACGAGCCGACAGTGCTAACCAATGTTCCGGCCAACGCGTCAATTCTTAAGGAGGAGATTTTTGGCCCGGTCGCACCAATCGTCACCTTCGAAACCGAAGAACAGGGCGTCTCGATTGCAAACGACACCGTTTACGGTCTAGTCAGTTATGCCTACACCGAAGATGCTCGTCGAGCCATGCGCTTGGTTGACTCACTCGAAACCGGAATGACCGGCATCAACACCGGCTTGGTCTCTAATGCCGCGGCCCCATTCGGTGGTGTCAAGCAGTCTGGACTCGGTCGTGAAGGTGGTGCCGAAGGCATCGCTGAATACCTTGAAACTCGTTACGTGCTGATGCCTAACAGCTAATCAAAAAAATGCAGCGATGGCTAAGAAAAAACCCGGTCCAAGGACCGGGTTTTTTCTAACTAACCAATTAGAGCTCTAGATCTACTGGAGACTTGGTGGCGTTTGACTTGAGCGCGGCATCGACAACTTTCATCATCTGTTCGGCGGTCTTGAAGTCGGTGGCCATCTTGGTGCCCTTTTGAATTGCAACTAAAAACTCTTGAATCTCGGCGATGAAGGCCTCGGCATAGGCGGTGCCAACACCGGTAGCCGGCATCGCTGCAACATCAGCAAAGTGCGGATGCTGCGGACCGGTAATAACGCGGCGAGAACCGTTGAATGCCGAATTGCCGGCATCGTGCTGGTAAATCTGGAAATCAGTGCCAGCCATGGAATCGAAACTGGCGCTGCCACGGGTGCCAAACACCTCGATACCCAGTGAGTTTGGCTGACCGTGGGCGATTCGGCTAAGGCCAATCTGAGCCAGTGCACCGTTTTCGAGGATGACCGATAGTTGTGCAACATCATCATTGGTGACCGGACCAAAATCGGTCGAGTCGCTGCCGCCGTGACCGATGGCCCCAGCAATCGGCTTTGGACGCTCAACAATTACGGTGCGCAGATTTGCACTCGTAACGGTCTTGACCTTTCCAGCGACAAAGTGCAAAGCATCGATTGCGTGCGACCCGATATCGAGCAGCGCACCGGCGCCTGCCTGCTCACTTGAGTAGCGCCAGGACAGGGCACCTTTAGGGTCGGCCGCGTAATCTGCGTTGTACCAAACCCGAGCAGTGTGCACGTTGCCGATTAGACCCTCGGCTACAGCCTGAGCAACCGCTGCTAGTCCTGGCAAACGACGGAATGAAAATCCCACTCCGGTAACCGCTTTGGTTTTTTCAGCAAGAGCCAGCAATGACTGCGACTCGCCTAGAGTGCGGCCAATTGGCTTTTCCGCAAAAACATGCTTACCCGAAGCCAAGACTTTCGGCAGCACTTCTTCGTGCAAGAAGTTTGGCAAAGCAACGCTGATCGCATCCACGTCTGAATTGATCACCTCATCGATATCGGCCACGGCCTTGGCAAAGCCGTAACGAGCCGCGGTTTTTTGAGCTAGCGGCAAATTCGGGTCGGCGATGTATGCCAACTCGACTTTGATTTCGGCAGAAGCCGCCATCGATGCGTTGCGAAAACCAAATGCGTGAGCCTGGCCGGCGAAACCTGCGCCGATTACAGCAACCTTGATTGTTTTTGTCATTTTTTCCTCGGTTTGATTTTTAGTGAATTATTTGAATTGAACTTTGGCTCCGCAGCCTTCGATGTAGGCCTTGGTGCGCTTGGCAATTTGTAAGGGTTTAGCAAAATCGGCAACCGGATACATGTCTTGCTCGATGATGGCGAAGATGCCGGGATTCGCTTTTTGCGCAGCTGCCAAAATCGGCGCATAACCTGGGACACCGAAGGGCGGCTCAACCATCAAGCCCTGCTGTACCGCATCAACAAACGAAATGTCATTTTTTAGCACGTGCGCCATCAGCACCGGCTCAACCTGCTTGAGGTGCAGGTAACCAATTCGATCCGGATAGCGCTCGATTAGTGAAACGCTGTCGCCAAAGTAGTAGGCGTAGTGCCCGGTGTCGAGACAAAGGTTCAGGTAGCGCGGGTCAGTACCTTCGAGCAGGCGAACGATTTCTTTTTCATCGCCCACCTGAGTCTCGGCGTGGGCGTGATATTGCTGACGAAGACCAAATTCTTCGATCAGGCGCTTGCCAAATTCGTTGTGGCCGTCAAGTGCGTTTTGCCATTCTTCGGCACTGAATTCACGCTCTGAGGAAATGTGACCGTGTTCGTCTCGACTCCACATTTCGGGCAGGACAATAAGGTGTTCTGCACCCATTGCTTTGGCCAAAACTGCCACTTCGGAAACGTTTTTCCAGGCATTGTCCCATTCGCTTCGACCGCGGTGTAATCCGGTGAACACGGTTCCGGCAGTGATTGCCAGGTTGTGCTCGGCAAGCTGATCGGCTAACTTCGCCGGATCAGTGCCCAAATAGCCGTAGGGGCCAAGTTCGGTGAAGTGAAAGCCCACCTCGGCCACCTCACGCAAATATTGGTCTGGCCCCGGCTGGGCAGGATCTACGGCATTCCAAACGCCCCAGGAATCTGGTGCGATGCCAACTTTTGGTGCAGTGTTATCGGCCATTACTTCTCCGTAATTTTGGTGGTGGTTCACAATCTAGAGCGCTCTAGATACTATTGTCAAATAGAAATGGCTAAGAATATAAAAAATGTCACGATGCTTGATGTTGCGAACGAAGCACAGGTATCGCGCGCTCTAGTATCTTTGGCCTATCGAAACGCCTACGGTGTCAATGCTGACACCCGTGACAAAATCTTTGCCGCCGGAAAAAAACTTGGCTATCACCCCAATCGGGTGGCCGCTCAACTTGCCGGCAAATCACCCAACACCATCGGTATCTACCTGCAAGATCTGCGCAACGATTGGTTTGCTGAGGTGTACGAGGGCATTCGCGAAGTTCTAGAACCAGCCGGCAAGCATCTGGTACTCACCGTGGGCGCAATCGATGGCAGCCGCGATGCCGAGGCCCTAGACAGCCTCTTCGAGAGTCGGGTTGACCTGGTTATCGTTGCCGGTTTGATGATGCCGGAAAAGCAGTTTCTCAAATATGCAAAACAGTTGCCGGTGGTCAGCGTGGCTCGAATCGTGCCGGGGGTGGACAATGTCTACAGCGATAACCAGCTTGGTGCTGCAACAGCGGTCGACCACCTGGTTGAGCTAGGTCACCGAAACATTGCCTTCGTTGCCAACCCGATAACCGAGGGCTACGGCGATCGACGCGAGGGTTATCTAACCAGGATGCGGCACCACGGCCTAGAGCCAACAGTTATCGAAGCCACCTATTCTCGCTCGGCAACCGAAAAAATTGTCGGTGAGTTACTGGATTCTGCCAATGCGCCGAGCGCAATTTTTGCCCACAACGACCAGGCAGCTCTCGGTGCACTTGACGCCGCTGTAGTTCGTGGTCTTAGGCCGGGCAGCGACATCTCAATAATTGGCTACGACAATAATTCGCTGAGTCGAACTCCGCTGGCCTCACTCACCACCATCGACAGTCACGGTAAAGAACTGGGCCGACTCGCCGCCAAGGCCGCACTGTCTCGTCTAGAAAACCCAAACCAGCCGGCTGTAAAAAACCTAATTGACCCAACTTTGGTAATTAGAAAATCAACTGGGCGACCAGCTTAGAGCTTCTAAAACTCGACCAGAAAACCTGCTTAGAGCAATAACTTCGCACCAGGAATCGCATCGAGCAAGTTGCGTGTGTAATCTTGCTGCGGACGGTTGAAGATATCGTCGGTCGAGCCAAACTCTACAATCTGACCTTTATTCATCACAGCGACCTGATCAGCGATTACTCGAACCACTGCAAGATCATGGGTGATAAATAGGTAGGTTAGGCCCATCTCTGCCTGCAAACCAGCCAGCAATTCAAGAATCTGAGCCTGCACCAAAACATCCAGAGCCGAAACTGCTTCGTCAAGGACAACAATCTCAGGCTTCAGCGCCAAGGCTCTGGCAATCGCCACACGCTGGCGCTGACCACCAGACAGTTCATTGGGGTAGCGAGTTGCCAGTGCTGCCGGCAAGGCCACCTGGTCAAGCAACTCAGCTACGCGTTGATTGCGCGAGGCGCGATCTCCGATGCCGTGAGTCAACAGCGGTTCGGCAATGATGTTGGCAATGTTCATCAGCGGATCGAGTGATCCGTAAGGGTCTTGGAACACCGGTTGCATTTTTGAGCGCAACTTGAAAAGTGCTTTTGCTTTGAGTTCACCAACGTGTTGACCGTCGATGACGATGTCTCCGCTGGTTGGCTTTTCTAGACCCAGCAACATTTTGGCAACCGTTGACTTACCCGAACCCGATTCGCCAACCAGAGCCAGAGTGGTGCCACGTTTGATTTCGAATGACACTGAATCGACCGCGGTGAACGGAGTTGATTTGAAACCTTGGCCCTTGATTGCGTAAATCTTGGTTAGGTCTTTTACACTGACCGCAGTTTCGCCGGCCTTTACCCTTGCAATGCGCTCTTTAGCTACCGCCGAAAGGTCGAATTCGTTTACCGCGGCCGAACCGCCAGAGCTCAATCGACGAGATGCCAGCGATGGTGCTGCCGCAACCAGTCGCTTAGTGTACGGGTGCTTGGGGTTTCTTAGCACTTCGAGGCTTGGTCCAGATTCGACTACTTTTCCTCGGTACATGACAACGAGTTTTTCGGCTCGCTCGGCTGCCAGACCTAGATCGTGAGTGATCAAAATCACCGAGGTGTCACTCTGGTGAGTCAGCTCGGTCAGATGGTCAAGAATTGTGCGCTGAACCGTGACGTCCAGAGCCGAGGTTGGCTCATCCGCGATCAGAAGCTTTGGGTTAGCCGCGAGACCGATACCGATGAGAACACGCTGACGCATACCACCTGAAAACTGGTGCGGAAACTGACGAAGTCTAGCTTCGGCATCACTCAGCCCGGCTTTGCGTAAAACATCAATGGCGGCGGCGCGAACAGCTTTTTTCTCAGTTGCAATTCCGTTGGCTCGAACTGCTTCTTCAACCTGAAAACCAATTGACCAAACCGGGTTCAAATTCGACATCGGGTCTTGCGGCACAAAGCCAATTTGATTTCCGCGAATTGATTCGAGCTCGTGGTCTGACATGCCGACGAGTTCTTTGCCGTCAAAAACAATCGAGCCCCCAGAAATCTTTCCGGTGCCGGGAAGCAGATTAATGATGGCGTGCGCGGTTGTCGACTTACCCGATCCAGACTCTCCCACAATTGCCAAAGTCTCGCCTTGGTAGAGGTCGAGGTTGACCCCGTCGACAGCGCGGACCGCACCGCTTTGATTAGGAAAATCTATCTGCAAATCACGGATAGATAGCAGTGGTGTTTCGCTCATCGGCGCGCTCTCGCTTTCGGGTCAAGTGCATCTCGAACAACCTCACCCAACATGATGAAGGCCAAAACTGTTACGGAAAGTGCAACCGAGGGCCAAATTAGAACTTGAGGTGCAGTTCGCAAGTCAGTTTGAGCCTGGCTAATGTCATTGCCCCAAGACATGGTGGTGGTTGGCAAGCCAACGCCTAAGAACGACAGGGTTGCTTCGGCAACAATTGCAGCTGCCAGCGAGAGTGTGGTGACCACAATGACCGGCGCAATTGAGTTTGGCAAAACGTGTCGGAACAGAATCTTCATTCGGCTGACGCCGATGGCGGTAGATGCCATCACAAAGTCGGCATTTTTGACCCGCAAAATTTCTGCACGCAACAAACGCGCCGTTGAAGGCCAAGAGAAAATGCCGATAGCGGCGGCAATCACGAAGATGTTTCGGTATGCCGAGAAAACCGACATGATGACCACTGCGGCCAAGATGTAAGGAATCGAAAAGAAGATGTCGCCCAAACGCGAAATCACTGCGTCAACCCACTTACCGAAGTAACCGGCAATCGAACCGGCAATTATTCCCATCACCAAGTTCATAATCATGACCAAAAGGCCCACAGTTAGCGAAGTTGAGGTTCCGTAAATAATGCGACTGTAAACATCACAGCCCTGTTTAGTGAAACCCAAAGGATGCCCCTCCGTAGGCGCACCATTGCTGTTGGCTAACTGACAATTGTCATTTGGCGGGGTTTGAGTAAACCATTGTGGAAACAGCGCAACCAAAAGCACTAAAACAATCAGACTTGCCGAGATGTAAAACATCGGACGCTTCCGCAAGTCTCGCCAAGCATCAAGCCAGAGATTGCTGGTCTTTTCGCTAATTCTTACCGCGTCAACCTCAGCAACTGCATCAGCGCTGAAATCGGCTACAAAGTGTTCGTTTTTATTTGCCATAGCGAATCCTTGGGTCAAGCACTGCATAAAGCAGATCGGTAAGCAGGTTGACTGCGAGATAGATGAGCACCATCACGGTTACGAAAGAAACTACTGTAGGCCCCTCGCCGCGGATGATGGCCTGATAAAGAGTGCGCCCCACTCCAGGAACGTTGAAAATACCTTCGGTCACGGTGGCGCCGACCAGCAGCACACCAAAGTCAATAGAAAGATATGTGACTACCGGAATTAGGGAGTTTCGAAGCACGTGCACTCGAGTGACTCGAGTGGTGCTGAGACCCTTGCTGTATGCGGTTCGAACGAAATCTTGGTTCATGGTGTCGATTACCGATGACCGCGTTAGTCGAATGATGTAGGCGATGCTGATCGAAGCCAAAACAATTCCGGGAAGTAGCAACTCCAGGAAACCGGCTTCGCCGCTGACTGTTGGCTTTGCCCAACCCAGCTCGATCGCAAATACGTATTGCATGATGAAGGCGATAACGAAGATCGGCACTGAAATCAGCAGCAGGCTTACCACCAGCGCGCTATTGTCGAACAGTTTTCCTTTGCGCAAGCCAGAAATTAGGCCGATGGCGATTCCGACAATCATTTCGATTGTGATTGCAATTAGCGCCAAGCGAACCGTGACCGGAAAAGTTGCCGCGAGAATTTCACCAACCGGCTGGCCAGAGAAAGATGTGCCGAAATCTCCCTGAACAATGCCCGAGATGTAAATCAGATACTGAACGATGAAGGGCTGGTCGAGATGGTACTGCGCCCTCAGCTGCTCATACACAGCCTGGTTAACTCCACGGTCTCCGAACATTGCAATGATCGGGTCTCCCGGCATGGCGAAGACCATGAAGTAAATCAGGAATGTTGTTCCAAAGAAAACCGGTAGCGCTTGAAGTACGCGACGAATGATGTATCCGGTCACTGTTTCACCTTTGATTACCCAGAAATTGGGGCGGTAACTGCGATCGCAGCCACCGCCCCAACTCTATCTAGTTGTCTAACGAAATTACTTCTTCAAGATCTCGTGTAGTAGTGGAACAGAGTTCCAACCAAACTTCACGCCCTCGACCTTGGTTGAGTAACCACCGTTGGCAATTCCGTACCACATGGGCAGTACTGGAAGATCCTGAAGCATGATCTCCTGTGCCTGCTGGTAGTAGCCGTTTGCTTCTTCAAGCGAGGCCGCCTGGTCGCCCTTGTCGAACAGTGCGTCTACTTCTGGGTTTGAGTAATCGCCATCGTTTGCACCTGCATTGGTTTTGTATAGCGGAGCTAGGAAGTTAGCCAATGCTGGGTAGTCTGCCTGCCAGCCAGTGCGGAATGCGGTCTGGATGGTGTCAGAGGTGATCTGCGTGCGGAACTCAGAGAAGGTTGGAACTGGGTTGGTTGATGCATCGATACCAAGAGTGTTCTTGATGCTGTTTGCAACAGCCTCGGTCCAGGCCTGGTGTGAGCCGTCGGCGTTGTAGCCAACCTGGAACGAACCGGTCCAAGGTGAAATTGCGTCAGCCTGTGCCCAAAGCTCTTTCGCCTTCTCTGGGTTGAAGTCAAGAACTTCCGAACCTGCAAGCTTGTCGCTCCAACCAGCAATTACTGGTGAAGTGAAGTCGCGAGCTGCCTTACGAGTTCCGTTGAAGATAACGTCGATGATCTCTTGGCGGTTGATTGCCATCGAGATAGCTGCACGACGCAACTTACCCTCTTCACCCGAGAAGTGAGCCAATCGCTCTGGGATGGTGATCGACTGGAAGATAGCTGCACCCTGATCGATGGCGCGGTCACCTAGGTCGGCCTTGTAAGTCTTCAAGGCTGAATCTGGGATACCGGTCAAAACATCTAGGTTGTCGGCTAGTAGGTCTGCGTAGGCAGCGTCATACGATGCGTAGAACACAATCTTTAGACCACCGTTTAGCGGAGCACGGCCACCCTTGTAGTCAGGGTTCTTGACCAAGGTGATTTCAACGTTGTGCTTCCAGGCACCTTCGCCGTCAAGCATGTAAGGGCCGTTTCCGATTGGGTTCTCACCGAATGCGGCTGGGTCGTCGTAGAAGACTGAAGGTAGCGGCATGAATGCGGTGTAGCCCAAACGAAGTGGGAAGTCAGACTGCGCTGAGGTTAGCTTTACGGTGAATTCAGTTGGGCTAACTACGGTTAGGCCGGTTAGTTCTGAATCTACGTCGTAGCTGAAGCCCTCGATAGCCTCAAAGAAGTAGCTGTTCAACTGAGCATTGCTTAGCAATGCGCCGTAGTTCCAGGCCTTCACAAATGATTCGGCGGTGACTTCTTCACCATTGGTGAACTTCCAACCGCTCTTGATCTTGATGTTCCAAGTCTGGTTGTCTTCTGAGGTGATTGACTCAGCCATGTCGTTAACTGGTGCGCCACTCGCGTCATAGTAAACCAAACCGGCGAAGATGTTGTCGGCGATTAGACCGCCACCTACCTCGTTGGTGTTGGTTGGGATGATTGGGTTTTGCGGCTCGCTGCCGTTAACCGTAATGATGTTGTCGTTGCCTGCTGGCGCAGCTGCTGCACAGCCGGTCAGGGTCAACGCCGCAACTGCTGCAACCGCAACAACTGCCGTACGTAATTTCTTAAAGCGCACTTTTCCTCCCGATGGGTATACGAGCTGGCGTGCATTCCACGTCAGCGTGCGTAGTCCCAGCCTAATTCAGAAATCATTTCCAATATTTTCGTTTACATTTCGTTACGGTTACATATCTGAGAAAGACCCACTGGACCGGGGTAAAAAGTCGTGCCGGCCGAACATTTCGCGATGTTTGTAAGGCGCAAACGCCCATTTTTACTGGTCAATAACGAAATTGTAAATTTTGCCAAAATGTTAGCCTTGCTGTTATGTCAAGACAAACACGCATCGGCGTTTGGTTCGCCGCAACCTTCCTCCTGTTTTTCACCCGAGCGTTTTTGTTTTCGACCTGGCTAAGTCGAGCCCCCGAAGCTCAAGAGTCGCTAGGCCTAAACGATGCCGAGATGGGTTGGCTGGCAATGGTTTATCCGGCTGGCAGCCTGGTGGGCATCTTCTTTGCAAACGGTTGGACAAATCGTTTTGGTTCTCGAATGGTGGCTCTTTTTGGTTACGGCTCTGCCGGACTTGGTCTAGGTGTCCTGGGCTTTGCGCTTGAGTCAGGCAACACCTGGCTGGCTGCCATTTGTCTTTTTGTCATGGGCTTCCCGATGGGAATTGGTGATTACATCGCCAACTACGAGGGCAACATGGTTGATAAAGCCACTACTCGCAGCCTGTTTCCAGCACTGCACGGCGGTTTTGGCGTTGGCATGCTCTTGGCAGCCGGCATCTCCAGCGCCGTAATTGCCCAGGGAGTTCTTCTGCAGTGGCACTACCTAGTGATTGCTCTGCTGTTTTTAGTCGCGGCTAGCTGGGCCAGCCTGGCACTGCCAAAGCACCCGAGAGTAACCCAAGATCCGCTTGCCGCGAAGCAAAACCGCGCCCAGCTTGTCGCCGTCTGGAAAGAAAAGCGCAGCTTGCTTTTAGCCGTGATTGGCTTCTCGTTCATCATGGCTGAGGTCTCTGCCGGAACCTGGGTGCCTATCGCCCTAACCCGAACCGGTTTCACAGCCGCTGACGCAGCCGCAACTTTTGGCCTGTTTTGGGTGATTGTTGCGATTGGACGTCTGGTTGGTGGTTTCATCGTTGAGGCTATAGGTCGATTCAGAACGGTCTTGCTCTCGGCTCTTATTACCGCCAGCGGCATCACCGTATTTATGTTGGTCGATGTGGTCAGTCTGCCAATTCTCGGTCTGGTCCTCTGGGGCTTAGGCATGGCGATCGGCTTTCCAATGACAGTGGCCGCGATGGGTGATGACCCGGCCATGGCGTCGGCAAGAATCAACATGATCATTACCGTGGTCTACATTTCGAGTGTTTCTGTTGGTCCGGCGATGGGCGCTGTTGGTGAGGCTTTTGGTATTTACGTGGCATTTGCCATCCCGCTTATCATGATGGTGCTGACGGCAATTTTGAGCCCGATAACCAAACCCCTTCCGAACGTTCCCAAGGATGACCGATGACCCGAATTACGCTGCCCAATACCAACCTTTCGGTTTACCCGTTGAGCCTTGGCGGAAATGTTTTTGGTTGGTCTGCCGACCAGGACCAATCGTTTGCCGTACTTGATGCTCACCGCGATTTGGGTGGAAACTTTATCGATACCGCGGATGTCTACAGCGAGTGGGTTGAGGGTAACCGCGGTGGCGAATCTGAATCGATCATCGGAAATTGGATGAGTAGCCGCGGTGGCCGCGATCAGGTGGTCATCGCCACCAAGGTAGCCAAGTTGAGCACCAGAGCGGGCCTAAGCCGGGCCAACATAATCGCCGCCTGCGACGACAGCCTGAAGCGATTGAAAACCGACTACATCGACCTCTACTACGCCCACGAGGATGACCAATCGGTTGATTTGCTAGAAACCTTGTCGGCCTTCGACGAACTGGTTACCGCCGGCAAAATTCGCTATGCGGCAGCATCCAACTACTCAGGTGCGCGGCTCAGCGAGGCACTTCGGGTCAGTGCAGAAAATAATTTGACCAGCTATGTGGCTCTGCAAAATCAGTACAACCTGCTCGAGCGTGGCGAATTTGAAACCGACGCCGCCCCAATCTTGCGCGAGCGCGGCCTTTCGGCATTGCCCTACTATGCCCTAGCCAGCGGATTCCTTACCGGCAAATACCAGCCAGGCACCGAAGTTGACTCAGTTCGAGCCGGCGGGGTTTCGAAGTATCAAAACGAACAGGGTTGGGCGGTAATTGCCGCGCTTGGCGAAATTGCAGCTGAGCAGCACAGTTCAATTTCAGCTGTGGCGTTGGCCTGGCTGCGCCAGCAAGATGTAGTTTCGACACCAATAGCCAGCGCCAGAACGATTCAGCAACTTCAGGAAATAATGCCTATCGTTGAGCTTTCTGTCGAACAGCTAAGCAAACTGAGTTCAGCTTCGGCCTAAGCCACTAGACCAAAGTTGTGTCAGACCTTTTTGCGAACATTTTGAAGCTGGAATTTAGCAACTTTATAAATTTTTCGATAATTTCACGCGACACGCGCGTCGCATCCGAGGTTTTTGAATTTTCAGGAGCATCATTTTCCAGCAATCACTAAATAAGTGAAAAAATTTAGTGCTTGCTACTACATCTAGTGGTTTTTCTGTTATGTTGTACTAGCGAACAAAACGCGAAGAATTCACAAAATATCGGTTATTTCGGGGGAAATTAGCCTCCACAACTCATAGGAGAGGGCTATGTCGACAGTAAAGGTCTACAGCTTGCCATCGTGCGTACAGTGCGATAGCACCAAACGTCTACTAAAGACCATCGATGTTGAATTCGAAGAGGTCGACATGAGCCAAGATCCAATCGCACTCGAAATGGTTAAAACTCTCGGCTACACCTCGGCACCGGTTGTTATTGCCGGCGATGAGCACTGGAGCGGCTTCCGCATGGACCGCATCAAAGCCCTAAAAGCCTCCTAATCAAGCAGTTGCACCATGTACGACGTTGTGTATTTTTCGAGCGTCTCTGAAAATACAAAACGATTCGTAGAAAAACTCGGTCTCAACTCGGTCAGAATCCCTCTCAAAACCGAAGAAGCCGAACACTTTACCTACAACCGAGATAGCATCCTCGTAGTACCGACCTATGGTTCGGGCGAAGAGAAAACTACTGTCCCCAAGCAGGTAATCAAGTTTCTAAACAACCCAGAAAATCGAAAACACATTAAAGGTGTAATCGCCACTGGAAACACAAATTTCGGCAACAGCTATGGGTTAGCCGGAGACATCGTTTCTCAAAAACTCGGTGTCCCACTAATTCAGCGGGTAGAACTGCTGGGCACCCCAGAAGATGTTGCTTTAGTAAAGGAAAGGCTGGCCAAGCTGTGGCAAACCAACTAGTCGAAATCGCAGATGACAACGGAGTCGCAACCGGAGCCATGGGTGTTGAAAGCGCGCTTAGCTATCACGAGCTAAACGCCATGATCAACCTTTGGGACGCCGAAGGAAAGATGCAGCTAGACAAAGACAAGCTAGCCGTTCGCAAATACTTTCTAGAGCACGTAAACCAGAACACGGTTTTCTTTCACAGCCTGCAAGAGCGCCTCGACTACCTGGTTGAAAACGAGTACTACGAGAAAGAAATTCTCGACCAGTACCGCTTCGAGTTCATCGAAGAGCTCGAGAAGTTGGCCTACTCAAAGAAGTTTCGCTTCGACGCATTCATGGGCGCCTACAAGTTCTACACCGGCTACGCCCTAAAGACCTTTGACGGCTCACGCTACCTAGAGCGATTTGAAGACCGCGTTGTAATGGTTGCTCTCACCTTGGCCGAGGGCAAAGAAGACATCGCCATCAACCTAGTTGAAGAAATCATTTCGGGTCGCTTCCAGCCAGCAACCCCAACCTTCCTAAACTGCGGCAAAAAGCAGCGCGGTGAATTTGTTTCATGTTTCTTGCTTCGCATCGAAGACAACATGGAATCAATTTCGCGCGGTATCAACTCGGCGCTGCAGCTATCAAAGCGCGGTGGCGGTGTAGCCCTCAGCCTCTCCAACGTCCGTGAATACGGTGCGCCAATCAAGAAGATTGAAGGCCAGAGCTCTGGCATCATCCCAGTTATGAAACTTCTCGAAGATGCTTTCTCGTATGCAAACCAGCTCGGTGCACGTCAGGGTGCCGGTGCTGTTTACCTAAACGCACACCACCCAGACATCCTTCGCTTCCTAGACACCAAACGCGAAAATGCTGACGAAAAGATTCGTATCAAGACCCTGTCAATTGGTGTAGTAATCCCAGACATCACCATGCACTTGGCAAAAGACAACGAAGACATGTACCTCTTCTCTCCCTACGATGTTGAGAAGGTCTACGGTGTGCCATTTGGCGACATCTCGGTAACCGAGAAGTACCAGGAAATGGTTGACGACCCAAGAATTCGCAAGTCAAAGATCAAGGCTCGCACCCTGTTCGAGCGCATCGCCGAACTTCAGTTTGAGTCAGGTTACCCATACATCATGTATGAAGACACCGTAAACAAGGCCAACCCAATTGAGGGTCGAATCAACATGTCGAACCTCTGCTCTGAGATTCTTCAGGTAAACACCCCAACCACCTACAACGAAGACCTCAGCTACAACCAAATTGGTAAAGACATTAGCTGCAACCTAGGTTCGCTAAACATCGCCATGGTCATGGACGGCCCAGACTTTGGCAAGACCATCGAGACTTCGATTCGCGCCCTAACCGCGGTTTCAGATCAGTCAAACATCGAATCGGTTCGTTCAATCTCAGACGGTAACCACAAGTCGCACGCAATCGGCCTAGGCCAGATGAATCTGCACGGTTACCTAGCCCGCGAAAAGATGCACTACGGTGGCGAAGAAGCTCTCGACTTCACCAACATGTACTTCTACACCGTGGTGTTCCACGCCATCAAGGCATCAAACCAGTTGGCAATTGAACGCAAGAGCGCATTCCACAACTTCGAAAACTCGAAGTATGCAACCGGCGAATACTTTGACAAGTACACCGATCAAGAGTGGGCTCCAGCAACTCCAAAGGTAAAAGAACTGTTTGCCAAGTCAAACATTCACATTCCAACCCAGGATGACTGGCGCGAACTAAAGGCTTCGGTAATGAAGCACGGTATCTACAACCAGAACCTTCAGGCAGTGCCACCAACCGGCTCGATCTCTTACATCAACAACTCGACCAGCTCGATTCACCCAATCGCATCGCGCATCGAGATTCGCAAAGAGGGCAAGCTCGGCCGCGTCTACTACCCAGCACCATTCCTTTCGGAAGAAACCTGGGAGTACTACGAAGACGCCTACGAGGTTGGCCCAGAAAAGATCATCGACACCTACGCTGTGGCAACCCAGCACGTCGACCAGGGCCTATCACTGACCCTATTCTTCAAAGACACCGACACCACCCGCGATGTCAACCGTGCCCAGATTTATGCATGGCGCAAAGGCATCAAGACCATTTACTACATCCGCATTCGTCAGCAGGCTCTAACCGGTACCGAGGTTGAAACCTGCGTCAGCTGCATGCTCTAGAAAGAGGAAGACAAATGCCACTTCAGCTAATTAGTCGCCCAATCAACTGGAACAAAATTGAAGACCCGGTTGACCTAGATGTATGGAACCGCCTGACCCAGAACTTCTGGTTGCCAGAGAAGGTGCCACTATCGAACGACATTCAGTCATGGGAAACTTTGCGCCCGCACGAGCGCAAGCTAACCATGCACGTCTTCACCGGTCTAACTATGCTCGACACAATCCAGGGCACCGTCGGAGCAATGAGCTTGATGCCTGATGCACGTACCCAGCACGAAGAGGCAGTTATCACCAATATTGCCTTCATGGAATCGGTACACGCTAAGAGCTACAGCTCGGTGTTCTCTACCCTTTGCCTCACCCAAGACATTGAAGAGGCATTCCGCTGGAGTGAAGATAACCCTAATCTTCAAAAGAAGGCTGAGATTATCCTCGGTTATTACCGCGGCGATGACCCACTAAAGCGCAAGGTAGCTTCAACCCTGCTTGAAAGTTTCTTGTTCTACTCGGGCTTCTACCTTCCGATGTACTGGTCTTCACGAGCCAAGCTGACCAACACTGCCGACCTAATTCGCCTAATTATTCGCGACGAGGCCATCCACGGTTATTACATCGGCTACAAGTTTCAGCAGGCCTTGGCCGAAGAGTCAACCGCTCGCCAAGAAGAACTAAAGGGCTACACCTACGACTTGCTGCTCGAACTTTACGAAAACGAGCTCAAGTACACGGCAGACCTTTACGACGAAATGGGCCTAACCTCTGATGTCAAAAAGTTCTTGCACTACAACGCGAACAAGGCTCTGATGAACCTGGGCTACGACCCACTTTTCCCGAAAGATGAGTGCGATGTAAACCCAGCGATTTTGGCAGCCCTATCGCCAAACGCCGACGAAAACCACGACTTCTTCTCTGGTTCAGGATCGTCTTACGTAATCGGTAAGCACGAATCAACCACCGACGACGACTGGGACTTCTAAGCCTCAAAAACTTAGCAGCCGGGTAGCAAATGTTGCCCGGCTTCTTTGTCTCTGAATTTCTTTTACGAAAGTAGGCAGCCATGGATGCCGCACTGATCACAGCGTTTTTAGTAACGCTCGGCGCTGGCCTAGCAACCGGCATTGGCAGCACAATCGCGTTCTTTACCCATCACACCAATCGCGCTTTTTTTGCCGCCTCCATGGGCTTCAGCGCCGGCGTAATGATCTATCTTTCGTTTGTCGAGATCCTGCCTAAAGCCGATGCCCGATTGGCTTCAGGCTCTGAAACCACACTGAATAGCCCAGAATCAAGTGGATTGACCGCTGCATTTTTCATCGCTGGAATGTTGCTGATGGCACTGATTGACAACTTGGTTCCTAGTTCAAGCAACCCGCACGAAAACACCGATGTCGAACTAATCGGCGAAGACCGCAGACCGCAATTTCAGGCCGAGACTAGCAAAATGATGCGGATGGGTATTTTTATGGCCCTGGCTATCGCCATTCACAATCTGCCCGAGGGTCTGGCCACTTTCATGCTGGTGCTAGAAGATCCCAAAGTAGGTATTGCATTAGCCATCGCCGTTGCGATGCACAACATCCCAGAAGGAATCGCTGTTTCAGTGCCGATTTACCAAGCTACCGGCTCGAGGCTAAAGGCCTTTCGTCTAAGTTTTCTTTCAGGTCTTGCTGAGCCAATAGGTGCAGCAGTGGGTTATCTCGTTCTGGCCCAATTCTTAAGCGATTTTCTATTGGGCGCAATTTTCGCCATGGTTGCCGGCGTGATGGTGTTTCTAAGCATCGACACCCTTTTGCCAACCGCGCGCAACTCTGCCCGCGGGCACTTGACCGTTTATGGCTTCATCGCAGGCATGGCCGTAATGGCAACCTCATTAGTTTTGCTCAAACTCTAAAGAACAAGTTGTTGGTGCGCCACCAAAGGCGACTGATTCAGAGCTGAAACACCTCAAGATCAAGTTGGAGATTTGTCGCGACTAGATACTTTGAGAACAAATACTTGTTTTCAAAAGCAGCGGAAATAGCAGCATAGTTTTGCTTGCTCTTGATCAAATCGATTTCTTCAGCCGAATACAGGTGTTCGGGATAGTAACCAGGACGATAAAACATCAAGAAATAGTTGCCGTCCGGGTTCATCAGTCTTTCGACATTTTCATAACTTTCGATGTCGAAATAGGTGGCCGCTCCGTAGAGCGCCAAAATTGAACCGAATTTCTTGTTTTCTGCAATTGCCGCAGGGGCATACTCTTCGAAAGTTTTTTGCTCAGAAAGGTAGCCCGGGTGTGACTCGCGAAGTCGTTTTAGCATTCCGCCGCTAGGCTCAACGGCAAAGATACTCCTTTGGCTCCAGGGCTAAATACTTCAAAGCCAATCCGGTTCCGGCACCAAGATCGAGTACTGGTTTTTTCAGTTGATCGCTGAACAATTTAAACAGCGCTCTGTCTTCTGCGACGAACTCTGACTCAGAGTAAAACTCGTCGTAAGTTTCGGCAAACTTGTCGTAGGCGCTGGTAATTTTCATGTCAGATTCGGTCATATGAAGACTCTAAATATTGATCTGCTCGTTGCCCAAAAAATTACGAAATGTTTCACGCTAGGCTCATCAAGTGCCATCATCAAAAACCACATCTTGGGTTCCCAGCTATTTAATTTTGGGCGTCATTTGGGGTTCATCATTTTTATTTGTTGAACGTTCCCTGGCATTTCTAACCCCGACTGGAATCGCGTTCTGGCGAACTTTTTTGGGTGCAGTGACTCTTGCTGTTGTACTGGTAGTTCGAAAACTTGCCCTGCCAAGAAATCCGAAAGCCTGGCTGTTCCTTTGGCTCGGCGGGCTATTCATGAGCGCCATACCGGCAGCACTATTCGGCTTCGCACAACAGTACGTAAGTTCTTCGCTGGCCAGCATCATCAACGCCAGCACTCCGATTTTTACCGTGATTGCAATCTTGATCGCTTTCAGGGCCGAAAAGCCAAAGCCTCGCGTACTCGTTGGCCTGCTTATCGGTTTGATTGGGGTAGCCACCGTTCTAGCAGTCTGGCGAGGTTTTGGTGAAAACGAACCGCTGGCAATTTTGGCTTTGATCGGTGCAGTTTCTTGCTACGGAATTGGCACACCTTTCATCCGCCGCTTTGTGGAACCAATGAAAATACAGCGCGAGGTTGCTGTTTTTGGCCAGGTAACCACCAGCGCAGTTTCGCTGTTGCCTTTTTATGCTGCGGGTGGCTGGGTCACCGGGCAACCCACGGTCGATGGTGTTTTGAGCATGTTGGCGCTAGGGGCAGTGGGCACCGGTATCGCGTATGTGATGTACTACCGAGTAATTGCGATTGCCGGATCACCAATTGCCAGCACCGTAACCTACATCACCCCCGTTGTCGGTGTAGCAATTGGGGTCATGCTGTTGGGTGAAACTTTGACGTGGCACGAACCGGTTGGTGCAGCAATCGTAATTTTTGGTGCCTACATCGCGCAAGGTGGCAAACGCTAGTTGGGTTTCTTCGGGGTAATTTTTAGCGCAGCGTAAGCGTTTTTTGGCACCACCGGAAACTTCGGAGCAACTTTAGGCGCCAACTCGAAAGTCTCGTTTATGGCCGGACGCGAGTCTTTTTCGTCACGGTTCGGCCAGTGAGCCACTGCCCACTCGGCGATCGCCGTAATACTCAACGAAGGATTGACCCCGGGATTAGCCGATAGTGCCGAACCATCCCAGATGTGCAGACCTTCGACGCCGAATGCGCGCAGGTATGGATCAACCACACCTTTCTCGCTTGAATCTGCCATGACGCAGCCGCCAATAAAGTGTGCGGTCAACGGAATTCCGAAAGGTTCACCGACGACAGCTCCGGCAGTGCCACCAATCTCGGCGGCAATCAGGCGGGCAGCGTCGTGACCGGCCGGCACCCAACTTGGGTTTGCCTCGCCAGTGCCCTGCTTAGAAGTTAATTTCTTCGATCCGAACCAACCCCGTTTGAGATAGGTGGTGAGCGAGTTGTCTCGCGCCTGCATGACCAGCAAAATCAGGGTGCGTTCAGGCCAGGTTCTGAGGTTGTAAAAACTTGGTAGTTTGGTGATCGACCTGACGGTGTTCCAAACCAAGCGCAGCGGGTTTGGGCTTTTTCCGGAAGGTGTGCTGGCCAGCACAGTTTGCAGCAAGCCCATAAATCCACTGCCCCGGCCGTAACGAACCGACTCGATGTGAGTATCGGCACTGGGATAGAACGAGGATGTGATTGCCGCACCGAGACTGAAATCACGGTCATTATTTTGGGCAACAACACCCAACAGTGACTCGGAGTTGGTGCGACTGAGTTCACCCATTCGCTCGCTCAGGTTCGGCAGCAATCCCAAATCTTTTGATCGCTGCAGCAGTTTGGCTGAACCGAGAGCACCAGCCGCGACTATTACCTGCGGGACAGTCAAGCTTGTCGGTCTGCCATCGCGGTTCTTACCAACTGAGGAAAGCTTGAGTTCAAAACTGCCATTAGCCAATTTTTCAATTGAATCAACCTTGGTGAGTGGCCAAACTTCGGCCCCCGCCTTTTCAGCAAGGCCAAGGTAATTCTTTACCAGAGTATTTTTTGCTCCGTGCCGGCAACCGGTCATGCATTCGCCGCAATTGATGCAAGCCCTGCGACTGGGCCCCACACCACCGAAATAGGGGTCAGTAACTTCAGTGCCGGCGGCAACCTTGCCTTGACCAAAGAAAATACCAAGCGGTGTTGGCCGGTAGGTATCGGCCACACCCATTTGCGACGCAGCGCTGCGCATGACTTTGTCGGCTGGCGAATCGTAAGGATTAACCTCGACACCTAGCATTCGCTCTGCAAGGTCGTAATAGGGCTCGAGCAACTTCTGCCAATCGGCAAGGTTTGCCCAGCTTCCGGTTTTGTAAAAGCTCTGCGGGGGTCGGTAAAGGGTGTTTGCGTACACCAGTGAACCTCCGCCAACACCAGCCCCGGATAGCACCAGCACATTCTTCAAAAGATCGATGCGTTGGATTCCGGTCAGGCCAAGTTTTGGAAAAAACAGAAACCTTTTTAGGTCAAACGAGTTGCGGGCAAATTCGTGGTCTGCAAAACGCGCACCGGCTTCAATCACCAAAACTCGGTAGCCCTTTTCAACCAGGCGCAAAGCGGCTACCGAACCGCCAAAACCTGACCCGATTATCGCGACATCAAAATTCATTTTTGAATGCTGATAACTAACTACGGATGACGTAACGGGCTGGCTGGCAGACGTTCCTGCTGAACCCATCTCTCGTTGTAACCAATTGACGAAGACATCAGGTCGAGGAATGGCTTGGCATCGAAGTGTTCTGGTCCGTGCACGCCGGCACTTTGCCAGACGCCGGTTGCCAACAATTCGAGCGCAATAAGCGGGTTGAACGCTGTTTGGGCAACTACGCACTGAGCTTCAATTTCGGCCATGGTCTTGGCGTTGTCGGCTACGTGATAGAGATACGTGGCGCGGTCTTTGCCGTCTTTATCTTTACCGGTAACCAGCACGCCAGCACAGGTTTTTCCGGTCATCCGTGGGCCAATTGTTGCTGGGTCTGGCAGCACGGCGGCAACTACATCTCGAGGAGAAACGTCAACCGGACCTTGCGGTGAGCGCACACGCACTGGCTTGGTTCGATCTAGGCCGAGCGCGTTCAGAGTTTTTAGAACGCCGATAAAGTCACGACCTAGGCCGAATTTGAAGGTGACACGATTTGCATCGATGTAACGAGGAAGCATAGTCACTTCTTCGTGCTCGACGTTTACGCACTCGACAGCGCCAATACCTTCTGGAAATTCAAAAATTTCCGGCTCGCTGAACGGCTCGGTGGTGTGCCAACCCTTGGCCCGGTCATAAATCATCGGGGGGTTCAGGCATTCTTCGATGGTTGTCCAGATTGAAAATGATGGAGCGAAAATTTCGTTGCCACTGTCGTCATAGACGGCGAGATTCGAACCGTCTTTCACACTGATTTCATCAATTTCGCTGAACAGGTAGGTCTGAGCGTAGCGAGCAAAAATGTTTGATAGACCCGGCTCGACACCCATGCCGATGAGAGCCAATTTTCCTGCTCGTTCCCACTGTTCCGAAACAGCAAATTGGGCATCGCCAAGTTTGATGTTTGGCAGGTGGTAGGGGTCGCTCTCGTGGGCTTCGCTGAGGCTCAGAGCCATATCCATGTAGTGACAGCCAGCGGTAAATGCACCCGAGAAAACTGTTGGCAAGAATTTTGGTTCAACAGCGTTGAGAATGTGTGTGATGCGGTGGTTAAGTGCTAACTCAGCAACATTTGATGCGTTTGAGGCGTCAATCTTGGCTGGAATAAATTTCGAAGCAGCCGCTTCGCCACGGTGTTCCCTGATCCACTCGATAGTTTTTTCTGCTCGACTGAAGTCATAATCTGAGACCACGATTAGTTCATAAAAGTCTCGAGTTGAGGCAATCTTTGCAATAGCGTCGCCGACTCCGCCGGCACCAACAAGCAAAATCCGCATTGATTTTCCTAAATGTAAAGGTACTCCCTGGGGCAAATCAGGAGCTTTTTCTAAGCCTACCTAGGCTCTGTCAAAGCAGTAGATAAATGCTAAAAATTATCGGACTGTGATGTCGGCATTTGGGTCAAGCACCCAGTCGATTACACCCTGCCAGTATCCCCAGCCATCGGCCAGAGATAAATGCTTGGCTCCTGGAATTACAACCGATTCAATTCCCAAATGGCGCCCAAACGTTTGGTCAATTCCGTCGGGAATCCAGGGGTCTCCGTCTGAGCCAACCAAGGTGATGCTCGTTGCTGAAGACAAAATTGCATCCCGAGTTGCAGTTTTTTTCAAGTCAAGATCGACGCCTGGAACATCGCCTAGCAATTTTGGATCAGCGGGCGCAACCAACAGGAGTCGATCAACCGGCTCATCAATCAAACCTGAGGCAGCCGCCTGCATCCAGTTGACACAACCCAGCGAGTGAGCAATCATCACAGTTTCGCCCTCGCCGGCCTCTTTTAGGTGACCCAGCTCGGCAATCAACAACTCTTGCCACTCAGCCAAGATTGGATTATCGGTACTGGGAAACTGCGGGTAGATAACCTGATGCCCAGCTTGGCGCAGTGAGGAGGTGAGGTGGCGGTGCCAAACATCTGGCTGTCGGCGATTTGTCCAACCGTGATGAATCAGAACCCTGACCACAATTGCTCCTTCGACTTGAATTTCGTTTTAGGTAAGGGCCGGAACCGACTTAGGCCTAACCACAGTAAACATTACGGTTAATGAAATCAGATGGGCCGCCACCATGGTTAGACCAACACCGAAGGCGGTTTCTTTTGGAAGTGCTGCATAGAGCGGACCGGCCGCCGATGTTGCCAGAGAGCCCAGGACCAGCATTAGCGAGGCGGCAGTACCGGCCTCGTTTGGGTGGGGTGCCAACGATAGCGCTCCAATTGGGGTGACGGTCAAACCGAAGGCAACGAGGAATAGCCAAATTAGACCGGCAACCAACCACAGCGGCGGCTGGGTGTTAGAAATCAGAGTCAAGATTGCACCGACAATCAGCGACATCGACAAGGCACCAACCAGCAGCCACTGAGCGGGGATGTACTGGGCCAGCTTAGAAGAGAGTTGAACGCCGATGTAGGCACCAACCGAGTTCAGGGTCAAAAGCAAGCCGTACTGTTCTGGAGCCAACCCGAATTGCTGGGTGAAAACAAAAGGCATTGCGCTGAGATAGGCCCAAAGCCCGATTCCAACCATGATCTGCACCAGCAGCAATCCGACATAAATTCGATCGTGTAAAACATAGGCGAAGCGCTTCAGCATCCCGGCGAAAACGGTATCGCGACGATTGTCCCGGTGAAGTGTTTCGGTCAAAAACATAAATGAAGCAATTAGCATGAATACCGCGTAGCAACCAAGAATTAGGCTCACTCCCCGCCAGTCCATGATTACCAATAGTTGTGAACCGGCGAACGGGCCGATGAACCAGGCTGATGCTTGAATCAGCAGCACACGGCCCATCATCTTTAGCATCGGCAGACCTTCATAAAGATCGCGAATAATTGCGTTGCCGACAACCAGAGCTGCCGCACCAGACATTCCCTGCAGCAGTCGTGCTGCAAAGAAGAACTCCATACTTGGGGCAATGAAAACTAGATAGCTGGCCAGAACATAAAGGGTGGATGCAAACAGCAGCGGCTTGCGTCTGCCGATGGCGTCGCTAAGCGGCCCGGCTACAAGTTGGCCAATAGCAAATCCCACGGTTAGCGCACTGAGGGTTAGTTGAATCAGTGAATTGTCGACGGCGAAATCTCGAGCAATGATCGGACCCGATGGTAGATAAGGGTCGAGTGAAAAAGGCTGCAAAGCCTGTAATCCACCAATGAGAAAAATAAATTTCCAACGCTGACGCTGGGTAATGGTTGTAGTCGACATCATGTCAAGACTAAGCGATTATTGGAAAAGTTTTTTACCTAGGTAATCGCCGTTTGCCGACTGTTCCACCCCGGGAAGCACAGCCCAGACTGCAGATCCAATCGGGACTGTCCATTTATTCAGCAGGTCAAGTTGATCGAGTCTTTTTTGAATTGGCAAAAACTGGGTCGAAATGTCGCGCTGATAGGCCGTCCACAGCAAGCCAACATCCGGTTCGCCATCGGGGGTAACCCCAACCTCATAATTGAACGGCCGGCGAAAAATTCGCTCTGTCGGATTTGTAGCGTGGGCGCGCCTAATGTGGGCGAATTCTGGAATCAATTTAAGTCCGTTGGCATCAACCGCATCAAAGTCGATCGGATCGTTTTCGTTTTGCTTGCCCAGTGGGGCACCATTCTGCAAATTTCGACCGATGACCAATTCTTTGTCGGTTCGACCGAGTGCATCCCAGGTTCCCAACTGCATCGCAATACGACGGAAAACCAGAAATGTGCCACCGATTAACCAGTCTGGGCCGTTTTCGACCCAGACGATGTTGTTGAAATCGGATGAGCCAATTTCGGGATTATCGGTGCCATCAACCTGCCCCATCAGGTTTCGCTGGCGAACACCGCCGGGGACAACCCCTTGCGCGTTAGAAAACCCCTGTTGCGAGTATCGGACCTTAGCAAAACCAACACTGTCTCGAACCAGCGAGCGAACACCATGACTGAGGATGATGGGGTCATCCGCAGAGATGTGCAACAACACATCACCGTAGGAATATTCTTCGCGAAGCTGGTCGACGTTAAAGGCTGGCAACTGCTCAAAACCCGTCGGCTTTTTGTCAGCCAAACCTAGCTTGTCGAAGAATCCTGGACCGACGGCCAAAGTGGCGGTGAATCTGGCTGGACCCATAGCCAACTGCGGTGTTGGATCAGCCAAAGGTGCTTCGCCAACGCTGAGACGGGCAATGTCGTCGGTAATTAATTTGAACCAGCGCGCTGCCGCGGCGGCATCGGTTTCTGGCTTCAGGTCGAAGGCCACAAAATTTGTAAATGTTTGCAGTTCAGTTTCGATGCCGTTTTGGTGTTGACCAAAAAATCGCTCGCGCCGCTTCAAAACCGCGGTGAGATTCGCCTTGTTCGCAGCTTCGGTTGCAGCCTCAGCACCAAGGCTCGCACCAACAGCTGCTCCGGCAGATGCAGAGACGAGAGCCCCCGTGGCGGCAGCGCCGCCGAACAGAAACCCTCGTCTACTGATCTTGCTCAAAGTTTTATCTCCTATTTGCTCTGGTATTCCTCGTCGCCAGCTGCTGCGCTTTTTGCTGGCCAAGTTACAGTCAGATCTTCAGCGCCGTCAAAATCTAGAGTCAAGGTAATTTCATCACCCTCAAGAATTGCCGCGGTGGTGTCCATCAGCATGATGTGCAAGCCACCCGGTTCAAGAGTGACGGTTTCACCAGCAGGAATCACAATGCCGCCCTCTTTAGGTCGCATCTTCATTTCGCCATCTACCGAAACCACTTCGTGAACCTCGACCATGTTGGCAATCGAGCTGGATGCACCAACTAGGGTGACGTCAGCGTTGGTGTGGTTGGTGATTTCTGCGAAGGCGCCAGTCATGCCACCAGGCATAGCTGTCATTTCATAGGCACGAACCCAACCGTTGTCGGCGTGCATTTCTTCGGGATGTGCCTCAGTAGCTGCACTGCAGCCCGATGCTGCCAAAACTAGTGCTGAAGCCGCAGCGAACAGAGCAAACTTTTTCATGATTTCCTTTGACAATTAAGTGCTCGACAGTTCTATTCTACAAAACGTAGAATCTGCGGGTCAAATTATTAAACTCGCGACAGCGCCTGCTCTAAATCGGCCAGTAGGTCATCGATGTGCTCAACGCCAACCGAGAAACGAACGATTTCTGGGCCGACCTCGATTGGACTATTAGCGGCCGAAGCGTGAGTCATTTCAGCCGGGTGGTTTACCAGCGACTCAACACCGCCAAGGCTTTCAGCCAAGGTGAATAGTTTGGTCGACTCGGCAAGACGCTTGGCAGCCGCGCCATCCTTGAGCCTGACGCTGACCATTCCACCAAAGCCGTGCATCTGTTTTTTAGCCAGCTCGTGACCTGGGTGTGCTGGCAGGCCAGGGTAGTAAACCTGCTCAATCTTTGGATGGCCGTCAAAAAACTCGGCCACTACCTGCGCGTTGGCACAGTGTGCTCGCATGCGTAGCGCCAAAGTCTTGAGCGAGCGGTGGGTCAGCCAAGCGTCAAAGGCACTTGAAACTGCACCAACAGCAAACTGGATGAAGCGAATTTTGTCGGCTACCTCACCATCATTGAGGATTACCGCGCCGCCGAGAATGTCACTGTGTCCGCCAAGATATTTGGTCGTCGAGTGCACCACAATATCGGCACCCAATTCAAGTGGGCGCTGCAGGTATGGGGTTGCGAAGGTGTTGTCGACAACCGCCAAGGCACCGTGCTCGTGAGCGATGCGTGAAACTTTGTTGATGTCGAAAATTGTCATCATCGGGTTGCTTGGGGTTTCGATCCAAACCAGCTTGGTTTTACCTGGCTTGAACGCGGCGCGCAGGGCATCCTCGTCGTTTAAATCGACAATGTCGAAATCGATGCCGGCAGGCTTGTGCACGCGATTGAACATGCGAAAACTACCACCGTATAAGTCGTTAGCCAAAATGGCATGATCGCCGGCAGTCATAGTGGCTCGGATGACCGCATCTTCAGCTGCCAACCCAGAAGAAAAGCTGAAACCAAATCGGCCACCCTCGAGTGAAGCCAAAGCCTCTTGCAGCGCGTCGCGGGTCGGGTTGCCACCGCGGTTGTATTCGTACCCTTCAGCCAAATCGCCCACTGCATTTTGGCGGTGAGTCGAGGTCATGTAAATAGGTGGAATCACAGCACCGTTGTTGCGATCTGGGTGTTGAGCGGTGTGGATTGCGCGGGTTTCAAATTGAGACATGAAATTAGCCTACTTACTTAGATAATCGGTTACATCGTGGCTGGTGATTAGGCCGACAGGTTCGCCATCGGACAGCACCAGCAGCGCCGACTCGGTTTTTAGAAGGTCTCGGGCAACCTCAATAGACTCACCAATACCCACAATTACCGGCTTTGGCCCGAGGTGCTTCGAAACCGGATCATCGAGTTGGGCCAGCCCAGCTGAAACCTTTTCGACCAAATCTTGCTCGGTAACCGAACCGGTAACCTGCCCAATTCGAACCGGCAGCTCGGCAAGCAAAACTGGCAGCACCGCAACATCAAACTCACGGCAGATGCTGATAGCCGTTTCGACTGAGTCATCGGGGTGAACGTGAATCAAAGCCGGAAGCTTTTTGCCCTTCAGCTCCAGAAGTTTCTCAATTTTTTCGCCCTCGAGCGCCGACATAAATCCGTGGGAGCGCATCCAGTTGTCATTGAAAACCTTGGCTAGGTAGCCGCGCCCACCATCGGGCAAAATCACCACGACCACCGCATCCTCGGGCAAATCTTTGGCAACTTCCAGTGCGGCCACCACTGCCATTCCGCAGGATGGGCCAACCAGTAAGCCTTCTTCACTGGCCAAGCGACGGGTCATCTCAAACGATTGTCGGTCTGGAACCGGGATGACGGTGTCTACGACGCTGGCGTTGTAGGCCTCGGGCAAAAAGTCATCACCGCGGCCAACACCCTCGACCAAATATGGTTTACCCACACCTTCGGGGTTTGAATAAATAGAACCGGCAGGGTCGCAACCGATTACTTTTACGGCGCCGTGAGACACCTCTTTGAGATACCGGCCGGTGCCAGAGATGGTGCCGCCGGTGCCAACGCCAATTACCACGTGGGTAACTTTTTGATCGGTGTCAGCCCAAATTTCTGGCCCGGTAGCTTCATAGTGGCTTTGTGGTCCGTTGAGGTTCGAGTACTGATCGGGCTTCCATGCCCCAGGAATTTCGCGAGCCAAACGATCGCTGACGGAATAGTAAGACTGAGGATCTTCATGTGCCACGGCAGTTGGGCACACCACAATTTCGGCCCCGTAAGCAACCAGAGTGTTGCGCTTGTCTTCGGCAACTTTGTCAGGCAGAACAAAAATGCAGCGGTAGCCGCGCTGCTGCGCGACCAGCGCCAACCCAATTCCGGTGTTTCCCGAGGTTGGTTCAACAATGGTGCCGCCGGGCTTTAGCAGACCCTTTGCCTCAGCATCGTCGACCATCTTGGCGGCGATTCGGTCTTTGATTGAACCGCCCGGATTGAAATATTCGACCTTCGCCAACACGGTGCATTTGATGCCGGCGGTCACCTTATTTAGCTTGACTAGCGGAGTGTTGCCGATCAGTTCGGTGACATTGTTGACGAATTTCATGACTTAAGCCTAGGTCACTTCTTTTTGCGTTTACCGGTCAGCCAGCGAAATGTGACGATCAATCCGAAGATAATCATCAGCCACGGCAGCGCGCGCCAAAGTAGCATCACAAAAGTTCCGGCCAGTGCGCCAATCGGCAAGTAGGGGGTATCCATCCGCCTATTGAAACATCGCCTGGGTTAAAAACAAAACCCGCCGGGCCGAAGCCGAGCGGGTTTTGAAATTTGGTAAGAGAACTTACTTTAGGGTTACCTTTGCGCCGGCGCCCTCTAGAGCAGCCTTTGCCTTCTCGGCAGCATCCTTGTTTGCACCCTCTAGAACGGTTGCAGGTGCACCGTCTACAAGAGCCTTTGCTTCGCCTAGACCTAGGTTGGTAAGAGCACGAACCTCTTTAATAACCTGGATCTTCTGGTCGCCAGCAGCCTCAAGAACGACGTCGAATGAGTCTTTCTCTTCTGCAGCAGCAGCAGGAGCAGCAGCGCCTGCAGCAGCAACTGCAACTGGTGCAGCAGCGGTTACTTCGAATACCTCTTCGAACTTCTTAACGAACTCTGAAAGCTCGATTAGAGATAGCTCTTTGAAGGCCTCAATTAGCTGGTCAGTGGTCAGCTTTGCCATTTTTTTCTCCTTGGGTTTTTAGATTTGTAAATCGTTTGAAGCGTTTTAGCCCTCTTGCTTTGCGCGAAGCGCGTCGACAGTGCGAACTGCCTGAGCAAGTGGAGCGTTGAATGTGTAAGCAGCCTTGTATAGCGAAGCCTTGAACATTCCAGCGGCCTTGGCCAATAGAACGTCGCGGGTTTCGAGGTCGGCAAGCTTCTGTACCTCATCAGCAGAAAGAGCGGCACCGTCAAACAGACCGGTCTTAACTACAAGCTGAGGATTTGCCTTGGCAAAGTCGCGTAGGGCTTTTGCAACAGTGACACCGTCACCTGAAACAAAAGCGAGAGCGGTTGGTCCGAACAACTGGCCGTCAAATGCGGTAACTCCAGCGTTCTTTGCAGCGATCTCGATCAACGTGTTCTTTGCCACGGCGTAGGTTGCGTCCGCACTGATTGAACGGCGCAGCTCTTTGAGCTGAGCCACAGTTAGGCCGCGGTACTCGGTTAGAAAGATCGCGGTCGAGCTCTGAAACTTTTCAGTTAGCTCGGCAACGCTCTGCACCTTGTTCGCCATGGCACTCCTTGATTTCGATTTGCCGGTAGCCCCAAGAAATAAAAAATGCTCTGGCGCAGACGCACAGAGCAGCAAAACCCGAAAACGGGATTTAGTTCTAGTACACCTACGCAGGTCAACTTTTGGTTTCTTAGTCGGCGTGAATAACCCATTGAATTTCTTCGAAGGATTGCTCACGACCGAAACCGGCGGTCTTTGGCTTCTTACAGCCTAACAAGACCGCCGACCTCGGCGCAAGTGCAAATTATTTAGTTGTCGAATTTACGAGCTTTGGTGCGTGGCCCTGAACGTTCGCCACCGCGAGCGCCTTCGCCACGTGAACGACCACCAGAGAATCCACGGTCGCCACCACGGCCACCACGGTTGCCACCGTAAGAACCACGTGAACCACCGCGTGAACCACGGTCACCGCCACGGTCGCCGCCACGGCTGTCACCGAAGTCAAGCGAATCAGCTACCGGAGGTGGCGCAATCGGGCCAGCAAGTTCTTCCAACAGCGGCGCTGCTGGGCGAACTTCGCTGAAGATTCCGTCGCGCTCGGCACGGTTCAGCAAATCTTCCATGCGACGACGACGTGAACGCGGAATCAAAGTGATTACGGTTCCCTTGTTGTGCGCACGACCGGTTCGGCCCGAACGGTGCAGGTAGGTCTTGTATTCCTGCGGTGGGTCAACCTGAATTACCAAGGCAACGTCATCAACGTGGATGCCGCGAGCGGCCACATCAGTCGCCACCAATACGCGAACTTCGCCACGAGTGAAACGCTCGAGGTTTCGGTTGCGCTGGTTTTGATTTAGGTCACCGTGTAAGCGTGCGGCTGGCACGCCGGCAGCGGTCAAGCTTTCGCTCAAGCGCTCGGCGGTCATCTTGGTGCGAGCAAAGATCAGCGACTTGTTTGCACCCTGAACCAAACGCAACAGCACCTGTGAGCGGTCGTGGTCGTCTACAACCAAAACACGGTGAGTGATGTTTGAGTGGTCAACTTCTTCTTCAGGAACTTCAAACACGTAGGGGTCTGGCATGAACTGTTTGACCAGCGCATCAACCTCTTTGTCTAAGGTTGCCGAAAAGAGTAGTTTCTGACTGTCGCCAGCAGCGGTCATGATGCGACGCACACCTTCGATGAAGCCAAGGTCACACATGTGGTCGGCCTCGTCGATAACCATAGTCTCGACCTCGCTTAGGTCAACAATGCCCTGAGCCATCAAGTCCTCAAGACGACCAGGAGTTGCCACCACGATGTCGACACCGCGGCTCATGGCGTTCTCTTGCTTGCGCTGCGGTACACCTCCGTAGATGCAGGTGGTGTAAAAACCAACCGGACGAGCGATGCCGTTTACGGTGCGGTCGATTTGATCGGCCAACTCGCGGGTCGGAGCCAGGATCAAAGCACGAGGCTTACCTGGCTTTCGTGGCTGTGAACCTCCGGCAACCAACTTGGTTACCAGTGGAACTGTGAAGGCAATTGTTTTTCCTGAACCGGTTTTTCCGCGACCCAAAACATCGCGGCCTGAAATAGCGGCTGGGATGGTGCTGGCCTGAATTGGGAACGGACGCTCGGCACCCATGCCGGTTAGCGAAACCAGCATTTTTGGGTGCAAGCCCATGTCTTCGAAGCTTTCAACGGTAATTGCGTCGTCGGTTGAGACCGATGTCAAACGCTCAAGAACCTCATCCTCGAAGAAAGCCTTTTTATTTGGGGTCTTGCTGCGAGCAGCCTTGAAAACCTGGTCGCGAGATTCGTCGCGAGCTAGGCGGTCGGCGCGGTCTGGGCGACCGTTCTCAAAGTCGCGTCGCGGCGCACGGTCTTCGAAACCGCGGCGCGGGCTGCGGTCACCGGCAAAGTCAGCACGGCGATCGTTGCGGTCACCGAAGCGTGGGCGGTCTCCGAAGTCGCGCTTTGGGCGATCTTCGCTGAAATTGCGACGTGGTGCGCGGTCATCAAAATCACGACGAGGGGCACGGTCACCATCGAATGAGCGACGTGCTGGGCGCTCTTCGGTCCATTCGCGACGCGGTGCGCGATCGTCAAAATCGCGACGCGGTGCGCGGTCGTCAAAACGACGTGCGCCTTCGCGGTTTTCGCGTGGCTGCCAGTCACGGCCTCCGCGGTTGTCGCTGCGGCCATAGTCACGGCCACCACGGTTGTCATCGCGGTTAAATTCACGGGCGCCATCGCGACCAGACGCGGCATGACGTGGCTTGCGGCCAGCGAAACCTTCACGGTTTTCGCGTGGCTGCCAGTCGCGGCCGCGGTCTTCACGACCCTGAGACATTTCACGGTCGGCACCGTAGCTGCGCTTAGGGCCTTCTTCGAAAAATGGAGTGCGCTTGCCGCGTGGGGCAGCATCAGCGCGATGCGGAGCACGGCCACCACGACCGTCTTCACGAGTCTTAAAGTTTGAACCCACGGCCTTGCGAGCCGATTTAGGTGCGCCTTTAGCGCCACTCTTTAGGGCAGATTTTTTGGCGCCGCCCTTTGCGGCGCGCGCGTTTGTAGTGCCAAAATTTGGCATTTTTTCCTCATTCAGTTTTGTGTAATCACACAGGGAGTAGCTGCACGATTGTTTGGGTTAGTCGAACAGCGCTAGACCCACACACAATAAGAAGGAAAATTCGCAAACGACTACTGCAACGATTTTGTTGCTTAGGCCAGCCTAGCCGAGTAAGACACTTTTACCTAGAGATTTTTGAAACCGGAATCATCGCCACCAGATAAGTAAGGCCATTTTCACTTTTTAGACTCCACTGGTGGGTGATTTCATCGAGCACCTGACTACCAAACCCGGCAACTGCATCGTCGAGTGCTGGAGCGCCGTCATTTTCAATGACCAGGCGAACCAGTTTTTCCGACTCGAGACGAATGTAAATTGAAAGCTGCTTAGCCCCACCGTGTTTGATGGCATTGTTGACCGCTTCGCGAACCACCTCGATAGTGCAACTTGCTGCCACCGAGTTGCCGGCCAGTGCTGTAGCCGCTCGCTTCGAATATTCAGCCAAACGCACATCGCAGACACCGTGCCAGACAGCACTCATCTGACCAATTACTTCAACTACATCGGTCGACTCGGTTTCTGTGTGCAACCGGTTAATCGCAGCGTCGACATCCCGACGTATTTTTGTAATTAGCGTCGGGTCAAGCACTGCCTGTTCCGCAATCTTCATGGCGCCCGCATAAATTGCTGCCTGCACCGAGCCGTGCAAAATAGACGCGATGCGGCGCTGGTTATGCCAAACCTGCTGCCGAAGTTCCGAGTTCAAAATTTCAAGATCTTGAACTACTGCACGCAACTGCTGCTCGGACGCAAATCGCAAAGTTCTGGGCACCTGCATAAACATCGAAGTGACTGAGCCCAACGAAATTAGCGAAAAAACTTGCCAGAGCTGCACCTGCTCAAAGCTTGAGCGGGCAACAAAAATTAGTAATGCCTCGATGATTACTGCGACGACAAAACTGATCACCAGCACCCAGACTGCGGCCAGCCAAACGGGTGCCCAAATTTTTCGCGCCAAAGCCTGAATCGACTTGAGTGACGTCCAACCACCAACTGTGAAGGTAATTACCGCAAGCGCTTCGCGGCCAGGGGTTATCTCAAAAAGTGGGCCGATGCCGGCGGTGGTCATGGTGAACAAAATAAACAGCGGCACCAGCATGTCACCGACATTTACTAGTTTGGGCAGCCGCTGCCGTTCTTTTTCAACCTTTTCGAGAACCGCATCCAGAGTCCCGGTCTCGGTTGGGAAGGCACCCGGCTTGGCAATAGCGTGACTTAGCGGGCGAACAACTTCATCAACAGAGGCCCTCAAAATCTCTATTGACTGTTTTGCGTTTCGCTCTTTTTCGAAGCGTTCAATAACAGGTGCTATAGCTCGCTCTACCTGGGATACCAGCTGCTCACGCTGCAACCTAATGCGTTCGCGGACGCTGCCGCGCAACTCATCAAGTACAGCTTTCTCACGTCGCAGCTGAGCCAGAGTCTCTTCATTGCGACGCACGGAAGCATAGTAAATGGCAATAGTGGCGATAGCACCAAGCACAAAAAATGGCCCGCTAAAAAGTCGAAATAGCGCATCACTGGCGGGCACAACGCCAAGCCAGCCGCCGATTATCAGAACGCTTATAGCCCTAGCGGTTCCGGCGGTCACCAGCGCCGATATCATCACAAAAGGCTTCGAAGGCCTGAAATCTGTCCCCAAAACTGTTGCTCTGAAAATTAGCAGAACACCAATCGTAGTGAGGTAGGCAACTGAACCGATGATGAACCAGTCAAAAATAGTGCCGTTTGATCGTTGAAGATTGTAAAGAAAAATCGAGGCATACGACGGAATCGCAAATAGCAGCAGTACCTGATTGCTCAGTGCCACCGGACCGGCAGCGTTGGTAATAGCCTCGCGAAGACTACTTTTCGGAGTAGCCGCCCTAACCTGCTGATTCAAGATCCCCCGTATAGTGCCAGTTAGGCAGGCTCTGGAATTTGATGACCGCTGGCAGTTAGGTATTGGCGCGCTGCTTCTACTCGAGCATTGCCTGGTGCCTGCGGATCAATTCCCATGGCCATAAAAATTCGACTGACGATGCCTTCGACAGCTCTAATGGTGGTGCCTCTTTTTTCGGCTATCTGACTATTTGAATATCCCAGTGCCAAAAGCTGCAGCACCGAAACTTGCTTGCGTGAAAGCCCGGCCAAAGGCCGTTCACCGCTTTGGTCGTGTCTAAACGCCGGTGAAACATTGCCTTTTAGGGCATTTTCAAGTGCCATTACCAACTCATCCGAGTTGACCAGCTGCGATTTGCGAAGGTAAGCAATCGACTTTGGAAGCTGCTTTGGGTCTTGCCCGGCAAATCGAACATCTGGCAGGTTAGTCAGAAAAACGACACTTACATCTGGAGTGGTTTTAAGCAAAGCCTCGACAAAGTCAAAGCCGGTAGGGCCAGGACCAAGTTCAATATCGACAACCACGGCATCTGGATCTACCGCAACACATGCGCGACGAGCATCGGCGGCATTAGCGGCAGTTGTTACTGAAAAACCCGCTCGCTCTAGACTCTGGGCAACCAGGTCGCGAAGCAGCGCCTCATCTTCGACGACGACAACGGTTCGCTTAAGCAATCAGACCACGCTCGCGCAGGGCATCTGCGAGTTGAATGTTTGATGGTTCGACTAAAAATTTGCCGTCTTCAAACAAAATAACCGGAATGTTTTTGCGGCCAGCAACAAGTTCGGATTGAATTGCGAACTCGGGTTCTTTTTCAACATCGCGCAATTCGTATTTGACGCCTAGCTCGTTCAGTTGAGCTTTTGATCGGCGGCAGTCGCTGCACCAGTCGGCGCCGTAAAAAATTACTTCAGACATGATTTACCTTTTTCTTCGACAGTCGAATTTACCGCAATCTGCTTTTATCCGAAATAGTTAACACTTCACCGTCGAATGCGATGCCACTGAGATTTTTTACGACGATGTCCGCATCAGTTTCTAACGCTCTGGCAGAAACTCCAACCACCAGCCCTGCGCCGGCTTCGATGGCGGCTAAGACTCCCGATTGGGCATCTTCGAAAACAACGCAATCGGCTGGGTCAAACCCTAATCGTCTGGCACCGAGTAAATAAGGGTCGGGCGCCGGTTTGCCGTTTGCGACGTCGGCTGCGGTAACTAATTCTGCAGGTAACGGATAACCCGCTGCCGCAAGTCTGGCCTTGCCTAGATTCGGATTCGCAGATGTACACACCGTCCAGGTTCCTGGCTTCAAACTTTGAACTAGTTCTAATCCTCCAGGTAGCGGCACGGTTTGATCGGCGGTGTCTTGCTCGAGTTGATTGATGAAGTTGTTGGCCTCTTCGAACAGGTCAGCAGCAACCATTTTCCGCACCATGTCTTCGGCGCGGACTCCAGCATGTTCTGGCACATCCCAATTCCATCCGGGAGCGTATTTTTCTGCCCAGGTTGCCCAAGCAATTGCGGCTGCAGCGTGCGAGTCAACCAAGACACCATCATTGTCAAACAGCAGAGCCGCGGCGTAGAACTTCATGTAATTTCCAGGTCAAACTATTTGCCGGTAACCCGGTCTGCCTTGCGGTTGCGCTCGGTAATGGTTAGGTAAATTCCAGCCACCGCAAGCAACAACAAAATTTTGGCTGGCAAGAAATCTTCAATCAGCCAAGGAAGATCAGGCATTTCAATTGTCGGCATGGTACTGACTTCTTTACCTTCGCTCGGGTCAACTGGAATGTCCCAGCGGCGCAGGTTTTCAATCGCGGCGAACCCGAAAGTGAACGACATGATCGACACCACGGTGCCGAAAACTATGCTCAGCACAAAATTCAGATTCGATGCACCAGCAGCAGCGAAGGCACCGCGCGGCTTAGCTGGCAAAACCTCACCGGTCTTGGCGCGATTCGCAAATCGAGTGCCTTGAACAATACCTAGAGCGATGATGACCTGGATGATAACCCAAACCCAGACCTGCAAGTCGGTTCGGGTTACGTCGTAGACAATCAAGCCAAATATGATTGCCACCGCAGTGGCCAAAATGGGCACCGCATAACCGAGACCCAAAGCTTTTTGACGCGCGGTAAGTTTGGCTTTTTTCCCGTCTTCCTGGTGCATGTCATCTTTGCGGAAGACAAAAGCACGGAGCAAAACCACAATCACCAAGGCGGTAGCCAAAAGAATTGGCAGATAAACATCGATGAACCGAATTGGTACATCATCGCGGGGTCCGTAGTTGTTAAATGCTCCTAAGAAGCTGCCGATAGCAAAAATTGCACCGGCACCTAGGCCGACGATAACTGCGAGGGTTGTGAATCGATGCGCGGCCCGCGACAGCATATCGTCTTCACCGTTCAACTTTCGGGCACGCAAAGCCCAGTTCAGTCCAACCAATGACAGCACAGCCCCGGCGGCAATGCCCAACAATCTGAAGTACACACCGAAGTTGATGATGTTTTCACCGGCGACGATATTTCCATACTGATCCCATTCGGGTTGCGGAGTGTAAAGATCCACGAACTGGCTGACCATAAAAAATACCCAAGCCAGCATGAGTCCCACAAGGGGTGCAGCAACTGCGCGATTCGCAAGAGGAATTCTGTTCATAACAATGAGCCTAGACCCATAAACTTTGAGCATGATTTTGGTAATAGGCGAAGCACTTATCGACTTGATTGAAAATCGCTACCAGCCCGGCGCATTCAATGCAATCGTCGGTGGGGCAAACGCTAATGTGGCTCTTGCCTTGGCTCGCCGTGGCACCAAACATCAATTTCTAGGTCGCCTATCGACCGATAGATTCGGCAAAATCATCCGCGAGCGCCTGCAATCAAATGCGGTGCAGCTTGGATACTCGGTTAGCACCAACGAACCAAGCACTCTGGTTGTGGTCAGCATCGATTCAAATGGAATACCTCAATATTCCTTTTACGTGAACGGCACCGCCGATTGGGGCTGGACCAAAGACGAACTGCCTAGCGATGTGGAACTCACTAATTTGGGTGCAACCTGCATCCAATTTGGCTGTCTCGCTATGGCTATAGAACCCGGCAATCTGGTCATCGAAAAATGGGCTCGCGAGCACTACCTGCAAAATTCAGTCACTATTTCGCACGACATCAACATGCGGCCAGCTCTAGGCTTTGACCGCGAACACGAGCGTGAACGAGTCGAGCGCCTAAACCGAATCAGTCACATTATTAAGGCAAGCGATGAAGACATCGAGTGGCTTTACGACCTTGATCACGAGGATGCTGACACTCCGACCCAGATAGAAGCGATTGTGCAGGAGTGGATTGGCGCAAGCGGCCGGCACGTTTTTGTAACGAGGGGTAGCGAGGGTGTTTCGATTTATCGCCCGGGCGGTAGCCGACTAGATGTTCCCTCGCGCAAGATAAATGTGGTCGATACAGTTGGTGCCGGCGATACCTTCTGTGCGAATCTGCTCGGTCAGCTCTCCGACGACGATGCCCTTGGTGCTAATCCATTTGATCGATTGGCTAACATCAACGATGCGCAGTTGGCTGATTATGTTCGAATTGCCGGTGTCGCCGCTTCAATAACCTGTGAGCGTGCCGGCTGCGAGCCACCTACCGCAGCCGACTTACAACAGGTACTCAACGCAGACAACTAAGGCCTATTTCTGAAAGGCTGTCGCATACCAGTGCGACAATTGCCGCAATGAAAAAACTTGACGAGCTTTGGTCTTTCAACACCCGCGATCTAATGCGAGCAGCCAGTTGCGACCACTGCACCCGGTTGGCAATCGCTCGCGAGCTAGACCTGCCCGGGGTTCGCCAACTAATTTCCCAGTTTGATAAACCGGTTCAGGGTCTTCCGGTTATTTACGGCGAGCGCTTTGAAGCGGCAATCGAACAAGAACTGCTAGAAAATCTTGGCCCCAACGCGGTTCAAAAACCCCAAAGTGCCGACCCCGAAGCAACTATCGCGCTAATGCGAGCCAAGGTGCCTATCATTTACCAGGGCTCGCTAAAACATCGAACCGGCAACCTAGAATTTTCCGGCCGACCCGACTTTCTTGTTCGCGGCGACTACATCCTCGAATTTATTGAAGGCAAACTAACCGCTCGACCAAAAGTTTTTGGCCAAGATACCCATCAGGTTTTCGACACCGAAAGCTACACCGCATTCGATGCAAAACTGGCCGGCACAGCCAAACCTCACTACCTGCTTCAGGTTGCCCTTTACGCCGATGCCCTCGAAAACGTTGGGCTCAAAGCCAACCAGCAGCACGGTCTAATTTTGGGCTCGAGGCAATTAGCCTTTTTTGACGAAGCCGAAATTGTTCCAGCCATGCGACAGGCTAGACAATTTTTGATAAATCAAACCAGCAACCCAATCAGCGACTTCGAGCTCTCACCAGAAAACCTCTACTGCTTAAGCACCGACATCTGCTCGGTCTGCGAATACCCAGATCTTTGCGCCGATTCACGGCTAAAGGTCGATCACCTCAGCCAGGTTGCCGGCATCAACCGCAGCCAAATCGAAAAACTCAGGGTGCACGGCATCACAACATTGGCTCAGCTTGCTGCCGCAAACCAATCCCCAGAAAACCTCAACGGTGAAACTTTCGGCAAAATTCAAAAACAAGCAGCCTTACAGCACAGTTTCAAGACCACCGGCCAACACAGTTTTGAGATTCTGCCTGATCCCGAACTGCAGGTGTTACCGCCCAGCAATCAATTTGATGTGTTTTTTGATATCGAGGGTTTTCCGTTTTACGAAGAGCGCGGCGGCCTCGAGTATCTCTGGGGTGCAACCCTGCGCGATGGCAGTTTTCATCCTTGGTGGGCCCACGACCGCGACCAAGAAAAACTTGCTTTTGAAGGCTTCGTGACCTGGGCCTACCAGCTAATGCAAAAACACCCCGAGGCCCACATCTACCACTATGCGCAATACGAGATAACCGCGCTAAATCGAATGGTGCAGCGCCACGGCTCCATGTCAGCAGAGGTTAGTTGGCTGCTTGAAGAGGGCCGGTTCATCGATCTCTACAAAGTGGTTCGAGGTTCGATTCAAATCAGCCAACCAAGTTATTCAATAAAAAAACTCGAGGTGTTTTACGAACTTGGTCGCGAGGGCGACGTCACCGATGCAATGGGCAGCGTTGAGTCCTACGAAAACTATCGCCAACTAATGCAAAGCAACGAATTCGATAAAGCTCAGATTGAATTGGCAAGCATTGGCGACTACAACCGAGCCGACTGCATATCTACCCAAAAACTTTACGATTGGCTTGCTGGCATGCCTGCCGCCGCAACTCTCTATGAACATCACCGTGCGGTGGTCGATAGAAAAAAACGCGAGCGCGCTGACCAAACCGAGGAAGAGCGCGCCGGAACTAAGTCTGAAATAGAACTCGCGCAGCTGCAACAGACCACCGACAAAATTGCTCAAGCTCTCGCAAACTGGCCCTGGGGCAAAGACCACGAAGCCGACTATCGGGCCAAAATTTGGCTGGCTCTGGTGCACTCGGTTCTCTTCTATAAGCGAGAAGAAGTTGTCTTTTGGCGCGATCTGCTTATCAAACGCGATGCCCCGCTCGAGGCTCTAGAACGAGATCGCACTGCGTTAGTGGTGCTGGGCTGCGAATTACTAGACACCGACCCGGTTAGGTCAACAGCAACCTACAAATATCAGCTTGAGCCCAATCAGGTTTGTTTTTTGAAACCCGGTGACAAACTTTTTATCCGCTTCGACTACGGCGCCAACCAACAAGACACCGATCGCGGCGAAGTTATTTCAATCGAAAATGGCCAGGTTCTTTTCAAACGTAACTTGGGGGCCGACGGCACCCAATATGAACCATTAGCGCTCATCGAAAATACCCTGGTGATGGCGGGCAGTAAGCAAGAAACAATTCGCGATTATGCGCTGTTTTTGGCGAACGAATGGGGTGACCCAACTCTTGAACCACCTATGGGTTTTGCCGCACTCGATCTTCTAATGCGACGTCCACCACGATTGACCCAAGGCAATCTAGCACCAGTTATCGAAGAAGAATATTTGCCCGCCATAATCGACAGCGTCGAACGACTCGATAATTCTGTACTGGCAATTCAAGGCCCACCGGGCACCGGTAAAACATATTTGGGTTCGCACACAATCGCTCATCTTGTGGCACAGGGTAAAAAAGTTGCGGTTGTTGCAAACTCTCATTCGGCTATCGAAAACATGCTGCACGGCTGTATCCGGGCCGGTGTCGACCCAGCAAAAATCGCTAAGCAAAACAAAAAGGGCGAAAAATCAGCAAAACCCTGGGTAACGCCAAGCAGCTACGCGGTACAAGAAAACTTCATCAACCGACAAACCGGTGGCTTTGTCATCGGTGGCACATCCTGGACTCTTTCAAATCCCAAAGTTAGTTCGGTCAACTTCGATTACCTATTCATCGATGAGGCAGCGCAATTCTCTCTGGTCGACGCCATAGCCGTTTCTGCAGCAACCAAAAACCTGATTCTCTTGGGCGATCCCATGCAGCTAACTCAGGTTGTTCAGGCAGTTCATCCAGGTGGTGTCGATAACTCGGCTCTCGGGCACTACATGGGCGAAAGTGAAATTATCGACGATACTTTTGGCTATTTCATCGAAGTAACTCGGCGAATGCACCCCAAGGTAAACCAACCGGTTTCTTGGCTTGCCTATCAACAGCGGTTGCACTCACACCCTTCGGCCAGCAATCAGTCACTGCCGCAATTGGCACCTGCGTTTCAAGCAATTGCCTGCGAGCATTCGGGCAACAGCACTTACGCCTTCGAAGAGATCGAGGTTGTTTTGCAACTGGTAAGGCAGCATGCCCGCCTCACCGAGCAATCCGAGATTTTGGTGGTAGCGCCATACAACGCCCAAGTTGACCTGATTCGAAAGGCCCTATCGGCAGCCAACTTCAGCGATGTTCAGGTTGGCACCGTCGATAAATTTCAGGGACGAGAAGGCATGGTGGTCATTATCAGTTTGGCTACCTCTTCGGCTGCCGACGCACCTCGCGGTCTCGAATTTTTGCTCGACAAAAACCGGCTAAATGTGGCGCTGTCGAGGGCACGCACCAACAGCTATCTTGTGTTTAGCCCCGGTTTGGCACGTTCAAAATTTTCCAGTGTGGCCGAGGTTAAGTGCGTTAGTCGCTTGGTTGGGTTACTCGACTTCGCCGACTTTTTCCCACATTTTAGCCATTACCCACCACTGGCCGTCTAAGAAGACCAAGTTAAGATAATCCTGCATCACGCCACCAAACATCTCCAGCTGAGGTTTGACCAAAGCCAAAGTCGGAGAGATTTGATCGAACATCAAAACTTGATCGTTTCTTCGATTGCCAAGTTCAGCCGGCGACTTTCGATTGGCAACAGCCTCACGATAGATGGCGTATGGCCGAATACTTAATTCACCACCCTGAGCTGAATAGAGCACGCAGTCTTTGTGAAACACCTTGTCAAAAAGTTGCATGTCTTGAAAGTGCAGCACTTCAAAGTAGTCGGCAATTAGCTTTTTGATTTCTGGATCAGCTTGTTCAAAATTCATGCTTGAACACTATTGGGTTTTTGGCAAAACCTTAAGCGTCTGCAGAGTCGGGTCGGCCACAAACGCAATGCGAACACCCATGTCACGGGCTTCAAAAAGCGCCGAAAGTGCTGCCTCCGTGATTAGTTCGCCCGGAGAAAGTACCGGGACTCCCGGTGGATACGGGCAAATCATCTCGGCGGAAACTCGGCCAACCGCTTCGGCTGCTGGCACCACTTCATAGCCGGAGAAAAATGCTGCGCGCGGAGTAACCACAACTTCTGGCTCAATTGAAAATGCCGGCAAAATCTCGATTGGGCGAGGTACACCACGGTGCTCGTTGACCGATGCGATTATGCGTTTCACCAAATCGTGGATGCGATCTGGGGTATCGGCGAAGGTGATCATCGGAATGATGATGTCGCGGTTTGCCATCTCGACGTCGATGTTTGCGGCCAGTAAATCAGCCTCTACTGCGTTACCGTCGGCACCGCAGGAGCTAAGCAAAATAACCAGTTTTAGCGGGTCGATGTACTCGCCATCAATCACATCAATGCCGGCCGCACGAAGTGTGGCACGTCCCTGTTCGGTAGCTTCAATAACTGGGCCAATTAGCTCTTCACCGTGACGCTGCAAAAGAGCCCGAGCAGCATCGATAGAAGCCAAAATTCGACCCGACATCGAAGTGGTTTGAGTTGAGTCAAACATTTTGTTGAATCGAGCTAAATCAACGTATTCGCCACGAACCAAGACGAAAGATGCCTGCGAGTATGAAGGCAATGTTTTGTGCGCCGAAGTGACAACGATATCTGCGCCTTCAGCAAGCGGGTGATTTGGCAGCTCCGGATGAAATCCGTAGTGCGCCGCCCAGGCTGCATCAACGACCAGTGGAATCCCAAATTCGTGGGTCACCGCAGCCAGTCTTGGAATGTTGGACATTGTGCCGACATATGAAGGCTCGCCGATTAGTACGGCTTTGGCATCGGGGTGCTCTTCAAGAGTTTGTCGCAGACGACTCGAAGGCAAATATTCTGGAAGCCCGGTTGCCGGATTAATTTCAGGTCTAATCCAAACCGGAACAACCCCGGCGTAAACCATGCCAACCAAAACAGACTTGTGCAAAGTTCGCGAGACGATGACTTTATCGCCTGGGCTGGCGACCGCCATTACCGCTGCGTGATTAGAACCAGACGAGCCATTTACCCCGAAACGACAGAGGTCGGCACCCCATAGGGATGCGGCCAAGCTCTCGGCTTCAAGAATTAGCGAAGGTGAGATTCGATGCGGGTGATTGCCAGGTAGCACTGGGATGTCGCCATCTACGATTGCACCGGTGAGATCGGTGCGACCCTTGTGGCCAGGAATCTGGAATGGTGACCGGTCGGTCTCCATATCTCGAATCCAGGCATCGAGTAGTGGGGCATCTGATCGAAGCCCCATCGGGTCTTTAGTGTCAAGTAGTGTGGCTGCGCCAAATGCGTGCTGAGGCAATATCCCGCCCTTCTTTAGGTCTCGGTCGTTCGCCGAGCTCAAACTGCCTAACCACCATCGGGATGGTCAGGATAAAAAGTTTAGAGAAGACAAAGGGACCGGGTGTATGAAACCCGATCCCTCGTCTTTAAGGTTTGGTGAATTCTTAGAATTCGACCTTGGTCACGTTGGTGTCTAGTGGGATACCGGGACCGAAGGTGGTAGCGATTGCCGCTTTCATGATGTAGCGACCCTTCGAGCTTGAAGGCTTCAAGCGAAGAACCTCGTCAAGAGCTGCAGCTAGGTTTTCGCCAAGCTGTTCTTTAGTGAACGAAACCTTACCGATGATGAAGTGCAGGTTAGCCTGCTTGTCAACGCGGAATTCGATTTTTCCACCCTTGATGTCGGTAACTGCCTTGGCAGTGTCAGGGGTAACGGTTCCGGTCTTAGGGTTTGGCATTAGGTTACGAGGACCTAGAACCTTACCAAGACGACCGACCTTACCCATAAGTTCAGGGGTTGCTACGGCTGCATCGAAGTCGGTGTAACCAGCGGCTACCTTTTCGATTAGCTCGTCGCCACCGACCTCGTCAGCGCCTGCTGCAACTGCAGCGTCAGCTGCGGCACCAGTTGCAAAAACGATAACGCGGGCGGTTTTACCGGTTCCGTGAGGAAGGTTTACGGTGCCACGAATCATCTGGTCGGCCTTACGTGGGTCGACACCAAGCTTCATAGCAACCTCAACGGTTGAGTTGAACTTCTTCGAGCCAGTCTCACGAACTAGAGTTACTGCCTCGGCTGGGGTGTATAGCTTGCCCTCGGTGATGAGAGCTGCTGCGGCTTCATAAGCCTTTGAGCGCTTTGCCATTTGTTATTCCTTTTCTGGTCACATACGCGGTCAACGTGCCGCGCCCGGCACTCCCGCGTTAGGGGTTTTAGTTTATTTATGCGTCGACGGTTACGCCCATTGAGCGCGCAGTACCAGCAATGATCTTGGCTGCTGCGTCAACGTCGTTGGCGTTAAGGTCTGACATCTTTTCTTCAGCAATCTTGTAGAGAGCTTCTTTAGAAAGGTGTGCAACCTTTGCGGTGTGAGGAGTTGCTGAACCCTTTTGCACGTTCGCAGCCTTCTTGATCAGCTCTGCAGCTGGAGGAGTCTTTAGAACGAAGGTGAAAGAGCGGTCCTCATACACGGTGATTTCAACCGGGATGATGCTTCCGCGCTTGTCTGCAGTTGCGTTGTTGTACGCGGTGCAGAACTCCATGATGTTTACACCGTGCTGACCAAGAGCTGGACCAATAGGAGGTGCTGGGTTAGCAGCGCCGGCCTGGATCTGAAGCTTGATCATTCCGGTGATCTTTTTCTTCGGTGCCATTTTGTATTCCTTTGATTTGTGTTTGGAACTCTATGAAATTCTTAGACCAGTGAGCCAACCTGCTCGAAGCCGAGCTCTACTGGAGTCTCGCGCTCGAACAATGAAACTAGAACGGTTAGCTTGCCGCTCTCTGGTTTGATCTCGCTGATGGTTCCAGGCAAACCTGCGAACGAACCATCCTTGATCATGATGCTTTCGCCAATCTTGTAATCGATGTTGACTGGAACATTTTTTGCCTTGCCCTTGACAGCAACACCCTTGATTGCTGCTTTGACTTCGGCTTCTTCTGGAAGCACGAACAAAGGCTTCAACATGTTGAAAGCCTCGTCTGGGCGAAGAGGGGTTGGGTTCTGCGAGTTACCAACGAAGCCGGTGACTGCTGGGGTGTGCCGAACCAGCGACCATGACTCTTCAGTCATGTCCATGCGAACCAAGACATAACCGGGGATGCGAACCTTGGTGACAAGTTTGCGTTGGCCATTCTTGATTTCAATCGTGTCTTCCATCGGTACTTCTACCTGGAAAATCTGGTCGCCACCCTCAAGCGAAAGCTTGCGGTTTTCGATGTTCTGCTTGACACGCTTTTCGTAACCGGCGTAAGAGTGAACAACAAACCACTTGCCTGGTTGACGACGAAGTTCAGCCTTAAATTCGGCGTATGGGTCAACAGGTGATCCCTCTTCGATTTGATCGGCAACTGCGGCAGCCGCTTCGGATGCCTCGACGATGGCCTCTTCGAGTTCGAGGTCTTGTTCGAGTTCGGCAGCTGCGTCTTGAGCCAGGTCGGCAAAGTCGGCGTCGGCCTCTGCGATAACAGCATCGGCAGCAGCATCTTGAACCTCGGCTAACGCCTCTAGTTCGTCGCGCTCTGAATCAGTCACTTAATTTCCTATCGTCAAAACTTGGCTGCTGGCCAGATTTAGTTAGTTGGGGTAAACACCCAGACAACGCCGGTGTAGAAAACCCAATCGAGTGCGCTGATGATTGCCATCACCACTGCAACGAAAGCTAGAACAACTGCGGTGTAGTTGCGCAACTCAGCGAAGGTCGGCTTGGTGACCTTGTTTAGTTCAAGCACAACCTGCTTGAAGAAAAGGGCGGTGCGACCGAAGATGTTGCGCTTGGCGGCCTTGTCGGCTTTAGCCTGCTCAACTAGATCTTCAGAAGCTTGCTCTAGCTCTTCTGCCATCAGTTCGTTCCTTTGTTTTTGTTTGCAGGGCGGACAGGACTCGAACCTGCAACCTGCGGTTTTGGAGACCGCTGCTCTACCAATTGAGCCACCGCCCTTTACGGGGGTTGTTTGCATCTGAAACCCAGTGCCCGACAGACACACTTCTAGATTGAAATCTAAGAGTGATTGTTTTGCCAGATTAGGCTTCGGAAGTTGTCAAACTACCTCTTAGAAGTTTAGCCTCGACTGCCAGATATTGCAAAGGGAGTTTTGTCAATCGAGCCCCAGTATGCCCTCACTAGCGGGTAACCTTGATGCCGTGACTGACTTTCCAAGAATCTCAAAACGCATTGGTTCAATTGCCGAGTCGGCAACCTTGAAGGTTGACGCTAAGGCAAAATCACTTCAGGCTGCAGGTAGGCCGGTTATTTCTTACGCGGCCGGCGAACCAGATTTCGCCACCCCAGCCCACATCGTTGAGGCTGCCGTTGCCGCTGTGCGCGACCCTAAAAACCACCGCTACACCCCTGCGATCGGTTTGCCAGATTTGCGTGAGGCCATCGCCCAGAAAACCAAACAAGATTCTGGAACCGAAATTTCTGCAGCCCAGGTTGTAGTCACTAACGGCGGCAAGCAAGCTGTCTACCAGGCATTTGCCACGCTGCTTGATCCAGGTGACGAAGTGCTTATGCCAACTCCGTTCTGGACAACCTACCCTGAGGCAATTCGACTAGCCGGTGGTGTTCCGGTCGAGGTTTTTGCCGGCGCCGAACAGAACTACCTAGTGACGGTTGAACAACTTGAAGCAGCTCGCACAACAAAGTCGAAAATTTTGCTTTTCGTTTCGCCATCAAACCCAACCGGTTCTGTTTACACCCGTGAACAAACCGAAGCAATTGGTCGCTGGGCTTACGAAAATGGCATGTGGGTGATCACCGACGAGATTTACCAGAACCTGGTTTACGACGGCGGACGCGCGGTTTCAATCACCGAAGCGGTACCAGAACTCATCGACCGAACCATCATGGTCAACGGTGTTGCCAAAAGCTACGCCATGACCGGTTGGCGTTTAGGCTGGATGGCCGGCCCACTTGACGCAATGAAAGCCGCAGGTAACCTGCAGTCGCATCTTTCATCCAACGTCTCGAACATCTCGCAGCGTGCAGCGATTGCGGCTCTAACCGGGCCGCAGGATGAAGTGCTGGCGATGCGCAATGCCTTCGAGCGTCGTCGCGGACTGGCGGTTGCCGAACTCAACAAAATCGAAAATTGGGTTGCACCGATGCCACAGGGCGCGTTCTACGTTTACTCAGACGTTCGCGGCCTGTTGGGCAAAGAGTGGGGCGGAAAAATGATCAAGACCTCGCTCGAACTTTGCGACTACATTCTCGATGCTGCCGAAGTTGCTCTTGTGCCTGGTGAAGCCTTCGGCCCATCCGGTTACGTTCGCCTCAGCTATGCCCTTGGCGATGCGCCGCTGGTTGAAGGTATCCAGCGTCTGCAAAAACTTTTTGGCTAAACCCAAATCGGGTTTGATTCGAGGTTTTCTAGAACCCAATTAGGTTGGGCTCAGGCACCAGAGTGATACCGAATTTGTTGGCTACGCGTTCCTGAATAAATCGCGCCAGTTCAACAATTTCTGCGGCTGATGCTCCCCCGCGATTGGTCAATGCCAAAGCATGCTTGTTTGAAACCGCGGCTTTCGAGCCGGCCAAAGAAAAGCCCTTACCGATACCGGCGTTTTCAATCAACCAGGCTGCGGAAAGCTTTACGGTCAGCCCGTCATCATCTTCGTTTTCCCAGCGAGGTGCCTCGCTTGGCAACGTGCGGGCAAAGCGATCGGAAACAATCGGATTAGTGAAAAAAGAACCGCAGCTAACGCTGTCTGGGTCTGCGGCGTCAAGCACCATTCCCTTTTGAGCTCGAAGTTTCAAAACTGAATTGCGCACCTCGGCTAGTTCGACTTGGTCACCCATGCCAACACCCAAGTCGGCAGCAATTTGGGTTGAGTAAAGCGGGCGGCTTAGACCATCAAGGTCTTGCAGTTCGAGCTCGACCCAGGTGATCACACCGGGACGTCCGCGTTTGATGGCTGAATCGCGGTAGCCGAAAGCCAAGTCTTTGGCGTCGAGCACCGCAACCTCATGGGTTGCAAAATCGAGAAACTCGACTCGAACCAAAACGTCGCTCAACTCTTGACCGTAGGCGCCAATGTTCTGAACCGGACCGGCGCCAACCGTTCCCGGAATGCCGGCCATGGCCTCAATTCCGGCTAGTCGTTGCTCAACCGTGTGAGCTACAAAGTCATCCCAGTTTTCACCAGCCTGAACCCTAACCAAAACCTTGCCGTTTTTTGGGGGCTGAACTTCAATTCCTCTGGTGGCCACTTTGATGACTCGCAGTTGCGAAACATCATCGGCGACAACCATGTTTGTGCCGCCGCCGAGCAACAGCCAATCATCGCCACTGCGCCAAACCTCAAGAGCATGTTCGATTAGATCGTCGCGGGTAACTGCCTCAAAAATCTCAGCAGGCGCGCCACCGACGCGCATCGAGGTTAATTCACTTAGAGCCTTGGTCATTTAGAGCTGCACCCGAGCCTGTGCTTTGCCCAGCACTGCGGTCTCGTTGAAAACTGCTGCCAGGTCTATTCGAACCTGATTTTTTTCGACATCAATTTCACCGATTTTGCCAGTGACCTTCAGCACCGCACCATCGACGGGATCGACCACAACAGGCTTGGTAAAACGCACCTGATAGTCGACGATTTTGCCGCTGTCGCCAACCCAATTCACGGCAACCTGGATGGCGACACCCATGGTTAGCATTCCGTGAGCTAAAACGCCGGGTAGCCCGACCGAAACAGCAACATCGTCGCGGTAATGAATCGGGTTGAAATCGCCGGATGCTCCCGCGTATCGAACCAGTGAATCACGGGTGAGTAAAAATTCAGTGGTGCCAATTTCGTCGCCGATTTGCAGACCAGCCAAGTTGATGTGGGTCATTACTCGTCGCCCCTGACTACCAAAGTCGAAATTGCTGTGCAGACCAATTGATTGTCGACGTCATAAATTTTTGTTTCGAAGGTGACCATGGAGTGCGCTCCGAGTGATTTCACGCTGGCGACTTCGAGCTGGCTGGTGAGTTCATCGCCGGCCACAATTGGGCGCTCGTGAATAAATCGTTGATCGCCGTGTACCACTCGACTGAAGTCAATCGCTGCTTCTGGGTCAGCCAGCACTGTAGCCAAGCTTCGTTCCTGTATAACCACCGCGAAAGTTGGGGCAGCCACAACGTCATCGTAGCCCGCTGCCTGGGCGGCAAAAACATCGAAATTGTTGGCATTGGTTGATTTCACCGCATGGGCGAACTCACGGACTTTTTCTCGACCGACCAGGTACGGATCGGTTGGTGGGTATTTTTTACCCTGCACATTTGGATTTACCACACTGATAGTTTGCTGCATTAAACGAACTTGCCGCGTTAAATCAAAAAAGACCCGCACCGGGTCTTTAGATATGGGTTTTCGCCAAAGAAGATGAGAGTTTTCGCCAAGCGATTGGTAGCTAGGGCGGGACTCGAACCCGCGACCCCACGATTATGAGTCGTGTGCTCTAACCACCTGAGCTACCCAGCCGAGTCATCACACGTGTAACCGGTGACTCAGAGCCCCGAGCGAGGATTGAACTCGCGACCCCTTCCTTACCATGGAAGTGCTCTACCACTGAGCTATCAGGGCGTGACCTTTGGCTTTAACGCCTTAGGCACCGTAAGACTTTAGCACCAACTATTTAGCCAAAGCAACCTGAGCAACGGTCGCTGCCCTTAAGATTGTGTTTCATGTTGAACCACGAGTTTCTCACCGTCAATAATCCATCCGCCGAATGGTGGCGTAAAGCCGTCATCTACCAGGTTTATCCGCGCAGTTTTGCTGACGCCGACGGCGACGGTATCGGTGACCTAAAAGGAATCACCGAGAAACTCGGCTCACTTTCTGATTTGGGCATCGACGCTATTTGGTTTAGCCCGTTCTTCAAATCGCCCCAGAAGGATGCCGGCTATGACATCAGCGACTATCGACTAATCGACCCGATTTTTGGCACTAATGAGGACTTTGACGTGCTTCTGGCCAAGGCCAAAACTTTGGGCATTCGCATCATTGTCGACATTGTGCCAAATCACACTTCAGACCAGCATGCCTGGTTTCAAGCAGCTTTAGCATCAGCACCGGGGTCAGCCGAACGCGACTACTACCACTTCAGAGATGGCAAGGGCGAAAACGGCGAATTGCCACCAAACAACTGGCAGTCAATTTTTGGCGGCCCTGCCTGGAGTCGCATTACCGAAGCCAACGGTGAGCTCGGCCAGTGGTACCTGCACCTTTTTGACTCAAGCCAGCCCGATCTGAATTGGGAAAACCCAAAAATCGCCGATGAGTTCGACGACATACTGCGCTTCTGGCTCGATAAAGGAGTCGACGGATTCCGCGTCGATGTGGCTCACGGAATGGTGAAGCGTGCCGGACTCCCAGATGCAACCATCTATGACGAAAACCTTCGCGAGCGGCCAATCTCAAACCTCACTATGGCCGAGGCCGAGGAGGCAGTTCCGTACTGGGGTCAGCCTGGAGTGCACGATGCGATCCGTCGTTTTAGACGCATCATCGACGAGTACGACGACCGAGCAATGTGTGCCGAGGCATCAATGAGCCCGCTGCCAAGATTGGCGATGTGGGTGCGGCCCGACGAGTATCACCAGTCGTTCAACTTCGATTACATGCACAGCAAATACGAGGCTGCTGCCATCAAAAAAATTGTCACCGACTCAATTGTTGAATACGGCAAAGTTGGCGCCTCAAGCACCTGGGTACTGTCTAACCACGATGGCATTCGCCACGCCACCCGCCTAGGCATAGCACCCGAAAACACGCCGCGCCCGGGAGACGGCATTCACCCCTCTGACCCGGCGCCAGATGAGGCATTGGGGCTTCGTCGTGCGCGGGCCGCTACCGCTTTCATGCTGGGCCTCCCCGGCTCGTCTTACCTGTATCAGGGCGAAGAGCTTGGCTTGCCTGAAGCCTGGCAACTTGAAGGAAAATACCGCCAAGATCCGACTTATGCACGCACCAACGGTGACCGAATCGGCCGTGACGGCTGCCGAGTTCCATTACCTTGGGTGGCCGACGCAACCGAATCGAACGGTTTCAACAGCACTGGAAAATCCTGGTTACCTCAGCCGGCAAACTACCGAGTTTTTGCTCGCAACCTGCAAGAAGGTGTTGTTGGTTCAACCCTCGAGCTTTACAAGCGACTGCTTAAAGTGCGCAAGCAATTTGACCTTGGTGCCGGAGCCTTTAGCTGGGTTGACGACTACGACAGTGAAACCTCGCTTTCCTACATCAACAATGGGGTTCTGGTGATCACCAACTTCAGCGGAGGTCCGATTGCGATGCCGGCAGGCGAACTTTTGGTCACAACTCAGCACGACCTAACCGTTGAAGGCATACTCGAACACGACCAAACTGTCTGGCTGAAACTGTCCTAGGCTGAACCCTCCGAATGGCGACGCAGCCGGTTGAGGCAACTTTTCCCGATGCTAAACATCGGGCTTCGACGTCAACACAGTGGTGGCGATCGGCGGTCATTTACCAGGTTTACCCGCGCAGTTTTGCCGATTCAAACGGTGACGGCATTGGTGATTTACCCGGCATAACCTCGCGCCTAGAGGCTTTGGCTTATCTGGGCATCGACGCTATCTGGCTTTCGCCATTCATGCGCTCGCCGCAAAAAGATGCCGGCTACGATGTCAGCGATTACCAAGATGTTGACCCACTATTTGGATCCCTTGATGATTTCGATGCCATGGTGGCTCGCGCCCACGAGCTCGGCCTGCGGGTTTTAGTTGACCTGGTGCCCAACCACACCTCTGACCAGCACGCCTGGTTTAAGTTGGCTCTTGAGTCGGCCCCGGGTTCGCCGCAGCGGCAGTTTTATCACTTCAAAGATGGTCGTGGCCCAAACGGTGAGTTACCTCCGAACAACTGGCTGTCGATGTTCGGTGGCCCAGCTTGGACCAGAATTACCAACCCGGATGGCACAGCCGGGCAGTGGTACTGCCACCTTTTCGATTCGAGCCAACCCGATCTCAACTGGGAAAATCCCGAAGTTCGCCAGGCATTTGAAGAAATCCTTCGGTTCTGGCTCAACCGCGGCGTGGATGGTTTCAGAGTGGATCAGCCCCATGCCATGGGAAAAGCCGCGGGCCTACCCGATCACCCAGATATTGAGCGCGCCGGTGCCGGCTTCATTGAAGGTGAGCCGAGTCCGCCTATGTGGTTCCAAGAATCGGTGCACGAAATTTTTAGAGGCTGGCGAAAAATCCTCGACAGTTACCCTGGCGAGCGGGCTATGTGTGGCGAAGCCTATGTTTTGCCGCTTGAATTTATGGCACTTTGGGTTCGACCCGACGAATTTCATCAGACCTTCAACTTTCGCTATCTCGACTGCGACTGGCAGCCTGCCATGTTGCGGCAAACCATCAATGAGTCTTTCGCCGCCTTCGATTCTGTTGGGGCACCCAGCACCTGGGTGCTGTCAAACCACGATGTTGTGCGTCATGCCTCACGACTAGGGGGCGATTACGGTCGACCCACCGCTTCAAACGGCATCGGGCCAGATGACCCACAGCCCGATAACGAACTAGGACTGCGTCGAGCTCGCGGTGCCACATTATTCACGCTGGCACTACCCGGCTCCATGTATTTGTATCAGGGCGAAGAGCTTGGGTTGCCCGAGCACACCAGCCTTGAACCTCAGTATCGTCAAGACCCAACTTTTTTCAGAACAAAGGGAATTCGAGTGGGACGGGATGGCGCTCGAGTCCCGCTGCCTTGGCAAGCAGGCACGAGCGCAACCAATGGTTTCAATGACACCGGCGCGGGATGGCTTCCGCAGCCCGATGTGTATCGTCAGTACTCCCGCGACTTACAGCAGGGAGTTACCGGTTCGACACTTGAGCTGTATCGAACGGCTATTGCCCTGCGAAACCAACTGGGTCTCGGTCACGGCAGTTTTGAATGGGCCGAAGAATTCGTCGGTGAAACATCCTTGGGTTTTATCAACAACGGCATTTTGGTAGTTCACAACTTTGGCAGCGAGCCAATCGCGCTGCCATCAAAAAAAGTGCTTGCCGCCAGCTTCACTGAAACTGACGGCAAGCTTGAACCGAACGATACGGTCTGGCTTAGGCTTTGATGCCCTTGGCTGGCGACCAGAATTTCTTGCCAGCGATGAAGGCCAAAGCGGGCACAATTACGGTTCTCACCAACAGGGTGTCTAGCAGTACACCAATGCAAACAATCACACCGATTTGAGCTAGAGCCACGAGCGGAAGCACACCTAGAACGGCAAACACTGCAGCCAGCAAAATACCGGCCGAGGTGATTACACCACCGGTGGCTCCCAAAGCTCGAATCATTCCTTCGCGAGTACCAAATTTTTCAGCCTCTTCCTTTGCCCTGGTGACCAGGAAGATGTTGTAGTCGACACCCAAGGCAACCAGGAACAGGAAGCTGTAGAGGAACACGCTAAGGTCAAGACCTGGGAAGCCGAACACATTGACGAATAGGAACCAACCGGCACCCATGCTGGCAAAGAATGACGCCACCACGGTGAGCAAAAGCAGAACTGGAGCAACGATTGCTCGTAGCAACACAATCAGAACTGCGAACACCAAAATCAGAATTAGCGGGATAACCAACCCTTGATCGTGCGCGTAAGCTTCCTTGACTTCAAGGGCTTGGGCATCAAGACCACCAACAACCGCATCAGCGCCATCCACTGCCCTGACCTCGGTGCGAAGCTCGCGAATCATGGCAAAGACTTCTTCCGATTGGCTTTCAGCATCAAAAACCACATCTACTCGAGCGATCTCGTCATTGCTGACAGCAACCTCGGCTGAGTCGACACCCTCGACCTTCAGCGCTGCGGCTACAACCGCATCAGCTTTGTCTTTGTTGACGATCACGTTGGTCGGTGAGGTAGCGCCAGCCGCAAAAGCATCAGCTAGCACATTCTGGCCAACAACAGCCTCTGGTGTTTTCAAGAATGACTCGGTTGAAGATAGACCAATCTTGATACCTGATGCACCCGACGCGAGCGCACCAAGAGCCAAAACACCAATGATGGCGATGGCAACCGGCTGCTTGCTAACTGCGCGACCGAGCTTGGCCCAAAGACCATTCTCGCCCTTGTTGACTCCGCCAAACTTAGGAACGAATGGCCAGAACAACCCGCGACCAAAAATGACGATTGCTGCGGGCAGCACACCCAAAGCGGCAATCATCGCAATAACAACACCGGTAGCACAGACCAAACCAAGTGAACGGTTTCCGGCTAGGTCAGCGAAACTTAGGGTTAGCAATGCCAGGGTAACTGTGGAGCCGGACGCAATGATTGCAGGTCCGGCGCCGCGCAATGCCTTTGCCATCGCTTCGTGACGATCTTCAGTGGTGAAGAGCTCCTCACGGTAGCGAGCGATTAGCAACAGGGCATAGTTGGTGCCAGCACCAAAAACCAGGACAGACAAAATTCCGGTCACCGATGCATCTGGAGTAATGCCAAACAGGTTTGCCACCTGTCGCGCCAACTGGCCAGCCATTCCGTCAGCGGTTCCGACAACTAGAAGCGGTACCAACCAAAGCCATGGGCTTCGGTAAGTGATCAGTAAAAGCACTGCAACAACGACAACCGTTGAAAGTAGAAGGGTGAAATCTGCCCCGGCAAATACTCCGGAAAGGTCAGCGCTAAATCCTTCGGGGCCGGTGACGTAAACGTTCAGACCCGACGGCATACCCTCTTTGGCTAGTTCACGGATTGACTCGACTCGGTCAACAATCACTTCAGTTTCGTCAGATTTATCCATTGGGACGGTAATAACTGCGGTGGACTCGTCATTTGACAGGGTTGCTGGTGGCACGAAGGCCTGGCCTTGAACCTCAAGGTTCGAGAATTCTAGGAATTTCTCGTTTGCCCCACCGACAACCATTTGCTTCATCGGGTCGAAAGCACCCTGAACCCAGGTTTTCTGCTCATCGGTCATCTTGCCGCTCTCAGCCGCGTAGACAATTACCGTCGCGGTTGAGTCAGAGCCCGGCAGCTCTTCGGCCAACTTGGCCGCGATTACCGACTCGGCAGTGTCAGGCAAACCAGCCGTAGGGTTTGTCTCTGTGGTGGCAGCGCGCAACGGGCCAAAAGCCAGCATTGCGAAAACCAAGGCAATCAGCATGGTTACCGGTGCAGTCTTTTTACCGGTGATGAATTTAATTAGACCGTTCACAAACTCCCCTAGATGAAATCAGAAATCAAATCTTGAATTTCCAGTGCCTCTGACTCTATTGAAAATAGTTTGAAAAGCAAAATTCTTTATAACTAAAATAAATCAGGATGAAGAAAATTCCCGCGCAGTCAGATTTCGCTTTCGAGGCCAAACCGGCCACGAGGCTTTTGCGCGAGGTCATTGAGCACAGCGCAGATTACTCGCGCATAGTTGGCGAACATCTCGATGTGAATCGCACCGACTTTGAGGCGATGCAACAACTAATCGAAAATGGCCCGATGACAGCCGGTGAATTGGCGAAAGCGGTCGGCGTAAGCCCGGGCTCGGCAACCGTGATGATCGATCGGTTGGTTGCTGTTGGCCACGTCACCAGAAAACCAAACCCTAATGACCGGCGTGGGGTAATAGTCGTACCAAACCCAAAATCTGTCTCTGAAGCTTGGAAACACATCAGCCCGCTGATTGTGGCAAGCGAAGCCGAGCTCGCCCAGATGTCGAAAAAAGAGCAGGCGGCTGTCGAACGATATTTGGAGCGAATGCTGGCTGTCTATCAGAACAATTCGCAGCCAACACCCTAAAAACTTAGGTGCAGAAAATTTTCGCCTTATTCAACGGACCGGGTGGAGGCGTGGGCCGCTCTAATGGCCCGCTTTCCTGCCGGTAGCAGAACTGCGACAACCGCAATGATCACCGTGACAGCTCCGGTGACGATAAGCAAAATCTCAACCGAAACCACATCCGCTAACGGACCGAGGACAGCCATACCGAGTGGCATAGCAACCGACATCACAATCCCAACAAAACCGAAAACACGGCCGTGTCGCTCTGGTTCGACGGTCTCTTGCAGCAGCGTCATCGCCGAAGTCGAGAACGCCGGCACGGCTAGCCCGATAAAGAAAAACAGAGTGTAGAAGAAAATCAGGTTGGTGGTCAGACCCATGACAATCGCCATAAAGCCGAAGGCAATCGATGTGGCAATAATCGTGTTTAGCCGGTCAAGTTTTGAAGCTAACACGGCCATTGCAGCGCCACCCAAGACCATACCTAGGCCGAAGGAAAGTTCTAAGACTGTCAGCATCCAGACTTCAGAGCCGAAGTTTCGAACCAGCATCAACGGTGAAAGATTCGACGGGGCAACAACCAATAGGAAAACAATTCCGAAAATTGCCATCACCCAACGCACCAAATCGTGGCTGAAAATGTAGCTGATGCCCTCTTTCAAATCTGCGAAGTATTTGGGCTTCTCGGCACTCTTTACTCGCTCGAGAGTCGGCACCGTGACCGTCATCAGCAACGCCAAACCGATGATCGCAGTGAAAACATCGATGAAAAGCACGCCAACCAGGGACATGGACGCGTAGACGCCGGCCGCTGCAACGGGCGCCAGCAGAGTAAGTGAAGACTGCACGCTGCTGTTGATTCCATTTACACGCATGAGCTGCTCGGTAGGTACGATCTGTGGCAAGAGTGCCGAGATTGCCGGCATTTGAAACCCGGCACCGACCGAGCGGACGGCCATCACCAAAAAGATCAACCAAAGATCGTCGACCCCAGACATCATCAAAAGGGCCAACCCCAAAGTGGACAGGGCGATTGCAGAGTCGGCGACAATAATCATCAACTTGCGGTTGACCCGGTCAGCCCAGACTCCGGCAAAGATTGAGACCAAAGCCTGCGGCAAGAATCCAAAAATTGCCGCCAAGGCGAGAACTGAGCCCGACTTAGTCTCGAGCGTGAGGTGCCAAAAGATTGCGTATTGCACCAGCATTGAACCGAACATCGAGATGGTCTGACCACTAAGAAAAACCGCAACCGACTTCTTCCAGCTGGTACTTGATTGGTTAGAGTTCACGCAATTACCTCAATGGTCTCAGTAGTAAAAAACCCACTCGTGGAGGAGTGGGTTTTCGTGGCTAGTGAGGGATTCGAACCCCCGAAGGCTGTGCCGGCTGATTTACAGTCAGATCCCTTTGGCCGCTTGGGTAACTAGCCGCTGCACTTTGGGTGCTCGTTGAGTTTATCTGAAAATTGCAAAAAGCGTAATTCGGGATAGATTTAGGCCATAGGAATGTAAAAATTACAGTCCAGCCCTCAATATTTACAGGATTTACATGGCCGGAATCGGTGAAGTTGCAAAACTTGCAGGAGTTTCTACTGCAACCGTCTCCCGCGCACTCAGCGGCAAAGAGCACGTATCTGATCGCGCTAAGCAGCGAGTGCTTAAGGCCGCCGCCGAACTTGGCTACGTTCCGTCGCATAACGCCTACAGTTTGGCTACCGGCCGAAATCAAAATGTCGGAATTGTGCTGCCCAAAATCACTACCTGGTTTTTTTCAACCATGGTGGCCACCATCCAGACCGAACTGGTCAATGCCGGCTTTGACGCAACCCTGTATACGCTGAGCAGCGGTAAAGAGCAGCGTGAACGAATCTTCAACGACCTGCTGCTGCGCAAGCGGGTTGATGCGGTTCTAACCATTGCTGTGCGCCCCAGCAGCAGAGAACTTGAACGTCTCAATCAGGTTGGCAAACCGATTGTTGGTGTTGGTGGTCCAATTCCGGGAGCTCGCTCTTTCTCGATTGACGATCAAGAAGCTGGTCGCCTTGCAACCGAACATCTAATTTCTCTGGGCCACACCCGAATTGGAATTATTACGGCAAGCCCAATTGATGACACTGAATTTGCCCAGCCGGTGCAGCGTCGTATGGGCTACGAGGATGCCATGAACGCGGCAAATCTGGAAATCAACTCAGCTTGGTTTGGTGAATCAAACTTTGATATCGCGCACGGCTATCATCTGGCCAAGCAATTCTTGGGAGACCCAAGAAACTCACCTTCTGCCATTTTCTGCGCAGCCGATGAGGTTGCCTTCGGGGCGATCATGGCTGCGCGAGATCTTGGGCTTCGCGTGCCTGAAGATATTTCAATTGTCGGAATTGACAATCACGAACTTGCCGAGTTTTACGGTCTCACTACGGTCTCACAGGATGTTCCCGGTCAGGCCGCGCAAGCTGCAAAGGCCCTACTCGAGATTCTGCAATCTGATGATCCGAACGCGATGACCAACTTCGAAGAAGAGCACATTTTGCCGCTTCAGCTGATTGTTCGATCTTCCACCGCCCGCGTTCGCGCCAACTAAACGAAAGGTTAAACTCGTCTCATGGCTGATTCATCGTTCGACATCGTAAGCAAAGTAGACAAAATGGAGGCGTCTAACGCCTTGACCATGGCTCAGAAAGAAATAGAGCAACGCTATGACTTCAAAGGAACCGACGCTTCAATTGAGTGGAGCGGTGAAAAGGTTTTGATGAAGGCAAACAGCGATGATCGCGTGAACGCCATCCTCGATGTTTTTCAGTCAAAACTGGTCAAACGCGGAATCTCGCTTAAGAGCCTCGATGCGGGTAAGCCTTTCGCTTCCGGTAAAGAATATCGAATTGAAGCCAGCCTGAAGCAGGGCATCGAGCAAGATCAGGCGAAAAAGATCTCAAAGATTATCCGCGAGGAAGCACCAAAATCAGTGAAGGCCCAGATTCAGGGCGATGAGCTTCGAGTGCAGAGTAAAAGTCGCGACGACCTTCAAGAAACCATTGCCTTGCTAAAGGGCAAAGATCTTGAGGTAGACCTGCAGTTCGTAAACTTCCGCTAGTCGTTAATCAAGACAATCAACCGACGGCTGATGCGATTAGTCGGAGATTGTCGTGATTGGCCCTGTTGGCGGAAACGCATTGGCCACGGCCTCACTGCGCTTTGAGTTTCTGACCACAAATCCTGCCAAAATTCCTGCGGTGATTAGCATGCCGGCCGGAATGATGAAGGCGAAGACAATGGTGGCGGCCTCGACCGCAGCACCCATTCCAATTTTGGCGACCAACATTGTCACCTGGCTTACCAAACTCATGCGGGCCATAGTCTGTGCAGTAGTCAGGCCTCTGACGTGCCCCGCGCCACTAAAGAAGGATGGCACCATCGGTGCCGTGCCCAGACCGGCAATTGCAAAGAAGAATGACGCAGTTAACATAGCCAAATACGGGTTGCTTTGACCAATGTTTGCGGCAGCAAAAACACCTAGTAGCAGTGAACTGCCGCCGATAATTCCACCCCAGTAAGCCAGTGTAGAAATGTGGTACACGCGGGTCAGTCGATCTATCGACAATCGCCCCACAATCATTGCCCCGGCAAAAACCGTGTACGGAATCGACGCAATAGCGGGACCGAGCAAGAACCCGTCGCGAGCCAAAATTGCCGACCAGTCAATCAGGGCAACCTCGGCAAAGACCCCGGTGAAGAGCCCCGCGGCCAAAAGCCAAACCTGCGGTGGTGATTTGAAGAACGGAATTTTTTTACCGTGTTTTGCCGAGGTGTGTTTTTCATCCTCGTGCTCGCCAAGAATAAGGCGGCCAAAAAATAGGTAAGAAATTAGTGCGACGCCGCCGAGGATGAGAAAGTGCACCCAGAGCTCAGTGGTAGCTGCAAGTACACCGCTGACAGCGGCGGTAATTGTGGCACCAACCGACCACGACGCGTGAAAGCGCCCGATGATTGGTTTGTTCATAATTTTTTGAAGCACCACAGTTTGTGCGTTCACCGCAATATTGAAAAATCCACCGGCAAAGTTGTTCACAAAAAATAGCGCAAAAAAGACGATTGGATTTTCGGTCCAGGCATAGCTGATGAGCATTAGCGAAAGAATTACCGAGGTAACTCGAATTACATTGCGCGAACCGAAGCGAGTAATGATTCGGTTTGATACTGAAAGACCAAGCAGCGAGCCGAGGCCTGCCAAACCCAGAATTGTTCCCCACGCAGCAAACGAAACATCAAGCCGTTCAATCAGGTCAGGAACACGAGGAATCATGGCCGTGCCCAAAATTCCCTGGGTAAAGAAAACCGCCATCAGAGCAAACTGCACCTGCTTGGCGCGCTGCGAAGTCATTGTTGCCATTAGATGCGCTTGGCCTCAATCAGCATTGCCTGCTCTGGGCGAAGTACCGGCGCACGAAGACCCAATTTAGCCAACAGGTCACCGCTCATTCGAACACCGTCGTACCACTTCGGTGGCAAAATCTGCATCGCTACGGCAGGGCCAGCAGGCTCAATTAGACGGACCAGGTAATCGGCGTTCGGGTCAAGACCGGCCAGTCTGATGTTTGCCGGACGGCTGTAAAGACTTGGTCGAAGTTGTGCCAACATGTAAAGACCTTCGGACTGGTCTTGACTAACCACGCCGTGGACCCAGGCATTTGGCTCGCTCTGATCGGCGCGAACTACGCGACCGGTGTGCAGCATTGAGCGTTTCTCTTTGTAGAAATCAACCCAGCTCTTCAAGAAAGCCCGCTCCTCAGCATTTGCTTCGGTGAGATCCCATTCGAGACCGGCGTGACCCCAAAGCGCAGTAACAGCCCTAAAGGTGTTGGTGTGAGTGCGTCCGGTTGAATGTGCCTTCACCGGACCAATGTGGGTGCCCAGCATTTCTGGTGGAATCACGATCGAGGTATAGCGATTGATACTCTGACGCTCGAGTGCATCGTTGTTGTCAGAAGTCCAGAATCGGTCGGCGTGCTCGATCATGCCCAGGTCGATTCGACCACCGCCCGAGGCGCAACTTTCAATTTCTAGACCAGGATGAGCAGCCTTCAGCTCGTCGAACATGCGGTAGATGGCTTGTGCTTGGCGTCGAACCGCAGCCTGGCCAAAGTGCGCCGGTTCGCTCAAAGTGCGGTTGTGATCCCACTTGATATAGGCGATATCGTATTCGCTCAGGATTGCGTTGACCTGGTTGAAAACGTGCTGGTAAGCCCCTTCGTGGGCCAGGTCAAGCACCAGCTGGTTGCGGTTGGTAGGTGGAACGCGATCTCCCGCGTGCAAAATCCACTCTGGGTGTGCTCGGTAAAGATCACTGTTGGGGTTGACCATTTCACCCTCGAACCAAAGCCCAAATTCCATGCCCAAAGATTTAACTTTGTCGACAATCGGGCTGAGGCCATTTGGCCAAACGTCTTTGCTAACCACCCAGTCGCCAAGCCCGGCATGGTCGTTTCGGCGAGCGCCGAACCAACCGTCATCTAAGACAAAACGCTCAACGCCGATCTCGGCTGCTGCTTCGGCGAGTGCCGACAGTTTTTCAATGTTGTGATCAAAGTAAACGGCTTCCCAAACATTCAGGGTCAGCGGGCGTGGGCGAACATTTGTGGGGTGTTTAGCGCGCGAGCGGAACATTCGGTAAGCACGGTCTGATACGCCATCAATTCCGTTTGCGGAATAGAACGCTACAACCTCGGGCGCTTCATAGCTTTCACCGCTACTCAATACAACTTCGCTTGGCAACAGCAATTCACCGGTGCCTAAGAAAGTTCGGCCGATTGCGGTGCGCTCAACGATGTGGCGGTTGTTACCCGACCAGGCCAGACTCAAACCCCAGACTTCTCCGCGCTCGAAAGTGGTTCCGTTTGGCATAGCGAACTGAACGATCGTGTAGTCGTGGCCACTTCGACCCTCGCGGCCCTCGCGAACCCAAGTACCGACGTTGATAGGCAAAGTCTGAGGTTGGCGCTCATTCATCCAGCGGCCGTGAAAATCAAGAATCTCGCTGGTGTAATCAGGAACCGGCAGGTAGGCAGTCAAAGCATTGACCATGAATTCGGTAAGGCCGAGGTTGGTGACTTTTTGCGAGACCTTTAGAACACCCTGCGGTTCAAGAACAAATTTGGCGCTTACCTCTAGTTCAGCAGCTGCGTCAACCGAGGTGAATGTAACCGAGTTGCCGTGCTGCTCGGTGCGAACCAAATTGAATTTATGACTGAAGTCACGACCAACTCTTGAACCCACCAATGCCGGCTCACCAATAAAACCTCGAGCATTTTCGCGCCAAATACCGATTGTCTCTGGGTGATCAAAGTCGCAGTGCGGAGTTGGCTCAAGCTGCGCCTGAACGATGTCGCCTGGGTTGGTGATGGCTGAACCCCAGTACAGAACCGCAGGAGTGTTAGCCGAGGTGTCGATGACTACCGAAACCCCATCTGCTTTCAGGTGAATCAAAGTCTCGATGAGGTTTTGCGACATTTATTAGCCCTTCGCGGTTGTTTCGAAATCTTGTCGGTCGAATAACTTTATGCGTTCGCGACCCTCGGTTTCACCAAGTTCGCGTTCTTTGGCATCAACTTTCAACCAACCTGCCCAGTCAATCACTTTTACCCCGCGATCATTGAGCAGTTTGTCAATTTGTGATTCTTCTGGTGAAGCTGGCTGCCACCAGGTTTCACGATCGGCAATTATGTTGCCGATGGTTTCTAGGGCATCGCTCTTGGTGTGGCCAATCAGGCCGACTGGTCCACGCTTAATCCATCCGGTTGCGTAAACACCGGGGATGGCTTTGCCCTGAGAATCGAGCACTCGGCCACCGTCGTTTGGAATCACACCCGACTTAGCGTCGTATGGAATTTCGGTTAGAGGCGAACCGAAGTAACCGACGGCTCGGTAAACGGCTTGAACATCGAAAGTTCTGAACTCGCCGGTCGGCACTACGCCGCCCTTGCCATCCAATTCGGTGCGTTCAATTTTTAGGCCGACAACTTTGCCATCTTCGCCCAAAACCTCAACCGGGGCAGAGAAAAAGTGCAGGTGCAACCGGCGCTGACCGCCCGTTTGCTTTTCTTCACGAAGTTGTTCGAGGGTGTTTACCATCACTCGGGTTTGGTTATTGCTATCGATTGCCTGCTGCGAACCTTCGTCGTATTTGAAGTCTTCGTCATAAACAATGGCGTCAACTCCCTCGATGTGGCAAGCCTCACGTAGCTCTAACGGGGTGAACTTAACCTGGGCTGGGCCGCGGCGTCCGAACACGTGCACATCGGTGACCGGCGAATTTTTGAGACCCTCGTAGACGTGAGCCGGAATGTCGGTGGAGAGCATATCGTCGGGCAGCTTCGCCAAGACGCGAGCCACGTCCAGTGCCACGTTTCCGTTTCCGATAACAGCAACCTGCTTTGCGTTTAGTGGCCACTGGCGCGGAAAATCAGGGTGAGCGTCATACCAGTTCACGAAATCGGCGGCTCCGTAAGAACCATCCAAGTCAATGCCGGGGATGTTTAGGTCGGCATCTTTGATGGCGCCGGTGGCAAAAATCACTGCGTTATAGTGCTGTTTTAAATCTTCAAGGGTGATGTCTTTGCCGTACTCAACGTTGCCAAAGAAGCGAATGTCACCGCGGTCGAGCACTTCGTAGAGGGCTCGAATAATGCCCTTGATTCGTGGATGATCGGGGGCCACACCGTAGCGAACCAATCCGTAAGGAGCGGGCAGTAAATCAAAAAGGTCAATTGAAACTTCGAAGTCGCGAAGTTCCGATTTGATTAGCAGGTCAGCCGCGTAAATTCCGGCCGGGCCAGCACCAACAATTGCAAGACGCAACTTTGACATTTGTTCCTTTGATTAGTTGTTTCGGTCTACTACTGCTTTGGCAAACTCGATTAGAGCATTCTTTACCGCACCATCTGGCAGCTGAGCTAGTGCGTCAATTGCGTCATCAGCCCAGCGCTTGGCCTCGAGATATGATTCATGGAAAACCGAGTGTGCACGAAGTCGCTGCAGCACTTCGGCAAGTTTTTCATCTTCTGCCAAGCCACCGTCGATCAGTTCAAGCAACGCTGTCGCCTCTGAATCTTGAGCTGCCGCTGCCTTGCGAAGCAGCAAAACCGGAAGGGTTGGCACACCAGCGCGCAGATCGGTGCCCGGAGTTTTGCCCGATGGCCCTTCTTCTGAGATGTCGATTACATCATCGATGAGTTGGAATGCAACACCAATCTTTTCGCCGAAAATTCGAACCGGTTCACGCAGTGACTGGTCGGCGCCCGAGAGCATGACACCTAACTGTGCTGCCGCCGAAATTAGTGAGCCGGTTTTGTCAGCCAAAACATCGACGTAAAAATCGAACGGATTTTGATTTTCGGCGGGGCCAATGGTTTCGTGCAGTTGACCGAGGCATAGTCGCTCAAATGTTTCTGCCTGCAGGGTGAGTGCATCTTGACCGAGGTTTGAGCCGACAACCGATGCCCGCGCGAACAATAGATCACCGGTCAGAATGGCCACTGAATTTCCCCAGATGGTTTGCGCTGTGGCCACACCGCGTCGCATTGGCGCGTCATCCATGACATCGTCATGGTAAAGAGTAGCCAGGTGAGTTAGCTCAACAACTACCGCGGCGTCGACCACGTCTTGGTTGACCCCGGCACCCAACTGAGCGGTAAGTAGAGCGAGAGTTGGACGAACGCGTTTTCCGCCAGCGTCAACAAGGTGGCGGCTAGCTTTGCCAATAATTGCCTCGGTGTGCGAAGACGAATCTTTTAGTTTTTGTTCGACCTTTTCGAGACCAGCCTCTAGATTCTGCAGCAACTGCCGATCGGCAACCTTGCGAAGTTGCTTGGGCAGTTTCAGCGCGCTCACTTGGCCTTCTTCGATGCGGTTTTTTGAGATTTGGCCGCAGGTTTGCTGGCCAAAGGTTTGAACCCAACATGCACCGCAACAATTCCAAGGCTGAGGTTTTTGAAGCTAACTTTTTCAAAACCTGCTTTTTCCAGCTTGGTAGCTAACTCGGTTTGGGTCGGCCAAGCCATGATTGATTCGGCCAAGTAACTGTAGGCCTCGGGTGTCTTGCTGACCAAGCCCGAAACCAGCGGCAGCAACCGATTGAGGTAAAAGTTATAAAACGGACGCAGCAGCGGATTGGTCACGCGCGAGAATTCACAAATTACCGTGCGGCCGCCGGGCTTAAGCACACGAAGCATTTCGGCCAAAGCAGCGTCTACGTCGACAACATTGCGAAGACCAAATGAAATTGTGGTGGCGTCGAATTCTTCGGCGCCAAACGGCAGATTGGTGGCATCGGCATAGATGAACTGCAGCTGCGGATGACGTTTACGCCCCTCGGCTAGCATTCCTTCGGAAAAGTCGCTGGCAATAACCTCGACCCCCGGCAAAGCAAAAGCGGCAGAAGATGTGCCAGTGCCGGCAGCTAGGTCAAGAATTTTCTGCCCTGACTTTGGAGCAATCAGCTTTCGAACCGAATGGCGCCATAGGCGAGCCTGCCCAAACGATAGTAGATCGTTGGAAATGTCGTAAGTCGGTGCAACCTCATCAAACATCGCAGCGACTTCGGCCGGTTTTTTGGCCAAATCAGCTTTGCTCACCCAATAAGTTTACTTGCGTCTGATTGCGCGAGAACTCACCACTGCAGCCAGGCCCAATGCTGAAATCAACATGGCAATTAAACCGAAACTGGCTGCTTCAACAAATTTTTCAGCCGGTGTTTTCAGGGTGTAGCGAATTGATGAGATTTCGATGGGTTCACCAACAAAAACCGTGATGTTTTCAGCAGTCTTCGGCACAACGGTGACTGTTTTATTCGTGTTTGAGATCTGCGGAATTGTGGCCTCTAGGTTGCTAAGCGAGGCAGAACCAAAGACTTGGTCATCTTCAGAGTTAGATCCGGAGGATGTTGAATTCTGCTCGGATGATTCAGGACCGCCTAGACTCGCCCCGCCCACTGAAGCGCCGGCTGAGTCGTCTGAGTCGTCTTCGAGCTCGGTTTTCTGAGTTTTAGAACTTTGAGTCTTTGGCGTTTCGCCGAGGTTAGCCTGAATTTTTTTTGGTCGTACAACCAGAGGAGGCATCTGTAGGTGCTCGCGTGGACCATATTTTCGTTTGATTTCGTCACGAACCTTTTTCTCAAGGTCGTCGTGATCCTGGCCTACTTCTTGATACAGCTCAATTTCGCCACCTTCATCATCGTCTGATGCTGTTGCCGGCGCTGCCGAGAATAATGCTGAAGAAAAAACAATTGCCGAAATAAGAACGGCGCTAACCGACTTCTTATTCACAGGCACTCCATTGAGGTTAGGCTTTTCGAGGTTTCTAAATTCAGGTTAGCCAGCGGTTTAGCCAGAAAAAACCCGCAATGTTTCATTCACAGGCAACACACAGAATACGAATCGAGGGCGAAGTGCGCATTAGTGTGACAACGACTCGTCTCGAAGTTTCTGATTTTGACCTGACCAAACATTTGCCAGATAACCCACTCGCATTTGTTAGACAGGGCGACGGCCTTATCGGATTTGGTGAAGCGCTAACGCTCACGGCCAGCGGGGCTGATCGAATCGAAAACCTGGCCAAACAATGGCGCGAGCTAACCGAACAAGCATCGGTATCGGATTCGGTAAACCTTCCCGGTAGCGGCTTAATTGCTTTTGGCGCTATTGCTTTTGCTGATTCAAGTAAAGTAACCAGCCGCCTGATAGTGCCAAAATTACTGGTTGGCAAGCGTGACGACCGCGTCTGGCTAACTCGCGTGCAAATTGAAGACGGTGCGCCAGCGGATCAGAACGCGATTGCCGGCACCGCATCGATAGACCCAGATTTCTTTAGCACTGAGCAGCAGTATCGAGCCGAAACCAGAATGGACTTAAAACCTGGGCAGGTTACCGAAGCCCATTTTGAGGATTTGGTTTCTGAAGCTGTGGCCGAAATCAAAGCCGGAAACCTCAATAAGGTAGTGCTGGCCCGTGACCTTCAAGCTGAACTACCTGAGAATTTTGATGTCCGGCCGGCCCTGCTAAAACTAACCGACCGCTTTCCAACCTGCTGGGTTTATTCGGTAGCCGGTAGCTTCGGTGCATCACCTGAACTTTTGGTTCGAGTTTCACATGGCCAGGTGTCTGCCCGAGTGCTTGCTGGCACCGCTGGACGAGGTACCGACCCCGGAGTAGACCAAGCCATTGCAACCGCTTTGTCCAACTCAGAAAAAAACATTCGCGAGCACTCATTCGCTGTTGAATCACTGGTGTCAAAACTTGAGCCCCTCTGCGAACACGTCGACGCCGACCCCAAGCCTTTTAGTTTGGCGCTGCCCAATGTTTGGCACCTGGCCACCGATGTGCACGGAGTGCTGAACGCAAATTCTTCAGTGCTCGATGTTGCCGCCGCATTGCACCCCACCGCCGCGGTCGCCGGTACTCCTCGAGACAAAGCACAACAGCTGATCGAAAAATTGGAACAGGTTGATCGTGGACTCTACGCCGGTCCGGTTGGCTGGATCGGCGCCGATGGCGATGGTGAATGGGCAATTGCTCTGCGCGGTGCTCAAATCAGCGACCGACAACTGGTTGCCTTTGCCGGCTGCGGAATTGTTTTTGATTCGGAACCGGCATCCGAGTTTGCCGAAACCGAATTGAAGTTTTCGCCTATCCGCCAGGCCTTGGCTAGTCTTTAGGCATGACCGACACTCGCCAACCTGGGATTCACCGCGCTTGGATTGTCGCAGCAGTAACCTTTCTAACCTTGATTGCCGCCGCTGCATTTAGGTCGACAACCTCGGTGCTGTTCGAACCACTTGAGTCAGATTTTGGCTGGAGTCGAACCGATACTTCTCTTGCAGTCACAGTGAACCTGGTTTTCTATGGATTGACTGCCCCGTTTGCAGCTGTCTTCATGGAGCGGTTCACCATTCGACGCACTGTCATCATTGCACTCGCACTGATCGGTTTCGGAACCGGCTTGACCGTTTTCATGACCGAGGTCTGGCAGTTGGTCTTGCTGTGGGGAGTTTTTGTCGGACTGGGTACCGGCTCTTTGGCATTGGTCTTTGGTGCAGTCGTGGCGAACCGCTGGTTCGAGACCCGCAAGGGTTTGGTAACCGGTATTTTTTCGGCCGCCTACGCGACCGGGCAACTGCTCTTTCTACCCCTGATAGCCGCTTTGGTGATGCAGGTTGGTTGGCAAATCGGTTCGCTGATAGTGACCGCATTCGTGATGTTTGTGATGCCAATCTTCTGGACAGGATTTCGCGAAAAGCCTGCCGACGTGGGTCTTTTGCCCTACGGTGCAACCACCGAACGAGTTGAGCAGAAGGCTCCAAGCACCGCTCGTGAAACCCTAAGCACCCTGCGAGCGGCCATGCAATCGAAGGCCTTCTGGATTTTAGCCGGCACATTCTTTGTCTGCGGTTGGACAACCAACGGCCTGATCGGTGCCCACTTCATCCCGGCGGCACACGATCACGGTATGCCGGCAACAACCGCAGCCGGACTTCTCGCCCTGGTGGGCATCTTCGACTTCATCGGCACCATTGGTTCCGGCTGGCTGACCGACCGCGTTGATTCGAGAATCTTGCTGGTCATCTACTACGGTTTTCGCGGTTTAGCGCTGTTTACAGTTCCATTTGTTTTGGGGCCGACAGTCGAACCCCCGCTGATGTTCTTCGTGGTCTTTTACGGACTTGACTGGATAGCAACGGTGCCACCGACTATTGCGCTAACTCGTAAGTACTTTGGTCTTGCCAAGACCGGGGTAATTTACGGATGGATTTTTGCCAGCCACATGGTTGGTGCCGCGATTGCTGCGGCTTTCGCCGGCCTAATTCGAGATGTGCAGGGCGACTACTTTATCGCTTGGATTACCGCAGCTGTGCTCTGTTTAGTCGCAGCCGGGTCTTTCATATTTTTACGCAACGACCAAAAACTAGTCGCCGAACAGTAGCCAAAAAATTACAGTCGCACGTCAACCAACACTCGGCCGGTAGCGACTAAGGCCTGCTGAAGTTCATCCTGGTTTTCAACACGCAAATACTGCCAACCGTAAGCCTGAGCCAGATGCCAAAGATCAACTTGCTGAGGTGTCTTAAAGAGTTTTGTAAAGGTTTTTTGACTAAGTGTCTTGGCCATTTCCAGGCTTTCAAAAATCGTTCCGCCGTTGTCATTGCCCACTACCAATTGAATGTTTAGTTCGGGCTCACTGTGATCAACTACCAACGAGGATGCATCGTGCAGCAACGTGAGATCGCCGAGCAATACCCTGGTAGTGCCCTCTTGATTTACCTGAGCAATTCCGGTTGCGGTAGCAATAGTGCCGTCGATGCCGGCTAATCCGCGGTTGGCGAAAACTGCGACCGGTTTGGCCGGAGCCCACAATTCAGCCTCACGGATCAACCTAGATGCACCCAGCACAATTCGGTCGTCATTTTCACTTGCAGCCCAAACCGCGCGCACCAGCGAAGCGCGGTTTAATTCGCCCGCGGGTGCCGAGTTCTGCTGAGCCACCTCATCAGCTGCCCGCCACTGCTCGAGCCAGTGAAAATCAACCTCGTCGTCCACCGAAACTTCGTCGACAATGTGGGTTGCGCGGCGGGAGACATCAAAGTGCCCCATCTGCTGGCTGCGCACCACCACTACCTCGATTTTGCTGTTGAACAGCAATCGAATTACTGAGCGGCTTAGGGTTGGTTTTCCGAAAACCACAACCCGGCCAATTTCCTGCGCCAGCTGGCTTTGTTCATCGAGCATTCGGCGATAGCCAACAATCGCGTTTGAACCATATCGAGCGCCCGAGGATGGCTCGGCGAACAACGGCCAGCCCCAAGATTCAGCCAGTTCAACTGCCGCTTCACCGGCGTTTGCGCCAGCCAAAACTACAGTTGGAATTTTTGAATCGAGTTGCACAAATTCAGGTCGCCACTGTGATCTCTGGGGCAGGTGCACGATTGGATTCAACTGGGCTGCATTTGGCTCGGTTGCCGATAGCGGTTCGCGAAAAGCAAGATTCAACTGCACTGGCCCAGGCTGGTCACCGTCGAAACCCAGAGCTACCGCGATGGCATTTGCCGCCAATTGCGCTGCCTCGATCCCCTCGCCGTCGTTTCCGTTAGGTGCAGGAACATCAACGCACTCGCGAACCGCGTCGGCAAATATGCCCACCTGATTTGTGGTTTGGCTAGCGCCAACACCGCGCAGTTCGTGTGGTCGATCCGCAGTGAGCAGAATCATCGGCACACCAGAGTGATGTGCTTCAAGCACCGCAGGATGAAGGTTGGCGACCGCAGTACCGGAGGTGGTTATTACGATTGCCGGTTCACCCGAACCGATTGCCGAGCCCAATGCTTGAAACCCCATTGAACGCTCGTCTAGCCGAACGTGTAAATCAATTTTGTTGGCTTCAGCAAGTTGTCCGGCAGCAATTGCTAGCGCCTGCGATCTTGCCCCAGGAGCTAGAAAAACTTGAGTTACTCCTGCTTTAGTAAAACTAGCGAGCAATTGGGCGGCAAAATTTTGCGCGGGCGAAATCACTTAGTTTCCGCCTGAGGTTCCTCGCCAGAATCTTTTTCGTCGTCTTTTTTCTTTTCGCGCTCTAAGCGCTCGGCTAGATCTCGTAAAAATCTTGGGTCGTCATCCGGAGCAACGGTTTTAGTTTTACGCTGTTGGGGTTTGTTACCAATCGGCCTACCAATGATTAGGTATAGTAACCCGCCGATGATGGGCACCACAGCGCAGAGCAAGACCCACAACCACTTTGGTAGTGATCGAACTTCATTTTTGTTGGCACTGGCAGCAAAAACTGTCACAAAAATTGTGAAAATTCCGACTACCGCAACTGAAAAGACAACCCATCTCATGTTGTTAACTCTAACCAGCGAAAAACTTAGACTTATTCCATGAAGAATCCATGGTTGCTCTACATCTCAATTCGTCTCGGACTATTTATCGGCATTTTGGTGCTGCTTATTCTGCTCGGTTTTGACGAAATTTTTGCAGCCCTGATCGCGGCCGCGGTTTCTCTCGCTGTCTCGCTAATTTTCTTCGGCAAGCAACGCAACGCTTTGTCAGAGGCTATTTACAACTGGTCTAAGCGCAAAGACGACGGCGACACCAAAGCCGAGGATGGCGATCAGTAACTAAAAGCTAGACAGCAACGGCTGCCAGACCAAAGCCAACTAACAACCCAAAGCTAAGCGCAGCAAAGCTGGTTAGTTTCAGTGCCAAAATTAGTTCTTTTGCCGATTTTTCGGTGGCCACAATCAGCGTTATCGGAATCACAAAAAACAGTGCCGCGTATCCAAAAATGGTTGCAGGGTAAAGCAACGTAAGCGGAGCCAGCAGCGCTAGTGGCGCCCAAATCATCAAATAGAAGACTGCCTTCGCCCAGCGTTTTCCTAGTTTCACGGCCAAAGTTCGCTTACCCGCCTTGATGTCGGTTTCGATGTCACGGATGTTGTTGACCATCAAAACTGCGGCAGCGAGAGAACCCAACGCCGCGCCGCCGATAAGCGAGTTGAAGTCAAAGTAACCGATCTGGATGAAGGCCGTGCCGTAGGTAGCCACAATTCCGAAAAATATAAAAACTGCGAGTTCGCCAAAACCGGCATACCCGTAAGGGCTTTTACCCCCGGTATAAAACCAAGCCGCAATAATTGCGGCCGCACCGACGGCTAAGAACCACCACTGCTCGGTTATCAAAACGATTACTGCACCGGCTAATCCGGCGAGCGCAAAACTGGCGAATGCGGCGAGTTTTACCGACTCGGGGCGCACCGACTTTGATCCGGTGAGACGCAGCGGGCCGACTCGAAAATCATCGGTGCCACGAATGCCGTCCGAGTAATCGTTTGCATAGTTGACCCCGATCTGCAGAGCAAGTGCGACCGTGAGCGCTAATACCGTGAGCAAAATATCGAACGCTTGAATGGCTGCAGCGGCACCTGCACCCAGAGCAACCGGAGCAATGGCTAGCGGAAGGGTGCGCAGACGAGCGCCCTCAACCCATAATTTCCAAGCCGATTTCTGCTTCTTCTTCTTGCTCAAGCGGTCTCCTGAAAGATCTGTTTTACGGCTACCAAATCGGTCTTGCCGTTAGCCAACTTTGGCAGTTTATCGACCCGCACAACTCGCACCGGTCGGCCAGCGGGACCAAGCAGTTCGGTTAGTTGGGCAACCATGGTGTCGGCAACCTCTGGGCTTCCGACGTAGGCGATGCCAACCCGCTGGCCCCACTGAGCATCATCGATCGCGCAAGCTGCCAAATCGGTTACGCCAACTACCGGGTTAACCAACTGCTCAACCTGGTCGAGAGCAATTTTGAGCCCGCCGGAAATGATGACTCGATCAACCCGACCGAGAACTTTCAAACTGCCGCCAGCATCGATTAACCCGAGATCGCTGGTAACGAAGTAACCGTCATCGTTGGTTTCAACATTGGCCAACATCGGACCCTTGATCTGGATTGGGCCAGAATCAACTCGCAATTCGACCCCAGCCAGAGGAAGGCCGTTATAAACGCAGCCGCCGCAAGTTTCAGTCATTCCATAGGTGACCACAACGTTGAGCCCAAGATAGCGAGCACGGTTGAACAGGTTTTCATCCACGGCTTGGCCACCAATCAGAATGGCGTCGAAGCGTTTCAGCTGCTGAAGTACAAATTCATCCTGGTTGGCTGCTTCAAGAAGTCGAATTAGCTGTGTCGGCACCAAAGCGGTAAATCGTTTTTCACCGGTCATTTTGCTAGCCCATTGCGAGAAGGCTTCTGCGGTAAATGGCACTGCCGTGTTCATCATCACTGGCTGGGTGCCGGCCACGACAGATCGAACTAGCACGTTCAATCCGGCGATGAAGTTGAGCGGCAGAGCCAAAAGCCACTGCGAACGGTTTTCTTCCGCCCCAATGGCAAGCGCCGATGCGTGAGCTGAGGCCAGTAGCGCGTCGCGCGAAATTTCAATCCGTTTCGGTTTTCCAGTTGAACCGGATGATTCGACAATCAGCGCGACCGAATCGTCAACTTCGTCAGGTAAGTCAAAAACCTCAGGCATTTTGCCGTTCACTTCTGGAGCAGTGACAAAAACTGCCTGTTTGCCTTCGAGTACTTCAGTAATGGCCAATAGGGCACCAAAGGTGTCGTTAGCGGCGATAAGTTTTAGGGGCTTCGACATGGTTCTTCGAGTTGTGTCAGTGCTGTTTCTGTCTAAAAATGCCAAGGATACGCCGACCAGTCTGGCTCGCGCTTTTGCAAAAATGAGTCTCGGCCTTCGACAGCCTCATCGGTGCCGTAAGCCAATCGGGTTGCCTCTCCGGCAAAGAGTTGTTGGCCTACCAATCCATCGTCAACAGCGTTGAAAGCAAATTTCAACATGCGGATGGACTGCGGCGATTTCCGAAGAATTTCAGCCGCCCACTCAACGCCGGTTTTTTCGAGGTCGACGTGCGGAACAACCTTATTAACCACGCCAAGCTCGTAAGCGCGCTGGGCCGAGTACTCTTCGCCCAAAAAGAAAATTTCCCGTGCAAACTTTTGACCAACTTGACGAGCCAGATAGGCGCTGCCATAGCCGGCATCGAATGAGCCCACGTCGGCATCGGTCTGCTTAAATTTGCCGTGCTCAGCACTGGCGATTGATAAATCGGCAACTACGTTGAGCGAGTGCCCACCACCAGCAGCCCAACCCGAAACGAGGGCGATAACCACTTTAGGCATAAACCGAATAAGACGCTGAACTTCAAGGATGTGCAACCGACCCGAACGTGCTGCATCGATAGATTCAGCAGTTTCACCTTCGGCATATTTGTAGCCGTCGCGGCCTCGCACGCGCTGATCGCCACCGCTGGAGAACGCCCAGCCACCATCTTTAGCCGATGGTCCGTTGCCGGTTAGTAAAACAACTCCCACTTTTGAATCCATGCGCGCATGGTCAAGGGTTTGATAAAGCTCGTCTACAGTTCGTGGCCTGAATGCATTTCGAACCTCAGGTCGATTGAAGGCAATTCGAACAATGCCCAAATCGTTGTGGCGGTGATAGGTAACATCCTCGAGAAATTCGAAGCCAGGCACCGTGTGCCAAATGCGTTCGTCAAAAAGCTCGGAAACCTTGGATGTCATGAACCTAGACTAACAATGTGAACGTTAGCCAGGTAGCCCCTCTAAGTGAACTGCTCGGCAGTGCGGCAGTGGTTTCGATTGGTTTGCGCACCAGGTTTCGCGGCCTGCTCGAGCGTGAAGCGCTGCTTTTCAAGGGCCCTGAGGGTTGGGCAGAGTGGTCACCTTTCACTGAATATTCTGATGAAGAGGCGGCTGTTTGGTTGCGGGCAGCAATTGAGTTTGCCTACCAACCCACGCCCGCGTTGCAGCGAAACCAAATTGGCATCAACGCAACCTTGCCTGCGGTTGGCCCAGACCAGGTCGAAAAAGTTTTGGGCAGATTTGGCCGTTTTGCGACGGTAAAAATCAAGGTTGTTGAGCATGGTGAAGATCTCTCGGCAGACTTGGCTCGCATCAACAGAGTGGTTGAGCTTTTTCCGGATGCGAAAATTCGACTGGATGCCAACGGCGGTTACACCGTGCTCGAGGCGCTGAACCTTTCAAAAACGTTGCTTGAAAACAAGGTGCCTCTCGAATATCTTGAGCAACCGGTCGCCTCTATAGGCGAGCTTGCCCAACTTAGAGTCGAGCTCAAGCGAAATGGTCTCGAAGTCCAAATTGCGGCCGATGAGTCAATTCGCAAAGCAACCGATCCGATGGCGGTAGTGCATGCCAGCGCAGCCGACATCCTGGTTTTGAAAGCAGCGCCGTTGGGCGGAATTCGGCAGGCGCTTGAGATTGCGGCTGAGGCAGCATTGCCGGCTGTTGTCTCTAGCGCTCTCGAAACTTCGGTCGGGTTGAGCATGGGGGCACACTTAGCTGCAGCCTTACCAGAACTGACTTTTGACTGTGGGCTGGGAACAGCAAGCCTGCTAATCGGCGACGTCTCGTCAAGTCCGCTAAAGGTGATCGACGGACAACTTGAGGTGCGTCGAGTCGAGGTTGACCAATCAAGACTCGACACATTCAGAGCCGAAGATCACCGCGCCGATTGGTGGCTTGAGCGACTCGAGCGTTGCTACAAGCTGCTCTAACAGCCGCGGCTCTCGTTTAAAGACCGCTGTAAACGTGCAACCCCTTGAAGAACAGGTTGACGATGGTGAAGTTGAAAATCACCGCGGCAAAACCAACCAGCGACAGCCAGGCCGAACGCTTTCCGGTCCAACCGCGAGTCGCGTTGGCGTGCAGGTATCCGGCGTAAAGCACCCAGATGATGAAGGTCCAAACCTCTTTGGTGTCCCAGCCCCAATAGCGGTGCCAGGCGCGCTCTGCCCAAATTGCACCAGCAATAAGAGTGAAGCTCCAGAGAATGAATCCGATGATGTTGAACCGATAGGCAAGCTTCTCTAATTTTTCGCTGGTTGGAAACAAATCAAGAACGCGGCGGGTAGCTGCAATGCCTTTAGTTTTTCCGGTCTTTAGCCACTTAGCCTCGCGGAACAGGTAACCGATAGAAAGGCCCGCTCCGATGTTGAAAAAGGCGGTGGCCAAAACAGCCACGATTACGTGAATAACCAGCCAGTAGCTCTGCAGTGCCGGCATCAAAGACTTAACTTCAACGTAGAAAACCGAAGTGGCGATACCCAAAACCAAGAGCACAAAACCGCTGATAAATGTCGAAATGAAGCGGATTTCTTTGATTTTTAGAGCGGTGATGTAAATCAAAACCACGATAAAAGTTCCGGTGATTGTGAATTCGTACATGTTTGCCCAAGGCACACGAGCAGCCGCGATACCGCGCAAAAGCACACCCACGAAGTGCACGGCAGCAGCCAGAATCAAAACCACATTGCCGATTTTCTCTAGCTTGGTTGCCCCGCCCCGAACATCGACTTTTTCTGATGCCAACTTTGAAAGGTGGGTGGCAAAGACTAGGAATGCCGCGGTGTAAAACGCCATCGAAATGTAGATGAATAGCAAAGAAAGCTGCGACAGCGGCTCATTCAAAACAATCTGCATTAATTTGATTCCTTATCTTGGTTCACCAATTGCTTGGCTAAATCTTCGACAATAATTTCCAAACTCGGATCGTCACCGCGAGCTAGTGCGGCAACTTCAAAGCCTGATGCTGTGCGCTTCACCCAGACTCGACGACGAGGCACCAACAGACTCACCGTTACGCCAGCCAAAGCTAGTAGCGCGAAAAGCAAAACCCAAATGCCACCTGGGTTGTAACTGACATCTAGCGAGGCAAATCGCTTGATGCCATCGAAGGTGACCGTGCCCAAGTTGTTTGGTAACTCGGCAGTTTCGCCCACGCTCAGGCGCAGACCTTTCACACCGCTTTTGCCGCCGGCAACCTGGATCATCTCAGATGTGTCAAGTGCATAAACGTTCTTCGGAATTCCCTGATCGAGCCCCAGATCGCCCTCGTAAATGTTGAGTGTCACCATCGGGTCAATTGGTGCCGGATATAGCGAGGTAAGGGCACCGCTTTCTAGTTCATCAACGGTTGGGTAGAAAAATGCGATCGAGCCAAATTGTTTTGCCGCATCAGGAACCTTTATTACACCTAGTGATGTGTAGCGGGCATCCTGAGGCAAAAATGGGGTGGCCCCCGAGAAAGTTACGGTTCCGTCTGGGTCGCGGAAAGTGAGTTCTGGGGCATAACCGTTTCCGGTCAGGTAAATGTTCGCGCCCGGTAATTCAAAAGGCTGATTGACTCGGATAACTCCGCTAGCCGATTCTTGATCACGTCCGGGCAAAACCGCCGAGACAAATGCGCGAAAGTCGAGCGGCATTCCGATGTTGGTTTGGTTGATCAAATCAAAATCGACCTCGAATTTTTCTAGACTCAAGGCAAAAGTGGTGAGTTTGTCTTCACTGAAAAATGTGCCCGGCGAGAAAGAATCGTAGCCGGCAAGGTTATTCACAAAAGTTTCACCCTCGACCAAAACGCGCTGTCCGCTATAACTTGAGCCGCCGCCGACACCGACCGCAATCAGCACACCAATCAACGAAAGGTGGAACACAAGGTTGCCGGTTTCACGCAGGTAGCCGCGCTCAGCAGAAACCGAGTTTCCCTGAATCTCGGCGCGATAGCCCTGCTTCTTCAGCAGATTAAAGGCGCGCTCGACAACATCCGCGGTTTCTGAATCGGCAATTTTTACTTCGGTAAAAGCAGGCATGCGCGAAAGCTTGCTCGGGGTGGCAACTACAGATTCACGCAGGTTTCTGATGTGAACTGCAGTTCTGGGCAGCACACAGCCAATCAAAGAAATAAACAGCAGGATGTAGATTGCCGAAAACCAGACCGAAGTGTAGACATCAAACATTTGCAGGGCATCAAGCACCTGGGCCAGTTGCGGCTCGCGATCGAAAAATTGTGTGACACCGTTTGGGTCGGCACTGCGCTGCGGGTAAACCGAACCTGGCACAGCCGCTACCGCAAGCATCAGCAACAGCAACAGTGCTGTGCGCATCGAGGTGAGTTGACGCCAGATCCATCTACCCCAGCCCAACAGGCCTAATTGGGGTTGCTCAATCGGTTGCTCAAACCGCTCGTCGATCACTCGATCGGATGCGCTAGATGATGAGTTGGAAATTTCCAAGCACCTCCAACTGCAACCAAGCGACGAATACGTTCCATAAACCGGTGACCATCAGTACACCGAGGGCGATGAGCAACGCACCGCCAAAGATATTGAAAGCCCGGATGTGCGCTTTGACAAATTGAACCGATTTAGTGGCCCACTTGAATCCCGCGGCAATAGCCACGAACGGCAATCCGATACCCAGCGCGTAAATAAACGCCAACAGGGCCCCTTTGGCTGGGTCGCCTGTGTTGGTGGCCAGAGTTAGCACCGCGGCAAGTGTTGGCCCAATGCACGGGGTCCAGCCGAGGCCAAAAGCGATGCCCAGTAGTGGTGCGCCAACCAGGCCAAGTTTTGGTGAAACCTGAAATTTCAACGTTCGCTGCATGAAAGAAAATTGGCCAACCAGCACCAGGCCAAACAAAATTACAAAAATTCCTAGGATGCGCTGCACCCAAATTAGGCCGCTGGAATAAACCAGTGCACCGAGGCCCCCAAATAGAGCGCCGAATGAAACAAACACCAGCGAGAAGCCCAGAATAAATAACCAAGTGCCGAGCATCAGCCGTGACTTTTCACTGCTCAGGCCAGATACGAAACCCAGATAACCCGGGATGAGCGGCAACACACATGGGCTGAGAAAAGAAATCAGACCTGCAAGCAGTGCGAGTGGCATTGCCGCCAAAAGCGAACCGTTGAGAATGACTTCGCCCGGATTCACTACTGCGCCGCCACGGTCTTGATCAGTGTGGAAAGAATCGACTTGTCGATTCGCCCAAGAATACGGGCCGACACCTTGCCCTCTTTATCGATCACCAATGTGGTGGGCACTGCCTGAGGGGTGACAATTCCGGTGAAAGCCAGAACCACCGAACCCTTGGCGGCATCGATAATTGACGGCCAGGTGATGCCAAATTTCTTATCAAAAGCAATGGCCGTTTCGGCTGAATCGCGAACATTCACGCCAACGAACTGAACATCTTTGTATTCGGCAGCAAGGGCTACCAAATCTGGTGCTTCTGCTCGGCATGGGGCGCAGCCGGCATACCAAAAGTTAATTACCTGCACTACCCCGGCAAGGTTTGCACTGTCGAGGATTGCGCCGCTCTCAGTTGGGCCAGACCACTCAACCGGCCCTGGTCGCGATCCGGGGGCAAATTCGGTTACCGTGCCATCACCGGCGATGTAGTTTTTGTTGTCGCCAGCTCGAAATTGTTCGGCCAGCGAGTCGTTTGCCGTGCAGCCTGAAACTGACAGCGCAACTGCGCCGGTTAGGGCAAGACCAATAAGTTTCTTAGTCCAGGTTTTCACTAAACCGCTCCCCGATCAATGGCTCGGGCCAGGTCGGCAGGACGCTGGTAATCGACTTCGGCAAAAGAATTTCCGACCCGTTCGATTGAAGTGATGCTGCTCAGATCGACCCGGCGCTGTTTCGGATTGTGCTGCAGCGGGCGACCAGAGAGAGTTCGCTTCACGATTTCAATAGGCAGCTGGTGAGAAACCAAAACCACATCGCCGCTCTCGGTTTGCTCCCATGCCTCGTGGATAACCTCGAGCATCCGCTTTGAAATTTGCTCGTAGGGCTCACCCCAACTGGGCGTTTTTGGGTCGCGCAGGTGCAACCACAGATGCGGCCGAGTAGCCAAGTATTTGGCGCTCAGCGGCCGACCCTCAAAGACATTGGTGGGTTCGAGCAAGCGATCGTCAAGGATGGGTTTTAGGCCAAAAAGTGAGGCCACCGGGGCCGCTGATTCTTGAGTGCGCTGCAAGGGGCTTACGTAGAGAGCCGAAATTTTTCGCTGCTGATTCTTTAAATTGACCGCGGCGCTGTGGGCCATCGACTGACCCAATTCACTGAGTCGAAAATTTGGTAGCCGACCGTAAAGCACACCGTTTGGATTGTGCACTTCGCCATGGCGAATTAGGTGGATACGGTGGGCGGGCATGCCTACAAGTCTACCCTCGGCTAAACTTACAAACTAAAGCCTTCAGACTCTTCTCAGGCTTCTTTAGCAATTATGAAAGCCAGGTTGTTCATGCGCGAGCGCACACTTGTCAAAGACCTTGCGGCACGTGCCGATGGTCCAGTTGTTTTGGGTGGCTGGGTTGAGAAACTTCGCGATCAGAAGCGCATCCAGTTTGTGATTTTGCGCGACGAATCAGGCGATGTTCAGGTCACCTACCCGCGACCAGTTATCGACGAACAGCCGGATGAGAATGACGCGCTCGCTGCCAAGATTTCTACCTTGACCAGCGGATCGTTTGTCTGGGTTACCGGACGCCTGGTTCACGATGAGCGCGTCAAACTGGGCGGTCTTGAAATCCAACTTGAAGACCTCGAGATTGTTACTCTCGCTGACCCAATCAGCCCAATCGCTGAAGACACCTCAATCGATAAGCGACTCGACTGGCGCTTCTTAGATCTCCGTCGCACCGAGATGAACTTGGTTTTCCAAATTCAAACCACCATTGAAGCTGCCTGGCGCGAATACTGGGTTGAAAACGGGTTTGTCGAAATTCACTCGCCGAAGCTGATGGCTTCACCTTCTGAATCAAACGCCGAACTTTTCAAGCTCGAGTACTTTGAGGGCAATGCCTACTTGGCACAATCTCCTCAGTTCTATAAGCAAATGGCAATGATGTCGGGCTTGGGCCGAATTTTTGAAATCGGCCCAGTGTTTAGAGCTGACCCATCATTTACCTCGCGTCACGCCACCGAATTCGTCTCGGTAGACATCGAAGTCTCATGGATTGACTCACATGAAGACATCATGGCGATTCAGGAGCAACTGCTTCACCGAGCCATCAGCGCGGTCAAAGAAAAGCACGGCGACGAGATTCTTAAGCACTTCGGTGTTGAGGTTCAGGTTCCGAGCATTCCGTTCCCAAGAATTTCGCTGAACGATGCCGTCGAAATCATCAAGCAGCGCGGCCACAGCGTTGAGCGAGCCGGTGACCTAGACCCAGAGGGCGAGCGTCAGATTGCGGCTCACGTGGCCGAAGAATTTGGTCACGAGTTTGTTTTCGTGACCGACTATCCGGCAACTGTTCGCCCGTTCTATCACATGCGTCACGAAGACAATCCGGCACTGACCAAGAGCTACGACCTAATTTGGCGCGGGACCGAAATCACCACCGGTGCGCAGCGTGAACACCGTCTAGATGTTTTGATCGAGCAGGTAAAGCAAAAAGGTCTAGAGCCAGAGGGTCTGCAGACCTACCTTGACTTCTTCAAGTACGGAGCCCCGGCCCACGGTGGTTTCGGCATGGGTCTACTGCGTGTTTTGATGTTGCTGTTGCACCAGCCAAACATTCGCGAAGTCGGCTTCCTGTTCCGCGGGCCAAACCGTCTAGAGCCTTAAGCCATGGGAGCACTGCCTCGCACCGCAATCGGTAAATGGGGGTTTTATAGCACCGTCATTTTTGTGGTGCTATTCATCGCCGGCGCCTCTGATGTTGCTATGCCTTTTCCATCTTTTGTAATTTTCGGCATAGGCATCGCTGGCATGGTTTTGAATGTTGTGGCTTTCGTCAAGAAAGATCGCTCAGTGACCGGCATCCTGGTCGGTGCACTGGTTGGTGCGTTCATTATTTTTTGGCTCGGCGGCGAGCTGCTCTTCCCGCACTAATCCACAAGTTTCGCCGAGGCGGGTAGTGCTCTCCCAGCACAGGACCAACAGTTTGGCTTACTCGTGGAGAGTCTGAAACTACTGGGCCGAATTTATTTTTTGGGCTTGCCGTTACTTGGCTTGATTGTTGATTTGGTGAGATTGCCGAGCGGGTCTGAGAACTTGACCAGAGTCTGATGAGCCTTGGCGGCTGCCGGGTATTTTTTCGACAGCAACTTCAGCACAATAAGCAAAATTGGAAACCAGAATTTTTTCAAAATCCAACGCATTGCTAACTCACCAACTTTTCTAGTGCTGCTCGAAACCGCTCTGGGTCAATTTTCCAAAAATTGTGCACCAAACCGTTTATTTTGAGCACCGGAATTTCGTCGTGGTGAATGCGAAGCAGTTCTTCATCCTCGAGAATGTTTTGCTCGACGTAACTTATTTCAGCGGCCGGATTTTCTTGGCGGAATTGACTTATTACCTGATCAATCACTACGCGAGCATCGTCGCAAAGATGACACCCGGGCTTGCCAATCAGCATTAGTTCAATGTTCACCTTTTTAGCCTAGAGCCGCGGCGCGATTATGTGCAGCGCCAAAGTAAACTTGTCAGGTGCCGAAGACCCCCGCCAAAGCAACCCAAACCCCGGTTGCCTCTTCACCCAAGCAGGTGAAGAAAGTAGCTGTTGCCGCAGCTAAGCAGGGTCTGCCGTCTAAAAAAGAAAAAACTGAAGCCGCTTTTTTCGATGTCGACAACACTTTGCTGCGCGGTAGCAGCAGTTTCTTATTTGGTCGAGCGGCTTATGACAAAGGTTTTTTCAAGCGCCGAGATCTCTGGCGATTTGCTTGGCACCAATTTCGCTTCATCTGGCGCGGCGAGTCTGCCAAAACCCTGACCCAGATTAAAGACCGTGCTCTCGGTTTGGTTGCCGGACACAAGGTTGAAGAGTTGGGTGCATTAACCGAACTTGTTTTTGACGAATACATCACCCCCAAACTGTGGCCAGAAACCGTTCGGCTAGCCAAAGAACATGTTCAGGCTGGACGTGAGGTTTGGATTGTTACCGCAAGCCCGCAAGAAATTGCAGACATCATGGCAAAACGGCTCGGCCTGACAGGTGGTCTAGGAACCAACGTGGCCCGCAAGAATGGAATTTTGACCGGCAAACTAGAGGGCAAGGCCCTACACGGCAAGGCCAAAGCTCGTGCTGTTCGCCAACTGGCCAAAGAGCGAAACATCAGCTTGAAAAAATCTTTTGCGTACAGCGACAGCTGCAACGACTTGCCGATGCTAACCCTGGTTGGAAACCCGGTTGCGGTAAACCCAGACAAGACTCTGCTGGTGCACGCTCGCGCCGCCGGCTGGAAAATTTTGGATTTCAAAAAGCGCGAACTGCGCGCGAATCGCTGACCTATAACCACAGCCTCGACTCAGAGGTGCAGCCGTTACCACATCGCGCACTCTGACTTAAAGCAAAAACCCGCCTGACTTGGTCGGCGGGCTAAAGCTCGAATTCGAAGTTTTACTTCTTATTGCGACGCTGGTGGCGAGTCTTACGAAGCAACTTGCGGTGCTTCTTTTTAGACATACGCTTGCGGCGCTTCTTGATTACTGAACCCACAAAGACCTCACACTTATTGGTTGTCGCCCGAATTTAGGCGACGGGCAGATTTGTCTATCTTAGCCCAGCAAACAGTTGATGAACAACCTGAGTTCAATTGAACACCTTTGATAATTGGGCAAACCGTTCCCGATCCAGTGAATACCAAGCCCAGGTGCCCCGTTTTTCACGCGATACCAATCCGGCTTCGGCAAGTATCTTCAAGTGGTGACTTACGGTCGGCTGGGAAAGCTCAAGGGGTTCGACTAGATTGCAGACGCAAAGTTCCCCTTCGGGGCTATCGACCAGCATGCTGATTAGCCTGATGCGCACCGGATCAGCAACCGCCTTCAGTAGATTGGCTGTCGCGATAGCATCGCTTTTTGAGATTACCGAAGGGCTTGACGCAATTGCGCAAACTTCGCTCTTCTTGTTTAGCACCAGCGCTTTCGTAGCATTCATGTTGTTATTTCACCAGTTGTTCACCAATTCGAAGTAAACATCGATAAACATCGATGTAAATTGAAGGCAGATTTAGCGAAACGAGTAAATGTGCTTACGAAAACCGGCAGAGCCCTGGCCGCAGAATTTTTAGGCACCCTAACTTTGGTGGCTACCGTGATCGGTTCTGGAATTATGGGTCAGCTGCTTAGCAACGGCAATTCGGCCATTGCGCTACTGCTTAACACCGCAGCGACCACCATGGTGCTCTATTTACTAATTGCCAATTTGGGGCCAATTTCCGGCGCTCATTTCAATCCGGTCGTTTCTTTGATTTTCGTTATGCGTCGAAAAATTGAAATCGGTACCGGTTTGCTTTATTCAGTGGCACAAATCTTGGGGGCAATTCTGGGCGCTGCCCTAGCAAATCTAATGTTTGGTTTATCCGCAATTTCTATCGCGCAAAACAATCGCTTTGGTGCCAACCTTTGGTTGGCTGAAATCGTCGCAACCGCTGGCCTAATTTTGACAATTTTACTTACTCTCAAGTTCAATCAGGATTCGATTGCCCTGAACGTAGCAGCGTGGATTGGTGGCGCCTACCTTTTCACCTCATCAACCTCGTTTGCGAATCCGGCAGTGACGGTGGGCCGAATGTTTTCAAATTCGTTTGCCGGGATTGAACCTGCCTCAGTCGGACCATTCATTCTCGCCCAATTTTTCGGAGCGCTGGTTGGTTTGTTGATTTTTAAGTTTGTGCTCACCAAAAACTCAGTCAAAGCCAGAAAGGGCTAAAAATGTCAGACAAAAAAGCTTCGGTATTGTTCGTTTGCGTGCACAACGCAGGTCGCTCACAGATGGCCGCCGGATACCTTCAGCACTTAGCCGGCGACCGAATCGAAGTTCGTTCTGCAGGCAGCGAGCCAGGCAATGCGGTGAATCCTGCAGCGGTCGCAGCTATGCTCGAAGAGGGTATTGACATTAGCGCAGCGCAACCAAAGGTGCTCACCACCGAAGCAGTTCAGGCAAGCGACTATGTAATCACCATGGGATGTGGCGATGCCTGCCCATTCTTCCCGGGCAAGACTTACCTAGATTGGAAACTCGATGACCCTGCGGGTCAGGGTGTTGAGGCTGTTCGCCCAATTCGCGATGAAATTCGTGGCCTTATTGAAAATCTAATCGCCGAAATCGACGCCAAAGGCTAATTCTCTGCGGGAATAACATCTACATCACGCTTGTTCATTCTGGAAAGAATTCCCTGTAATTTCTGGAAAATTTACGCAATAATTTTCTAATTAGTAGCAGGCGATCTGACCGGAAGGCCTTCAGATGAGTTTTCGAACCAAGCATTTCCCCCAGCCAAAGCAGGACCGCGCCAAAGACACTGTCGATCTAGTTATCAAAGAAGCTGACAAGGCCATCAAGGCCGGCGGTGAGGCTGCAGTTCGCATCCAAGAAATTTCAAAAGCTGCCAAAGTTTCGATCGGTTCGATTTATCACCACTTTGGTGATCGAGATGGCCTAATCCGCGCGACCTATGTTCACAATTTTTCGACCGCGGTTCGCGAAGACATTAATCGTGTCAAGGCGTTTCATGAGCAAGATGCACACGACCCAAGAAATTGCATCGCACTACGACGAAATGCTCAGTTTTTTGACCGCACACTTCAATCGTTTGCCAGCTAGCGACCGTGCGTGCATCGTGGGCAACACCATGGGCCGACCAATGCTGCGCCAGGCACTAGCTGAAGTTCAAAACGAGCTGACCTCGGGTCTAACTGAAGTGATGGAAATTTTGCGCGATCGCAAGATGCTAAAGCCACACCTAACCCCGCGCTCAGCGGCGGTAATGGTACTGGGTATGCTGCACGGCAAGGTCGTTGCCGAACTGGACACTGACCCGATTCACGAACACGAATGGAACCAGGCCATGCTTAGCGCCTTCAGCGGTTTGTTCGTGATCGACAATCAACTGCGGGTTTAGTTAGCAGCTAATTCTTTGGCTCGCGCCAATGCGGCATCCGTTGCCTCAATGAACATCTCGGCCAAATCAGTCTGCTGCATTCGAGCAATAGCTCGTTCGGTTGTGCCATTGGGGCTAGTGACCTGACGACGCAGTTCGGCCGGAGATTTTTTCGAAGCGACCAGAAGTTCAGCGGCACCTAAAAATGTGTCGTTCACCAAAAGCGCCGCCTCAGCCTCGCTGAATCCCTTTTGAATGGCCGCTTGCGTGAGCTGCTCAATCAAGTAGAAAACATATGCCGGACCCGAACCAGAAATTGTGCTGAGCTCATCGATTTTGCTTTCGTCGAGAACCAAAACTTTTCCAACAGTTTCAAAAAGTTCAATGGCGATGGCTAGCTGCTCTTGGCTGGCCCGATCACCTGGGGCGATTCCGGTTACAGCCCGACCGACAATCGCCGGAGTATTTGGCATTGAACGAATAACCGCAACCGACTCCGGCAGCACCGATTGCATCGTTGCATTTGTAATTCCGGCAGCAACGCTGATGACCAGAGCATCTGGGTTCAGCGCATCGGCAATTTCAGTTAGTACGGCCGAGACATAGGCTGGCTTTACGCCGACTAAAACCACATCCGCGCCCTCAACGGCCTGGCGGTTCGCCTGATCTGAAGTCTCGAGGGCAAAGGCTTTTACCCCCAGCTGCTCGCGTTGCTTTTGAGCGCTGGCTTCAGACTTGGTGGTGACTGAAACGTGTTCTGCACTAAAGCCGGATGACAGCAATCCGGCGAGGATGGCGCCACCCATAGAACCGGAACCGATAATTGCGATGCGATTGATTTTCACAGGTTCAGTCTAGGTCGCAGGCACAAGGTAGTTTTGTTGCATGGCCGTAGCAAAAAGCAATTTCGTATGCAGTGAATGTGGCTGGCAAACCGCCAAATGGGTGGGCCGCTGTGGCGAATGCCAAGCCTGGGACACCATGACCGAAACCGCAGCCGGTGCCCGTGGCCTGGGCGCCGCCAAGCAGGTGCGCGCTGTTGCCATCGTTGGCTCAAATGCGGCAAAACCCATCACCGATGTCTCAACCGAACGAGTAACCGCTTGGTCAACTAAAGTTGCCGAGTTCGATCGAGTGCTAGGCGGCGGAATTGTGCCCGGAGCAGTAGTTTTACTCTCTGGCGAACCCGGTGTCGGTAAATCGACGCTGCTGCTCGAGGTGGCGGCAAACACCGCCAAGGCCGGCAAACGAGTTTTGTATGTCAGCGGAGAAGAATCGGTTGGCCAAATCAAGCTGCGAGCCGAACGCACAAATGCACTAAGCGACAACCTCTACCTAGCTAGCGAAACCGACCTGTCAACGGTGCTCGGGCAAATTGATGCTGTGTCTCCTGATCTGCTCGTGGTTGACTCAGTGCAGACTATTGCAGCCGCCGAAATAGATGGCGCAGCCGGCATGCCTTCGCAAATTCGCGAAGTTGCCGCAAACCTAATTCGGATTGCCAAAGAAAATTCGATGCCGGTTATTTTGGTAGGCCACGTCACCAAAGATGGCAACATTGCTGGGCCACGTGCACTCGAACATCTGGTTGATGTTGTCTGCCACTTCGAAGGCGACCGACAAACAAGTTTGCGGTTTGTGCGCAGCATGAAAAACCGTTTTGGCCCAACCGATGAAGTGGGCTGTTTTGAAATGACCGGCGAGGGCATCGTCGAGGTGCCAGACCCATCCGGGTTATTTTTGTCTCGCAGTGAAACCCCAATTTCAGGCACTTGCGTAACCGTAACGGTTGAGGGCAAGCGAGCACTTATTGCCGAGGTTCAAGCCCTTGTGGTCAAGTCGTCAAGTCCGCAACCGCGAAGGGTCACCAATGGTGTCGATTCATCTCGAGTCGCAATGCTGCTGGCAGTTTTAGAGCGCCGAGCCGGGCTGCGTGTTGGCGAACTAGATGTTTACGTTTCAACGGTTGGTGGGGTAAAACTTACCGAACCGGCAGCCGATCTAGCTATCGCCATCGCAATCGCGTCGGCCGTGCAAGATAAGCCAATCGCTCACAACCTGGTGGCCTTCGGTGAAATCTCACTGGCTGGCGAAATTCGCAAAGTCACCAACGACAAGGCCCGCACCAACGAGGCTTCGCGATTGGGTTTCACCAGGTCAGTAGACACTAAGGTCGGCGACCTCAGGGCAGCCTTGGCACTAGCCCTCAACTGGTAGCGCGTCGGTCTAGCCCTGATCTGCTAGCGCGTCGATCTCGGCAAAATATGACAGACAGATTTGCTACTGCAAAATGAACTGCGAGGTATTTTGCGAAATTACACCGTTCACCGTGACTTTAAGGTGATAGCTGGCGCCACCCGCGGTTACAACATCTTGCTCAGCACCGCATCCGGTTTCTGAAGAGTAAACGCGATACCAAATACCCAGTGGGCTGGTCAGAGTCTCGCCTTTTGGCACCGTTACTACTTGGTTAGTTAGACCGGTGGCGAAGCACTGCGATGAATCCCAGATTGTTTGGTCACCGCTGGTGACGGTGTACTGGGTCACCAGGGGCCCAACGTCAAAAGTGCAATCAACCGAGGATGTGTTGGTCAATTTGTAGCCAAAGTATGGGTAGCTGTCGAGGCTAAACGATGACTGTTCGCTTCCTGCCGAGTTGGCCACAATCGGCGCAATAGTAATAACGCCCGGTGCACAACTAGCCCCGGCTTGCGGGGTAACCCCATCTTCAGGGCCCTGGGGGTTAATCAGCCCAGCGACAAAGGCAAACAAGCTTGAAATTAGCACCCAAATAAGCCAGCCCAAAAGCACAACCACACCTAAAGCAATTAGCTGTCGGCGACGATAAACCGCCTTGGTGGGGCGGCCTCGGTTGGTTCTTGGATTGCTCATGTATTACAGGGTAGCCATTGCCAGGGCTAGACCACGCGAAGCATGCGAGTGTTGCCCAAAGTGTTTTGCTTTACGCGCGCCAAGTCTAGGAACTCGGCTACACCGTCGTCGTTTGAACGCACCATTTCAGCATAGGTTTCGGCATCGACTGGCACGTCTGAAATTGGCTCAAACCCGGCTCTCGCAAAAAATTCAACCTCGAAAGTTAGGCAAAAGATTCGCTTGATTCCCATGTCGGCCGCGCGCTGCACCAGGGCATCGAGAATTGCTTTACCTATGCCGTGGCCACGCAAATGCTCGGCAACAACCATTGAGCGAACTTCGGCAAGGTCTTCCCACATGACATGCAAAGCACCAGCACCAACCACAAAACCGTTTTCGTCTTCGGCAACCAAAAATTCGGGCACCGATTCGTAGAGTTGAACCAGTTCGTGGCCCAACAAAACTCGCGAACCTTCGAGCGGCTGACGCATAGCGTGAATCGATCGAACGTCGGCGGTTGTTGCTGGCCTAACTGTGATGCTGGTGTGAGTCATGCACTAAACGCTAGCGGTTTCGCGCTCTTTAGTGGTGAAGACAAACTCGCCATCGACAAAGTCGACCGAAACATCTGATGCGTTACGCAATTCGCCGTGCATGATCTTTTCAGACATGCGGTCTTCGATTTCACGCTGCACAGCGCGACGCAGTGGTCGGGCGCCCAGTGCTGGATCGAAGCCAATTTCGATTAGACGGTCTTTGGCAGCCTGCGAAATAACCAAGGTCATGTCGCGGTCTTCGAGACGCACAGCTAGACGCTTGATGAACAAGTCGACAATCTGCACCAACTCTGGCTTGCTTAGCTGTGGGAACACGATGGTCTCATCGACGCGGTTTAAGAACTCTGGCTTGAAACTCTTCTTGAGCTCTTCGTTGACCTTGCCCTTCATGCGCTCGTAGTCGTTCTCGGATGAACCTTCGAGAGTGAAGCCCATGGCGCCGCGAGCAATGTCGCGAGTTCCGAGGTTGGTGGTCATGATGATGATGGTGTTCTTGAAGTCAACCACGCGACCCTGACCATCGGTGAGGCGACCTTCTTCAAGGATCTGCAACAACGAGTTGAAGATGTCTGGGTGGGCTTTTTCGATCTCATCGAAAAGCACAACGCTGAACGGCTTGCGGCGAACCTTCTCGGTTAGCTGGCCGCCCTCTTCGAAACCAACGAAGCCTGGAGGGGCACCGAACAGACGCGAAACGGTGTGCTTCTCGCCGTACTCACTCATGTCTAGCGAGATAAGAGCGCCTTCATCGTCGAAGAGGAATTCGGCCAAAGCCTTTGCCAGCTCGGTCTTGCCGACGCCGGTTGGGCCGGCAAAAATGAACGAACCGGATGGACGGTTTGGGTCTTTCAAACCGGCGCGCTGACGACGGATTGAACGAGAAATGGCCTTGATGGCTTCTTCCTGACCGATGACGCGCTTGTGCAATTCGTCTTCCATGAAGATGAGCTTTGCGCTCTCTTCTTCGGTGAGTTTGAAAACAGGGATGCCGGTGGCCTGAGCCAAAACTTCGGCGATAACACCTTCGTCGACGATGCCCTGCTTGGCAACGTTGTTCGAGCGGTATTCTTTCTCTTTTTTCATACGCTCGGCAATAAGAGTTTTTTCACGATCGCGGGTTGCAGCAGCACCCTCGAAGTCTTGCGATTCGATAGCAAGTTCTTTTTCGCGCTTTAGTGCGGCAATCTGCTCATCGATTTCTTTCAACTCTGGTGGTGAAGAAAGAATTGAGAGACGCAAGCGCGCACCGGCCTCATCGATAAGGTCGATGGCCTTGTCTGGTAGGAAACGGTCGGTGATGTAGCGGTCTGAAAGCTGGGCGGCAGCAACGATTGCACCATCGGTGATGGACACCTTGTGGTGCGCCTCGTAGCGGTCACGCAGACCCTTCAAAATGTTGATGGCCATTGGCAGGGTTGGCTCATTGACCTGAACCGACTGAAAACGACGAACCAGAGCGGCATCTTTTTCGAAGTGTTTGCGGTACTCGTCGAGGGTGGTGGCACCAATGGTTTGCAGTTCACCGCGAGCAAGCAGCGGCTTCAAAATTGAAGCGGCGTCGATTGCACCTTCAGCGGCACCAGCACCAACCAGGGTGTGAATTTCATCGATGAAAGTGATGATGTCGCCGCGGGTGCGAATCTCTTTGGTTACTTTCTTGAGACGCTCTTCGAAATCTCCGCGGTAGCGGCTTCCGGCAATAAGTGAGCCCATGTCTAGGGTGTAAAGCTGCTTGCCTTTGAGGGTTTCTGGAACATTGCCCTGAACGATAGCCTGAGCGAGACCTTCGACTACAGCGGTCTTACCAACGCCTGGCTCACCAATCAAAACCGGGTTGTTCTTTGAGCGGCGCGAAAGAATTTGCATGACACGTTCGATCTCGCGTTCACGACCGACAACCGGGTCAAGTTTTCCTTCGGCGGCAGCCTGGGTTAGGTTTCGACCAAACTGGTCGAGAATTTGTGAACCTTTTTGCTTTTCGGCAGTTTCAGCGCCAACGCTGACAGTTTCTTTGCCTTCAAAACCCGAAAGCAACTGGATGACCTGCTGGCGAACTCGGTTAGTGTCGGCACCCAATTTGGTGAGCACCTGAGCAGCAACGCCCTCACCCTCACGAATTAGACCGAGAAGTAGGTGTTCGGTGCCGATGTAAGAGTGGCCAAGCTGAAGTGCCTCGCGCAGCGAAAGTTCGAGAACCTTTTTAGCGCGCGGAGTGAATGGGATGTGGCCGGTAGGCGCCTGCTGGCCCTGACCGATAATTTCTTGAACCTGCTCGCGCACGCCATCTAGGTTGATGCCAAGAGCCTCTAAGGCCTTGGCGGCTACGCCTTCACCCTCGTGGATAAGACCCAACAAAATGTGCTCGGTGCCGATGTAATTGTGATTAAGCAGTTTGGCTTCTTCTTGAGCCAGCACAACAACTCGACGAGCTTTGTCGGTAAATTTCTCAAACATCGTTACTCCTCAGACAGCTAATCAAATAGCGGTTCTGAAAAGATGCTAATTTGCGTGACAGCACAAAAATAGTGCTGTTCGCTGAGGGGATAACTGAGTTTTACTTGCCGCTCTTGGCGTTTTTGCTGGCCTCGGCTTCGCGAGCTTCGCGCATTTCCGCTTCCATCTTTTGGTAGACCGAACGCTCTTTGGCATCCGCTCTAAAAATGGAGCGCATCACGATGTAAAAAATCAAACCGACCAGAGCCGGCGGAATCAAACCGAGCAAGATTTCAACGAAAATGTTCATTAGGCCTCTAATCTAACTCGGGTTTCACAGACTGGCTAACCGTTATTGCACCGGTGCTGTTATTTAACCAGCGGGAACATGATGGTCTCGCGGATGCCCAGGCCGGTTAGTGACATGAGTAGTCGATCGATGCCCATGCCCATTCCGCCCGAAGGTGGCATACCAAACTCGAGAGCCTTCAAGAATTCTTCATCTAGCTTCATGGCCTCTGGGTCGCCGGCTGCAGCAAGTTGAACCTGCTCAACAAAGCGAGCCCGCTGAACGACAGGATCGACCAACTCGGAATAACCGGTGGCCTGCTCGTAACCGCGGATGTAGAGATCCCACTTTTCAACCACACCTGCTTTGCTGCGGTGATCGCGAGTAAGTGGTGAAGTGTCGACTGGAAAGTCGATGACAAAAGTTGGCTTCTCAAGCCCGGACTTCACGAAATGCTCCCACAACTCTTCGACGTACTTGCCGTGCAGCGGGTGCTCAATTTCAATTTCGACCGCGGCAGCCAATTTCTTGAGCTCGATAATTGGGGTTTCCGGAGTGATTTCTACTCCGGCAGCCGCAGAGAGAGATTCGTACATCGAGATTCGAGGCCATTCGCCGCCGAGGTCGTTTTCGGTGCCGTCATCGAGTTTCACCACGTGAGTACCAAAGACATCGAAGGCCGCATTTTGGATGAGTTTTTGGGTAAGGTCGGCGATGCTGTTGTAGTCGCCGTATGCCTGGTAAGCCTCGAGCATTGCAAACTCAGGCGAGTGAGTGCGGTCGGCACCCTCGTTTCTGAAGTTGCGGTTAATTTCGAAGACCCGATCAATGCCACCGACGACAGCGCGCTTCAAGAACAACTCTGGCGCGATTCGCAGGAACAGTTCGGTGTCAAATGCGTTTGAGTGCGTTTTGAAAGGTCGAGCCGAGGCGCCACCGTGAATGGTCTGCAGCATCGGAGTTTCAACTTCGATGAAGTTTTCGGCATCGAAGGTGCGACGCAAAGATTGCATTACCTTCGAGCGAATCTGCACGACCTCGCGAGCGCGATCGCGAACGATTAGGTCAACGTAGCGGTGACGAACTCGATATTCTTCACCAAGCTCATTGTGCATGTTTGGCAGCGGTCGAATGGTTTTGGCTGCCATTTGCCACTCTTCAACCAAAATTGAAAGCTCGCCACGTTTTGAGGTGATGACTTCACCGGCGACAAAAACATGGTCACCTAGGTCGGTAAGTTCTTTCCACTCCTCGAGCGCAGTTTCGCCGACCTTGTCGAGCGAGAGCATCGCCTGGATGCGAGTGCCGGTACCGGCTTGCAAGGTGGCAAAGCAAAGTTTGCCGGTGTTGCGTTGAAAAACAATTCTTCCGGCTAGGGCAACTTTTTTGCCGGTGGCCACATCAATTTCGAGATCTGGAAATTCGGCACGAACCTGATCAATGGTGTGAGTGATTGGCAGGCTAACCGGGTAAGCCTCGCCTTTTTCTAGTAGACGTTCACGCTTAGCTAGACGCACCGCAATTTGCTCGGGCAGGTCTTGTTCTTCGTTCTCATTCGAGACGATTTCGTCGCTCACGCGCACTCCTAAAAAATGATTTCGATATTGTCGATAAGTCTGGTTTTGCCGATTACTACCGCAACCAATAACAGGGCCCGACCGTGAAAATCTTCATCGAGGGGTTCAAAGGTTTCGGCATCAACCAGGCTGACGTAGTCAAGTTTAGCCTCTGGGCTACTTGATGAGCGGGTACCGTTTTCAGCCAGTGCCAATAATTGCTCTTGGGCAGTTTGCAAAGCCGCGTTTACTGAACTGGCGGCATCTCTTGCCAAACGTAAAGCTCGGAATATTTTTTCGGCGACATCGTGCTCGGATTCGCTCAAATAGGCGTTGCGGCTAGACATCGCCAGTCCACCCAATTCACGAACGGTTGGTGCCTCGACAATTTCGAGTCCCGGAAAATCGGCGACTGCCATGCGTCTGATCAAAAACAGTTGCTGCGCATCTTTCGCACCAAAAATGGCAATGTTTGGCTGCACTAATTCGAATAGTCGCGCAACGACGGTGAGCATGCCATCAAAGTGGCCGGGTCGGGCCGCACCCTCTAGCACGGCGCCAATCGGGCCAGCCTGTTTTGTTGGTTTTGCTTCTTCACCTTCGGTCAGTGCCGGGTAAATCTCGTCGACGGATGGGGCAAAAAGTAAATCGGTATTTTGCGATGACAATTTTTGGGCATCTGCTTCAAGCGTTCTTGGGTAGCGATCGAAATCTTCATTTTTACCAAACTGCAGCGGATTGACGAATATCGACGCGACTACGAAATCAGCCTTTTGCTGAGCTAGTTTTATCAGCGAAAGGTGCCCTTCATGCAAAGCCCCCATGGTCGGCACAAAAGCAACTTTCTTGCCGGCAGCTTTGGCGGCGGCGACCTGCTTGGCTAACTCTTTTGCCGAGGTAACCGTAATCATTCGCTCACCAATTTCGACTCGTCTAAACAACTCATGCCAGCAACTCATCTGGATCGATTGGTTGGTGCCCCAGCGCTAAGGCTTGCTCTACCGCGCTTCGCAGCAGCGGCGCCAGAATTGCGCGAGCATCGACGAGGCCGACTTCTTCAAGCAAACCGATTGACTGACTGACAATCATTTTTGAAAAATTATCGGCAACTGAGATTGCCTCGGCATATTTCTGGCGATTTTCTTCAGTGACCACAAAAGGTTCGCCGCCCATCTCAATTACTAACGCCTGCGCAATTGGGATAGCAACATTGGGGGCGGCAACGGCAAAAAAACTCTCGCGCAGTCGCGCAAGATCGATTGATGTGCCGGTGAAATTCATCGCCGGATGAATTGCCAACGGGATAACACCGGTCGCAATCGCCGGATCAAAAACCGAAAAACCGAAATCGGCGCTGGTGTGAGCCAACAACTGCCCCGGCTTAAATAAACCGGCTCGGGCAATTCCGGCGATAACCTCAACTAGCTGATCGGAGGGCAGCGCAAAAATTACAAAATCGGCGGCCTGCACCACTTGGGCCACGTCAAGCCGCGGCACCGCCGGCAAGAGTACTTCGGCACGTTCGATGTTCTTGGCCGAAGATGTTGAATAGCCAACCAGGTGGTGTCCGGCAGCGGCCAAAGCCTGGCCCAACACCGCGCCGACTGTGCCGGCACCAACAACACCAACCGTTAATCGACCGGTCATCCCTGTTGCACTCATGCTGCCGCCGGGTCTGAAGAATCGTCTTCAGGGATGCGGCAGAAACGCTCAACCACATAGCCGGCAACAGCCATCAAGAAACCGCCGACGAAGCCCCCAAGGTTTAACCAGATTGCCTCGGTTACCACCGGCGAGGTGAATTGGGCCCAAGCTAGACCGATGTGCCATCCGGCAAAAATTGTCCCGGCCAGCAAAATGGCTTTCGCCATCAGTAAAACTCGAACCGCATAAAACGGATTTACCCGCGGAGCCACTTTTTTGTCATTTAGTGATTTGCGGTATTTGAACAACGGAATTGCAGCAAGAACCTCAGCCGCGGCAATCAGCGGCAAGGTAACGATGATGTCTATGGTGGCGACCGGAATCGAAGAACCGGTGCCCACCAGGATCTCTGCGGTGATGTAACCGGCAGTAATGGCCGGCACGAACCAAGCGAGCAGATTTATAAATTTGGTGGGCTTCATTCTTTGACCACCACCTGACTGTGCATTGACTCGGCTAACTTAGCTACATTTCCGTGACCGGGCAGCACCGCCTCCGGGTCGAGTAGCGCCCAAGGAACCAGCACGAATGCGCGCTCAAAAGCACGAGGATGCGGGATAGTCAATTCTTTACCGGCTCGAAGCTCATCCCCGAAGGTCAAAATGTCGATGTCCAGAGTGCGCGAGCCCCACCGCTCGAGTCGAATTCGCCCGTGCTCTTTTTCAATTCGACGAATCTCGGTGAGCAATTCTTTTGGCTTGAGTTTGGTCTCGATGCGAGCTACCGCATTGATGTATGCCGGCATAGTTTCATCAACACCGTCGAGGGTTAGAGCCGCCGATTCGACAAAGGGTGAGCACACAACAGATGCGATTCCCGGGGTGGCCTCAAGAGCCTTCAATGCCGATTTCAGAGTTTTACGGCGTTTACCTAAATTACTTCCCAGAGCGAGATAGGCGATGGTTGCCATTAGTCATCCTCGTTTTTCGCGAGGTGTTTTGGACCTTCAGTTCGTTTGCCCTTGACCGTGACTGAAACGTCTTTAAATTCGTGGGCGATCGGTGCGTTTGGTTTATGCACCGTGACTTTTGCCTTCAGTACTGGCGATGAAGAACCACCCCACTCGAGGATAAGAAACAGGATGCGCTCGGCGAGCGTCTCGATGAGATCTACCGGTCTGCTCTTAGCATCGGCGACAATAGCATCGGCCAATTCGCCGTAGTGGACAGTAGCCGCGATGTCGTCATTTTCGGTTGCCTTTTCGGCATCAACCCACACCGTGGCGTCGATGAAAAAATCTTGACCCTGTTCTTTTTCAAATTCGAAAACGCCGTGGTGAGCGAAGACCCGCAGCCCGGTGAGTTTGATTTTGTGGATCATGGTTTAACTCTGCTCTGCCGAACGCAAGGCGGCAACTACTGAAATGGCGTCGTTGGTTGCAATTACGTTGTGCACCCGGATGCCCCACAGTTTTCGCTGCAGCAATAATGCCGTCAGAACCGCGGTTGCCACATCGCGCCGATCGTTACTGATGTTGGGCGACTCGGCCTCAAGGTCGGAATCAAGCACCCCGGCAATAAAACGTTTACGGCTGGCGCCAACCAAAATTGGATAGTTCAATTTTTCAATCTCGTCGAGCCTGGCCACGAGTTTCCAATTTTGCTCGATGTCTTTGGCGAAACCCAGACCGGGGTCGATGACAATTTGACTGGGTTTTACGCCGGCGGCAATCGCCGCCGCGATTTGAACTTCCAACTCGGTGGCAACATCGGTGGCAACATCTTTGTAGTTGGCCAGACTGTCCATGGTTTGCGAAAAACCTCGCCAGTGCGAGATCACCAAAGTTGCTTCGGTGCTGGCAGCAACACTGAACATTTGATCGTCGGCCTGGCCACCTGAAACGTCGTTGATGATTTTGGCACCGGCAGCAACTGCTGCTGCAGCGGTTTCGGCATTCATGGTGTCGATGCTCAACAAAACATCGGTTCGATTACTTGCGACCAGTTCAGCCACGATTGCTTCAATCACCGGGATGACGCGACCTGTTTCTTCGCTGACGCTGATGCGATTAGCTCCGGGTCGGGTTGACTCACCGCCGATATCGATGATGTCTGCGCCACCCATGATCAGCAAACGTGCGTGATCTAAGGCCGAGTCGACCGAGTTGAATTTTCCGCCATCGCTGAACGAGTCGGGGGTTACATTGAGAACCCCCATGACCAGTGGTTTTTGAAATTTTGCCTGTTTCACATCGGCCTACTTGGCAATCAGTGCCATGACCTCGGCTCGCGATGCCGGCTCGGCATAGCAACCCCGAGCAGCCATCGTGATGGTGTTGGCCTCGGGCTGTCGGGCGCCGCGCGAAACAACGCAGTGGTGGCGAGCCTGAACCACAACCACAACACCTTTGGTACCTAATCCACGTTCGAGGGCGTCGGCTATTTGAGCGGTTAGGTTCTCTTGCAACTGAGGTCGAGAGGCAACCAACTCAACCAATTTTGGCAACCGGCCAAGGCCGACCACTTTGTCGTCGGGTAGGTAGGCGATGTGAGCTGTGCCGGTAAACGGCAGCAGGTGGTGCTCGCACATTGATACAAAGTCAATGTCCTTCAGTATTACAACTTCGTTGTGCTCAGCCTCAAACGGTTCGGCCAGCGCCTCGGTCTCGTCAACATTTACGCCTTTGAAAAATTCTGCGTAAGACTGAGCAACCTTGTCGGGAGTAGCCAGAAGCTCTTGCCGGTTTGGGTCTTCACCGATCGCCGCCAAAAGTTCGACGACGGCATTTTTGATTCGCTGTTGATCAACCACGACTAGTCAGACTTTGGTTTTCGCGCCGCTCGAGGTTTGTTAGCCGCAGTTTCAACTGAGGTTTTTACCTTCGAATCAGTTGCCTTGACGGCGCGCTTTCGAGCTGGTTTGGCCGGTGCCTTATCGATTGCCAATTTTTCAGCTTCGGCTATTTTCGCGGCAGTTGAGCCTTTTTTAGGAATGGCAATCGGACCCTGTTTTGATACCGGGCGAGTCTTTTTTGAAAGCCAAACTGCGCGCTCTGGAAGTTTTTTAACCGGCTTAAAAATCCTGGCGATTTCTTCCTGCTGCAGAGTCTCTCGCTCCATCAGCTCTTTGGCTAGGGCATCAAGCACCTTGCGGTTTTGGGTAAGAGCACGATAGGCCTCATCGTGCGCCGCATCAAGAATGGCCCTGATTTCAGAGTCGATTTCTTGGGCGGTTGCCTCTGAATATTCACGTACCTGGCCCATGTCGCGACCGATAAACACCTCGCCGCCACCGGCAAAAGAAACAGCACCGACCTTTGAAGAAAAGCCATACTGGGTAACCATTTGACGAGCGATGTTGGTTGCCTTTTCAAAGTCGTTTGAGGCACCGGTGGTTGGGTCGTGGAAGACGATTTCTTCGGCGACACGACCACCCATGGCATAGGCGATTTGATCAAGCAGCTGATTGCGCGAAACCGAGTAGCGATCTTCAAGAGGCAGCACCATGGTGTAACCCAGGGCACGGCCGCGAGGCAAAATTGTCACCTTGGTTACCGGGTCGCTGTGGTTTAGAGATGCAGCCACCAGTGCGTGACCAGCCTCGTGATAAGCGGTGTTCAAACGTTCGCGATCTTGCATCAAACGCGACTTCTTTTGTGGCCCGCCGATTACGCGGTCGATGGCCTCATCCAAAGTTTCGTTGGTAATTTCTGATTCGTTTTGGCGAGCAGTTAGCAACGCAGCCTCGTTGAGCACGTTTGCCAAATCGGCACCGGTGAAACCCGGGGTGCGACGGGCAACCACGGCCAAATCGATGTCTTTGGCAAGCGGTTTGTTTTTGGCGTGCACGTTAAGAATTTGCTCGCGACCCTTGAGGTCTGGCGCGGTGACGCCAATTTGGCGGTCAAAACGACCGGGGCGAAGCAAAGCTGGGTCAAGCACATCAGGACGGTTGGTTGCCGCAATCAAAATTACGTTGGTCTTCGAGTCGAAACCATCCATCTCAACCAAAAGCTGGTTTAGGGTCTGCTCGCGCTCGTCGTTGCCGCCGCCGATGCCGGCGCCGCGCTGGCGACCAACCGCATCAATTTCGTCAACAAAGATGATTGCCGGAGCCGACTGCTTAGCCTGGTCAAACAAATCGCGAACACGGGATGCACCGACACCGACGAACATTTCGACAAAGTCAGAACCCGAAATAGAGAAAAATGGAACACCGGCCTCGCCAGCTACTGCCTTGGCGACCAGGGTTTTACCGGTTCCCGGAGGGCCGTAAAGCAAAACACCGCGCGGAATTTTTGCGCCGACCGCTTGGAATTTCTGGGGCTCTTTCAAGAACTCTTTAATTTCTTGTAATTCTTCAAGTGCCTCATCGACACCGGCAACATCGGCAAATGTGACGTTTGACTGCTCTTTGCTGATTAGCTTGGCGCGCGATTTACCGAAGTTCATTACTCGAGAATTGCCACCCTGCAGACCCGACATCAGGAACCAGAAAATGGCACCGATGATGATGAATGGCAGCAGAGTTCCTAACAGGGCCAGGTACCACGGTGTGGTTTGGACATCGTCGTTGTAACCGTCGGCGATGTTGGCGTCGGCAATAGCTTTGGTTACCTGAGTGCCGCGGGCCTTGACATAGTAGAACTGAACTTTGTCGCCATAGGTGGCATCGGCGTTTACCAAAACAATGTCGACGCGTTGATCGCGATCAAAAACTTTGACGCTCTTGGCCTTGCCGTCTTCAATAAGCTGCAAACCGTAGGCGGTGTCAACCTGCTTTATCGTCTGGCCGGTTGCGAAAGATGAGCCGATCATCAGCACCAGGATGGCTGCAGCAATCCAGATGAATGGACCTTGAAGAATCTTTTTGAAATTCATAACCGGGTTGTTCCCGTTGCCTTTCTAGGAGTAAACCGCTGGTGAGAGCACCGCAACATCTTTAAGGGTGCGGTAGCGTTCGGCGTAATCGAGGCCGTAGCCAACTACGAACTCGTTCGGAATATCAAAACCAACCCATGCGACATTTACTTCCACCTTGGCGGCATCCGGTTTGCGCAGCAGGGCCACGACCTTAACCGATGCTGCTCCGCGAGCCTCAAGATTGGCAATGAGCCAGCTGAGAGTTAGCCCTGAGTCGATGATGTCTTCGACGATAAGTACGTGACGGCCGATGACATCGGTATCTAAGTCTTTGAGAATTCGAACCACACCGGATGAGACGGTGCCCGAACCGTAAGAAGAAATTGCCATCCAGTCCATCTCGACTGGAATTTGCATTGCGCGTGACAGGTCGGCCATCACCATAACTGCGCCCTTGAGAACACCCAGCAACAGGGGCCTTTTGTCGGCGTAGTGCTGATCTAGTTCGGCGGCCAATTCGCTGATGCGAACTTTGATTTGCTCTTCGGTGACCAAGACTTTTTCAATGTCTTTTTCAACTGAACTTAGGTCCACTTAACAGGCTCCTGATTTGAGGGTTTTGGTGGTTTTCAATGTGATTGATTCACCCGTGCGTTCTACTCTAACGCCTGGAAGGGTTAGCGGTTTTTGCCCGTGCCAGTCATCCACAAGAGCATCAACGGCGAGGATGTGGACTCGAGCAAATTCGGGTGCAGCCAACTTTTGTAAAGCCAGAGCGAAAACCCGATGGCGGATAGCGAGTGGTAGGTCCTTGAAACGCGGCACCGAGAAGATGATTTGGGTTGCCTGCAACCGAGCCACTTCGCTAAACGCCGCGTTTGCTAATTGCGATAAAACCTCGTCATCTTCACGTAGCGAATCAGCGGTTCGAGTCAGTGCCAAGGAAATGCCTGGCCCAAGTTCATTTTCAAGCATCGGCAAAATTACGTTGCGAACCTTAACCCTGGTGTATGCCAGATCATGATTCATCGGGTCTAACCATGGTTGCAGCCCAGAGTCTTCGCAAAACTTTTGAACAGTTTCGCGGCTGATTCGAAGCAATGGCCGTAAGTAGATTCCGTTACGAACAGCCATGCCGTTTAGCGATCGAGCCCCAGAACCGCGAGCTAAACCGAGCAGCACGGTTTCCGCCTGGTCATCGAGAGTGTGCCCGAGCAAAACAAATTTGGCGTTCAACAAACGGGCGAGATTTTCAATTTCAAGGTAGCGAGCTTCTCGAGCTGCAGCCTCGGGGCCGCCTGCCTTGCCAACTTGAACAGTTGCTACCGTTGCTGACTCATAACCCAGAACTTGCAACTTCGACAGGGTCTGCTGCGCAACCTCGGCCGAACCCGCTTGCATCTGATGGTCGACAGTGATGCTGGCAATTTTCAGCCCAGCACGCGGCCCTTCAAAGGCCAAGGCCGCCGCCAACGCCAACGAGTCGGGGCCACCAGAACACGCCACCAAAATTAAATCGCCGGCAACCGCCTGATGATCGCGCAGTGTTTCGCGCACGGCTCGACGCACATCCGCAATGGCAGGAGTCAATCTTGGTCGGCTAGGCACGGCATCTTTCGGTATTCTTATCCAGAAAAGTTCATTAGCCATAAGCCTATTGAGGAGACCCATGGGTTACGAAGCAGTAATTGAGATTCCGCGCGGCAGTCGAAACAAATATGAAATCGACCACGAGACCGGTCGCGTTCACTTAGACCGCGTGCTTTTCACCCCATTTGTCTACCCAATCGACTACGGCTACTTTGACAACACTCTCGGTGGCGATGGAGACCCGCTTGACGCACTGGTTATCCTCGAGTACCCGGTTTACCCCGGTGTAGTGGTAAACGTTCGCCCAGTTGGTTACCTAACCATGGAAGATGACGGCGGAGTAGACGAGAAGGTCATTTGCGTATTGACCAAAGACCCTCGCTACGCACACATTCAAGACATCGACGATGTGCCAGCACAGACCAAGAATGAACTCAAGCACTTCTTCGAGCACTACAAAGACCTTGAGCCAGGCAAATGGGTCAAGGTTGGCGATTGGGCCGGTCGTGAGGCAGCTGAAAAGCTAATCAAAGAGGCACAGGAGCGCTTCAAAACTGAAGGTCACTAAGCGGCAAATTTTATATCCCCTCGGGCAGATGGCTCGAGGGGATTTTTTTCATTGGCTTGGATTGTTAGCGGCTAGGCCGAAGGTCGGCCAGCGTAAGGGAATAGTTCCCCGAAACGAACCGGAACAATACGCACTGTTCGGGCCGGGTTCGGTGACTCAAGCATCATGTCGCCGCCCAGATAAATTGCCACGTGATATTTATCTCCGTTGAAGGCGCTCTCCTGGGTCCACCAAATTAGGTCACCTGGTTGCCACTGACTCAGCGGCACAAGTTTGCGTCCGGCTGCCATGTTGTTGAACTGATTGGTTGCCGAGTGGGTACCGATGTAAATTCCGGCGGCTGAGTAGGCTGCCTTTGTGATGCCAGAGCAATCCCAAACATCTGGACCCATGCCACCGAGCACATAGCGCTCACCCAGTTGCTGTTTCGCAAAATCGATTGCCACCGCCACCTTGTCGGTGTTTGGTGCGCCAACCTCGTAAAGCTCAGGAGCTATCGGCTTGGATTTACCAGCGTTCTGACGCGCTTCGGCCGCTAGACCTTCTGCGCGCTGACGTTCTAGATCTGCTGCGGTGTTTCTGAGTGCCGCCAACTGCGCGTAGAAGGTGCGGTTCAATCGATTGTTTTCGTCAACCTTGGCCTGAACCGCACTGGCTGCATTAGCAGCCTCGGTAAAGGCAGCTTTAGCAACCGCGGCCTTATCAGCTAGCTCATCCTTGGCCACATTTAGCTCATCGGTGAGCGCCTGGGCAGCAAGTTTTTTCTCAATTGATTTGCGATAAATTTCATCGTTTTGCTGAGCCAATTTTTCTTGCGCGCCCAACTGGTAAAGCAAATCATCGGCCTCGCCCGAATTTAAAAATAGGTTCAACGCGGTTCCGCCAGAACCGTCGCGATACATCTGTGAGGCAATCTGGCCAAGCTGCTGCTGCGCCTGCTCAGCGGCCGCATTGGCGGCATCGGCTTGGCTCTGCAGCGAGTTCACTTTCGCCTGTACCGCGTCTACTTCATCCTGAGCTTGGTTGAAGGCTTCGCCTTTAATTTGCGCTACGCGACCCAGTGCAGCTGCCTCGGTGGCCAAATCTTGAATAATTTTTTCAAGACGCGCAATCATCTCTTTTTTAGCGGTGACGCTTCGTTTGGCCGCATTAACTTCGGCCTGACTTGGATAGCTGGGAACGGCCCAGGATGGTGCAATTGCGGTGCCGGTTGCAATCAAGCCCGCAACCACCGAGGTGGTAATTAGGGCACGAGTTAACCGACGATTCATGCTTCGAAAATAACACGAAAGTTTCAAGAATGGCTTGAAGCTTTAAATCTCAGGTTGCGGCAACGGCGTTTCAGCGACTATTCTTTTACCTCGGTGCTATGAAGTATCACTTTGTAGGCCCCATCGTTTAGTGGCCTAGGACGCTGCCCTTTCACGGCAGTAGCACGGGTTCGAATCCCGTTGGGGTCACCAAGGATGTAGCACCACTAGGTCCTGTAGCGCAGTTGGTTAGCGCGCCGCCCTGTCACGGCGGAGGTCGCGGGTTCAAGTCCCGTCAGGATCGCTTCACTAGGAGCCCTTCATTAGAGGGGCTTTTATTGAATCGGGCAGTTTCTGCTCGAGGCTCTGTAGCTCAGTTGGTAGAGCGAACGACTGAAAATCGTTAGGTCACCGGATCGATGCCGGTCGGAGCCACTGAACCCCACGACTTCTCACGAGCGTGGGGTTCTTTACTTTTCGGCCAACTTGCTGGCTTAGGCTTGAGGAATGACTACCTCTGTTTCAGCCCTAATCGTTAATTCAGCTAATGCGCCGCTAATTCGAGGCACCATCGAACGCCGCACGGTCGGCCCCAAAGATGTTCGCTTGAGCATTTCTTATTCGGGCATTTGCCACTCAGACGTTCACCAGGCACGCTCAGAGTGGGGAAACGACATTTTTCCAATGGTGCCAGGGCACGAAATTATCGGCGAGGTTGTTGAAGTTGGCACCGAGGTCGACAAATTCAAGGTTGGCCAAACCGTTGGCGTGGGTGTTTTCGTTGACAGCTGCCGCGAGTGCGATGCCTGCAAGGCAGATCAAGAAAGCTACTGTGAGCGCGGCCCGGTTGGTGCCTACAACGATCGCTCATACGAGGGTGACGTGCAATTTGGTGGCTACTCGGGCGAGATTGTGGTTGACCAGCATTTCGTGCTGCACATCCCCGAGGGCCTAAATTTGGCCGAGGCAGCTCCGCTACTTTGCGCGGGCATCACCGTTTATTCACCGCTGCGACACTGGGGTGCCGGCAAAGGTAAAAAAGTTGCCATTTTGGGCATGGGCGGACTCGGTCACTTGGCAGTCAAATTTGCGGTTGCCATGGGCGCCGAGGTCACCGTGCTGGGCCATTCACTAAAGAAAAAGGATGACGCGTTAGCCTTCGGCGCAGTCGATTATCGGTCGACCAATGACCCAGAAACTTTCAAAGATTTTGCCAAGAAATTTGATTTTATTTTGAACACCACCAGCGCCGATGTAGATGTTGATGCGCTGCTAAACATGATCAAGCTAGACGGTTCACTTGTCTTTGTCGGCCTCCCCGAGAAAAGCCAAAGCCTAAACATTTTCAGCCTGACTCTAGGTCGTCGATCGATGGCCGGATCTTCAGTTGGTGGTCAGCGAGAAATTCAAGAAATGCTCGAATTTGCCGCCGAGCACCAGATTGGCGCCAACATCGAACTGCTGGACGCAACCGATGTAGACAGCATCAACACAGCCTGGAACCGCGTGGTTTCATCCGATGTTCGCTACCGCTTCGTAATTGACGCAAAAACTATCTAGTCGAAATCTCAATTTTGATTAGGGGCCAGCGATGAACTTGACCGTGCTGCTTGGGCTGCTGACGGCAGTTTCGTACGGTGCCGCCGATTTCTTTGCTGCCATAGCATCGAGACGGATAAAAGTTGTTGTCGTCACCGCAGCTGCATCGTTTTCAGGATTGATGTTGCTGCTGTTGCTGTCACCTTTTATGGGCGCCAGTTTCAGTGCGGACACCTTCTTTTGGGGTTTTACCGCTGGCCTTTTTTCGGTGGTTGCACTGTTGGCCCTGTATGCGTCTTTGGCAATCGGCCCAATATCCATTGTCTCGCCACTTGGAGCACTGGTTTCGGCGATTGTGCCAGCGCTGATTGGCGTTGGTTTTTTAGGCGAAAACTTTAACGCGCTCGGTTGGTTGGCGATCGCCATAGCTCTGCTGGCGGTTGTTCTGGTTGGTTTCATCCCGGGCGAGCACGTCGAAAAACCAAAGTTGAAAGCTTTGCTGCTAGCGATTCTGGCTGGCTCGGCAATCGGCCTAGCGGTTTCTTCGCTGGCGCAGTCACCGCACGATTCGGGTATCGGCCCAATCATTTTGATGCGTGCGACAGCGGCTATTGGGCTGACAATAATTGCAACCGTGGTGTTCTTCAGAAAGCGATCCTTGGTTGCTGAGGCTTTTTATTCTGACCAAAGCTCTAATTCGGCGAGCGCCTCCACCCCATCCAAACTGGATGTCAAGATTTGGCTAACCGTGGCCATGGCTGGTTTTCTAGATGCGGCAGCCAACATTTTGTTTACCCTGGCCTCGCGCACCGGCAGCCTGACCGTGGTTGGGGTGCTCACCGCGCTCTATCCGCTCGGCACAATTTTGCTAGCCCGAATTATTCTCAAAGAGCACGTCGCTCGTATTCAACAGGTTGGAATTGCGCTGACTCTAGTGGCCAGTACCCTGCTTGCTGTGGCTTAGTGCCCAACCGCGGGCGAAGTTAGCTCGCCGGTTAGAGCGCCGCTTCAATAAGTAGCCAAAGTGCCAGGCCGACAATCATCATTCCGCCGACGCTAACAATGCGGGTCAACCTGGCCGGCACAGTCAAAATCCAGTTGCGCACATAGGCTGCGGCGATTACGTAGGTAGAGTCACCGATCACACCGAGCACTTCGAAAATTAAGCCGAGCAACAAAAATTGGATGATGAAATTGCCTTCGGGGTTGATAAATTGCGGCAAAACCGCGGTAAAGAAAACAGCAACTTTCGGGTTGGCCAAACCCACCGTGAAACCTTCGCGAAAAATCTGTTTCACACTTTTGGCGGTTTGGTTTTGCTCTGCGATTTCCGCGTGTTTATTGCCGCTGCTGCGAATTGTTTGAACTCCGAGGTAGGCAAGATAAAGGGCGCCGATGATTTTGACGATGTCAATCAGCGGTGGAAAAAGTTGCAGCAACCCGGCAAGGCCAAAGGCGGCAAACAAAACCCAGACACTAGTACCCACTGCGTTTCCGATGACCGTCGCTAAACCAGCTGGGCGACCCAAAGCCAAAGTTCGGCCGACTGAAAACACTACGCTCGGCCCCGGGATCACAATGATGATCAGCGACGCGATGACGAAGGTGATGAAGTCAGCAAGGCTTGGCACCTTGCCAGCCTAGACTAAATGGCATGCCGCTATCGTTGCCCGTAATTGCCCTGACCTTTGCTGGTGGCGCTTTGGGCACCATGCTGCGAGTGCTGCTCACCGGGTTAACCGACCCACTCATTGGGCTTTTTATTGTGAACACCTTGGGTACCGCTGCCTTGGCTTTTTCAAACCACGCCAAGTTTTTCGACAATCAACAGCAGCGTGCGTTTTGGTCGGTTGGGTTTGCCGGCGGCTTCACAACCATGAGCGGAATTGCGCTTTGGTTGGCCGCACCAATCATTGACCTCGAAAATTTGCTCTGGATTTTTGGCATGGTGGTGCAGGGCTTGGTGGTTTACGGCATCGTTACCCAGCTGGTTAAACGCAGCCGAGAATCTTCGGAGGCGCAAGGTGCCTAACTTAACCGCCTTCTTGCCATTTCTGCTGGTCACCGGATTATTGGGTGGGGTTGGTTCAGTTCTTCGCTTAGCGTTTGCCCAAATCAATGGCTGGCTACCTTGGGGTATTTTGCTGGCGAATTCGCTGGCCTCGTTGCTGGCAGCCTTGGTTGCCTCAGGATTTGTCGACCCTAACGCCGCCATCTGGCAGACCGCATTGGTGATCGGTTTCGCCGGTGGTCTATCCACGTTTTCAAGCTTTGCCGCTCAAACTTTCGAATTTATTCGCGAGAAAAAACTGATGCAGGCCATCGCAAATTTATTTTTGAACCTCACGATCCCGCTTTTCATGGTGTATGCCGGCATATTTCTGGCTTCTGCCCTGCTAAAATAGGCAAAGTTTTGGTTGCAAAAGCAACACCTTGTCTTTCCCGCAGTTTGAAACTGCGGCCGAGCACGTAAGGGGGCTCGCCATGGGGCGTGGCCGTCAAAAAGCGAAGCACACTAAAGTCGCACGCGAGCTCAAGTATTTCAGCCCGAGTACCGACCTAACCGCGCTTGAGCGCGAATTGGGTGCATCAAACGCCGAACACGAAGAAGAACTCATCGACAAATGGGCCGACCTCTACGCCGACGATGAAGACGAAGAATCGGCTGAAGATGTTGACGATGAAGATCGTCGCGCCTAGGCGGCACTAAACAAAAATTCTCTAGGAAATCAGGTTTTTCCTGTTGCCTTTTCAATTGGCTTTGCCTAAGTTTAGAGAGAACCGTTCGGTTCAAAACAATACAGACGACTGGAATAACCATCCAGTTCGAAACTGAAGGAAACTAATTGAATAAAGCACTAAAGCGCGCCCTAAATATTGGCGCCGCGGCACTTGCTGCCGCAACCGTAGCCGCCTCTCTTACCGGCTGCGCAAAAGAAACCACCCCCACCACCGGCGAACAAAGCATCACTGTTTATTCAGGTCGATCTGAAGATCTAATCGCCCCGCTGCTCGAGCAATTCACCGCAGAAACCGGAATAGCCGTTGAGGTTCGCTATGCCGGCTCGGCCGAACTTGCGGCTCAGATTCTTGAAGAAGGCAGCAACGTTCAAGCCGACGTATTTTTCTCACAGGATGCAGGCGCACTCGGTGCAATTAGCGAAGCCGGCGCCTTCAAAACTTTGAATTCAGACATCACCGAATTGGTCGAGGCCAAATATCGTGCCACCGATAGCACCTGGGTTGGCGTCTCAGGGCGGAGTCGAGTGTTGTCTTACAACCCTGAACTTATCGCCGAGGCCGATCTGCCTAAGTCGGTCTTCGACTTGGCCGATGCAAGCTGGAAAGGCAAAGTTGGCATTGCCCCAAGCAACGCATCTTTCCAAGCCTTCGTAACCGCTATGCGAGTGCTGAAGGGTGAAGAAGCCACCAAGACTTGGCTTGCCGCGATGAAAGAAAATGCCGTAATTTTCGAAAAGAACGGCCAGATTCTTGAAGCTGTGGAGGCCGGCGAAATCGCTGCCGGTCTTATCAACCACTACTACTGGTTTGAGCACGCCAACGAAATTGGTGAAGCAAACATGAAGTCGAAAATGGTTTGGTTTGAAGCCGGCGATGTTGGAAATCTGGTGAATGTTGCCGGAGTGGGTGTGTTGAGCGACAAGCCTGAGGCACAAACTTTTGCGAAATGGTTACTTGGCGACTCGGCCCAAAAGTTCTTCGTCGAGAAAACTGCAGAGTATTCACTTACCGGATTACCGGCTACCGGTTGGCTGCCAAAACTTGAAGAAATCGCTTCACCTGCGATTGACTTGAGTGCATTGGCTCCGCTAGCCCAAACCCTGGATCTAATTCGAGAAGCCGGGCTAACCGACTAGAAAGTTTCATCCTGAAAAATTCGTTACGGCAGCGACCGCCGGTCCTCGTTTGGGGGCTGGCGGTTGTTGCCGTTTTCGCTGCTTTAGCGCCGCTCAGTTATTTGCTGGTCCGCCTCAGTGAATTTGGTCTCAACAAAGTTTTAGAGCAGGTACTGCGTCCGCGAAGTTTTGAACTTTTGGCAAACTCGGTGCTGCTAACTGTTACGGTTTCCGTTACTGCGGTGCTGGTGGGCAGTTTTCAAGCTTGGCTTACCGTGCGCACGTCGCTGCGTGGGCGGGCGATTTTTGCCGTCTTGGCAGCACTGCCACTAGCCATGCCCAGTTACGTTTCTGCCTATGCATTTGCAGCATTAGCCAGCGATTTCAAAGGCTTTTGGGCAGCCTGGCTGGTGCTCACCATCGGAACAGCCCCGTACGTATATTTGTCGGTGTCCGCTGCCCTGGTGCGCTCGGATGCAGCCACCGAAGAGGTTGCCCGATCCCTTGGATTTGGTCGCTGGTCTGTCTTCAAAAAAGTAACCTGGCCGGCTATTCGACCGGCAGCGGTTTCGGGTGCGATGCTTTCGGCGCTCTACACCCTCAGCGACTTTGGCGCTGTTTCAATTCTCAGCTTCGACACTTTTACGCGTGCCATCTACAACGCCTATCGTTCCAGTTTTGATCGCTCGGCTGCGGCGAGCTTGGCAGCCATCCTGGTTCTAATCACCGCTCTGCTTCTAATCATCGAGCCCTCACTGCGCGGCAAAATAGTTCCGATTGATTCGCGTGTTCGCAAAACTTCGCTGATTCACCTGGGTTGGTTTGGGGTAGTTGCGGGCGGCCTTGCAACCGTTTGGGCGTTCATCTCGCTGGCTCTGCCGATTTCCAGTTTGATTCGCTGGAACCTGATTGGCCTTTCGGAAGCTGACAGCGGCGAGGTGCTTCGCGCCCTGGTGAACTCGATTGGCTATGCACTCGGTGGTGGATTTGTAACCGGGATTTTCGGTGTCGCTATATCAATTTTGGTTATTCGCTTTCGCTCAAAAGTAACCGTGGCGTTTGATCGCACCATTTGGCTGACCCACGCCATGCCCGGAATTGTGGTTGCACTTGCCCTGGTTTTTGTGAGCAATCGACTTGTGCCCGAGCTTTACCAAACCAGTACCTTGGTGTTAATCGCCTATCTGATTTTGTTTTTACCCAACGCAGTTGCGGCAATGCAAACGCCAATTAGTCAAGCGCCCCGTGCGCTGGATGAGGTCGCGGCCAGCCTAGGTGCAAGCCGTTTAGAAACCCTGCGTCGCGTTGTGATTCCAATCGCAGGACCCGGAATTTTGGCCGGCGCAGCGCTTGTTTCTCTATCTGTGTTGAAAGAGTTGCCCGCCACCCTGATGCTTCGCGAAACTGGCGTTGAGACTCTGGCCACCCGCTTGTGGAATGAGACCTCGGTTAGCGCATTCGCAGCAGCCGCACCCTATGCGTTACTTTTGGTACTGGTGGCCGGCATACCCGCTTGGCTGCTAAATCGTCAGGTTCGAGCAAACCTGAACTCTCAGCTTGACCTAGATCGTCGATTGGAGCGTGAATAGTGTCTAACGCCCTATCGCTGCAATCGGTGACCAAAAAATTCGGGTCAAATACTGTTTTGAAAAACCTAAATCTAGAGGTTGCCGCGCACGAATTTGTTGCCGTTTTGGGCAGCAGCGGTTCGGGTAAAACTACTTTGCTGCGGCTAATTTCTGGTTTTGACGCACCGGACTCAGGCGCAATCTTTATTGGCGGGCGTCAAGTAGCCGGCGGCGAAAAGTTTATTGCCGCCGAATCGCGTCGTGTTGGTTTTGTGCCTCAGGATGCGGCACTTTTTCCGCACTTGAATGTGGCCGAAAACATCGAATTTGGCTTGCGTGAATTGTCTAAATCGGCACGCAGCTCGCGGGTTAGCGAATTGCTCAGCTTGGTTGACCTGGTCGGGTTTGAAACTCGGATGCCTCACGAGCTTTCCGGCGGTCAGCGTCACCGCGTAGCTTTGGCTCGAGCGCTAGCGCCGCATCCTGATTTGATTCTTCTGGACGAGCCGTTCTCGGCCCTCGATGCCGAGTTGCGAGTTCGGTTGCGCGAAGACGTGCGCCAGGTTTTGCGCACGACCGGAACAACAGCAATTTTGGTTACCCACGATCAAGAAGAGGCCCTGTCGATGGCCGACCGGGTCGCTGTTTTGCGCGAGGGAGAGTTTGCGCAAATCGGTGATCCACAAGAAATTTATCAAGCGCCAACTGACATCGAAATGGCCACCTTCCTGGGTGATTCTGTGATTGTCGATGGTGTTGTTCAAAACGGCAAAGTGGTCACCGCACTGGGTTCGCTTACCGCACTGAATAAGGTCGCGGATGGCTCGCGCGGCCGGGTTGCAATTCGGCCGGAGAATTTTTACCTGCAGCCAAACCCGAAAGGTGACGGCGAGGTTGTTGGTCGCCAGTATTTTGGCCATGACACTTTGGTTGAGGTGCAGTTACCGGGTGCACTAATTCGCGCTCGCGCCAACGGACCATTCGCGCCCGAACTTGGCATGCGGGTAACTGTTTGGGTGCGCGGTTCGGTTAATTTCTACGCCGCTTAGTTGGGCAAGCAGCAGTCTTTAGCGCCAGTCGCCAACTAGGCGAACTGCACCACCGTCGACACCTTTGGCACCCTGCACATAATCGCTGAGGTCATCCGGTGCGGTTTCAATTTCGCCAAGGTTCCAGGTGTGCACGCCCTGACGAGTTAGGAAAGCGGCGATTTCATCCGCGTGCTGAGCATCAACCACAACAGCCTGACCTAGGCCTAAGTTCCAGGTGCCTTCAACAGCTTCGAGGCTGAAGCCACCCCAGCCAGCCAAAACTTGGAACACATCAGCTGGGGTCCAGGATGAACGGTGCACATCGAGGGCAACACCTTGCGGCAAAACACGCGCAATGTTGGCGGCAATTCCGCCACCGGTAATGTGGCTCATCGCCTTCACAGAGGCACCAAGTTCGCTTTCCAGCAGGTTGTTCAAAACACCGGTGTAAAGCGCGGTTGGCTCGAGAAGTTTTTCACCAAGCGAAATGCCAGGAAATTCGGCAACGACATCGTTGTAATCGAAACCTTTGTCGCGAACAATTTTGCGAACCAGCGAGTAGCCGTTTGAGTGCAGACCTGAAGACTGCATTCCGAGAACCACGTTGCCGACCGAGACATTTTGTGGACCCAGCAACTTAGCGGCATCGACCACGCCGACAGCTGCGCCGGCCACGTCGTAATCGTCGGCGCCTAACAAACCAGGATGTTCTGCAGTCTCGCCACCGACCAGTGCGACGCCAACGGCGCTGCAGGCTTGCGCGATACCGCGAACGATGTCGGCGATGCGCTCGGGTACAACCTTGCCGCAGGCGATGTAGTCGGTCATGAACAAACTCTTTGCACCAACCACCACAATGTCGTCGACTACCATGCCTACTAGGTCTTGACCGATGGTGTCGTGTTTATCGATGGCCTGCGCGATAGCAACCTTGGTGCCGACGCCATCGGTTGAGGTGGCCAGCAATGGGCGGTCGTAGTTTTTCAAAAACGAAACGTCCATCATGCCGGCGAAGCCGCCCAGTCCACCAACAACCAAATCGTTGTGGGTTGCGCCAACGGCGCGTTTCATCAGCTCGACAGCTAAGTCGCCAGCCTCTGTGTCGACACCAGATTCGGCATAGGCACTTGAGTGGCCGCCAGGGTTAGTCATTCAAAGTCTCCTGTTGTGCGCGAACAAGCGCATCGGTTTCGCTGTCGGGCCCGGGGTTACAGGCGGCTGGGTCGTCGGTCCGCTCGAGCAAGTTTTTGCCCAGACGGTCTGCGGTTGGCAGTTCAATTGGATAATTGCCGGTAAAGCAGGCAGTGCAAAGGGTGCGCTCTTCCTGCTGCGTGGCCGCAATCATGCCATCTTTGGTTAGGTAGCCGAGGCTGTCGGCACCGATTGAGGCGCGAACATCTTCGACACCCAACCCTGTGGCAATTAGCTCAGCTCGAGTAGCAAAGTCGATGCCGTAGAAACATGGCCAGGTGATTGGCGGGCTAGAAATTCGAACATGGATTTCGGCGGCGCCGGCTTCGCGAAGCATCTGCACCAAGGCGCGTTGGGTGTTGCCACGCACGATTGAGTCATCGATCACGATGATTCGCTTGCCGCGAATTACTTCTTTGAGCGGGTTTAGCTTTAGACGAATTCCGCGTTGGCGAATGGTTTGTGAAGGCTGAATAAAGGTGCGGCCAACGTAAGCATTTTTGACCAGACCGTGACCAAATGGGATGCCTGATTCTTGGCTGTAACCGATAGCAGCCGGGGTGCCCGATTCGGGTGTTGGAATAACCAGGTCGGCCTCGACCGGATATTCGCGAGCTAGCGTGCGGCCCATTTCAACGCGAGCGTCGTAAACCACTCGCCCATTAATCGCAGTATCTGGACGAGCCAAGTAGACATATTCAAAAACGCAACCGGCTCTTTTGGTCTCGGCAAACCGAGAAGAGCGCAAACCGTTTTCGTCGATGGCAATAAGCTCACCGGGTTCAACTTCGCGCACCAAACTGGCACCAACAATGTCGAGTGCTGCGGTCTCTGAGGCGACAACCCATCCGCGTTCTAAACGACCCAGCACCAGCGGGCGAACGCCCTGCGGATCACGGGCTGCATAAAGGGTGGTTTCATCCATGAATACCAAACAGAAAGCGCCCTTGACTTTAGGCAAAAGTTCAAGGGCGGTGGCTTCAAGAGTGTGGTCTAAATCGCCAGCCATAAGCGCGGTGAGCACAGCGGTGTCGGTGGTGTTACCGCCGGTGATTTCGTTTTGCGTTTGGTTCGGATAACGCTGTTGCAGCAGCTGCATCAGGTCGGCGGTGTTTGTGAGGTTGCCGTTGTGTGCCAGCGCGACGGTGCCCGATGCGGTGCGGCCCAAAGTTGGTTGCGCATTTCGCCAATGCGAAGCACCGGTTGTCGAGTAACGATTGTGCCCTACAGCAATGTGGCCAACTAGAGATTCGAGTGCACTTTCAGAGAACACCTGCGAGACCAAACCCATGTCTTTATAAACCAGGATTTTTTTGCCGTCTGAGGTGGCGATACCGGCTGACTCTTGACCTCGGTGCTGCAAAGCATAAAGCGCAAAGAAGGAAAGTTTGGCTACCTCTTCGCCAGGGGCCCAGACCCCGAAGACACCGCATTGATCTTGAGGTGCTTTTTCGTCACTGGTCACCGCAATGTCGGTGTTTAGAAGTCCATCGCCACGAAGCAAAGTGTTCCTTATTGGTGTGGGCTCGACCCCGAATTTTGCAACCTCGGCAAAACCGAAGCAGCAGCATTGCGGGCTTTACCCCTAAAGTTTAGTCGCTTCAGCGCGCTTGGCACGAGACACAAAAATGCGCTCAAGTATCAGTGCTACAACAATTCCGATAACGAAACCGATGCCGGCAAAGTAGGCAATCAAATAGGTGATGATGGGCTGCGCGGTGCGCTGCTCTTCAGGGATGCTAAGACCAACGACGACGGCGGCAATCACACCCAGCACGGCACCGGTAATCATGAACGGTAAAAATTTTGCCGAACGGCGGATGCGAACTTCTTGAGTGTTTTTGGCCATGTGACTATTCAACCTCAAATCAACGGTAAGTAATCCGAGATATCGGCGCGGACACCAGAGGCATGAATTTTGCCTTCGGCGAGCGCCTGATTCCAAGTAATTTGCCCAGTTGCGAGACCGAACCAAATTTCTGGTGACAACTCGATTGTGTTTGGTGGGGTGCCACGAGTGTGTCTTGGCCCTTCGATGCACTGGGTTGCACCAAATGGTGGCACCCGCACCTCGACCGAATTACCCGGTGCACGCTCGGCCAACTCTTCGAGAAGGTATCTGACGGCGGTCGCTAACTGCGGTTGTTCGCCAACGGCCAGCACCGACGCAATGGCTGCTTGCCCATCGGCCGGTTTGATTCTGCGTCTAGCCATTTGCTGATTCGACTGCGCGCTTGAACCATCCTTGTTCTTGCTCGGTCAAAGCACCGTAGCGAACGGTTCGCTCAAAGGCGATTGCGCCCAAATCGGGGTATTGCACCTTTGTGATTAAGCCGGCCGCGTCGAGAAAAAACTGCGAGGTTTGCACGTTGCCAGCATTTTGTGCCTCGCGCACCACATATAAATCGGCTGCTTGGTCATAGCTGACACTCATCACCTTGGTGATGTCGACCCCAGCTTCTTTTGCCAAAGCAAACTGGGTTGACATGTAGCAGGTGTCGAACTCATAGGTTTCATAAATGACCTCGGCCAAGTCTTCAGCTTTGCCATAGCGCGCTGCCGAGAAATCGTTGATGGCCTGGTCTTTCGGAACCATCATCAACCACCACTCGGTTTCGGTTGGGGTTTCACCCTTGGCGATAGCCTCAACCACACCCTCGGCCATGGCCTTGTTGCAGCTGGCGGTTGCGGCAGCCTCAAATTCAGCCAACGGATCTTCTCCGCGCTGACCGGCAGGCGGTGGCGTGACATCGCTGGTTGGTGTCGAACTGGCAGTCGGCGATGCAATCGGTGATGAATCGGTGGCGCAGGCGGTCAGGCCTAGTGCGGCGAGCAGAGCGGCGGCCGATAGGGCAAGAAATTTTTGAGGCTTCATAGGCTTCTATTCTGGTCGGTAAACTTGCGGTGTGAAAATTTTGGTTTTGGGTCAAGGCGCCCGCGAGCACGCAATTATCAAAGCTCTGATTCGCACGGGCACCCCAGCTCAAGACATTATTGCTGCCCCGGGCAATGCCGGCATCAGTTTTGATGTGCGCTGCGAAACCGAACTGAAGCCAAACGATCCGCTCGAGGTTGCCAAGTTTGCCCTACAGCACGAAATCGATTTGGCAATCATCGGCCCCGAAGCACCGCTGGTTGCCGGTGTCTCTGACGCACTGCGTGAGCAGGGCGTTGCCGTTTTTGGTCCGAGCAAACAGGCGGCGCAACTTGAGGGATCGAAGTCTTTCGCCAAAGAGGTTATGGCTGCGGCTGGTGTGCCAACGGGCATGGCTCGCGAGTGCGAAACTTTGCAAGAAGTTGAAGATGCCATGGATGATTTTGGCGCCCCGTACGTTATCAAAGCCGATGGCCTAGCCGCCGGTAAAGGTGTGATTGTCACCAGCGACCGGGCAGCTGCTCTTGAGCACGCAGCCAAATTTATCGACATGGGAATTTTGGTCGAGGAATTTTTAGACGGCCAAGAAGTAAGCCTCTTCTTCTTATCGGATGGCAAAAATGTGATGCCGCTAACTCCGGCTCAAGATTTCAAGCGCGCCTTCGATGGCGATGCGGGGCCAAACACCGGTGGCATGGGGGCATACTCGCCGCTGCCTTGGCTGCCTGACAACTTTGTTGAAGAGGTTGAGCGAACGGTTGCAATTCCAACCGTTCAAGAACTTGATCGCTTGGGCGCGCCATTTATTGGCTTGCTTTACTGCGGCCTGATTGTTACCGAGCGGGGTATCCGCGTGATTGAATTCAACGCTCGCTTTGGCGACCCAGAAACTCAGGTTGTACTGCGTCGATTGATTAGCTCGTTGAGCACACTGCTTTACAAGGCGGCAACCGGTCACCTTGAAACCACCGCCCAGCCAGAATTTAGCAAGGATGCCGCCATCACGGTGGTGCTTGCCAGTGAGGGCTACCCAGAGACTTCGGCGCCGAATCGACCAATTTATGGTTTGACCGAAGCCGAGCAAGTTGAAGGTGTCGAAATTTGTCACGCGGCCACAAAATTTGAAGAGTCTCGCGGCGGCGACGAAGTGTTGCTAGCAACCGGAGGTCGTGTGCTTTCGGTGGTTGCCAACGGAGCTGATTTTGCCGAAGCTCGAAAAGCTGCCTATGCGGCGATTGAGAAGATTCAGTTGCAGGGTAGCCACTATCGCAGCGACATCGCGCTGAAGGTTGTCAACTAGTGAGCGCGCAGGGCGAGCAAAACAACTTGGGTCTGAATGGCGAGTCTGCCGACTCGGGCGCAGTTTCAACTGCCGACTCGGGCGCGGTTGCAATTGCCGGCTGGAAGCACGTTTACAGCGGAAAGGTGCGCGACCTTTACGAAAGTGAAGACCCGGCACTGAACCACCTGATTTTGGTGGTTGCTTCAGATCGGGTGAGTGCTTTCGACCACGTGCTGAAGCCAACCATTCCAGGTAAGGGCGCCAACCTAACTCGCTTAACCAATTGGTGGTTTGAGCGATTAGCGGTTCCAAATCACCTAAGCCACGAAGTTGAAATTCCGGCAGAAGTTCGCAATCGCGCAACCATCGCCAAAAAACTTGAGATGTTTCCAATTGAGTGTGTGGTGCGCGGCTACATCTCAGGGTCGGGCTGGAAAGAGTATCAAGCCACCGGTGAGATTTGCGGCGTGAAGTTACCTGAAGGTTTGACCTTCGGCGGCAAATTGCCTGAGCCAATTTTTACCCCGGCCTATAAAGCGCCGATGGGTGAGCACGATGAAAACATCAGCTTCAATCAGGTGGTTCAAATTATCGGTGCCGAAAATGCAGCCGCACTTCGCGATTTGAGCTTGCAAGTTTTCAAAGCAGCAAGCGCCCTGGCCGAAAAAGCTGGGCTGATTTTGGCTGACACCAAGTTTGAATTTGGTGTTGATGAAACCGGCACCATCATCCTGGGAGATGAGGTGCTCACCCCCGACTCTTCGCGCTACTGGTCGAAGGCCGCCTGGGATCGCGGCGAGCGCAAAGAAAGTTTTGACAAGCAAATTGTGCGCAACTGGTTGGCCGACAACTGGAACCAGGTTGGCGAACCACCGGTTTTGCCAGCGGAGATTGTTGCTCAAACGGCCGATAAATATGCCGAACTTGCGGAACGTTTAACCCAGGAAATCGCTTAACACTTACCGTGACCCCAGCATCGATTCGTGACGAACGCCAAGACCTAATCTTGGCGGCGGCTCAGCAAATAATCGCTGAAAAAGGCGTGGATGCCGTTTCGATGGCCGAACTGGCAGCTGCTACCGGTCTAAGTCGGCCAGCAATTTATCAATACTTTGCCTCGAAAGATCATGTTCTGGCCGAGCTCGTTATTAACGAGATGGCCGATTTGAGCAACGCCATCGACGAACACATCGCCAGATTTGATGACGCCATGGAGCGCATCCGGGTTTGGATTCACTACACCCTGGCACATCTTGCCAGTGCCGAGCACCGAGTCATCCGCGAAATTTCGATTGCCAGTTTGCCCGAAGATTCGCGCGGCATGATCAACGCGATGCACGGACACTTCATGATGGCGCTGCTTAGCCCGGTGAAAGAACTTGGCGTAAAAGATGTGACAGCCACCTGCCACCTGATCTATGCAAGTGTTGCGGCGGCGGCCCAGCGAATTGATTCGGGCAGCGAATATGTGCGAGAGGCCGCAGCACTTGAGCAATTCACCATCGCCGGAATTGCCGGAGCACTGCAGCCTCAATAGCCGATTTCTCGACCGCTAATTTGCTAGGGGTAACAAATTAGCCTTTCAGGGTTTTGCTGACCAACGCTTTTCGGGCAACAACCGCTGAAACTTTTACCTCTTTATTTTTTGGCACGGCAATTGTGAAGGTGTATTTGTTGTTGGTGATGGTGCGGGTGTAGGTTTTGCTGCCTACTTTGATAGCCGCCTGCTGCCCATAGGCACCAGCAATTACCACCGTCAGTTTTCCGGCTTTAGCAGTTGCGGTGGCCGAAGCGGCACCAAATGAAACTGGGTAGTAGCGATCTAGTGAGGTGTCGGCGGCGCCACCGAAGTGATCGCGGCGAACATGCACGGCACAAGCCACTGCGGTGCAGTCAACAGTTGAGCCCTCGGCGGTGAAAACTGCCTTAACCGGTAGCGCAGTGGCCTGGTCGGCTTTGCCGGCACCCATTACCTGCGATGCCAAAAGATTGCTGACCCACTTGCCTTGACCATCACACTTTTTTGGGCGCTCAGTCTTGTTAGCCGGCACCTCACATAGGCGCAGGTAAACACCTTTGTCGCCATCGAGGTTGTTGAGCGTGATGTTGATGGTGTCTGCGGCAGCGGTGAGACCGATGCTCTTGCTTAGTGATGCCGAAAATGTAGCGGCCGAGGCTGGGGTGGTGGCCAAACCGCTGATGATCAAAGCCGATGCTGTGCCGATTGCGGCCAGACGTGTAATTCGCATTTCTCTCCTTGAATACCGATGCCGCTGTTGGCGGCCGAAATGCCGCGGGGGTAGCGGCACGGCATCCAAGTTAGGCGAGGTGCAAAAAATTAGCCTGACAAGTTGTCAGCAGATCTCGATTCGATCAAATGTGCTGCCCGGAATGGACATCGGCGCTGTCTGCGCCGGGCGACCCTAACCCACTAAAATGAAAGGGTTCGGCAACGTCGTCGGCAACTTTTAGGCCGGAAATCACCGGCCCACAATTGCAAACTCCCCATAAAAGCTTGGAGCTAAAGTGCCAAAAATTATCGTCGAAGTTATGCCGAAGGTAGACCTTCTTGACCCAGCCGGAAAATCGGTGAACAACGCCCTACACCGCACCGGGCACAAAGACATCACCGGCGTTCGAATCGGCAAGCGAATTGAGTTGCACTTCGAGCGCACCATCACCGACGCCGACATCGCCGAGGCACACAAGATCGCCGAAAACTTTTTGAGCAACCAGGTCATCGAAGACGTCGTTGCCGTAACCGTCGAAAACTAATCGAGGTCGGCTATGAAAATCGGTGTAGTAACTTTTCCTGGAACCCTAGACGACCGCGATGCTCAGCGCGCAGTGCGCTTGGCCGGCGGTACTCCGGTGCCGCTTTGGCACGCAGACAGCGACCTTAAAAAAGTTGACGCTGTGGTTTTGCCCGGCGGCTTTTCATACGGCGACTATCTGCGCTGCGGTGCTATCGCAGCCCAGGCGCCGATCACCCAAGAAATCATCAAGCAGGCCAATCAGGGTTTGCCGGTCTTGGGCATTTGCAACGGTTTTCAGGTTTTAGTTGAATCACACCTTTTGCCTGGTGGCCTAATTCGCAACGAGCACCAGCACTTCATTTGCCGTGATCAAAAACTGCGCGTTGAAAACATCGACACCCCGTGGACTAACGAGTTTGAACTTGGCCAAGAGATCACCATCCCGTTGAAAAATGGCGAGGGTGGTTACATCGCAACCGACGAAACCCTAAAGCGCCTCGAAGGCGAAGGGTTGGTGGCTTTTAGATACCTCGACCTCAACCCAAACGGCTCGATGAACGACATCGCCGGTTTGCGAAACGAGCGCGGCAATGTGGTTGGTCTAATGCCGCACCCAGAGCACGCGGTTGAACCAGGATTTGGCCCCGACATCAGCGCCGCAATGCGCAGCGGTGTTGACGGCTTGAAATTCTTTACCTCTGTAATGAAAGCTTTGGTGAACGCATAATGGCCCTTTTTGGCAAAAAGAAGGTTGTTGAAACCAACACCGACACCACTGCTAAAGCAGCAGCCAGCCCAGACAAGGCACAGCCTTGGAAAGAGCTGGGTCTGAAAGAAGACGAATTCGAGCGCATTCGTGGCATTTTGGGTCGCCGGCCAACGTCATCCGAGCTGGCGATGTATTCGGTGATGTGGTCTGAGCACTGCAGCTATAAATCGTCGAAGATTTACCTTCGTCAGTTTGGTGAAAAAGTCACCGACGAGATGAAAAAACACCTGATGGTGGGCATGGGCGAAAACGCCGGTGTGGTTGACATCGGTGAAGGCTGGGCGGTTACTTTCAAAGTTGAATCGCACAACCACCCCTCATACATTGAGCCTTTCCAGGGTGCGGCAACCGGTGTAGGCGGCATTGTTCGCGACATTTTGACCATGGGTGCTCGCCCAATTGCCGTGATGGATCAGTTGCGTTTTGGCGCCCCAGAAAACCGAGACACCGCTCGAGTGGTGCACGGTGTGGTTAGCGGCATCAGCTTCTATGGCAACTGCCTGGGTTTGCCAAACATCGGTGGCGAAACTGTTTTTGACAAGGTTTATCAGGGCAACCCGCTGGTCAACGCACTAAGCGTTGGTGCTCTGCGTCACGAAGATCTAAAGCTGGCTAAGGCTTCAAACCCTGGCGATCTAGTGATTTTGTTTGGTGCCCGCACCGGCGCCGACGGCATCGGTGGCGTTTCGGTTTTGGCTTCAGAAACCTTTGACTCAACCGGCCCAACCAAGCGCCCAGCGGTGCAGGTTGGCGACCCATTTGCCGAGAAGGTGCTTATCGAATGCTGCCTCGAGCTTTATGCCGCCGGAGTGGTTGCCGGTATTCAAGACTTGGGTGGTGCCGGCATCAGCTGTGCCACCAGCGAGTTGGCTTCAAACGGTGGCGCGGGTATGCGCGTTGAACTCGACAAGGTGCTAAAGCGCGACGAGAACCTAACCCCCGAAGAAATTCTGATGTCAGAGTCGCAAGAGCGCATGATGGGCATCGTGCCGAAAAAGTCGTTCAAAGCTTTCGCCAAGATCGTCGACAAGTGGGAAGTTGAGTATTCGGTGCTCGGTGAGGTTATCGCCGAAGATCGTCTTTACATCACCTGGCACGGCGAAGAAATTGTGAACGTACCACCACGCACCGTCGCCCACGATGGCCCTGTTTACGAGCGTCCGGTGGCTTATCCGGTTTATCAAGATGCGCTAAATGCCAACACCGTTCACGTCGCTGCAGGCAACGGCAACGGTTTGCACCGTCACAACCAAAACGGCAGCGAATTGGCCGAGCAGTTTGTGCGCATTATTTCGTCGCCAAACCAGGCAGACAAGAGCTGGGTTACCGACCAGTATGACCACTATGTTGGTGGCAACACCGCGCTGGCTATGCCAGACGATTCGGGCATGGTGCGCGTTAGCGAAGAAAGCGGATTAGGCATTTCGATTGCCACCGACGCCAATGGTCGCTACTGCTATCTAGACCCATATGAGGGTGCCAAGTTGGCTTTGGCTGAGGCTTACCGCAACGTTGCTGCCGGCGGTGCCGTGCCAACCGCAGTTACCAACTGCCTAAACTTTGGTAGCCCAGAAAACCCAGAAGTAATGTGGCAGTTTAAGCAGGCCACTGCAGGTTTGGCCGATGGCTGTCTTGAATTGGGTATTCCGGTTACCGGTGGAAACGTAAGTTTCTACAACCAAACCGGCGATGTGGCAATTCACCCAACCCCGGTGGTTGGTGTGCTTGGCGTGATCGACGATGTGGCTCGCCGAATTCCTTCAGGTTGGCAAGACGAGGGCAACAACATTTACCTGTTGGGCACCACCGCCGATGAACTGGATGGTTCGGTTTGGTCAGAGGTTATCCACGGTCACCTTGGCGGCCGCCCACCAAAAGTTGATTTGGCTTTCGAGCGCCAACTAGCCGACCTGATGCACGGGGCCAGTCTGCAGGGTTTGATTGCTTCGGCTCACGACCTTAGCGAAGGCGGTTTGGCTCAGGCTGTTGCCGAAAGCTGTTTCAGATTTGGCATGGGTGCGCGTTTGTGGCTTGGCGAAATTATGGAACGCGACAACATTGACCGCACCGCGGCTCTGTTTAGTGAATCAACCGGACGCATTCTGGTTTCGGTTGGTCGCGAAGATGATGTGAAGTTTGTTGGTTTGTGTGAGGCTCGCGGAATCCCAGTTCTGCGAATCGGCGTCACCGACAACAGCGGCCAGCTAGAAATTCAAGACCTAGCCACCTGGCAACTAAGCGATCTGCGTGGTGCCTGGAGTGCGACCTTGGCGGAGTTGTTTTAGTTAAGCATCGGTTTCAAAAGTGGCCGTCCCAAGTCAGGTCTCACCGAGAGAATTAGGCTAATTCAGACCAAGTTGCATGGGCAACACCGATGTTAAATCGTTGTTTAGCTCTTAGATGGTTTTCCAGTAATTCGTTGCGGCCTGAATAAGAAGCAGTGACCTATCGTCGATTAACTTTGGGGTCCAACTTGTAATGTCATGTCCTTGCCAACTCGCGTTGAGTGAAAGTGGGGCTGCGTTTCCCGATACAGTCGGGTAATTTCGCTTATCGGCAAATGACTTATTACCAACGGCAGAGTTGTGTGAATTTGTAACGACCGTTAGGTTTCCAATCACATGTCTGCGGCGGTCCATTTCCTCTTCTAGACACCCCCAGGTTTCTAAATCACCAAGCCATTTGGAGTTTATGCGTGGATATATGTGCTCAATTGAATAGTTCCCTTCTCCCTTGGCTATCTTGAAATTCATAGATCCCTTGCCGCTAAGCTGGCGCTCAATACCCCTAAATATCGCGCCAAGAGCTTTGGCTGTAGCCTTGTCATAAATTCGTTGTGTGGTTGCAATCTCAATCAGTTCCCGGTTTTGCACCCAGTCCGCTTTTGAAAGAATCTCTTGCAGTCGTTCAAGTGAGTAATCCCCGCCAACCGCACCCATAACATCCATTAGGCGTGAGCGCAAAGGTTGCATTGGTCGCCCACCAAGAATTTGGCGAACCAAAAAGTTTTCTAGAAGAAAAAGTATTGAGGCTAACGTAGGGGCGGTTACTTTTCCAGTAACAAAGCCTGATGCATAGTGAAGGACTACGGGGTTTGCTGGACCTTGAGATAAGTCACGGATGTTACTCATGAGCTGCAAAATTTCATCAGGAAACTTTACGGCAAGACCATTAATTTTTACTTGGTCCTGAGCCCGAACTACTACCTGCCAGGTAAGCATGGCCGGCACTAGGTCATGCTCGATGAAATTTGGAATCTCAGAGTCTTTTTTGCCTTTGATCATTGTTGCAAAATGCGATGCGCCCCTAGTGGCGTTTATATTCTTCTGATGCTTCTTCTCACCCTTGCTGATGACGTAATCGTAAATGAACGCTTTGCCTGCCTTCATATTCTTTAGGGCGATCGACCGAAGTTCAGTCTCAGCTGGATACCAGAATTCCTTGTAGATATCTTGGGCCTCTAGATTATTAATGCGCACGAAAAGGCTATTACGGACGTGGTCTAGTGGTTCTAATTCCTGATGTTTGCCATTAAGCGTGTCAAAAATAACGGCTTGCGTTTCATCTGTCGCTGGATTGTGAATGAGTGAAAATACCGATAGCCGAAATAATGTACTTGTGAGCAGCTCTATTGAGTTTGCCTCGGCACCCCGTGGAACCTTAAGCCCGCTTTTACTTTCTGCCGCTACTTGCCACTGAGCCTCGAATTTTTCTTCTGCGTTTGGTTTCCTGATTTTTGGAAGCGGTATTGGATCATCCTCCGCGAGGGCAGTTTGGCCATGCCACAGCAAGTATCTGAAATAGAAGTAAGCCCGCAATATTGGATGACCCCTATGGTCGAACAATTCGGTATTTCTCCATAGATTATTTAGTACCGCCTCAAAATAAACTCGGTCAGATTCCTGAACGGTTATTTTGGCCATGTTCTTTAGATCAAATTCGACAGGAAGACCCTTGTCTTGAGAGTGATGAACAAGCGCTGCAACCCAGATTGCGATCGTGATCAAACGTTGCTGTCCATCAATTACCAAATATTGCATCTGGCCAGAGAAGCCTGGGTGCACCACATTCGTAGATTGGCTAGTCAGGAAGATACCAAGCCAATGCGGCGGGTCACCATCTTCATTAGTAACAGCATGGAGGATATCTGAGACTAAGGACTGCCAACGCTCTTCTCCCCACTGATAGTCACGTTGATAGCTTGGAATAATGTAATGGCTGCCTTGATTCAGAATGGCAGCTACTAACTTATTTTGACCATCCATTTCGTACCCCTTCTTCCAGCCTATCTTCAACGTGTAAATGAATCTCCATAGAAACTTTGCCATTTAACGCTGACAAGTCGCCGGTGGCTGAATAATTTCAGCCACTTGCTGGGCCATTCGCGACCAAAACCTGAGCGGCCCAAACACCAATGTGACTAAACAGCCCATCGTAGAAGTACCTTCTTGTAACGGTTGGGCTCATTTGACATGTCTGAGCGACTTCACCGTGTCAGAATGTTCAGATAATTTAGGGCTGAGGGGGAAATAATGAACGCAAAAGACCGCATCCCATTAGCCAAGAAGCAACGCGAGTTACTGGGTCAGTTTTACTCCATACGTTACACAAAAGTCTTGTTTTCAAAGGTTGAACGTAAGGCGATTGAGAAGAAATTTGCTGACACAAGGCAAATACCGGACCTGAATCTGAAGGCAATTTGCCCTGCAATGCTGTCTGAGTTTCAAAAGGCAATTGAAAATAATGCCGTCCTCCAACAAGCCGTCTTCAGTGAATGTGTTTATGCGCAGACGCTTGCAAATATGTTCGGTTTGAGTAATTTCTATAACTACCAATTTGAACCTGGGTGCCTACCCGAGGACGTGGTAAAACTGATCGCGTCGTACCATCTAAGCCCACGATATGTTTACAAGTCTCCGGATGGGCGGCGTGCACTCGTTCAGGCAGGCGGAAACGCCGGAACTGACGGCGCACTCATAACTATTGAAGACAATGACATTTTTACAATCGAGTTCAAAGAACCTATCGCCAAGATTTCCGAACATGACATTCCATATGCGTACAACGAAGATGGTTACCTCTCCCCGTCGATCGACTTTATAAGTAAGTACCCCCAATTTGAACTGATGCTCAAAGAACAGATTGATAAGTTCCTAAATTTTTGGGAAGTACGCGGTTCCAACGTTCATGACTTTGGTATCGAAGGAATTCAGTTTGCCATTTCACAGAATTATTCAGCCAAGAAGTTTGCAGATGTAATTTGTGTGGAAGACAGGAATGGTTACCTGACTATGATCCCATCAAACCAGGTGCAACTTTGGGCAGACACCCGTGGCGAACTCAGGCCTGTGGGTCGAAACAGCCTTCCAGTATGGACACCAAAGTCTCTTGCAAAAGACCTAGCTAACATGGGTGCAACTATTGTTGATGGCGAAGTTAGAATTTCAATGTCGGCGGTAACTAGCGCGTACGCTCGCGGTAGCAATGGGAATAAGTTGAGCCGCTACAAATTTGGCAAGGTTTATTTCATTTATGTGGAAAATGCGAGCAAAGTTGGTGAGGACTTGCACTTTAGGCTGGATCAAGTGCGTCAAATTAAACCAACAATCTCAGCGCACATGAAATTCAAGGAATTGCAAATACGTCAGGTACACGAACACTACAAGCCGGAGATTTAATTGGCCAACATAGTAGCCTTTGACCCAACACACTTCGAGTGGCTTGTTCAAAAATTTGGCCTTCGACAGGCTTGGTTAAACATCCTCGCAACTCGAATAGCATTCGCCGGGCCAAAGTTTGAGTACATCCTAAAAGACCCGCTGTTTAAGGCTGCCGCGCCATTAGAAGTTGACTTGCTTGCGGGTCTTAGCATTGGTGAAGTTGGTGTGCTCTATGAGTACTGCATCGCGCACCTTGACCCATCTTCGCGTAAAGCTAATGGGCAATTTTTTACCCCAGACGATGTTTCAAAATTCATGGTTGCCCACACGAGAACTTTCCCCAAGGGTAGATGGCTTGACCCATGTTCAGGAATCGGCAATCTTTCTTGGCATTTGGTTAATGCACAAAAGGACAAAGAAAAGTTCTTGATTCAAGATATGGTTCTGTCGGACAAAGACGGTCTTGCATTAGAGATTGCTCGGGTCTTATTCACCTTGTCCTTTCAAAAAAACCACCCCGCCCTCTACAACGAAGTTAAGAACAGTTTCGTTCCTTTTGACTTCCTATCGGTGGCAGATTCTGGGCAGCCGACACTTTTCAGTGGAGGTGCATTAAAGGTCATACCCTCACACGATTACGTGATCGTGAACCCTCCATATTTGGGCCTAAAGAAAGAGGACTCTAGGTTTGAAACGGCTAAAGCTAAGGACCTATACGCATATTTCCTAGAAAACATAATCAAGACAAGTAAGGGCTTCGTGAGTGTCACTCCCCAGTCGTTTACTAATGCTGACAAATTTTCTAGCCTGCGGAGTCTTCTAATCTCCCGGTACCCAACGCTCAAGATTTACACTTTCGACAATATTCCGGGAAACATTTTTTACGGGGTTAAATTTGGAAGTGCGAACTCAAATTCAGCGAACAGTATGCGGGCAGCCATTACCATCGCAAGCTTGAGTCCTGGTAAACATGAAATTACCTCACTAATCCGGTGGAAATCTAGTGAGCGGCAGGTAATGTTCAGAAACTTGGACCGGTTTCTGTCCGAGCCAGGGTTTAGCGCTACATATTTTCCTAAAGTGAGCGCAAATTTTGCCGCTCTGTTCAAGCAAGTACAAAATAGGCCCGCGCTTGGTACGTTGCTTTCATCTAAACCAACACCACATGTGCTCTACGTTCCTTCTGCACCTCGATACTTCATCTCGGCTCTGAAGAAGCCGGTATCTCGATCGTCGATGAAAACCATTTACTTCAAAAACGCCCAGGATATGGAACGCGCATACCTTCTACTGAATAGTTCATTTATGTATTGGTGGTGGCGTGTTCGCGACGGCGGAATGACATTGGCGCTTGAAACTATAGTCAGCCTTCCAGTACCAGATTTCACCCCAGACTACAAACTCATTGAGGAATTGGAAAAGTCAGAAATATCCAACATCGTATACAAGAAGAACGCTGGTGCTTTGCATGAAAACGTAAAGCATAACCGGGAGCTCGTGTTCAAAATTAATCAACTTGTTGTACCCAAGTTCGCAAAAAAGCTTTCCTTGACTCACGAAAATAGCGATCTAGCACATCTGGGTGATCTCGAACTAAGTGCCTAAAAGTAAGTTCTCTGTAAAAAAATAGTGGGCCCGTCGAGTTTCATGAACACTACAAAACTTTGCGCGTGCAGAGTGGCTCAAATTCACTTCAGGTATTCAGCATGAGCCCAACGCCTATCGAACCCTGCCGAACGATAGACGACCTGTACTGGGGTAGTTATGAGTAATGTCACACCCAATAACTAACCTCAAATCATGCTTAGACAGTGGGGGCTGGTGCTGCGAAAGTTTATCCTTTCGGTCGCAGCTTTACTAAGCATGGGTGTTGTCAGCGGTGTGGTGGTTGGTTGTTTTCTTTGGGTTCGCTCCAACCCTCAGTTTTTTCTAGCCACCACACCTTCCCCCGCAATCTCTGACCCAAACAAAATCGATCCCGATAAATCAATCAACTGGGATTACAGCCCGCGGGTCATCACGGTTGCCGAGGGAATGTGGCAGATTGATGATTTTGTGGTCGGTTGGGCTGATTCGAAAATTCAACAAGACAAACCCTGCCAAATTTTTAACGACTGTCTTTTTGTTGAGATTCGCGAAATTGGCTTTTGCCCGATGAACGTAATTGTCAGTTATTCGATGTGGCCAGAGGTCGGGCCCGAAATTGGAAATGATGTGCTTGTGCTTGCACCGAATGAAGCTGTCGGGATTCACGAAATTGGCACCAACAGCGAAAAGCAGTTTTCCAATTTTTCTTTCGACGGAATTCGTTGTGACTTGCCAGTGCTAGAAGAACCTGGCGAAATCTAATGGGTTGGTTATTCGACTATATGAAAGCTTGGGTCTTTGACGCCAAGCCAGATGCACCAACCCCTAAAAACGAAAAGAAACCAGCAGCCTCCCCACCTCAAGGAAAAATGTCTGAGGGCGACATACACTCAGGCCCTGGCGGTTATGAAGGCGGAAGCTACTCAGACGGTTATGTCGCCGATTATCGCAATGGCGAGAACTAATTACCGAAGGTGTTCACCAAAGAACTTTTCGATGCGCGCCCATGCGTCGGCGGCAGCTTCGGGATTCGGCTTCGCACCGCTAATGCGCAGCAGGGTGCCGAAAAATGGGCCACCTGCCTGGTGCGGGTTCATGAACGCGTGACCTGCATCCGGGTATTCCTTGATGTCGTGCGCAATCTTTCTTTCGCTTAGCGCCTCTTCGAGCTTGCTTGCCGCGCCGACCAGCTGTTTATCTTTGGCACCAAAACTGCCAATGATTGGGCAGGCACCTTCGAGCACCGAATCAATGTCTTTCGGCATCATTCCATAATTAATAGCGGATGCATCGTAGCCCCGGTTTGCTAACAGCAGCGCAAAGCCACCACCCATACAAAAACCGATGACACCAATCTTGTCGGTGGTGTCAGGTCGGGCAAGCAAGTTTGCTTTCGCAGCTGCAACGTCGTCGAATGCTTGACCCTTGCCCGCGGTTAGCGCTTTGAAGGTCGCGGTTAGGCATTTGCGTGCACCACCTCGGCTAAACAGGTCAGGCATCAAAACCACATAACCGGCTTGGGCTAGGCGCGTTATCTGAGCGCGCATCGCTTCATCGATGCCGAACACTTCGTGCACCATAACCACGGCAGGATACGGCCCCAACCCAGCACTTGCCGGCGGGGTCGCAATGACACCTTTAAGTTCTGGGGTGATTTGAATGTCGCGCAGTTCAACAGTGGTTGAGGTCATAGCTTAAATCTATGCCACCGCTATTTGAATAAGCAGTCCTAGCATCTAGAAAGCAAAGCTGAAACGAAGAGCCTTTAGTCTAGAATTCGCAACTCTACTTTTCGAGCGGTTTTAAACGATTGCGTACCGCTAAGCGCACCAAAACCTGCGTGATAAATCCAAGTCTTTGCACCATTTGCCTTCAAAAACTTTGCCACCTCCAAAGCACGATCCGCTGCAAGCTTTTGTTCCACTTTGCTTCCCTGGTTGAAGCTCGCGGTAAATCCAGTAACTGCAATTCGTACTCCAGATTGATTAGTTCTTGCAATTACCCCAAGCAATCTAACTTTTGCACTTGCGGTGAGTTTGGCTGAATCAGGCAGAAAATAAACAGGTTCTGAGAATTTTCTGCCCGATAGAACTGGCTGGCTTTTACCTGGAATTACTGTGAAAAAAGGTCTTTGTAAATAAGTGGGCAGGGTTACCACTGGGCTAGAAGTCGCGCCTGCCTCATTAAGTGAAACTGCTTCGACGGTAAAGTCTCCAACAGAGAGATTGATTGGAACTTCAAGCACTGACGTGTCGGGCGTAAGTGGAATGGTCAAGGTCCGGATTAGCTTTCCTTTGAGATCAATAAATTTCACTTCAACACTTGAATCCACATTTTCTGAAGGCTGCGCATCCAACTTCAACTTAACTAAGCTACCTTTTAAGCCCTTGGCTTTCGTAATTGCAACCGATTCAATCTGCACTGGTGGTGCTAACGGTTTGGGTGCAGGCGCAGGTGGCGGAGCGTAGTTGGGGCTCTGTGACTGAGATTGAACCGGTGACGCAGAAACTGATCCTGATGCACTTCCGTCGCCAGCAGTATTAACAGCAAGAAGTTTGACACTGTAGGAAGTACCGTTAGTCAAACCAGTGATCACAATTGGACTGGAAGTGCTTCCGGCACTCACCCAAGTGCCACCACCATCTACCGAATACTTGTAATTCGAAATTGTCGCCCCACCGTTATTTGCAGGTGCAGTAAACGGAACACTCAACTGCCCATCGCCAGCCGCTATCGACCCAATAGTCGGAGCATCCGGCGCAACAACAGTTGCTGTAGTGACTTCAGTAGTCACCTTGAGGTTTTGAATTTCGCCTGTTGTACCCCAAGTGTTTGGGTTCAAAGGGTGCGTCATCAACATAAAGTCGCCATTGTTATAGGCATTTCTAGTGAATTTTCGTTCTGACGAGGTTTCACCAGTCCCAGAAATCAATGAACACTGATCAACACCGGCAGAGCCAACCGCAACAGTTGTGTTTTGGTAGCTGGGGTTTTGTTTAACCCCATCAATCCAGATTTCTTGAAGATTGCTTGCCTTAGAAGGCGACGGCACCATAACAAATTTGTACGAATGAAAGTTGGTTCTGTCGGGCACCGCGACCCCGTATACGTCACTGTTAAAGGTGTTGAAGCCAATAAAGTTTGAATGACGATAAATGTTGTAGTAAGCGAAGCCTTGACTACCGCCAAGACCAAAAACCATCGATCCAGAATTCTGCGCCGCACATCCGGTGTCTGGGAATTTTGCACTGAATTCCACAGTGATTTTGGACATGTCTGTCGTGGTGCCCAAGTTGCCCTTGAGATAATTTCCGGTTAACCCAGTGGATGTATTAGGGAAACTTACTCCAGTCGTGGCGCTAAAAGTGGGTGTACCAATGACGGTCAAGTCTGCTAATTTTCCTGAAGCGTTATTCGTAACTATCGAACCCGACGGGTTTGCAGTTGTGAAATCAACATCAACTACAACAGTCGTTAGTTGCGCTGCAGATGCTAGGGGAAGAGCTTGGCCCAGCGAAGTCACTGAAATGACTGCACTAAGCAGTACTGATAAATACTTTTTCATAGCCCCCCAGAAATTTTTGTGCCGGTGTAGTACTACACCGTTCGCGAGTTAACCTTTGTATTACGCATTTAGTTTTCCACACTAACGAAATTAGATATAGTAAACAATCACAAAATAGTAGTCCGATCCAAACACCACGCCAATTAATCAATCTCCAGCATCGCCGGATCACCAATCCGAATAAAGGCTTCATCCATTTCTACATATTCGACTTCGATTTCGTTGCCGGCATCGTCTTCATCGATGTCGTCATACCAACTGCCGTTGAAGGTTGCCGAAGCTTCAATCACAAACTCGGCACCTTTAAGCTGTGGCGACAGCGGTTTTATACCTCCCTCGATTTGGCTTAGCAGCAGTGCCATCATCTCGGAATCGTCTTTCAATACCCAGCCGATGAATTCACCACTTTTGGTTAGCACCTTGAAACTGTTGAAATAAGGCGATTCGGTATCACGAAAAATTCGCACTTTGATTCGCCTGGTGAACTCATCATCTGCACCGCGCTTGCCTGCAATCTTCTTAGCCAAATCCTCGTCGAGGTGTTTTAGGTTGAAGCCAATCTCATGAACTTTGCCGCTCAGCACTTTGACAATCACGCGGCCATCCTGATCGGTGTTGGGGGCTTTGCCTGCCTCAACAAAACCTAGATCATTTTCGTTGGCCATATAACCCTGCTCGTTGCGCGGTGTCATGTCGCGTCTTGCACTTCGCAAAATTTCTTGATCTTGCTCGAGTTTCTTTGCTTGCTTTTTGATGCTGCGGCTAAACAACCAAAGTATCAGCGCGACCAGCAGAATCCATTCCATAAATCCCCCTCGTACATAAAAGAGGTATCAGGATGGTGCGACAGCGGTCGTGAGTCTAGAGAAATTTTGGGGACAGTTGCGAATCCCAGATTAAAACGTCTGCCTTGGCACCTAAAGCAAGCGATCCAAAACCAACCAGCCCGTACGCTTTTGCCACGTTTGATGTTGCAGCACGAAGGGCCGAATCAAGCGAACCAGACCACTCAGCATAGTTTCTGACCGCAGCGTCAATGGTCAAGGTTGAACCGGCGATGCTGCCAGTTTTTACCCTTGCTACACCGGCAACAACATCAACTTCGAGAGCGCCCAGGCTGTAATTGCCGTCGCCCTTGCCGGCAGCGGCCATGGCATCGGTGACCAAAATAAGTTTGTCGGAAGGTAAAAGTCGAGCAACCGTTGGCGCCACGTGAACTCCATCGGCGATCAGTTCGAGCCAAACATTTGGTGAATCAATCGCCGCCAAAACCGGACCAGGTTCGCGATGATGAATCGAGCGCATTCCGTTAAACGCGTGCGTGAGCACAGTAGCTCCGTCGGCAAAGGCCTGACTAGCTACCTGGTAATCGGCATCGGTGTGGCCTACACAAATCTTGACGCCAGCTTCGAGCAGCATCTTCACTATGTGTTCTGAAGTTAGTTCTGGAGCTAAAGTTATCGAGCGAACGAGGCCATTACCCGAAGAAAGCAATCGCGCAACGGCATCAACTGTTGGCACCTGCAGAATCTCGGGGTTATGAGCCCCCTTGTGGGAGTGGGATAAGAACGGGCCCTCTAGATGAATGCCTAACAGGCGGTTGTCGAATTTAGCAACAGCATTTGCCTGCACCAAAGAGTGACAAAGCTCATCAATCGAGTTGCTCACCAGACTCAAAATTACCGAGCGCGAACCGTGCTGTTCCTCAAAATCTAAAATCTGGCGCATTGCCTCAGCGCCATCTTCCACAGCGAAACCATTGGCACCGTGTGTGTGGCTATCGATAAGGCCGGGGCTAATCAAGGCACCTTTAGCGTCAATTATTCGAATAGCCGTATGCTGTTGCCAGTCTTCACCGGTGCCGCTGGCTAAAACTGTTTCGTCAAAAAGTAGCCAACCATTTTCAACAGTTGTTTCGCCATCAAATAGGAGGGCCGAGTGGATGAGAGTCTTAGGAGCAGACAATGATCTCAACACCCTGCTCGTTAAATTTGGCCTCGACTTCGGCATCAATTGGTGCATCGGTGATTATGGCCTTTATCTGACTTGGCTTGCAAATGCGAGCAAAAGCTGTGGTACCAATCTTTTGACTGGTGGTCACCACGTAAACCTCTTTAGCGGCCTCAGCGATCAGTTGATCTATTCGGGCTTCACCCTCGTGGTTGGCTGTTGCACCAACTACCGGGTCAACGCCGTTGACACCCAAAAAGGCAACATCGATAACTAATCCTTCGAGCATGCCAGCTGCATAGTCGCCAATTAACTCGTAAGAATGCGGGCGAGCAACCCCGCCGGTAACCACAATTTTTACGTTCGGGCGGATAACCATTTCAGTTGCGATATTGATTGCGTTGGTTACCACGGTGAGAGTCGTGTTGCCGTCTTTGCTGACAAACTTTTTAGCGTTGCTCAGTGCGCGTGCAATCTCCGTCGTGGTTGTGCCACCGTTGATACCAATTACCGCGCCGCTGTTGAGCATGTCAGCGACGTGCTTGGCAATTTTTAGCTTTCCAGACTGACCCTTCGCTGTTTTGTAGCGAAGCGGCAAATCATAGGCATTTCCAGTTGCCTGAATGCCACCGTGGGTGCGGTCCACTAACTGACTTTCAGACAGGTAGTCAAAATCACGTCGCACCGTTGCGACTGAGACTTTTAGAGCTTCTGCTGCGGTTTCAACATCTAGCGAACCAGTTTTGGCAATCATTTCGAGAATCTGATTCATGCGCTCATTTCGAGACATAACCGAACCTCTCTCCTGTTTTGTTGCCATAAAACATCGACCGTCTTACTTTATTCCACCCGCGGTTAGACCACTGACGAGCCACTTTTCGATGAACATGAACAGGATGACCACCGGCACAATTGCAATCAGCGAAACTGCGAAAAGGTAGTTCCACTGCACTTCATAAAGACCGATGAAGTTTGTGATACCAACAGTGAGCGGTCGAAGTTCTGGCGAACTTGTCAGCGTCAATGCAATCACAAACTCGTTCCAAGCAGCGATAAAGGTAAAGATGACTGCGGTCACCAATCCAGGAAGTGCCATAGGCAACGTCACTCTGGTTAGAACCGTAAATCGGCTGCAGCCGTCAAGCATCGCGGCCTCTTCGATTTCGGCAGGAATAGCCGAGAAGAACCCGCTAAGAATCCATACCGAAAATGCCAAGTTAAAGGCGGCATTCACCAAGATCAAAGACATGAAGTTGTTCACCATGCCCAGTGCCACAAACTCTCGATAGAGACCGATCACAAGTGAAGTCGGGGCAAACATTTGGGTGATAAGCACCAAGAACAGAATCGCGCCTCGACCCTTGAACTTGAAACGAGCTAGATAGTAGGCAGCCGGGATTGAAACCAACATCACTAGTAAAGTTGCTGCGACCGAAATAATCAGTGTGTTGCGAATGTAGGTTGCCACCGGCGCCGCATTGAAAACTTCAATGAAGTTGCCAAACTCAAACGATGAGGGAAAGTAGTTTGCCGGAATCTGATTGAGTTCAGATTTCGGGCTAACCGCAGTGATGAACATGCGGAAGTAGGGAATTAGGAAAAGTGCCGCAACGGCAAAACCTATTACGCTCAGGCTTAGTTTTTTGACTGCAATCATGACTAGTCCTCCTGCTTCTTAGTGAAGCCTGATGCTCGAAGGTAAAGCGCTACGAAAACCAAAATAATGATGAAGTTGAAAACTGAAAGTGCAGCCGATTGGCCTACTTCTTGAGACCTAAATGCCAGTTTGTACATCAGCGTGGTTGTGGTGTCGGTGTCATAGCCTGGGCCACCTGCGGTCATCACCCAAATGATTGGGAATGAATTGAAAACGTTAATTAGGTTGATTACGGTGCCGACGAAAAGTGCAGTCAGCAAGTTTGGCAAAGTGATTTGAAAATAGGTCTTGCCCCAACCGGCACCGTCAACGCGGGCGGCTTCATAGATATCTTGCGGAATCGTTTGCAAACCGGCAAGCAACACAAAAGTTGTAAAAGGAATTGAAACGAAAACGGCTACCACAATTAGCCATGGGAAAGAAGTTTGTGCCGAACCTAACCAGTCGACGTTCTCGTCAATCAAGCCAAGGTCAAGCAGCACGCGGTTAATGATTCCGTAATAGCCGTCGAGCATCCATCTGAATGATGTGGCGGTCATAATTACCGAAGATGCCCATGGAACGATTAGCGCCCATCGAACAATTTTGCGACCGGGAAACTTTGCATTCAAGAGCTGCGCTAAAACAAGAGAGATCAGAACTGTGATGGTTACAACAACAATTACCCAGAAGACTGTTCGAATTAGAGTGGCCACCAGGTTGGGGTTTTCAAGCAGTTCGGCGTAATTGTCAAAACCGTTGAAACCTTTTTCGCGACCAGAAGATGAAATCTTCATCATCGAAGTTTTGACCATTTCGAAAACTGGCCAAAGCACGATTGCAAAAATCATTAGCAACATAGGCCCGAGCCAAAGAACTGGGCTATTGCCAAACTTCGACAACTTACCAACCAACTGTTTCACTTCGATCCTCTCTGAACGAATGGAATAAGCCTATTGAAAAGGCGGGGTCCGGAAGTATCCGAACCCCGCCCATCCATCTATAGGAGAGGTTTAGCCCTCGGTCTTTGCAGCAATAGCCTCAAGGATTGACATGATGTCAGCTCCCTTTTCTACTGCCTTACCGATGGTCTGTTGCATTTCACCCTGAACTGCTGGCCAAGTGGCTTCAGCGCCTGGGTAGAACACAGCGTTAGGAAGAACTGCGATGTATGGTGCCAAAGCAGGGTCGCTTGACATTGCTTCACCAGCAGACTTGGTTGCAGGAAGGAATCCTCCAGCAGCCTTTAGGAATGCTGCGTAGTTGTCAGGCTGGTACAGGAACGCCATGAACTTCTGAACAGCTTCCTTGTTTCCGTCCTTCTTGAAACCAAAGAAGTAGTCCTGTACTCCTAGGGTGATTGACTCACCGTCTGCGCGGTTGGTTGGGAATGGCGCAATTCCATAGTCAACAGTGCTGCCCTTTTCTTCAAGAACTGAAGGTAGGAAGATAGCGCCGTTGAGCATTGCAGCCTTACCCTCAGCGAAGAGTGCGAAAGCACCGTCGGTGCGGTTAAAGGTTGCTGGGTTTGGGTTGGTTAGACCGTCTGCTACAAGACCCGACAGGAACTCAAGAGTCTCGACGTTCTTTGAGTCGGTGATGGTCCAAGCGCCATCCTTGTAAACGCCACCGTCGTTGCTGTTTGACCAGATCATGAATTCGGCCTGAGCCTCTTCAGGGCCTAGCGGCAATGCAAGTGGGGTTACGCCAGGAACGGCCGCTTTGATCTTCTCGGCTGCGGCACGAAGACCATCCCAGGTCTTGATGTCGTCGGCGGTTACGCCAGCCTTAGCAAAGATTTCTTTGTTGTAGAAGAAAAGACGAGCCGAAGCAAGGTCTGGAACTGCATACGCGGTGCCGTTGTACTTCGAGTTGTCCATGAAGGTAGGAATCATATCTGCAAGAACATCTGCAGGAAGCAATTCATCTGCGGTGTATAGCAGGTCATCGGCGGCGAAGCTTGAGAAGTAGTTCAAGTTTCCAATGTCAGGAAGGTCATTGGTCTGAACCATGGTCTTAATCTTCTGATCGATGTCGTTCCAGCTGACAACCTCAACCTCGACGGTGATGTTTGGGTTGTCGGCTTCGAAGCGCTGAACTAGATCGTCGAAGTATGGCTGCATGTCGTCGGTGTACTGAGCAGCAACAACGCGGATGGTTGTGTTAGCCGGTTCGGCTGAACACGCGGCTAGGCCAGTGGCGGCCAACAAGCCTGAAAGCGCAACTGCGGTGCCACGCGCCCATTTCTTGATGTTCATAACTTTCCTTTCAGAAATTTTCTAGATCGCGAGAGGTATCTTGATCTGCGGTTGCCCCGGGTTTGCCCTCGGCTACAAGTGTGACTCTATAACCATCACAACCATTTGATGTAATTTGATTGATAACAATTTGATTTCATCAAAAGTTATCTATTTCTTAAAATGGGCTTAACAGTTGAATTTACGGGGAATTACGAACATCAACGAGATTATCTCGGATCGCAAATCTTTAAAAATTAGATTTGGTTTGTTTATTTTTGATGTTTTTTGATTGAAACATGCTAGAAATACACATAATGTATGTTTTGCACCAGTTTTAGAACCGACCTAAGGAGACCTCATGGCCATCCACGCAACTGCCGAGATCAACAGTCAACCTGAAATTTGGGCTGAGGCGATCGCTATTTATCCACAAGTTGCTGGCTTGCTTCCAAAGAAAGGCGAGCGTGTCGCATTTGTTGGCTGCGGAACATCCTGGTTCATGTCTATGATTTCGGCAGCCCGCCGCGAATCGCTTGGTCAAGGCGAGAGCGACGCGTTCACCGCTGCAGAGTTTCCATATGGCCGCAACTACGACCGAATTGTGGCAATCACCAGGTCGGGTACCACAACCGAGGTGGTCCATTTTCTCGAGAAAATCAAGGGCCACACTCCAACCGTGGTCATTACCGCGGTTCCTGATTCACCGGTAACCGAGCATGCTGACGAAGTGATTCTGATCCCGTTCGCCGATGAAGAGTCTGTATTGCAGACTCGTTTTGCGACTGCAGTGCTTGCACTGATTCGCACTCACCTAGGCGAAAACCTCGACGGGGCAATCGACCAGTGCCGCCAGGCGTTGACAATGCCATTAGACCCAGAGCTGGTTGCTGCCGAGCAGATTAGCTTTTTAGGTCAGGGCTGGACTGTGGGCATGGCCCAAGAAGCGGCTCTAAAAACCCGCGAGTCTTCGCAGTTTTGGGCTGAGGCCTATCCAGCCATGGACTATCGTCACGGCCCAATTTCAATTGCGCAAAAGGGTCGAGTTGTTTGGGCCTTCGGTGAAGTTCCTGAAGGGCTCGAAGAAGACGTTGAGCGCACCGGAGCTAAGTTTGTGTCTTCAGACTGGGACCCTATGGCACATCTGGTAGTTGCTCAGCGAGTTGCGGTCGCAATTGCTGACCGCAAAGGTGTCGATGCAGATAACCCTCGTCACCTAGCGCGTTCGATTATTCTGGCTGGTAAATAACCGGCAGGAACTAAATGGGCTCAATTCTCGGACTCGATCTAGGCGGAACCGCCATAAAGTCGGGCGTGCTTAGCGATTCGAGTCAGTTTATTGATACTCGCAACAACCCCACTCCGCAAAACGACCCATCTGGCATTGCTGCGGCCGAGGCACTGGCCGAGATTGTTTTAGATTACAAAGAAACCCACAAACTCGATGCCGTTGGTTTAGTCATACCGGGATTGGTTGATTCTGAACGCGGAATCTCGGTTTTTAGTGGCACTCTCGGATGGCGCAATTTTGCAATCGTTGACGAGGTCGAGAAACGAACCGGCATTCGCACCTACCTTGAGCACGATGTTACGGCGGCTGGAATTGCCGAACTAAGGCTTGGTGCAAGCAGGGAATTCAACGACTCTATTTTGATTCAAATCGGCACCGGTATTGCAGCGGCCTACGTGTTAAACAAGAAAATATTCAAGCCCCACAGCCAAATGGGTGAATTTGGTCACGCTCCCATTTTTAACGACCGGCCATGTCCCTGCGGACTTAACGGATGTCTAGAAATGACAGCGTCTGGTGGCGCTCTATCAAGAAATTACGCAGCGCTCACTGGCGAAAAAATAAGTCCCCTCGAAATTGTCGAGCGAGCAAAATCGGGCGAGAGACAGGCCAGTGACTTGTGGCACGAATTTGGCGAAGCTATGGCTTTCGGAATCGCTTGGCTGGCAAGCACCACCGGCCCAGAAGCGGTTATTTTAGGAGGCGGCATCGCAAAGGCCGGCGCTGAACTAATTGAGGTTATCGAAAAAGGTCTGCAACACCGCCTTAGTATTCATCTAAAACCTAAGTTGGTAATTTCAGAGCTGGACGATAAAGCAGCGGCAATTGGGTCGGCATTCTCAGCTAAAGACAGATACTTGGCTTCATGACACTAGTTCTGAGTCTTAGCCCAGCGGTTGACGTCACCTACGAATTGCAAGACCTTAAGGTTGGCGAGAGCAATCGCGTTGAACGCGTAACAAAGAAAATTGGCGGCAAGGCAACCAATGTTGCTTCCGTTTTAAAACAACTGGGACATGAACCGGCAATTCTAACCGCCTTGGGTGGGTCGGTAACCGACTGGTTCACAACTACTCTAAGCTCAACGTTTCACAACTCGACTGTGATACCAATTGCGACTGAAACCCGCACTAGTGTCACTGTCTTTGATGGCGATGCGACCGTACTGAACGAACCTCCAGCGGCAATATCGGCAGCTGAACTCGAAGAAATTAAGCGGGCTCTAAGCCAAAGACTAATCGGTGAGGATTACCTAGTTATTTCTGGGAGAATGCCTGCCGGAGTGGGCCCAAACGAACTCGCCTCGTTGATTTCGTTAGCTAACCAAACGCGGATTAGGGTCTGCATAGACACCACAGGAGATCATCTGTTAGCCGCTGCCGAGGCTCATGCGTGGTTGCTAAAGCCGAACGAGATTGAAGCGATGGATGCCGCTGGCACGAAAACTGCGGATGAGGCGGCAAAGCACCTGTTATCACTGGGTGCCCTAAATGTCTTGCTCTCACGAGGCGAAAAAGGGATTTCGCTGTACCGTCACGGGCTTGAAACTTTAGAGTTTAGGCAAATCGAAAGATTGAATGGAAACCCAACTGGTGCCGGTGATGCCTCGCTCGCCGGATTCATTGGTGCAAAACTTGACGGGCTAAGCGATGAAATTGCTCTTCGACATTCAGTTGCCGCTGGGTCAGCTGCTGTGTTAGCTGTGAGTGCCGGCGAGATTGATTTGTCTATGTTTAAAAATTTGATTAAACCCAATTAGGAAATTATGAGTCTTGTATCGCCTTTTGAAATGTTTTCGCAGTTATCTGCCGGAAAAGCCATTGGCGCCTTCAACGTGATTCAAATTGAACATGCCCAGGCAATTGTCTCAGCCGCCGAAGAAATGAATGCCCCGGTATTTCTGCAGCTTTCGCAGAATGCAATTAAGTACCACGGTGCGCTTGCACCAATTGGGTTGGCCATGCTTTCAATCGCCCAAGCCAGTAGTGCCCAGGTTGCAGTGCATCTAGATCATGCCGATGATTTGACTCTCATCAGTGAGGCAATAAGCCTAGGTTTCAATTCCATAATGTTTGATGGTTCTCACCTAACCTTTGCCGACAACGTTTCAACTACGAAGTCACTTTCTTCAAAATGTCGTGACGCTGGCATTTGGTTAGAAGCCGAACTTGGCGAAATTGGTGGCAAGGACGGCGTCCATTCGCCCACCGTGCGAACCAAACCAGGCGAGGCTGCGGCATTTGTGAGCGAAACCTCCGTTGATGGTTTGGCTGTTGCTGTCGGTTCATCACATGCCATGACAACAAAAGAGGCCGCACTTGACGTCGATCTAATCTCAACTATTCATAAGGTGGTCGATGTTCCACTGGTGCTTCATGGTTCTTCAGGCGTCAGCGATGAGAATATTGCTGCGGCAATTAGAGCGGGTATTCGCAAGATTAATGTCTCGACGGATCTGAACCAGAAAATGACTCAGGCAATCTTCGAGTACCTTTCGGCAAATCCAAATTCGCATGATCCACGCAAATATTTGGGAGCAGCTCGTACTGCGGTGAAATCTGCTGTTTCAAACTATCTGCACATTTTTGGTTATTGAACCTAATTTTCTTGATTGACTTCACTCATGAACACTCTCAAGCAAATAGCCCGATTTATCCTTGGCACTGCTTTGACCTTCGCTGGCTTTGCCCACCTTGGCCCGGCTCGAGCCGAATTTCAAGCCCAGGTACCAAGCTGGGTGCCGCTCGATGCTGACTTCGTGGTGTTGGCAAGTGGTGTGGTCGAAATCGCTCTGGGTATTTGGTTGGCATCCGGTTTCAAATCGCATATCGCCGGCATCGTCGCAGCAGCGTTTTTCATTGCAATTTTCCCGGGGAATATTTCACAGTGGCTTACCGGTACATCAGCGTTTGGTCTGAACACCGATGAAGCACGATTCATCCGCTTGTTCTTTCAACCGGTCTTGGTGATCTGGGCGCTGTGGGCCACCGGCGGTTGGGCTTGGCTGCGCGGTCGCAAACTCAGTAATCTTTGGCCGGACTAATAGTTTGTGGCTCGACCATTAGTTGAGTTATCAACCTAGACTTGCGGCATGAATAAATGGGGGACTAAAAATACTGCACTGCTATCTGCTGCGATTCTTATCGGCGCAGCAGTCGTTGCGGGCTCTTCGGCAAACGCATCTTCGGTCGGCACCTTAGTTTGCGTTAACTCGAAAACTCAAGTGATTGAGCTAGCAAAAAACAACAAATGCAAGAGTGGTTACCGAGCCCTGAGAATTGGTGCAGCAACTGCCGCACAAAACTCTCCAGTCGTATCAACGTCGCCCAGCCCTTCTGCTTCCAACAGCCCCGCGCCATCACCATCGGCTTCACCGGTGCAAAACATCTACAACCCGTTAAATATTTACGATGCCACCGGAAGAAAATTAGGTGCATTGGTGGAGGCTAACCCCCAGGGCACATGGACAGCTCTGGTTGGAAACTATCCGGTAAGTTTCAACCCAAATGATGGCCTAATTATTGATAACTCAAATGCCGGTTACTACACATCAAGCAACTGCACAGGCACCGTTTACTGGCCGATTGCACCTAATGCACCTCGTTTTGGTTCTAGCGACCCGCTATTTATTAACACATTGACACCAAGCCGAGCAAGGGCATCAACGGTTTTACTGATGGTCAAAGATTCGTCAGCAACAGCCCTAACTATGGGCGGAACCATGTATCGATCCGATGTCGGTGGGGCTTGCATACTTGACGGCGAATTTTCAAACAACAACTATGCAAACAGCGAAATGAAGTGGGTGCCAATGCGCCAGGTAGCAACGGTGACAGATGCGGTAGGGCCACTTTCAATCAGACAGTAGCCACTAATTCAGTATTGACACCTGGTTCGCTGGCACTAACATTTGGATTATCCAACAACGAACGGTGTTGAAATGAAAAAATATCTAGCCGCTGCCGCTGCAGCTGCCCTGCTAACTTTTGGTGCTTCTCCCGCACAGGCAATTGACTTGCCATTTCCTGCGCCAGTGCCGAACATCCCAACCGACCCAGTTTTTCCAAACTTGCCATTGCCGACCGGACCACTACCAACTGGGCCGCTGCCAACACTGCCTGGTGGCATCCCCGACATTAGTTCGCTGCTGAATGGCACCACACCTTTTGACCCAAGCCAGATACCAAACCTTGGCTCGCTAGGTTCGGGTGACTTTGCCAAACTAAACCCCGAGTCTTTTGCAAACTTTGATGTGAAAGATATCGACAAGCTTTCAACTAACACCATCAAAGGTTTTACCCCCGAACAGTTTGCCGCACTAGACCCAAGTGCAATTAAGTCGTTCGACCTCAAGCAGTTGGCTGCCCTGCCACCATCAGCTGCTGCCGGCGTTGACCCAGCAGCACTGGCTGCATTTTCGCCAACCGCGTTGAAGGGGCTAACCCCAAGTTTCATCGATGGCATGTTGCCTGAAGCTTTTGCCGGCCTAAACCCAACTCAGCTGAAGCAAATGGCAGTGACTCAGCTGAAGGCGCTTGATGCTGAACAGTTGGCCAACATCACCCCGGCAACAATCAAGAGTTTGATTCCAGCACAGGTGAAAGCACTTTTGCCAGCGAGCATCGAGGGTCTTATCGACACTCAGTTGGCCGCATTGCCTGCGTCGACCTTCAACGCTCTAAGCGTTACCCAGTTGAAGGCGCTCACCCCAGATGCACTTGAGGGCTTGATTCCGGCACAGTTCAAAACTTTGATTGCCAACGAGTTGAAGGTTCTCACCGACCAGCAATTGGCCGCCATGAAGCCAAATGTGATGGCGTCACTAACGCCAGCGCAATTAAAGGGCCTAACCCCAACCAATTTGCCTGGACTTCAAGATGCCCAACTAGCGACCATTCCGGTGAACACCTTCAAAGCTTTCACCCCGGTGCAACTTGGTGCCCTAGCGCCTGAGGCTATGGATGGCATCACGCCCAAGCAACTCGATTTGCTAAACATCAAGCAGTTTGCTGCATTAGATGCCATTCAACTTGCTGCAATCACTCCAACCACTTTGGCCAAAATTGATGGGCCGCAATTGAACACCTTGACACTCGAAGAACTCACCGCACTTACAACCGATCAGGTAGCTGCTATTCCAGAACCGGTCATAGCTACCTTGAGTGTTGAAGAGCGCGCCGCAATATTGGCCTAGGTTGAAAAGTCAAGAGCGCGCCGCAATACTGGCCTAGGTTGAATAGTAAAGGGCTCAGCGCAAGCTGGGCCCTTTACTTCTTGAGTCAATTTGTCGCGAGAATGCGACTAACCCCTTCCGGTTAGCCGATCAACATCACCGAGAATCTCATCAAATTCAGCCTCAGTTAGCAGGCCCAACTCAAGCACAACAGCGCGCACCGACTGCCCGGTTTCTTGCGCTCGTTTGGCCACCGCGGTTGCACTTTCGTAACCGATGCGCGGTGACAGTGCGGTTACCAAACCGATCGAGTTTTCTACAGTGCGACGTAAGAATTCCTCGTTGGCGGTTATTCCGTTAACGCAAAATTCGCGTAGTGTTTTACATCCTCGGCGCAGATACACGATGCTCATCATCAGCGAACGAGCAATGATTGGCTCGAATGCGTTCAGCTGCAACTGCCCGGCCTCAGAGGCCATCGAAACCGTGGTGTCGTTGCCGATTACGGTGAAGGCAATCTGGTTGACAACCTCTGGAATAACCGGATTCACCTTGCCCGGCATAATCGACGAGCCGGCCTGTCGAGGTGGCAAATTGATTTCACCAAAACCGGCGCGAGGGCCGCTGGAGAGCAGGCGCAAATCGTTAGCAATTTTTGAAAGCTTGATCGCCACACGCTTCAGCACACTCGAAGATGTGACAAAAACACCGGTGTCTTGGGTTGCCTCGATTAGGTTGTCGGCAACCACAAAATTGTGCTCTGTGATCACGCTTAGGTGGCGGCAAACCGCCTCGGCATAACCTTCGGGGGTGTTCAACTGCGTACCAATTGCGGTACCGCCTAGGTTGATTTCACTGAGCAAGCGAATCGCTTCGCGCAACCGCGACTCATCCTCGGCAATGGTCACACCATAGGCAACAAACTCTTGCCCAAGTGTCATTGGCACCGCATCTTGCAACTGAGTTCGGCCCATCTTGATAACCGAAGCGAACTCGGCACCCTTGGCGGCAAATGATTCACGTAGCAGCTTCAACTCATCTAGCAGCGCCATAATTTCGATGATCAACGCGACCTTAACCGCGGTCGGGTAGACATCGTTGGTCGACTGCGACATGTTCACGTGATTCAACGGATGGATGTGCTCGTACTCACCTTTTTTGAACCCGGCGATTTCGAGCGCGCGGTTTGCGATCACCTCGTTGGCATTCATGTTGGTACTGGTGCCGGCACCACCCTGAATTGCATCGACCACAAACTCGCTATCAAATTTGCCATCGCGCACTTCTTGGCAAGCCTTTTGAATCGGCAAAAATTGTTCGGTCGCCAGTTCACCCAGTTCGTGGTTGGCCAGCGCCGAGGCTTCTTTGATGAAAGCCAGTGCGCGCACCAGGGAACGATAGTGCCCGATCGGAACACCAGAGATTTCGAAGTTCTCTAGCGCCCGAGCGGTGTGCACACCCCAGTAGGCGTTGACTGGCACATCCAAGTTGCCCAGTAAATCGTGTTCGCTGCGAGTTTCTAGCTTTTGGCTACTCATTTCGATTACCTATCTTGGAAAAACCGGGCGAGACTGCAACATCATGTCTTCAGCGACGCGCACCACCTGATGCGAGTATCCGTTTTCGTTGTCGTACCAGATGTAAACCACACCGTGACGGCCGCTTGCTATGGTTGCTAGACCATCGACAATACCGGCACGGTTTGAACCGATGAAGTCAGTTGAAACCACCTCGGGTGACTCGATGTAATCGATCTGATTTCGGGTCGCTGGGTTCTGCGAGGCGGCACGCAACACCGAGTTCAATTCAGCTCGGGTGACATCCTTTTCGAATGTCAGATTCAAAATCGCCATTGAAACATCAGGGGTCGGAACGCGAATCGCATTTCCGGTTAGCTTGCCTTCAAAACTTGGCAATGCTTTTGCAACCGCAGAGGCAGCACCGGTCTCGGTGATCACCATGTTCAGCACCGCAGAGCGTCCGCGTCGATCACCCTTGTGGAAGTTGTCGGTGAGGTTCTGATCGTTGGTGAACGAGTGCACTGTTTCAACGTGACCGTGCACAACACCAAAGTTATCTTCAAGCACTTTCAGCACTGGAACAATCGCGTTTGTGGTGCACGACGCGGCGGTAACAATTTTCTGGTCGGCCAAGTTTTGGTGGTTGATGCCGTAAACCACGTTAGGCAAATTGCCTTTGCCCGGCGCAGTTAGCAACACTCGCTCAACACCTTTAGCCTTTAGGTGCTGTTCGAGACCTTCTTGGTCGCGCCACTTTCCGGTGTTATCAATCACCAAAGCGTTCTTGATTCCATACTGCTCGTAATCGACACTGGCCGGATCAGTTGAGTAGATGACCTTAATTTCGATGCCGTTGACGATGATCATGCTGCGTTCTTCGTCAACCGAAATAGTTCCCTCAAACATGCCGTGCACCGAGTCGCGGCGCAGCAAGCTAGCGCGCTTCACCAAGTCGGCGGTGCTGCCGCGGCGAACCACGATTGCTCGCAGCTTGAGTCCGCGGCGATCACCATCGTGTGCTACGAGGATGCGTGCTACCAAGCGACCGATTCGACCAAAGCCGTAAAGCACAACATCGCGTTCTGATTCGGTGATCACCGAAACCATCTGAGATATTTCGCGCAATTCTTCGCGAACGAACTCATCCAGCTGCTTGCCTGATTCTTTCTGCTTTGAAAGCATGCGGGCTATATCGATTGATGCTGGACCCAAACCGAGGCGATCAAGTAGGCGAATCAGCGATGCTGCACGAGAGATGTCTAGCGGTACACCGTCGATGTGTCGGGCATACTTCATCGCTTTCAATAGCTGCACCGGAGTGCGGTTGATTAGCGAACGACCGTGCACCGAAAGCAAAACTCCGTTACTGCGGTAGAGGCGACCAATCAGTGGCACCAGCGATTCAGCGGTGCTTAGCGACTGTTCCCAAACTTGGCTTAGCGAAGCCAATCTAGTTTCTGCTTCTTCAATGAGCCGCTTTGGGGCACGATCGCCGAAGGCATCCAAGAATCGCTGAATCGACTCGAGGTCTTTCACCACAGCATCGTGGTTCCAGTCAAGCAACTGCTGCTGGTCTGCTTCAGGCAGGTCTAGCTCTGAAACACCAAGGTCGGCCAAGTTGGGCAGGTTACCGATTGCTGTCTCGTTGGCCGAAACTTTGCCTTCGATGCGCTGCGCCATCCAACGCAAAACTCTTGCATTTTCACCGAAACCTGGCCAAACAAATTTGCCTTCATCGTTCTTCAAGAACCAGTTGACCCTGAAGATTTTGGGAAGCTTGAGCTCTGGGTTGTCACCAAAACTTAGCCAGTGGTTCCAGTAGTCGGCCATGTTGTATCCGGCGAAAGGAAGCATGGCAAATGGGTCACGTCTAACTTCACCAACCGGGCCTTCGGCAGCTGCGGTTTGCTCGCTTGCCATGGTGGCGCCCATGAAAACACCGTGCTGCCAGTTGTTTGCCTCGGTTACCAACGGAATATCTTTGGCACGACGACCACCAAAAATGATCGCGTCAAGCTCGACACCCGCAGGGTCATCCCAGTCAGCGGCAATTGTTGGGCAGTTGCGCGCCGGCGAGGTGAAGCGACCGTTTGGATGTGCGGCAGGTAGCCCCGAGTTTTTGTCGTGCTTTTCACCACGCCAGTTGATTAGGTTGTCTGGCACCTCTTTGGTCATACCCTCCCACCAAACGTCGCCGTCTTCAGTTAGAGCAACGTTGGTGAAAATAGTTTCTTTAGCGACCAACTCCATGGCAACCGGATTGGTCTTAAAGCTGGTACCGGGCGCAACTCCGAAGAATCCGTTTTCTGGGTTGATTGCGCGCAAACGCCCATTCGGTGCCGGTGCAATCCAGGCGATGTCGTCACCAAGGGTTTCGACTTTCCAGTCTTTGATGCCCGGCTGCAACATGGCCAAGTTGGTTTTGCCACAGGCCGAGGGGAAGGCTGCACTGAGGTGAAACTTTTTACCCTCGGGGCTGATCAAGCGCATGATGAGCATGTGCTCGGCAAGCCAACCCTCGTTGCGGGCTAGCACCGAACCGATGCGCAGAGACATACATTTTTTGCCTAGCAACGCATTGCCGCCGTAACCAGAACCGAATGACCAAACTTCGAGGGTCTCTGGAAAGTGGGAGATGTATTTTTCTTTATTGCTTGGCCAAACACTGTCATCGTTTGGTGCCCCAACCGAGTGCATGGTGGCAACCCAGTTTGCGCCCGAGCGAATGCGGTCGAATAGCGCGGGGTCGACCCGAGTCATAAGGTGCATGTTCACCACGACGTACTCGCTATCGGTTAGTTGCACACCGTATCGGGCAAGCGGTGAATCTAGTGGACCCATCGAAAACGGGATGACGTACATCGTGCGACCGCGCATCGATCCATCGAAGAGTGGGATCAGGCGATCTTTCATATCGTCTGGCGCCATCCAGTTATTGGTTGGGCCGGCATCTATTTGCTTGCTGGCGCAAATGAAGGTTCGCTCTTCAACGCGGGCTACGTCTGCTGGGTCGGTGCGAGCCAGGTAAGAATTGGGGCGCTTTTCTGGGTTTAGTGGAATGAAGGTTCCGCGCTCAACCAATTTTTTGGTGAGCTCTTGATATTCAGCGGTTGAACCATCGCACCAGACAATTTGGTCTGGCTTGGTAAGTTCGGCAACCTGCATCACCCACTTATCCAGCCCTAATTGCTGCGGGACATTTTGCTGGAGCGGGTGTGCGCTCATTACCGGCCTTTCGTCATTGAAAGAATTCGCTTTACATTTTCAGGCTAACAAACCTGGTGGCTTGTTTCCTGAAAATCGTTCGTATCCATACGAACTGACTCAAAATCGTTATGTAGATTGGCAAATCTGGAGGCACATCGACAGCGAGCCAGGTCATCTTTGACCCGTTGCGTCGTCACACTAACCGTTTAGCTGGTGGCTAAACGTCTAGCGTGGAGTGATTCCAAATGCGTTTGCCAACTTCATGATTTTTTCAGCGCGACCCAAGCGGGGCAAGTCGCTGCCGTCTCGAACCACGCGACCGCGCGCTTCGAAATCTTGTAAAAAGTCGTATGCCCAGGTTACGTCTGCAGTGGTTGGGCAAATCGCTTCATTAATAACTGGTAGCTGATCGACATCAAGGCAAAGTTTTCCGGTCATGCCTAATGCAACGACGTGCTCGCTTTGCTCACGCAAAATGGCGTGTGATGAGCCAACTGTTGGTCCATCGATTGGGCCGGGCAAATTGCCAATACGGCTGGCGGTAACCAGGCGCGAACGCGGATAACTCATAGCGTAAATATCGGCTGCGGTGCCAGTGTCACGACGATAGTCGCCGCTGCCAAAAGCAAGCCTGAATGCGCCGCGGGCCGTTGCAATTTCGCGAGCATCTTCGATGCCGAGCGCCGATTCGACCAAGGCAATTACCGGCACCTCGCGACCCAGCATGTCAAATGTTTCGGTAACTTGATTGCCGGCCTCGGTCTTAGCCAGCATCACGCCGCGCAGACCTTTCACTCCGCGCAAGCCATCAACATCATCGCGCCAAAAATCAGTGGTGTAGTCGTTGATTCGCACCCAACCTTCGCCGCCGTCGTTCAGCCAGTTGATGACTTTTTCGCGAGCGGTCGACTTCAAACTTGGGTCAACGGCATCTTCAATGTCGAGAATTATTTGGTCGGCTCGCGAACGTTTTGCAACATCGAAGCGCTCTTCGTGCATGCCGTTGACCAGCAACCAGGACCTAGAAATATCGGCGGCAACAGCCATCAGAACTCCAAACAAATCAGCATTGACTTGGTTTTAGCCTAGCGGTCTATCAGTCTTCAAATGGGTCTGCGATGCCAACATAAACCGTTTCGAGATACTCTTCGATACCCTCGACGCCACCTTCGCGACCAAGCCCCGATGCCTTTACTCCGCCAAATGGCGCAGCTGGGTTAGAAACGATTCCGGTGTTTAGGCCAAACATGCCAACCTCTAGTCGCTCACCTAAGCGCAACCCTCTATTTAGGTCTTTGGTGAAAGCATAAGCAACCAAACCATATTCGGTATTGTTTGCCAAAGAGATTGCCTCATCCTCGGTTTTGAAAGTCACAATTGGGGCGACCGGACCAAATATTTCCTCACTCAAAATGCGAGCATCTTTTGGCACCGAAGCCAAAACGGTGGGCGGATAGAAGAAGCCATCGCCAGTCGGTATCGAGCCACCGGTAAGAAGGCGGGCGCCCTTGCTAACCGCATCTTCAACAAGTTCGTGAATTGAATCACGGCTCTTAGCGTCGATGATTGGGCCAATGTTTGCACCATCTTCGGTGCCGCGGGCAACCTTGAGTGCAGCCATGCGGTCGGCCAACTTACGAGAAAATTCGTCCGCCACAGACTCGTGCACAATCATGCGGTTAGCTGCAGTGCAGGCTTCGCCCATGTTCCTAAGTTTCGCCAAAATCGCGCCATCAACTGCCTTATCTAGATTGGCGTCTGCAAACACGATGAAAGGTGCGTTTCCACCAAGCTCCATCGAAACCCGCAAAACTTGCTCAGCTGAATCGGCAATCAAACGGCGACCAACGCCGGTTGAGCCGGTGAAAGAAAGCTTGCGCAAACGAGAATCTTTAATAATCGGCCCAGTAACTGCACCAGATCGTTCAGTCTGAATAACATTGAGCACACCTTTAGGGAGGCCAACCTCTTCTAATACCTTGGCAAGCAGCAAAGTAGTAAGCGGAGTGAGCGCTGCTGGCTTGATGATCATGGTGCAACCGGCGGCAATTGCGGCACCAATTTTGCGAGTCGCCATAGCCAGTGGAAAATTCCATGGAGTAATGAAAAGAGAAGGCCCAACCGGACGTTTGTTAACCATGATGCGCATCTTGCCGTCTGGGGCAGGTGAGTAACGACCGGTTACGTGCGCAGTTTGCTCACTGAACCAGCGCAAAAACTCGGCGCCGTAAGCTACCTCGCCACGGGCCTCGGCAACAGGCTTACCCATTTCAAGCGACATTAGCAGCGCGAAGTCGTCAGCCATCTCGGTGACTTTTTCAAAGGCCCGGCGAAGAATCTCGGCGCGAACTCGAGGGGCGGTGCGACCCCAAGCTTCTTGGTGCTGATGAGCAGATGTCAATGCAGCATCGCCGTCAGCAACGGCGGCACTGGCAACTTCTGCCAAAACCAAACCGGTTGCCGGGTCGATTACCGGGAAAGTAGAGCCATCGGCACTGGCACGCCATTCGCCCGCCACATAAATCTGCTTGGGAACTAGATTTAGTACTCGTTCTTCATCTTGTCTGCTGATACTCATAGTGTCTTCTCCAAAATTGCGACCACCTCGGCGGCAGTGGGCTGAACCGGGTTGTTTAGGGTCACGGCATCTTCGATGGCCGCTGCGGCGAGGGCCGGCAAATCAGCTTCGGTGATTCCATAGTCGCTGAGTTTGCCTTTTAGACCGGTAAGTTCAACCAGCTGAGCAACCTTGGCGATTGCTGCCTCGGCATTTGCGCTGTCATTTTTAGTTGTGTCACCGACACCGAGAGCAAAAGCCAGGCGAGCGATGCGCTGGGTACGATGCGGCAGGTTGAAGCGAAGCACTTCTTCAAACACCAAGCAAAGGGCCACACCGTGAGCGATATTGAATTGACCACCGAGTGCGTGACCGATGCCGTGCACTAAACCCAAGCCGGTGTGAGAGAAGCCGACCCCGGCAATGTGCGATGCCAGCAACATTTGCGAACGGGCTTCAATGTCGCCGCCGTTGGTTACTGCGGTAACCACGTTTTGCGAAACCATTTCAACAACCTGAAGTGCGATGCCGTCACTGTAAGGGTTTGAGCGAATCGAGATGTAGCTTTCAATCGCGTGGGTTAGCGCATCCATGCCGGTTGCTGCGGTTGGTTTTGGCGGCAATCCCACAGTCAGCTCAGGGTCAAGAATTGCACCCTTGGCAAGCGCACTCGAGTGACCGACATAGAAGCGGCGGTGAGTGTTCGCATCGGTGATTACACCGAAGGCGTTAACCTCAGACCCGGTTCCTGCGGTGGTAGGTATCGCAATAATCGGAATTCCAGGATTAGCAAATTCGGTGGTGTAGTCGAGGCCAATGCCGCGCTGTGGGTTTACCGCACCAAGCGATACGCCCTTCGCGGTATCCATTGATGAACCCCCACCGAGAGCAATGAGGATGTCACATTTTGCTGCGGCACCGGCATCTGAACCGGCATCAACACAGGCGGTAGTTGGGTTTGGCGTAACATCACCGAACGTGGAAACAGTTAAGCCGGCGGCCTCAAGGCTGGTCTTAACCCGGTCGTGAATTGGAGATGCAGCCAAGAAAGGGTCGGTGATAATCAGAGCCGATTTAGCACCTTGGGCTGCTGCCAGTTCGCCCACCTTAGCCACGGTGCCGACACCAAAGTAGGCAACCGGCTTTTGATCAAGAGTTAGTTCGTATTCAGAGAGCTTGCGAGTTTCAGTCATTTTTAGGCCTGGATTCTTAGGTTTTCACCGATTAGGTCTTCGTAAAGTTTCATCGGAGTCATTTCACCAGCGCGATCGCCGTACTGGGCTTTAGCGCGGCGGAAAATTTGCTCGACCAAGCTAGAAAGCTCTACCGGTACTCCAACCGAACGGGCCAGATCAACTTCTAGCCCTAGGTCTTTGCAGGCTAGAGCAATTGCAAAGCCTTCGTCATAGTCGCCGTGCTTCAAAACCGAAAGCACATCGTTTTCAACAAAATTAGAATTGGCCGGGCTGGCGATTAGCGACTGGCGCAGTACCTCAAGATCTACTCCGGCCTTCACTCCAATAGCCATAACCTCGGCGGTGGCAACGAGGTGCGAAAACCAAAGCTGATTGATGGCTAGTTTCACGGCATAGCCAGCACCTGCTTTACCAACGTGCAAAATCTTCTTCGAGTCGCCCATGGCCTCAAACACCGGCAAAACTTTGGCAAACTCTTCAGCTGTTCCACCGGCAAAAATTTGCAACTTGCCGTTTGCGGCGCCGACGGACATTCCGCTGACTGGCGCATCCATAATGTGAATGGTTTTACCAACCTCAGTGGTGCGGGCACGCTCTGTAACTTCAGGCACCGAGGTTGACATGTCCACCCAGTAACCACCGGCGGTCATGCCTGCAAGAATTCCGTTTTCACCCATGGCTACGAGATCAACATGCTTCGGTGTTGGCAGCATTGTGATCACAATGTCGCTGCGCTGGGCGACTTCCTTTGGTGAATTAGCCCACTCGGCGCCGTTGGCCAGCAGAGTCTCGGCGGCCTCTTTGCGAACATCGTTCACCACCAGTTTGAAACCGTTTAGTTGTAGGTTCTTGGTCATACCTGAACCCATGTTGCCGAGCCCGATAAATCCGACGGTGGTGTTGTCTTTAGTGAACATTGGTTTCTTTCTTGGGGTGATTACTTAGGTTCGTCCGAACCAAGGTTGATCCAGGTAGTTTTTAGCGCAGTGTATGAATCAAGCGCGTGCAGTGAGCGGTCGCGACCAAATCCCGAGTTTTTGAAGCCACCAAACGGCACGATGATATCGGCAACATCGAAAGTGTTTACCCAAACGGTGCCGGCGCGAACTTCGCGAACCACTTTGTGAGCGCGAGTAAGGTCTTGAGTCCAGACGCTTGCGGCTAAACCATATTCGGATGCGTTTGCTAGTTCGATGGCTTCAGCAGTGTTCTTAAATTTGGTGACTGCCAATACCGGGCCAAAAATTTCTTCCTGGCCAATTCGACCAGCGTTATCAACGTTGGTCAAAATTGTTGGCTCAACGAAATAGCCCTTTTCCAGGCCTTCAGCTGGAGTAACCCTATTGCCACCCAAGGCAAAATCGACCTTCTCATTTTTAGCTATGTCTAGATAACCGAGCACACGTTCAAGTTGGCGCTCGCTGACAATTGCGCTTATTTGTGTACTTGGGTCTAGGGTGTCACCCATCTTTAGTTGCTTGGCAACTTTAATGGTTGCTTCAATCAGACGGTCATGCACACTCTCATGCACCAAAAGTCGAGAACCGCCGTGGCAGGTTTGACCGGCGTTGTAGAAGATTCCCCAAGCAACAGCTTCGGCACAGGCATCAATATCGGCAACATCCTCGAAAACAATGTGCGGCGACTTTCCGCCAAGTTCAAGAGCAACCTGCTTGCCGTTTGTTTCACCGGCATAGGTTTGAAACATGCGACCAACTGCGGGCGAGCCGGTAAAGGTTATTTTGTCAACCAGCGGATGACGACCTAGAGCCTGACCGGCTTCGGCACCAAGACCGGTAACCACATTCAGCACACCCGCTGGCAAGCCAGCCTCAAAAGCTAGTTCAGCCAACCTCAGCGAAGCAAGGTTGGTGTTTTCAGCAGGCTTGAGCACCACCGAGTTTCCAGCGGCTAACGCAGGTGCAAGTTTCCAAGCCGAAATAATCAACGGATAGTTCCACGGCACAACAGCACCGATTACACCCAGCGGCTCTCGGGTAATCAAGGTCAGGGCAGTTCGAGGTGCCGGGGCAACCTCGTCGTATATTTTGTCTAGTGCTTCGGCATACCAGCGGAAACTTCTAGCGGCCGAAGGCACATCCACGTTCATGGCATCGCCAATTGGGTGGCCGGTTTCGATTGACTCGAGCAGTGCCAACTCTTCGCGATTAGCCAAAATTAAGTCGGAAAATTTGGTCAAGATCGCCTGTCGGTGTCTTGGATCGGTCTTTGACCAAACACCTGATTCAAAAGCTTTTGCCGCCGAGCGCGCCGCGGCATCAACATCGGCACCATCACCTCGGGCAACCGTGGTGATTACCGAACCGTCGCGCGGGGCAAGGGTGTCAAAACGCTTACCCGAAACGGCTGAAACAAACTTGCCGTCGATGAATAAGTCGGCTTTCGGGCGCAGGTTTTTAGCCCGCTCAATCCACTGTTCTGTGGTTAGCATTCAAAACTCGATTCGATTAGATGGTGAAACGTTTAACCGCGTCGAAGTCGATCTCGACTCCCAAACCGGCAGCGTCCGGCACCATTACCTGACCCTCGCGGTTGACGTTAACCGGCTTGATGAAGAAGTCGCGTCGCTCAACTGTCCAGCCAGGAGGGTCGAAAGGAAATTCGAAATATGGCCCGCCGCCGACGCCGCAAACAACATGCAGGTTAGCTAGCACACCAAGACCGTTTGTCCAGGAGTGCGGAGTGAACTGACGGTGCTTAAGGGCTGCTGCTTCTGCAACCTGGCGAGCTCGCAACATACCCACCGCCAAAACTACATCTGGCTGATAAATGTCTAATGCGTCGTTTTCGATGAGGTGGGCTAATTCGCCAATGCTACGCACCATCTCGCCTCCAGAAACCTGGATTCCAACCTCGGAACGTACCCGCTTCATGCCAGGGATATCGGCTTGAGGAAGTGGCTCTTCAACCCAAAGCACACCAAGCTCGTGAAGCTCTTTTGCCACCGAGTGCACCTTGGCCAAAGGCAAAGCTGGCTCGATGTCTCCGGACATGCGCCACATTTGGTTCATGTCGACCATAAGATCGAAATCTGCACCAACTGCTTCGCGGGCAGCACGAACGCTGGCAATACCCTCAACCAGTCGGTCTCTAGCAATACGAATCTTCATGGCCTTGAAGCCAAGTTCTTTGGCAGCTACTGCGGCATCTGCGCGAGCTGCTGGAGCTTTTAACTCACCCGAAGATGCATAAGCATCAATCTTGTTTTGGGCACCACCGAAGAGAGTTGCCACCGGAAGCCCGGCAACTTTACCGATGATGTCCCAGAGGGCAACTTCTAGTGGCCAGTAGCGCCCTCCGTGGAAGTTGATGGTTTCAATGCGCTTGACCTGGTTCAAAATTTCAAGCGGGTTGGTGCCAATAAAAAGGTGTTGGTAGGCATCAAAGCCATCCATAGTGTCACCCGAACCATAGCCGGTAACACCCTGATCTGTCTCGACAGTCACCAAAGTGGCGGTAAATTCGCGACGAGGATTCGGATCCCAGGCAGCGTTGAATGGCGGATCCAACGGCAAACGCATCCGGGTTAATTTGATGTCGGTGATTTTCAACGTTTTAGTCCTTGGCTGTGTAGTAAGGGTTGTGTGGCAACTCGCGGTTATCGAGCACATCTTTAATTGCAGGAAGCTTAAGAGCTCCGTTAGCGAGCGCGTTACGCGTTGCCTCGCGGTTGTTGCGATAAACGGCATCGGCATCATCGGCAACCGGGTTAACCCATACCGCAGTGATGATTACTGAGTTGTCTAGATCTTCGGCTTTGATGTGACCTTCAGCAACTGCGTCGGCCACACCACCGGCAACGCCGGCCTGAGCCGGACCCCAAATCATTGTTCCGTGCGAGTCGCTTGCAGGTGCAGCCTTGGTCACAAATAAAGTGAGCGGCTTTACCGGTAGCGACGGTTTTAGAACAACCACATAAGGAACGTGCCCCTGAGAGGGAGTGGCTAGAGCTGTGGCCCAAGCCACTCCCGCTGGTCCTTCACGATGTCCGAAGACGGTGTTGATGTGCGCGGCGTTTACGCCTTCGCCAACGAATGATTCGCCTATTTGCATCTTGAAGTACCTCTCAGTTTCACGTTTATTGCTTAGGTTTTGAAATTAACCCTTGATTAGACCCTTGCTGACCAAGAACTCGCGAGCGATGTCCTCTGGATCTTCACCGTCTACGTCTGCCTTAGCGTTTAGCTCCTGCATGATTTCATCGGTTAGCAAAGCGGTTAGCTTGTTGATTACCTCGGCAATCGCTGGGTAAGCGTCAAGAGTTGACTGCTTCAAAGTGAAGCCGACCTGGTAAACAGGGAAGTACTCTTTGTCGTCAGCCATAACCTTTAGGTCAAGAGCCTTGATGCGGCCGTCGGTTGCGAAAACCTCACCGAAGTTACACTCTTCACCTTTGTCGGTTACCGAGTAGATTGCACCAGTGTCTAGGGTTACGGTCTTGGCGTTGGTTAGGCCATAAGCAGCCTTCAAGCCTTCCCAACCATCTGGACGAGATGCAAACTCTGACTCAACACAGAAAGTCTGCTCGGCAGCTGGAAGTGCGGCGATGTCTGAAAGTGAGTCAATGCCCAGTTCGGCAGCCTTTTCTGAGCGGATTGCGAATGCGTAGGTGTTGTTTACGGCAGCACCGTCTAGCCAAGCAATTCCCTTAGCAGCATCTAGTTCTTTCACAGCGTCATACTGAGCCTGAACACCCTTAACTGGTGCGTCCTGCTCGTTGTATGCCAACCATGAAGTTCCGGTGTACTCCCAGTAACCCATGAATTCGTCTGACTCTAGTGCGGTGCGCACGTTAGCCGAACCAACGATGGTCTGATACGTGGTGTCAGCGCCGTTCTCGTTTAGCAACAAGCTGACCATGTTACCTAGGATGTACTGCTCAGAAAAGTCCTTTGCACCCACAACACCAGTTAGTCCGGTAAGCGGCATTGCTTCTTCGGTTGGCTCTTCTGCAGCAGGAGCACATCCTGCCAATGCAAGGCTTGCGACAAGTGATGCCGAAACCATTACAGCCTTAAGACTGCTCTTCATTACTGCTCCTTATATTTAGGTGATTAGTTTGAGTTCGTTTGAACTCATACCCCTTTAGGTTTCAGCAGGTCTTCAATCAGGCCGGCAAGCCAGTCCATCATTAGGGCGATGCATGAAACCACAACTGCACCGGTGAGTGTTACGGCTTCGCGGGAGAGCTTTAGGCCCACCACCAAAACCTCCCCCAAACCACCGGCATTGATGAATGTGGCAATTGTTGCCACACCAACACTGAAAACAAGAGTTGTTCTAAAGCCGGCCAAAATAACTGGCACCGCCAAAGGCAACTCGATCTTGCGCAAAATTTGACCACCGGTCATGCCCATTCCTCGAGCCGACTCGATGATTGATGGGTTGATTTGCGAGATACCCACCATCGTGTTTCGAATCACAGGCAAGAGTCCATAGAAAACCAAAGCAATGATTGCGGTTCCCCACCCAATGCCAATTACCAACGCCAGCAAGATAATCACGCCGACTGCTGGGGTGGCCTGTCCGATGTTTCCGAAACCAATCACAATGTTTCGAATGACTCTGTTGTCTGAACGACTGGCAAGTATGCCGGCTGGAATTGCTATCGCCGCCACCAGCAACGCTGCCGAAATTGACAGGCGAATATGCTCGTCAACTCGAGCCAAGATGTACTCCCAGTTCAGAGCAAAAGCCTCAATCGCATCAGGTTCGCCACGAAGATAAAGGAAAACCAACAGCGCACCTAAGGCCGCAACTACCAAAAGTGGAGTGCCGAATCTTTTAGCAGTGAAGTACTTCCCTTCACGGCTTGAGGGTTGGCTATAAGACGTCGAGACGTCTGACGCAGCTTGAATGCTCATCTTTACTTCCCAGCTGCCTTTAGGTTTGGCACCTCTGCACCCAATGCGTTGGCGATTTCGGCAACCGAAATCGAACCCACGGTTTTGCCGTTTGCATCGGTAACTGCAACTGGCGAGCCACCATTTAGCACGATGTGGTCTAGTGCCTCGCGCAAGTTTTCATCAATGCCTACGCTGAGGTGAGAATTTGAAACTGCAGCACCCAACTTGGCCTGGTTTACCGGCAGCAGTGCAAGTCGCTTAATTGCTGCCGCTTCACCGATAAATGAGCTGACATAGTCGTTTGCGGGGCTGGCCAAAATGTTAGCTGGGGTGTCGAATTGAGCAATTTGCGAACGCTCGCTAAGAACCGCAATTCGATCGCCTAGTTTTATTGCTTCATCAAAGTCGTGAGTAACGAAGACGATAGTTTTGCCGATTGTTGCCTGCAGCTTTAAGAATTCGTCTTGCAGTTTTTCACGGGTGATTGGGTCGGTAGCACCGAATGGCTCATCCATGAGCATTACCGGAGGGTCGGCGGCCAACGCACGAGCTACCCCGACACGCTGCTGTTGTCCGCCCGAAAGTTGCTTTGGGTAGCGTTTAGCAAATTTTGCCGGGTCCAGTTCAACCAGAGCAAGCAGCTCTTCTACTCGAGACTTGATTTTTGTCTTGTCCCAGCCCAGCAGGTTTGGCACAACCGCAACGTTTTCTTCAATAGTCATGTGGGGAAACAAACCAATTTGCTGAATTACGTAACCGATGCGGCGACGCAACGTGTTTTGGTTGAGCGACAAAACATCTTCGCCATCAATCAAAATTGAACCCGAGGTTGGTTCGATGATGCGGTTGATCATCTTCATGGTGGTGGTCTTACCGCAGCCTGAAGGGCCAACCAACATAATTAACTCACCCGGGTTGATGCTCATCGAGAAGTTTTCAACGGCTGCTACCGGCTGATTTGGGTAGGTCTTGGTGACATTGATGAGTTCAATACTGGCGCCGGTGGTGTTTGTATTAGGCACGGATACCCCTTGATGTAGTTAGTCGATTGACAATGATGAAAAGCGCGTCAAAAAGCAGGGCGATCAAAATAATTACCAAAGTGCCGGTTAGAGCGAAGTTGAGCGCATTCGCGGCACCAAGCATTGAAAGACCCTTGAAGATGTATGCCCCCATACCTGGACCGGCAACATAAGCCGCAATTGCTGCAATACCGACAGCGAGCTGAGCAGCAACTCGCAGACCGGTAAGAATTACTGGCCAAGCAATAGGGAACTGAATGGTCATCAAAATTCGGAAGTCACTCATGCCCATGCCGCGAGCAGATTCAACAACTGCAGGATCGACCTCGCGTAGACCAACCACAGTGTTTCGAACAATTGGCAGCAACGAGTAAATGCTGAGGGCAAAAACTGTTGGCAGCCAACCCAAGCCCATGATAGGAATCAAGATGGTGAGCAGGGCCATCGATGGAATGGTCAAAATGACACCCGCAGTTGCGATAGAGGCTGAGCGGGCAACTGGTTTATTCCAAACAAATAGGCCAACAGCAACACCAATTGCCGAGGCAATTGCCAGCGAGATAAGAACAACCACAACGTGCTCAACTGACAGCTCGACAATTTCGTCAAGTTTCTTAATCCAGAAAGGTATGACTAAACCGAGGTCATAATCCATTTCTGCCCTCCTCTGTGAGCAACTCGCATAGGTCTCAAAAGTAAATTTTTGTTGCGTATGTCGCAACGAGAGTTGCTAGTATGTCAACAAAATCTAATAACAATCAGATAAAGGACGCGGCCGATGGTAACTTCAACGAACAAACAACGATTGAATTCATCGGGTTTGCGCCGCGATTTAGAGGTACTAGAGGCGTTATCAACACCTGAGGCCTTGGCCAATCAGGGCCTTGGGGTGACCCGCGTATCAGAAATGACTGGGCGCGATAAGGGGCAAATTTCAAGAACCTTGGCCACTCTGGCCGAAGCTGGATTTGTGCAGCGCGAGCGAAACGGCTCTAAATATCAACTTGGTTTTCAGCTTTATGCTTTAGCTTCAAGAACAGCCGAGGCGCGCCTAGTTCAAGAAAGTGGGCGTTTCTTGCGCAAAGTGGTGAACCTAACCCACGAGACCACCCACCTTGTAGTTTTGCGAGGCGGCAACGCACTCACCCTGAAAAGCGAAATGTCTAACCACGCCTTTCGGGGTGTGGGCTGGGAAGGTGTGAGCGTGGCAGCGCTGCGGACATCCTCGGGTCGCGCACTGATTAGCGACTGGTCAAATGAAGAGTTGGCCGAATGGTACGCAGAGCATTCGAAAGACAGCTTGATCATTCAGCCGGTTATTGGCAGCCCGCTGGCAAATGGCCTACCTCCGGCATCGCAGTCGCAAACAAGATCAAAAATTAACTCGCTGGAAGATCTTTATCGTGAAGCAGAGGTGATTCGAAATCAGGGCTACGCAACCGTGGATGAAGAATTTGAACTGGGACTAGTAGGTGCGTCGGCGCCCATCCGCGATGATTCAAATCGAATAATTGGCGCAATAAACGTGAGTGCGCCCAAAACCAGAATCGGCCAGCACCTAGATCAGGTTGGCGAAATTGTTGCTCGAATCGCTCTCGAGTTTTCGCTTTATCTGGGTTCATCCAAGATTAGAGCCTGATGCTTTTGCCCTTAACTTGGGTAACCGCAGAGCCAAGGGCCACCAAAAAAGCACCGATTGGCAAGTTCCAGCTAAAAGGTTCATTAAGCACCAGCCAGCCGATAATCAGGGAAACCAAAAGAGTCGGATAACTTGCAGAGCTGGCGATTGCGCTGCCCGCTCGATCGATTACCTGCAGGTTCCAGATGTAGGCCAAACCACTGCCGACAACACCCATAATCACCATTGCGGCAATGATTTCAAAAGTGAAATTCGCCCTGATTAACTCACCCGAAAGCAGGTATGCCGGAAGCAGCGTGAATGTCGCGAAGGTAACCTGCCAGGTCGCCAGCAATTCTGATCGAACCCCGCTGCCGACCAGGTGCCGGTGTGAATAGGGTATGGCAATTCCGTAGCAGAGGATGGCGGCTACCACGGCAGCGACCCCCAACGGATCATTGGCGCCTAGGTCGCCGTTTTGGATGCCAAGAGCCCAAAGTGCGCCTACCAAACCAATCAAAATTCCGGAAACTTGACGAACTGTGGGGCGCTCTTCTCGAAAGGCAGCAAGCATGACCAGCAAGGTTGCGATTGGAGTGGCCGTATTAATGATGCTGGCCACCACGGTTGAAACCAGCTCCTGGGCGAAAGCGAAAAGCGTGCCCGGCAAAGCGTTCATCAGCAGCGAGACAAATAGTACGTGCAAATATTGGGCACGAGTGAGCGTTTTTGTTCCCGATCGAATCAAGGTCAGGGTCCACAACGTGATGGCGCCAAGAAGGCAGCGCCAAAATGTTACCCCGGCCGGGGGCAGCGCAATCAAACCCATTTCGATAAATAGAAAAGAGGCTCCCCAAATGATGCCTAGGCCAACATACTGCGGTAGCCAACTTTGCTTTTTCATCAAACGCCTAATCGATTCACAACTTTGCTAAGCCCAACCTATTGAAGTTGGGTTCATAACGTGATGAAAACTTAAAAAGTTTGGCGAAATGTCAAAACTAGCCAAGCACCTGAAAAGCTCGCTTGACCGGGTATTCGAGATACTCGGCAGCAAAGGCTAATCTGCCATCACGCCAGGCAAAATCACGGGCCACCTTCGCCAATGAGGCCCAAAAGAAAATGTTGAGCAAGTCAACACTTATGTGTGTCATCGAATCACCCGGAAAGGCTTTGCCCAGCATGCGACGCAACAGGGTTGGGATATCGCTTACGCCAAATCGGTGCAGCGCGCTGCGGACCTGAAACTCGAGTTCACGTGCGCGACGCGGATTCCAGATTAGGTTGCCGCCAGCGGCATCGCTCATTCGGCCAAACTCGTCAGTTGGCAAATGCAGCAATATGTGAGCAACCTGCGCGTGACGGGTGTGTGCTTGATCGAGTTGATCCCAAATCGTTTCAAAGGCCGTTAGCTCGTAACCACACTTGCGCAAATCGAGCACGTCGGGGTAGTAACTAAACCGATAAAACGGGATGTGCCCAACTTTGACTTGGCCGTCTTCAACCAAAACTGTGGTTTGCTCGGCCGAGCCACCCCAATTGGTTACAGCTTCGTCGGCATCGCCGACACCAGCCCAGTCATTGTTTTTCACCGCTTAAGGTTAAAGGTTTGGAACGTTCCAATAAAACCCCTATCCTAGGGTTACGACTTATCCGGGCGGGTCATCCGCGTTAGCTAAAAGGGTTTCAATGAAGAACTACCGCCTCGCCGCCTCGGCCGAAATGCTGTTTTTAGAATTGCCGTTCAACGAGCGCGTGCGCACAATTCACGAGCGCGGTTTCGAAGTTGAGATTTGGAGCTGGAACACCAAAGACCTAAATTCGCTAGCTGCGGTTGGCGCCAGCATTGGTTCGATGACCGGTTATATCGAGGGCGACCTGCTCGACGAAGACGGCATCGAGCGGCTGCTGCAAACCGCCGAGCAATCAATCGAGGCGTCAAAAATCATCAATTGCCCAAGGCTAAATCTGCACGGCACCGGGCTAGACAGCAACGGCCAGGCTATCAAGAAAAAGGATGTGGTGACCGGCCGCGACTGGCTGAAAGCCCGCGACACCCTAGCTCGGCTGGCTGATCTGGGAGCCAAGCACAACAAAGTTTTCATGCTGGAAAATCTAAACCTGCCAGTTGATCACCCGGGCACCCCGTTCGCTTTGGCTGCTGACACCTTGGCGCTGGTCGAATCGATTGACAACCCGCATTTGCGACTAAACCTCGACCTTTACCACGCACAAATTGGCGAGGGTAATTTGGTTGAGTTGGTTCGAAATGCCTATGGCTTCATCGGCGAAATTCAGGTTGCCGATGTACCCGGTCGTTGCGAGCCCGGCACAGGCGAGATCAACTATTCGCGAATTGCCGATGAGCTAAAGTTGCTCGGTTACAGCGGCGTAGTTGGTCTTGAAGGCTGGGCGTCAGGCGATTCAAACCAGGCACTTGATGCCTTTGCCGCAGCATTCGCCTAACTAGCTTTCGAGCACGCGACCTAGTTTTCGACCACGGGGTCTAGTTTTCGAGCACGCGACCCAGCTCGCGAATTATCCGCTGTTGATTGTCTTGCTCGGTCAAACCACCACGCAAAAAGCTTGAGGTGTAGGCAAAACCGATTCGGTGCTTGACGTCGGCAAAGCCTGCCTGCCCACCTAAACCATCGTGACCAAAACCGCCATCGGATGACCATTCACGCCAGCCCGGAGTGTGCAGCATAAAGCCGCGTCCGCGCCGAATCCAGGGACCTTCGCTCAGCCAGATTTCGCGTTCGTCAACCTCGCAGACCATAGCGTCGCGAATTGTGTCATCTTGCAGCAAACGCATCCCATCGGTGTCGGCCACGCAAGCCGAGTAGATCTTGGCTAGCGCATCGGCGGTCATCACACCGCCGGCTCCGGCAAGCTCGGCTTTGATCAGGCGTGGATCGTTGAAATAGTGACCTTCGGCAATACCAGGCAAGGCAACCTCAGCCGACATCGCGCCACCGGATGTCATCGCCTTCTCCATCCAGTATTGATTGCTGCCAACTTCGCTCGGCGGCAATGGTAAACGAGAGCCATCGGTGATCAGCGGGGCAAGGTTTTTGAATTCGTTTTCTGGCAAGCCAATAAATGCCGATGCATTTAGCGGACCGGAAATTTCATCGCGCAGGTATTGGCCAATGGTTTTGCCGGTAACCCGGCGCACCAACTCGCCCACCAAGTTGCCAAACGTTAGGGCGTGATACGCGTTCGCGGTGCCCGGTTGCCAAAGCGGTGCCTGGGCAGCCAGCTCTTCGACAACGGTATGGCCGTCAACAAGCTGCTCAAAAGTTAGGTCGCGCCGCACTGCCGAAAGGCCCGCCTTGTGTTCGAGCACCCACTTAACCAATGTGTCTTCTTTGCCGTTGCAAGCAAACTCGGGCCAGTATTCGCCAACTTTGGCATACGGGTCGAGCAACCCCTTTTCGATAAGTTGATTGGCCGCGATTGCTGCCAAGCCTTTGGTGCAAGAAAAAACCACGCTGTGCGTGTTCGCGTTCCATGGAACACCCGGCGATTGTTCGCCGGTGAAAACTGAAACTGCTTGCTGGCCATCAGCGTAAATTGCCATGGCCGCACCGCCGCCAGAATTTTCAGCGGCGACCTCGTAGAACAGTCCAACTACTGAATCGAATCTTGAATCACTCATACAAGCAATTCTGGACCCGTAATCAGTGCGACTTTACGTCGAGCACGATTTCAGTCACCAATTGCTCTACCGACTTGGTTCCGTCGAAACGGGAACCGGGTTCGTGCTTCTGCAACGGATCAAGAATTCGAAGTTGTGAATCGACAAGTGGCTTTCTGAAAAAGTGGCCTTCGCGAGAATCCATGCGTTCTTCAAGAACCGAGCGCGGGGCATCTAGTTGCGCGAAGCGCACGCGATTAATTTTTTTGTTGATCTTTTCTCGGTAGCTGCGCTTGAGCAGCGAGGCACCGATGACAACGTCGCCTTTTTCTAACTCGGCGATGATGTTGTCAATCCATGGATCGCGATCGTCATCACTAAGCGGTGTTCCGGCCGACATTTTTTCGATGTTTGCTTTTGGGTGCAAATCGTCACCGTCGACATATCGAACACCCAAGCGAGCGGCTACTGCTTCACCGACGGTGGTTTTACCCACTGCAGCCGGACCAATTACTAAGAGTTGGCAACCCATTAGTCCCACCGTTCTGCAAGATAGTCAGCGGTCACCTTGCGAATTGTTCCCGACTTCGATCTAAGAATCACGCTCTCTGTTCGAATGTAATTACCAACCCTAGTCACGCCAGCTGCCAACATTCCATCGGTTACTCCGGTGGCCACAAAATAGGTGTTGTCACTGGTGACCAGGTCATCCTGTTCGAAGATGCGATTTAGGTCGTGGCCCGCCTCTAGTGCTCGACGCATTTCTTCTGGCGACTGAGGTTTGATTCGGCCCTGCATGAAACCGCCCAACGCTTTGGTGGCACAGGCAGAGATGGTGCCTTCTGGTGCGCCACCGACGCCGAGCAGCATGTCGATGCCACCTTCTCCGGTTACTGCGTGGATGCCAGCAGCCACGTCGCCGTCAAGGAACAATCTGGTTCTGGCACCGGCCGCACGAATTTCATCCATGGTTTGCTGGTGTCGCGGACGGTCGATTAGTGCCACGGTGATGTCGCGCACATCTTTTTTTAGCGCCTTGGCCAACTCTCGAACGTTATCTCCGGCTGACTGATCAAGGCTAACCACTCCTCGACCTGCGGCAGTGGTAATCAGTTTGTCCATGTAAAAGACATCTTTGGGGTTATACATTGAGCCGCGATCAGAAACCGCGATTACAGAAATTGCATGGCCTCGGCCCGCAGCGGTGAGGCTTGTTCCGTCTACCGGATCAACTGCAATATCGCACGCCGGGCCGTTGCCATTACCCACCACTTCACCGTTGTAAAGCATCGGCGCTTCATCTTTTTCGCCCTCGCCAATCACTACGGTGCCTTCAAAGTCAACGGTGGATAAATAAGCGCGCATGGCGTCTACAGCTGCTTTGTCAGCGGCATTCTTGTCGCCACGACCAATGTATTTGCTTGCCTGAATCGCTGCAGCTTCGGTAGCGCGAACGAGTTCCATTCCGAGGTTGCGATCTGGGCTTGCTGACATTGTGGCTCCTTTGCCGACTTTGTTAAGACAAACCTTAGCACTCATTCCGCCTGGCACTAGACCCCGGTCGAATTTTCTCCAATTTGTTACCGACGTATTGCGAAATTTAGATTTTTTCGGTTGTTTAAGTCACTACGATTGGAACGTTCCAGATTTTTATCCCCCGCAAGACAAGGATGTTTCGTGAGTAACAAAATTCGCATTGGACTACTCGGCACGGGCCGCATCGGTCAGGTACACGCCGCTTCAATTTCTGAATCAAAAGATGCCGAACTAACTTGGGTTGCCGATGTTTTTCTCGAGGGGGCCGAGAAAACTGCGGCGCAATACGGAGGCAAAGCTACCGACGATCCGGCAAAACTATTTGCCTCGGGCGAAGTTGATGCGGTGGTCATCGCATCGCCAACTGCCACCCATGTCGATCTAATTGACGCGGCGATTGATGCCGGTGTTCACGTGCTCTGCGAAAAACCTATCGACCTCGACATCAACCGAGTTGATGCACTGCGAGCAAAAGCCAACTCGGCCAAAACCCAAATCGCACTCGGATTCAACCGTAGATTCGATCCGCAGTTTGCCGAAATTAACCAGCGCGTTGCCGCCGGCGACATCGGTGCACTCGAGCAGCTAACCATTATCAGCCGCGACCCAGCGCCAGCGCCTCAGGCCTACATCGCCGTTTCGGGTGGAATTTTCCGCGACATGACCATCCACGATTTCGACATGGCTCGCTTCTTCGTGCCTGAAATTACCCAGGTATTTGCTACCGGCTCAAACCTGTTCAGCGACTACATCAAAGCCGAAAACGACTATGACTCGGCAATCGTGGTGCTAACCGGCAGCAAGGGTGAGCAGATTGTCATCACCAATTCTCGCCACGCCAGCTATGGCTATGACCAGCGCCTCGAGGCCTTTGGTTCATTGGGCACGCTATACGCAAACAACGTTGCACCGACCACCGTAATTCACCAAACCGAGCACTTCGTTGAGTCGCGTCGGCCTTACCAAAACTTCTTCCTTGAGCGCTATGCCCAGGCCTACCGTGCCGAGCTAGCTGCATTCATTCAAGGCATCCACGAGGGCAAAGTTATGAACCCAACCTTCGAGGATGGCCGCGCAGCATTAATTCTTGCCGATGCGGCAACCGAATCTGCTCGCACCGGAAAGCCAGTCTCGGTAAACCTAGCTAAGTAGTTACTCAAGCTGAGCAGCAGGCGCTGTTAGTTGGCGCCGACGAAGCGTTTCGACCAGACGTAGTTAAAGAGAAAAAGCCCACCTTGCGGTGGGCTTTTTCTTTCCTCCATCTAACAAAATTAGAGGCTTGAAACGACCGATCGAATGAAGTCAACGCTCTTCTTCGCATCGGCCAGTGGGCCTTCGCCCAATCCTGGTTCGCTATTGATTACGTTATCTTGCTCAAGAGCAAACCAACCGTCATAGCCCGACTTAACCAAATCGGTGACTATCGAACGCACGTCGACATCACCCTCACCAAGTGGTACGTACATGCCCTGCAAAATGCCCTGGTAATAGGTAATTTCGCCGGACTGCACGCGCTTGGCAACTTCAAGATTTACATCTTTGAGGTGTGAGTGGGCGACGCGATCAGCATGGTTACGAGCAAACGCAACCGGATCGGTTCCACCGATCAGCATGTGCCCAGTGTCGAGGCAGAACTTAATGCTTGAACCGGCCAGCACATGGTTGATGTCATCCTCGGTTTCAACCATGGTGCCAACGTGCGGATGCAGCACCGCGGTGATGCCCAAGCTGGCGGCGTAGTCTTTGATGCGATCAAGGTTTTGATTGAACAACTGCCAACCGGCTTCATCAAGCGCTTCGCGTTTAGTGTCGTAACCCTCGAGCCCGGTATCGGCTGAGAGCACTAGGGTTTTGGCCCCCGAGGCAACATACGCTTCAAGTTCTTGCTGCACTTTGGGTAGCGGATCGACATCGGCACGGTGCATGATTACCGGGAAAAATCCACCTACGGCCTCCATGCCGTGGTCGCGCAAAACCTTAGCTCGAGCAGCTGGGTCAATTGGCAAAAATCCTTCTGGGCCAAATTCGGTAGCACCCAGGCCAAGGTCGGCCATCTCTTTCAGCACTCGCTCGGGAGACATTTGGTGCCCCCAGTTCGGCACTTCGCAGACGCCCCAGGAGATTGGTGCTCCGGCGATTTTCACAGTTGCCATGTATTTACCTAACTATTTTTGGATTGATTTTGGTTGGTTAGTTTTGAGTTTCTTTACCTAGGTATTTACTGATTACCTAAGCAAAACTATGGGCGTTTCGCCGCAGTAGTTCCATCGACCGCGGCAACACTTTCCCAGGTGCGGCTTTCTGCCGAGCGCTCGGTTGCCCCCAAAACTCGGTTCGCCGAAACCGCATCGTTGATGTTCGAGTTCCGCGCGCTGACCCCGACAAACGCCTCTAGAAACTTTCGCGCCTCGACAACTTTGAGGTCGTCATAACCCATCGACGTTCCGGCACCCGGTTGGAAAGCCGAGAAATCACCAAAACCAGGCGACGCCATAACCCGCTGATAACCCAGATGCGCACCGTGTCGGCCGATAGCAACCTGAAGTTCATTCATGCGCTCGAAATCCCACTTCACCGAACCCTCGGTGCCATAAATCTCAAAGTTATAACTGGCACGAGGACCAACCGAAACACGGGATGCTTCGAGCGTGCCTACCGCGCCAGCGCCCAGCGCATCATCGGCGAACCGCACCATCATGGCCGCATAGTCTTCGTTTTCAACCGGCGCCATCTCTCCGTTTTCAATCACAGCAAAATGAGTGGCTTTGCCCATTTCAAGTTTTGGTCGCTCGGTGTAAACGGTCTTGGTCATACCTGAAACCTCGGCAATCGGGCCGACCAAATACTGCACCAAATCAACCAGGTGACCCATGAGGTCGCCTAAAACTCCGCTCCCAGCAAGTGAGCGAACAAATCGCCAAGACAGCGCACCGTTGGGCTCTGAAGAATAGTCGGCAAAAAACGAACCGCGGATGTTGGTGATGCGGCCCAGCGAACCATCGGCTATCAACTGCTTGATGTGCTCGACCGCTGGCGCGTGCCGGTAATTAAAACCAATCGATGACACCACACCGGCAGCCTGAGCAGCGGCTTGCACGGCCTCGGTCTCTTCAGCCAAACGACCAACCGGCTTCTCAACCCAAAATGCCTTGCCCGCTTTTGCCGCGGCAATCGCAATTTCAGCGTGCAGAAAATTCGGTGCGCAGATCGAAACAACATCCACTTCAGGGTTCGCTAAAACTTCGTGATAGTCGAGGGTGCCCTGCTCATAGCCCAAAACATCCTTGGCGTATTCAACGCGATCGGGCGCGGTATCTGCCGCCATGACCAATCGCGGTTTGATGCCCAGTTCTGGATAAACCACCGGCAAAGCCTGGTAAGCGCGCGAATGCACTTTACCCATCCAACCGACACTGATTAGACCAACACCGATTTCGCGTTTTTGATTCGCCATTGAATTACCTTCTCGCCTACTGGAACGTTCCAAATTTTACGCACCAAAGTGCGAAAGTCAAATTTAATTAGCGGATAAAACTCGGCGCCAAAACCTAGCTCGGTTTGAGAGTTGAGTTTCGAACAACCAACCTCGGCAGCAAAGTTATCTCTCGTCCTCGGTATTCGGCGGCAACCCGTGGGTTTGTGATGAGTTCACTAACCTTCATAGCAATTGCTTCTTTTTCTTGCTCAATAGAAGTGAGTGAAACTCTGGCCAAATCTGCAACGTAGGTGTTGTCGTAGCCGGCAACCGCAACCGGAGTCATCCCCGCTTTAGCGTGTTCTGAAACCGCACCTTGAACACCGAAGGCGATGTTGTCGTTAAACCCGATAATTGCGGTCGGGGCATTTTTGTCTTGCAGCAAAAGCTTCGCCGCTGCGTAACCGCCGGCTTCGTTTCGCTCGGCAACCTGAGTGACGATGTACTTCTCAAGGCCTCGATCTAGCATGGCTTTTTTATAGCCCGACATTCGAGCAATCGAGTTCGGCGAATCGTCTGGGCCGACATAAGCGATGCGTTTGTGGCCCAGATCAACTAGGTGATCGACCAGCAACCACAGACCTTTGTCGTCGTCAGAGCGCACTACAGTGGCGTTAGGCAACCCGGCTGCGGGAGCGGTGGCAATAATCACCGGCACATCTTCGGGCAGTGTCTTAAAGGGCTTAAGGTCGGGCAGACCACCAACAACCACTAAGCCCTTCGGCTTCAAATCGAGCAGGCTGTGAATCGACGAAGGCTCAACGAAGCGTTTGCCATTCTTCTCTGAAATAACCACAGCCGAAACGAACGATTGCTGGCCCTTTTCAAGGAGTGCGTTTCTAGTTAGGTCGGCAATCTCTGTAAGCAACGGGTTGTGCAAGTCGTTTAGCAGAATGCCAACAAAGCTGCCCGAACCGGAGCGTAATGAACGAGCCCACTGATTTGGTGTGTAGCCCAACTTTTTAGCCGCCGCCAAAACTTTGTCACGACGGTCGGCACTAACTCCAGCCTCGGATGAAAACACCATTGCCGCCAGAGATTTTGAAACACCGGCCGCCTCAGCAACATCGCGAATGGTGGGACGCTTGGCCATCGGGGCTCCTTTGCCTGGTCGGCTACTTGGCTGGAAATCTGACTTTGTCCAATTGGACAGTTCCAAAATAGCACACCCGCCCGCCCTTATTTCTATTCGATAACAAAACTCTGGAACGTTCCGAAATTGTTTGAAATGAGTGCTTTACTTTGTTACGTCAAAACAACAAGTCCAAGTTGTTTGGCTCATCTAACTCAAGGACGAGAGGTATTCATGTCAATCAAGAAATACGCAGCTCTTGCTGCAGTATCAGTGTTGGCACTAGCAGGTTGTGCGGCTCCAGCCGCAGAAACAAATGACACTGCAGCGCCAGCAAGCGACATCAAGGTTTGTGTCTACACCCACGGTGACGGCGGAACCTTCTGGTCAGTTGCCCAAAAGGGTGCTGAGCAGGCCGGAGAAGACCTAGGTATTGAAGTTGACTACCAGGGTTCAACCAACGACGCTGCAAAGCAAGCTGCAACCATCGAAGCCGGTGTAGCAGCAGGCTGTGACGCAATCGCAGCATCTGCACCAGACCCAGAGGCAATCAAGAGCGCAATGCTTGCAGCTGCTGACGCAGGTCTACCACTAGTAACCATGAACTCAGGTTCAGCAGTATTCCGCGATCTAGGTGCTTTCACCCACGTCGGTCAGGATGAGCGCATTGCCGGCCAAGAAGCCGGTAAGAAGTTCAACGAGATGGGCCTAAAGCACGTTCTTTGCCCAATCCAGGAAGCTGCAAACGTTGGTCTTGAAGAGCGTTGCGCTGGTCTAGCCGACACCTTCAACGGCAAGGCTGAGAACTTCAACCTTGACGGTGGTCTAGCAGACCTAACCGCAGCTGCTGCAAAGCTTCAGGCTGCTCTAGCTGCTGACGACACCATCGACGGTATCTTCGCTCTAAACGCTGACATCGCTGCAAAGGCTGCTCTTCCAGCTGCCGAAGCTGCTGGTAAGTCGCTAAAGATCGGAACCGTAGACATGTCTCCAGAAGCCCTTGACGCTATCAAGGCTGGCACCATTGCTTTCGCAATCGACCAGCAGCAGTATGCTCAGGGTTACATGTCAGTGGTCTTGCTATACCTAAACCTAACTAACGCTCACGAGCTTGGTGGTGGCCAGCCTGTTTACACCGGCCCTGGCTTCGTAACCGCCGACAACGTCGACACTGTTATGGGTCTAGTTTCAGCAGGTTCACGCTAATCCCTGATTAGCTCCTATAACTAAATGGTGGGTCAGGGCCTCCCTGGCCCACCATTTGTTTAGAAAAAACAAAAAATTCAGTTAGGTATCAAATGACACAGTCGTCGACACAAAAGGATGAACGCGTTAAAAACGCCGGTCTCCTAATGCGTGTGCTTCGCCGCCCCGAATTCGGTGCGCTACTCGGAGCCGCTGCCATCTTCATTCTCTTCGCATCAACAGACACCACCGGAAACTTTGCTGCTCCAGGCGGAATTGCCGGCTGGACCGACATCGCCGCTCCAATTGGCATCGTCGGTATCGCTGTTGCACTTCTTATGATCGCGGGCGAATTCGACCTCTCCACCGGTGTAATGGTTGGTTCGGTTGGTTTGCTAACCGGTTTGATGATCACCGAGATTGGTTTGCCAGTTTGGCCATCCATCTTCTTGGCCATGCTTTTTGCAGCCATCGTCGGTTTCGTCAACGGCTACGTGGTTGTAAAAACTAAACTGCCATCGTTCATCGTTACCCTGGCCACATTCTTCGTGCTCAAGGGTGCCAACATGGCGTTCACCAAGATGGTCACCGGTGCCGTTCGCGTTACCGGCCTTGACAAAGGCGAGGGTTTCGAATCAGCCGAAGCTATCTTTGCTTCAAAAGTTGGCGACTTTCAAATTTCACTTTTCTGGTGGATTGGCCTAACCATCGTGGCAACCTTCGTGCTTACCCGCACTCGATTTGGTAACTGGATTTACGCAGCCGGTGGCGATGCAAACGCTGCCCGCAACGCCGGTGTACCAGTTGACTTCACCAAGATCACCCTGTTTGTGGTTACCGCAATGGCGGCAGCACTCGTTGGTGTGATGTTCGTGTTGCGACTAAAGGGTATGCAGGCTGGCCAGGGTGTCGGTCAAGAGTTCTACTACATCATCGCCGCAGCAGTTGGTGGCACCTTGCTTACCGGTGGTGCCGGTAGCGCTGTTGGTGCATCAATCGGTGCGCTAATCATGGGTATGGCATACATCGGTATTCCTTACTCTCGCTGGGACAGCGACTGGACTTCCACATTCCTTGGAATCATCCTGTTCACCGCGGTAATGATTAACACCTACATCAGTCGCAAGGCTCGAGGAGGTAAAAAATGAGCAACGCACTAGAGCTAAAAAACGTCGGTAAAACATTCGGCAGCGTAATCGCACTGCAAGATGTTTCGGTCGAAGTTGCTAAGGGCTCGGTTACCTGCATCCTTGGCGACAACGGTGCTGGTAAATCAACCTTGATTAAGACCCTAAGCGGCGTGCACAAGCCAAGCACCGGCCAATTTTTAGTCGAAGGTGAAGCGGTCGAATTCTCTTCACCGCGCGACGCACTGGCAAAGGGCATCGCTACGGTGTTCCAAGACTTGGCCACAATTCCACTCATGTCGGTTTGGCGAAACTTCTTCTTGGGCAACGAAATCCGCAAAGGTTTTGGTCCGTTCAGATGGCTTGATGTGAAAACCATGAAGCAAATCACCAAAGAACAGCTAATGGCGATGGGTATCGATTTGCGCGACGTCAACCAGCCAATTGGAACACTATCTGGTGGTGAGCGTCAGTCGGTTGCTATTGCCCGTTCGGTTTACTTCGGTGCCAACGTGCTTATTCTCGATGAGCCAACTTCAGCACTGGGTGTTCGCCAGTCGGGCATCGTGTTGAAGTATGTTCTAGCTGCCAAAGATCGAGGAGTATCGGTTGTGTTTATTACACACAACCCACACCACGCGTTCCTGGTGGGCGATCGCTTCTACCTGCTAAACCGCGGCAAGATGCTTAACCGATTCGAGCGCGCGAATGTAGAGCTAGAAGAACTAACCAAAGCAATGGCTGGTGGTGCCGAGCTAGAGGCTCTAACCCACGAAATCAATATTGTCCGCGGAAAGTAACTAACTGAATCGAATGCCCCTGCCGCTTGGCGGTGCCAACGAAGGCAACCTCCAACGGCGGGGGTACTCTTTTGACCGAAGGAGCCCCATGCAAACCCAAAGTGAGCTGTTTCGCGGTTACTTGTTTTCGCTGGTGGCCATCTTTGGTTTCGGTGGCACCTTCATAGCGGTAACGCTGGGCTTTGAAAGTTTTGATGCCATCACGATGAGCATGGGTCGGGTGATTCCGGCAGCGCTCTTGGCCGTTGTCGCCCTGAAAGTCATGAAGCAACCACTGTTGCCGCCGCGAGAGGCTTATCCGCTAATTATCGGCTCATCGTTGGGTGTGATTATCGGCTTTCCGCTGCTTTCGGCGCTGGCCCTGCAAGAAGTTCCCCCAGCCGATGCCGGAGTTATCGGCGCAGTGACACCGCTGGTCACAGGATCAATCGCTGTGCTAATTGGCCACAAAAAACCGAAGCCGCTTTTTTGGGCAGCAGCCGCTTTAGGCACAATTGCGGCGATGATCCTGGCTTATACCCGTGGCGGAAGTGAATTTGGTGGCGGAGCATTTTGGGGATATCTAGCTCTTGCAGTAGCGGTGCTGTTCGCCTCGATGGGACACATTTCGGGCGCCAAATTAACCGCCAAATATTCGCCATTCACCGTGCTCAACTGGGCGGTGATGATTTCGATTCCGGTTCAGTTGCCGATTGCTCTGACCAACTGGGCCATTAACCCGATAACCGAGTGGCCCACAATTTCAGCCTGGGCCGGTTTTTTATTTGTTAGCTGGTTCTCATTGGCGATCGGGAACTTCATGCTCAACCAGGGTCTGCACATTATTGGGTTGGTCAAGGGGCCACAACTTCAGTTAATTCAACCAGTGGTAACCATGGTCTTGGCAATTGTCATATTGCACCAAACAGTTGCCCCGGTAACCTGGCTGGCCGCTGCAGTTATCTTGCTTAGTGTGGCAATCAGCCAAAGGTTTAAATAGTCAAGGGCAGTGTCGCTTTGGCCGCGCTCGTCTGCGGTTGACTAGGCCAGCCAGCGGCTGGGCCCACCTAGTCGGCGGCTAAAGCCGAAACTAACCAAGCATGTTGTGGCGCACGATGATAGCGTCGCGACCTGGGCCAACACCGATAGCCGAGATTCGAGCACCGCTCATCTTCTCTAGAGCCAAAACGTATTCTTGGGTGTTTTTTGGCAACTCTTCGAAAGTGCGTGCAGTGCTGATGTCTTCAGCCCAGCCCGGGAAGTTTTCGTAAATTGGCTTGGCGTGGTGGAAGTCGGTTTGCGAAACCGGCATCTCGTCAACGCGCTTGCCATCAACTTCATATGCAACACAAACAGGAATTTCTTTCAGACCGGTAAGCACATCAAGTTTCGTCAAAACAAAATCGGTAACGCCATTTATTCGAGCCGAGTAGCGGGCAATTGGAGCATCGTACCAACCGCAACGACGTGGGCGTCCGGTTGTGGTGCCGAACTCGAAACCGGTGGCACGCAAAAATTCACCAAACTCATCAAACAACTCGGTAGGGAATGGGCCGGCACCAACTCGCGTCGTGTAGGCCTTGACAATTCCGATTACGGTTTTGAATGCTGCTGGGCCGATACCCGAACCGGTTGATGCGCCTCCGGCGGTTGAGTTTGACGAGGTGACGAACGGGTAGGTGCCGTGGTCAACATCGAGCATTGTTGCCTGGCCACCCTCAAACAGAACAGTCTTGTTCTCTTCAAGTGCCTGATGCAATTCAAGTGCGGTGTCGGCAACCATTGGGCGAAGACGCTCAGCGTAGCCAAGAAGTTCGGCTATAACTTCATCGGCCCGAATTGCTGCACGGTTGTAAACCTTGGTTAGTAGGTTGTTTTTTGAAATCAGTGCCGCTTCAACTTTTTGGCGCAAAATGCTTTCATCAAACAAATCTTGAACACGGATTCCGATGCGGTTAATTTTGTCGGCATAGGTTGGGCCGATGCCGCGACCGGTGGTGCCGATGGCGCGCTTGCCGAGGAATCGCTCGGATACCTTGTCGACGATTACGTTGTAGGGGGTGATGACGTGGGCGTTTGCCGAAACGCGAAGCTTTGAAGTATCTACTCCGCGAGCGCTGAGCGCTTCGATTTCCTGGAACAGTACCGAAAGATCGATAACCACACCGTTAGAAATTACAGGGATAACGCCAGGGGTGAGAATCCCAGAGGGCAGCAGGTGCAGTGCGTATTTTTCGTTGCCGATAACAACGGTGTGTCCGGCGTTGTTGCCACCATTGAACTTGACTACGTAGTCGATGTGCTCGGCTAGAAGGTCGGTTGCTTTGCCTTTACCTTCGTCGCCCCACTGGGCTCCGATGATTACTACTGCAGGCATAGGTTCACCCTCGTTTCAAATCGGGGAGTGAAGCGCGATGTGCGCTTACCTATAAAGTTTAGTCGGCAGACCCGATGGTGTCATCCCCGCAGAGTTGGGTTGAGTTTTATTACCTAGGTTGTTTCTGCCTAGTTCGAAAAATCTACGTGCTGCATAACCCACTGATGCATAGTGATGGCGGCTGCGGCACTGGCGTTGATTGATCGAGTTGAGCCGAATTGTGAAATCTCTAGAACAACATCTGCGGCCTCAATGGCGGGATCGCTTAGGCCTGGCCCCTCTTGGCCGAAGAGCAAAACACAGTTTTCTGGCAAGGCATACTGTTCAATTTTTTTGCAGCCTGGCACATTATCTATTGCGATTATTGGCAGCTTGCCACCGTCATCCGCAGCGGTTTTTGACCACTCAATAAATTCTTCAACCGTCGAATGATGACGCACGTGCTGGTATCGATCGGTGACCATGGCACCGCGTCGATTCCAACGTTTGTTACCGATGATGTGAACTTCGGCAGCCAAAAATGCATTTGCAGTTCGAACGATTGAGCCGATGTTTAGATCGTGCTGCCAGTTCTCAATGGCCACGTGAAAGTTGTGCCTACGGGAATCAAGGTCGGCCACAATCGCCTGCATTTTCCAATAGCGATATTTATCGAGCACGTTTCGTGTGTCGCCATTAGTTAATAATTCAGGATCGTAAATCGAATCGGGATTTGGTTGCTCCGCGGATCCGGCCCCCTCGGGCCATTCACCCTGCCATGGGCCAACACCCCAGGTGGTCAGTTCGTGTGAGGCATTGGCGTGCATGTTTTCGTCGTTAGACACCGGAGTAGGCCCGCTTTCTGAATTGCAACGCAATCGTCGCGAAAATTGCGGCAATGGTTGAAGCTAGCAAGACCGCGAGTGTGCCCATCGCGTCTGCCTCAGTGCCGCCAAAAGCCAACTCATTGATGAGCAGCGAAACGGTGAAACCCACTCCGGCAAGCGAGCCAAGGGTGGCAACATCCCACCAACTGAGCTCTTTAGACAAGCTGGCTCGAGTGAACCGAGCCATTAAATACGCGGTACCCACAACTCCAAGCGGTTTGCCGACCACCAACCCAAGGACGACGCCCAACGCCACCGGAGATTCGAAGACATCGCCGATACTCATTCCGGCCACCGAGACTCCGGCGCTAAAAAAAGCAAAAACCGGAACGGCAAAACCGGCTGAAATTGGGTGAACCACGTGCAGCACCCCATCCGTCTGTTTCAAATTCATCAACATGCCCATTGCGACGCCAGCGATGGTTGCGTGGATGCCGCTCTCGTGCAAGGCGGCCCAGATGATGGCCGCCAACGGGAGGTAAAAATACCAACCGGTGACACGCTTTTTTTGCAGCATCCCAAAAATGAAAAGCCCACCAACAGCGACGGCTAATGCCAAGAAATTAAGTTTTGCGGTATAGAAAATTGCAATCACCAGGATGGCGCCGAGGTCATCTACCACTGCAAGAGTGAGCAGAAATGCGCGAAGTTCCAGCGGCAGCGAACGCCCAGCGACGGCCAACACGGCAAGCGCAAAGGCGATGTCAGTGGCCATCGGAATTCCCCAACCGGAAGCGGTCGGTTGCCCGGCGTTGAAGAAGGCAAAAATTGTGGCAGGAACGATCATTCCGCCGAGTGCGGCTGCGATTGGAACAGCAGCAACTGCCTTGTCTTTTAGAGAGCCTAGAACTAGCTCGTGCTTAAGTTCGATTCCGGCGACAAAGAAAAAGATTGCCAAAAGCCCATCGGCTGCCCATTTGCCCAGACTCAGGTCAAGATGTAATTCTGCTGGGCCGAATTTAAACTCTTTTAGCGTCGAGTATGAGTCGTAATCGACGTTTGCCCACGCTAAGGCTGCAATGGCAGCAACCAAAAGCAGTATTCCACCGGTGGTTTCATTGCGCAGGGCTGCACCAAGCCAGCGGGTCTGACCCTTTGAAATTCGCGAAAAAAGGCGGCTGGTTTTCGGCATGAGTTAAGCCTAGGTGAAGAATTCATCCAAGCGCTCCAGAAGCCGGTGTGGCCTACAAGCCTTCGCTAGGCTAGGCACATGGCAGATCGCAGCAACATAGTTTCTTGGCTAACCGACATGGATGGCGTGCTCGTGCACGAAGGAGTTGCCCTACCTGGGGCTGCTGAACTTATTGCCAAATGGCAGGCTGAGGAAACGCCTTTTCTGGTACTAACCAACAATTCGATTTACACGCCGCGCGATCTTTCAGCTCGACTTGTTTCGGGCGGATTGAACATCCCAGAAAAAAATATTTTCACCTCGGCTTTGGCCACTGCCGCGTTTCTGGATAAACAGCAACCAAAGGGTTCGGCTTATGTAATTGGCGAAGCTGGGCTAACCACGGCGATGCATGAAATCGGCTACGTGATGACCGACCAAAACCCCGACTACGTGGTGCTAGGTGAAACCCGAAACTTCAACTTTGACATGCTTACCAAAGCGGTTCGGCTGATTATCAACGGGGCCCGCTTTATTGCCACAAACCCCGATGCCACCGGCCCCTCAGCTGATGGGGTTCTTCCAGCAACCGGGTCAGTTGCTGCATTGATCACCAAAGCAACAGGGATGGAACCCTATATTGTGGGCAAGCCAAACCCGATGATGTTTCGGAGTGCGATGCGAAAAATTGGCGCTCACTCAGAGTCAACCGCAATGATCGGTGACCGTATGGACACCGACGTGGTAGCCGGAATCGAAGCCGGATTGCACACTGTGTTGGTGCGCACCGGAATAGCCGACGACGCCGAAATTGCCAAGTATCCGTTCCGGCCGACCGAGATTCTAAACTCGGTGGCCGACCTGCTCTAACGAGGTTTGGCTTAACTTAGCTGGATGACTAGGCCTTCTTGCGTCGGCGAGTTACCAAAACCAACAGCAGCGCTGCCGCGGCAAAACCGGCACTGAGCAACCACCAGTTGATTTCACCGGAACCGGTCGTCGGGCTGACCGGCTGTGCTGCGGCATCCGGGTTTAGAACAACACCCATTGCTACCGAGCGAAGTTCGCCATTTTGCGTGATGCCATTCAACTGGATGGTGTGCTCACCCATCGGTGCATCGGCCGGAACCGCGGCCTCGCCTGAGAACTCACCGTTGGCATCGGCGATAACTTCGCGCAGCTCGGTTGGTTCAGAGAACAACCAAACCTTAATGATTGAGCCAGGCGCGAAACCCGAGCCGCTAAATTTAGCGACGCGCTCGTCATTGAGGATGATGTTGCCTGATTCGTCAAGTTTCAGAGGCTCGCCGGATTTACTGGTTGCAGCCAGTACAACCTCGAACCCTTCTCCCTTGAGCACATAACCGTCGGCCGTTTCAGTCGGAATTAGCTGAACCGGAACCGGGGTTCCGTTCACCAATGCTGCCGATTCAAGCGGTGCTAATTCTGGCAAGACCGGCTCAGCAGCATCGTTGGTGGTAAACGCGATTGGGCTGAGCAAAGCGTTAATCAGCACCTGCGGAATCTCGGATACTGCCTGGTAAACCACGTTGGGCGTTGGCTCAACAGTTGGCTGCAAAACCGGTGCCGCAACAGGTTGCGCACTTGGCGAAGGTGTAGCCGTTGGTGTTGGGCTCGGTGTTGCAGTAGGCGTAGCGGTCGGCCTTGGCGCGACAGTGGATTGCGTCGGCGACGGCGTTGGCCTCGGAGTTGGTCGAACCGAAGCCGAAGGACTTGGAGTTGGAGTTGGAGTCACGACCGGGGCTGGTGGCGGTGGGTTACTAACGACCAGGTTAATTGTTGCTGAGATACTTCGATTGTTGCTGTCTCTAAGCTCAATTGAGATCTCAGAAGTTCCAGTTGCCATAGGGGTACCGGTGAGTAGGATTCTCGGGTACGTATCGGCAACATTGTCATCTATCACTGTGAAGCTAATTCCACTCGGCAGATTGCCTACTGAAACCACAGTCACACCATTTGCAACATTGAAGCCACGAGCAGTGTCGGTCTTAATCTCAGCATTAAATGCCACACCTGTAGTGGCAGAGTAATTTGCTGTACCGGGCACAAATGAGAAGGGCGAGACCTCACCTTGGAACCTCTGAGTTACAGTTCCTGCCGAGTTAGTTGCAGAGATGCTGAAGTCAAATACGCCGGGCGTGGTTGGAGTTCCTGAAATTCTTCCGGTTGCACTATTTAGAGTCAGGCCGGCTGGAAGCGGATTATTGACTGGATCGGTAAGCGAATAAGTCACTTCGGCAATCGCAGCAACAGTTTGACTAATTGCCCCACCGACCACAAGCGTTGGAATTGTGGTACTCGTCCAACGAGGCAAGTTCAAAGCGGAGACTGCAGCAGTAGCATTTCCAGCCCCGTAAATATTTACAGCGCGCACTTTCACCGCATATGAAGACCCGTTAGTTAAACCTGTTACGAGTAAAGGGCTAACGGTCACTGGGGTTGATGGCGTTACCCAAGTTGTTCCCCCATCAAGACTGTATTCGTAGTTGGTAACAGGTGATATCGGGCTGGTTGCGGCCGTGAAATTTATCGAAAGTGACCCATTTCCACCCACGATTGAGCTGATGGTCGGTACATTAGGTCCACCCAGTAATTCTGCACTTGAGGCACCAGACCAGGAGCCCAGTGTTGCGGTTGACTGGCTTCCAATAGCCCTCGTGTATGCCGCAACCCTGAATTGATAACGCTTGGTGTTATCAAGACCCGTCACAACAAATGTGGTGTTTATCGAGGCTGGCGAAACTGCAATTGCGTTAGACCAAGTGGCGCCATTGTCTTCAGAAATGCTGTAAGCGTAATTGGTGATTTCGCTGGCAGGGTCAATTTCTGGCGCCTGCCATGTCAAGGTAGCTTGCGAGCTAGCTCGAGTGACGTTTGGTGCCGGTGGGGCTGCAGCAGCGGCAACCGATTGAGCGACGCTGTCCAGGCTCTGAAGCGAACCTGCCGCATAAAACCACGTTACGGTGCTTGAGCCGTTAGCACTGATGTTGCCGACAGGAAATACTGCAACATATGATCCGTCGCCACTTAGGGTGAGTGGCGATTGAGCAGGATTCACATTGTATGCGTTTGCAAAGCTACAGCAGCTGTCGATTGACATGTTGGTGCCATCAGTCGTTGAGTAAAACAGTGCACCCTCAGATGCCGTTGTAATTCTCAGGGCTTTTGCAGGGTCAGACTGAACGGTTGTAGCCTGGAAAGAGCCATTTGGGCCGTCAAGGTTTCCTTTTGTCTTCGTTGGGCCATCGGAATTACCGACCCAGTCATCCCTGGTGCCAACGTAGATATAAGCCTGTGACACTGGGTTTGCATCGAGATTGGTAATTTTTGTTTGAATTTTTACGAAAGAGTCCGATTGCCCAAGAGAGTAGGTATTTTCAATCTGCATGCTCTGTGCATTAATGCCATATGTAAACCGCGTGACGATCTTTCCGTAACCTTTTTTGCCGCTACCCTGATCGCCAGTAACCACAAAACCTGAATAGTCAATCATTTTCGAAGATGGTGAAAGACCACTGAAGTCTTGGACAGTACCACCAGACCAATGTTGGGACTGAGTGCCACTTCCTATTGCCATATCTAATGGGTATGAGGAATAAGTTAATTTAAAGAATTGATTTGAGGCTGCAGACCAGTAAAAAGGCTGTTGGAAGTTACCTTTTCCATCAATCGAGGATTGTGAACCATTACCAAACCTCATCGCGCCATTGGTGAGTACCAGATACTGTGAAACTACCCCCGTAAATTGTTTGTCAAAGTACTCGTTGTTTGAATTGGTGACTCTAACAGTAAAGTCGTAAGCTCCAGCGACCGAAGGGGTTCCACTCAAAGCACCAGAATTTGAAAGTGTCAAACCAGCTGGCAAGGTACCGGCCTGCACTGACCAGGTCAGAGTTCCAGGGGCATCTGACGTTAGTTGAATCGGAACAATTTGCGTATTAACTTCGAATGCTCCCAAGTTGGCTGGGCTAATTGAACTTGGTGCATTGCTGGCACTTGCCGTAAAAGTTCTTTCAGCAACGGCACCATCAGAATCGAAAACTTTTACCGAGATTGTTGCAGATCCGGCAGTAGCAAAAGTTTCAAGTTCGACGGACGCTGTTGAAACCGAAGTAATTGATGCGGCTTTTACATTCACCTTCGATGGATCCGAACTGGTGGCCTCGATTTTCCATTGAGCCTGAGTCGTGGAGTTGTCTTGATCGGCGATGTCGAAAGCCACAATTTTCGTCGCGTTTAAATTAATTGACTTGTTGCCTGGATCACTGACCGTTGGGCCTTGGTTAGTTCTGGTAACCGCGGCATAGATTGCCGTATCGGCAAATCTCACTTGCTGCTGATTATTCATACCGCCCGTTGCGGCAGTGAAACCCCAGTAAACATTCCCAGAAGATGCCGAAAATAAAGTGCTCAGATCAATCTGAGTCGATAATTTTTCAACTCCCGCAAGATATGCCTTTGCGATTTTTGATGTTGCGTTATAGGTGAAGCGAAAGCTGCGCCAGGTGCCATCCTCTAAATTACCTACGGCAACTTGACTGAATCCTTGGTTTACAAGTGAACTGTGATCAGTATCACCATTGACCGTGAACGACATGTAGTCAGTAGAGGAGTCATTCGAATCACTGGTGTTCGGATAAGTGTCAAGTTCAACGGCAAGCGAAGGTGTAATCCCTTGGTAACCAAGACCTCCGCCCTGAGAGAGATTAGAAGTCGAGTTTGGTTGCAAAACGAAGGCCATTCCATCGGCTCCCGAGTCTTGAGAGCCTAAATAAACCTCGGCATTAATTTCAAAATCATTCGAAACTACAACTCGTTTTTGATTCCACACAGCACCCGCTCTACCGTTTGTGGCCGGAGTGAGTTCATAAGTTAGGTAACTATTTGCAGTGCTCGGGGTTAGGGTACTGCTTTGCCCGCCGGTGGCAATGGTTGTGAAATCGGTCGGCGAGAACGTAGGCAATGCTGCCGCAGGTGCAAGTCCCACCGATGACTGCAGAATTAGCAGTGCAGCGGCGGCCGCAACAACGCTGACGAACTTCGTTGACTTGAATTTAGACAGACTTCGCACGTTTGAGATTCCTTCGTAAGTTTGGCCATATGGGCACACCAGACTTGTCCGGATATGACTTTCTTAGTCTAGGCAAACAGGCTCAAAAAGCACGCCAAATGTTCGGTCATACCGAACTTAAATAGTCAGAATTGCGAAGGTTATTTAAGCGTCAAGTTCGCGCAGGCGCTTGCGCGTGGCCATGAAAATTGCTACCGCGGTGACCAAAATGGCTTCAATCAAATAAACCGCTCTGACACCGAACGCGTCTAGTGCCAAACCGACGGCAACCATAGAAATCATCGGGCCGCCGCTCCAGATGGCTAACTCTAAGGCGAATACGCGTCCGCGTTTATTCGCTGGAATTTTCTCTTGCACTACAGTATTGAGCAACGGACCAAGTGGGCCCCAGGTGAGGCCAAGTATGGCGCCAAACACCACAAATGCCCACTGCGGTGGCAGCAACGACATTGGAATCATAGCTACGGCAACACCCAAGATGGCGATGCGGAAAATTTTGGCAAAACTTAGGTACTTATTGATTTTTTCAAACAGTAGAGCCCCGATGGTTGAGGCGCCGGCCATGACCGAAATGATGATGCCTAGGCCTTCTGGGTAACCTATCTCGTTGAAATACCTTGGTAAAACCACCATTTCGGTTGGCAAATAGACAATCGCCAAGAACAGGAAGGTGCTCATCATGATTAGTACAGCCGGTGTGCTGAACAGAATTCGGAAGCCCTGTGAGGCATAGACAAAAATGTTGCCGCTCTCCTCGTCATTTTCCTCGTGTTTTTCATGCACCCGAATTAGCTGACTAAAAACACCCGCAATCACAGAAAATATGCCCGAAACCCAAAAAGCGTTGATGGCGCCAATCTGATCAATTAGCACCGCGGCTATGGCTGGACCAATGGCAAAACCGGTTGCAAATAGTGCCTCATGAATCGAGTTTGCTCTTGGCAGTGTCATGCCAGCGGCAGTTGCAGCATCAGGTACAAGTGATTTTCGAGCGCTGGGTGAGCCACTCGAAACAAAGTTTTTGATTACACCGATAAGAATCAAAATAAACAGGTTTATGTCGATGAACCAGGCAACAATCGGCAAGATGACTACTGAGACAGCGCTCAGGTATTCGACCCACATTGAAGTGTTGCGACGCCCGAACCGGTCGATAATCGAGCCCATCACCGGCGAAAGCAGTAATCCTGGAATCGCTGTGATTGTCACCAGCAAGCCGGCGGCCGCCGATGATCCGGTTACGTCAAGAGCAAGCCAAGGAAACAGGATGAACAGCATCGACCCACCGATAACACTGGTGAGGGATGAAATTTCAAGAAAAACGTAAGGCTTAAGCGAGGTCGAGGTCTTCAAGAGACACCGCACTTACATATTTATATCCGGCATCGCCGATAACCTTGTCGGCCCCTGTAGCTCGATCTACCACAGTTGCTACCGCAACAATAATTGCACCCGCTTCTTCTAATGCCTTTGCAGCCGTGAGCGGTGAACCTCCGGTAGTTGAAGTGTCTTCGACAACCACGACTTTTTTGCCGCTTACGTCTGGGCCCTCAACCTGGCGACCCATACCGTGTGCTTTAGCCTGCTTGCGCACAACAAAAGCATCTACCTGGCGACCGCGTGCTGCAGCCTGATGCAAGATTGCGGTGGCAACTGGGTCGGCACCCATGGTGAGACCACCAACCGCGTCGAATTCGGTAATGCCCTCGGCAGCCAGTAAATCGAGCATCACCTGACCAATAAGTGGCGCCGCTTCGTGATGCAGCGTGGCACGCCGCAAATCTACGTAGTAGTCGGCCTCAATGCCGCTCGATAATGTGACGCGTCCGTGAATTACAGCTAATTCTTTGATTAGCTCAACTAGACGTGGCTTTGCGGCAGATGAAAAGGTCATGCACTCAGTCTAAACTTCAAAAATAGGCAAAGTTGCGTTCGTAAACCTGCCTGTTGCTGAAGTAAGGCCGAAACCATGCGCATCGCTACCCACAATGTAAATTCAATTCGCACGCGAGTCGATCGGGTCGTCGACTGGTTGGTTCGAAAAGACGTGGATGTTCTTGCCATGCAAGAAATAAAGTGCAAACCCGAACAGTTTCCATATGCCAAATTCGAGGATGCCGGCTACAAAATCACCATGCACGGGCTAAACCAGTGGAACGGTGTTGCCTTTGCCAGCCGGATTGATGCTGAAGATGTCGAAATTGGCTTTTCCGAAATGCCTGGCTTCGACAAAGCAGTTGGGCCCACCGACGGTGGAGCAAATGGTGAGCAACTTGAAGCTCGAGCAATTGCTGCGACATTCGATGGTGTGCGTCTGTGGTCGCTTTATGTTCCTAACGGTCGCGAACTGCAAGACCCGCACTATATTTACAAACTTGATTGGTTAGACCGCCTGGCAGCGAACGCGGCCCAATGGGTTGAATACGAACCTGATTTACCTTTTGCTTTGATGGGTGACTTTAACATCGCCCCCTTCGACCAAGATGTCTGGAACATCGACGACTTTGCCGGTTCCACTCACGTGTCTGAACCTGAGCGCAACGCTTTTTTTGCATTTGAGCAAATTGGTTTGCACGATGTGGTTCGCGAACGCGGGGTTGAAGGCTACACCTACTGGGATTACCAGCAACTTCGCTTTCCAAAGAATGAGGGGATGCGAATCGACTTCATTCTGGGATCTGAGCCTTTTGCCGAGCGCGTCACCGCCGCCGAAATTGATCGAGACGAGCGCAAAGGTGAAGCGCCTAGCGACCATGTTCCGGTAATTGTTGACTTAAATTAGCTAGTCGCCTGAAGTTGCTTTTGAGCTAGCCAATATTTACGCTCGGTCTCATCAAATTTTTCGATGGAATATCGCAGTGCAGTGCGCGGCATCGAAGCCGCGAAGCGGCTCAAAAATTTTCGCAATTTTTCGACATCTTTTTTACCGACTTCCCGAAGGCCCCAGCCGACTGCTTTGTGCATTAGGTCTTCTATGTCGCCCAGCAGCATCTCTGCAATATGCAGGGGCTCATCAAGACGACCGACGCCGATGTAGGCAAAAGTGAAAACCATGGCGATTCGTCGTTCCCACAATTTTTCACTTCTTGCCAAAGATTCAAGAAGTTCCATCGAACCTGGACGATCAATTAGATAAGCACCAATGCGATGCGCGGTCACATCAACCAAATCCCAGTTATTTATTCGACCCTCGTAAGCCAGCTGAAGGTAGTGATTGAAAATCTCTTTGCGTGCGGCCTCTGTTTTTGCGCGTTTGAATCGCTCGGTAAGAATCACCAGACCACAGAGACGATGCTCGTGAACTGGCGATTGCATCAGTATGTCGATTTCTTCAGCTGGTAAATCTTTGAATTGCTTGGCCACCGAACGGGTTTCCGGCACCTTCACCGCAATAAAAACATCGCCCTCACCATACTGACCCGGACCGGTCTTGAAAAACCGTAGGTATTGAACAATCTGGTCTGGACGTGAAAATGCGGCGAGCGCCTGAATGACACTCGCCGCATTTAGTTCCATCTAACTAAGGTTATCGGCCAACAGCTTTTCTCTGAGCAGATGTGAGTTTGCTCAACTGCTCTTTAGTCAATGCCTTGCGCTGCGCTGGCGTCAAGAGCTTGAGTTTTGCTACTTTTTGACCTGCCAAAACTATCGGTCTAATTTGCCCAATAGCTTCCGGGCTTAGTGACCTAATTTGTTCCGTTGACAATCTTCCGAATTCGCGAGTGGTCAGTAATGCAGGGTGTTCAAGTGCCTTGGTTGAAAGTGGCAATACTGAAACAGAAAGAATTGCTGTGGCTGACTCAAATTTTTCTGTTGCGGCCTTCTTGACTTCCACCTGACATTCTCCGCTGGCCTTTGTCGTTACCATTCCGACAAAGTCAACCTGGCAAACTGATGGGGTCAAGTTTCGATAAACGACTTTGCCTTCACCGCTGCCGCCGTTCAATAACAACTGGACTTTGGAACCTATGCTGGCGGCAACTTTCGTCGCACTGAGCGGAGTCTGAACGTTCTTCAAAGGTGCAAGTGCCGGCGCGGGTGCCGGTGCTGCCGCAAAACTAACCGTGTATTCGGCCGAATATTTCGGGAAGTAATTTAGGTCACCGCGCTTTGATGCCTTTATCTTGCACACTGCCTGAGTAAGTGCGGTAACCGTGCCGTCTGCCGCAACTTCACAGGATGCAGGCGTTACTGATTCATAAACAATTGAGCCCGTGCCCGTACCGCCAGTTGCTGTAAGAGTTGCTCTAGTTTCGGCAACATTTACCTCAGAGCTCACTGAGATGTTGCTTTGCTCCGCCTTATTGAAAGCAACGAGACCGTTATACCCAAACTCTGAGCCGAAGAAGAGTTTGTTGTTTGCATACCTCGCGTTTGAGAACCAACCGGTATCAAATTGTGGAGTGGTCTTTTCGATGACCGACTTGGTTACGGTATCAATTTCTAAGATCTGCTTGGTGTTGTTACAGACTACATAAAGTCCCTCGCGGCCGTTAGAGGCAACACCTGCCGGTTTGCAGCCGTTAGGCAACGTGAGCCATGCATCATCGAATTCGCCGTTTTTGCTAAGTTTTACAATTTTTTGAGCTTCGTGGGTACCCGAGTAAACGTCACCTTTCTCATCCACGGTTAATTGTTGGGTCCACCCACCGGTAGCTTCGGGCTGCTCGGTTACGGTGCCATCAGGCGACACCTTTAATAAACCGCTCGAATACCATTCAGCCAAATAGATGTTTGAGTCAGTATCAAAGGCCATGATTGAGGCACAGCTACCTGCTGGTAGGTCGGCAACTTTAGTTGGCACGTTATCGGCAGACAACTTGAACACCTGGTCATCACCGTTAGCAGCATCACAGGTTGCAACATAAAGTTCGTCATTCGGTGAAATTCCAAAGGTAGCGATGTCGCCGATTCCGTGCGAGGTATAGGCCGACTCTTCAACGACTCCCTCTGGAGTGATTGTGGCAATTCTCCCGTACCAGTAGGCAACGTAAAGCGTGCCATTCGAGTCAATTGCCGAAGACCAAGTGTTTCCAGCCCACTCGTCGCGTGGTTGCAGAGTTTTCCATGCCGCTTCATACTCGCCGTTTGGCAAAAGGCGGTCAATTATTCCTGAGGTAGTAATGAAATAGGTTGTGCCTTGAAAATGCTCGACTAAATAAGTGCCTGGGCTTCCACCATTTCGATCGAAAACGGTAAAGACAAGACGAGTAGATCCTTGGTTAGCCAGGTGATTGATGTCGGTAAAAACAGCCCAATCAACGTTACAAATTCCGTTCACATGCGCAGTGACATTTCCCGAGGCCGCATCAACTCGACAGATACTGCTGACGCTTGAATACGTGACTTTTGATGACACTCCTGATGAAGGAGGGGTAGTCACATATGCAATTTCGCCATCCTGGCTGAATTCGGCAGTTGCCACTAACTCTGGTGCGGCGCTCAGTGCGTCTGGTTGCTGAATTGGCCCAGAATCACAAGACCCTGTTGTTGGTCTAGCTTGCGCAAGTGCGTCTAGCGTTGGGCAGTTTGAAGCAACTGGCCAATTGTTGCGAGTAATACTGGCCAGAGCAAATCGCTGCACTGGAATTTCGTCAGCTGGATAAAGATCAAGTGGTGCTATTTCTGCGTAGGTGGCGTTTGTGGTTTGATTATCTGCCGCACCGCAGGCCCCAGTCGACAGCGAATCTGAACCCATTTGAAGCTGGTCATTACACAGCAAGGTTGAATTATTTTGCGCCAGCACGTTTCCGCGCACGACAATTGTTCCGCCACCGGCTAGGTCCGGAGTGTCATTGGTTTTGTTGTCGACGAAAGAGTTTCCGATGCTTCTGCCGTTTGTGAAGGTAAAGTTCAAGGTTGTTTCGGCAACGTTTTTGTAAAAACTACTGTTCACGATTTGAGCGCCGATTAGGTCACGTTGATAACGGATTGCCATAATCACGGCACCACGGCCCTCACCACCAGAGATGATGTTTTGTGAGAAGGCGCTCGATTCAATGATTAAATCACCAGCTGGAGAGTTGTCTACCTGCTCGAAATTGTCTCCCCCACCGCCGACAGCGTAAACGGCTGCTCCTCGCCAAGCCTCATTACCCGAAAAGTAGACATTTTTGAAGTGTGCACTATCGCGCCCAAGAATCCTTACTGCACCGCCAACTCGATCTGCTTCATTGGCTGCGGAATTGGCTGAGCCGTTTTGAAGCGTTAGGTCTTGAATTTGAACTCGGGCTGCAAAGCTGGCTCGATCTCGCAGGACAGCCGGGTTTGCTTGGACATCGGCCCAGGTTAGACCAAACTGTGCAGGATCAAAAGAACCAATGTTCATGATTCGAACTTGATTACCACCATCAATTTTTGTGGCAGCATATCCGGCACCTTTAATGATTACGTTGGCGTCAACATTCAGGGTTTCGGTCAAATGCCAGGTACCGGCACAAAGGATAATTTCGGTGTAAGTGACATTTTGGTTGAAACCCACATCGGTGTAGGACTGGCTTTCATCGTTTGAGCTAGCCGCCAAATCTAAAGCCGCTTGAATCGGCCCTTCACCGTTTCCAACAAAGCTTGGTGATTCACAACTACCCCCTGAACTGCCGGAAGCTGTGCCCTCGGTTGCAATGTAATAACGAACAACATCAACCGCTTGGGCTGGAGCTGAAAAATTAAGGACGGATAAGGCTACAACAAGTACGATTCCCCAGAGTTTTTTCATGACAACATCAAAACTTGTTGCCTGATTCTGGATTTCTAAATGCTTGGTTTACCTAGCATTTGGTGTTTAGTTTTGAAAAGCAACACGGGCGGTCAATTGTGTTTCGGTTGACGATGAAAGCAGATGCCACTCGGCTGCTACCAAATCGAGAAAAGCAAGCCCTTGTCCTTTAGTCACTTTTTTTGGAATGGGCCTACCGTCATTTGTAACGTTCAGTATGAGAAAGCCAGCGCTTGGAATTGTGTGGCTTTTGCTTTCGGCTAATTTAATATCGACAATTAGAACTTGAGCGCGAGCATGCTTGACGCTATTTAGGATGCTTTCTCGAATAATTTCGATGACAGAATCTGCAGCATTTTGATCAAGCTTGAGAACTTTTCGTGCCTCTTCAGAAATCGTCCATCTAATGTCAACTGAATTCATCCAAAGTTTCTTAAGTGACCTAAGTAATTTGGGGACTGACTCAGTGCGGCTTTGATCCCGAATAATTTTTTGAAGATCAATTCGAAGCTTCTTAAATAGAGCCACCGTTTCACGATCAGTGAGATTTTGAGTTTCAAAGTTCGCTGCGGTCGCTATTATCTGCGATTGGATGTGGCCATGAACCAAATTTGAGAGTCTTTGTCGTTCAACCCAAACCAGCTGCTTCAGGCGGGCCTGAGACCAGAACAGATTACGTGAAACCACCTGTAATTCTTCAATAATCTTTTTTCGATCAAAATTAAGCAGTCTGATAAAGAAGATGATGGAACAAATCATTAAGTTGCCAGCAACCGCAATCATTGATAACTGAATATTTGCTTTACTGAACAGCACAGAGAACAGGTATGCGTCAACAAAACAGGCGGATACGACAAGCGTTACAGCTAATCGAGCCCGCCATTTCAGACGCCATTGCAATTTGATTTTGAAGTCTAATTTTTTCCCAAGAGTTGCCAATGAAAAAAACAATAAAAACGAGAGCAAAACACCACGCTCAGCCCCAAGTGGTGCGGCAATTAGGTTGCGAGACATGTATGGAACGATTGCCACTGCAATTGGTGTGGCTACATTGTCATAGATTGAGAGCGTATCTAGATGATTTTTCCATCGATTTATTTTTTCGCGCCAAGTTATTTTTGTGTTGACTGAAGCATGGGGGCCTAATTCAGGAACTTCAATTTTTGAAATCTCTCTCCCTAAAGGGCGCACGACGAAATTAACGACATCGATTAGTTCGGCAGAAATTTGCCTGGTTGCCTTTAAGTTTTTCCATGCTCCTGTGAGCGTATTTTCAATTTGCTTAATTGTTTTGTTTCGCAATTCAAGCAACTGGAGTGTTGCAAATCTTTCACTGATTGAGGCACTCTCAATCGCATTTAGTAGTCCCTCCAGTTCGGCGCGGTGGGTTCTCTCATCGTGAACTAAAACTGCGAGGGCTAGGTGCCATACAATCACCGCGATCGAAATAGTGATTATTCGCAAAATCATTATTCGATTGGGTTCTAAGTCAAGCCAGTAAACGGCAATCATCCTTGTGCCGAGCGAAATAACCAATCCTGAAAAAATTAGAGATGCTGCGGATAGCAGTGGCCTTTGCCGAATGCTTTTGCCACGCAGAAAAGTGAATTTCGCAACAACTACGTAAACGAAATAGACGAGTGTGGTGATAAAGAATATTTTTCGCCACTCTTGCTCTGAGCCCCCCGCCGACAGCGACGTGTATGCCGGACCAAGTGAATAAACCATCACAATGACAATGATCGCTGCCGGCCAGGTAAGGGCCTCGGAACTCTTTAGGCGTCTAGTCAGCTCTCGCATGGGGCTAGTTGTTGCCGAGAGTCTCGCGATATATTTTGGTTGCCTGCACTCTCAAGGTTGCCGCACTATTGCGCTCAAGACCAAGCTTTTTATAGATTCGGCCTATCATCTGTTCGGTTGACTCTACAGTTGTGTTTCTTCGCGAGGCAATTTCACTGTTGCTAAGACCCTGTGCTACTAGCCCCAAAACTTTCAACTGTTGTGCGGTGAGCTTAGACACCTCATTCGGAACCTTGAATGGATAGTTTTGAGCCGCATCAGGTTTTGACATCGCACTGTTCAAAGCCGATATCAAAACCTTCGGATCTGAAATCTGGTTCTTTTGCAGATAGGCAACACTCTTTAGTTCTTTAATTGATGCCGGTGGAGCAGCAAAATTAGATAAAACTAAAAAACTCAAATAAGGCCTAGTTGCCTGAAGGGAATGAACTAGGTCAATCCCGGTGGGACCTTTGCCAAGCGAAATATCTACAATAAGAGCATCTGGGTCAAAATCTTTAGTTAGTTTCGATGCATGAAGAGCGCTATCGGCGGTTTGCACTTCAAAACCCTCAGATGTCAAAAGATTTGATATGAGAACCCTAGTCAAGTTTTCATCTTCAACTATAAGTATTCTGCGTCTGAAGTTGGAGTTTTCGCTCACAGCAATCCTTCTAACTATGTCGCTTAAAGATTAGAGGCTCGACCTTGAAGTCGAGCCTCTATATTTCCTAATCGCCTACTTAAGGTCTCCAACCACAACCAGGGAATCTCCAGCTTTTGGTGTGAACTTTTGAGTTTTGGCTGGGTTTAGAACTACTCCGCTTGATGAACTGTCTCTAGACGCAGCGAGTACCCGATAACCAATTGCTGATTCACCACGAGCGTGAGCGATACCCACAAGTTCGGCGTATTCAATTTCTTTACCTAGTGGGGCATACTCTTCAATTGGATTTACGTTTATTGAAGCTCCATCGGCGTCGAATAGATCTTCGAATACCGGCGCCAATTTTGGATTTTCAGAAACCTGAGCTATCAGCAGCGCAGCCAAGTTATCGCTTACTACCAGGTCATCAACAGCCGCGACTCGGGCCAGTTCGGCTTTGCGACTGTCGAGAATTTCAGCCACCAAGCGGGTTGGCTCAACGCCGTTACCTTTGGCATCAAACAGCTGGTTCATTTGCAACATGGTGAGCATGGTTTGTGCGTCGGCTTCGCTTTCGCTGATTGCGTTTCGATAACCGAGGATGATGATCTCGTTGTATTTCTTTGCAGATGCGGCAGCAATAAGTTCGTCGATGTCACCGGTGACAGCTGCGAAAGTGACCTTTACATTCGCACCAAATTTGAGGTTAGCTAGCTTGTCGGCAGCGACAAATTTCTGATTTGCGACAATGTGCACGGTCGAGCCCTTGGGCAAAAATTGCGCAACCTCAGCAATTACCGATTGGCCCATTTCAGACCAACCAATAACCAACAGGTGTTCTGCTTTTCGAACGGGTGCCTTCGGTGCGGTGAATTTCTTTTTGGCAATGTCTTCGCGAACGCCGGTATAAACAACTTTGTCATCATCCTCGGCAATGGCAATAACTTTGCTCTCGGCGGTGAGTTTGGTGCTGTGCTTTGGGTTAACCTTTACGCTGCCCTTTTCATCAACCAGGCCAATAACCGAAGCGGTGTTGAAAGCTAGCAAAGCATCGCCGTAAGTTTTGCCGGCCAAGGCTGGAACCTGGTTGAAGTAAATCTCATCGCCATCGAAGTCAAGCAGGTCAAGCGTTACTGCGGCAAGGCCAGGCTGGCGTGAAGCCTGAGCGGTAACTCGGGCTATAACATCGTGAGAACGAACCGGAATTACTCGGCCTTCGGTTGCTGTCTGCAACGCCTCGGCAGTATTTGCGTCATCAACTTCGGCGATGATTTTATTCACCGAGGATGCGTTCACAGCCTTTAGGGCCAAGACTGTGGAAACCACAGTTGCATCGCCAGAGCTGTCTGAATCTAGAACAATGATTGACTTGGCTGCAGAGACATTGGCGCGCTGTAGGTCAGCTGGGTTGGTTGCATCACCGAATCTGGTGATGACTTTTAGTTTTCCAAGTTCACCAGCACGCGAGGCAATCTCGTCTTCCATTGTCTCGCGATCAATATTTGAGAAGACCACAACCTTCGCTTTGCGAACGTTCTGATTTGCAATGGCAAGTTCTTTGAGGATCGGAAAAATACGGTTTGACCAACCCAAAATGAGTGTGTGGCCGCCGTCAAGTACGGCACTTTTTCCCTTCTTCATCATTGTGACTATGCCCAAAATTTTGCTGCTGATAAAACCGATAACCGTAGCGGTGAAGATCAGTGATGAAGCCCAGAAAACGATGGCCAACACACGCTGACCCCAGTTTGCATCGGGCTTGCCAGCACCTAAAAAGAGGATGGCGATGGTGCTCCAGAAGCGGTCAAAAAAGTTTGCCCCTTCCGCATCAGCACCTTCAGTGTTGTACCGCAGAGCGGTAATCAAAACCGCAACTACAACGACGGCCAAACCCATAAAAGCCATAAAGCTTTTACTGCTGGCAATTGAGTTGTCGAAGTTGTAACGCAGACGTTGTGCGAAACGAATTTTGTTTGCCTTTGGTGCATCAGGTTCGCCCTGAGCCCCCTGACCAAATGAGCGATTGTTATCAGACATGAGCGTCAGTTTAGTGAAAAAGAAAGGTGCCCCAAATGATTATTTGCCGGCACTTTTCGTTATGTTCGGTTGGCACTATATAAAGCTTAGATTTAGCCCACCGGAACCTTTGCCTGCAAAAGTGTTTGGCCTTTTTTCCTGAAAATCTTCCAGTCGATTGCTAATTCATCCAAGGTTTTTTGCCCAATTCCAGGCTGCATTTTTTTTGCTAATGAATTGCCGTCATCAAAAATCTCAATCACGACTAGATGCTTATCTAGATGTTGTTGTGGCTCAAGACTGACTTTGATTTCGACACGATTAGCTTTGCCGTGTTTGACGGCATTATTAATTCCCTCGCGGATAATTTCTAAGCTGGCGGCGGCAACTGCCGGTTCGCTGCTCAATACTTCCTGAGCCTCATCGCTAATCGATGAAACTATTTCTGAGGCACCGCTAAACACCTCGGCGATTTGCTCTAAGAAAGCAGCAACGTCTGTGTTCACTTCATCCGAGTAAATTGCGGTCAGGCAGACCTGCTTCAATTCATCTAGTTCTTCTTCAGTAATTTGTCCGTCTGGGTTTTGTCGGGCCACCCGAGCGGCTGTCGCCAAAATGCGCGACTGAACTTGCGAATGAATCAACCTGGTTAGTCGCCGTTTTTCAACCCACAGCGCCTGATGTATCGAGCGGCGATACCAGTCAAGCTGGGCATTCAAAACAGAAAGTTCGGCAATTTTTTCGGCGTGCTGCAGCCGGTAAGCGTCTAACGCCGAAGTCAGAACAATGACAATCAACACCGCAATTGCGAAGAGCGCTGATGTGGGTGTGAAAACTACATTGCCAGCGTGCAAAGTTTCGCTGATGATGCCTGCACCATTTGCTAGCACTAGCCAGCTAAGCAGCACGGCTACGATTCTTTGCCTTGCCTTCAACGTGGCCAAACTGCGCGCCGCAAGTTTTGATCCGGCAATGATCCAAATTGAGTTGATCAAAATATCGAGAACAAAGATTTCGAAAGTGCTGACCCAAAGTCGACTCGATGCCGTGCTGGCTAAATAGACAAACGCCACGACTACTCCATTAAACGAGGATTTTGTAACCATCGTCCGCAGAGTTTCCCGCAATGAAAATGAAAATCTAGTGCTCAGTTCGTCGCTGGCTGACTTGAGTTTCTCGTCGAATTCCGAAAGCCGTTCAGTATTGACCAAAGGTTTCAAAACCTGGCTGATTATTTTGGTTAGCTCGGTTGCACTCTGCGTTTTACTCAAAGCAGTCTCGAGCAAACCCCTAACCTGATCGCTGATTTCGACCCGATATTCAGCGACGACGAGTTTCGATTTTTGGGCCAAAAGGACACTGGTTTGGGCTGCTGAACGAACCTCCGCTAGGGCATTCCTAAATTCAGAATTAGTCTCGATTAGAACGGCCGCAAACGAAAACCAAACTAGAACCAAAACCGAGCCACTTCGAATTCGACCAAGATAGTCAGGCTCGTTGATCAAGCCCATCAAGTCGCCAAAAAAGCCCACCGAAAAGCCGCGAATTGCGCCAGCAATTGCAAATAGCAGCAAAACCAGCAGCGCTTTCAAGCCGCCAGGTTTTAGTTTTGAAAAAACCAACCAACCCAAAACCAGCACCGCGCCGGTTACGGCATGGCCAATAAACCCAAGAATCATCCATTCGAAATATGTGCCATTGGCGCCCTCGGGCGTAAATGAATAGGTCAGAAAAATGCTCACTGGCGATAGCAGTAGCCACGCTGAAAATGTGATGGCATATTTGCCACTTAGCGAACCTACATAGTTCAAAGTTTTTGCCCACCGTGCGGAGTGCCGGCAATTTCGGCATAGATCCTTGCGGCAGCAAGTCTCGGACTTGATTTTCCATCCCGGTGAATATTCAATGTCGCATATAACCGCTCTATCGATTTTTCGACAGCTCTAGTTGATGATCTTCTGACCTGAGCAATTTCATTATTTGTTGCCCCGCTGGCGACCAGCCTTAGGATCTCAAGTTGGTTTTTAGTAAGCCTAGAAAGGGGGTTGTTCTTAGACACTTTTTCAACTGTCTCGTCAGAGCGATTTCGAAGTGCATCTTCTAGTACCTCGAGAAGTCGGCCAACATTGTCAGTTTCGCGCTTCGATAAGTACGAAACACGATTGAGTTCATCTAGGTCGGCGCTAGTTGGCACAAAATTCGATAGCAAAACGAAAGCAATATGAGAATGTGTTTTACTCAGAGCACTAATCAAATCAAGCCCAGATGGCCCATCGCCTAATTCAATGTCGACAACCATCGCGTCTGGGTCAAAATCCAGGACCGCGCGTTTTGCTAGAACCGCATTACTTGCCTCAGCAACGTCAAAACCGGCTCGGCTCAAAACTTCGGCGGTTAGTGAACGTGTGAAGCCCTCGTCTTCGACAATCAGCACTTTGCGCAAAGGAAGAGGGTTAGTCACCGAAATTTCTCCTCTTTTGTTCTGCTATTTATTTGCTGAACTGCAATTCAACTTTACGGTTTTTAGCGCCTAAGCCCAGGGCTGGAGTCACCTTAATTGAGGTAACCAGACTTGGGTTTATTTTCTTTGCCAAGTTGCAGGCAGCGAACGCCCTTTGCCGCGCAAGAACAATATCGAATCGTGTGGCCTTAGCCCCAGAGGTAGAACCGATGCAGGTCAACGAACCAGCGCCCGAGTAAAGCGAAACTGCATTTCTAATCGTTTTAATTTTTTGCGAAGTTAGCTTCGCCGAGTCACCGGCAAATTTCGAAACTGCAATTGTGGGCGCAACAACTGTGATGGTTTGCGCAACTGCAATCAGCGAATCTTCGTGCACCAGTTCGACCTGATAGGTGCCTGAGGCCAAGGTGGGCAAAACGAAGTTGAGTTTTTCATCGTCGGCAACTACAACCGGCAAAGTTTTCGAACCAACGCGAATTTGAGAAACATTTTTTAGGTCTTGCCCAACCAATTCAATCGCGGTGGGTCGAGTGCCAACCACTCGTTTCTTGCTCACCTCAGTCACCTTGGGCGACGCTTTGACCTCGACGACATTGCCGCCAGCACCGCCACCACTTGAAGCTGGTGGTGCACTGATCACAAAACTTACGTCAGTAAAACCAGCGGCAGAATTTGCGGTTGACTGTGCACTTGCTCGAATCGTGCAGGTACCAGATGCATTGAATGCGATTACACCGGTTGTTGAATTGACCGTGCAACCGGTAGTTCCTGCGTTCTGAACTGAATAACTAATTGTCCCGGCTACGTCATTGCTGCCCGCCAAAACATCGGGTGTCAGCGTTGCGTCGGTGTTGAGCGCAGTCAAATTACTGGGGGTCCAAGTAATTACCTGTGTTGCTCTGGCAGTAAAAGTTACTTGCCGAAACCCAGTTGTGAGATCGATATTAGGAATATCTTCGACTGCCGCAGCGGTAGCCCTCACCACGCAAGAACCAACTCCGGTGAAGGTAATTGTTCCCGAGTTGGCTACTGAACACACCATCGTGCCGGTGGAGCTATCTACCTGATAACTTATTGCACCGTGCCCATCCGAGAAGGCCTTTTTATTTGGGACGATAGTCGCAGTGCCCTCATCCACCGTGGTGTTGGTCGGCGCCCAGGTAACCGTTTGCTGGCCAGAACAAAGTGCAGGTGAATCGGCGCTACCAAAGGTCCAGCCAAAGTAAGGTGTGGTGCCAACGGTGAAAAGTTTGTCTCTGGCAGCTAGCGTTGCAGCATCGCAAAAGTATTTTCTTGACCCTGCACCAAGTGCAACTACAGCGGGAGTGTTGCCCGCTAGCTTATAGGCCTCAAGTGTGGCTGCCCAACCGCGCAACGTTGCTGAGTAATTAGCAGGCGACATTCCTTTTCCGGCGGCGCTGGTTAGCATGTGATTTGCTGATCCGTTACCAGCTGGATTAGCAGAGTCCGCGGCCAACTTCGTGATGTCCCAAGATGCCAAACTTTGATCAAAACTATCGGCGCTGGAAAACATTCCATACATGTTCGTCACTCTGCTGGTGTTCCACAGCGAAAGATCTTGATTGAAGGAAGTTGCTGATTGAAACATGCTCTCCATGGTGGTGGTGGCGCTGGTATCCCAACTTGAAACATCTTGGTTGAATTTTGCTGCTCCCAAAAATACGGAAGACATGTTTGTCACGACACTTGTTTTCCAAATATTTGTCCCTGAGATGTGCTGCACAGGTTGATCAAAATTGCGAGCGTAGGCAAACATCGACCACATGCTTGTAGCGCGATTTGTTTTCCAGTTTGTCACTTTGCCGTTAAATGCTGTTGCGAAGTAAAACATGTAGGAAAAGTCAGTTGCAGCAGAGGTGTCCCAGTTCTCCAAATCTTGATTAAACCTGTTATTTTCGCTGAACATATTTGAGAAGTTACCTACCCTCGAAACATCCCAACTTCCGATTGGCTGGTTAAACGAGCTGTAAGAAAACATGTATGACATGTTTGTCACATTTGCTGTATCCCAGTTATCCAGTGACTGATTAAACGGCGTGACTTGGTTGTAGCCGCCAGAAAAAGTCTGTGACATGTTGATCACCTTGGAGGTGTTCCAGCCATTCAATGGCCGGTTAAAAGCGATTGCTCTGTGAAATGTGTAGAGCAATGAGGTCACACCATAAGAATCGATTCCACCGACAATTGATCCGCCAATATTCCAAGCGGAAATGTCGGCATCATTAAATTTGTAGGCTCGTGCGAAGGTGAATGCAAGGGTTGTGACCTTTGGCGGCATCACATTCGGCACATCGATAAACTCCGTTTCTTCGTTGAAGGCACGCTCAAGTGATGTGATGTTGTCAATTTGATTTCCCCAACTCAAAACTGCGACCATCTTGCCCTTGGTGCCGGTTGCGCAGAACTCACTGCCAAATCGAGTTATTGTTCCTTCAGCAATTTCAACGTCGTAGGTACCAGCAGTTGCAAATGCGTGGGTCATATGTGCGCTAGTTCCAGAACTCAGGATGGTTGAATCAAGCGCTGAGCCATCTTTCCAATCAACTTTGACCCCGGTGTTGGTGCCGCCAATTGGCAAACACACTGTTTGATTGGCAGCCGTAGTTACATAGCGAATGGTCATTGGCCCAACGCTTGCGGTAGCAGGTGCTGCTAGAGCAACCAGAGAGCCAGCAGCAAGGATTGCCGAAAGAAGAATCGTGAAGATGCGCTTAAACACTTTGACCCCAATCATCAGATTTGGGGTCAAAGTATCAAGCGATATTCGGCTACCCGAATATATGTCGTAATAACCAGACAGGCCTGGCGGCCTCAGATTGTTGGCTTGGCCGACTAGATCGAATCTAATCCAGGCGTAACCACCAGCTGCACACCTTCTGGGTCAACATCAACCTTCACCATCGAACCGTCGTGAATTTCGCCGGCCAGCAATAAGTTTGCCAAACGGTCGTCAATTTCACGTTGCATTAGTCGACGCAAAGGACGCGCACCATAAATCGGGTCGTATCCTTTGTCGGCCAGCCAGGCTCGAGCAGCCGGGGTAACAGCAAGCTGCAAACGACGCTCTTCTAACCGCTTGGCTAATCGATCGATGTTCAACTCAACAATGGCACCTAGTTCTAGGCGATCTAGCGCGGTGAAAATCACAATGTCGTCGAGACGGTTTAAGAACTCGGGTTTGAAGTGCGCACGAACCATCGTGAGCACACCCTCTTGCTTTTGAACTTGGTCAAGTGCTGGGTCGATCAAGAACTGCGAACCAAGGTTTGAGGTCATGATCAAAATCACATTTTTGAAATCGACTACACGACCCTGGCCATCGGTTAGCCGGCCATCATCTAGCACCTGCAACAGCACGTCAAAAACTTCTGGGTGAGCTTTTTCAACTTCGTCGAGTAGCACCACAGAATATGGTCGACGTCGAACTGCCTCGGTGAGCTGGCCGCCTTCTTCATAACCGATGTATCCCGGAGGGGCACCGATCAAACGTGAAACCGAGTGCTTTTCGCCGTATTCGCTCATGTCGATGCGAACCATGGCTTTTTCATCGTTGAACAAAAATTCAGCCAGGCTCTTCGCCAATTCGGTTTTACCAACACCGGTTGGGCCCAAGAATAAGAAGGATCCGGTTGGTCTTGATGGATCGCTAATTCCAGCCTTGGTGCGACGAACCGCATCGGAAACTGACTTAACCGCGGCTTTTTGACCAATCAGGCGCTTGCCCAATTCGGCTTCAAGGTGCAGCAGCTTTTCACTTTCACCGGCTAGCAAGCGTCCGGTTGGAATTCCGGTCCAGGCGCTGACCACGGCAGCAATGTCATCTTCGCCGACCTGGTCGTTGACCATACGTTCGCCGCTGGCGGCATCCTCGTTTTTTTCAAGTTCGGCCAGCTGTTTTTCAAGTGCCGGAATTTCGCCGTAAAGCAACCGCGAAGCTTTTTCCAGATTTGCCTCACGCTGGGCTTTTTCGGCTTCAATGCGCAAACCGTCTAGCTTGGTCTTTAGTTCACCAACCTGGTTGAGGCCAGCACGCTCTTTTTCCCAACGTGCATTTAGTTCTGCCAACTGAGTTGATTTGTCTTCCAGGTCGGCCTGAAGTTTTTCGAGACGCTCTTTCGAAGCCTCATCTTTTTCTTTCTTCAAGGCCAACTCTTCAAGTTTTAGACGATCAACCGAGCGACGAAGTTCGTCAATCTCGACTGGAGCCGAGTCAATCTCCATGCGCAAACGCGACGCCGCTTCATCAATCAGGTCGATTGCTTTGTCTGGCAATTGACGGCCGGTGATGTAGCGATTCGACAGGGTTGCAGCGGCTACCAACGCAGCATCGGCGATGGCTACTTTGTGGTGCGCCTCATAGCGCTCTTTCAAACCACGAAGGATGGCCACTGTGTCGACCACGCTCGGCTCACCGACATAAACCTGCTGGAAACGACGCTCGAGGGCAGGGTCTTTTTCGATGCGCTCACGATATTCGTCGAGGGTGGTTGCACCAATTAGACGCAATTCGCCGCGAGCCAACATCGGCTTCAGCATATTCGCCGCATCTTGACCATCGGCCGCACCGGCGCCAACCAGAGTGTGCAGTTCATCAATAAAAGTGATGATTTGACCCTCGGATTCGTCAATTTCTTTAAGCACCGCTTTCAGGCGCTCTTCAAACTCGCCGCGGAATTTTGCACCGGCAACCATGGCCGCTAGATCGAGGCTGATTAGTTGCTTACCCTTGAGGCTCTCTGGCACATCGCCGGCAATGATTCGCTGAGCTAACCCTTCGACCACGGCTGTTTTACCGACACCCGGTTCACCAATTAGCACCGGGTTATTTTTGGTACGTCGAGAAAGCACCTGCGAGACGCGGCGGATTTCGGCATCACGGCCAATCACCGGATCAAGTTTTCCGGCCTTAGCAATCTCAGTGAGGTTTACACCAAACTGTTCTAGGGCACTCTTTTGTTCACCCTGTTGCTGCATATTCTGTTGATTCATTTTTTACCTCCTTGCCCGATTTTTCGGGCGTTCGGTGAAACCGAACTGTTCGGGGTCTCCGAACCTGCGAGGGGCTACCTCGCCCGCCAAAGCACTACCGAAGTGTGCTTCGACGGTCTTTTGCCGCGAGCAATGCTCTCGACTCCTTGGTCGCCGGCTGCGAACACCCGGGCACCCGGTCGGTTCATCAGCTCGTTGGCCAAAGTTTGTTCTAGGTCGCGAACTCGCTTTTGCAGTTCGGCGTTTTGATTTTCTAATTCGAGAATTCGTCGAATGCCTTCGAGGCTTACACCCTCTTGGCTTAGTCGTTGAATTTCTCGAAGCTGGGCTACATTGCGCATGGTGTAGCGGCGGGTTTGACCGCCGGTTCGCACCGGCACCACCAATTTCATGCGGTCGTAATCGCGCAGCGTTTGCGGGTGCATCATCGACAATTCGGCGGCAACACCGATTGAAAACATCGGAGTATTTTCATCGAACTGTTCCACTTTGCACCTCGCTTCTAATTTGATATTCAGTTGTTAGTTGAGCAACCCGGCGCGCATCAAGACATCTTCACGGGGATCTTCATCCGGTAGCAATGCATCAAATTCTTCAAGCGCTTTTTTGGCTTTATCGCTGATGTGGCTTGGTACCGCAATTTCGACGGTGGCCAGCAAATCGCCCTCGGCTTTGGCAGTGACCACACCGCGACCCTTCACTCGAAGTACTCGACCGTTGGGTGTACCAGCAGCAACTTTCAGTTTCACCGGTTCACCGCCCAGGGTTGGCACCGAAATGGTGGCACCCAAAACAGCTTCGGCAAAAGTCACCGGCACGGTAACTCGAATGTTGTTGCCATCGCGACTAAACACCGGATGCGGCTTGACCGTGACGTTGATGATCAGGTCACCATTCGGACCGCCATTTGGCGAAGGCGAACCTTTGCCTGCGATGCGAATTTTTTGCCCATCTTGAACTCCGGCTGGAATTTTGATGGTGGTTTCACCTGAGCCAAGGCGCACCTTCATTTGCGTGCCTTTTACTCCGTCAATGAAATCGAGCGTGGTGTTCATGCTCAGGTCTTGGCCTTTTTGCGGCCCAAAGCCACCAAAGTTTCCCCCGCCCATTCCGCCACCGAAGAGGTTTGCGAAGACATCTTCGAAACCACCGCCGCCAAAGTTGGCGCCGCCTGGAAAACCTCCGGGGCCACCGGTGAAACGAGCACCCGAGCCCATGGCACGAACCTGGTCGTATTCGGCGCGCTGCTGTTTGTCGCTCAGCACCGAATAGGCTTCGTTGATCTCTTTGTACTTCGCTTCAGCTTTGGCATCACCGGGGTTTGAATCAGGGTGATACTGGCGCGACAGTTTGCGGTAGACCTTTTTTAGTTCGGCTTCAGAAACATCCTTGGCAACGCCGAGAACTTTATAAAAGTCTTTTTCAAACCAATCTTGGCTAGCCATATTTAGGCCTCCTTTGCGTCGCCTTCAGATTGCTCGGCGGGCGCTGCTGGAATGAAAACCGCAACCATTGCTGGTCTAAGCAGGCGGTCGACCAGTTGATAACCCGGCTCGACCACATCTGCCACGATGTTCTCGGTGACTTCTGGATTAGGGGTTTGCAACAGAGCGTTGTGTAACTCTGGGTCAAACTTGTCTCCCTTGACACCAAACTGCTTTAGGCCGAATTTGTCTCCGGCATTGCGCAACTTGGTTGCTACCGCGGCAAACGGAGAACCTTCTAGGTCTCCGTGTGCCTCGGCACGGCTTAGGTCGTCGAGCGCTGGCAAGATTGCTCGAAATACTTCGGCAATTGCCGCATTTCGAGATACATCGCGATCGCGTTCGACGCGAGCTTTGTAGTTCACAAACTCGGCTTGCAGGCGCTGCAAATCGGCCAAAAGTTCAGCCTCTTTGCTCTGCGGACCCATGTCGTCGACAAGATCGGCGAGCGCCTGATCTACCTCATCTGTTTCACCCGAAGGCGAGTCGGCAGAATCGGTTGGCGAAGCCGACTGAATTTCTGACGATTCGTCTGGACTAACGCCGTTCGAATTTTGGTCAGACATTACTTGTCTTCCTTCTTCTCTTCTTCTTCATCGACAACCTCGGCGTCAACCACATCTTCGGTCGATGCTGCGCCTTCTTCAGCGGCAGGCTCGGCCTGTGCTGCTGAGTAAATTGCCTCGCCCAACTTCTGCTGTGACTCAACCAAAGTGTCGAATGCGGTCTTCACTGCGTCGATGTCTTCGCCGGCTAGAGCTGTCTTTAGAGCATCGACATCAGCTTGTACCGAGGTCTTTACATCCTCGGGTAACTTCTCGTCGTTCTCTTTGATCAGCTTCTCGGTTTGGTAAACCAACTGCTCGGCGTTGTTGCGAGTGTCTTGCTCTTCGCGACGCTTCTTGTCTTCGGCAGCGTGTTCTTCTGCTTCGCGAACCATGCGTTCGATGTCTTCTTTAGGCAATGATGAACCACCGGTGATGGTCATCGACTGCTCTTTGCCGGTGCCCTTGTCTTTTGCAGACACGTGCACGATACCGTTGGCGTCGATGTCGAAGGTGACTTCAATCTGTGGGATGCCGCGTGGCGCAGGTGCGATACCGGTTAGTTCGAAGTTGCCAAGAGACTTGTTGTCGCGAGTAAATTCGCGCTCACCCTGGAACACCTGGATGCTTACCGATGGCTGGTTGTCGTCGGCGGTGGTGAAGGTTTCGCTGCGCTTGGTTGGAATCGCGGTGTTGCGCTCGATCAGTTTCGTCATGATGCCACCCTTGGTTTCGATACCTAGAGAAAGCGGAGTCACGTCGATAAGCAACACATCTTTGCGCTCACCCTTAAGCACACCGGCCTGAAGCGATGCACCAACGGCAACAACCTCATCCGGGTTGACGCCCTTATTTGGCTCTTTGCCGCCAGTTAGCGACTTGACCAGTTCGGTCACAGCCGGCATACGAGTTGAACCACCAACCAACACCACGTGAGCAATGTCAGAAACCTTTACGCCAGCTTCAGCAATTACATCGTTGAATGGCTTCTTGGTGCGCTCTAGTAGATCAGCGGTTAGCTGCTCAAACTGGGCGCGGGTGATGGTCTCGTCAAGGTTGGCTGGGCCGTTTTCGGTTAGCGAGAGGTAAGGCAACTGAATGTTCGCGGTGGTTGACTGCGATAGTTCTTTCTTTGCCTGCTCGGCAGCTTCTTTCAAACGCTGCAGCGCAATCTTGTCTTTTGAAACGTCAACGCCGGTGGTCTCTTTGAACTTCTTAACTAGGTGGTCAACGATGCGCTGATCCCAGTCGTCGCCACCGAGGCGGTTGTCACCAGAGGTGGCACGAACCTGGATGGTTGAGAAGTCGTCGTCTTTACCTACTTCTAGTAGTGAAACGTCGAAGGTTCCACCACCGAGGTCGAAGACCAAAATAAGTTCGTCTTCTTTACCTTTGTCTAGGCCGTAAGCCAAAGCTGCTGCGGTTGGCTCGTTGATGATGCGCAACACGTTTAGGCCGGCAATTTCACCGGCGTCTTTGGTGGCCTGACGCTCAGCGTCGTTGAAGTATGCCGGTACGGTGATTACCGCGTCGGTTACTGGTTCACCCAAGTAGGTTTCTGCGTCGCGCTTAAGCTTGGCCAAAATGCGGGCGCTGATTTCCTGTGGGGTGTATTTCTTGTCGTCGACCGAGAAGGTCCAGTCGGTACCCATGTGACGCTTTACCGAAGCGATGGTGCGATCGACGTTGGTTACAGCCTGGCGCTTTGCGGTCTCGCCGACCAAAATTTCGCCATCCTTGGTGAAAGCCACGATTGATGGGGTGGTTCGAAAGCCCTCTGCGTTTGCAATAACGGTTGGTTCGCCACCTTCTAGAACGCTTACTGCGCTGTTGGTGGTACCGAGGTCAATTCCTACTGCACGTGCCATGTTTGTTTTCTCCTTTTATTGCGAGCCCGGTGTCTCGCTCTGTTTCTGTTAAGGCCCCGGTGCACCTGTTGGGCAAACCTGAGCCTTGTTGACTCAAGTTTCACATGGCACTTTTTGCTTGTCAAGTATTTTTAGAAAAAATCTAAGTCTGGTTGACTCAAGTTTGTTTTCTATCAGAACAGCAGTGAAAAACTGTGTGAATTCACTAAAGCGACGTGGATTTCTGCCACTAATCTTTAGCCATGACTGACAAAGGTGTGAGCGTTAAATCTTCAAGGGCAAAGACTTGGGCCTGGGCCCTCTGGGATTGGGCCGAACAGCCTTTTCCAACCCTGTTTCAAACCTTCATCTTTGCCACCTACATCACCAGCGAATATTTTGGTGATCCCGATGCAAACGCACAGGCGCTTTCGCTAGCCGGTCTAATCGCCGGTATCTTGGTGGCCATCATTTCACCGGTGTTTGGACGTCGCTCTGACGAAGCCGGTCGCCGTAAGTTCTGGTTGCTGGCCAACAGCCTAAGTCTGATCATCATCATGGGTGCCGCCTACTTCGTTGCCCCATCACCAGAATTCTTGCTCTTCGGTTTGGTGCTTTACGCCCTTGGTTCGCTAATTCAAGAATCGGCGTTCATCAACTACTACGCCATGCTCAAGCAGGTTTCGACACCAAAAAATATCGGCAAAATTTCCGGCCTCGCTTGGGGTCTGGGTTATGCCGGTGGCATCTTGCTGCTGATGATTTCGCTTATCGGTTTTGTATTGCCAGATACTCCATGGTTTGGCGGTACCGAAAATGCCGAAAACATCCGCATCCTGTTCTTATTCTCGGCCGTCTGGATGGCAGTGTTCACCGTGCCGCTGCTAATTTTTGTGCCAGAGATTGAAGCCAAGCCGGGGACCGGCAAAGAAACCATTCTTGGCTCGTACATAAAACTCTGGGCTCAACTAAAGTCTCTTCGGGCCCAGGCCCCAGAAACCCTGAAGTTCTTGATTGCGTCGGCGGTTTACCGAGATGGCTTAGCCGGCGTCTTTACCTTTGGCGCAATTCTTGGAACGGTAGCCTTTGGCTTTTCCAGCACCGAGGTTATTTTCTTCGGAATTGCGGCCAACCTTGTTGCCGGCGTCGGTGCAGCTTTGGGTGGGTTACTTGATGACCGTCTCGGCACCAGAAAAACAATCATTGCTTCGTTGGTTGGTCTTCTAATTGCCGGCACCTATGTATTTGCCGCAGCCGGCGCAGGTCAGATCACCTACTGGATTGGTGGTTTGGCACTGTGCCTATTTGTTGGGCCAGCTCAGGCATCAAGCCGCACCTTTGTCGCACGTTTCACTCCAGTCGGCCGCGAAGGCGAAGTTTTTGGTCTTTACCAAACCACCGGCCGTGCGGCCAGTTTCTTGGCGCCTGGTTCATGGTGGATGGCCACCTCGCTGGCAGCCTTGGCTGGCTTTGCCGACACCGCCATCTTTGGTGTGCTGGGCATCATGGGTGTTCTAGCAGTTGGATTGGTTCTATTGCTGCGAGTAAATCCAAGCAAAACCAGCGAATATTCTGCTTAGCAATTTATCTCTACAACTCGTAGAATTTTGCTATGCCAAAACGTTCTAGACAGCAGGGTGAGCTCGAAAATCTAATTCTCGATGCCCTCTGGGATGCCGACGGCGCCCTGACTTCACAGCAGATCTTGGATGCGGTCAGCCCAAAGCGTGAACTTGCACTGACAACTATCCTCACCGTTCTTAGTCGGCTAATCGACAAATCAATGGTGAGCAAAGAGGCGGGCTCGGGCCGGTCGCTGCTGTTTAGAGCAACCAGCACTCGCGAAAAATTCGCCGCAGAATCGATGCTGAAACTTTTTTCCACCTCGGGAAATCCGGCACTCGCACTGTCGCACTTCGCTAGCGGTCTAACTCAAGAGCAAATCGAAGCTCTGCGTCGAGCACTCGACTAACCCCCCCCCCAATATCGCAAATGAACCCGCTGATAATCCCAATTGCAGTCGAGTGGGTTTTTCTAATCACTACATTGGCACCGCTAATTTTTACGGGGCGCTTCAAAAACCGGCCGAACCTGGGCTTGGCAATTTGGTTTTCAGCTTTTCTCTCCGCAGGTGTTGCGGCTGCCATCGCAATCGTTGTGGCCGGATACTCGGTTTTCGAAACCTGGTTGGTAATTCACGAAAACCCACAGGGTGGTGAGCCGTGGCTGCTGGCACTGGTAAGCGGCCTTGGGCCGTGGCTGCTGCTCGCGATTGCCGGGGTTTCAATTGCCCTGGTTAATCAAAAAATTGAACCGCTGGTCGAACAGGCTCGCGAATTGAAGCCGGCACTGGGGCTCGTAAAAAAACAGCAAACCGAATATCGGGGGGTATCGGTAGCCACAATCGAATTGCCGATCGACCAAGCCTTTACCGATGGAAAAGAAATTTATGTAACTGCCCAGTGGTGGAACCGACTCAATGTCGGTCAGCGCGAACAGCTTTTGCAACATGAATACGCGCACATTAGATTGCGGCATCCGGGTTTAAAAAAATTAGCCGGATTTATTCGAGTGCTGACACCGAATCTCGCCGCTTCAAAAGCGCTGGCGGCTGAAGTTTTTGAACTAACCGAACTGGCTGCGAAAGGCTACTGCTCGAGTGGCTGGTTGCCCACATCGGTGCGATAAAAGTTTTGATACGAGCGCGAAGCTGTTGGACCGCGCTGACCCTGATAGCGATTGCTGTACTTGGCACTGCCGTATGGGGTCTCTGACGGTGACGAAAGTTGGAAGAAACAGAGCTGACCAATTTTCATGCCCGGCCATAACTTGATGGGCAGGGTGGCGACATTTGAAAGCTCCAAAGTCACGTGTCCCTTGAAGCCCGGGTCGACGAATCCGGCGGTCGAGTGGGTTAGTAAACCAAGGCGACCAAGCGAACTCTTACCCTCGAGACGAGCGGCGATGTCGTCTGGCAAACTCACGAACTCATAGGTTGACCCCAAAACAAATTCACCCGGGTGCAATATAAAGGGCTCGTCCGGTGCCACTTCAACCAGGCGGGTTAGTTCATCCTGCTGTTCGGCCGGGTCGATGAAAGCATATTTGTGGTTGTCAAACAGGCGAAAGAAACGATCGAGACGCACATCAAAACTGGATGGCTGCAACAAGCCCATTTCGAGTGGGTCTAGACCAATACGGCCCGATTCGATTTGCGCGCGAATATCGCGGTCTGACATAAGCATGCGTATAGGTTACCCCCTAGCCATGAGTTGCAGTCATCTGCTCGGGTGTAAGAGTTCCGCCATTTTCAGCAGCAGCGGTGAATAGCGGCAGGTGCGACTCCAGCGATGACCTTCGCAAATTTGAAAGAACTCTAATTAGATTGGAGTCCGTGGTTTTTGCAAGCAATTGGTCATACATTTCAACGTTCTTGATCTCTCCAGTGGCCCAAGCCTCTGCCGCAATTTGAAGACTTTCTGGCGCAGGAAGTTGTCCGATGTAGGGGTTATCTGGAACTGCAACTCCTTCGCGTTCCAACTGCCTAATAAGTGCGCTGATGTGACGAAGTTCTGCTTCAAAAATTGTGGTGTAAGGCTCGACGGCACCGAATTTATCAATTACGGCTTGGTAGGAGGCTGCTGCCGCATATTCGCCATCTGCGCTCATTAGTGCTTCCCAAGCGACACCTGCAACATTGCTCATTGTCGGGGTGTTTGTTTGAATTTGTTCTGAAATCTCTTCTGCTGCCTTTGCGATCTCTTCTGGGCTGGCCTCAGCCGGTTCGAGACTTGACGTACTGCTTGATGCGGACGGCGATGGAGCAATCAACGCGGGATCAGAAGAGTTGTCACTTGGAGCACATGCCGCCAAAGAAAAAACGAGAGCGGATGAAATTGCGATTGCTGAGAATGTCTTCATTGTGGGCCTTCTTTCAATATCCACAATTTAAGGTTATACCCCCGGGGGTATAAAAAAAGAACAATTCTCCTGATAGGTTGCTGACAATAATCAGGCACCTAAAACCAATTAGTGACCGAGCCCAATTCGTTTGTAAATGGCCTTCATCCACTTTGGCGCCCACCAGTTGGCCTCACCAAACAGACGCATGAGCGCCGGGACCAGCAGGCCGCGCACAACGGTTGCATCTAACAGGATGGCGAAAGCGATGCCGAGGCCAAGCATTTTCATAATGGTTACGCCGCTGGTGACGAATGCAATAAAGCTAACCGCCAACACCAGGGCGGCTGCGGTGATAATTCGACCCGAGCGCTGCAGCCCCTGCGCCACCGATTCGATGGTGTTCATGCCGGCATCGTGCTGCTCTTTGATTCGGCTGAGCAAAAACAGTTCGTAGTCCATCGATAGGCCGAAAGCCACCACCGCGATCAAAACAACAGATGAGGTATCGATCGTGCCGGTAACAAAGAAGTCGCCGATCAACCACTTGAGATGCCCGCCCATGAAAACCCAGGTGACGAAACCGAGGGTTGCGCCAAGGCTCATCACATTGAGCACAATTGCTTTGATTGGCAGCAATACCGAACCGGTAAACAGGAAGAGCAAAATCAGGGTCCAGGCGATAATCCAAGAGGCCACATTTGGCAGTTGCTGCTCGATGCCATCTTGTGAATCGGTATAGATGGCGGCCGAGCCGCCGACCAACAATTCATGATCGGAATCCAGTGCTCTAATCGCTCGAGTTAGTTCAATGCCTTCGGTTGATCTTGATTCAATGTCGTGGATGGCAACGATTCGCTGGTAATCGCCAACCTGGTAGTCGGCAAAGGCAACCGCGTAGCCGTCATCCAAGCTGCCATCGATTGCGATTCCCGAGCTGCTCTGCACGCGCACGATGCCGTCGAGTTTGCTTAGCTCAAGCACATAATCGGTTACGTCATCTTGGCTGGCGTCAACCATCAAAATTTCAACGGGGCTGCCTTCGCGCGAGCTGAATCGCTCACGAATTACGTTGCTGGCAACAACAGCCCGGTCACTTTGCTGCAAAATTCTGTCATCTACCTGACCAAACTCAACATCTTGAGCCAACAGCACCAACGAGCCCAAGCCAATGCTGGTGATGAGCAAAACTGGGATCGGGCGACGCATAACAAATTTGGCGACCGCCGCCCAAGCTGCAGATTCTTTGGGCTTATCAGCTGTCTTAATTACTTTCAGACGATTTACTCGATCACCCAGTCGCGAAAGCATTGCCGGCAAAACCAAAAGCGCCGCGGCAACTGCCAGCAGCACAACCACCACGCCGCCTACGGCAAAGGACTTCAAAAAATATTGGGGGAAAAATAGCATCGAAGAGAGCACCACGGCGACGGTTAGACCGCTGAACAAAACAGTGCGGCCAGCCGAGGTGACCATGTTGACAACTGCCTGCTGAACCTGAACGCCGCGATCGCGCTCTTCTCTAAAGCGATTGACCATCAGCAGCGCGTAGTCGATGCCCAAACCAAGCCCCAAACCAGTAATCAGGTTGAGGGCAAAAATGGAGGTGTCGGTGAACTGCGCAGTGAGCCAAATAAAGAAGAATGATCCGACAATTGCCAAGCCACCAATCAGCAACGGAAGCCCGGCGGCAACTAGAGAACCAAAAACAAACAGCAGCAACAGGATGGTTAGCGGAATCGCAATTGCTTCGGCTTTTGCCAGATCACTCTGAATGGCCGAATTGATCGATGAGGTGACCGCGGCAAAACCGGCCACATATATGTCTGGGCCGCCATCCCAGTTGGCACCAAACTGATCGCTTATTTGCTTGGCAATCTGTGCTTCGCGCACGCCATCCTCTAGGTAAACAAAAAAGTAAACCGCCTTGCCATCTTCACTGAGCAAACTTGGCGGTGTGCCTAGCGAGTAGTAGCTTTCAACTTTTCGAACTTCAGCGATTTCAAAAAGCGCATCTTCAAGCTTGGTAGCCTGGGCGATGCTGCTGGGCTCGCCGGCCGCCTGGTCAAAGTCGACGACCATTATTACTTCGGCAGATTCTTGCTTAAACTCTTCGACCAATAGTTCGGAAACTTTAGCTGAATCAGAAGTGGGGTCGTCATAGCCGCCACCTTTGAGTAAACCAAAAGACTGAAAACCCAAAATGGACGAAAGCGCAACAATACCAATAAAGGCTGCCAAAACCGCCCGGCTGCGACGCACCACGAATTGAGCTAATCGACGCATAATTACCAATCTTTAGTGCAATGATTCAGCTATGAAGACTCAACGAGGCGTCAAGGCAAACTATTTCTTTATTCTGGCAGCAATTGGGCTAATTACCGCTTGGATTTTCAATGGAATAGCGGTGATGAAAAGCCAAGATTACCTGGCGGCGTGGTTTGGCACCGAGGTTGACCTGGTGCTTTCCTTCGATATTTTTGTGGTGGCCTTCGCGGTGATGCCCTTCATGATTTGGGAAGGACGTCGACTCGGCATGAAAAATATCTGGGCCTACATCGTGGTAGCGATGTTCACCGCGATGGCATTTACCTTCCCACTATTTCTGGCCATGCGCGAATTGAAGCTGGCGAAGTTGGAAGCAGCCAAGGCCTAGGTAGCCTTCGCTGCCGACTGACAACTACCTTGCCCGCTGGCCGGTAATTACCTTCACCGTTGGCAGGTAACTAGAAAATTCGCTCCGCAGCAATTTGCTTGGCGCCCTGCATAAACCGCACCACATCTTGGTCGACCAAAACGTCGCGCATCGTGATGGCTCGGGTGAGGTAAAGCCCCTCGAGCGAACGCACTCGGCTGAGCGCAACGTAAGTCTGCCCTGGGCTAAATGCCCCACGGCCCATATCGATAACCACTTCGTCGTAGGTTTGCCCCTGCGATTTGTGCACTGTAACAGCCCAAGCCAACTTCAGCGGTATCTGCTGAAACTCGGCAAGCGGAACAGTTACTAAAACCTCTTTTACTTTGCCGGTGGCCTCGTCGAATTCTTCGTCGATTTCGTAGCGAACCTTTTCCCAAATCGAACGGCCCACATCAAATGTTTCGCCATCGACCTCGACGGTAACGCCGCCGCCTTTAGGAAAATCGAGCACGTGTCCGATGGTGCCGTTAACCCAACGTTTCATGGGGCGGCCATCCGAGTTTTTCTTCATGTTGGTGTCGTCGTTTTTGATGAACATCACCTGAGCGCCAACTTTGAGCTCAAGCACCGGGTCGGCAGGCAAGGCGCGACCAAACGCGCGCTCATCCTCTGCGGTGTAAACCGCATCAAATTTTTTAACCTCGGATGGCAGCCTCGCCATTCGCGCACGGTTCACCGAATTCACCGTGTCATTGATGGTTGCCAGACGAATCACATCGTCGTGTGGGGGAAAACGATTTCCGCACTGATTCAAATAGTCGAGCATTTCTTGGCTGCAGCTGCCATCACGGATGGCGTTCAAGATGTCTTTGAAATGTTCGTCACTCTGGCGGAAAATTTCACTCAGTTCATAGCGTTCTAGAGAATCTTCGCGCCATACGTGAGCATCGAAAAACCAAGAGCTCTGATAGTTTTCGGCCACGTAGGCGCGCTCCTCAGCATTGCCCGGCACCGGAGCCAACTGATATGGGTCGCCAAACATCACAACCTGGCAACCGCCGAATGGCAGTTTGCGTTTACCGCGCGCAATACCCATGGCGCGACTGATTGCGTCCATAAGGTCGGCGCTGACCATCGAAATTTCATCGATCACCAGCATGTCGATGGTCGACAAAATCTCACGGGTGCGTCGACTTAGGTGTTTGCCTAAATCAACTTCACCGAGCAAACCGAAAGGAAATGTGAAAAGCGAGTGAATGGTGACGCCGCCGACATTCAGCGCAGCAACCCCGGTGGGTGCGCAGACGGCCACTTTTTTGTCAGTGTTTTCGATCAGGTAGGTCAGCAAAGTTGATTTGCCGGTGCCGGCACGACCGGTGACAAAAATATTGTTCGACGATTCTTCGATGTGTTCGAAAAGCGCCTGCTGCTCAGCCGAGAGTGTGATCTCCTGCATCAGCGGTCTTCCTGATTTTGCTGTGCTTTTGCTGCAACCCTGGCATCACGGGCGGCCAACTTAGCCAACATCGCGTTGTACTCGTTTAGATCTTGGTTGCCGGTTCGATCACTGGCTCGATCGAGGCGAGTAGATTCGCGCTTATCTGCTTTGAACCACTGCACCGAAACGATCACGGTTAGCAGCGCGGTAGGAATTTCGCCGATACCCCAGGCGATGGCACCGCCATTTTGCTGGTCGACCAGTGGCGAATCTCCCCAGGTTCGACCCATCGCTCCGTACCACTCGGGCAACAACAGCCCTTCGGCTGACATCAATGAAAGCCCAAAGAAAGCGTGGAAGGCCATGGTGCCGATAAGCAGTAGTAATCGGGCCGCGTAGGGCAAGCGGTTTGGTCCCGGATCGATACCGACCAGTGCTTGAGCAAAGAGGTAGCCGGTAATTAGGAAGTGCACCACCATCCACTGGTGACCCAGGTGGTCGCTGGTCGACCAGGCAAAAAGCGGGGTGTAGTAGAAGGTGACAAGCGAACTAGCAAAAAGTACCGCGGCAACCAAAGGATGAGAGATGAGTTGAGCATATTTGGTGTGCACCGCCCAAAGCGCCCACTCGCGCAGGCCTCGAGAATCATCATGTCGTTTTGCAGCCGCACGGCTAATCAGGGTGATTGGGGCGCCGACCACCAGCAGCACCGGTATGCCCATGGCCAGAATCATGTGGCCAATCATGTGAATGCTGAAAAGGTACTCCTGGTAAGCATTGATTGCGCCCGAGGTCACGTAAATCAAAACAAGGTGGCCCAAGACCCAGGATGCGGTACGCGAAAAATGCCAGCTGTCGCCGCGCTTTTTCAATCGACGAACGCCGTACAGGTATAGGCCAATAGCGAAAACACAAATTACTAGCCAAGCCAGGTCAATCTTCCAAGCGGTGAGGAATTTGTCTGGAGTTAGTTCAGGCGGCAATTTTTCGCCGGTGAGAAGTTCGGCGGGTGTTGGCTGATCCCAGTTTTGTTCAGAAAGCGGCGGTGCGGTTTTAGCTAGAGCGGTGGCCAGGCCGATTGCTGTGCCCATCAGAATAAGTTCGACCGCAGCCAGTTTGGCAAAACTGCGAATCCGGTTGGCACCATTAGCTAATTGGCCAATGATTCTAAGTCGATAGAGGGCGCCAAAAACGCCTAGCAAAAGCAGCACTGCCACTTTAAGCACCAGCAGCACAACATAGGCATTTGAGAAATCCAAGTTGCCATCGAGACGAACAATTGACGAAGCAACTCCAGAAACGAGCACCAGCGCGAACGCTATTAGGGCCAAGGTTGAAAAGCGTTTGGTAAATTCGCTGGCTTGAGCGGGGGTTCCGGGTCGAGTCACAAATAATGCAATCAAGCCACCGACCCAGATCACGATGGCAACCAGGTGCATGCCCAGGGCGTTCACCGCTAGGCCGTGATTGGCCGTACCGGCAGCATGCCCGATGAGGGCAAAAGGCACTAGGCCAGCCAAAGACAGGACGGCCAAAATTGCCGTCGCAGACAGTGACCGAAACATGACAATTAGCAGCGCGATGGCCATTGCAAAAACAAGATTTATCGCCAGGGCAATGCCAAGTTCGATATCGGTAGCGAATAACCACAGGCCCTGGCTAAAGGTTTCGTCAAAGGCGAGCGCCGATCCAGTCACGTTTAGGTAGGTAAAAAGAAAGTTGAGTGCCCCGGCGGCCACCCATGTAACAGCGCCGAAGGCGCTCAAATTTTGCGCAATATTTAGCGATTTCGATTTATCCGGCAAAACATATGCCGCAAAAACCAGACCGCCGGCAGTTATAGCCATCGAAAGATTCAGAACAAACTTGGCAATCGGCCCACCCCAGCGCACCAAATCACCCGGGTCTGCAATTTCGTAGGCTGCTGCTGCACCGCCATAGATCAGGCCGAAAACTAGAGCTACTAAACCACCCAGTAAAACCAAGGCAGTTGCCAAGGTGGTGCGGTTCAAAGTTTGTTTACGGCTCACTTGCCAATTCTAGGCAGGAAGCGCCCGGTTCGGCTCTGGTACGCCCGGTATCCAGGATATTTTGCCGCCAATAACCGCTCTTCAAAGGCTGCTTTTAGATTAAGCAAAACTAGCAAGGCCACCCAAAGTGAAAATTTGAACCAGCTCGCCGATTGAATAACGGTGCCCAAGGTTGCCAGCAACAAGCCGGTGTAGATAGGGTGCCTCAGGTATCGATACATCCCGGTCTCAATTAGTTCACCATCTTGCTTAGGCACCGGGTTTGCATCCAGTGAGCGACCTAGATTTTTTAGCGCCAAAAACAAAATGATGAGACCCGGTGCGATAAACAAGACGCCACCGACATAGCTAAAAACCTCGGCCGGCTGCTCCGCCGGAATCAGCACAATCAACCCGATGAGCAGAAACTGGATGGCAACATAGACATAGCCGCGCGATTTTTCGGTCATAGTAAAAGGCTAGCGGCAACGACCATCCTTCGAGTTTTCGGGAAAAGGTTTTAGGAAAAAGAAAAGGCGCCCGCATTGCGGACGCCTTAACTAAAGAATCAGACTTACTTAACAGCAGCCTTTAGCTTTGAACCTGCTGAAACCTTTACGGTGTTTGCAGCAGCGATCTGGATGGTTGCACCAGTCTGTGGGTTGCGACCGGTACGAGCCTTGCGGTGGCCCTTGTCTACGGTTAGCCAACCTGGGATGGTAACCTTGCCACCCTTGCCAACTTCCTTAGCAATGGTCTCAAACAGTGCGTCAACAACGCGGTTGACTGCAGCCTGTGACTCGCCGGTGTGTGCAGCAACTGCTGCTACTAGTTCGCTCTTGTTTAGAGACATTTAGTCCTCCTGGACAGTAGTTGTTTGACGTAGTGTCGGATTCAAACTACAACGAATCAAAAACTTGTCATTCTTTTGTGACGGCGTGTCTTGAACCCGGTTTACAACTATTTTCCGCGTAATTACGCGGATATACGCTCTTAGGGACATGAAAAAACCACCGACCAAGTTTTGGTCGGTGGTTTTTTTTGAAGCTTTTTGTAATTCGTCAGTGACGAATTTTGCTTACCAAGAAGACTTGGTGATGCCTGGAAGCTCTCCGTCGTGTGCCATCTTGCGGAAGCGAACACGTGAAACACCGAACTTCGCGAGGTAACCGCGAGGACGGCCGTCAACTGCATCGCGGCCGCGAACGCGAACTGGCGATGCGTTACGAGGAAGCTTCTGTAGGCCTAGACGTGCTGCTTCGCGCTGCTCGTCAGTTGAGTTTGGGTCGACAAGAGCCTTCTTTAGCTCGAGGCGCTTTGCTGCGTAGCGCTCTACGACAACCTTGCGCTGCTCGTTGCGAGCAATCTTGCTTTTCTTTGCCATGTGCTTAGCGCTCCTCGCGGAAATCAACGTGCTGACGAACCACTGGGTCGTACTTCTTTAGCACTAGACGGTCTGGGTCGTTGCGACGGTTCTTTTTGGTCACGTAAGTGAAACCAGTGCCGGCGGTCGACTTCAGCTTGATGATTGGACGGATGTCCTTATCTTTTTTTGCCATGCTGCAGCTCCTTAGATCTTCTCGCCACGAGCAAGCAGCTCGGCAACTACTGCCTCGATGCCACGAACATCAATAACTTTGATGCCGCGAGCCGAGAGGCTTAGGGTTACGTTGCGCTTCAGTGAAGGAACAAAGTAAGTCTTCTTCTGAATGTTCGGGTTGAAGCGACGCTTGGTCTTGTTCTGAGCGTGTGAGACTGCGTGCCCAAACTGTGGGCGAGTCTCAGTCACCTGGCAATACGCTGCCATTTTTTCTCCTTATTAGAGGCAAGCCGAACAGACCTGGAATTAACCCATGAGTCAAAAGGCTTGTTAGTAAAGTCTGGTCGCTGAAAGCGACAACTGCTCAAGTTTAGGCGAGATTGTGGCCCTTAAGCAACCCCAGATTGAATTTTTTGGGATTGACACGCCGAACAGGTGCCGAAAATGTCGATTGTGTGGCTTGGATTGGCGAATCCATGTTCGCTGGCTACCTTTTCTGCCCAGCTTTCAACCCTATCTGCCTCAATTTCTTTTGTCAGTCCGCAGTCACGGCAAATTAGGTGATGGTGATGCTCTTCACCGCATGCTCGATAGAGAACCTCGCCTCCATCACCCTGAAGTGAGTCGGCAATTCCGGCGGCGGCTAGATCGGCGAGCGCCCGATAGACGGTTGCCAGACCAATAGTTGATCCGTGATTGCGCAAAACCAAATGCAGTTGCTGGGCTGAAACAAAACCCGTGGCCTCACCGAGTGCGTGTTTCACAGCGTCCTTTTGCCAGGTGTTGCGTTTGGCCGCAACCTCCGAATTATTAGCGGCGTTAGCCGCTTCGATTTTTTTCACTTTTTCACCCGCTCAATCACACGCGCAACAACGTAAATCAAAAATGAGATTGTGGTCACATAGGGGCTGATTGGCAAGCCAGCGCCAAGGGCAAGCAGAATGCCGCCGAGCACAGCAACCTCAGCAAAGACCACTGCAGCAATTGCTGTCGCTAAAGGTGAAAGCCCCAGTCTCAGTGCGGCAGCCGCCGGAGTAACTAAAAGACTCATCACCAGCAGGGCGCCAACGATTTGGACACCGGCTGCCACCGACAATCCAAGCAAAACCATAAACAAAAATGACAGGGCCTTGATTGGCACACCTCGACCGGCCGCTACTTCGGGATCAAGGCTGGCGAAGGTTAATGGTCGCCAAACCAGAGCCAGGGCAAGCAACACCGTAACTGCAATTGCGGCTAGGCCACCAAGCTGAGGATTATCTACCGCAACAATCTGACCGGTGAGTAGACCAAATTTGTTTGCAGCTCTGCCCTCGTATAGCGCTAGTGCCAAAATGCCCAAGCCCAAACCGGCCGGCATCAGAACGGCGACAATCGAATTTCGCTCTTTAGCCTTGGCCCCCAAAACCCCGATGATTGCTGCGGCAAGTAATGAGCCCACCACCGAACCGGTCACCACATCGAAGCCAATCAACAATGCAATGGCGGCACCGGCAAAACTAAGTTCGCTAATGCCGTGAACGGCAAACGACATGTCTCGATTCATTACAAAGATGCCGATTAATCCACCGATCAAACCCAGCAAGGCGCCGGCGATAAGTGAATTTGAAACCAGCGGGATGAGCTGGTCGTAGTCGCTGAAGTCGAATAGGTTCATCAGTTCCAGACCTCGTCATCGCCGTGATGGTGGTGATCTTGAACGCCCATGACAGCAATTCGACCTTGATTTCTAACCACATCAACCGGTGTTCCGTAAAGCTCGCTCAAGACCGAACTGCGTAGAACTTCATCCGGGGCCCCGATTTTGAATTTTCCATTTGCCAGATAGAGCACTCGATCAACCATTGACAGGATTGGATTCACGTCGTGGGTTACGAAAAGAACTGCAGCGTTTTGTTCACGCCGCTTGGCATCGAGCAATTCAGCGATTGCTTTCTGCTGCTGCAGATCCAGAGCGCTAAGCGGTTCGTCCGCCAAAATGAGTTGCGGGTTTGAAATGACAGCCTGTCCCACCCGCACTCGCTGAAGTTCGCCACCGCTAAGTTGACCAATAGGTTTATTGGCATAACTTTCGGCGTTTACCGCCCGCAGCACTTCAGTGATTTTTTTTCGCTTGCTTGGCGACGGCCAGCTAAAACCAAATTTGTGTCCGTCGAGCCCAAAGCGAATTAGTTCTTTTGCACGCACCGGCACCGAACCGTCGTTTCCCCGATGCTGCGGAATGTAGCCGATCTCGGTGCAGCCGTGACCTTTTTGGTGACCTGCAATTTCGATGGTGCCCTGATCTAGTTCTTGTTGACCCAAAATGGCCTTTAGCAACGAACTTTTACCCGACCCGTTTGAGCCGATCACGGCGATAAATTCACCCGGGTCGACCGAGAGATTCAGATCACTCCACAGGGTACGCTCGCCAAACGCCAAAGTGGCGTTGGTAATTTTTAGAACCGGTTTCGTCACTCGAAATAAGCATCCATAGTTTCAATGTAGAAATCTAACCAGCTCGAGTAGCTTTCTCCCTGTTCTGGCAACTCAGCAAATTCAAAAACCGGGATATCTGCTTTTTCGGCTTCGCCGACCAGGTACTCAATTTGCCCGGTGACCGTGCTTGAGTTCACTACCAGCATGTCTACTTGGCGATCACGAATAAGGGCGGCGACTGCTTCTAAATCAGCCACGCTAGCGTCACGTTCTTCTTCGATTGCCTCGGCAAATGAAGTCGGTGTTTTTGAGGTAATACCAAGATCGGTGAGCAGGTAGTCGACCAGCGGTTCGGTGGTGATTGCGGTTTTTCCGCTAGTTTGTTCGGCCAGTGTGGCGGCTTTGGTGGCGGTTGCGGCCAGTTCGGTCATCACCGAATCGAGGCCGGCCTGATAGAACTCGGCGTTAGCCGAGTCAATTTTTTTAAGTTCGGCAGCAATTTCAGTTGCCACAATTTGCACCGTGGGCAGGCTGTACCAAGCATGCTCATTGCTGGCAAAGTCGATTGCCAAAGCCAAGTTTTCAACCTTGAGTAGGTTTGGTTTCTTGTCGCTGGCTGCCAATAACTGGTCGATGAACGGATCGAATCCGCCACCGTTGGCAAGGACAAGATCTGCTTTGCTCAGCGCCAGCTGGTCACGGGCAGATGCCTCATAGGAATGCGGATCTTGACTGGAACTGTTAATTAGGTTGGTCACGTCAATCTTGTCGCCGCCGATGTAGGTAGCCAGATTTCCCCAAACCGACAACGATGCCACTACCTGTGGCTTTTCACTTTCGGGTGCAGTCGGGGAACAGCCGCTCAAAACCAGGACGCCAACTAGTGCAATTGCTGCGGAAACTGCGGCACGAAACTTCATGCCGTTGAGTCTAAATGTTATTGATAATCGTTGTCAATAATTTTTAGTCGAGCAGCAGTGCCGGCTCTTCAATCACCGAAGCCACATCTTGCACGAAGCGTGAGGCCACGTCGCCGTCAACAACTCGGTGGTCAAAGGTGGCACCGATAGTGGTGATTTGTCGAACCACGATTTCGTTGTTGACCACCCAAGGTTTTGGTCGAATTGATCCGAGAGCGACGATGCCAACCTCGCCAGGATTCAAAATCGGGGTTCCGGTATCAACGCCGAAAACACCGATGTTGGTGAGCGTGATTGTTCCGTTCGACATTTCTTGCGGAGATGTTTTACCCTCGCGGGCCGTTACCGCCAGCTGCTCAATTGACTTGGCCAACTCGAGCATTGACATTTTGTCGGCGTCTTTGATGTTGGGCACAATCAGGCCGCGCGGGGTAGCCGCGGCAATGCCGAAGTTCACATAGTTGTGCACGATGATTTCTTCATCGGTCCAGGTGGAGTTCACGGTTGGGTTTCGGCGCACAGCCCAAATCATGGCCTTAGCCATAATTAGCAGCGGTGTAACCTTTACCCCGGCGAAGTCGGTCGAGTTTTTCAAACGCTTCACATATTCCATGGTGCGGGTGGCATCGACGTCGACAAAAATGCTGACGTGCGGTGCAGTGAAAGCCGACTTAACCATGGCGCTGGCGATCGCTTTGCGAACACCCTTAACCGGGATGCGCTCTTCGCGCTCTTTCGGTGCCTCAGGCGTGGTTAGGTTCCGGAAAACACTGGCCTGGGTTGCGCCGGCCAAAATATCTTCGCGAGTAATTTCGCCGCCAATTCCTGAACCGCGAACCGTGCTGATGTCCACATTTAGATCACGGGCCAATTTGCGAACCGGGGGCTTGGCTACTACCGGCTCATGCGGCAAATCAGGGGTGGCAATTGGCAATTCACTGGCTGGGTTGTGTGCCACTGGCAATTCAGCTGCGGCGGCGGCTACTGCAGCCGTGGTGGGAACAACTGGCCCGCGGCGCTGGCGGCGAGAAGCAGCTTGACCGTGCGGTACTCCATAACCGACCAGGGTCACATTTTTTTCTTCGGTAACAACCTTGGCAGCAGCATCGGCGATGATGTCGTGAGCGGCAGCGGCCTCTGGGTTGATCAGCGGAATGGCTTGAGTGTTGGTCGAAACCACACCAACTGCACCATCGGCTACCATCGCCGAAATAATTGGCTTGCCAACCTCAACGGTGTCGCCCTCTTTTGCCAACAATTCAGCAACCTCGCCGGCAAAAGGACAGGGCAACTCAACTAGCGATTTAGCAGTCTCGATTTCAACAATCACCTGGTTGACCGACACGGTGTCTCCCGGCTTCACCTTCCACGAAATGATTTCGGCTTCGGTTAGGCCTTCGCCAACATCTGGCAGATTGAAGTAAGCAATTTGTGTCATCAGATTTCCTAATAGGCCAGCGAGCGGTCTACTGCTTCGAGAATGCGGTCGGCGTCAGGCAGAAACTTCTCTTCCAGTTTTGCTGCCGGATAAGGAACATCGAAACCGCCGACGCGAAGCACCGGGGCCTCAAGGTGGAAGAACGCCAATTCAGCAACTTTGGCGGCGATTTCGGAACTAACCGAAATAAAAGTGCTGTCTTCGTGAGCCACGATTAGGCGGCCGGTTTTTTTGACCGACTCAACTATTGCGGCGAAATCAATCGGCGACATCGAGCGGATGTCGATTACCTCAAGCGAAGTTCCCTCGGCAGCAGCGATTTCTGCAGCCTGCATAGCCACCTGAATCATTGGCCCATAAGCGGCAACGGTTACCTGACTGCCCTCGCGCAACACTCGAGCCGAGTGCATGCCCGAAGGTGGTGCGTCTAGGTTGACCGGGCCTTTTTGCCAGTAGCGGCGCTTTGGCTCAAAGAACATGACCGGGTCAGTTGAAGCGATGGCCTGCTGAATCATCCAGTAGGCGTCGTTTGGTGTGCTCGGGCTAATCACACGTAGACCGGCAGTGCGGGCAAAATAACCCTCGGGGCTTTCGCTGTGGTGTTCTACGGCACCGATACCGCCACCGTATGGAACGCGGATTACCACCGGCATTTTGGTGTGGCCTTCAGCGCGGTTTTGCATTTTGGCCAGCTGGGTGGTGATCTGGTTGAAAGCTGGAAAAATAAAGCCGTCAAACTGGATTTCGGCAACCGGGCGGTAGCCACGCATGGCCAAACCGATAGCGGTTCCTACAATTCCAGCCTCAGCAATGGGCGAGTTGAAAACACGTTTATCGCCAAACTCAGCGTGCAAGCCCTCAGTCACGCGGAACACGCCACCCAACTCGGCTACGTCTTCACCAAAAACCAGAACCTTTGGGTCGTCTTGCATAGCCTTTCGCAAACCAGCGGTGATTGCCTTGGCAATTGACATCTCAACAAAGTTGGTCATCAGTGACCTCCTTCGAAGCCGGCTTCGTACTGCTCTAGCCAGGCCAATTGCTCTTCAATCAGCGGATGCGATTCTGAATAAACGTATTTGAACATGTTCTCAATTGGCGGATTCGGCATCGAGAAAATTTGCTCGCGAATTTCAGTTGAAAGCAATTCACCAGCCTGGGCACACTCATCAAAGAAATCTTGGCCAATGCCCTGACGACGCAAAAATCGTTCGAGCCTAATCAGCGGATCGCGAGCAGCCCAGTAGTCAACTTCGGCCTGGTCGCGATATTTGGTTGGGTCATCAGAGGTGGTGTGTGCGCCAATTCGATAGGTGAGTGCCTCGATTAGCGCCGGTCCGGCGCCGTTGCGGGCGTCATCCATGTGTTTTTTTGTGACTGCATAGGCAGCCAACACGTCGTTGCCGTCGATGCGAATACCGGGCACACCAAAGCCAGCGCCGCGCTGATACAGCGGAACTCTAGTTTGGGCACTGGTTCGGGATGAAATTGCCCACTGGTTGTTTTGGATGAAAAAGACCAGCGGGGAATTGTTGATGGCCGCGAAAAGTAGCGACTCGGATACTTCACCTTCAGCGGTTGCGCCATCACCGAGATAGGTGATTACGGCTTGGTCTTGCTCGGGATTGCCGGTGGCAACATTGCCGTCAAAAGCGACGCCCATGGCATAACCGGTGGCGTGCACAACTTGAGTACCAAGCACAATCGCATACAGGTGGAAGCGAGTTTCATCTGGGTTCCAGCCACCGTGGTTTACACCGCGCAGCATTTTCAAAATCGACAGCAGGTCAATTCCGTGAGTGATGGCTACGCCGTGTTCGCGATAGCTGGGGAAAATGTGGTCGTTGTTACCGACCGCGTAACCAGAGCCAATTTGTGCGGCCTCTTGACCGATGGCCGGAATCCAAAGGCCCAACTGACCCTGGCGTTGAAGCGCGGTAGCTTCGGCATCAAAACGACGCATGCGCGACATATCGCGGTAAAACTTTAGAAAGTCGGCCTCGGTTAGCTGCTCGATAAATTGAGCATATTCAGCAAATTGCTTGGGCACGCCATATTCGCCCTCGGGAGAGAGCAATTGCACGGTAGGCACATTTGCATGTTCTTCAAGACTCATCTGAACCAGATTACTTGCTTGGGTGGCACAATCTAAACATGATTCGTTTTCTAGTTGGAACTGTTATCAATGCAATTGGCCTCTGGGTAACCACCCTGTGCATCCCAGCCATCAAGCTTCAGCCGTATGGCGGAACCGATATTTGGGCGACGATTGGCTCGTTTTTGCTGGTCGGAGCCGTATTCGGTCTGGTCAACGCGATTATTGCACCGGTCATCAAGGTTTTGGCGTTTCCGCTCTACATCCTTACTTTTGGCCTGATTTCTTTCTTGATCAACGGTGCGCTGCTAGTTTTTGTTGCCTGGTTGTCTAGCCTTTGGGCAAACGATGTCTTGACGATTTACGGGCTAACCACCGAAGGTCTCGAAATTGCCTCACTTGGCTGGGCAGTCTTGGGCTCGATTGTGATGAGCATTACTGCCTTCGTAACTCGCGCGGTATTCAAGGCTGTTCGAATTCTGTAATCGGTTTGCTGCAACTGTCGGTGGCTAGTCTCTGAGCTGGCTAATCGGTTTGCTGCTGAAGTTTGAAGTACCTAGATTCGCCCTGTTCGGCTGACGAGACCTGTTCTAAAACTTGGTTTTTTAGCCTGGCCAACCCACTTTCACTTGCCTGATCGTCGCTAAGTTGCCAGGTATCGATTTGCGAAGCGGTTTGTTGATAACTGTTCATAGCGTGCACCTCAACCAAGTCGTTGACCGAATCGTTGGCATCAAATCGGTGCTCGCGTTGCACAGTTACCCAGTTTTCGTGATTTGGATTAGGTCGCAAACTAAGTTTGGGCACCGGATCATTTTTGTGTTCAACCGCAATTGTCGGCGTCTGCAGCGAATTGGCCAACTGCGCAATCGGTGAACCGAAAGTCACTAATCCGACGGTTCGAAAATGCTGGCTTTTGCTGGCTAAATTGGCGGCAATAAGCCCACCTTGAGAGTGACCGACAAAAATTACGCGTTCGCTCGGCTTGACCGCGGTTGTCAAAGCCTGGCTGATGGCCCGCTCGCTTGCGGCAAAGCCCGGATGTGCCATCGCGCGCAGATTAGAACCGACATCGAGTGGGTTTTTGCCTGGCAGTAGGTTGATGGTTTGTGTGCCGGGGACATAAACCACGTGTATTTTGCCGGCAGCGTGGTTGAAGCTATCGATTCGGATGTGGGACAACCCAAAGCTTTCAGTTTGTCGCAGGTTTTTTGCAAAAACCTCGATGCTGTTCGGCGCAACTGGCCGGGTGTTTTGTAATTTGGGTAAATCGACAACGACTGCTTTATCTTGCAAAAACCCCGCCAGGTTGGCGGCCACCAGCACCGCAGTTGCCGCAACCGGGGCGCTGAGCGCAAAAAGGTTTTCAAATTCGGCCAGATTTTGTGCCTCGGTCGAAAAATAGCTTTCGCTTGCGGCTAGGCAGGCGGTTTGCAGTTCAGAAATTTTTCGCCTAATTTCTGGGGCTTCAAGCGCGAGGCCGATTCGACTGATTGGTTGATCTAGATAATCTGACCAGTCAAGCTGTTCGGCGAGTGCCTGATCGGCCAACATCAGTTGCCACGAAACCCGGTTTATTTCTGCCAGGGTGGCCACCACTTTTGCCGAGCCGCCGTAGACATCTAGAGCGCCCATTGGTTCAGCCGAATTTGGAGCGATTGCAATTCTTGACAGAGCCGCTCGAGTGCTTGCGCGCAACTGCTGGCAGCAGCACCAGACCAAAGCAGTGGGTCGGGCACTGCCAAATGCAGGTGGGTGATGGCCTGCTGAATGCCTAAGTCAACTGAATTCATGTGACTAGGTTGCGCTGTTGGCCTTGTGGCAAAAGCAAAAAGCCGACAATCTGTGCATAAGTTAGGGCAATATGGAGCGGTGAGTAATCTTTCGGTGCAACCTCTTTCTCCCCTCGATGGCCGCTACCGCGCTGCGGTCGCCGACTTAGGTAATTACCTAAGCGAAGCCGGTTTAAACCGTGCCCGCATCCAAGTTGAAATTGAGTGGCTAATTCACCTAGCTAACCGTGATTTGCTGGGCACGAACACCCCGATTAGCGAGGTTGAGGCCGCTAAGTTGCGCGCCATCGTAACTAATTTCAGCGACGCGGATGTAGCCGAGCTGGCGAAGACCGAAGCCACCACCAAGCACGACGTTAAAGCTGTCGAGTATTTCATTCGTGCCAAGCTAAGCGAACTTGGTCGCAACGATTTGCTCGAACTTACTCACTTTGCCTGCACCAGCGAAGACATCAACAACTTGAGCTATGCGATTACCGTGCGCGATGCCATCGAAAACGTTTGGTTGCCTAAGGTGACCGTGCTGCTAACCAAACTTCGCGAACTGGCGGCAAAATATGCCGATTCGGCCATGCTTTCTAGAACCCACGGGCAGCCGGCAACACCAACCACAATGGGCAAAGAATTAGCGGTTTTTGTACACCGCCTAGAGCGCCAAATTAAGCGAATCAAAGCCACCGAATACCTAGGTAAATTCTCTGGCGCGACGGGAACCTTCTCGGCACATGTGGTCGCCGCGCCACTGTTGAACTGGCCGAAAGAGTCTGAAGATTTTGTAACCTCGCTGGGCCTAACCTGGAACCCGCTCACCACCCAGATCGAATCTCACGACTGGCAGGCCGAGCTCTATTCCGCGGTAGCTCACTTCAACGCAATCTTGCACAACCTCTGCACCGACATCTGGACCTACATCTCGCTGGCATACTTCAAACAGATTCCGGTAGCTGGAGCAACCGGCTCGTCGACCATGCCCCACAAGATCAACCCGATCCGATTCGAAAATGCCGAATCAAACCTTGAACTTTCCAACGCAATTTTGAACAGCTTGGCTTCAACCTTGATTACCAGCCGTTTGCAGCGAGACCTGACCGACTCGTCGTCTCAGCGCAACATCGGCCTTGGTTTTGGGCATTCGCTACTGGCCATCGATAACGTAACTCGCGGTCTAGCCGAGATTGATCTGAGTGAGAGCGTTCTGAGCGCCGACCTAAGCGACAACTGGGAGATTTTGGGCGAGGCCATTCAGACGGTTATCCGCGCAGAGGTTGCCGCCGGCCGTTCAAACATCAGCGACCCATACGCTCTGCTCAAAGAATTGACTCGCGGCAAACGACTAAGCGGCGAAGACATGGTTGCTTTTGTAAATCAGCTTGAAATTGGTCAAGCGGCAAAAGATCGCCTGCTGGCACTGCGCCCACACACCTACGTCGGCTTGGCGAGCGAGCTAGCAAAAAGAATTAATTAGCCCACAACGGATGGGTTGCCGAGGCTGATTGAGCCGGTACTTTTGGCTGGGCCGAACGCACTAACGCTATTGGTAAGGCTGAATTCAGCGCTACTTTAGCCGCGGCTGATTTGGGTCTTCTTTATCGTCTTTGATCGACAGATCTAGGGTGGCAATACCAACCAGAGAAATCACAAAGGTTAGGCCGGCCCAGATGAGGGTCTGCGAAATTTCTCGAATTCCGCCGTAAACAATGATTGCGACAAAGGCCGCGGCAACTGCCGACAACACTAGATATGAGCGAACGCGCTTGGACTCTTTTGGGGTAGCTTTTTTAGCCATGTTTGCAGCCTAATCGGATTGTTGAATTTTTATTTGCCAGGAGTGAATGCAGCGATGCCAAGGTGAACCCCTGACATCACGGCAAATGCCCCGAAGAAACCAACCATCGAGACGATATCGAGCGGGTTGATGATGAACAGGGCGCCCAGCACCAAACTGAAAACTGCCGAAATTAGGTAATCGCGACCATTTTGAGTTTTGAGCCCGACACTTCTTGCTTGGTATAGCTCAAAAGACCCGGCCAGAATTCCCCAGGCGGCGACAAGCAGCACAAAAGCTTGGGTTTGGTTTTCAGTGACCATCAAACCTAGTGAGCCTATGACAATTCCCAAAACAATTGCCGGAATTGTCTCGATTTTTGCCGAACCCTTGATGGCGAAGGCCTCAACGGTGGTAACCGCCGCAGTTGCCAACGAGAAGATGACGATTGCAATCAACCCAAGGGCCGCACTGTGGTCTTGGCTAAAGGTAATAAAGATGCCAACGCCAAGGGCGACTAGGGCTCTCAAAAACTGACCGATTTTCACCGGACTAGTTTTTCATATTCATGAAGCGCGAATAATGCCCTTGGAACGCCACAGTGATGGTTCCGGTTGGTCCGTTTCGTTGCTTAGCCAAAATGATGTCGGCCTCTGCAGCTCTCGGGTGATCTTTTTCGCCGATTGCCTCGCGGTGCAGCAAAATAACCACATCGGCGTCTTGTTCAAGCGAGCCCGACTCTCGAAGATGCGAAATTTCTGGTTTTTTGTCTTTGGTTTGCTCGGCTTGACGGTTTAACTGTGAAATGGCAATGACCGGAACGTTGAGTTCTTTTGCCAAAAGCTTGAGCGCACGCGAAAATTCTGAAACTTCTTGCTGTCGAGATTCAACTTTTTTGCCCGAGGTCATCAGCTGTAGGTAGTCGATAACCACCATTTTTAGATCGATGCGCTGAGCCAAGCGTCGGCACTTAGCTCGAATTTCAACGAGGGTCATGTTTGGTGAGTCGTCGATGAATAGCGGAGCATCGTTGATCTGACCGCGGGTGGCGGCCAGTTTGGCCCAGTCGGAGTCTTGCAAGTTGCCCTTACGCAAACTTTGCAGCGGAATTTGTGCCTCGGCTGAAAGCATGCGCATGGCAATTTCGGCGCGGCCCATTTCAAGCGAGAAGAAAATAGTTGCCTTATTGGCTTTGATTGCCGCGTGCCGGGCAAAATCTAGGGCCAGGGTTGATTTACCAACCGCTGGACGAGCCGCGACGATTACCAACTGGCCACCGTGTAACCCGTGAGTAAGTTCGTCGAGGTCGGTGAACCCGGTTGGCACACCGACCATGTCGCCGCCGCGCTTGACCGCAGCTTCGATTTCGTGGATGGCTGCTTCGATGCTGTCGTTTAGGGCGACATAGTCTTCGCTCATTGCCCCGCGAGTAACCGCGTAAACATCGCTTTGGGCTTGATTAACCAGGTCTTCGACTTCGCCCTCATTGGCATAGCCAAGCTGGGCAATGCGAGTGCCAACTTCAACCAGGCGACGCAGGGTGGCTTTTTCGGCAACAATTTTTGCGTAAAAGGATGCGTTGGCCGCGGTTGGCACGATTGCCGTAAGGGTGTGCAGGTAGTCGGCACCGCCAGCTTTTGCAAGATTGCCCGACTTGGTTAGTTCGTCGGTTACCGTGATTACGTCGGTCGGCTCGCCTTTGGCAAAGAGTGTGAGAATCGCGTCGTAAATGATTTCGTGCTTTGGCGAATAAAAATCGACGCCTCGAACTTCTTCTTGAACCTCGGCAACAGCCTCGGTAGAGAGCAGCATGCCACCCAATGCACTTTGTTCGGCTAAATCATCGTGAGGAAGCATGCGCTCGTTGCCGCGACTGGGATCGATTGGCGATACGGCGACTAGCGACATCTGGACTCCTTGGATTGCATCAAGATTTCTCTCGAATCTGTTCTAGCAAACACCACAGACAGTCGGGTGGCAAACCGGGCTGTGAATTGACCTGTGGAAAGTGTTGTGGATAACTCAAAGACACGCCAGTGGTACTTGTGAATTGCTGTGGAAAACTTGTGGATAAATTGTGAATAAAAACTATAAAAGCCAGTAAATACGGGCCATTAAGCCTTGTGGATAACTTAGTTTTTGGAACCCTAAACTAAGCCCTGAAGGTTTGATTTAGCCCTTCGGTTAACCGCACAAAAGTGCGTTTTCCACAGGTTATCCACAGCCCCTGAGTAGTTATCGTCCGTTCATCTCCAGTTCACCCCAGCTGCGCTCTGCACTCAATTGATTGAGGTGGGTTGACCAGTGCTAGGAATCGACCTTAAAGCAAAAAGGCCGCCCGAAGGCGGCCTTTTCGACAAAGGTGTTACTTCTTGTTGACTACCTGAAGTTTCAAGGTAGCAACGATGTTGTCGTGCAGACGAACAGTCGCAGCGTGGTCTCCGGTTGAACGGATAGGTGCCACGAAAGCAACCTTGCGCTTGTCTAGTTCACCTAGGCCGGCAGCAGCTGCAGCGGCCACGACATCAGCGGTCTTTACAGCACCGAATAGACGGCCACCAACGCCAGCCTTGACAGCTAGACGAATTGCCTTCTCTTCGAGCTTGTTCTTTAACTCTTGTGCTTCTTCAACAGAAGCTAGGGCACGGGCGTCACGAGCAGTCTTGATTGACTCAACCTGCTTTTCGCCACCCTTGGTCCAGATAACAGCAAAGCCTCGAGGGATTAGGTAGTTACGTGCGTAACCGTTCTTTACCTCAACGACGTCGCCAGCAGAACCTAGGCCCGAGACCTCATTGGTCAGAATTAGCTTTGACATTTGATTTCTCCTTAGCGGCCAGCGCCTGCGTATGGCATTAGAGCCATTTCGCGAGCGTTCTTTACGGCACGGGCAATGAGGCGCTGTTCCTGGACAGAAACACCGGTGATACGACGAGCGCGGATCTTGCCGCGGTCTGAAACGAATTTACGTAGGGTTGCGACGTCTTTGTAGTCGATGACGCCGACTTTGATTGCCTTAACTGGCGCAAGCTTCGCGTTTTTTGCGTTGCGGTTTGGCTTGCGACGAGTGTCTGACTTTGCAGCCATGATTTCTCCTTGTTAACTTTCGAAAGATTTAGAACGGGGTGTCGTCGCCCGCTGCGGCACCTGGGTTGACCCAGTTGTCTTCAGCGGCGGCTTTTGCCTTAGTTGCTGGTGCATCAGCCCAAGGGTCGCTGGTCACTGCTGCTCCCTCACGAGCGCGACGGCTAACGGCTGTAGTTGCGTAACGCAACGATGGGCCGATTTCGTCAATTTCAAGCTCAAGCGATGCGCGAGCTTCGCCCTGAGCTGAGGTGTAAGCAGATGGTGCCTTTAGGCGTCCGGTAACCAAAACGCGGGTGCCTTTAGTAAGCGACTGAGCAACATTCTCAGCAAGCTCACGCCAAGCGGTGCAGCGAACCCAAACGGTTTCGCCATCTTCCCATGCGTTGGTCTGGCGGTTGAAGGTGCGAGGAGTTGAACCAACTCGAACGCTAACCACCGCGACGCCACCTTGGGTGTAGCGCAATTCTGGATCGTCAGCTAGATTGCCGACAATCGTGACATTGACATCCCCAGCCATGAGTTGTTACTCGGCCTTCTTGGCGGCTGGCTTCTTGGCAGGAGCCTTTTTAGCTTCAGCCTTGTCGGCGGCAGCTTCTTCAGCAGAAACCTCAGGAACCTCAACCGGCTTAATGTTTACCACTGCTTCGTCTGCGCGCAGAATCTTGGTGCGCATTACAGCTTCCGAAAGTCGTAGCTGGCGGTCAAGCTCAACAACAGCCTCAGATGAAGCGTTCATGTTGACTACGGCGTAGATGCCTTCAGTCTTCTTGTTGATCTCGTATGCCAAACGGCGACGGCCCCAGATGTCAACGTTGTCTACAGTGCCGTTGGCATTGCGGATTACGTTGAGGAATTTGTCTAGGGATGGAGCAACGGTGCGTTCTTCGATCGATGGGTCGAGGATCACCATGAGCTCGTACTTATGCATAA